>CAVUID010000012.1:0-353344 GCA_963741495.1 uncultured Gammaproteobacteria bacterium
AAGTGCATCGCCGCCCCTGTTCTGAAAGACGGTTCTGACCAGATAGGCATGCTCGATCGACTCACTGATTCGCAGGTCCACGGTCCAGATCCGTGAATCCCGGCCCGAATCCGGCTTCAATTTGAAATTCGAAAACTGAAATTCCACAGCGGTCTGTTTCGGCTTGGCAATACCCTTCGGATCAAGCCTGAAATTCTTCAGCTGATCCAGAGGACCAGCAATACCATTACCCACAGCCCCCAGGAGCAGAAAGGGGAGAACCGTGACCGGCACCCATGTTTTATTCATACATACCTCCTCGCGCGAGTTTCAATTTTAAAATAACGTCTTGTTTTGAACTACTTTCCAAGCACACCCTGAGGTGCGGACGGGCAAACATCCATCATTCGTCCGCCTCCACCAGATGTCCCGCCTCTTCCATCCAGGCACGGCGGGAGGCGGCCTCGGACTTGGCCATCAGCTTGTTGAACACTTCGCGCACATAGCCGCTGAAATCCTCGGTACGCAGCACCAGCAGGCGGCGCGCATCGGGATTGAGAGTGGTTTCCCATAGCTGCACCGGGTTCATTTCGCCCAGGCCCTTGAAGCGCGAAACCTGCCACGCGCCCTCGCGCACCTTGTCGGCGCGCAGGCGATCCAGCGTGCCTTCCAGTTCGCCGTCGTCGAGGCAGTAGAATTTTCTTGCCGGCTTGTTCTTGCCCTGAGCCGGGACATCGACGCGGTACAGCGGCGGTTGCGCCACGCACACCCGTCCGCTGCGCACCAGCGCCGGGAAGTGGCGGTAAAACAGGGTCAGCAGCAGTACCTGGATGTGGCTGCCGTCCACGTCCGCGTCGGCCAGAATGATGACGCGCGCGTAGCGCAGGCCGGTCAGGTCCGGCGTATCGTCCGGGCCATGCGGGTCGACACCCAAGCGCCACGGCGATATTGTGGATCTCGTTATTGGCGAAGATGCGGTCGGCCTCGTGTTCCCAGGTATTCAGCACCTTGCCGCGCAGCGGCAGAATGGCCTGGGTGTCCTTGTTGCGGCCCTGCTTGGCGGAACCGCCGGCGGAATCGCCCTCGACCAGGAACAGTTCGCGTTCTTCCAGATTGTCCGACTGGCAATCGGCCAGCTTGCCCGGCAAGACCGCCACGCCGGAGGACTTGCGTTTCTCGATCTTCTGCCCGGCGCGCTGGCGCACCTGCGCAGCCTTGATGGCCAGATCGGCTATTCTTTTCGCCGCTTCCTGATGCTCGTTGAGCCACAGTTCGAGCGGGTCGCGCACCATCGAAGTCACCAGGCGCAGGGCGTCGCGCGACGAGAGCTTTTCCTTGGTCTGTCCCTGAAACTGCGGGTCCAGCATCTTGGTCGAGAGCACGAAGGAAATGCGGCTGAACACGTCGTCCGCCGTGAGCTTGACGCCCTTGGGCAAGAGGCTGTGGTGGTCGATGAAACTCTTCAGCGCATTGAACACGCCGTCGCGCAGGCCGGATTCATGCGTCCCGCCGGCCGGGGTGTGGATCAGGTTGACGTAGGACTCGCGCACGATCGGCCCTTCTTCCGTCCAGGCCAGCACCCATTCCGCGCCCTCGCCCTGGGCAAAGATCTCGTGCGAAGCAGGCGCATACTTGGCGAGCTTCCAGAACAGGCCGTCGAGCAGATAATCTGAAAGTTGCGACTTGAGGTAATCGGACAGGCCATCCTGATACAGCCACTCTTTTTCATCCTTGAGATTGCCGTCCCTGTCCTCGGTCTCGAGCCTGACGCGCACGCCCGGCAGCAGCACCGCCTTGGCCTTCAAGACCCGTTCGAGCTGCATCGGGCGGGATATCGCCGCTGTCGAAATACTGGGCGTCCGGCCATATCCGCACGGAAGTACCGGTAGCACGCTTGGGCGCGGTACGGATCTGTGACAGCGGCTCCACCACGTCACCGCCAGAAAACACGATATGGTGCACGCCGCCCTCGCGCGTCACCGACACTTCCAGCCGCTTCGACAGCGCATTGGTCACGGACACGCCGACGCCATGCAAGCCGCCGGAAAACTGGTAGGCACCGCCGGCCTTCTTGTCGAACTTGCCGCCCGCGTGCAGGCGGGTATACACCACCTCGACCGTCGACACGCCCTCCTCGGGGTGAATCCCCACCGGAATACCGCGCCCGTCGTCGCTCACCGAGACCGAACCGTCGGCATGCAGGCGCACGGTGATGACCTTGGCGAATCCCGCCAGCGCCTCGTCGGCGGAGTTGTCCACCACTTCGGTCAGGATGTGCAGCGGGTTGTCGGTGCGCGTATACATGCCCGGCCGCTGCTTGACCGGCTCCAGCCCGCGCAGGACGCGGATGGAATCGTCGGAATAGGATTTGTTCATAAGTTTCTTAACCCGTTTAGAAGTGAAAGGTGAAGCGTGAAAAGAAAACCCTTCACATTTCACAGCGAAGCGGCTTCACATTTCACAATTCACACTCACGTAATCACCGTCGGCTGTTCACGCCCGGTGCGCGCCTTGAGTTGCGACAATTCGTGCGCAATACCAATCAGCTCGCCCAGCGCTTCCTGTGCATCCATGCGCTGCCGCGCCGCATCGGATTCGAAGGCTTCGAGATAGATGCGCAACGTGGCGCCTTCGGTGCCGGTGCCGGAGAGGCGGAACACGATGCGCGAGCCATCCTCGAAGATGACGCGCAGGCCCTGTCCGGTGCTCACGCTGCCGTCGATGGGATCGGTATAACTGAAATCGTCAAACAGCTTGACGGTGTAGCTGCCGAATTTCTGGCCCGGCAGGCTGGCAAACTGGCTTTTCAGGTGCGCCATCAAATCCGCTGCCGCATCCGACGGCAGGCCCTCGTAATCGTGGCGCGAATAGACGTTGCGGCCATACTCCGCCCAGTGCTGGTGCACGATGTCCTCCACCGACTGGCCGCGCTTGGCCAGGATATTGAGCCAGAACAGCACCGCCCACAGACCGTCTTTTTCGCGCACGTGGTCGGAGCCGGTGCCGAAGCTTTCTTCGCCGCACAGGGTGACCTTGCCCGCATCCATCAGGTTGCCGAAAAACTTCCAGCCGGTCGGCGTTTCGTAGCAGGGGATGCCGAGCTTCGCGGCCACCCGGTCGGCCGCCCCGCTGGTCGGCATGGAGCGCGCCACGCCTGCCAGTCCTTTTGCATAACCCGGCGCCAGCTTCGCATTGGCAGCGATCACCGCCAGGCTGTCGGATGGATTGACGAAGAAATGCTTGCCCAGAATCATGTTGCGGTCGCCGTCGCCATCCGAGGCCGCGCCGAAATCGGGCGCGCCGATTGAGCCTCGCGCAGCGAGCCTGCGTCCCTCTTCACGCCGGATTGAGCGGAGCCGCCAATCCGGCGTGATAGCGGGACTCGAGAGGCAGCAGAGAGCGCCGTACATGATCTCGACCAGTTCATGCGCATAGGTCAGGTTGGGATCGGGGTGGCCCTCGCCGAAATCGGGCAGGGGCACGCCGTTGATCACCGTGCCGGCAGGCGCGCCGAGGCGCTGCTCGATGATCTCTCTGGCATACGGGCCGGTCACCGCATGCATGGCATCAAAACACAGGCGGAAGCCGCCTTTGATCAGCGTGCGGATGGCCGCGAAATCGAACAGCGATTCCATCAGGTCGGCATAGTCCGCCACCGGGTCGATCACTTCCACCGTCATGCCGCCCAGGCTGAAGCTGCCCTGCTGGTCCAGCGCCACATCGGGCGCATCGACCATGCGGTAGCTGTCCAATGTTTTGCTGCGTGCAAAAATCGCATCGGTGATCTTCTCCGGTGCCGGGCCGCCGTTGGCGGTGTTGTACTTGATGCCGAAATCGCCGTCCGGGCCGCCCGGGTTATGGCTGGCGGAAAGGATGATGCCGCCGTAGGTCTGGTATTTGCGGATCACGCAGGAAGCCGCCGGGGTGGAAAGAATGCCGCCCTGCCCCACCAGCACCTTGCCAAAACCGTTGGCCGCGGCGATTTTCAGAATGATCTGGATCGCTTCGCGGTTGTAGTAGCGCCCGTCGCCGCCGACCACCAGCGTGCTGCCCGCCGGGGCTGCAATGGTGTCGAAAATAGCCTGGACGAAATTTTCCAGATAATGGGCAGACTGGAAAACCGTCACTTTCTTGCGCAGGCCCGAGGTGCCCGGCTTCTGGTCGTTGAATGGGGTAGTGGCAACGGTACGGGGATTCATGATGGCCTCTTGGGGAAAGGTGTATTGAACTGGCAGATCTCATTTTAACCCAGCTTGCCACTTGGGCTGCGAGATGACTTTAATGAGGCAATTTATCGCGCAAGGCGTTACGGTCAAACCACCAGGCATCACCGGCGATGGCATTCACAACCTGGCTTAAGCGGGGCAGGAATACCTGCGGATCGCGCAATTCCAGCTTGTCCATCCAGGCATTCAGCGCCTGCTGGTCCTGCACGTTGCTGTGGCGCGCGGCCACGCGGGCGATGAGATTATTCGCCAGCAGGCTCAGATTCTCATGCTGCGCATCATCGGCACGAATATCAATCACATAGCGCGTCGTAACCGCAGCAAGCGCTGCGCCATCCGAATGCGCGGGCGTTTCAGTCACGACATGTTCAAGCATGGCATAAGTGAGTTCCGGTGCGACCGGGAAGGTCACTGCCAGCCAGACACCCATCCCCAGCGCAGGGATCGAGGCCGGCTGTTCCGTCTGGTAGAGCACATTGCAGGCTTCCACGGCGTCCTGCCAGGCTTCATGTTTCAAGGCGGTATCAAAGGCCTCGCGCGCCAGATTCCAGGCCTCTTCCTTGCGTTCCAGGAAAACCAGAATTTCGGCGATGTCCAGTTGCAGGCGGGCACGTTCCATTGTGTCAGCGCCCGAAACGCGTTCCAGTTGCTGCTGTTTTTCACTCAGTTGCTGCTCGAACCCGGCTTTCTCGCTTTCGGACAAGCCGTCCGGCAAATCGGCCATGTAGGCGAATGGATCAGAATCTGGATTATTTGTACTCATGCTGCCACTTTATTGGAGGGTTGATGGAAATGAACCCTCGAACTCTACCGGAGAATGCGCGTTGGGTGAAGTCAAGATATTGCGTTGCATTTATCCCTTTTTTTGTTACACTTATCTCGTACCGGAGGTAATCAAAATGACAAACGCACAAACAACAGAAGTCTCTGGCACCCCAGACCGTGGCGCTATCGCGAAAATGCTGATGCAGCTCTTTGAGCATTGGGCACTCAGCACAGAAGCGCAGTTGGACTTGCTGGGGCTGGCTCGCGATAATCGCGGGGCGCTGTCCCGGTATCGCAAAGGCGCGCCTATAGCAACAAGCCGCGACGCGACCGAGCGCGCTGGACATCTTCTGGCAATCCACAAAAACCTGCGTTTACTGTTCCCGCATAACCGGGATTTGGCGTACAAGTGGATGAGTACCCGGAACAAGGCTTTCGAGGGTGCATCCCCCGTCGAGGTAATCGGCACGTTCGGCTTCGCCGGGTTGCTCATGGTGCGCAGCTATCTGGACAGGATGCGCGGACAGTGACGACTGACGGAATTTTCACCCGGTTGAAACTTGCAGATACGCACGGCGATCTCTATCGCAATATCGTGTCGCTTCGCGTATCAGAAAATCTGTTCGATGATTTGAGCGCCAGGCCGGAAGATTGGCAGGCTGCTATCGATTTGGAGCTTCAAGCCAAGCCTGCCACCTACATTTCACACACCCCAGTCATACATCGCCCATTCGAGGAGGCTGCCTGGGTTGAAGCGATCGGCTTTCCTTTCAGGCGGTGGACAAGTAGCCGGTTTTCCGACGGGTCATTTGGTGTCTGGTACGGCGCGGATTCAGTCGAAACGACCATCTACGAAACTGTTCACCATTGGCGCCATGGATTACTGGATGATGCTGGATTCATCGAGCCAGGCATCCGCATTGAACGCCGTGTGCATCTTGTGCGTTGTGACGCGGCTCTTATCGATCTGCGCAATGCGGCAAGCAAGTACCCGATGCTTGTCGACAAGGAGAACTACACGCTAACGCACCAAGTAGGCGGAAGACTGCACCATGAAGGCCATCCCGGTCTTGTGACAATCTCAGCAAGGTGTGAAGGGGTTGTATATGCGATCCTGAACTCCGCTGTACTGACCAACCCCAGGCCTCACTGTTATCTAAGCTATATCACCACAGAGAACGGCGTAGACGTGGAACGGACACCCGGGCAAGTGCTGTTGAGTGTGGAACATTGACCTACTTGCCGCATGCCACGGAAATTTTCAGCCGGTAGTTCATTGGTCTAAGTTGTCATTGAGAAGTAGAGGGCCTTACTTCCGCTTTCGACCCATTTCTGCCAGTAATGGCCTGCTCACTGAAGGTCCGCTCAGCAGCAAGAAGCAGTCCAACGTGGAGTTGAGGGGCGGCGCGCTTTTGCGCCGTCCCGCTCGAACGGCGGGTTAGACATTTACCTCTCCTGTTTCTTCGTTAATCGACAAACGCTTGAGGTCTTCCTCAAAGATAATGATGTCCTTGCCATCAAAGCCTTCGAGAATCAACCGAGCAATCTTGTTAGATGCGACCTCGAAGTATTGGTCTGCATGCACAACCTCGAACTCTAGAACCATGGCATCTATTGGGATTCCGCCAGATGATTCGACTTCAATCGTGCTTCCGGTGAGTGGTATTTCCAGTACTACGGGGCCGGGGATATTTCTTGGGTACTCGTTCGATTTTTGCTCGACGAATTCATTAATCTGAATTCGCTCGTCAGCCAGATTTAGGTAGATTGGCTGACCTTTCCATATCCCCAAGCTCGACATGCCTACTTTTTCCATGTCGTGCTGAAGCTTGTCTATGTTTGCCTGTTCGCTCAGCTTGAGAGCTACCTTTGGCTCAGTGATATGCATGATGTGCATCGTTACACATATTTTTCTTATCCTACCCGCCAAGTCGGCAGACTGAAACTCACGGAGGACAGCAAGCTTGATGCCTTTGTGTTTCGCAAACTTCTGAGCATCTGCTGTAAATCCGACACAAGTTATGACTATTGCTTCATCGGGCTTTATGTCGTCTACCACTGACGCGAAGTCTCGAATGATGGATAAACCTACTATGTTTGACGATACGTCGAAATCTTTACATTCGACCAGTATCCGTTTTTGGGTTTTCCCCTCATTTATCGTTACATCAATTTGGTGCTTTACATCGGATGCACCAATTAGCTTAATGTCATGGACGACCTGTCTGCTCGTATTGAGTGCCTTAAATACGAAAGCGACAAGTCGTTCATAGCGGGTTCCAGCCTTAGGTGTTGACGTTTGCCAATACTGGTCATGCAATTGATCATAGGAGGAGGGCATGGGTATCTCCGATGTCTAACGTGGAGTTGAGAGGCCTGCGCGGCTTTTGGCGCAGGTACGCTCGAACGAAGGGTTAGACATTTTCACTCCCCGTTCTGACGACGAATGCATCTCGAAGCTTGAAAACGTGGGGAGGAATGTCATTGGGGTCATTTGGAACTTCGGTCGGATTAAACCTCGAAGCAAGTATTTCCTGAATGATCAGTGGAATGAACGTTTCGCTTTGACCCTGAGTTTCCTCGCCAAGCCTTGCTGACAGGTCAAGCTCAATAACAAGCCCAGCCGCGGCCTGATAAGGAGCCCGACTAAGTGCCTCGGAGAAACTTACTCCCAGAGGATGTGGAAGACCGGCCACAATCGACCCAAGCATAGCGCTCGGAAAGTCAAAGCTTACACAGTGCTCCCCAGAGCCAAAATTGCAGTTAGCGGACGCAGTCATGAGTTGGTCATTGACTCTACCAAAGAGATTTAGCCGTGTTTCCAGCATAACCAATTCGGTATCTTGGCCTATTCCCATCCGCTTCAGCGCCATTCCGAAATCTGGTTTGAATTGGCGGAGGAAAGGTTCAGCGAGATACTTTGCGGCAAGGTGCTTTTCAATTTCAGACCACCGCGGTTCGAACTCTTCAAACTTGAGATGAAGTAGTGGCTCGGCTTGGTTAGTGTCGAAGATCGCAAGTACTCGACCGTTGCAGAGGCCGAATTCGCCACACCGAATCTCAGGATGTATAGCGTAGCTGTAGGCCTGCTGTACGTGATCTCCAGCAAGAACTCCTTCAATTGGGGACTTCGCATCAAGGATGAAACGCGGCTTGTCATCAACGTAAAAGGTGTAGTCCGGGATCGTCGTTACCGGATGATTGCGGGTACCGACGCGAATGAACGGATGTTTAAGGGACTTGCTTCGAGTGACTCTCACAGCCCCAGAGGGCAGGTAGCCCAATCGGGCGATGATCGGGGCAATTATGAGTTTCCGCACGGAATCCTCTTTGAACTCCGGGTCGTCAAAGGTCGTTGGCTGAATTCCAGGAAACATGTCAGAGCTGCCTAACGTTTGAATTCAGCGGACGACAAAAGCGCAGCTTTTGACGGTCCGCTGAATGATGGGTTAGGCCTCAAACTCTCGGTTCTTGACATATTAAGCAAGCATTTCTGCGGTGTCGTTTGGTGGCTGGCCGATCATCTGTAAAAGTCTGCTAAATGGCTATTGCAGGATGGTGATACATCTATTCAGCAATTCTTCATTGCCTATGATTACTAGGTTCAATCTCTTTCTGGTTCTTGTGATGTTTTGGAATAGCATCTTGCGTGGGGCGTAGTACGCTCATCTTTGTAAATAAGATTGCCTTTCTCGTCATAGAGAAGAACCTATCAATCGTTACCGCTACGCCATCAAACTCTTGCCCAATTACTTGGTGTGATGTTTTACAGGATGCTTCTGAATATTTCTCGTGATGTTCTTTATAATACTGTGATGGGGTGAATCGCAAGATTTCCCATTTGGTTTCATCTAGTGCATCGAGGTAACTTTTTGCGGCTTCGGTGGTGTTGAAATAATTTATTTCGATGTTGCTATTGCTTGAAATGGGTAGAGATTTCTTGTTGTTGAAAAGCATTTTTATGAATGCCGCTATTTCTTTGTTTGTTCTTATCTTCTCCGAAAGTTTGTATTGGGTGATGGGCTTGATTGATTCAATCTTTCCGCTTACATCCTCTTTTCTTCCCAGTTCGATAGGGTTTGACGTTTGTCGTGCGAGAAAATGCAGAGGCCTTTGGTTAGCTTTACTTTCTCCACAATAGTATCTAGCTGGTTTGGGTATATCCGTTGCGCCTCATCGATGATAACTAAATCAAAATTTGCAAGGTCGTAGTTTCCGTAGTTTTTTATTGCGGTGATTGCCCAGCCATTACTTTTTAACGCTATGTGGCCATTATTTAGTTGTCCGCAGTGGATTATGAGCGGCTTTATGTTACTGCCCATAAGATGCTTTGCGATATCGTATGTTAGTAGGGTCTTTCCTGTTCCCGCACTGCCTACGATTGAAATGAAGTTCGCTTCTTTGGGTGATTTTAGTGAATCGATGATTTGACTCTTAACGTCCTCTTGCTGCTGTGTTAAAAAATATTCGCCAGACAAAAACTTATTCGTTGAGTTGAAAGGTGAAACCAGGTAGTCCGATGGGTTAAATAGTGCGTCAGGAACTGACGTATCATCTATTTCCTGATTGGTGAGTAATTCTGCTAAATCATTAACTTTAGTTTTTTCTAGTTGTTCGTCATCTCGTAAGAAGTACAGTTCTTGGGATTCGGATACAAACGTGAAGGCGTAAATCTCTCCTTCCAATGAAGCTCAAATAGTATTTGTTTCGTATTAGTTGCTTCTTAATTTTCTCTTCCGTGCTGTTATTCTTGAGTTCTATGTTTATGATGCTTTTTTGGCTAAAGCGCAGCAAGTCAAACTCTTTGCCTATCTGCGGAATTTTGTAACCCACATAAAACCTGTCTATGGCTCCTATGCTGCACTCAATGTCGGTCAAGGCCTTGGCTAGACTTCGTAGGTCCTCAATTTCTGCGCCTTTGATTTCTATGCCATAGTGTTTTAGGAACCCCTTGAAACCATCTTCTTTCAATGAGTCTTTTGCTTGCAATAGCGATTGGATGTTTACTCGTTTTATCATTTCTGCTTGTTTGATTCTGTGAAGGTGGTTCGGTTAATTCGAGTGGATGCTCAAGTGGCTCAATAAGCATTGGCCTAACAGTTAATCAAGAGACCCATGGGCCGGTCGTTTATTAATATAGAGACGGCGGTCATATGGCCCTATCTTGATGATTGTTAATATTCTTCTTAACCTTTGGTCCGATTATTACCTTATGGAAAGCAGAGACCGGTGACAGACGATTAGTGCTCCTGTTATGGGAGCGGTCCACTATGGGGGAAAGTTAAGGATTTTAGCGCCGTGGGTCTCTCTTGGTCGGAAAGTGCCGGCCAGGCAGGTGGGGTCCGTTTTCCGTTGCATACCAGACCTTGGTTGGTGGCCAGTGAAGGTCCGGAACTGGCACTATTGAGACATTCCCCCGCCAATTCAATTCAACGCGATTTCAGCTTGGCAAATGCCGCTGCCATCGCGCCCTCCGGTTGTTGCGCCTGGAGGTTTGCCGGGCTGCTGCGGGCGCGGCGCCTGTCTGGGGCTGGCAGGCCGCTTTTCTTCGCGCGCTGCCGCCTGCCCCGGTTCATCCCCCATGCGCATGGTGAGCGCGACGCGGCGGCGCTTTTCGTCCACTTCCAGCACTTTGACCTTCACCACCTGGCCGGCCTTGACCACGCTGTGCGGGTCTTTGACGAATTTGTCGGCCAGGGCGGAGATATGCACCAGGCCATCCTGATGCACGCCGATGTCGACGAAGGCGCCGAAGTTGGTGACGTTGGTCACCACGCCTTCCAGCACCATGCCGGGCTGCAGGTCCCTGAGCGACTCGACGCCCTCGCGGAAGGTCGCCGTCTTGAACTCGGGGCGCGGGTCGCGGCCGGGTTTTTCCAGCTCGGCCAGGATGTCCGTCACCGTGGGCAGGCCGAATTTCTCGTCGGTAAAGCGGCGCGGGTCCAATGTTCTGAGGAAGGCGCTGTCGCCGACCAGCTGCCGCATCTCGCGCCCGCTGGCATCCAGTATCTTCTGCACCAGCGGATAGGCTTCGGGATGCACGCCCGAGGCGTCGAGCAGGTTGTCGCCATTGCTGATGCGCAGGAAACCGGCCGCCTGTTCGAAGGCTTTTTCGCCGAGGCGCGGTACTTTTTTCAGGTCCTTGCGGCTCCTGAACGCACCGTTCTGCTGGCGGAATTCGACGATGTTGCGCGCCAGCGTCGAATTCAGGCCGGAAACCTGCTCCAGCAGGGGCTCGGAAGCGGTGTTGAGGTCGACGCCCACCTTGTTGACGCAATCCTCAACCACCGCGTCCAGCGCGCGCGCCAGTTCGTTCGGGTTGACGTCGTGCTGGTACTGACCGACGCCTATGGCCTTGGGGTCGATTTTCACCAGCTCGGCGAGCGGGTCCTGCAGGCGCCGGGCGATGGACACCGCGCCGCGCAGCGACACATCCAGCGCCGGAAACTCCCGCGCGGCGCGCTCGGAGGCTGAATACACCGAGGCGCCGGCCTCGCTCACCACGATGCGCTGCAATTTCAGCTCGGGATGGCGCTGCATCAGCTCGGCCACAAGGCGGTCGGTTTCACGCGAGGCCGTACCGTTGCCGATGCTGACCAGTTCTGCGCCATGTTTCTTCGCCAGCGCTGCGAGGACAGAAATGGATTTGTCCCACTCGCGGCGCGGTTCGTGGGGATAAATCGTGGCGGTATCCAGCAGCAGGCCCGTTGCATCCACCAGCGCCGCCTTGACCCCGGTGCGGATGCCGGGATCGAGCCCGAGCACCGCCTTGTGCCCGGCGGGCGCGGCCAGCAGCAGGTCATGCAGGTTGCGGGCGAAGACCTGGATCGCCTCGGCCTCGGCGCGTTCGCGCAGGCGGTCGATCAGTTCCGTTTCGAGGTGGGGGTAAATCTTTACCTTCCAGGCAAAGCGCACGGTGTCCGCCAGCCAGCGATCGGCAGCGCGGCCCTGGTCGGCAATGCCGAAGCGCCGGGCGATTACGCCCTCGTAGGGGTGAGGCGCAGAGCGCGGTGCGGCCGGGTCTTCTTCCCCCACCACCAGCGAGAGGCGCAGCACGCCTTCGTTGCGCCCGCGCAGCAGCGCCAGGGCGCGGTGCGAAGGCGCGCTCCGGATCGGTTCGCGATGCGCGAAATAATCGGAAAATTTGGCGCCCGCCTCGGCCTGGCCTTCTTCCAGCGCGGAGGTCAGCATGCCTTCCTGCCACAACGACTCGCGCAGGCGGCCCAGCAATTCCGCGTCCTCGGCAAACTTTTCCATCAGGATGTGGCGCGCGCCGTCGAGCGCGGCCTTGCTGTCCGGCACGCCCAGTTCGGCATTGAGATAGGCCGTTGCCGTCTCTTCGGGGACCAGCGCGGGGTTTTCCAGCAGCGTGAAAGCCAGCGGCTCCAGCCCGGCCTCACGAGCGATCTGCGCCTTGGTGCGGCGCTTCTGCTTGTAGGGCAGATAGAGGTCTTCCAGCGCGACTTTGCTTTCTGCATGGCTGACGGCGTTTTCCAGTTCCGGGGTCAGCTTGCCCTGTGAGGCAATGCTGGCAAGGATAGCCTCGCGCCGCCCCTCCAGCTCGCGCAGGTAGCGCAGACGCTCGTCGAGATTGCGCAACTGGGTATCGTCCAGCCCGCCGGTCGCTTCCTTGCGATAACGGGAGATGAAGGGCACGGTGGAACCTTCGTCGAGCAGTGCCACGGCGGCGGCAACCTGGGCTTCGCGCGCGCCGAGTTCTTCGGCGATGCGCTGGTTGATGCTCTTGATCAATGTAATGTCCTTTCTGCGCCGCAGCACTGCTTGAATTTCTTGCCGCTGCCACAGGGGCAAGGTTCGTTGCGCCCGACCTTGGGCGCATCGCGCCTCACCGGGGCGCTTTTTCGCTGCTCTTGCCAGAAGTTGTAAATCCCGGCCACGGCACCTGGCAGCACATCCATGCACTCCTGCTGCAATTTTTCGTATTCATCTTCCGGCATGAATTTCCCGTTTTTGCGCTCGGCATCTTCCTTGAAGGCACCGGACAAAAGCAGGATGGGGAAAGTCAGCTTTTTCAGCACCTCGTTGCCCGGCTGTAGCCACTCTTCAGTGGACAAACCCCAGCCAAGGATATAGCCGTCGCACCAGGCAGGGTAGTCCGGCGCCTGATCAGCGCTCGCCTGTTGCTTCAAAATCAGCGTGGGCGCATGCCCCTCCGCCAGCGCGGAGGATACGCTAGAGTAAAAGCGCGTCAGCAAGTCCATGAATTCCTGGGCCTGATCCAGCGATTCATAAGGCAATTCACCGCCCAGCACATCCGGCATCCAGCGACTGGCGGAAATGGTGTCCGGCGAGCTGATCACGGCGCAAAAAAAGCCCTGCAACTGAGTCACGCTCAGGGCTTTGTTATTAAAAACGGGCGACGCCAGCCAGCGCTCGAGCGCGGCGCGCTCCTGTTCTGAAAATTCAATCATGGATTTAGGACCTGTTAATACTGATTTTGCGATCGAAGTGGCTTTACACCATATCAGCAATTTGCCATGCGGCTTCCTGCGCGGCATGAACATGATAGCTGTTTTGCTTCAGGCGAGGGGAGAAGGAATGACGCTAATAATGCCTAAGCGCAAGGACCCAGCATCAACAGGATAAAGCCATCCACTTGTTTTCACCGAACCCTGATTTGTGTGATAATCAGTTCTGTTAGGGTCATTAATTAAATTTGCAGCGTGAGCGCAAGCCGTTGCAATTCAACGAATGGACTTGCACAAACCGGGGATTTTTGAGGATAACGCCAACGCCCCCGATGCCACATCAACCCAATTTTGAGCCTTGAGTTCTTATGACCGTTTCTGTACTCGTTGTTGATGACTCGGCAATGGCCCGCAAGATGCTGATCAAGTCCCTTCCCGCGCACTGGGAGATGGAAATCACCCAGGCGAGCAATGGCCAGGAGGCGATAGAAGCCTACCGGGCAGGAAAGGCCGAGATCATGTTTCTCGACCTGACCATGCCCATCATGGATGGCTATCAGGTTCTGGAAGCCCTGCGCCAGGAAGACATGAACAGCCTCGTGATCGTTGTTTCGGCCGATATTCAACCGATTGCCCAGCAGCGGGTGAAATCGCTTGGTGCGATTGCCTTTGTAAAGAAGCCGGTCAGCGCCGAAGTAATCGAGTCGGTTCTCAAGGATTATGGATTCTATGACTTTGACTCCACTAAGCGCTGACCAGCGCGACGCCCTGCAGGAAATCACCAACGTAGCGATGGGCCAGGCCGGCGCTTCGCTGGCGACAATCCTCAATACTTTCGTCACACTCTCCATCCCTCGCATCAACATCGTGGATGTAGCGGAAGTCGCCACTTCCATGAACGAGCTGATCGGCAGAAATACCGAGGTGACGGCTGCCCGGCAATCCCTGAACGGCTATCTGCGCGGCGAGGTGCTGGTCATTTACGGCCAGGACGGCTGCAACGACCTGGCCGACCTGATGGGCTACGACGATGAACTGGACCGTGCCGCCGAGCAGGAATTGCTGCTCGATGTCAGCAACGTCCTGGTGGGCGCCTGCCTGTGCGGCATTGCCGAGCAGTTGCACACTGAACTCAGCTTTTCGGCCCCCTCCCTGATCGGCGAAAAAATTCCGGTTGAGACGCTGTTGAGACCAGAAAAACTGAGCTGGTCGCACGCATTGCTGATGGAAGTCAATTTCCGCCTGGAAGAGCGAAAATTTACCGCTCATCTGGTCATGCTGATGCCGGAAGAAGCAATCGACCGCATGCGCGGCGTGATTGACGCTTTCATTGAATCCTTCTGACCCCCGGTAGCGAACGCATGCCTGAGTCGACAAACACGCGCGCCCTTCCCGACTTCATCGTCAAATGGGTGGATGTCGGCATATTCGTCATCAACAAGGAGATGGAAATCACCTTGTGGAACAACTTCATGGCCAACCACAGCGGCCAAAGTGCGGCGGATGTAGTGGGGCGCAACCTGTTCGACGCTTTTCCGGAACTGCCAAAAAACTGGCTCAAGAAAAAGATCGACAGTATTTTTATCCTGAAGAATTTTGCCTTCACTTCCTGGGAACAAAGACCCTACCTTTTCCGCTTCCCGCATAACCGTCCCATCACCGGGGGCGTCGATTTCATGTATCAGAACTGTACTTTCGTTCCCGTAAAGAACGAGCAGGGCGAGGTTGAGTCAGTGTGCGTGACCCTGTTCGATGCCACCGACACCGGCATTTCGCAAACGATGCTGAAGAAAACGATGGCCGCGCTGGAAGAAAGCAGCAGCCGGGATGGATTGACCGGCATTTTCAACCGCCGTTACCTCGAACAGCACCTTGACACCGAGTTCGGCCGCTGCAAGCGTTATGGCGGCATTTTCTCCCTGATTCTGTTCGACCTGGACCACTTCAAGAAAGTGAACGACACCTACGGACATCTGGCGGGAGATCAAGTGCTGTGCGAAGTCGCCAACCGCATTACACCCATGCTGCGCAGTACCGATGTTTTTGGTCGCTACGGCGGGGAAGAATTCAGCGTCATGCTGGCGGCAACAGAACTGCATGGCGCACAAATACTGGCAGAGCGGTTGCGTGAAGCGATTGCGGAAGCCCCCATAAAATTCAAGGACATCGAGATTCCGGTGACCATCAGCATGGGCGTCACGCAAATACGCTCACGCAGCGAGAAATACGAAGCGCTGATTCACGAAGCCGATACCGCGCTCTACGCAAGCAAGGAAGGCGGGCGGAACAAGGTAACCACCTACACCCCGGGCCTGGAACAGGAAATCGGCAGCCACTGAGTCAGTGGCCGCCTCCTTTACGCACTTCAAGCTATAGCAAAGTCATCCCGCTTCAAACCACAACTGCCTCACCGCCCAGCGCCTCGACCAGATCGGGCAGAAAACGCGCCAGTTCACCGCTCATGATGGCGAAATCGGCATCGAACTGTTCGTCTGCTGTTTCAGCCTGCTGCTCGGACTCTTCCTTGAGCAGATCGAGAAAAGCCAGGCGCTTGACCTGCATATTTTCACTCAGCACGAAGGAAATGCGGTCGTTCCAGGTCATGGCCAGCTTGGTCACCTGCTTGCCTGACTCGATATGATCGCGAATCTCGCCCGCTTCGAGCGGGTGACGGACATAGCGCACCAGCGATTTTTCCTCGCCCGGCGCAAGCAGTTCGCAGTCGCGGTCGATGCTGAAACCGGCCGGCGCTTCAGCAAAATGAACCTCGCGTAGCGAGCCTGCTTCCTTCTCTCCCTCTGGGAGAGAGTTAGGAGAGAGGGAAGCCAGCCAGCCGGTCATGGCAGTCACCGGAGAAAGCTGGGTCCGGACCAGCGCTGGTGTCAGGTCGGCGCTGCACTTGAGTAGCGCCTCGACCAGTTCATCTGCCTTGGCCGGGCTGGCCGCATCGATCACCAGCCAGCCGCCAACCGGGTCAATCCAGGCATAGGTCTTGCGACGGCGGGAAAAAGCACGCGGCAGCAATTCCTCCGCCACCCGCTCGCGAATCTCGCGCAACTGCTTGCGCCCCGGCTTGTAGCCTTGCTGCTCCTCGATCTCTGCGGCTCGCTCCTGGGCATACTGGTTAATGACGGCAGAGGGCAAAAGCTTTTGCTCCACGCCCAGCGCAATCAGCATTTGACCCTTGAGAGCATGCACCAGCGCACCGCCCTCACCGCGCGGCGCCAGCCAGCCGCGGCTTTGCATGTCCATGTTGCCGCACGGCTGGAAAGCCAGGCTGGCGAGCGATTCTTCGAGCTTATCGGGGGAAATGGCGCAATCGCGCAGGCGGTAGATCTGAAGGTTCCTGAACCACATGACTTGAACTCAAAAGGCGTGATTCTACCGGAATCGCCCGGGAAGATCAGACACAGCGTGCCACATTCAAGCTGCGGCCACGCACAACACGCGTGGACAATAAAAACAAGGGGCGGCGCTTGCCGCCCCGCGAAGCTTACTCCACGCTGCCGAAAGAGGGGTCGCTGCTATAGGGCGGCAACGGCAGTCCTGCAATCCTGCAGCCCTGTGAAACCGGCCCGCGCGGGAAAAGCTGATACAGATATTTTCTGCCGCCTTCGCGGCCGAAGTGTTCTTCCAGTCCATTCAGCAATTGCCGCGCATGTGGCGCAAGGCCATGATGACGATAATTTTCACGCAACAAATGAATCACTTTCCAATGTGCATCGGTAAGCGTAATGCCTTCTTCACGCGCTGTTTCTTCCGCCATGCTGACTGACCAGTCATCCAGTTCCGCCAGCATGCCTTGCGACCCATGGCTGCGTCGCGGCATCGGTTTCAGTTTGGTTGACATCGAACATTTTGCACCTCCTTGATATGTTCTTTGAAAAATCTATCCGGCCACATTGATGCAACTGGATCTAATTAGTTGACAAAAACAATCAACCTTTGTTGCATGAATAATTTTTATGGGCGAAATTGGCAAAGCACACAGAAAATATTGAATCCACGCTGTAATATCTTGCCGACAAGCCGGACTAACGATCATGACAAAGTTTTTTCACGTTCAAAGAAGAAGCCCGCATGAATAAAGCAATCAAGGAACAACTACTCGCGCTGTTTCCGTCGCTGCGAAACCTGCCTGCGGATCTGGAACAGCGACTCGACCGGGAGTCGGCCTATATCGAGGCGCCCGCCGGCACCGTGCTGTTCGAATCCAGCAGCCCCTGCCAGGCATTCCCGCTACCGCTGACAGGCTCGGTACGCGTCAGTCGCGCCGGCGCCAATGGGCGTGAATTGCAGCTTTACCGCGTTGCGCCGGGAGAAAGCTGCATCATCACCAGCAGCTGCCTGCTGGGCCAGAACGCCTACCCCGCGCGCGGCATCGCAGAAGGCAGCCTGAGCGCAGTGGTGCTGCCGCGTGCGCTGTTTTCTCAATTGATCGAGCAGCACCCGCCTTTCCGCGCCTATGTTTTCAACCTTTTCGGCGAACGCCTGGCGCTGCTGATGCAACTGGTGGAAGAAGTGGCGTTTCGCAAGCTGGATCAAAGGCTGGCAGCGCTGCTGCTGACCAGAGGCGAAGTCATCCATGCCACCCACCAGAACCTGGCAGACGAACTCGGCAGCGTGCGCGAGATCATCAGCCGCCTGCTGAAGAACTTTCAGGATCAGGGCATGCTCGAACTGGGCCGCGAGCAGATCAGGGTGCTCGACCCCAAGGCCTTGCGCGCCATCGCAATGTAACCAAAGTCACATACATCCCGTCTTGCCCTGTCTATCATTCAGCCATCATCCATTCAATCAGGAGAAGCAATAATGAAAGCCAACGTAGGTGGAATCGACAAGGTGTTGCGCGTCACGGCAGGTGTGGTACTGCTGGCACTGACCTTCGTGCTGGGCGATGAAAGCGGCCTGTGGCTGTGGGGGCTGATCGGCATCGTGCCGCTGACCACCGGGCTGATGGGCTGGTGCCCGTTCTATCCCTTGCTCGGCATAAATTCGTGCCCAATCAAAAAGTAAAATAGCCGGATCGCCAGACAGCAATACCGCCTGGTGGTCTGGGTCAATTACGCATACCGGGTGGCGTATATCCGCTTCATCGGCACCCACGCACAATACGACCGGATAGATGCACAAACGATTTGACGGAGAAACAAGCATGGACATCAGACCCCTCAAGACCGAGGCCGACTACCAAGCTGCTCTCAAGGAAATCGAAACGCTCATGCATGCCGCAGCAGATACCCCGGAACCGGAAGAGAGACTGGCGTAGGTTGGGGTAAGCCTGCGAACCCCAACGCCATGAGCCGCTACACCCGTGCCTTCACACCAGGCGGAACGTTCTTCTTTACTGTCAACCTGGCAGACAGATCGAAATTCCTGCTGACCGAGAACATCGATGAACTGCGCGCAAGCCTGAAACGGGTCCGCGAACGCCATCCTTTCCATATCAACGCCATCGTGATCCTGCCCGACCACCTCCATAGCGTCTGGACATTGCCGCCCGGAGATACGAATTACCCTACCCGCTGGGCATTGATCAAAGCCGGATTCTCCCGCGCCCTACCCAAAGTCGAGCGCATTGCTTCGAGCCGGATCGCCAAGGGTGAACGGGGCATCTGGCAACGACGCTACTGGGAACATCAAATCCGGAATGAAGAGGATTACGCCCGGCATGTCGATTACATCCATTACAACCCGGTCAAACACGGTTATGCGAAGACACCAAAGGATTGGCCACATTCGTCGCTACATCGGTATATCCGGGACGGGATACTCCCGGTGAACTGGGGTGCAAGTTACACCGAGAACAGCCATGTAGGTTGGGGTGAGCTTGCGAACCCCAACAAGCCTTAGCCGAACGACATGGCGCGAAAATGTTGGGGTTCCTGCGTCACCCCAACCTACGTAATGGGTAGAAAGCGATATCCGACATAAAGTCTGGATATACGAGTGTCAATTATTTTTCACCTTCAACCGCGACACAATATCTGCGGCTGAGAAGACACATTCCCAAAGATTTCTTGCCGCCCCCCGCCGGGCGGCGCGGTGGGGCGGCCCCGGCATCAAAAAACCATGTGCAAAGCGCATCCCGATACTGAAGCGGAATCTACCCTACCCCATCTCCCGCATCCTCCACTACCTGCAAAAACGCATCGCCATAGCGCTCCAGCTTGGCCTGCCCCACCCCGCTGATCTGGCCCATTTCCGTCAGGCTGCCGGGGCGGCGGTTGAGAATTTCCAGCAGGGTGCTGTCATGAAAGATAACGTAGGGCGGCACGCCCTGTTCGCGGGCGAGCTCGGTGCGTTTGGCCTTGAGCGCCTGCCATAGGGGATCGTCATTGGCGCCCTCGAAGGCTTCGCGGGCACGGGCGCCGCGTTCGGCCTTGCTGACCTTGCGCTTCGCAGGCTCGGGGTCGCGCCGCAGCCAGACTTCGCGCTCGCCGCGCAGCACCGGCCGGGCATCCTCGGTCAGGCGCAGGCCGCCGAAGGCTTCCATGTCGGTTTCGAGCAGGCCGCCCGCGACCAGTTGGCGGAAGACGCTGCTCCACTGCGCCTGGCTCAGCGACTGGCCGATGCCGAAGGTGCTGAGCTGCTGGTGATTGAATTGTTCGACTTTTGTCGTGGCCTTGCCCAGCAGCACGTCGATCAGGTGCACGACGCCGAAGCGCTGGCCGGTGCGGTAGACGCAGGACAGCGCCATCCGGGCGGCCTCGGTGGCCTCCCAGGTATCCACCGGTTCGAGGCAGTTGTCGCACTGGCCGCAGTCGCCCGGATGCTCCTCGCCAAAGTAGCGCAGGATGGTCTGGTGGCGGCAGGCGGTGGCTTCGCAGAAGCCCAGCAAGGCATCGAGCTTGCGCAGTTCGACACGCTTGCGTTCTTCCGGCGCATCGCCGGACAGCAGCATCTGGCGCATCGACACCACATCGCCCAGCCCGTAGGTCATCCAGGCATTGGCGGGCAGGCCGTCGCGCCCGGCGCGGCCGGTTTCCTGATAATAGCCTTCCATGCTCTTGGGCAGGTCGAGGTGGGCGACGAAGCGCACGTTGGGCTTGTCGATGCCCATGCCGAAGGCCACGGTGGCGACCATGATCACGCCCTCCTCGCGCAGGAAGCGCGACTGGTGGCGCGCCCGCGTGGCGGCATCGAGTCCGGCGTGGTAGGGCAGCGCGTCCCAGCCTTTTTCCTTGAGCCAGGCGGCGGTTTCATCGACTTTTTTGCGCGACAGGCAGTAAACGATGCCGGCATCGCGGGGGTGCTCCGCCTCGAGAAAAGCCTGCAACTGCTGGCGTGCGTTATTTTTGTGCGTCACCCGGTAGCGGATGTTGGGGCGGTCAAAGCTGGAGACGAACTGGCGCGCGTCTTCGAGATTCAGGCGCTCCACGATTTCGCGCCGCGTCGGCGCATCCGCCGTGGCGGTCAGGGCGATGCGCGGCACATCGGGGAAGCGCTCGTGCAGCACCGTCAGGGCGCGGTATTCGGGACGGAAGTCGTGCCCCCACTGCGACACGCAATGCGCTTCGTCGATGGCGAACAGGGCCAGTCCCGGGCCGTCCTGCACCTGCTCCAGCGCACTGAGAAAATTCGCCAGCATCAGCCGTTCCGGCGCCACGTACAGCAGATCCAGCTCACCGCGCACCAGCGCAGTGAAGACATCGCGCGCCGCGTCGGCAGCGAGGCTGGAATTGAGAAAGGCCGCCCTGACGCCAAGCTGGTGCAAGGCATCCACCTGATCCTGCATCAGCGCGATCAGCGGCGACACCACGACACCGACGCCGCGCCGCAGCAAGGAGGGAATCTGGTAGCACAGCGACTTGCCGCCGCCGGTGGGCATCAGCACCAGGGCATCGCCGCCCGAGGCGACGTGCTCGACGACAGCCTGCTGCTCGCCGCGGAAGCTGTCGTAGCCGAAAATATCGTGAAGAATTTGTGAAGCGGTTTGAAGTGGACATGGGCGGCATTGTACCGCGAGACAAAAGATTATCCGGGTTCAACCCGAATGGCGCTTACTTAATCCAAATGTAGGGTGGGTTAGCGTTTTTTGCGTAACCCACCAAGCGTTGCGTAGCAACACAACGCTTTTTTAGTGAGTGCCTGGCGGCACATCTGGTGGGTTACGGCACAAACTGCGTGCCTAACCCACCCTACATCGATTATGGAACCGCTTAAGTAAGTGCCATTGGGGTTCAACCCTGCTTTCTGACGGCACGCCACAAGCGCCCACCCAGGGTGACGCCGGCCAGCACCACCGCCCCCGCCGCAATCCCGGCCAGTCCATCCAGCAATAGCGGCGCTACGACTTCCAGCGCCCCGCCGATGCCCGGAACGCCACCCGCACTGTGGGCCAGCATATGGATCACTTCATGCGCGCCGGGCATGCCATGGGTCAGAATGCCGCCGCCCACCAGGAACATCGCCGCCGTGCCAACAACAGCAAGCCCCTTCATCAGATAAGGGGCTGCGCGCAGCAGCATGGCGCCAAAAGCACGCTGGACCCTGCGCAGCAATCCCTCGCCAGGCTGCTGGCTGAGATAAAGGCCGGCATCGTCGAGCTTGACGATACCGGCCACCAGCCCATACACCCCGGCCGTCATGATGACTGCGATGCCGGCCAGCACCGACAACTGCACCCCGAATGATGCCGCTGCCACCGTGCCCAGCGTGATGGTGATGATTTCGGCGGAGAGAATGAAATCGGTACGAATGGCGCCCTGAATCTTCTCCTTTTCGAACGCGACCATGTCCACAGCAGGATTGCTCAGGGCATCGACCAGACCCTCGTGGTGTTCGGCGTCTTCAGGCTTGCCGTGCAGCAGTTTGTGCGCCAGCTTTTCAAAACCTTCGTAGCACAGAAAAGCGCCGCCGAGCATCAGCAGCGGGGTCACGGCCCAGGGCGCAAATGCGCTGATAAGCAAAGCGGTGGGCACCAGGATCAGCTTGTTCCGAAAAGAGCCTTTGGCCACCGCCCAGACCACCGGCAACTCGCGATCTGCCCGGACTCCGGCAACCTGCTGGGCATTCAGCGCAAGGTCGTCGCCCAGCACGCCCGCTGTTTTTTGGCCTGCCACCTTGGTCATCAGCGCCACGTCGTCGAGGATGGTGGCGATATCGTCGATCAGGGTTAAAAGACTGGCTCCAGCCATGGATATCCTTAATCTGTATCTGTTTACGGGTTCAGTCGAGCAGGGCCACGCTCTTGACTTGAGCGTACAGCGACATGCCCGGCTTGAGACCGAGCAGTGCGCCGGATTTTTTGGTAATCCCCGCCAGCAGCGGTGCTCCGGCGGCATCCAGGCGCACCAGCAGCTTGGCCGGGCTATCTTCGGCAATTTCGCTCACGGTTACGGGAAAAATATTGAGGATACTGGTGCCGCTGTGGTGCGCCAGCGACAGGCTCACGTCGCGCGCATGCACGCGTAGCCGCTTGGGGTGGCCGGGCTGGCAATCGACTTGCGGCACGGAAAAACGCCCACCGGGAAAATCCAGCCAGCTCAGGTGGTACGTTTCGTCGTGGCCGCCCACCACAGTATCCACTACCACGCCGGCCTGGTCGCCATGACTCAGGGACAGATCCAGGCGCGCCAGCATTTCATGCAACCCGCCGCTGGCCACCACCCTGCCCTGTTCCAGCAGCACCAGATGGTCGGCCAGACGCGCCACTTCGTCGGGAGAATGGCTGACGTAGAGCACAGGGATCGACAGCTCCCGATGCAGGCGTTCCAGATAGGGCAGAATCTCGGCCTTGCTGGCCGGATCCAGCGCGGCCAGCGGCTCGTCCATCAGCAGCAGGCGCGGCGCGGCAAGCAGGGCGCGGCCCATGGCCACGCGCTGGCGCTCGCCGCCGGAGAGGTGCGTGGGTTTTCTGTCCAGCAGCGGGCCGATGCCCAGCAACTCGACCACCTGATCGAAATCCTGCCGCCGTTCCTGCTGCGGCACCCGTTTCCAGCCAAATTCCAGGTTGCCGCGCACATTCAGATGCGGGAACAGGGCGGCATCCTGAAAAACATAGCCCACAGGCCGCTGATGCGGCGGCAGGAACAGGCCGCGCTCGCTATCCTGCCAGCATTCGCCGTTGACCGTGAGCCGCCCGGCCGCTTTGGCCTCCAGCCCCGCCACGCAGCGCAGCAGCGAGGTTTTGCCCGAACCGGAAGGCCCGATCAGGCCTGTGATACCCTGTGCCGGCGCCTCGAATGCGGCCTCCAGGCTGAATCTGCCTAAAGGGAGGGAAAATTTGGCTGCAATGCCGCTCACCCAAACACCCCTTTGCCATTGCGCCGGAAAAGATTGAGCGACAGCAGGACCAGAAATGAAAACAGCAGCAAGCCGCCCGCCAGCCAGTGGGCCTGGCCGTATTCCATGGCTTCCACATGGTCGTAGATCGCCACCGAAAGCACCCGGGTCGCACCGGGGATATTGCCGCCTATCATCAGTACCACGCCGAATTCGCCCACGGTATGGGCAAAACCAAGCACCGTGGCCGTCAGAAAACCGGGTTTCGCCAGCGGCAGCACGACGCTGAAAAAACGGTCGAGCGGGCTGGCGCGCAAGGTGGCAGCGGCCTCAAGCGTCCGTTCGCTGATCGTCTCGAAGGTATTTTGCAGCGGCTGCACCACGAAAGGCAGGGAATACACCACCGAGCCCACCACCAGTCCGGCAAAGGTAAAAGGCAGCGTCCCCCAGCCCAGCATCTGGGTCAACTGCCCCAACGGCCCTTGCGGGCCCAGTGCAACCAGCAGGTAAAAGCCGATCACCGTGGGGGGCAACACCAGCGGCAACGCCACTACGGCCGAAACCGGCCCCTTGAGCCAGGAAGCCGTGCGCGCCAGCCACCACGCCAGCGGCGTGCCGATCAGCAACAATACCAGCGTGGTGACGGAGGCCAGCTTGAGCGTGAGCCAGATCGGGGCGGGGTCGAAAGGGGCATGGATCAGGGCAACTCGTAACCGAAGGCCTGGATGATGGCCGCAGCCCTGGCGCTCCCGAGATAAGCCAGAAATTGCCCAGCCGCTGCCTTGCCTTTGCCTTTGGCCAGCAGCACCGCATCCTGGCGGATCGGGGTATACAGCGTCTGGGGCACCAGCCACATCGAGCCCTGGCTTTCACCGCTCTCGTTCCTGACCTGGGACAGCGCGACGAAACCCAGCTCGGCATTGCCGCTGGCAACGAACTGGTAAGTCTGGGCGATACTCTCGCCCTGCACCAGCCGGGCTTGCAGCGTCTGCCATACGCCCTGGCGCTCCATCAATTCGCGTGCGGCAGTGCCATAAGGCGCTGTTTTTGGATTGGCGATGGAAAGGCGGGTAAAACTGCCGCCGCGCAACACTTCGCCCTTGCTATCGACATAGCCCGGCCGGGGCGACCACAGCACCAGCTTGCCGATGGCGTAGGTCGCACGCGAGCCGGCAACAGCATGGCCCTCCTTTTCCAGCCGCTCTGGTATTTCGTCATCGGCGGAAAGAAAAACTTCGAAAGGCGCGCCGCTAATGATCTGGACATAAAACTTGCCGCTCGATCCGGATGAAAGCAGCAGCTGATGGCCGGTATCGCGCTGAAAAGCGGCGGCAATGCGTGCCATGGGCTGGGCGAAATTGGAAGCCACCGCCACCTGTACGGTGTCGGCAGCAGCTGGGAAAATAAGCATCCAGGGCAGGATGAGAGCAATAAACTTGGGCAGATTCATAATATTCATAATCATAACTCAAACTTATCGGACATCTGCACGGTCAGATTTTGTACAATGCCGGATCAGGAAAATCTCCCCCCACCCCGCCCGGCACACCCTGGAAAGGAAACCCACATGCACACCACGCTTATGACGGAACAGGAACTCGACCAGCTGGAAGAACTGCTGGCCTTGGACATTTTCAAGGACGAAGCCATGTCGCTCGATGCGCTGCAAGGCTTTCTGTGCGCCGTGGTCAGCGGGCCGGCACTGGTAATGCCCAGCGTATGGATGCCGGAAGCACTGGGCGAGTCGCCCGCCTACGAATCGCTGGAGCAGGCGCAGCAAGTTGCCAACCTGATCATGCAGTTCTACAACAGCATTGCCACCGCCCTGAACAACGGCGATGACTTCGACCTGATTCTCTATGCCTTTGAGGAAAATCCGGAAGAACTGGATTACGTGCCGTGGTGCGATGCCTATATCTACGGCTCCCAGATCGGGGAAACCAACTGGTTCGATGCCGCAGGCGAATTTGCCGAGGATCTGAGCGAGAAGCTTGAAGTCTTCTTCCTGCTCAGCGGCCTGCTCAAGGAAGACGCGCTCGAACACAAGGAACCCTGGCTCTCCGAGAAGGAAGAAAAAAAGGCCATGGCCCAGGCCCGGGAAGCTTTTCCCACAACCATCGGCGATATTCACCAGTTCTGGCTGGCACGGCGCAGAACGCCTGAGACCATCCGTCGCGAAGCCCCCAAGGTCGGGCGCAACGACCCCTGCCCCTGCGGCAGCGGGAAGAAATTCAAGCAGTGCTGCGGGCAAGAACCGACGGTGCATTGAGCATGGGACAGCATTCACCGCAAATAGTAAGCAGGCGCCTCCAGGCGACAAGTGAAATGTGAAACCGCTTGGGCTACGCCCTTGCTGTGAAGCGTGAAACGTAAAAGCAGGTTCAGCGTTGCACTGAGGCCGCCGAGGTGTGGTTCTTTTCACAATTCACATTTCCTCACATTTCACAACACAAAGCGTAGCGAGTGAATTCACACTTCACAAAACTGTTTCACGTTAAAGGACACACCATGCACACAGAAAGCTTCATCGCGGGCAAGGATGCCTCGCTCGAATCCTCGATCTCCACCATGCAGGTCCGGCTTGCGGGGCTCGGCTTCCACGTCGAGGAGCGTTCCTGGCTCAACCCGGTGGATGGCATCTGGTCGGTGCATGTGCGCGACCGCGACTGCCCGCTGCTGTTCACCAACGGCAAGGGCGCATCGAAGCTGGCAGCGCTGGCGAGCGCGCTGGGCGAGTTTTTCGAGCGCCTGTCGTGCAACTATTTCTGGACGCACTATTACCTCGGCGCAAAGATCGCCGAGCGCAGCTTCGTCCACTATCCTCACGAACAGTGGTTCCAGCCCGGCGACGAAGGCGCATGGCCGGAACAACTGCTGACGCCGGAACTGCGCCAGTTCTACGATCCGGAAAACAGCATCGCTGCCGAAACGCTGGTCGAACACAATTCCGGCAACGTCGAGCGCGGCATCTGCGCCCTGCCCTACGAGCGCCAGCGCGACCAGGCCAGCGTGTGGTTTCCGGTCAACATCATCGGCAACCTCTACGTCAGCAACGGCATGTCGGCTGGCAACACCCCGGCAGAGGCGCGCACCCAGGCGCTGTCGGAAATTTTCGAGCGCCACGTCAAGTTCCGCATCATCAGCGAAGGCCTGTGCCTGCCGGATGTGCCGGAGGAAGTCATCGCCCGCTATCCGCGCATCGAGGCCGGCATCCGCGCCCTGCGCGCAGCCGGCTTCGGCATCCTGGTCAAGGACGCCTCGCTCGGCGGCGAATTCCCGGTGATGAACGTGACCCTGCTGCATCCGGATGACCAGGGCTGCTTCTCCAGCTTCGGCGCCCACCCGCGCTTCGAGATCGCGCTCGAACGCGCCCTCACCGAATTGCTGCAAGGCCGGGCGCTGGATGCGCTGGCCGGCTTCCCCGAGCCGGGCTTCGATCTGGACGAAATCGCCAGCTCGCCCAATATCGAAATCCACTTCGTCGATTCGAGCGGCATCATCAGCTGGAATTTCCTCGGCGACACCCCGGATTTCGAATTCTGCGACTGGAATTTCAGCACCACCACCGCCGAGGACTACGCCTGGCTGGTCGATCGCATTCATGAAATGGGTCACGACATCTACATCGCCGATTTCACTCATCTGGGCGTCTACGCCTGCCGCATCATCGTGCCGGGCATGTCCGAAATCTACCCGGTGGACGACCTGGAATGGGAGAACAACAGCGTCGGCAACGACATCCGCGAAGCCATCCTGCACCTGCCGGAGCTGGAGGACGACGAATGCGCCGACCTGCTGGAGACGCTGAACGACCTCGGCCTGGCCGACCAGCGCCCGGTCGCGGCCCTGATCGGCCTGGCAGCAGACCCCGGCTCCTTCTGGAGCGACCTGCGCGTGGGCGAACTGAAAACCCTGCTGGCGCTGGCCATCGGCGACGAAGAAGCCATCCGCGAAGGCTGCGACTGGATACGCCACTTCGAACAACTCAACGCCGACCGCCGCCGGGTTTACGCCTGTATCGAAACCCTGCTCAATCTCGGCGATGCAGCGCCCTATCGCAAGGCGCTAAGGCAACTCTATGGCGCCGCTGCACTGCAACAGGCCGAAGCCCTGCTCAGTCGGGAAGAGCGATTCTTCGGCGTGCAGGCACCCGGTTTGAAGCTGACGGGTTGCGACATGCACCAGCGCCTGCTGGCAGCCTATGACAAGCTGCATGCGCGCGCGGGGCATGAATAACTTGACCTTGTTCAGAACTCGCCATAAGGACTTCCTGAATAAGTGGTCATTGCCCCACAAGGGAATTCCGATCCACTACGAACTGAAGTTCGTGTGGAATCGCATATGAGAAACACAGTAACAAAGCAATCTCGCAACTCGTTGAAAAACAAGATTGCTTCGCTGTGCTCGCAATGACCTCGCGCACTTGATCGGAGGTTCCCTAAATCGTTGCTTTCACAACTGTCACCAGATGCACGTTTATTCCTCGTCAATTTCGGAAGATCGCATTATTGATTTATCGGAACGGGACAGGAAAAGAGGGCAGGTAAGGGAGGGGGTAACGCGTCGGATTGCGGACTGGGTAGCGCAGCGGGTAGCGGAAATCCCAGAACGGATCATATATCAACACTGGCGGGCTGGCAGGCAGCGCAACAGGCCAGAGATGCAGCGCTTCGATTTTAACCATGGGGAAACGATATTCATGCTCACCGACCTTCCCCGTCACAATGGGCGCCAACTCGCCAACCACGGTGAGTTTCCTTGCGACTGAGTAGACCGACGGTTCGTAATAGCCTTTGGCGCAAGCCATGAACCGGCCAAAGGTCTCATCGGTTTGCAACGGCTCGCCTTCCCTGTCCAGCGGCCGGCTGGAAATCTCGAAACAGGTTTGTGCCGGGCCGGGCGAGGTCTGAATAATCAAGCCTCCCCAGCGCACCCTTGTCCCGTCTTTCCCGCTTCTCTGTGCCTCATCCGGATTCAGCGGCGCAATGGCGCCCTCCGTTCTGGGCAAAGGCGTGATGGCGCAACCGGCGAGGAGTAAAGCCGCCATGAGGCAGGCAAGCGCTGATCTGTTTTTCATTGATGCACTCCTTCTTTAATTTGAACGCGAGGCGCGGCGAATCGTCGGGCGTTCAAGCGTTCCGCCCAGCGTGTAGTTGCCGCGAACTGCCTTATTCCGGGTTTCCACCTTGAGCTTCGCCGCGCCGGATATCGCCCCCTTGCTGGAAACTTCGGCCCGCCCTTCAATTTGCAAACCCGGTGCGCTCATGCGCACCGCCTTGTATGCCTGCTTGTCGCCCAGCGGTTCAAGCTTGAATGTCCAGGTATCGAAATCCGTGTGCGCACTATAAATCGCTTCGACATCGTAGTGGATGGCGGCCGGCAGGTCGAACCCCACCACCTTGCCCGACTGAAGCGTTGCGGAGCCCGTCAGTAGCACGGGCCTGAAAAGGTTTTCCGGGGTTTTGGCCTTTTGCGTGAAAGATAGTGCCGCATCCAGCTTGCCGGAGACCGCGAGCTTGTCGGATGCCGAGGAAGAAGGCGCGATGTTTGCCCCCACGATACGTACGTCACCTGCTACCGACCAGCCCTGATTCCAGGACAAAATCATCGATCCGCTCACTTTTCCGCCATGACTGCTGCCCTCTAGTTCAGCAAAGCGAATTTGCCTGTCACTCACCGTACCCGCAGCCTGCAGAGAGTCGATCCGGACCGGCAGGAAACTCAAGGGGGTGACGTCGCGCACTCTGGCCGTCACGGCAAGGCCATCGGATGCAGACGCGAAATCCGCCCTCAGCGCACCATCCTCACTCCCCACCCATGCTTTTTCAACACGCCCTGACTCCGAAAAACCGAATTCACCCCTGAATGACGGCGGGGCGCCTTCGCCGGCCTCGATATTTGCCCGGCGGAACGTGATCTGCCCAATCTGATAGGCAGGTTGCTGCTGCACACTTCGTGCGGGCCAGGCTGCGATACGCTCCAGTACGCCGGCAGCCAGATCAATTTTTTCCAGTTCTATGCGTTCGACCCGGCGGCCATCGCCAAACAGGGTTCCCCACCCCGCAAAGATGCGGGCATCTGCAACGCGAACATCGGACTGAGCGCCAATTTCAAGCCGCCTGAGCTTGAGGTAAGGCGAAGGAAAAAGGGCAATGTGCAGGGATTGCATCTTCACCGGCTCGCCCAACCTTGCGCTCACCAATGTTTCGAGCCGCTTCTGGGTCGAAGAAAGCGGGACGAGATGAATTCCTGCCAACCCGGCAAACAGCAACGCCAGAACCCCTGCCGCTCCCCACTTAAGCACGGAGAATGTCTTGGCAAGCCGCTGACCGGGCTCGACTTCCTCTGAAACCTGACTTGTTTCGTCCCTGAGGAATGAGCGCACTGACTGCTCGCTGCTTTCGCGCTCTGCTTCTTCCTTGGCGGCACGCTCTGCCTCGACGCTTGCTAGCCGTTCCGTTTCTTCCCGAGCCAAGCGATCGGCTTCTTCTTTTGCCTTCCACTCGGCCTCAACTCTTGCCAGCCGCTCCGCCTCTTCTTGTGCTTTCTGCTCGGCTTCTTCACGGGCCAAGCGATCAGCCTCCTCCTGCGCTTTCTGCTCAGCCTCTTCGCGGGCTATCCGTTCTGCTTCTTCCTTGGCGACACGCTCTGTCTCAACTCTTGCTAGCCTGTCCTCTTCTTCCCGTACCAAGCGCTCCGCCTCTTCGCGGGCTATCCGTTCCGTTTCTTCCTGCGCCAAGCGCTTCGTGCCTCTTCCTTGGCGGCACGCTCGGCCTCAACTCTTGCCAGCCGCTCGGCCTCTTCCTGCGCTTTCCGTTCAGCTTCTTCTTTTGCCTTCCGCTCGGCTTCTTCACGGGCCAGGCGTTCTACTTCTTCCTTGGCGACACGCTCTGCCTCAACTCTTGCCAGCTGCTCGGCCTCTTCCCGAGCTAAGCGCTCCGCATCTTCCTTGGCGACACGCTCGGCCTCAACTCTTGCTAGCCGTTCCGTTTCTTCCTGCGCCAAGCGCTCGGCTTCTTCCTTGGCGGCACGCTCGGCCTCGACTCTTGCCAGCCGCTCGGCCTCTTCCTGCGCTTTCCGTTCAGCTTCTTCTTTTGCCAGCCGCTCGGCCTCTTCCCGAGCTAAGCGCTCCGCTTCTTCCTTGGTAGCACGCTCTTCCTCGACTCTCGCAAGCCGTTCCGTTTCTTCCCGAGCCAAGCGCTCAGCCTTCTCCTGCGCTTTCTGCTCAGCTTCTTCGCGGGCTATCCGTTCTGCCTCTTCCTTGGCGGCACGCTCGGCCTCAACTCTTGCCAGCCGCTCGGCCTCTTCCTGCGCTTTCCGTTCAGCTTCTTCTTTTGCCAGCCGCTCGGCCTCTTCCCGAGCTAAGCGCTCCGCCTCTTCCTTGGCGACACGCTCTGCCTCAACTCTTGCTAGCCGTTCCGTTTCTTCCTGCGCCAAGCGCTCGGCTTCTTCCTTGGCGGCACGCTCGGCCTCAACTCTTGCCAGCCGCTCGGCCTCTTCCTGCGCTTTCCGTTCAGCTTCTTCTTTTGCCTTCCGCTCGGTCTCTTCGCGTGCCAAGCGTGCCGCATCTTCTCTTGATTTGCGTTCAGCCTCTTCAAGTTCGCGCTGTTTTTCCTTCTTGCGTGCTTCAATTCGCCTCGCAAGCCTTAATTCGCCCTCTTTTCGCTCTGCATCTTCCCTCGAACGGCGGTCTGCTTCCTCCCTGGCTTTAAATTCAGCCAGTTCGCGTGCTTTGATCTCCTCTTGCTCTTTAGCCTTGCGACCTGCACCTTCCTTTACCTTTCCCTCTATTTGCAACAAGTGCTCTGCTTCCCCTCTTTGAGCCTGCTGGCTGGCTTCCCTGCGCAATTTCTCTTCTACATCATCAAATGACAGCAAATCCTCTTCTGCATCCTTCTTTTTTCCGGATTTCTGTTTCTCCAATGCTTCCATGAATACCTGGGTATTCTCGTCAGAAACTTGGATTCCCTGGGGCGCGAGCGGCGCAGCGTTAACTGTAAACTGGGGATTTTGGACCGCCCAGGATTCGCGAATCAGCCTGTCGCGCAACAATCCTTCCATCTCGATCAGAAATTTCTTTTCCTTCATCCCCGATGCTGCCAGCAACTGTTCAGTCGTGGTAACGCCATCCATCAGCGCAAGAATTTTTTGGGCGGAGCTTGCAAAGATCCCCCAGCGCCCCTTGGCTTCAATAACGCCTTTGGGGGTTCGTTCAAAAATGGTTTTTTTGTCAATTGGCATGATTCTTAATCCGGGGAAAGCACCAAAACGCAAAAATCACAAATTTCGTGTCGACCTTTTAAGGAACCTCTGAATAAGTTGTCATTGCGAGGAACGAAGTGACGAAGCAATCTCGCAACTCTTTGAAAAACAAGATTGCTTCGCTACGCTCGCAATGACCTCGCGCACTTGATCAGAGGCTCCTTAATAGAATCCACGCAAAAGTGCTGGAAGGTTAAAGGTTTAACATGGCACCAATCCATTCCATTTCAATATTTTAGCGGAATACTCCAATACTACTCTTACGCCCTGAAAATTTGCGTAAACAATACGTCACCAATACCCCCTGTTTTTAGGCAGCGAGTTGCACGAACGGAACCTCTCTTCATCCATACCTGATTTTCCTCAGAAAGTTCAATGTAATCTACTGTTTAATCTACATATTTCACCCCATGAAGCTCAATTGACATGCCCTCCGCCAGTGCTATTATCAAAACAACGATCCACGTTTCTCGCGCTTGATGCAGTTGCAGACAGGCTAATCAAGCATCTCACCTAAGGAACCTCTGAATAAGTTGTCATTGCGAGGAACAAAGTGACGAAGCAATCTCGCAACTCTTTGAAAAACAAGATTGCTTCGCTACGCTCGCAATGACCTCGCGCACTTGATCAGAGGCTCCCTAAACAACCAGACGCGGGCTTCCGCCTGCAAGACAGGGCGTCTTCTACACGCCATGGAGATGCCGCTGGCATTGGGAGGTAATGATGTTCGCCACCAATCCGTTTCCCCCGCTCGCAGCTTTCACATCCCCTGCCGCCATGCAGGGATACGTCATTTTGATGGCGCTCGCGGTTGCCGTTGGAACGCTATTCGATCTCCTTCATGAAAAGAAAGCCAGGTTTTTTATGCAGGAGAGGAAGCGAAAAATGGCTGCCGCAAAGCAGCAGCTCAGCACTGTGGATGTGGCCGCCATCATGGTTAAAACCCTTGCAACCGATATCGCCACCTTCGGTGAGTTTTGCAGTAAAAGCCGGCGTGCTTCCCATGCCCTGATGTTTTATGGCTTCGTGCTCTATCTGAGCACGACCCTGATGATGGTATTCGTCTACCCAACCGCCCCCTATCCACCAGTCGCCTTGCCGATCCTGTGGCACATCGGCGCCCTGATGACGCTTGTCGGCGGTTACTGGTTTTTCTTCCTCCTCAGGGTGAATGTAGTTCACGATGGCCGACCGCCTTGGCGACTGGTACAAGCGGACCTGTTCATCGTCACGCTTCTCGCCAGCGTGACTTTTGCTCTGTTGTTTTCATGGGCGGCAATGGCGGATAACCTGATGGCGACTCAAGTGTTCGCCAGCCTCTATATCCTGTTCACCACACTGCTTTGCGTTTCCGTGCCCTGGTCCAAGTTCGCCCATATGTTCTACAAGCCGGCAGCGGCTTTCCAGAGAAGGGTGGAGGAAGCCGATGGTTCGTCCAGTCTGCCAGCATCCACCACCGACGGGAGGCGAGCGATGCCCACATTCACATACATGACACGCTGCGACGGCTGCGGCGAGTGCGTGGATATCTGCCCTTCCGACATCATGCATATCGACCCGGTCTACCGGCGCTCCTACAACATCGAGCCGAATTTCTGCTGGGAGTGTTACTCGTGCGTAAAGGCCTGTCCGCAGCATGCGATCGACGTGCGGGGCTATGCTGACTTTGCGCCGCTGGGCCACAGCGTCAGGGTGCTGAGGGAAGAGGCCAGCGGCACCATTTCCTGGAAAATACGTTACCGGGACGGTCGTGAGAAAGAGTTTACCTTCCCGATCAGGACCACCCCGTGGGGCTCCATAAAGGCGCCATCCGAATATGAAACGCCCGATGCCAACGCCCTGGGCACTCCACTGCTTGCGCACGAGCCTGCGGCGCTCGAGGTAGATGCGCTTCCTGCTCTGCCGCCAGTACAACCGCAACACTAACCACCACCGGGAGATGCCATGAGCCTGTTCTCACGCAGACAAACCAAGTTCGTGGAGGCTGACATCCTCATCATTGGCGGCGGATTCGGCGGCTGCGGTGCGGCCTACGAATCTCGCTACTGGGGGCGGGATTTGAAAATCGTCTTGGTCGAAAAGGCCAACATCGAGCGCAGCGGCGCCGTCGCGCACGGACTGTCGGCGATCAACTGCTACATGGGCATGCGCTGGGGCGAGAACCAGCCGGAAGACTTCGTGCGCTATGCGCGCGGCGACCTGATGGGGCTGGTACGCGAGGACCTGATCTTCGATATCGCGCGGCATGTCGACGCCACCGTCCACAAGTTCGAGGAGTGGGGCCTGCCGATCATGAAAGACCCGAAGACCGGCCGATACCTGCGCGAAGGAAAATGGCAGGTGATGATCCACGGCGAAAGCTACAAGCCGATCATCGCCGAGGCCGCCCGGAAATCCGCCAGCGAAGTGTACAACCGCATCATGGTGACGCATCTGCTGATGGACAGGACGCACCCCAACCGGGTCGCCGGCGCCGTCGGCTTCAGTGTTCGCGATGGGGGTATGTATGTATTCCGGGCCAAGGCGGTGATTGTCGCCGCCGGCGGCGCTTCGCACGTTTTCAAACCCCGCTCGAGCGGCGAAGGCGCGGGAAGAACCTGGTATGCGCCTTGGAGCAGCGCCTCGGCCTACGGTCTGGTCCTGCGCACCGGTGCCAAAATGATCCAGATGGAAAACCGGGTCGTCCTCTCCCGCTTCAAGGATGGTTATGGGCCGGTCGGCGCCTGGTCACTGCTGCTCAAGGCCAAAAATACCAATGCCTATGGCGATGATTATGAGGCTGCGCGGTTCGAGGAGATCAAAACCCTGGTCGGCAAATATGCAGAAATTTCACCGATGCCGACCTGCCTGCGCAATCACGCCATGCTGGAGGAAATCAAGGCCGGCAACGGCCCTATTTACATGCAGACGCAGAAGGTGCTCGACACCCGCGAAAAGGAGGAAATCGGCTGGGAAGACTTCCTCGACATGACCGTCAGCCAGGCAGTGGTCTGGGCCTCGCAGAACATCGATCCCAAAGAAAAACCCTCCGAGCTGACCACCTCCGAACCCTACATCATGGGCTCTCACGCCACCTGTTCCGGCGCATGGGCCAGCGGTCCGGAAGACTGCGCCCCGGCAGATTACCAGTGGGGATACAACCGGATGACGACGGTTGAAGGGCTGTTCGGCGCCGGCGACACCATCGGCGGCTCCGCGCACAAATTCTCGTCCGGCTCCTTCACGGAAGGAAGGATCGCCGGAAAAGCCGCCGTCAAATATGTCACTGAACTGGCCGGCAAGCCGCCCGAGGTGGACGAAGCCGAGATCAGGATGCTTCAGGAAACGATCTTCAGACCTCTGGAAACCCATGCCGTGGGCAGGAACGAAATCGTCGCCGGCAGCGTGGCGCCCAGCTACATTTCCCCACTACAGGGCCTGCAGCGGCTGGAGAAGATCATGGATGAGTACGCTGGCGGCATCGGTACCTTGTATTCGACCAACGAACCCATGCTCAACCGCGGCCTGGAATTGCTGACCATGCTGAAGGAAGACCTCGACCACATCGGCGCCGAAGACATCCACCAGCTCCAGCGGGCATGGGAACTCAATCACCGGGTCTGGACCGCAGAGGCGGTGCTCCGGCATACGCTATACCGGCAGGAAACCCGCTGGCCCGGCTACTATTACCGCGGCGATTATCCAAAGCTGAACGATGCCGACTGGCATGCCTTCACTGCGTCGCAATACGATGCAAAGACGGACGAATGGCTCATGAGCAAACTGCCGGTGCACCACATCATCGCGTGAACAGGGTGATGTGATCTGCGTAAGAAACGCCATAACTACGTTCCCACTTCAAGTGGGCAATCCTGACGCGCCATCTGCTTTCCGAATGATTCGATGTGCGCATGACGCCGCGCCATTTCCTCGGCCATATCCAGAAACTGCTTCTCTACTACATATCGAAAAAAGGGCACGCCAAACAGGCGAAGCAGCAGTGAATCCACCACCAGCTCAACATGGTACTTGATCTGCACACCCGCACCCAGAGGGGCTATCGTTGCTTCATCATCCATCCGCTTCAAAGTGCCGGAGAGGCTCCTCCCTTGAATACGATTCATGGGCTCCAGATTAACTTCCCGTCTGGATTCAAAGGGAAAAGTCAGCAGGCCATATCTTGCAATGCCTTCCTGCCGAATAATCAATCTATTTCCATTACACGAAAGAATTTTGCTCGATGTCAGATTCCCCAGAATGGAAGTCATGTGGTCAAAATCTGTCATCACATCCCAGGCAGTCTCCTGAGAAACCCCAACATCCATGGTTGCATCGACGATAAAAACCTCACCCCTTTTCTCAACGGTAACAGTCACCTCCTGTTCGGCGCCAGGCACCGCTGCGCCCAGTAAAGCCAGCAGACAGACCAAGACCAAAACCGGCATATAACGCAGCAGATTCTGGTGAGATTGGGCCATCTTGCCCTCCTTTTCATGCTATTCGCGGGTCACATCGGATTGCTGCGCAGATCGAACCGTCATTGTGGGTCTGTTCACAGTACTCACTGACTTTGTGAACCACAACTTTGAGATTAGCGGCTCCAGAGGGAGATCAGGCTGTTTTGCCATGCGACAGGGCGCACTGGTTTCTGCCCAGTTCCAGTTCGCTGGCCTTCACCTCGTTTACCTGGAGCAGGCCCGTGTTGACACGCCGGATGTCGTCATAGGTCGGCGGATGCGCCGGCAGGTGCTTGAGGATGTAGGCGGTGAACGCCTCCAACCCCTGGCCTAACATGCGCAAGCCCTCGTTGCTTTCACGCAGCGTGCCGAGCGGCGCGCAGTAGCAGCCTTGCTCGTCCGTCTCGCCCATGTGGCTGAAGTGGGCCGGTAGCACGATGGTGTGGTCTGGCAAAGCCAGCACTCTTTGCAACGAGTGATACAGCAGGGGCGCCCAGGACTCTGCCCGGCCGCCCAGATCAGGCCGACCGATCGCACTGATGAAGAGGGTGTCGCTGCTCAGCAGATAGCGATCGTCCACCAGCGGATTGGTCATGCCGAGGGTATGGCCAGGGAGGTGAAGTGCGCGGATATTCACTCCGCCCAGCGTGAAAGTCATTTCGTCCTTCAGGTACCGGAAGGAAAACGTTGCCGGAAGCAGGTCATCGGGATGAATACTGTCGTAGGGATGCAGCCAGTAATCCACGCCCAGAGAACTCGCCAGCGCCACGCCGCCGCTCAGGTGGTCGGCCTGCAAGTGGGTATCGAGCACGCCTGTGATGCGCCATCCTCGTTCGCTGGCGATTTTGGTGTAGATGTCGATGTGGCGCGCGGCATCGACCACCATGGCCTCGCCAGCACTAGCCAGGAAGTAGCTGAGGCAGCCCCGTGCCGGGCGGCTGATTTGCAGAACAGTGAGTCGCGAACTCTCCTCAACGACTCGCGTTTCGTAGTGGTTTCCCCAGGCCAGCATCCCGCCTTCCAGGTTGAGCGCCTGATAGCCGAGTCGCCGCAACCCCTCGGCAACATACATCGAGGTGTCGCCTTTGGCGCACACCGCCAGAATCTGCCCGCTCCGTGGCAAGCTGTCCTGCAACTGATCCGGAAGCGTGCGGGCAACCGCTGCGGCGATGTCCTCGTCTTCGCTCTCCAGTTCAAGGAAATCGAAATATGGAACGTTGATGGTCTCGATTGGATTCTTGCCCTCGATTTTCCAGGCATCAAATTCTTCCTGGTTGCGTACGTCCAGAATGGTGAACCGGCTGTCATCGTTCAGATGACGGTATAACTCCGCCGGGCTCCAGACAGGCTCTTTGTGCGTGGTCATGTCACCTCCTGCCATACATATCGAAGCTGGGGCAATGCAACAAAAACAGCGGAATATTAGGCATCCTTATTGCCCGTTCGAGAGGATAGGTTAGCCCAGCTGAAAAGCCATTTGGCATCGCCTTCGCCTCGCGCTGAAGGATTCGTCCATTCAAACGCATTTGCATTTTGAGTTTAATACATCCCCTTATCCGCTGTGACACCTGGCATTGGCAACAGTTCAGCGATGGAAGCTGTCGACAAGCCAGGTGGCCAGTTTTATACTGGATTGGCACCCTTCGCCTAACTTCAAGAGCAAATTTTTTCTGATTGGGGTTTATATGTCCGATTCTCCCGCCCCACGGCAAAACCACCTTCTGGAGGCACTACCTTCAGCCGAATACGAGCGCCTCTTTCTTCATCTCGAATTGGTCGAGATGCCACTTGGAGAGGTTTTGTACGAATCCGGCGGTAAGTTGCGTTACGTCTATTTCCCCACAGACTGCATCGTTTCCCTGCTTTATGTCATGGAAAATGGCGCGTCGGCCGAAATTGCCGTGATCGGCAACGAGGGTATCGTTGGCGTTGCCCTGTTCATGGGCGGGGGAACCATGCCGAACCGGGCAGTCGTGCAGAGCGCGGGCTATGCCTATCGCTTGCACGCATCCTTCATTCAGCAGGAATTTGGCCTGAACGGGCCACTGCTCCGCTTGCTGCTGCGCTATACCCAGGCGCTGATTACCCAGATGGCACAAACTGCGGTCTGTAACCGGCATCATTCCGTGGACCAGCAACTCTGTCGCTGGTTGCTGCTAAGCATCGACCGGCTGCCCACAAACGAATTAACCATGACCCAGGAGTTGATCGCAAATATGCTGGGCGTACGCCGCGAAGGCGTCACGGAAGCCGCAGGAAAACTGCAACGAGTGGGGCTGATTGATTACAACCGTGGGCACATCACGGTGCTGGACCGGCCAGGATTGGAAGAACGGGTCTGCGAATGCTACCAGGTGGTCAAAACCGAATTCGATCGCCTGCTTCCTGCTTTCCCCATCGTGGCCAGGTGACATTGCACTTTTCATTGGCCACATGAGCATAATAAATGCCGGGAGGAAATGCAGAGGTTTATAAGGAAAATCACTGACACGAGCACTGCAAGATTTGCAGCAGTACCTTGCCTGCAGCCACGCCTGCATTGCCGATGCTAGCCGGCGTGGCTATTGCGATTTTATTTGGTTACTTCGTGGCCAATGACACCGCCAACTGCAGCGCCACCCACTGTTCCGACAGCGCTACCGCCGGTCAGCACTGCGCCACCCACCGCACCGACACCGGCACCGATTGCGGTATTCTTATCCTGCGCCGACATTCCGGCACAGCCACCCAGCGCGATCAGCAATACTGATGCCGCCACACTCACTGTTACTTTCTTAATCGTTTTCATTTTGAATACTCCATGTTAAAACCTGGTACCTACCTGCAATCACATCCAGTTGATCATCCGTGAACGTGCCCCACTGCTGCGTGATATAGCCTATGGCATTGTTTGTTGCGCCAATGCTTCACTGACCGCGACCCTGGCCTTTGTCGTGGCCATTGCCATGGCGGTCGTTCTTTTGGTTTCCGCGACGATCATCCCTGTTCTCATCCCGGCGTTCATCCCGGCGGTCACGATGCTGTTCCTGGTAACGCGGGACATACTCGCGGTTGTACCAGTCATCTTTCACAAAGTAGACCCGTTCGCCACAGGCGTTGTATTTGTGGCAGTTCTTGCTCCAATGCTTGGCGTGGCCGGGAGGAACGCGTAGGTAGATCGGCGGGCGGTCCATCGGCACCTGCTCGATGACTATCGGCCGCCGATAGATTACTTGCGGTTGAGGATAATCACCGATATCGAGCCGGCCATAGAATCCAGGCTGCCCGATGCTTATCGAGACGCCAACGTCAGCAGCCAGAGCCGGGGTAGTCACGGTAGCAGCAGCCACCATTAAGACGACCAAAAAATGTTTCATATTGACTCTCCAATTGCGCTGCGATATTTGTTCAGCATAAATTACTCATTGCGATCCCGATTTTGACCCCGCACCTGTTCCTGATCTTGCCTTTGTTTCTGTTTCTGCTCAGGCGGAGATTTCTTGCCTTGCTGTCTTTCTTCACGGCCCTGTTGCGGAACAGCCGGAGTCGACCGCTGAACGTCTTCGCGGCCCCTTTGCTGCGACTGTGAGCGCGGGGCGACTGAGCCATCCTGCTGCCTGGCGCCCCTGTCTTCAGGTGCCCCCTGCTTTTCCTGCCGATCAGGCGCTTTTTGCTGTGCCCGCTCCTGATAGTGTTGGCGTACTACAGGGTCGCGCGGCTGATAGCGGTAATTCCGTTTTTGAAGCTCATGTTGCTGCTCCACTTGTTGCGGATATCGATCCCCTGAATACTGGCGCTGGTAGGCAGGCAGCGGAGCAGGCGCCGGGGCAGCCCTGCGGTCCCATCTGTCCCACCCTCTTCTATGCTGTTCCCAATCACGCCCCCAGTGATCGCCCCAGCGTGGCGGCGCTTCAGACCGCCATCCAAAGAAGTATGCAGGTGGCTGACGGTAGTATCGCACTGGAATTCGCAGGATGAAAACCGGCACATACTCTGGACTCACCAGCCCCCATGGCCCGTTGTACCAAGAACTCGCGTACCAGTTATCATCTTGGTAGACCCAGTACATGCTGTCGTAAAAAAAGAAGTTCGCATCGAGTCGTGGCGCGTAGTAAACCGGATAGCCCGGCACGCGAACAAGTTCGGGGTAAACAGGCAGGTTAATCCCGATGCTTACATTCGGAAATGAAACGCCGATGCTCACTTGAGCGAAGGAAGTTGCCGCTGAAGACAACACGATCCCCAGTGCAATGACTACGTGGCGAATTCTGTACATTTTGTGACCTCCGATTCGATAAACAAGGCTGGAATCATGAATGCAAACCCCACCTCTACTACTCTGCACATTAGCGGCTTCTAACAAAAAATACTGTGCGGTATCGCACATACGCCATTTTGTGGTAGGTGAACCGGGCTCTTTGTGCGGTGACGAACAGACAGTTTTCTCTGATTTGAATAACATTTCGAGCAGAGTATGGCGATGACTGCCGAAAACGGGAGTGAAATAATCAAGCAAAAAGACAACAGGGTCACCCAGTGGACGGCGCTACAAATTATTCTGCTGACTCATTTGAAATGAAATGGCCTAAATATATCCTGATCGTGCTGGCGTTGCTGCTTGCGATTGCGGCAGTGCTGCCGTTCTTTATCTCTCTCAATGATTACATTCCACGGATCGAGAAAGAGACATCGGCCAGACTTCAGGAACCGGTATCGATAAAAAGCATCCGGTTCGCCGTCTTCCCTTTGCCGCATCTCGCGATCGAAGGGATCAAAATAGGCACGACCGATGACATCAGTGTCGGCAGGATACGGGTGACCCCTGCTCTTTTCTCGTTGCTGAAATCGACCTGGGTCATCAGGAGCATCGAGATCGATTCACTGACCTTGACACAGAAGGCGATCGACAAGATTCCAGCATGGGCCAGGGCGCTTTCCGCCCAACCGCAGCAAGCCCGGGTCGAGAGTATCAATTTCAATATGGTGCAGGTCAATTTGGGCAAGACGAGACTTGGCCCATTTGATGCACGCGTCAACCTGGACGGCAAAGGCGAGCCGCGAGATGTATCGATCACCTCGCGGGACGGCAAGCTCAAGGCCTTTATCAAGCCGGGGCAGTCGAACTATCTGATCGACGCGAGCGCTAAGGCCTGGACGTTGCCGGTCGGCCCGGCAATCATGTTCGACGAGTTGATCGTCAAAGGCGTGGTAACGCTCCATGATGCCGACTTGAGCCAGGTAAGCGCCAGGCTTTATGGCGGCACTGCCAATGGCAAGGTCACGGTCAGTTGGCAGAAAGGGATACTGTTCAAGGGCAATCTGGACATCAACCAGATGGAGATGCAAAAAATCGCTTCTATCATGCTGCCATCAAAAAACCACATTAGCGGCAAGCTCCGTGCCAAACCGATCCTGTTTGCGTCTGCGGCATCAGCAGATCAACTCATGAACGCTTTGCGGCTGGAAACACCTTTCAACGTTCAGAGCGGTGTGATCCACGGCGTCGATATCCAGAAAGTGGCGACAGGTCTGATCAAGCCGGACTCGACGGGCGGAGAAACTCATTTTGAGCACTTGTCCGGCTATCTCGTCATGGCACACCGCGATTACCATTTTACGCAACTCCAGATTTCATCGGGTTCGTTCACTGTAGACGGCAACATGAACATTTCGCCGAAGAAGGAATTGTCGGGACGGATAAATGCTCAGATTAAAGCGGTGGGCGCCAGCACCAGCGTGCCGCTCAATATTGCGGGAACGCTGGATGCGCCGTTGCTCTATCCCACTGCCGGCACCTTGGCGGGCGCGGCGGTTGGCACGGCCATTCTAGGCCCCGGCGTCGGCACTTCGGTGGGCGCAAAAGTCGGAGGCTGGCTCGAAGGCCTGTTCGGTGGGGATGAAGAGAAAAAGCCAGCGAAATGACCTTTGCCGTGCCCGCCGGAACCCGTCCGGTCGAGGCGCACTACAACTGCCACATGGCCGGAAACCCTTACGTCAATGTGGCATGGCTGGAACCTGTCGTACTTAAGAATGAACCGTCCCGAAGGATTTCAGCCGATTTTGATGCCAGCTCACTCCCCACCCAGCGCCCGCAGTCGTGCCCGCAGCGAGTCGATTTCGTCCAGCAGTTCCAGTGCGAGTGCCACTCCGACGAGATCAATGCCAATATCGCGTTGCAGGCGTAAAGCCCTGCGCGCGCGGTGCAGGCTGACGCCGCCGAAACGCCAGCGCGCCGGTTCGCGGCCGAGAGGTTCCAGCACGCCGATATCCACCAACTCGATGATCTGCTCGGCATTGACGGCACAGGCACGGCATAGATCAGCCAGCGTCAGCTGGGTTTGCTCTTCCAGTATGCATATTTCAAGTTGCGGCAGCATGTTTCCGTTTTCCATCGATTACACCCCCAGTTTGGCACGCGGATCGAAGTTCATTTCCTGGGCCATTTTCCGATAGATGTCCTTGGCGGCTTCGCTATCGGCCGGCGGCAGCACAATCGCCAATCTCACATAGCAATCGCCGGGCGGATCGCCCGACATGCCCCGCCCCTTCAGCCGCAGCTTGTATCCGGATACTGAGCCTTCAGGTATTTTGAGCTCCACGACGCCACCGAGCGTCGGCACTTTTACGGTGGCGCCCAGCGCCGCCTCCCAGGGCGCCACCGGCAAGTCGATATGAATATCCCTGCCTTCGACCCGGTAAAGCGGATGCGTCCGAAATTCGATTTCGAGATACAGATCCCCCGCTTGACCTTCTCCGACACCGGCACTGCCCTGCCCGCCGAGACGAATGTGCTGGCCTTCGCGGATACCCTTCGGAATGCTTACGTTGAGGACGCGCTCTCTGGTGAAAACATGACCCTGTGCGTCCACACCGGGAACCCGTAGCGTGATGATCCGGTTTGCGCCCTGATAGGCGTCTTCCAGATCAATGAGCACCTTGGCATGGTGATCCTCGCCTCTGGCGGGGAATGGCGCGCGCCCACCTTGGCCCGCGTGGAATCCTCGCCCGAACAGCGATTCGAAAAAATCGCTGTAGTCCGCAGCATCGCCGCCCGTAAAGCCACCGCCGCTGAATTCGAAGCCCGCGTTCCAGTCCGGCGGCGGGCGAAACTCCTGCCCACCTTTAAAATTGGTGCCAAGCTGATCGTAAGCAGTGCGCTTTTCCGCATCCTTCAGCACTTCATAGGCTTCACCCAACTCCTTGAAACGAACCTCGGCATCGGGTTCCTTGCTGACATCCGGATGATATTTGCGCGCCAGCTTGCGGTAGGCTCGCTTGATCTCATCCTGGGTCGCGTCACGCGCGACCCCCATGACCTGATAATAGTCTTTGAATTGCATAGGTTTGCTCTGTCTATGGATTTTCCCGATATCGCAGGATAACCCTGGCAACCATCACCAAGCTAAATATCTGCAATGCCACACAGGCAATTGTGGCCATCTCTTACCGGAGATGTAAACCGCTTCCGCCGAACAGCCCGATCAGGCCGATAAGAATCAGATAGATTGCGATGATATAACTCAGCAGGCGCGGCACAAGCAAAATGAGTATGCCGGCGATCAGCGAAACCAGCGGGGTGAGACTTAAAGTCATGTTCATGTTTATCTCCTTGCTCAAGTATGAATCCGTGGGGATGCTATTATTTTCACTTCAACCGCGTGATCTTTGCGGTCGTCAATCAGCGGAATGACTGCATCAGGAAGTTCGACACCATCCACCGTGACGCTGTTCAATGCTTCGGCAACACGCCTGACGGTAATGTGGTAGAAGGTCTCGCGATAACGGTAGTGGATTTTGAACGACTCCCAATGGGCCGGCATACACGGTGCAATGCGCAGGTGATCCACTTCCAGTTGCAGGCCCAGCAGGGTTTCCACGCTCAGCCGGTACATCCAGCCTGCTGCGCCGGTGTACCAGGACCAGCCGCCTCGTCCGGTGTGTGGCGTGGCAGCGTAAATATCCGCGCTCATGACGTAGGGCTCGACCTTGTAGCGTTCGATCTCTGTGGGCGTGCGGCCGCGATTGACGGGATTGAGCATGGCGAATAATTCCCACGCGCGTTCCGTGTCACCCATCATGGCAAATGCCATCGTGGCCCAGATCGCAGCATGGGTATATTGGCCGCCGTTCTCGCGCACGCCGGGCACGTAGCCCTTGATATAGCCGGGCTCAAGGTTTGATTGATCGAATGGCGGGTCGAGCAGCTGGATTAGCTGCGCTTCGCGTCGCACCAGGCGCTGGTCCACCGCCGCCATCGCCTGGCGGGCTCGCATGGGGTCGCCGCCGCCCGAAATCACCGCCCAGCTCTGGCTGATCGAATCGATCTGGCATTCGTCGTTGCCGGACGAACCCAGGGGGGTGCCATCATCGAACCAGGCGCGCTGGTACCAGTCTCCGTCCCAGGCATGGGCTTCGATGTTGCTGCGCAGCAGTTCTGCCTGCCCGCTGCATGTTTCGGCAAAGTCCGCGTCGTTATGGGAGCGCGCCAGTCCGGCAAAGCGCTGAAGGTTCTCATACAGGAACCACGCCAGCCAGACGCTCTCGCCCCGGCCGTCTCGGCCGACGAGATTCATGCCATCGTTCCAGTCGCCGCAGCCCATCAGCGGCAGTTGATGTGCGCCAAAGCGCAAGCCATGTTTGATGGCACGCACGCAATGCTCGTACAGGCTGGCACTTTCAGCCGAACGTTGCGGCTGGTCGTAGTAGGCTTCCTCTTCCGTATTCAACTCGCGGCCTTCGAGAAAGTGCACCTGCTCGTCGAGCACGCCCGTATCGCCGGTCGCCTGCACATAACGGCAGACGGCATACGGCAGCCACAGATAGTCATCGGAGAAATGGGTACGCACGCCTTGCCCGTTGGGCGGATGCCACCAGTGTTGCACGTCGCCCTGGAGGAACTGGCGCCCGGCGCAACGGATCAGCTGCTCGCGGGCAAGCCATGGCGTTGCATGGAGCAGCGCCATGGTGTCCTGCAATTGATCGCGGAAACCGTAGGCGCCACCGGACTGGTAATAGCCGCTGCGGCCCCATAGTCTGCTGGACAGCGTCTGGTACACCAGCCAGCCATTGGTCAGCACATTCAGCGCGGGGTCTGGCGTCTCCACGTGAACCGCGCCCAGGGTGTGGTTCCAGTAGCCCCATACCCCTTCCAGTGCCTGCCGTGCGCGTGCCGGCCCGGCAAAGCGCTGGATGAAATGTCGTGCTTCGTCGCCGTCGCGGGCCGCGCCGAAAACGAACACGATCTCGCGTTCCTGCCCGTCGGCCAGTTCGATCCGGGTCTGTATCGCCGCGCAAGGGTCCAGACCCGCACCTGTCCTGCCCGATAAATGCTTGCGCCGCATCGCCGCCGGATTGGCTAGCGAGCCGTTGCGGCCAATGAATTCAGTACGGTTTCCACTCATCGTGCGTTCTGCTTCGCTGACCTGCGCAAAGACCACCCGGTTGGCGCATTCCCGGCCATAGGCATTGCGGGCAAACAGCGCCCCGCTGTGCGGGTCGGTTTCAGTCACCACGTGCATCAGGTTGGCATGGCGCCACTCACCGAGCACCAGCTCCCAATACCCGGTCAACGACAACTCGCGAGCGCGCCCTGAATGGTTGCGCAACTTGACCACCACGAATTTGACCGGCGCATCCATGGCGACGTAGGTGAACAGTTCCGAGGCGATGCCGGCTTCGTAATGTTCGAAGGCGCTGTAGCCAAAGCCGTGCCGGCATACATAGCCCGACTTGCCTCGGGCCGGCAATGGCGTCGGCGACCAGAACGCGCCCGTTTCCTCGTCGCGGATGTAGAACGCCTCGCCGCTGCTGTCGGAGAGCGGGTCATTGTGCCAGGTGGTGAGGCGGAACTCGTGCGCGTTTTCCACCCAGGTATAGGCGCTCCCGCTCTCGCTGACGACTGTGCCGATATGCGGGCTGGCGATGACGTTGACCCACGGCGCCGGCGTGCTTTGACCCGGCTCAAGGGTGATGACGTATTCGTGCCCATCTGGCGTAAAACCGCCCAGGCCGTTGCTGAAAATGCGTTCACGCGCTGCCAGCGGATGAATCCGCTCGGTTGGCGCTTGCTGCACTGGCACAAATCGGTCGGACACCCGCTCTGGCGATATGCGACGTTCCACCTGCTCGATCAAGGTCTCGGTGGTGTCGGTGAACACGACACGGGCAACCGTCTGGAACAATACCCGGTCTTCCTCGGAAAGCTCTTCGGCGCGCCGCACGAAAACCCCGCCGGGTCTGTCGAGAATTTGCACTTCGGGACCCGCGTTGATCAGCCCCATGATCTGGTCGTGCAGGACTGCCCGATAGCCGGAGAAATCCTCGTTCACAATCACCAGATCCGCAGCCAAGCCCTTCATGCGCCAATAGGCATGGGCTTGCAGCACCTGTTTGACCAGCTCGATGCGGCTCAGATCACCGATGCGCAGCAGGACGATAGGCAGATCGCCCGAGACGGCAAAACGCCACAGTCCGGACTGACCCAACTGGTTGCGGGCGATGATGCTTGGCGCGGCGCGGCGCAAGGCATTGCCATGAATGACGGAGCTGGCCAGACGGCCGTAGAGCTGCGCATCGGCTTCGCTTGCATTGAGGTGGCGCAGGACTTCCTGGCTCTGGAACCAGGCCATTTCAAAGGCGCGCTCGACGAAGTGCCGGTCGCAATACTTTTCAATCAAAGCCAGTGCGGCTTCGCGCGATTCCGCGACACCGGAGATGATCTGCACGCGGCCGATTCATCTGGTGACAAGCTGAGAGTGCGGCGAATCGCCACGATGGGATCGAGCACTGAGCCGTCGGTGTTCGACAAGCCGTCAGTGCTATCCAGCACCACCGGGTTGGCCGCCGTTCTGCCACGCCCGATGAACTTTGCACGGTCGGTTTCATAGGACGGATCGCTGGCAGTGGCGCCCGGCGCCGCCAGGAGGTGAAACATCCAAGGCATTTGCTCCCCCGGCGTGCGGCGTCGCCGTGTGCAGAGGATCGCCTGCCGGTCGGGCAGGATTTCGGTTTGCACGAACAGGTTGCTGAAAGCGCGATGGGCAAGATCGGAATTCAACGGCGCCAGCACCACCTCCGCGTAACTCGTCACCTCGATATGACGGGTACGGTTCGACTGGTTGGTGAGCGTGACGCGGCGGATCTCGACGTCATCTTCTGGTGAAACGCTGATCTCGGTGTGGGCTTCGATCGCCTGGTCGCGCCGCCGGTATTCTGCGCGACGCCTGCACGAAGATCGCCTCATAGTGATCGGCACGGCACAGGGTCGGTTGATACGCGCTTGACCAGTAAGCGCCCAGTGTCACGGTCGCGCAAGTATATGAAGGTGCCCCAGCAATCGGAAGTGGCATCCTCGCGCCAGCGGGTGACGGCCAGGTCGCGCCAGCGGCTGTAACCTCCGCCGGCATGGGTCGCCATGACGTGATATTTGCCGTTGGACAACAGATGGACTTCGGGTATCGGCGTGTTCGGGTCGGTAAAGACGCGCATGATTGCGCCAACTTCCGCGACAGGAGGCCGCGCGGCGGCGCTGACTTCGGCAGCGTGCGGGTGCAAGGTCGCCCCCTTCTTCGGAACGCGCTCCTGCAGCAATAATTCAGTCGCCCGCACCAGCGGGGCAGACATGAAGCGGCGCTGCATCGGCTGCTTGAGCAATACATGCTCGAAGGCCAGCAGGCTCATGCCTTGATGGTGCGCCATGAAAGTGCGTACGATGGCGTGATTTTTGCCCCGCGGCACCCGCGACGGCGTGTAATCGATCGCCTCGTAGAACCCGTAGTCGCCGAGAAAACCCTGCTCGGCCAGCGTCTGCAGGTTGCGGCACGCTTCCAGCGGCATCACCGTCAGCGCCAGTGCGCTGGCGTAGGGCGCGATGACCAGGTCGTCTCCCAGCCCGCGTTTGAAGCCAAGGCCGGGCACGCCGAACGCCCGGTATTGATAGACCTGGTGCATGTCGGTGGCGTTATAGCAGGATTCGGAAATGCCCCAGGGCACGGCGCGCTGCAGACCGTATTCGATCTGGCGCGACACCGCGGCCTTGCAGGTCTGCTCCAGCAAGGTGTTGTCGTAACTCGGCATGATCAGTTGCGGCATGAGGTACTCGAACATCGAGCCGCTCCACGAAATCAGGCTCACGTCGCCGCCATGGCTGGTCAGCAGGCGGCCGAGCGAGAACCAGTGCTTTTGCGGCACCTGCCCCTGCTGCGATGAGCAGAAAACTGGCCAGGCGCGCTTCCGATGCCAGCAGGTCGTAACAGGACGGATCGCGGCGTCGTTCGCCCACGTCGTAACCGATGGCCAGCAAGCCGCACGACGTATCGTAGAGAAACTCAAAATCCATCGCTGCCAGTTCGCGGCAACGCTCCACCATGGCGTCGATGATCCTCAGTCTTTCCACCGCGGCAGGCGACAGCGCTTCGCCACCTGCTGTACGCTCTCCGGCCAATTCCGCCAGTGTCGGGATACTGCTGCAGTGAATGCGACCCGGGTGCCAGAAATCCAAGCTCATCCCGAAGTGCGCATACTTGCCGGTCGAATGCCTGCGCCCAGTAATACAGTTCGCCGTCGATATCGATATCTGCCGGCAGCCATGTAACCAGTCGCTCGCCGGACTGATGAATCTCATCCAGCATACTGACGGCGGCAGGCATAGTTTGTGGCGTCCCGTTCAGCGTAAGCGTGTGCAGTTTTTCCTGCAGAAACCTGATCTTGTTCGCCAGATCCGGAGCAGGTGAAGATGGCAGATGTTCGGCAAGCACCAGCAAGGTATCCTGCAGCCCCTGAAATGCATTCGATGACAGCACCGGCTGATTTTTCAGCTCAGCCAGCCCTTCCTGCAAGGTGAGCAGGCAACCGGCCAGGTTGCCGCTATCCACCGAAGAAACGTATTGCGGGCGCAAGGCTTGCAGCGTGCGCGTGTCGTACCAGTTGTATAAATGGCCGCGGTAGCGTTCCAGTTTTTCCATCGTGGCCAGGGTGTTTCCGGTCAGGCGCAGGAATTCGCCGGCGCAAATGTAGCCGAAATCGTACGCAGCCAGATTGGCCAGCAGCGACATGCCGATGTTGGTGGGCGAGGTACGCGAGGCGATGACCGGCGCCGGATATTCCTGGAAGTTGTCGGGCGGCAGCCAGTTGTCTTCCGGGCCGACGAACTCCGCGAAGAAGCGCCATGTTCGCCGGGCCGAAGCCCGCAGGAAAACCTGTTGCTCGACGCTCAAGTCTGGCACGGAGGGCACCAGCGGCATGCTGATCCACCAGGCGACAACAGGAGACGCCAGCCACAGCAACAGGACAGGCGCACAGAAAATCAACGCCTCGCCTTGCAATGCGAATGCCAGCATCAGCGCCACAACAGGCGCGATCCACATTTCCATGAAGAAATCGGCCAGCGTGCGTCGCGCGTTGCGGCGTGCATAGGAACGCACATGCCAGAGCAGCAAGCCGCGCCGAGTGAACAGCATGCGCACACCGGAGCGCAGGATTGCATCCAGGCAAATCAGGGTGTCGTAGGGCAGAAAGGCCAGGTTCAGCAAGGCGAGCACGATAGGGCGGCCCACGGATTTACCGGTCAGGATCAGGTGCGGCAGCCAATCGCGTTCTTCCGGCTTGCGGATGAGTTCGATCGCGCTGGACAGCATGGTCGGCAATAACACCACGGTTGCGACCAGCAGGGTCCAGAACCACGCCGGCTCCTGGACCGAACAGCCATCCGCCTGCCAGCAAGGCAAGCAGCGACGGCGGCACGAGGCTGCGCCGGAGGTTGTCGAAAATCTTCCACACTGACAGGGCCGAGAGCGGGTTGGCTTGGCGCTTCGCCTTTCCATCCAGCCCGGAAGGCCCGGGCACGCGCGGCAGCAGCCAGCCGGCAAGCTGCCAGTCGCCGCGTATCCAGCGGTGGCGCCGGCTGGACTCCATGGCGTAGCTGGCCGGATGCTCCTCGATGAGGTCGACATCGGTCACCAGCGCCGAGCGCGCATACCCACTTTCCAGCAAGTCGTGGCTGAGAATGAGGTTCTCCGGAAAGCGACCATCGACGGCCTGACGAAAAGCGTCCACATCGTAGATGCCCTTGCCGATGAACGACCCCTCTCCGAAAATATCCTGGTAGACATCCGACACCTCGCGCGTGTAGGGGTCGATGCCTGACTCGCCCGCGAACAGTTGGGTAAAGCGTGACTGGCCTGCACTGGTCAGGCTGATCGAAGCGCGCGGCTGCAGGATTGCGTAGCCTTCGACGATGCGTCCCTTGTCGGCGTCGTACACCGGCCGGTTGAGCGGATGCGCGAGGTTGCCTACCAGCGTGCGTGCGGCGTCGCGGGGCAGTTGCGTGTCGGTATCCAGGGTGATGACGTACTGGATCGAAGCGAGAATGGACTGCATCACCGACAATATCCGAGAACGCGGCCTGTTCCCCGCCCCGCAGCAAGGCATTGAACTGCTCCAGTTTGCCGCGCTTGCGCTCATATCCCATCCACACCCGTTCGAAAGGATTCCATACCCGGGGGCGGTGAAACAGGTAGAAGATGCACGGGCGATCATCGCGGTAGGTCTCGTTGAGCGCCTGGACAGCGGCGCGCGCGTGGGCGAGCAAGGCGTCATCGCTGGGCAGGGTTTGCTCCGGCGCGTCGCGGAAATCCGTCAGCAGGGCAAAGAACAGATTGGGATCGCGATTGCCGAGATAACGGATCTCCAGGGCTTCGAGCAGATCGTCGATCTCTTCCGGCCTGCTCAGCAGGGTGGGGACGATCACCATGGTGCGGTGACATATCCGGAATGCCCGCGAAAAATCCAGTCGTGGCAACGCACGCGGCGGCATGATGAGCGTGACCAGCAGGTTCACCAGCGGGACGGCCAGCGCCGAGACGCCGATCAGGCCGGTGAGCGCAAAAAACCAGAAGCGCCAGTCGCTCAATTCAAGTCCGGTGAAAGAGAAAAGCACGACCGAGGTCGCCAGCGCGGTGAGCAGCAGGATGGGGCCGAGGTAAAGGAACAGGCGAAAATTCCGGCTCGCCCGGCTGGCCTGCAGTTTCCACGACAAACGGCAGCCGACCGCACGCTCCAGCATCTGCCGCCCGTGATCGATCAGGTAGTACCCGACATGCGCGCTGCGGTCTTGCTGCGCCCAGGCGCTGCACAGCATCTGCGCGAGCACAATGGCTTCGCGCGCCACCGCCCATTCACTGCGCGAACAGCCTCGGGCCACATCTTCGATGACATGCCGGTAGCGGTCGCGCGTGGCGAAATCCTGGCTGGCGTGCATCCCCGCCGGGTCTTCACGCAAGGTCTGTTCGACGACACTGAGCGACTCGACGTAATCTCCGCCAGTCCATTGCGCCGATGAAGCGCAGACTGCCGATACTGTTGGCGATGGAGATCTGGTTGGTCGCGGCCGTGCGGCCGGCCGCCTCCGACAATTGCGTTGCGGTCACCCCCTGCTCGAGCAGTTTTTGCTCGACCCAGGTTTGAACGAACGCCATGGCAGGCCCCTGAGCCTGGAGTCTTGCGTAAAACTCCTCCACAAACGGCGCGGTCAGCGGCACATCGGCATTGGCAAACTCGGCCAGCAACTGGATCAGCTGTTTCGGTTCCCTTTCGGCCGTCGCGAGCATGCGGTCTGCCCAGGTGATGGCCGCGTCGCGCTCCTCGCGCCGACGGGCGATACGCAAGCCAACGCGGCGCAGGTTTTCCAGCAGCGCCAGCTGCAGCATGATCGGGAAGGCCCACAATTCGCCCAGCTTCAAGGGTTCAACAGTCTGGTAGGCGGCGATGAACTGGGTGGCATTGTCGCTGTCGACACGGCCGTCCATGTGAGAGATCAACTCCAGCGCCAAGTCATAGATGCGGGGAAACCGGCTGACAGGCCATCAGCCAGTCGCGGCAACTGCCGGCTGTAGCCGCGCGGCAGATGGCGACGCGCCAGGCTGATCTGCTGCTCGATCAGATAGAAATTGTCGAGCAGCCAGGCCTCTGCCGGCACGATCCGTTGTCCCGGCGTGGCTGCGGCTGTCACGACGTCATACGCCGCCAGCAGAACGCGCTCATTGTCCGCCAGCCGTGGCAGCAACCTGTCCGGCCCCGGATGCGGATCGATTCTATGCTGGCCAGCCAGCGTGACCGCGTGACGCTTCAGTTGCTCGATGCTGAACAACTCCGAGCGCAGCAACTCGGTATCCCGGTCGTTGCGCAGCGCATTTCGTGTACGTGCCGAAAATCCGAACTCCTTGATGACTATGACATTCTCCCTGTTTGAGTTCGGCAGTCAACCCAGTTTAAGAATCATCCCGGATTCTTCATAAATTCGTGATGACTGCGGTTTTATAAAAACGCCCGGCGTCTTGTCATGGAACAACAATTCCCCTGGACTCCTTCTTTGATTTTTTCGCCGCTTTCTTTTCCTTTGGCGTCATGACCGCTTGCTTCTTGTCTGCCTTGTTGCTTTTTTGTTCTCTACCCATGATTTTCGCTCCTGATTGTTGATGGGACATCTACATATTGAAGCCCGGACCAGACTGGGCTGATCAATGGTGCACTGCTAATTCATTAGCATGCCTGAGTGTTTCTACTCCCCAAGAATCTCTGCCACAGGCTGCATTTGTTCTACATGCTGGGACACCACTTTCAGGATGACGATGATTGGAATGCCGAGCAGCATGCCCCACACCCCCCACAGCCATGCCCAGAACAGCAGCGAGATAAATACAGCCGCTGCATTCATCTTGGCGATTTTCCCGGTCATCCAGGTGGTTACCAAAGTGCCGACGATCGTGGCAATCGCCAATGATGCCCCCGAGACCAGCAACGCCATCGAAAACGAGTCAAACTGCATGAAAGCAGCCATCCCGGTCGCGGCTGCAGTGAAGATCGGACCGACATAAGGAATGACATGCAGCAAGCCCGCAGCAACGGCCCACGCCCCGGCGTTTTCCAGGCCGATCCAGCGGAATGCGATCCAGCTTAGCAATCCTAAAAGTAGATTAGTCGTTAACAGCATGAACAGATATTTCTGGATGGAATCGTTGATGTCGTTAAGGATGTTGATCGTGATTTTCTTCCTCGATAAGGTCGGCCCCGCGAGTCGTACCAGCTTGCGCTTGAAGGTGTCGCCGCCCGCCAGGAGAAAAAAGGCCAAAAAGATCACCATGATCGCCTGGGCAATGAAACCCAGGGCTCCCATGGAGCCCGCCCACATGAAATTGCCCAGCTTGAATCCGGGTGTGTCGATGGTGACGTGAGTCGTGCGCTGCCTGGGGCCTGGCGGGATGCCGGCGATCTGGCTGGTCGCCTTTTCCACTGCGCCTACGGCGGTTTGCATTTTTTGCATGTTCCCGCCGGGGTCGTCCCGCATGCTGGTAAAACCTTCAGACAGCTCGCTCGCGGCTTCGGGCAGTTGCGCGACGATCGACTGCATCTGCCCACGTAACGAGTAGGTACCCAGCACGAGTGCGCTCACAACGGCCAGCATCACCATGGTTGTCCCCAGCACGCGCTGGATCTTGATCCGTTCCAACCATACAACGAGAGGGTTCAGGGTGTAAGCCAGGAAAATTCCGAGCAACAGGGGAACAAAAAACTTCTGCATCCAGTCCAGCGCAAACACCAGTGCGACTGTCGCCAGTATGCCCAGCGCCACACCGCGAGCATCCACAGGAACGTGAATGGTCAAGCGATTGGCAGTCTCAAAGACCTGTGCTGCGGGCTCCTGATCGCCTGCCGGCGATTCCGATGCGAGAGTTGGGATTGCTGCCATCGGGACGGGTCTCGGTATTTGTGCTTAATTGCGGTTTCATCCGCGAGCGGTGTCCGCCTGCCAACGCATCACCTGAATCTGGAATGGGTGTCAGCAAGGCCAGTCTTAATGTCTTCCCAGATTTTGTCAGTAGTTTCCCTGACCTGTTCCCACGCCTCGCCGGTGGCCTTCTCCAGCTCCTGCATTTTTTCAGATGCCACACGCTGTTTGGCACGCAACTCATGAAGTTCCTCGGCGTGCCGAACCTTCATGTCAGCCCCCGTGTTCTCCAGTTTGGCTTCCAATAAATCAATCTGGGCGCCCCATTCTTTCAGTTGCGCCGTCATTTTTTGTTTGTACGCGTCTTTAATTTCCATCATCTTTCCTTAAAGTGGCTGGCGACCAAGCCGGTCTCATTCGATCTACTTTAGAACCAGCCTGTTCTCAACGTCTTTTACGCCATCAACCGCGCCTGCCAGTGTTTTTGCCAGATCGCTATTTGCTTGCGAATCAACCGACCCGGTTATTGTCACTACGCCTTTTACGGTATCAACACTGATCTGCAGCGTCTTGAGGCCGGGTTCTGCAAAAATGGCGGCTTTGATCTTGGCCGTAATTTCGGCATCTTCAATGGCTACACCGGCTTTTTCGCCTTGCGCGTCCATTTTTTCACCGACGGTATCGGCCGCTTCACCTATTTTCTGGCCAGCTGTTTCAGCTGTCTGATCTATCTTTTTACCTGCTGTTTCCGCAGGCCCAGGCTTGTCACATGCGGCAAGCCCGACAACCAACAGCATCGAAATGCCGATTAATTTGAAATCCCATGACTTTTTCATTTTGGCTACCCTTAAAAACGTATTCAAATTACCGAAAATTTAATCCGCAATTGATCTTCAGATTAAAAGATAGTCAAACGACCCCCTGAAGCAGAACCTCTGGGGCCGTTCGACGGCAATTACTTGTGCCGCATGTCATTCTTGACCGAAGTCACGCCCTTGATGCTGCGTGCAATATCGGCTGCCTTGTTGATGTCGGCCTGGGAATTAACGAAGCCACTCAATTGAACGACCCCCTTGAAAGTTTCAACATTGATTTCAGCAGACTTCAAGGTTGGCTCATTAAATATGGCAGCCTTTACCTTGGTGGTGATGACGCTATCGTCGATGTACTCGCCAGTCCCTTCCTGTTTTGAAGTGGATGCACAACCCATCACGCCCGCCAGCATGACGGCCAGGAAAAATGCAGAAAGATATTTGCCAAGTTGTTTCATGATTCAATCTCCAATAAATATATAAAACCAAACTCTCTGCGACCAAAAGGTAACGCTTTCGAGTCCCTGCTCACCGCTCAATTAATCCGGCATGAATAAGGATGCCTTTTGAACCAGGCATCGTCTGTACGGTGTCGCACATATGACCTGAAGATTTCAGGCCCATTTTCTGCAATAAGCCATCGGCAAACACGCTTTCCACCATTCAACAATACATACCATGCCTTATTTACTAATCTTTTTGTAACGATTAAATTTTTAATATTATTCATTCTGCATTTCCATTTTGTGTGCCTGGATGCTCACAAACATTGGGTTTATTCGATGGATATCATCATGACCCAGGCTTCTGCTATCACCCCGGCAGTGACGAGGAAGCTGATGCGCTTGTTCATGGAGGCTCATATGGCTGCCCAGCATGATCCACGACAAAATCACCTACTCGCTGCATTGCCTGGGAACGAACTTGAGCACTTGTCTCCCCACCTCGAATTCATTCAGATGCCATTCGGAGATGTTCTGTGCGAATCCGGTGGCGGGTTGCGTTATGCGTATTTCCCGACGACTTGTACCGTGTCTCTGCTTTATGACATGGAAGATGGCCGGTCAGCTCAAATTGCCGGAATCGGCAACGAGGGCATGCTCGGCATCGCCCTCCTGATGGGCGGAGAAACCATGCCCAATCGGGCCATGGTGCAAAGTGTGGGCTCTGCCTATCGGCTGAAGTCGCAGTTACTGAAGAATGAATTCATTCGTACCAGAGGAAGCCGTTCAGGTACATTGCAAAAACTGTTGCTGCATTACGCTCAGGCGCTGATGACACAGATATCCCAGACCGCAGTCTGTAACCGGCTTCATTCGGTAGACCAGCAATTATGTCGCTGGCTGTTGCAAAGCCTCGACCGGATTTCAGCCAACGAACTGACTGTGACCCAGGAGTTGATCGCCCATGCACTGGGCGTGCGCCGCGAAGGCGTCACGGAAGCCGCAGGGAAATTGCAATTTGCCGGGTTAATTAGCTACCACCGTGGCCATATCACGGTGCTTGACCGATCCGGTCTGGAGAAAGGGGCCTGCGAGTGCTACCAAGTCGTCAAAAATGAATTTGCTCGCCTGCTCCCCGGCACGACAGCAACGAAATCCGGGCACCCTTGCATGTTTACAAAGGCTGCGACCTCCCGGCGTGGGCAGCACAGTGGCGCATCACGCCCTAAATCATTGAACATGGTGTAGGGCGTTATCCTCCAGCTTTTCTGGAGGAAATTTGCCAGGAAGCCGCTGATTTAACCGTCATTGCTTCGTCGCTTTGCTCCTCGCAATGACGGTTAAATCAGCGCTTCCCTAGAGATTTATCTTCACGGCATTCGCATGAATGTGAAGTCCGGCAGGACTCCTCTTCCACATCCCCCGACCATGTCGCCCCTTGAAAAATATAGCGCAATGTTCGCCAGCGTACAGAATTGGCCAGCACTTCGGCTTATGCTTGCCAAAGGAGGTGCCAGCAAGACTGGCACTAACACGGTGGTGGTCGTCCCTGTTTCTTCCAAATAAGAGTAGCCCTTGTCGCAGCGCTGCCAGCGCAGCGTTCTGACGCTTCAATGATCTCCAACATTCAGGAGAATCCAGTGCCATCTGCAAACCATGCACCAGTAGATAACCATCTGCTTGCCAGCCTTTCTCATAAAGATCGGCAGCATTTTGTTTCTGGCTGCGAGCAAGTAGAGCTTGTTTTTGGAGATATTCTCTGCGAGCCTGGGGAGACTATTCGCCACGTTTACTTTCCCACCGACAGTTTCATTTCATTGCTGACACCGATCGACGGTCACAGCAGTCTGGAGGTAGCCTTGGTCGGCAGTGAGGGCATGTACGGGATTCCCCTCATCCTTGGGGTGAATATTTCACCGTTGCAGGCCGTGGTGCAGGGCTCAGGCCCCGCATGGCGCATGGATGTGGAATGGTTCCTCCATGAACTCAAACACACTGTAGCCCTGCAACAGGAACTGAACCGATACATCTATGTATTGATGAGCCAACTCGCGCAAACAGCCGCTTGCACCCGTTTCCATGTGGTAGAAGAGCGCCTCGCCCGCTGGCTCCTGATGACTCGGGATCGGGCACATTCTGAGGAATTCCACATCACGCACGAATTTCTTGCCCAGATGCTGGGTGTGCGTCGTGTTGGCGTCACCAAAGCCGCAGGTTCACTGCAACATAAGAAACTAATCAGCTATAGTCGGGGAGACATCAGGATTCGTGATATTAAGGGCCTGGAAGCCGCATCCTGCAACTGTTACCGGAGCGACAAGGAAACATATGAACGCATCCTGCATCGCCAGGGATAGTTAAGGGCCATTCCAGACTCGCCTGACCACCTCGCTCCTGCGAGCATGGCCAGCGATTCAAGTAGCCCTTGCTCCCATGCAGGGAGACGTGAGCAATGCAAAGAGACTAGCGGCGGCCAATGAGCAAGCCAATCACCACGCCGACACTTGTGCCGAGGCCGATAGCTTTCCATGGATTTTCGTGAACGTAAACATCGGTAGCCCTGGCTGCCGCTTTGGTCCTGACCAGCAGTTGCGTCTGCGTCTCCGCCATTCTGGCCTTCACAACTTTAAGGGATTCTTCCATTTTGGTACGTACTTCGACCAGTTTTTCCCCACCTTGATTAGCAGTCGCCTTCACCAGCGCTTCCGCATCTGCAACGACCACCTTGAAATCGGCAATCAGTTCTTCAGATAATTGATCAATGCTTTTTTCCGCTACGACTTCCATCTTGTTCATGTTGTGCTCCTGTTTTGTTGCTTTGCGATATTGCGTCTCAAAAAAGTCAACGCCGTGAATTCGTCACGGCTGACCAAAACCTGATTACGCCAATCTGGAAAAAGGATGTTATTTACGAACGAAAAGCAGGGCCATACCCGCTACGATCGCCCCTACCCCGGCCCATATCGGCACGTTTACGGTTTCCTTCTCCTGGACCGACAACTCGATCGGTCCTATTTTGGCCTGATGCGTATCCTTGGTGTAAGTGAACCCGCCATACAGCAAGCCCAGACTACCAGCCACGATCAGCGCAATTGCCAACATCTTGATTGCATTCATCTTATCAACTCCCATTAATTATGTTTGTCTTGACATCCGAAAAGCGGGGTAAAACCGAAACCGAGAACAAACGGTTCGCATACCCGGCATCCGCCGCCGCATTGAAAAACGCCAAGGCCGTTACAGGCGTCGACCTTGAATGACACGCACCAATATCACCACGATCGCAATGACCAGGAGAATGTGAATAAAACCGCCCATGGTGTATGAAGAAACCAGACCAAGCAGCCAGAGAATTATTAAAATAATCGCAATAGTTCCAAGCATTTTTGCTACTCCTAAATGTTCTGCAAACTGACTATCGACCCTTGACGCGCATGTCATTCTTGACCGAGGTCACGCCCTTGACGCTGCGTGCAACTTCGACAGCCTTGTTTATATCGGCGGCTGAATTGACGAAGCCGCTCAACTGAACCGACCCCTTGAAGGTTTCGACATTTATTTCTGCGGATTTCAAAGTGGGTTCCTGAAATACCGCTGCCTTTACCTTGGTCGTGATAACGCTGTCATCAATGTATTCCCCTGTGCCCTCCTGCTTGGACGTTGAGGCGCAACCCAGCAGAGTCGCAAACAAGATGACCAGAATGATGCTGGATATGTATTTAAGTTGTTTCATGGTGGGGCTCTCCTTGGCAAATTCAAAAGGACTTGGATCAAATCCTGATCGTTAAACCTAGACCACCCGGGCGTTACAGGCGACCTTGTATCAGATCCCGCAAGCGCTTGTTGATCATTAGTAGAGATGCTCCTCTAATTTTCAAAAATGCTCTGTACGCTATCGCACATATCGAGTGAATGGCCATTGGAAGGAATGGTTATTGAGGCGGAGACGACTGGTGAGTTAATCAGCAACTTTTCAGCTGATATTTTTCAGCAAGAAGTTCAGGTAGTTTCTGAAATGAATCTGGGCTCCCCGCTAGAGGTGCCCAGATTCATCATGGATTGGCGCGCCCGACAGGAGTCGAACCTGTGACCCTTGGCTTCGGGAACCATCTGCCACATTTTGCTACAACTGCTAAAGCAAAGTCGAATCCACTTGTTGCATTGCCTTTGCAGCGAGACACAGGTTTTCAGCCTGCAACGAAACAAAGGCACTGATGCGAAGAACCAGGCCTTGCTCCTCTCGTCAACATACCCCCCATCAGCCACCTGCTCAGGTGCCGCCTTATGGGCTGCGTCTGCCATGCGGGCCATTTCCAGCGCGAGGAAAGAACGCTGAAGCCCTATTCGTTTAGCAAGCTGGCATTCATTGAGGACATGGTTTTTGCCGTGCTTGTACAAGCTCAATGATAGTCATCTTCGCGCTGATGCCTGACCGCCAGAATTGTGATGGTTTCTTCCGGCTCGATTTCGTATAACGCCACATAACCACTCGCGCCAAACGGGATGACCACCTCACGCAGAAAGGGATTGTCCGGCATTGCCTTGCGAAAGCTGAATGGCGTCAATGCCAGGCTGTGGAGCCCATTCCTGATGGCTTCCAGTGTTCGTTCGGCCAAGCTCCAATCTGCTTCATCCCGCGCCAGAATGAATTCGTAAAGCCGAACTAGGTCGTTTTCCGCTTCTTCCGTAAAGCGGATGCGGTAGCTCACTTGCCAGCCTTGGCTGCGGCCAGCATGTTTTCCAGCCGCTCAAGTACGGTATCCGCACTCACGTAGCCTCCCGTTTCGCGTGCGTGATCGCGAGACGCCAGACCGCGCGCGATGAACTCGCCTTGCAACTGTCGGCGGGTGATATTCTCGCGGATCGACGCCTCGATGAAGCTCGACAGGCTCTCTCCTTCTTGTAAAACCTGTTCAGCCGCTTGCCGGAATTCAGGGGTGACGCGTAGCGAAGGGAAATTGGTAGTTTTCATTCTGGCTCCTCGTGCATTGCAAATGCGATACAATTCTGCCAGATACTTGATGGCACGGCAAGCAAACAGCCATACCAGGCCTTTCTCCTCGTCAACATAATCCCCCTCAGCCACCTTGCCTTAAGGGTTGCATCTGCCATGCGGGTCATTTCCCGCGCGAGGAAAGAGCGCTGAAGCCCTATTCGTTTAGCAAAATCCGCCCATGCAAATGGGGTTATATCTTCAAGTCTGAATTCGTCCCCGTAACCCATCGCAAGTTCGTGGTCCAGTTCCGGATATTGCACAGCGCTGACCAAATCGTAAAATGGCGCGATTTCCAACCCGCTGGGCCCGCAAAAGAAGGACATTGATAAAAGTGATGTGAGCCTAACCAAACTACAAGTTGGGCACTTGCACGCAATCCAACCCTTTAGTGGCCTGACGTGGTGCGGCGCTTTGACGCTGGGCGAACCGTCTGTTCAGTAGCAGGCGAGGGTCGTTCTGTCAAACGGCCCGTAACGTATTTATGAAGTACGCTTGCAATGAGCGTCTGGTACGGGATACCTTCTTCGAGCGCCCTGGTCTGGATATCGCTCAAATCGCCAGAGGACAGGCGTATGTTAACCCTACGATCCTTGATGGCGGTGGCACGCGCCGCCGCCTTGAGTTTCACAAGCTCGGCTTTGGTAGCAACGGACTTGAGTTGCCCTTTCTCATATGTACTGAGAATTTCGCGTTCGTAGTCATCAATTTTCGGCATCAGTTTCACCTTGATTCAGATAATCTCTCGTTGCCTTACGGCTCGGGATAACTGTCTTGAGGAAGAAATAGTCCTCCTCTTCGACAAACGGCACCAAGTAGACGTAATTGTCACACGCCACGACAAGAACACGCTGCTTAGGGTATCTCAACTGGTTTGGGTGAGCCAAGATGTCCAGCAGGCCTTCGGATTCCACTGCGACAACGATGCTCTCGAATGAAATGCCACGCTCTGATCTGAGCGTCTCGTTCTTCTCCGCACTCCAGCGAAATGGTTTCATGAAAACAGGCTACTCCAACGTGTGCCTTTTGTCACCATATCGGAAAAATGCAGTGCCTATGAAGCGCGGAAGGTTTTCGCTTACTCGATACACAATTTAGCCTCACTCCCACTATGAAATGAACTGTAAGGAGAAAAAAACGAAAGCAGCTCACATCAACTATTCGGTCATGGTTGGTCTGCGTGATTCTGGACGACTGGACCAACACGTGTGACTGCTAAAGCAAAGTCGAATCCACTTGTTGCATTGACTTTGCAGCGAGGCGCAGGTTTTCAGCCTGCAACGCAACAAAGGCACTGATGCGAAGAACCAGGTCTTGCTCCTCGTCAACATAATCCCCCTCAGCCACCTGCTCTGGCGCTGCCTTAAGGGCTGCATCTGCCATGCGGGTCATTTCCCGCGCGAGGAAAGAACGCTGAAGCCCTATTCGTTTGGCAAAATCCGCCCATGCAAATGGGGTTATATCCTCAAGTCTGAATTCGTCCCCATAACCCATCGCAAGTTCGTGGTCCAGTTCCGGATATTGCACAACGCTGACCAAATCGTAAAATGGCGCGATTTCCATCCCGCTGGGCCCGCAAAAGAAGGACACGTTCTTGCCGTGGGCGTCCGCATTGCCGATCAGATACTGAAATATAGCCCAACGCACTAGTGCCTGGCGTGTCAGTGCTTTTTGTGTCGTGTAGTCGACAATCTTCGAAAACAGGGATTCAAAACTCACCCCATCCCGAACATGGCGGACATCCTTGCCTGATCCGAAGATTCGCTCATATTTATAGGAGACCGGCAGGTCGAGTGCCTGGCAAGCATCGACAAGATGAATCCGCTTCATGGTGTCATTGGTGATTTCGCGGTCGAAGCGACGGACAACAAGTACCGCGTGCGGCACGCGGACGATGCTGACTTCAGCGGTCTTCAGCCCTAATCGCGAGGCAAGGCGCATGCAAAAGTGCTCATTGGCAACGAGCCCATGGAGTCGGGTATCAAATGGTTCCGGCTTCAATATGTGAGTAGACGCCAGCGCACCTTCCACCAGAAAAAAATCGGTTGTCATGCACGTAAACAGCCAATTTGTCCTGGTAGCCAGCAATCGACATGCGCACACGCCCATCCCACACGGCGAATGGCACCTGTGCACGCGCCTCGATACGCTGCCGCAATTCGTCCGGTTGAATTTCTCGTAAACGGGTCGAGCGCGATTCTGGGCGCACGCCTTCCGGTAAAAAAGATAGCGCCCCCGATGTCTCAGCCCCAAGTTGGCGCACAAGGCCAAAAATATTGTTCTTCGAGACCTGGTGTGTCGTCGAAACAATTTCCAGCGCTTTGCCCTCTGGCAAAAGATTCTCAAGAAAACGGCGCACAGTGCCAGAGGATGGCTCTGGGCCTATCAGTGGGATAGGCGGCGACAGTGGATAAGCATCTTTGGCCGCACACCACTGTGGATCATAAGCAAACGAAAAACTTTCTTCGCGTGCGTCGTAGCCAATAATGCCGACACTGCGGTTGGCATCATACACATACAAGTTGTGGCGGCTCGAAGCGGTCATGCGCTGGCCGATTCCGCCAGCGCGGCTAAAACGCGTGGAACTTCAGGCTTGTTGATAACAAGCAAGGCGAGTCCTAGTGCGTCAAGAACCTTAAATATACGGCCAACCGATACGCCAGTGGCGCCGTTTTCCAGACGGGAAAGCACGGCAACTGAAACACCACAAAGTGCCGCAGCATCGTCGATTCGCAATCCTGAGGCAAGGCGCTGCGCACGTATAGCACGCCCAAGTGCGGTAGCGTCCCCCATTTCCGGGCTATCGATAGTCACGGGCGCCGCTAGTGAACGAGTCATGGTTTCCATATATAAGTAACAATGAAATCTTTATGCCAGGATTTTATATATTTCTCATATATGGAAACATATGAGAAATTTCGAAGAATGTCAAAATATTTCTCTTATCTGGAAATTACATGAAGGGCAATCCGCCCGTAAATTAGCTGACGTCAAAAGTGGAATGTTCTCGTAAAATATCAGAGGTTCCCTTGAAGAAATCACGCTTTACCGACAGCCATATCATTGCCGCCACGATGACCGGGAATACGACGGCGCTAAATCAGGTGGTTTCTGAAATAAAAATGGGCACCCCGCTAGAGGTGCCCAGATTCGTCATGGATTGGCGCGCCCGACAGGAGTCGAACCTGTGACCCTTGGCTTCGGAAACCAATACTCTATCCATCTGAGCTACGGGCGCGTGATTTGAAGCGCTGGATTATACCCGACTTGACAAATCCGGTGCAAAAAGTAAAATGCCGCTCTCTTTAGGTGATATAGCTCAGTTGGTTAGAGCACAGCACTCATAATGCTGGGGTCGGTGGTTCAAGTCCACCTATCACCACCAGAATTTGTTTCAAAGCAGTCAAAAAAGCCGGAAGCCCTAAGCATTACAGGTTCCCGGCTTTTTTGCGCCCAGAAAGGGCCTAAGTGATGGCATCATCATTGCAAGGTCCGTATGATTCCGTCGCATTCACTTCTGGAATTTGATAAATGCACTCAGGAATTCCATCTTGTTCAGTAGTGGCCGCCCTTTCTGCTTCTTCCCTGAATTCATTCCGGCAGGGAATTCAACCAAAAATATGATATTTTGCATAAAACTCAATATATTAGGAATGATTGTCCATGCTAAGCCATAATTTCGTGCGCGGTGCATTAGTCGCTTTTTCCTTGCTGACTTCCGGCGCAGTTTTTGCCGCGGAAAAGCAACCTGTAATGGGTGCGGGGCCCTCGACCGAGGTAGTGAAACTGTTCTTCCAGCATTTTTCAAAATTACCGGTGGCGCGGGGGTATGAGTTTAATATTGAGGAACGTTCAATCAAACATTCAGGTGGGATCGATGCTTCAGGAAAATTCCTGTTTGGGCGAACGGGCCGCCCCTTGAACAGCGATGAAAAGGGACAGAACAAGAAGGAGATTCTGCTCGCTCGGGTGCCAATCGGGTTTGTCGTGGGCGACAAAGCGGGGGTGCGCAATATCAGTGAAAAGCAGTTGCTTGACGTACTCACGCGCAAAATCACGAACTGGAAAGAGCTTGGAGGCGTCGATCAAAAAATCGTGCTGGCTGGCCGTGAACCCACCGAAGCCGCATTTACGGTATTGAAGGGGGAATATCCGGAACTGGCGCAGTTACAGTTCGATCAGGTTTTGCAACGAGACCATCAGGTGGTTAATTTCATTGAATCTCCGGCGGGCGCGTATGCGGTATCGTTTGGCTTCAGTGCCAATTTCGAGGACAAGAATTTGCTGGGCATCAAAGGCTTCAAGACCGGATCAAACTGCGGCCTGGTGTATGACGCAAAAAACGCCAACCTTTCTGTCGTCAAGGCAGCCGTTGATTTTGCGCGCAGTGATGAATGGCGCAAGATCGCAAATTCTGGCAAGTATTTGCCCCCCTCTCAAGAGTGGTAAGAATGATCACTTCTATCAAAACGAGTGGGGCGTCAACCATGCGTTTTGCTTTCTATCTGATGCTTATTCTATTGCTGGTAATCGGCACAACCAATTACTGGCTGTACCAGGCATCCACTCAACAGATTGAATCCTCCCTTGATCAGGTCGCCGAATCCAAGCTTGGCGGCCTGGTATCGCTCAGTGGCTACTACATCAGCCATTTCGAGAATCAATTACTTGCCAAGATGGGCAAGGACATTGGCGCACAGGAGGGAGTGAAATATCTTTCAATTCAAAGCGGTGATGGCGGCGTGGATTTTCATTCCGGCAAGATCGATAGTAGCCATATGCGTATTTATAGCCGCGACATCCTTTCCGAGGGCACGGTGGTTGGCCAGGTAAAGCTGGGTCTTGATACCGTGCAGATGGAGGTGGAATTGACCCAGGCAGGGAAAATGGCGGCCGGTCTGGCTACATTGAGCATTCTGGTGTTGGGTGGCGTGCTGTTTTTTATCTTCCGCACACAAGTCGATGCAGCGATGGCGCGAGCCAAACGTGAGCAGGAACTGCTGCGTGAAGAGCAGGATTTTTTTACCGCAGTAATGAACACCTCGGAGCATAAAGTATTAGTGCTTGATCCAACCGGGTGCGTGGCGCTAGCCAATCGCTCCTGTGCGGAGCTATGCGGCCAGAATGAAGCGAATCTCGTTGGCGCTCCCATATGGGAGCACATCGAACTTGTTCTGGGTGACCGCTCTCTCACCGAGTTGTGCATGAATGCAGCGGGCGTGCTCGATGCTTACGCAGTAGAGCAACTTACCAAACAGAAGGCGCATACTCTGCTGCCCCGATTGAATGACCGGGACCGGAGGATCGAATGGAGTTTCAATACACTGGCCGACGCCACCGGAAATCTGCGCTACATCATCGGGGCAGGATCGGACATTACGGAACAATATTACGAGGCGCAGCATCTCGAGCATATGGCCCACCATGATGCGCTGACAGGCTTGCCGAACCGCGCGTTGCTTGCCGATCGGCTGCATGAAGCAGCAAAGCGCCATCGTCGCGACAAGACGCCATTCGCCCTGTTATACATCGATCTTGACAAGTTCAAGCCAATTAATGACTCACTGGGTCACGAGGCCGGCGACTATGTGTTGAAACTGATTGCTACCCGGATTCAGGATATTTTGCGTGAAGTCGACACCGTCGCGCGGCTTGGCGGTGATGAGTTTGCTGTAATTCTGCACAATGTCGCTACCCGTGAAAATGCCTGCATTGCCGCCAATAAAGTGCTTGCTGCCATCATTCCGCCGTTTGCCTACCATTCAAATGATCTGCAAGTCGGTGCCAGTATCGGTATCACGCTATGTCCGGATGATGGCACCGATCTCGATCAATTGATGAAATACGCCGATTCGGCAATGTATCAGGCCAAGCAAGGTGGGCGGAACTGCTACCGCATGTTCGATTTATCCTCATTTATGGACTACAAGAACGTCCCTATCGCTTCGCAATAGACTACATCCTGGTCATTCAATGGGGCGGCCATTAAGAGCGCCTGCTGCCAGAAAAACAAAGACCCGCAAAACACATGCGGGCCTTTTGCTTTCATAAACCAGAAGCGCCCATTCTCTATTCAGGCAGCATTTCACGCTCGCTCAGACGCCCTATCCGCAGGCCTATTTAGGATTGAAAGTAAAAGTCAGCCACAGCATGGGAGAAGTTTGGTTGACGGGATCGGAACCATGCAGAAACTGCTCCGAGCGATCGGCAATTTCCTGATGCCGCCCTCCCAGGTTGGTGCCCACCAGCGCAATTTCCAGCGGAGTGCCGCCAAGTTTTGAAATATGCGCAATACGCGCATCCAGCGTAGTGTAGGCGCTGGAGAGATACTGATTATTCACCACAAAGCCGGTGCCACCGGCCATCGGACCCATGCGCAGCAGAGTGAGTGTGCTTGACCACCTGTGGCCCCAGTCCTGTAGCCAGCTCAGGCTGGCACTGTAGGGCGCGGTCAATTTGGTGACGGAAGCATCGTTACTGGAACGATCGATCAGAGCATGACTGAACAGCAGCCTGGTGCCCGGCAGGGGCCGGCTGTCGAGTTGATATTCCAGCCCGCGCAGGGTCACCGGCGCGGCCAGATTTTCATAGCGGGCGGAAGGCAGGATTGAATACAGCGATGGCGCGTTATAGTCGGGCAGCGATACCCGGGTAATGTAATTCTCGATCCGTTCATTGAACAGGCGTACGTCAAGGCGCGTATTCCAGGTCTGGAACTGGCTCAGATAGCCGATCTCCAGGCTGTCGATATGGGATGGCTGAAGGTCGGGATTGGGCAGGTAGGGCTGGACCAGCAGGGTGCCCTGATACATTGCACGCACATCGCCATAACGTTCAAACAGGGTTGGCGGACGCCAGGCATGAGCGTAACCGAAGCGCAAGGTATCCCGGGGCGTGACGTTCCAATTGGCAAACAGGCGCGGCGAAAGATGCAGCGAATCACCATCGAACTTTTCCGCCAGGGCGCTGGCATTGGCGCTCCAATCCGGGCTGAAGCGCCATTCCACTTGACCAAACAGGCGCGCAAGGCTGGAATTCTGATTGGCATTCCCGTAATAGAGAAAAGATGAATCCACCTGGTCATGGCGCGCTTCCATGCCCCATACGGTCCGCAGGGTGTCGGACAAGGTCAGGCGGTGTTGCAGTTCCAGGTTATCGCGCACACTGCTGCGGTTGCGGTCAAGAGGCACGGCGCTGACGCCGTAAGTTGGCGCCGAAGCGACCCATTCCTCACGAGTCCGATCCTGGTTGCGGTAGTAGTGCAGCAACCACTCCTCACCGGGTGTCGGCGTGTGCCGCCATTGCAGGTGAAGCGTGGCGTTGAGGGTATCCGAACTGCGTTCGCCATTGTTGTTGAAGGTTGAATCGGGATAACCCAGTTCGCGACTGCCGCTGCTGGTCGCCAGGCGGAACATGATTTCATCGTGATTGCTGATGCGCCTGTCGGCACGCAGGGACGCCAGGGTGACGCGTTTTCCGTCATGCAGCCCGTCAAAACCCGCATCCTGCTTGTGTGTGGCATTCAGGCGCAGGCTGCCATTTTCTGATGTATCGCCCAGTTCCAGGCCCGCATCCCTGATCGCAGCCGCCCCCACGCCAGCGGACACTTTCGTGCCAGGCGCATCCGCACTGTGGCGCGTGATGATATTGATCACGCCGAGAAATGCGTTGGAGCCGTAAGCGGCCGAATTGGTACCGCGCACCACTTCGATGCGATCGATTTCATCGATGGTCACCGGCAGGCTGGTCCAGTCCACGCCATCGAAATTGCCAGGAGAGTAGACCGAGCGGCCATCCACCAGCACCTGTATCCATGACGGGTAATCATTGCCCATGCCATGGTAGGTCACCCAGTGCGAGCCGCCCCGTTCCTGGCCTACCTGCATGCCGGGTACCAGCCTTAACAGCCTGGGAATGTCACGGTAGCCCGTTGCCAGGATCAGTTCGCGGTCGATAACGGTTACCGCAGCTGGCGCCTGGTCAAGCGGCTGAGGCAAGCGTGAGGGGGTCAGGACAATAGGCAGCGTCGTGAGGAACGCCTGCTCGCTGGATTCGCTTGCCGGCACGCCAGCGGCCAGAACCGTGCCGGCAAAAAGTGAACAAAATAACAGTTGCGATACGATCTGGAACCAAAATCTGCATCTGGTCGCAGACAAGCTGACAGGAGAATGCGACACATAAGGGGCATTACCCTGATTTGTGTCGCAATTTTGATTGAAGCGGGAAAATGCCTGCACGCAATGGAACCCGAAAAATGCTGATAGGCATCATTTCCAGATGAACGATGCCACGGGCATTCTACAGTGCAGCCCAGAAAGCGCAAACCGCCTTTTTATGAGGAATCAGGCGGCAGGAAAATCGAGCAGAAAGGCGCTCCCCCCGAGGGCGCTTCTGGAAATGGAAATTCGACCATGGTGCAGTTCGACAAAAGCTTTGACCAGGCTCAGCCCCAACCCCGAGCCTGCCATGGTGCGACTCGGGTCGAGACGGGTGAAGCGTTCGAACACCTTGTCGCACATTTCGGGAGGGATGCCCGGCCCGCTGTCCTCCACCACCACTTTGACATGATCGCCCTGGCGATGCGCACTTAGCCTGACCTCCCCGTCCGCCGGAACATATTTGAGCGAGTTGTCGAGCAGATTCGAAATCGTCTGGGCAAGAAGCTGGCGGTTACCGTAAATCTGCAAACCTTCGGCCACTTCGCCATGCAGAACCAGGCCATGCTCCTCGGCGGAGGGTTCGTAGAGCTCGAATAGTTCATTCAGCAATCCGGAAAAGTCGACCACGGTACGTTTTACCGGCATTCCGCCAGATTCCGCCCGGCTGATGGCAAGCAGGGAGTTGAAAACGCTCTGCATCTTATCCAGTTCGCCATGGACTCGTTGCAACGCCGCGTGGTGTATCCCGGCATCCTCTTGCTGCAATGCCACCTGGACATCGGCGCTCAGACGCGTCAAAGGCGTCCGCAGATCGTGCGCAATATTATCGCTCACCTGGCGTATGCCCTGCACCAGCCGTTCAATACGCTCCAGCATGGCATTCATGTTGCCCGCCAGCACCGCGAGTTCATCGTTGCCGCTAACCGGCATCCGGCCGGAAAGGTCACCGGACTGCATGATCAGGTTGGTATTCCGGTTGAACGCATCGATCCGGACACGAAACCGTCGTGCCAGCCACAATCCGACCCCCAGGCCGAACAGTGACACCATGCCGGCAGTCAGGACAAAAGTCCGGCGGAATTTTCTGACCAGTTCGAACACCGGGTCCATGCTGACCGCAGTAAAAGCAGTCATGCCATCGCCCAGGGAAAAAGAGATCACCCTAGCCGGGTGTTTTTTTCCGTCGCTGGCATCGACTTCCATCTGCCGCACGCCGGGAAACGCCTTTTCCAGCGGCAGAGACAGGCCGCCCGCCTGATAGGAAATCTGGTTGTTCTGATCCAGAACACGGAAGCCGTGAGATTGGCTGCCCTCGCTCTCGATCTCGCTCTTGATCGCGCGGTAAAGGCCCGCCGTCCCATTGTCGCGGTATTGCAGTTGCAACAGGCTTCGTTCTTCAGAAAGGGTGTGATCCACGCCCTTGGTCAGGGCAGAGGTAAGCTGATAATCGAGAAAGAAAAAGATCAGTCCGGCGCCAAATGCATAAACCGCCAGTAACAGCGAAATCAGGCGTATCGGCGCCGAATCGGAAATTTTCATTCCGCACGCAGCAGATAGCCTTCGCCGCGCACCGTGTGCAGGAGGGGAGAAGGGAAATACTTGTCGATCTGGTGCCGCAGACGACTGATGTGCACATCCACCACATTGGTCTGGGGGTCAAAATAATAATCCCACACATTTTCCAGCAGCATGGTGCGGGTCACCACCTGGCCGGCATGGCGCATGAGATATTCGAGCAGGCGCAATTCTCGCGGCTTGAGGAAAATTTCCTGTCCGCCCCGGGTGACCTTGCGGGTCAGCAGATCCAGCTTCAGATCCCCCACATCCAGCACTGTTTCCTGAGCAGGGGCATTCCGTGAACGGCGCAATAGCGCTTCAATGCGCGCCTGCAACTCGTTGAAGGCATAGGGTTTGACCAGATAATCATCACCGCCGGAACGCAAACCTTCCACCCGTTCATCCACTTCACCCAGCGCACTCAACACCAGCGCCGGCGTATTGTTGCCCTCGCCGCGCAGGGTCCGCAACATGGTCAACCCATCCATTCTGGGCATCATGACATCCACGATCCACAAGTCAAAGCTGCCGCCACGGACCATTTCAAGACCATGCTCTCCATCACGGGCAATTTCGGAGCGATAGCCCAGACTCGCCAGGCCTTGTTGCAAAAGCAGCGCTGCGGCAGCATCGTCTTCAACGATAAGAATAGTCATGCACAATCCGGGTCCATGGTGTGAAGGGCAAAATGCTAAACCAATTATTACAAAAACAACATGAACAAATCTTCACTTCCGCTTTCCAATCAATGTGCTACATTGATAGCGTTAATCTACGCAAAGTGATGGAGGAAATCATGGCAAGCAAGTCAGCCCTCCCAGTCTACGAAGTCGAATTCATCCCGCTGGAACGCCGTCTTGACGACCGCCGCAGGCATGTCGACAGCTGCTATTCCGGACCGGAACGGCGACGCGAGAAAAGCCGCCGGAGCAATGAGCGAAAAGCGGCAAAACCGCGCCTGCACTCGATGAACTAGCAGGCACAGCGCGCTTTTTTAGCGCACGGTGGCACGGATCTCGCCAGCCACCATCCTTCCGATTTCGCAGGCGTAGCCAAAGCCCTGCTGTTGAAACAGATCCAGTACATCGGCAACTGCCTCCGGCGCACAAGCCACCAGCAAACCGCCACTGGTCTGCGGATCGCACAACAAATTCTTTTTCCACGCTGCCATACCCTCAGGCAGTATCACTTCCTCTCCATAACTATCCCAGTTGCGTGCTCCCGCACCGGTAACATAGCCCTGTTTCGCCAGTTCCAGCGCCACCGGCAGGACAGGCAGCCGGTCAAATTCAATCTCTGCGCCCAGCCGGGAGCCGCGACAGATCTCCAGCAAATGCCCCAGCAGTGCAAAGCCGGTAACATCGGTGAGCGCATGCACGCCCTGCATATGGGCCAGCGTCGAACCTGCCACGTTCAGTTGAGTCGTGCTTTCCAGCATCTGGCGGTAGCCCTCTTCCGACAGCTCACCTTTCTTCAGCGCCGCGCTCATGATGCCGATGCCCAGGCCCTTGCCGAGTATCAGCACATCACCTTCCTGGGCACCCACATTGCGCTTCACCTTGTCGGGATGAACCACACCCAGAGCCACCAGGCCATAAATCGGCTCGGGCGAATCGATCGAGTGGCCACCGGCAACGGGGATACCGGCCGCCGCGCACACTGCCTCGCCACCGGCCAGGATGTCACGAATGACATCGGTCGGAAGCTTGCCCACCGGCATGCCGACGATGGCCAGCGCCATGATGGGCTGCGCCCCCATGGCATAGATATCGGACAATGCATTGGTGGCCGCGATGCGGCCGAAATCAACCGCATCATCGACAATGGGCATGAAAAAATCGGTAGTCGCTACAATCGCCTGATGATCGTTGAGGCGATAGACCGCCGCATCGTCGCCGGTTTCCGTGCCCACCATGAGATCGGGATGAATCAGGCGACTGGGCATGTTGGCGAGGATTTCGCTTAGCAGGGCAGGCGCAATTTTGCAGCCGCAGCCGCCGCCATGAGAGAACTGTGTTAATTTAATTGCTGTCATTTATATTCGTAGGACCAAAAAATTGCTGAAAGAGGCAAACCTAGCACAGCTGGATCAGTTTGACGAGATTATAGACGTCCGCTCTCCTTCCGAATTTGCCGAGGACCATATTCCCGGCGCGCTGAATTTCCCCGTTCTCGATGACGAGGAACGCGCCCGCATCGGCACGATGTATAAGCAGGTTTCCTCTTTCGATGCCAAAAAAGCCGGTGCCGCGCTGGTGTCGCGCAATATCGGCAAGCATCTGGAACAGGCTTTCGCCGCCAAGCCGAAAAACTGGCGCCCGCTGGTCTATTGCTGGCGCGGCGGGAAGCGCAGCGGCTCGATGGCCCATGTGCTGGGGCAGGTCGGCTGGCACACCGGCCAGCTGGATGGCGGCTACAAGGCCTACCGGCGCCAGGTGCTGGAAGACCTGCAAACCCTGCCGGCGCGCTTCCAGTGGCGCGTGGTGTGCGGCGCCACCGGCTCGGGCAAGAGCCGCCTGCTGCAGGCGCTGCATGCCGAGGGTGCCCAGGTGCTGGATCTGGAGGATCTGGCCAACCATCGCGGCTCGCTGCTCGGCAATTTGCCCGGCACGCCGCAGCCGGGACAGAAATATTTCGAAAGTCTGATCTGGTCGAAGCTGCACAGCTTCGACCCTGCCCTGCCGATCTATGTCGAAGCCGAAAGCAAGAAAATCGGCAATGTCCGCGTGCCGGAATCCCTCATCGCCGCCATGTGGCAGAGCCAGTGCATCCGCGTCGAGGCAAGCATTGCGCAACGAGTCGAACTATTGAAGGAAGAGTACACGCACTTTCTCGCCAACCCGGACGAACTGGGGAACAAGCTTGCGTTTCTTACCGACCTGCACGGCAAGGAACGCATCGCCCGCTGGCAGCAGATGGCGCAACAGGGCGAGTGGGACACGCTGGTAGCGGAATTGCTGGAGAAGCACTATGACCCGGCTTATACCCGCTCCACGCTCAAACACTACCCGCTTTACAACGAGGGACTCATCCTCCAACCGCACAGTCTGGGGATGAATGCGATGCAGGCGGCGGCAAAAAAAACACTTGGGCATCAGGCCGACGCTTGATCAAACCAAAAAACGGCATTGCACCGCAAAGGGCGCTAAGGCTCGCGAAGGAACTACATTAACCTGATGTTTTACATTTCGAACTTTAGCGTTTCAACTGCTTTTTACAGACCTAATCCCCTTACCCGCAACGCCCGTTCTTATCCAGCTTCATGTACTTCTGCAACCACCCCTTGACCCGCTCCCGCGCATGCCGGGCAGCAATTTTCTCTTCCGGGGTCTGGTCGTTACGGAAATCGAAGGCGCGCCGCGCCAGCGGATAATATTGCATCTCAACCGGCACCCCGCGTTCGTACAAGGCATAAAAAGCACGTCCGCCGTTGATGCGGCGCAGCTCATAATCCTGCTCGCCGATCAGGAACAGCATCGGCGTGACGATCTGCGAAATTTCCGGTGCCACGCTGAAAAGCTGCTCCGGCTCTGGCGCATTGGGATTCTGCATGTGGCCCGCATAGGCGGCGATGGCGGCAATATCCTTGCCGCGCCTGGCCGCCAGCCGGATCGAGTAGTAGCCGCCGCGCGAATAACCCACCACGCCAACCGGCATCCTGCACGACTCCGGCAAAGCCATGAGCGCATCCAGCCCGGCTTCGACATCGTTTTCCGTTGCCGGATCATGGGCCGACGGCCAGCGCTCGATAAACCGCCCAGCCTGCCAGTCCGGCGCCAGTACTACGAAGCCCTGCTCCGCCAGGGTGGCTATATGGCGCTGATCGACTTCGTCGTAACCACGTTTGGCATGGATATACAGCACCGGGGGAAACGGCCCCTTGCCTGAGGGAATGGCAATTTCCGCCGGAACATCCACCTCGCCCGACTTGATGAAGACCTTCCTGAGCTGGACATCCCCCGCCAGGGCAACCTGGGAAATGAGCAGCAAAGCCAATGCCAGCGTGATGATTTTCATGCGTACTTGTCCATGTATTTACGTCATGAAGATAATGGCACAGCATGAAAAAAATGTATTGAGCCGTTTGGACTAGCCGATCATGGCCTTAGTGAAATTGATCTGTCTCAATTGACCTGATAAAAAAAAGTGCTAGGCTGTACAGACCATCGCGGGAAAAGTTTGACTGCGCTCGTGCATGGAATTTCAATCCCGACTCCATGCGACCGTACCCGGTCAAATGGAATCACAATCAGGAGTGTTGAATATCATGAGCACCACCTGGATTCTTGTCGCAAATGCCAGCATCGCACGTCTGTACCAAAATAACGGCCCGAAAAAAGGCCTGCAACTGATCAAGGAACTGGCTCACCCGGAAAGCAGGGTAAAAGCAGCCAGCCTGGTTTCCGACCGACCTGGTCACAATCCGGGCGCTGGAGATGGCCATGGCTCGTTTGTTCCTGCCTCCTCCCCAAAACAGAACGAGGCGGAGCGCTTCGCCCAGCAACTGGCGAATGAGATGGACAGCGGTCGTACCTCAAACAGCTACTCCCGCGCCATCCTGGTTGCGGCGCCTGCTTTCATGGGGCTGCTCAAGGGGTGCATCAACAACCATGTAAGCAAGCTGGTGAGCGAGGACGTGGACAAGGACTACACCAAGGCCACCGAGAAGGAACTGGCTGGCCATCTGGAAAGCATCATTTACCTCTGAAGATCCCAGCGGCCTATGACCTCATAGGCCGCGCCGGCATCGGTCGTCACCGATTTCACCAGCACGAAAGCATCAGCCGCCCATTGCAAAGGCGTCAAGGGCGGCATCTCCACCTCGTTGCAGCGTGCATTCCTGAGCAGGGTGACATGGGGCACAAAAACAGGCCGGTCGTCGAAAGCGAAGCCTGCGTTGCGCAGGCCTTCCTGCAACTGGGTCACCAGGTCCTGTAACGCTTCGGGCGTTTCCTGCGGCGCGGCCCAGGCCACCCTGTTATGGCGCCACCAGCCAAGTCGATCCAGCGTCATCGAAAAAGAAGCGCCGGAAACGCACCCGGCCACGGCATGCAGTTCGTCCAGTCGCGCCAGTGCCACATTGCCGAGAAATACCAGGGTGAGATGCAGATTGGGCGCCCGCATCCGGCGTCCGCCACAGGCCGCGTGCAGCTTATTGCCAGCCTGATCGAGCGCGTGCCGCACCTTGGCATCCGGCCACAGGGCGAAAAACAGCCGTGCGGTCTGTGGCCCCTCGGCCACCGTTTTCAGCCCTTCACCAGCAGGCATATTGCCTGTGCGGCAATGCCCTCTCCCCGACCGGTATAGCCCAGTTTTTCCGTGGTGGTCGCCTTGACGTTGACCACCCCGGGATCCACATCGAGATCGGCGGCAATATTGGCCTCCATCTGCGGAATATAGGGTGCCATTCTGGGTGCCTGAGCGATGATCGTGGCATCCACATTCACCACTTGATAACCCTCGCTCGCTACCAGCCGCACGACCTCGCGCAGCAAATGGCGGCTATCGATCCCCTTGAATGCCGGATCGCTGTCCGGGAAATGGCGTCCGATGTCGCCCTGCCCCACCGCCCCCAGCAACGCATCGCAAATGGCATGCAGCAGCACATCAGCATCGGAGTGTCCAGCCAGCCCCAGCTGATAGGGGACTTCCACCCCCCCCATGATCAGCCTGCGCCCTTCCACCAGGGCATGTACATCGAAACCTTGACCGATTCTCATACTGCCTCCTTTTTTAACAGCAATTCCGCCATCTCCAGATCCTGCGCATAAGTCACCTTGAAGTTCCGGCTGTCCCCCAGCACCAGCCTGGGTTTCAGCCCCATCGACTCAATCGCCTGCGCCTCGTCGGTGGGCACATGCGTTCCCGGCTGCGACAGCGCCTCAAGCAGCGCGCCGTGGCGAAACATCTGCGGGGTCTGCGCCTGCCACAGGCCGGCGCGCGGTTCGGTGTGGGCGACGTGATGCGCGCCGTCCGAGCGTTTCAGGGTATCGGCCACTGGCACGGCGAGCAGTCCGCCCACTTCGTCCGCGCCGCCTTCGGCAATCAGGCGCCCCAGCGCTTCCTCGCTCAGGCCGGGCCGGGCTGCATCGTGCACCAGCACCCAGTCGTCAGCGGCCACGTCGTCCTGAATCGCCTTGAGACCGTTGCGCACGCTCTCGAAACGCTCTCCCCCGCCACAAAAAAGCGGCACCAGCGTGGGCGCAAAAACTTCCCAGTCGTAGCTGCCCCAGCGCTCGTCATCGCGCGCCAGCACCACATACACCCGCTCGATTTCCTTGCAGCCGCAAAGACGGGCAATGGCATAGTAAATCAGGGGATGCCCGCCGATTTCCAGATATTGTTTGGGTCTGGGTGCGCCCATGCGTGAACCGGAGCCGGCGGCGGGAATCAAAGCATAAAAGGTGGTCATTTCATGTTCCGGGTTAAGGGGTATGATTGATTTAGTTCTTGATCGTCCCCATTTTACTGGTAGTTACAGAAGGAGGGGTAAAGATGAAAGAAGTCCGTCCTGCCGCCGTTGCCGGCGCCTTCTACCCCGGCGAGCCCGGCGTCCTGAAGCACGATATTCAGGCCATGCTGGCCGCAGTCTCCGCGCCTGCTGACGCCATGCCGCCCAAGGCATTGATTGTACCTCACGCAGGCTACATCTATTCCGGCTCTATCGCCGCCAGTGCTTATGCCCGGCTCATTCCACTGCGCCACCAGATCAAACGCGTAGTACTGCTCGGGCCGGTGCACCGCGTGCCGGTGCGCGGACTGGCGCTGCCCGGTGTGGATGGCTTCGAAACCCCGCTGGGCAGTATTGCGCTGGATCAGCAGGCCATGGCGCAGGTTGCCAGCCTGCCGCAGGTAGTCGAAAGCTTCCCGGCCCACGCCCTGGAACATTCTCTGGAAGTGCAACTGCCCTTCCTGCAGATGGTGCTGGATGATTTCAGCCTGGTGCCGCTGGCCGTGGGCGACGCCACGCCGGCGGAAGTGGCGGAAGTGCTGGAACAATTGTGGGGCGGGCCGGAAACCCTGATCGTGATCAGCTCCGACCTTTCGCACTACCTGCCCTATGATGTGGCCAGACGAATTGACCATGAAACGGCGCAAGCCATCCTGGCGCTGGCGTCACCCGTCAGCCACGAGCAGGCATGCGGCGGCACGCCGGTCAACGGCCTGCTGCTGGCCGCACGGCACCATCATTTGAAGCCGCATCTACTGGATCTGCGCAATTCCGGCGACACTTCGGGGGACCGCAGCCGCGTGGTGGGTTATGGCGCCTTTGCTTTTGAAGAGTCTGATCATGTCCACTGACCAAGGAAAAGCCCTGCTCGCCATTGCCCGCGCAACGATTTCCGGCGCACTCGGCAAGCCCATGCAGGCGGACGAATCTGCGCCCTGGCTGCAAGAGCCGGGCGCGACCTTCGTTACACTCACCCAGCAGGGTCAATTGCGCGGTTGTATTGGCAGCCTGGAGGCGCACCGCTCGCTGCTGGCCGACATCAAGGCCAACGCCCTGGCCGCAGCCTTGCGCGACCCGCGCTTCCCGCCGCTGGGCGCAGATGAGTTGGACAGGACGCGGGTTGAAGTATCGCTGCTCTCGCCGCTGTCGCCCATCGCCTTCAGCAGCGAACAGGATGCACTGGCGCAATTGCGGCCACTGGAGGACGGCATCGTGTTCGAATACGGGCCGTACCGCGCCACTTTCCTGCCGCAGGTCTGGGAGCAATTACCAGAACCCGCCGAATTCATGGCCCACCTCAAGCACAAGGCAGGGTTGTCGCCCGATCTCTGGGACAAGGACGTCAGGCTGTTCCGCTATACCGTGAGCAAATGGAAGGAGTCCACATGAACATCACCGAGTCAATCCATCCCGGCCGCTGGTGGCATGCACTGGATGAAAAAACCATCCAGTGCGACCTGTGTCCGCGCGACTGCAAGCTGCATGAGGGTCAGCGCGGCCTGTGCTTTGTACGCCAGAACATCGGCGGCAAGATGATTCTCACCACCTACGGGCGCTCATCCGGCTTCTGCATCGACCCAATCGAAAAGAAACCGCTCAACCACTTCTATCCCGGCAGCAGCGTATTCTCGTTTGGCACTGCGGGCTGCAATCTGGCCTGCAAGTTCTGCCAGAACTGGGACATCAGCAAGGCCCGCGATATGGACCGGCTGATGGATCAGGCCTCGCCGGAAGAAATCGCCCGTACCGCCGGGCATCATGGCTGCAAAAGTGTGGCCTTTACCTACAACGACCCGGTAATTTTCGCCGAATATGCCATGGATACCGCGGATGCCTGCCACGAGCGCGACATCCAGACCGTCGCCGTCACGGCGGGCTACATCCACGCAGCGGCAGGACGCGAGTTTTTCGCCAAAATGGACGCCGCCAACGTGGATCTGAAAGGCTTCACCGACAATTTCTACCACAGCCTGTGCGCCGGCCATTTGCAGCCGGTGCTGGACACCCTTGCCTATATCCACCACGAAACCTCATGCTGGCTGGAAATCACCACGCTGATCATCCCCGGCCAGAACGATTCGGAGCAGGAAATCACCGCGCTATCGCAGTGGATCGCCAGGGAGCTGGGGCCGGACGTGCCACTGCACTTCTCGGCCTTTCATCCGGATTACAGGATGACGGACATCCCGGCCACACCCGGAGCGACGCTCAGCCGGGCGCGCAAGATCGCCATGGAGCAGGGGCTGCACTATGTCTATACCGGCAACGTGCACGACCCGGCCGGCGACACCACCTGCTGCCCCAAATGCCAGAGCGCGCTGATCGAGCGCGACTGGTACCAGATCAACGCCTATCACCTCACCGATGACGGCCATTGTCCGCATTGCGGCACGGCCATCGCCGGGCGTTTTGAACACTTTTCCCTGGCCAGTCAATTCGGGCGCAAACAGATTCCGGTAGCGGTTCACCGGCACGCATAGAAATTGGGTAAACTGCGGCCTCATGGCCCCGCAACCCTACAAGATCCTCATCGTCGCCCCCTCCTGGGTTGGCGACATGGTCATGGCACAACCACTGTTCATGCGCCTGCACCAGCTTCACCCGGGTCTGCAACTGGACGTGCTGGCACCGGCCTGGACCCTGCCCTTGCTGGCGCGCATGACCGAAGTGCATGAAGCCATAGCCAATCCCTTCGGGCATGGGGAATTCAGGCTGGCCGCCCGCTACCAGTTGGGCAAAGCATTGCGCCAGCGGCAATACGACCAGGCCATCGTGCTGCCCAACTCGTGGAAATCCGCACTGGTGCCGTTTTTCGCTGGTATTGCAAAGCGTACCGGCTACCGTGGCGAAATGCGCAGGGGTTTGCTCAACGACGTGCGCACACTGGACAAGGAAAAGCTGCCGTTGATGGTGGAACGCTTCGTGGCGCTGGCCGACTCGCCTGACACCCCCCTGCCGAATCCGATTCCACAGCCGAAACTGAACACGGACGAGCAAACGCGCCGTTCCACACTGAGCAAGCTCGGCCTGAACCCGGAACCCCGGATTGCCGCGCTATGCGTGGGCGCCGAATACGGCCCGGCCAAACGCTGGCCGGCCGCACATTTTGCCGAACTGGGGAAGCTGCTGCATACACAGGGCTACCAGGTCTGGCTGGTGGGGTCTGCCAAGGATGGCGAAGCTGGTGCCGAGGCCGCTCGCTTGAGCGAGGGCGCCTGTCTCGATCTGTGCGGCAAAACCAGCCTCAATGAAGCGGTGGATCTGCTAGCCTCGGCCAGCGTGATCGTCAGCAACGACTCCGGCCTGATGCATGTCGCCGCCGCGCTGGACAAGCCACTGGTCGCCATTTATGGGTCCAGCAGCCCCGGTTTTACGCCACCGCTATCACGCAAGGCACATATACTCAGCCTGCAACTGGCGTGCAGCCCCTGCTTCAAGCGCGAATGCCCGCTGGGTCATCTCGACTGTCTGATGAAACTGACACCACAACGCGTGCAAGCGCAAATCAGCATCGCCGTCAACGAGGAAAACCATGGCACAGGCTAAAAATTTCAACCTCGACAAAATCGAAATCGCCACCTGGCTGATCACGGCTGTGCTGCTTATCTTTATCGTCTATTCGCGTCTTCTGCCGGCGCTGCTGGCGGGGTTGCTGATGTACGAACTGGTCCACCTGCTTGCGGCACGCATCAATCTGCGCCGCTTTGGCGGACGTCCGGCCAAGATTGTTGCCGTTGCCCTGCTGGCCAGCCTGATGGCAACCCTGATCACCTTCGCCACCATCGGCCTGATGGCATTCTTCCACAGCGACACCAGCAAGCTCCCAACCCTGCTGCAGAAAATGGCCGTGATCATCGAAGGTTCGCGCGCCATGCTGCCGGGCTGGCTGGTGGAAAAACTGCCCACCAGTGCCGAAGGAATACAGACCGCCGCAGTGGAACTGCTGCGCACTCATGCCAGCGAAGTCCAGACCGTAGGCAAGGAGATGGGCCGCACCCTGGTTCATGTGCTGATCGGCTTGATCATCGGCGCCATGATTTCGCTGCGCGAAGTGACGGCACAGCACCGCTACGGCCCCCTTTCAGGTGCACTGGCAGAACGGGTCCGACTGCTCGGTGACGCATTCCGCCGCATCGTCTTCGCCCAGGTCAGGATTGCGGCGCTGAATGCATTTTTCACTGCAATCTATCTGGTCGTGGTGCTACCCATGCTTGGCGTCAACCTGCCCCTGACCAAGACACTGATCATCATCACCTTTCTTGCCGGCCTGCTGCCTGTGGTCGGCAACCTGATATCCAACTCCGTCATCGTCGTCGTCAGCCTGGGTCACTCGCTACAAATCGCCATTGCTTCCCTGCTGTTCCTGATCGTGATCCACAAGCTCGAATATTTTCTCAATGCACGCATCATCGGCACCCAGATCCGTTCCCAGGCATGGGAGCTGTTGCTGGCCATGCTGGCCATGGAAGCAGCGTTCGGCATCATCGGCGTGGTGGCTGCGCCCATTTATTACGCCTACCTGAAAAGCGAACTGGTTCGGAAGAAACTGATCTGACCGGCGCCTGACCATCAGCTTTTTTCACCATAAATACCTTGCCAAACGACAACCCGTCATGGATAATTACACGATTTTTCGCGGCCACAATAAAGGCCCTGACCCAAAGCGACAGGCAAGGATTTGAATCATGAAACCGGATACCCACCCAAACTACAATGAAATCAACGTAACCTGCAGCTGCGGTTTTACTTTTAAAACCCGCTCCACCATGAGTAAAGACCTGAACGTTGAAGTATGCTCACAATGCCACCCCTTCTACACCGGCAAGCAGAAGACTATTGACACCGCCGGTCGCGTCGAGAAGTTCCGCCAAAAGTATGGCATGAAATAAATTCGCACCTGACTCAGAATAAAGGCAGCCCTGGCTGCCTTTATTTTTTGTTGCGCACCCCTTGTATATGCCATTTTTCGACCCGCCCCGACATCCACCACACATCCATCTTGGCTGGGTGATCGTACTTTGCGCACTCTGGACCCTGCTAGGGCTAGTGGGTCACGACCCATGGAAGTCCGATGAAGCCTACAACTTCGGGCTCGTCTATTCGATTCTGCAAGGCAGTGACTGGGTCATCCCCAGACTGGCTGGCGAGCCTTTCATGGAAAAACCACCGCTCTATTACCTCACCTCCGCCGCACTTGCCAAACTGTTTTCCGGCTGGCTGCCACTTCATGACGGCGCCCGCCTCGCCAGCGGATTGTATATGGGTCTAGCCCTGATCTTCACTGGGATGACCGCGCGTGAGCTATGGGGCAGAGGCTATGGCCGCATTTCCGTTCTGATCATGATTGCCTGTCTCGGTCTGGTGGTGCGCACCCATCAGATCATTACCGATACGGCATTGCTAGCGGGTGTTGCGCTTGCCCTTTACGGCCTGGCCCTGGCCCCGCGCCGCCCGGTCATCGCAGGCATCATCATCGGCAGCGGCATGGGCATCGGCTTCATGTCAAAGGGCCTGTTCGAGCCCGGCGTCATCGCCATCACCGCGCTGATCCTGCCTCTGCTGTCTCAAACCTGGCGCAGCCGCGGTTATGCACTTTGCCTGGCCATCACGTTCATTGCCGCCCTGCCCTGGCTTACCATCTGGCCGCTCCTGCTTTACCAGCGTGCGCCTGAATTATTCTCGGAGTGGCTGTGGGCCAACAATCTGAACCTGCTGACCAGCACCACACCCCTTTTCGCCAGCGACGAACCGGGTTACTACTTCACCATCCTGCTCTGGTTCGCCTGGCCCGCACTGCCCCTGGCACTCTGGACCTTGTGGCGCCACAACTGGAAAGATGGATTCATCCCTGCCATTGCCCTGCCGCTCACCGCCTTCCTGGTGATTCTGCTTGTATTGAGCACAGCCGGCATGACACAAGATGTATACGCCCTGCCGCTATTGCCACCATTGGCGATCCTGGCCGCTACAGCCGTCAACTCCTTGCGCCGAGGCGCGGCAAATTCACTGGACTGGTTCAGCGTCATGACTTTCAGCCTGTTCGCCGGCTTATTGTGGCTAGGGTGGGTTGCCACCCTGACCGGACACCCGGTCGAAGTCGCCCACTGGTTTGACAAGCGCCAGCCCGGCTATATCGTACATTTCAATGGTCTGGCATTATTTTTGTCCATAGCGCTCAGCGCCACATGGCTTGCCGTCATAGCCCGCATGAAACGCGGCGCACTGCGCGGGATCGTCAATTCCGCCCTGGGGATCACCATGGTGTGGGGACTGCTCGCCACAATCTGGCTGCCCTGGCTCGACGCAGACAAAAGTTATCGCGCCGTTTTCACCTCCTTGCAGAGCAACCTGCCACCAAATTTCAACTGCATCAGCAGCAAACAACTCGGCGAGCCTCAACGCGCACTGCTGCATTATTTTGCCGGGACCATCACTCTGCGCGAAGAAATTGATGACAACCACTGCGAGCTGAAACTTGTTCAAAGTGGCACCAATTTACTGGAGCAACCTGGCCCGGGATGGAAGTTAATCTGGCAGGGACACCGTCATGGGAATAACCCGGAACTCTATTCCTTATTTTATAAGCGCTAACCACTTATAAACTTGAATTTTTTTGCCTTTTATGTCCTAATGGCAGTATACGAATTGTATTCATTCTAAAAGCATTCAAAAAATACCGATTTAAATAATTCTTAAGGAAAAAACCATGAAAAATATCCAAATCGCAAAAATCACCATGAGCCTGGTTCTGGGCTTGGCTGTCTCTGGTGCCGCCTTTGCCCACTCGGTGGAAAAAGAAGGCTACCTGATCGACACCCGTGGCAACGTAGTAAAAAACAACTTCAACGAATGCTGGAAAACCGGTTACTGGACCCCCGCAATGGCGATTGCCGAGTGCGACCCTGACCTGGCCAAGAAAGAACAGAAAGTAGCGCCAGCTGCAGCAGCGGCTGCGGCAGTGGCAGCAGCTGGCCCGGAAAAGCCAGCCTTCGACAAGATCACCCTGCAAGCCGAAACCCTGTTTGATTTTGACAAAGCCGTGGTTCGTGCTGATGGCAAGCAGAAGCTGAATGACGAAGTAGTCGGCAAAATGAAAGAGTATCCGCAAGTTGAAGTGGTTCTGGTAACTGGTCATGCTGATCGCATCGGCAAGGATTCATACAACCAGAAACTGTCCGAGCGCCGTGCTGTAGCGGTCAAGGAATACCTGGTAAGCCAGGGGATTGATGCTGGCCGTATCGAAACTGCCGCCAAAGGTGAAGCCGAGCCGGTTGTGGCTTGCAGCGACGTCAAAGGCAAAGAAAGCGGCAAGAACAAGAAACTGGTCGAATGCCTGCAACCCAACCGTCGCGTAATGGTTGAAGTTAAAGTACAGAAGCCAACTCAGAAATAATTGGGTTGACCTCCTGAAAAGCCCCGCCTGTGCGGGGCTTTTTTCTTGGTCAGGATAAAAATGCAACAAGCCGACACCATTATTGACGCACGCTGGGTGGTACCCATCAGGCCGGCGCACCAAGCCCTGAGCCACCATAGTGTGGTGATCCGCGCAGGGAATATTGCCGCAATTCTGCCCACAGCCGAAGCCCATGCGCAATTTTCTGCCAATCACACTGTCGCGCTGGGAGAGCACGCCCTCATTCCCGGGTTGATCAATCTTCACACGCATGCAGCCATGAACCTGATGCGCGGCCTGGCCGACGATCTGCCTTTGATGGAATGGCTGCAGCAACATATCTGGCCAGCTGAAAATCACCACGTCTCGGCGCAATTCGTGCATGACGGAACGCTTCTGGCTTGTGCTGAAATGCTGCGCGGTGGCATCACCTGCTTCAACGACATGTATTTCTTTCCAGACGCTGCGGCCGAAGCCGTCATCCAATCCGGAATGAGGGCAACTATTGGCCTGATCACGCTGGACTTCCCCACCGCTTATGCAAGCGACGCAGACACCTACCTGCACAAGGGCATGGCCATCCGTGACCAGTTTTCGTCGGAACCGCTGCTCTCATTTTCACTTGCTCCGCATGCGCCTTATACCGTCAGTGATAAAACACTGAGCAAAGTGCTGACCTATGCCGAGCAACTGGATTTGCCGATTCACATTCATCTCCACGAAACGGACGATGAAATCCAGCAGAGCCTGAAACAGCACCACCTCAGACCACTGCAACGCCTGGAAAACCTGGGCTTGCTGGCACCCAACCTGATTGCGGTGCATGCTGTCCATTTGCAACCGGGTGAAATGGAAACGCTTGCCCGCCAGGGCTGTCATATCGCCCACTGTCCCACTTCCAATCTCAAACTGGCAAGTGGCATCGCTCCAGTCAGTGCCATGATGGAACAGGGCATCAACGTTGGCCTTGGCAGCGACGGCGCCGCCAGCAACAACCGGCTCGACATGTTTCAGGAAATGCGCATGGCCGCCTTGCTTGCCAAAGGAGTGAGTGGCAAGGCGGATTGCCTGTCTGCGTTTGATGCCCTGCAAATGGCCACACTCAACGGAGCCCGCGCTCTGGGGCTGGAGCACCGGACAGGCTCGATTGAACCCGGCAAGGCTGCTGACATGGCCGCTATCAGGCTCGATAATCTGGAGACCATGCCATGTTATGATGTGATCTCACATTTGGTATACGCGGCTGGCCGTGAGCATGTTACTCATGTTTGGGTAAACGGCGCGCCCGTCGTAGAAAACAGCAACCTGCGCACACTCTCGCAGCAGCATTTGTCTGCGCAAGCCGCGCTCTGGCAGGAAAGAATAGGCAAGAAACATGATTGACTCATCCACAACCCAAAACGCCGATCATCAGGAACTCGACAAATTCAGCCAGCTTGCTCACCGCTGGTGGGATCCCAATAGCGAATTCAAGCCGCTGCACGACATCAACCCACTACGCCTTGAGTATATTGACAGCCTTGCCGGCCTGGCAGGAAAGCAGGTGCTGGACGTCGGCTGCGGCGGCGGGATTCTCTCGGAAAGCATGGCGGCGCGTGGCGCCAGCGTAACAGGCATCGATCTGGGCGAAAAAGCGCTCAAGGTGGCGAAACTGCACCTGCTGGAGAGCGGCCAGAAAGTCGATTATCGCCTGATTGCAGTCGAAGAACTGGCGCAACAAGCACCCGGCAGTTTCGACGTGATCACCTGCATGGAAATGCTGGAACACGTACCCGATCCACTAAGCGTCGTCAAATCCTGCGCTCAACTGGTCAAGCCTGGCGGTTATGTATTCTTTTCCACCCTCAATCGCAATCTCAAGTCTTACCTGTTCGCGGTGATTGGTGCCGAATATGTACTCAACATGCTGCCGCGCGGCACTCACGACTATGCCAAATTCATCAAACCATCCGAATTGGCACGGCATTGCCGCATTGCCGCATTGGCAGTCGACCAGATAACCGGCATGAGCTACAACCCGCTATCGAAGGTCTACTCACTCGGCGACGACACGAGCATCAACTACCTGATGGCCTGCCACCGCGAAACAGAGTAACAAAAGCAACCCGATGATCAAGGCAGTCTTGTTTGACCTCGACGGCACACTCGCCGACACGGCACTGGACTTGGGTTTTGCACTCAATGAACAGCGCAGGAGGCATGGCCTGCCGCCACTCCCTCACGAACAAATCCGGCCCTATGCCTCCCACGGCACGGTTGGCCTGCTTGAGGCAGGCTTTGGCCTGAGCCCGGAAGATCAGAGCTTCGCCAGTATGAAGGCAGAGTACCTGGATCTCTACACGGCCAATCTGTGCCGCCTCACCTGCCTGTTCGAAGGCATGGCAGAAACACTGGACGCAATCGAACACAAAGGCATTCCATGGGGCGTCGTCACCAACAAGCCCGCTCGCTTCACCACCCCCCTCATGACAGCCCTGGGTTTGAGTGAACGCGCAGCCAGCATTATCAGCGGCGACACCTGCGCGCACCCCAAACCACATCCGGAACCGATGCTCTGCGCCAGTCGTGAAGTTGCTGTGGCGCCTCAGCAATGCGCCTACGTAGGCGATGCAGAGCGCGACATGGAAGCCGCCATCGCGGCCGGCATGTTCCCCATCGTCGCTCGTTATGGTTATCTCGGCGCGGCAGACCATCCGGATCGGTGGGGCGCGCAAGGCTCCATCGAGCACCCTGCGGAACTATTGCGCTTTCTGTAACGGCCCTTGTGATAAAATCAGGCCTCACGTTGAACTAACTCAGCCAGAGTGAGTCAATGTATAGCATGGGGGCGACCCGGTTTCGACGTGGGTTGCAAAGCAGCGTAGGGCATACCGAGGACCAGTTCCCTCGTTAATCTACTGGAAAAAACTAGTCGCAAACGACGAAAACTTCGCTGTAGCCGCTTAAGGCTTAGCCTCTGCAACGGTTCTCTCATGGGCCGTGTCAGGCAACTGACAGCAGAGTCATTCACATGAGATCGCGGCGGTTCGGGTTACTTGGACCGTTGCTAAATTAAGGTAACTCGCCCAAGTCCAGCCTGTCCGGTTGGCGTGACAAGGGTTAAAACCAAATAATCGGACTAAGTATGTAGAACTGCCTGTAGAGGGCTTGCGGACGCGGGTTCGATTCCCGCCGCCTCCACCAATATTGAAACCCCAACCGTTCTCGGTTGGGGTTTTTTCTTGCCTGATCGCGCCAGTTCCCGCGTACTCGTGCGGGTTCCTGCGAACGCCTGCGAACTTCGCCAACCGCCTGAATTGGCCGTTCCGGGCCACATTGGGTGTGAATGGGTGTCCATTCGAAATCGAGGGCCGCCGTTATTTCCCGATCGGGAAACAAAAGGCTGAGTCATGCCCTAACCACACTGAGCATTCCCGATCGGGATATATAGCTTGCGCAGAGGCCAATTGCGGTTGATAATTTCCCGAACGGGAAACTGAGCAAGCCATGACATCCATACGATCACCTCAACAACTCGGCGATGCACTGCGCGCTGCTCGCAAGCAACTCGGGCTGACACAGCCCCAACTGGCGCTGGCGGCAGGGGTGGGTGTGCGATTCATTGTCGACCTTGAAGCAGGCAAGCCCACCTTGCGACTGGAAAACGTGCTGCGGGTCATTGATGCCCTGGGTGGAGAGGTCCACTTGAGCGGATTGCCATCCGTTGCAACCGACGATCAACGTGAGGGTGGCGACCATGGCGCATGAGCTGGAAGTCTGGCTTTTCGCCGATCGTGTCGGCACGCTGGCCCTGGTCGATGGACGACTGAATTTTTGGTACGCACCCAGTTGGCTGTCACACAAAGACGCCGTTGCCTTGTCTGCCTCGCTACCCCTGCAAGCGGAGCCGTTCGACGATCGCAAAACGCGACCCTTCTTTGCTGGTCTTCTACCCGAAGGGCAAATGCGCCGCCTGATTGCGCAGCAGTTCCAGGTTTCTGGCCAAAACGACTTTGCACTGCTGGACCACATCGGCGGCGAATGTGCCGGGGCCGTCACCTTCCTTGAGCCGGGACAAGCTTTGCCCGTGCCAACTGGTTACGATGACGTTCAATGGTTGAGCGATGAGGAAGTCGTTGCCATCCTGGATGAATTGCCGCGTCGCCCCATGCTGGCGGGCAAAGACGGTTTGCGACTTTCCTTGGCGGGAGCCCAGGACAAACTGCCGGTGGTGTTTGATGGTACCCGCATTGGGCTACCCCTTAATGGCACGCCCAGCTCCCACATCTTGAAGCCCACTATCCACGCTGTTGAAGACAGTGTGATCAACGAAGGATTTTGCATGGCGCTGGCTGAGGCCATGCAGCTCAAGCCAGCGAAATCGAAAGTTCACTTTGTGCTGGATCGATCGTTTCTGCTGGTTGAGCGCTACGACCGACTGATCGATGCCCAAGGGCACCGGCAACGACTTCATCAAGAGGACTTTTGCCAGGCACTGGGCGTGGTGCCAGAAATGAAGTATCAGAATGAAGGTGGTCCGGATCTGGCCCAGTGTTTTGATCTGGTGCGCAGTGCGACGCGCCCCAGTGCGCCGCAAGTCCTGCGACTGCTCGACTACGTGATCTTCAATGCGCTGATCGGCAATCATGATGCGCACGCCAAGAATTTCTCTCTGCTGCACTCAGGCAAAGCCCCCGTTCTGGCTCCGTTCTACGACACGCTCTCGACGGCGGTGTATCCAACACTGACGCAAAAAATGGCGATGAAAATCGGTAGCAAGTACAAGTTCAGCGAAGTTCAGGCGCGGCACTGGGAGCAGTTCGCCGAAGGTGTAGGCTTTACCAAGGCTCAGGCCAAACGGCGAATTCTTGAATTGGCAAAGTTACTGCCAGCGACGGCGCGCAAGCTCCAGTCTGACCCTGGACACAGTTTTGCTGACAATGCCGTGGTTGAGCAAATCAATACCTTGATTGAACAACGCTGTGCCCTGACGATTCGACGGCTCACCGATCCCGCAGCCGAAAATGACGCAGCCGCCGGACCCTCCGTTTGAATCACCATGCGGACGCGGGTTCGATTCCGTGTTCGGGAATTGAACTAGCCCTGAAAGGCAGACGAGTTTGATGCCCGTTCCCGGTGACCACCCTGGCCGAAAACCTGTTTGCAGGTCTACAATCCGGCAGGTTTTTCGATTGACTTCGGTCTGATCCTTCGATTCCAGACTGATCACGGCCCGGTGATGACGCCGACACAGATGCCGCATAATTCCTACCGTGCCATATTGAAATCTGGCAACCAGACGGTCTTCGACCAGCCATTCATGCTGGCGTCTTCCTCGCTTGAGCACGAATCGCTGCTCAACTACAGCGAGGCCATGCCTATATTCAAGGCAGACACCAGCGGCACCTACCAACTCGAAATCAGCCAGACAGGCGAAGCCGGTATGAACCTGAACAGCGCCGTCGTGCAGGTCCGCAAAGACGTCGTGGAACCCAGCAACACGCTGATGACGGCAGGCTTCGGCATGCTGCTGGCAGGTGTGGCGATGCTGTTGTTTTAGAAGCGATTCTAAAAATCAGCGATTGTTTTTAGCAGAGCGGGTATTGTGCCGATGCAGCAGATGCATCGCGGCAACGATGAGCGCGAGCGCAAGGACCAGGGCGTAGGGCGCGAAGCGGTTGACGGTTGAAGCCCAGGCATTAAGCTCGTTGAGCAGCAAGCCCCAGACGCCAATGGCGAGATAGGTCGAAACCAGCACGACGGCCAGATTCACCCAGGCGCGCAAGCCGATCAGAAATCCAATGATCGCCCCCACCACCGGGCCGGTCATCCAGAACGGCACAAACACGAACACAAACAGGCCCAAGATGCCGAACTTGCGCACCGCGCCGCCATGCGATTCCGCAGCGCTGTGCATGCGCGTCACAAAGGGCTGCAGGCGAGGCGCCAGGATCAGTTGCCGCCAGCTCAGCGCGAAAAGCGGATACATCACCAGCACCTGGATGGTCTCGACCAGCATGTTGAGCGGGATCACCTGCACATGATCCAGACCACTCGCATAGCCGAAGGACATCCCGGCCGCCCGGCCGATAATCAGGTTCAGCCCGGTCATGGCCGCGTAAGTGAGCACGCTGTCGGGAAACAACTGCCAGCCGATCCCGAATGCCATCATCATCAGGCCGGTCAGCGCCAGGCCAATGCCCAGCAGCCGGCCTTCAGTGCTGGCGAAAAGGGCTAAATGCATTCTGGCTCCTTGGTCTACCTGGATATAAGTAAAAACTTTACTCTAACCCTGGTTGCTCCTGGAGAAAAAACGAAGTTAACCCCGTCGAACACTCGAAACTGCCCCATTTAGGGAAGCGCTGATTTATTCCGTGGTTCCGTCATTGCGAGCGCAGCGAAGCAATCTAGCTCTCTTGTAATCAACAAGTTACAGATTGCTTCGTCGCTTCGCTCCTCGCAATGACGGTTAAATCAGCGCTTCCTTAGCCTGCTAGGTTTTGCCCTTCAATTTATCCTTCAACCCGGCAAACGGATTAAACGTCGCCGGCGACGCGGTGTTTCCGGTATCGGAGCGCCCTGCTGAATCCTTCACCTTGGAATGCTCATTCTCATGGCAATAGATGCACAGCAATTCCCAATTACTGCCGTCAGCCGGGTTGTCGTCGTGGTTGTTGTTCTTGTGGTGCACCTCCAGCAACTGGAGATTCTGTCGTATAAAGGTACGGGCGCAGCGCCCGCAAACCCAGGGGTGCATGTTGGTCCGCAGGTCGTAGATCTACAACTTCATGATCCACGGGATTTCGGCGGCGATTTTTTAAGAAAATGAGAGTCCTTTGTGACCCGCCAAGCAAAGGAAGCCGCCCTATTCGAGGCACACGAAATCCGGTGTTTCTTGAACATCCATTCAGCGACGTGATGGATAATGTGATTATTTATTTTCTCATCAAGATCACCATCGGCAGCACTGCGATGAAGAGCAAAAAACCATGGAAACCGTAGCCGTCATCGACTTTGAAACAACCGGCCTTTCGCCCGCCATGGGGGACCGGGCGACCGAGGTGGCGGTGGTCATCGTGGAGGACGGCAGGATTCTCGACCGCTACCAGAGCCTGATGAATTCCGGGGTGCGCATTCCTGCATTTATCGAGTCGCTGACCGGCATCTCCAACGCGATGATACGCAAGGCGCCGCCGGCGGCGGAGGTGATGGCTGCGCTGGCGGAGTTTGTCGGCGATGTGCCGCTGGTGGCGCACAATGCCGCGTTCGACAGCAAGTTTCTGGATGCTGAGTGGTTGCGGATCAGGCAGCAGCGGCGGCAGGAGTTTGCCTGTTCGCTGTTGCTGGCGCGCCGGGTTTATCCGGCCGCACCGGATCACAAGCTGGGAACGCTGGTCCGGCATCTGGGGCTGCCCTCGGCGGCCCGCCATCACCGCGCCCTGGCCGACGCGGAAATGACCGCCCATCTATGGGTAAAAATGGTGTCGGATATCCAGCAACAATTTGGCCTGAGCGCCGTTCCGCACGAGTTTTTGCGCACGCTGCAGAAGGCGCCAAAAGCGCAGATGAACAGCTGCGTTGAACGCGCCAAATGCCAGCTCGGCCTGTGAAATTTGCCCCCACGATGATTCAGTGAACCCCGCTGGAACGGGCCTGGCAATCCTGCATGGTGGTGACGGCATCGTACATCCAGTGATGCGGCTCGCCGTCCCGGCAGATTTTCAGGCCGTTTTTCCAGATCTGGGTTTTTCATGCCTTTTCCGCGCCGGATCAAGTAGCGATTATGGGTTGTTGGCGATTCAATCAGCAAGGCCGGAAAAACCAAATCCGTGCCACCTTTCAGGATCAAACCCTTACTAAAACTGTCTTACTGTGAGCTATGATTGAAATTCATTTCATGGCATTTGCGGGAGATATTCCATGCGCTCTGCCTTCTTGCGTGCACTTACTTTGCTGATTCTGACGCTGGGACTGGCGGCTTGCGCCAGCGGCCCCCGTTACCAGTCCACCTATCGCTACGAGCCGCCCACGGACGCGGCAGGGCGCGCTTGTCTGGAAGAATGCGAACATCAAATGACCGCCTGCCGCGACCAGTGCGCCACGAAAACCCAGGCATGCCTGAAGGACCTGGAACCGCTGGTGGATGAACGCTACAACGCAGCCATGAATCGCTATGGGATAGCACTGGACTGTTACCGTCAGGAACTGGTGCAATATGAGTTATATTTGTCGATGAGTTGGGGCTACCCTTCGCCGTGGTGGCACCCTGGCATGTGGCCCTATGCCTCTTTCGCGATGCCGTATTATTTCCCGCCATCTCCACCGGCCAAATCCAAGCCGCAGTGCTGTGTTCGAACGGCTGCGTCATGGAGCGCTGCGATGTGGATTGCGGCTGCCAGCCGGTTTATGATGCCTGTTTCCTTGCCTGTGGCGGCAAGAAAATTCCCGAGACAAGATGCATCAGCAATTGTCCCCCTTGATGGAGTAACGCGGTTTGGCTTCTCAACATTTTCGTTTGCCTGTCAGTGCAATCATTTTCGGCGGCGCTCGGTCTGATCGCTCTGGCGCTGGGTTTTTTCGCCATGGCGGGGCTGCTGCGCCAGGTGCATCCACTGCTCAACAGCGATGGTGGACTGGCGCTGGTGGTCTCCGGCATCGCGCTGCTCCTGTCCGGGGCATTCCCGCTGGGGCTGGCCTTGCTCGCCGCCCAAAAAAGCGCTGCCGATTGAGTTCATTCGATGTCATCGTGATCGGTGCCGGCGCTGCCGGCATGATGTGCGCCGCACAGGCGGGCATGCGCGGGCGGCGCGTGCTGCTGCTCGACCATGGCGCAAAGCTCGGCGAGCGCATTCGCATTTCGGGCGGCGGGCGCTGCAATTTCAGCAACCGCAGCGTGGGGGCAGAGAATTACCTGTCGCAGAATGCGCACTTTTGCCGCTCGGCCCTGGCCCGCTTTTCGCAGCACGATTTCATCAAGATGGTCGAGCGCCGCCGCATTCCTTACCACGAGCGCGAACACGGCCAGCTTTTCTGCGACGAGTCGGCGCAGGACATCATCGACATGCTGAAGGACGCCTGCGATGACGCCGGGGTGCAGTGGGCCATGCCCTGCGCCGTGCGGCAGGTGGCACGGATCGAAGGCAAGGACGGCATGCGGTTTTCCGTGGCCACGGAGCGCGGCACCTTCCGCTGCCAGTCGCTGGTGGTCGCCACGGGCGGCCTGGCGGTGCCGCAGATCGGGGCCAGCCCTTTCGGCTACAAGCTGGCGGAGCAGTTCGGCCTGGCCGTGGTGCCGCCGAAACCGGCGCTGGTGCCGCTGGCACTGGCGCCGGAAACCTTGCTTCCCTTGAAGCCGCTGGCCGGCGCCACGCTCGATGCCAGCACGCATTGCAATGGCGGCATCATTCCGCGAGAATGTGCTGCTCACCCACCGCGGGCTTTCCGGGCCGGCCATTTTGCAGATTTCCAGCTACTGGCAGATGCAGGAATACGGCGGCGGCAAGCGGCAGCCGATCGAGATCGACCTGCTGCCCGACGTGGACGCCGCTGCCTGGCTGGCCGAACACCGCCACAGCAAGGCGCTGCTTTCCAACCTGCTGGCGGAACATCTGCCGCGCCGCTTTGCGCATGAATGGTGCGCGCTGTTCGGCTGGGGACGTCCGCTCAATGAACTTTCCAATCGAGATATCAATGCCGCAGCCGAGGCACTCAAGGGGTGGGCTTTGATGCCATCCGGCACGCTGGGTTATGCCAAGGCGGAAGTGACGCTGGGCGGGGTGGATACCGACGAACTATCGTCCAAAACCATGGAAGCCAAGGCGGTGCCGGGGCTCTATTTCATCGGCGAAGTGGTGGACGTCACCGGCTGGCTGGGCGGCTACAACTTCCAGTGGGCATGGTCGTCAGGCTGGGTTGCCGGCCAGTTTGCCTAATCTGCCTGGGCCAGTCTGGATTTTGCCAGCGGCGGATTTTTGGCGAAATAACTGCGAATCCCGGAGAGGATGGCTTTGGCCATTTTGTCCTGATAGGCATCGTCATTGAGGCGGCGCTCTTCTTCCGGGTTGGAGATGAATGCGGTTTCCACCAGGATGGATGGAATATCGGGCGACTTGAGCACCGCGAAGCCTGCCTGTTCCACCGCGCCCTTGTGCAGCGAATTGATCCCGCCCAGCTCACCCAGCACGGCTTTGCCCAGTTTCAGGCTGTCGTTGATGGTTGCAGTCTGAGACAGATCCAGCAGGGTGCGCGCCAGATAAGGATCTTTCACGTCCAGGTTCACGCCGCCGATCAGATCGGCGTCATTCTCTTTCTTTGCCAGCCAGCGTGCCGCAGCCGAGGTAGCGCCGCGCTCCGAAAGTGCATATACCGAAGAACCGCGCGCTTCGGGGCGAGTGAAGGCATCGGCATGAATGGATACAAACAGGTCCGCGCTGACTTTACGCGCCTTGAGCACCCGACCATTGAGCGGAATGAAGTAATCACCGTCACGGATCAGCACGCCGCGCATATTGGGTTCATTGTCCACGAAGGACTTGAGGCGCTTGGCAATCGACAGAGTCACATCTTTTTCGTTTGTGCCGCGCGCCCCGCGTGCGCCCGGATCTTCGCCGCCATGTCCGGCATCGATAGCAATCGTGACAAGCCGGGTGACCTGAAATTCGGGTTTGCGCTTATCAAGCTTGGCCAGTTTTCCAGTGTGATCTTTCTTGTCCTCCGGCAAAACCTCTTTCACCGAATCAGTTGCTTCTGGCACTGGCGGAACAGCTGCAGGTGGCAATGCCGCTACTTTCTCACGCCCGGGAGACTCGGGCTCCATTCCCTCTGCCGCCAGGCGGGGCGAATTCACCAGCGCCATCAGAGGATCCACCGCCTGTAATGGATAGATATCGACCACCAGGCGATTGCCATATTCACCTATCGGGGCAAGGGTAAACACGGAAGGATTGATTTCGGTTTTGAGGTCCAGCACCACGCGCACCACATTGGGCTTGAAACGCCCAACGCGAACCAGCTTGACGTAGGGGTCTGAATCGCCAATCTTGGCTGAAAGTCCGGTTAGAACGGCATTGGGCTCGACCCCTTCAAGATCGAGCACCAGGCGTTCCGGATTTTTGATGGATGAAAAGGAAAACTTGACGGACTGGGATAGCTCCAGGGTGATACGCGTATATTCAGCAGCCGGCCAGACCCGCGCTGCGGTCACCACGGGTGCTGCATTTACCGTATTCACGGCAAACAGCGCCAGCAGAAACGTTACCCACAACAAACCCAGGCCAAACAGCGAAAACAGGCTGCGGCGGGGTAATTTCCACGCATTCAGATGTTGTTCATGTTCTGAAGCCGGTTTAAACATTGTCTGCCTGCCTCCGTTGCTGCCATCAGTACCACGCCCCGTCCGTCATCCCGGATCTGGAACTGAATCTCCACATCCGCCGGGGGCAAAAAACCCGAGGCTTTTTCCGGCCATTCCACCAGACATACAGTAGCCGGATTGAAATATTCGCGAAACCCTGATCCTTCCCATTCTTCCGGATCTGCGAATCTATATAAATCAAAGTGGTATAAGTTTAAACTAGAAACAACGTAAAGTTCAACCAATGTATAGGTTGGACTTTTTACTTTTCCCTCATACCCCAGCCCGCGTAGAATGGCGCGGACCAGGGTGGTTTTCCCTGCACCGAGATCGCCGGAGAGATAGATGACCAGCCCCGGATGCAGCGCCAGAGCCAGTTCCGCGCCCAATTTCAGGGTGCTGTTTTCATCCGCGAGATATCGCGACATTTCCATATTGGATGCTTGTGCAGGTTTCATGTTCTGATTCTGATTACGGCAAACTGAGCGAAAAAATTAAGGTCTGGGGCAAAGAATTAGGCTTTCAGGCCGTCGCCATCAGCGTCCCGCAGCTTGCGCATGCCGAAACGCGCTTGCTGGAATGGCTATCGCATGGCTACCACGGCGAAATGCATTATATGGCAAGCCACGGCGTGAAGCGCAGCCGCCCTGATGAATTGGTGCCCGGCACGGTCACAGTGATCAGCGTACGGCTCGATTATTTTCCACCGGATGCCCGAAACAGCGAGGAAGTCCTCGCTAGCACGGAAAAGGCCTTCATTTCGCGCTATGCGCTGGGTCGGGACTACCATAAGACACTCCGCAGCAGGCTGCAGAAACTGGCCGACAGGATGCAAGAAGCGATTGGCCCGTTCGGCTATCGCGTGTTCACCGACAGCGCCCCCGCGATGGAAGTCGAACTGGCCAGCCAGGCCGGGCTTGGCTGGCGTGGCAAACACAGCCTATTGCTTTCACGGGAGCATGGCTCGTGGTTTTTTCTCGGCGAAATTTTCACTGACCTGCCGCTGCCGCCAGACCCGTCCCAAGCAGGCCATTGCGGCACCTGCACGCGCTGCATCAGCGCCTGCCCCACCCGAGCGATCATCGCCCCCTATCAGGTGGATGCACGGCGCTGTATCTCCTACCTCACCATCGAGCTGAAAGGCAGCATTCCGCTGGATCTGCGCCCACTGATGGGCAACCGCATCTACGGCTGCGATGACTGTCAGCTGGTTTGCCCGTGGAACCGCCATGCACAATTGAGCGTGGAAAAAGATTTCATGGTGCGCCATGGGCTTGACGCGCCCGGCCTGGTCGCACTTTTTGCATGGAGTGAAGAAGAATTCAGGGATAAAACTGCAGGTAGCGCCATCCACCGCATCGGATTCGAGCGCTGGTTGCGCAATATCGCTGTCGCGCTGGGTAATGCACCGACCAGCAACGCTGTCTTGCAGGCGCTAAAAAACCGGCAGGACCATCCATCTGAACTGGTGCGGGAGCATGTTGCCTGGGCGCTGGCACAACACGGTCAATCATGCGATGATTGACAACATTTATCAATAACGCGATAACCCCCATGCAACAGAATGCCCACAAGCCATTCGCTGAAATTGTTGATTTCCGTTATCCCAAACCCGCCTGCTCTACCTGCGATCTGCGCGACCTGTGGTGCCTCCCCTCCGGGCTCAAGGGGCCGCAATCCCTGCAACTGGACAGCATCATCAACCGCCGCAAACGCGTCAAACGCGGGGAACACCTCTACCATTCCGGGGACACATTCCGCTCGCTCTATGCCCTGCGCACAGGTTTTTTCAAGACAGTCCTGAGCAGCGAGAACGGTCAGGATCTTGTTACCGGCTTTCACATGAGCGGTGAGCTGCTGGGTCTGGATGCCATCTGCGACGACAGTCACTGCTGCAACGCCATTGCCCTGGAAGACAGCGAAATCTGCGAGATTCCATATCCTGCGCTGGAAAGTCTGTGCCGGGAAATTCCCGACCTGCAGCACCATTTTCACAAGGTCATGAGCCGCGAGATTGCACGCGATCACGACCTGATGGCACTGCTTTCAAACATGAATGCGGATGAGCGGATTGCCGCCTTTCTGATCAACCTGTCCCAGCGCTTCGCTGCCCGCGGCTATTCGCCGGTCCAGTTTCAGCTGCGCATGACGCGCGGCGAAATCGGCAGTTACCTCGGGCTTAAACTGGAGACTGTCAGCCGAACCCTGTCGAAGCTTCAGGAGGAAGGCACGATTGGCGTAAAAAACAAGCACCTCACCCTCAATGACTTACCACGCCTGAAACAGATCGTCGGACGCAACATCCACATCGGCAATAACTGAGCATCCCCATTCAGGCGTTGGGATCACCCGATTTCCTGATGAACCAGACAATGAAAAATACTGCCATCACCAGCACAAAGCCAATGGTAAACATGCTGAGCAGGCCGATATCCGTTTTAAACAGCAGATCCATCACTACCATTTCACCCTCCCTTATTGCTTCATTGACAAAAATCTAGCCGTTAACTTGCAAAGAGACGACATTTTCCTTGGGGAAATGCAATTTGCCGCTAAGCCGCCAACGACTGTCCGCATCTTCCAGAATCAATCTCCACCGTGTTGCTTCCAGCGCTCCCACCTGCCCTTCGTAGTAGCCGGAAGCGCCTTGTTCCAGTGTCACCACATGATCCATATCGGAGCGGGTCGGGTGCAATACCTTGAGCTTCAGGATAGACGGCAACGCACCGCCATCGCCTTGCTGCAACACTACGCGCAGTTGCGTGGCATCGCTTCCCACCATCACCTGCGCCTTGAGCTGCAACGATTGAGCCATCTGGTCTCGCGCGATGGTCTGATTGATGGCCAGCCCTTTCTTGTAATAATCGTCCTCCACCAGACCGTCATCAGTCGCAACCGCAATCCATGCAGTCACAAAGCCAGCCACCACGACAGCAATTGGCCCTGCCATCAGGATCCATGGCCAGGGTTCGCGGTACCAGGGTTTATTGGATTGAATCATGGCTCATCATCACCTCACTATAAAACTGGTTTTTTCACTGACAGAAAAAGCCGGATTATCGACATCCTGCACCTGTATATAAACAGGGGTGGAGCCTGGCTTTACCTCATCTGGATCAACCCGCAAGCTGATCGAAATGTTATGCGCTTCGGCCGCATGCACTTCCAGCGGCTGCGCTTCCGCCGTCACCACTTTCAAGCCCTCCAGGCCGGAAGCCGTAAGCAGGTAACGATGCGGCTTCTCATCCATATTGATAATCTGCATGCGATAGACGTTTTCCAGCAGCCCATCATCCGTCTCCCGCACCAGTGTCATGCGGTCACGCATGATATTGGCCTTGAGCGGCGTACGCTGGTAAAGCGCAACACCAAGCGCTACCGTAATGGCAACCAGAATGGCGGCATATAACAGCACGCGCGGCCTGAACACATGGGCCATCATGCTTCGCTCGGAAAACTTGCCTAACATGACGTTTTCCGTCGAATAGCGAATCAGTCCTCGCGGGTAGTTCATCTTGTCCATGACCTGATTACAGCCGTCGATACAGGCCGCGCAACCGATGCACTCGTATTGCAGACCCTTGCGGATATCAATGCCTGTCGGGCAAACCTGGACGCAGATCCCGCAATCCACGCAGTCGCCCTTTCCATCAGAACGATAGTCAGCCCCTTTTTTGCGCTGTCCGCGCGGCTCACCGCGCCGTTCATCGTAGGTGATAATGAGCGTATCCGGGTCGAACATCACACTCTGGAAGCGCGCATAGGGACACATATAGAGACAGACCTGCTCCCGCATCCAGGCAGCATTGCCATAAGTGGCAAAGCCATAAAAGAACACCCAGAAGGTTTCCCACGGCCCCATGCCGAAATTCACGAACGAAACAGCCAGTTCCCGGATGGGCGTGAAATAGCCTACAAAAGTAAAACCGGTCCACAGCGCCACCACAATCCAGATAGCGTGCTTGGCCGTTTTGAGAAAAACCTTGCGACCGCCCCACTCCGCCTTGTCCAGCTTGATACGTTTCTGCCGGTCACCCTCGATGAACTGTTCTATCCACATGAAAAGCTCGGTATACACCGTCTGTGGACAGGCATAGCCGCACCAGATACGCCCAGCCACTGCAGTAAAGAGAAACAGTCCAAGGGCCGAAATAATCAGCAAGCCGGTCAGGTAGATAAAATCCTGGGGGAAAAACACCGTGCCAAATATATAAAATCTTCTGGTCAGCAGATCAAACAGCACGGCCGGCCGGTCATTCCAGGTCAGCCACGGCAAACCGAAATAGATCAACTGGGTTAGCACCACACCCCACACGCGCAGGCTGGCGAAAATACCGCTCACCGAACGTGGCTGGATTTTCTGTCGAACGGCGTACAGCTCATCGCCTTCACCCTCAGCCTGGGAAGCCGGGGCATTTCTTTCCTGGTTCAAAATCGACTCCTGAAGAAATTCTTGCATCACCTGCTGTTGAGCAACCGATGCAGGAACTCCCTGGCGAAATCGGACCGAACGGACAACCCATTCGGCCCAACCTCAACAGGGCGTGTCAACACGCCCTAAAACAACTTACTTGCCTTCTGACAAGCCATACACATAGGCAGCCAGCAAGTGAACCTTGGCCTCGCCAAGGAAATCCTTCCATGCCGGCATGACACCGTTTCGGCCCTTGCTTATGGTCTCGGTGATTGCGGCCTCGGAGCTGCCATACAGCCACACCTTGTCGGTCAGGTTAGGTGCGCCCAGCGCCAGCATGCCCGTACCAGCCGGCATATGGCAGGCAGCGCAAATCTGCTCGAACCTGGGCTTGCCGGCTGCGGCCTGGTTGGCGTCATGATGCTTGCCGGACAGAGACAGCACGTAGTTGGCCACTTCCTTGACGCCTGCATCGCCCAGCACCGACCCATGCGGCGGCATAATGCCAGTGCGGCCGTTCATGATGCTGGCCTTGATGGTTTCAGGATCGCCGCCATAGAGCCAGTCCTTGTCGCTCAGGCTGGGAAATCCTCTGGCGCCACCCGCATCGGAACCATGACATTGGGAACAGTAGGTGACAAACAGGCGTTGCCCCATCTGTTTGGCTTCCGGATCGGCTGCCACCGTCTTCAGATCCTGCTGCAAGAACTTGTTGAAGATCGGGTCATAGGTTTCCGCCGCATGCTTCATTTCACCTTCCCACTGCCCTGTCGAACTCCAGCCCCATATCCCTTTGAAACTCCCCAGGCCGGGGTAAAGCACCAGATAGACCAGTGAAAAAACCACCGTGATATAGAACAACCAGCTCCACCATGCCGGCAACGGGTTATTCCATTCCGCCAGGTCACCGTCCCACACGTGGCCGGTGGTGTCCACCTGACCTGAACTGCGCTTGATACTGACCGCCTTCAGGAATACGGCACAGCCAATCACGCTGACCAGGGTAATCCCGGCGACGAAATAGCTCCAAAAGTCGCTAACAAAATCACTCATCATTTCCTCCTTAGCGTTCCGCTGCCTTGGGCACGGAATTCACATTCACCCGTTCGAATTCATCATCTTCCATCGGCAACCGGGCCGCCTCATCGAATGCCGCCTTGCGGCCTCCACTGAACGCCCAGGCAACAATGCCGAGGAAAGTAATGAACGACACCACTGTCACTATTGATCTGAGATCGTTGATGTCCATGATTTTTACCTCGTGCTCTTGATAGCCGTGCCCAGATTCTGCAGATAGGCGATCAGGGCGTCCTGCTCGGTCTTGCCCTTCAGCTCATCATTGGCCTTGGCAATCTGCTCGTCGGTATAGGGCAGGCCCAAAGTCCGTAGCACTTTCATGTTGGGCTTGATATCAAGCCCATCCAGGCTGGCTTTGGCCAGCCACGGGTAGGCCGGCATATTGGACTCCGGCACCACGTCACGCGGGTTGTCGAGGTGAGTACGATGCCAGTCATCCGAATAGCGGCCACCGACGCGATGCAGGTCTGGACCAGTACGCTTGGAACCCCACTGGAACGGATGATCGTAAACAAACTCACCCGCCACCGAGTAGTGGCCATAGCGCTCGGTTTCGGCACGGAACGGACGGATCATCTGCGAATGGCAGTTGTAGCAGCCTTCGCGCTGATAGATATCACGCCCAGCCAATTGCAGCGCGGAATACGGCTTGAGGCCCGCTACCGGTTCGGTGGTGGATTTCTGGAAGAACAGCGGCACGATTTCCACCAGTCCACCCACACTCACCACCAACAGAATCAGCACGATCATCAGGCCGATGTTTTTTTCCAGAAACTCATGCGATGAAGTTGCACTCATTTTTTTCTCCTTCCCTGAACTTAAGCGTGAGCGCCGGCAACTGCGGGAATAGCCGCATCATTTACTGCCTTGGCACCCGCCACCGTTTTGAACACGTTGTAGGCCATGATCAGCATGCCGCCGAGGAACATCAGGCCGCCCAGCAAACGGATCGCCAGGAACGGATAGGTCATTTTCACCGCTTCGGCAAAGCTGTAGGTCAGCGTGCCATCCGGATTGACCGCGCGCCACATCAGGCCTTCCGCCACACCGGCGATCCACATTGCGGCGATATACAGCACCACGCCGATGGTCGCGATCCAGAAGTGCGCTGTAATGAGCTTGATGCTGTACATCTGCTCGCGGCCAAAGAGGCGTGGGATCAGGTAGTAAATACAGCCGATCGACACCATCGCCACCCAGCCCAGGGCGCCCGAATGCACGTGGCCCACGGTCCAGTTGGTGTAGTGCGACAGCGCGTTCACGCTCTTGATGGCCATCATCGGGCCTTCGAAGGTGGACATGCCGTAGAAGGACAGTGAAGTCACCAGGAACTTCAGGATCGGGTCGGTGCGCAGTTTGTGCCATGCGCCGGACAGGGTCATGATGCCGTTGATCATGCCGCCCCAGGAAGGTGCCAGCAGGATCAGGGAGAACAGCATGCCGATGGACTGGGTCCAGTCAGGCAAGGCCGTGTAGTGCAGATGGTGCGGACCCGCCCACATGTAGGTGAAGATCAGCGCCCAGAAGTGCACTACAGAAAGGCGGTAGGAATACACCGGGCGCCCCGCCTGCTTGGGCACGAAGTAGTACATCATGCCAAGGAAGCCAGCCGTCAGGAAGAACCCCACCGCGTTATGGCCGTACCACCATTGCACCATGGCATCCTGCACGCCGGCATAAGCGGAGTAGGATTTCCACAGCGAGACGGGCAGTGCCGCACTATTGACCAGGTGCAGCAACGCCACAGTCAGAATAAAAGCACCGAAGAACCAGTTTGCCACATAAATATGCGTCGTTTTGCGCTTCATGATGGTGCCGAAGAACACAACGGCATAGCTGACCCATACCAGCGTGATGAGGATGTCGATCGGCCACTCCAGTTCAGCATACTCTTTGGAAGAGGTGATCCCCAGTGGCAGGGTAATCGCTGCCAGCAGAATCACGACTTGCCATCCCCAGAAAGTAAAGGCCGCAAGCCCGTCACTGAACAGCCGGGTATGACAGGTACGCTGAACGACATAATAGGACGTCGCAAACAACGCCGACCCGCCAAAAGCAAAAATCACTGCATTGGTGTGCAACGGCCGTAAGCGACCATATGATAAATACGAGATCCCGTATGTCAGATCCGGCCAGACCAGCTGAGCGGCGATAATCACCCCGACCAGCATGCCGACAATTCCCCACACCACCGTCATGATGGAGAATTGCCGCACTACCTTGTAGTTATATGCGGCTTGCGCTTCCATATTTCCTCCTGATTACGATAAAAATCTATTGGGACATTCTGGTCCGGAATAATATCGTTATCAGCAGAAGGGTTTTTTGCGCTGGATCAAACTTGGTGCAGATTGTGCGGCTGAATGCCGCACTTTTTGCCGGAGATGAACTCAGGCTTGAGGAGGTGGGGGTGGGGGCGGACGATCATCATCCATCAAAATCCGGTGAGCAGGCCCTTCCAAATCTTCAAATTGCCGGCTCTTTACCGCCCAGAGGAAGATGCCCACGATCAGAAAGATCAGGACAACGCTCAAGGGAATCAGCAAGTAGAGAATTTCCATAATCGTTCTTATCCATGTGCATCAGAAGCGCGGGATTCAACCAGACGCAAGGCATTCAGCACCACCAGCAGCGAACTCGCCGACATGCCGATACCCGCCATCCAGGGCGTAATATACCCCAGTGCAGCGAGCGGAATTGCCAGTATATTGTAGGCAAATGCCCAGGTCAGGTTCTGACGGATAACGTGGCGGGTTCTGACAGCGACATCCAGTCCGGCATGCAAGTGAAGCAAACGCTCCGACAGCAGGATCATGTCAGCACTGGCGCGCGCCACCTGGGTGCCGCCTCCCATGGCGATGGAAATATCCGCAGCCGCGAGTACCGGCGCATCATTCACGCCATCGCCAACCATCGCCACCACGGCGCCCCCGGCTTGCAGTTCGCGCACATAATCCAGCTTGCCCTGAGGGGTCATGGCAGCCCGGACAGTTCCGATGCCCAGTTCATTTGCCACTTGCTGCGCCGCATCTTCCTGGTCGCCGGACAACAGCACCACCTCTTTCCCTCGCTGCCGCAGGCCTGAGACCAGCGCCGCTGCGTCAGGCCGCAGCCTATCGCCCAGAACGAACAGCGCCAGCCAGCCGGACTCGCCCGCAAGCGCCACCACAGTGGCACCGTTACGGTTCAATAAAGCGTCAGGCGGCACTGCCTCTCCACACAGCTCACCGGCAAACTTCATGCGGCCAAGGCGGTAGCGTTGCCCGCCAACAATCCCTTCCACCCCGCTTCCCGGCACATTCACCGTTTCGCCAGTTGACAATGTTTGGCCATCCACTTCCGTGGCTGCGGAAATTGCGCGGGCAATGGCATGTTCCGAGGCATGTTCCAGCTGAGCAGCAATCCGCAGACACTGCGCCCCGGAAAGCGCCCCGAGAGGAACCGTTTCCAGCAGGCTCATCTTGCCGAGGGTCAGGGTGCCGGTTTTGTCGAATACGAAATGTGTCGCCCGGGCCAGCGTTTCCAGCGCATGGCCTCGCGTCGTCAACAACCCCAGCCGGGTCAGGCTGCCGGTGGCAGCGGTGAGCGCTGCGGGCGTGGCCAGCGACAAGGCACAGGGGCAGCTCACGACCAGAACCGCTACCGTGATCCAGAATGCGCGCGCAGGCTCGATGAAGTACCAGATTGCACCCGTAAGCGCCGCAATCAGCAGCAATGCCAGCACGAACCATCCTGCCACCCGGTCGGCCAGCTGCGCCAGCGCAGGTTTCTCGGCCATGGCCCGGTCCAGCAAGCGCACAATCCCGGAAAGAACCGTATCCTGCCCCAGGCCATCGACACGCATCACCAGCGAACTATCCACATTGACCGTGCCCGCGATCAGGCGTTCACCAACATCTTTGGCAACAGGCCTGCTTTCGCCGGTCAGCAGGGATTCATCTACCTGGCTTGCGCCCTGTTCCACCAGACCATCCGCCGGCACTGCCTCGCCGGGCCGGATCAGGACATGCTCACCCAGACTCAAAGCGCTCACCGCCACCAGTTCATCATTCCATGAATCGGGGTAGGCCACGAGGCGATTGGCCATCGCCGGTTGCAACTTGATCAGTCTCTCAGCCGCATCCGCGGCCTTGCGCCTTGCGCCCATTTCAAGAAAGCGGCCGGAGAGCAGGAAAAACACGAACATGCTGACGGAGTCGAAATACACCTCGCCTTCTCCAGTCAAGGTCGCATAAACGCTGGCAAGGAAGGCAGCACCGACACCCAGGGCCACCGGCACGTCCATGCCTGCCTGGCGCAATTTCAAATCACGCCAGGCTCCCAGGAAAAAAGGCCACGCAGAATAAGCCACCACCGGCAATGTCAGCACCAGGCTCGCCCAGCGCATCATGCTCGCAATCCACGCAGGCATGCTGCCGTCACCCGTGGCCAGGTACATCGGTACTGCATACATCATTACCTGCATCATGCCGATGCCGGCGATGAACAGGCGGCGCAGGGCTGCCTGGCGCTCCTTCTGGAAAAGCTGCTCCTGGCGCCCGGGATCGAAGGGATGTGCGGTGTAGCCAATGGCCGCCACCGCATGGAGAATTTCAGATAGCTGGATACGCGTATTATCCCAGCGTACCCGGGCACGATGGGTTGAGTAGTTGACCTCGACCGACAACACCCCCGGCAAGCTGGAAATATGATGTTCGTTCAGCCAGACGCAGGCGGCACAAACAATGCCTTCCAGAATCAGCGAGGCTTCGCGCACTTCCCCCGCTTCCTGTCGAACGAAGCTCTGCTGCACTTCAGGCAAATCATAAAGCTTGGCCTGGCGCAGCCATTCCGGTACGACTTCTGAGGCATCCAGAGCTGCCGTGCCGGACTTGGCAGTGCGGTGGCGGTAGTAATCCGCCAACCCACCCTCCACGATTGCCCGGGCTACGGCCTGGCAACCCCGACAGCACATTTCACGCGAAATATGCTCAATTTCCACCGGGTAGTGGGTGTTTTGAGGAATGGGCTGACCGCAGTGAAAACATTCCCCGGCGGCACAGTCCGGTTTGGCTGGTGAATTCATGAGGACAAAATATTGTAAGCGATCCGCCCCTCACAGTTTATGACCTGGGTCAAACTTGCAGATGGAAACCCAGCCCCTCCCTGCTTAAAGCCCGAACAGCCGTATCAAGGGCGCGTAATCATCCTTGCTGGTCGCGATAAACCCATCTTTGCGACTCATTTTTTCCAGCATGGCGCGGCCTTCCGGGGTATCAGGGGCGTCCAGCAAAGCCTGACGAATAAGCCGGGAATCCGCTTCGCCCAGGTCTTCACGCAGTGCGAAAGCAAAATGAGGGACTTCATAGCTTTCCTCGATCACCCGAGAGCCTGGGTGTTCAGCTACCCAACTCTTGGCAAATCCGGCAGTAACCGCCACCACATCGACACGACCGATCAGCAATGCATTAAGCGCAGAATCCTGAAAGCGCTGGTAAAAAATCTCGGAAAAATGACTTTCCGGGGTGATCCGCGAAAACCGCAGCTTGGCCAGCGCCAGATTGGCTGCCAAGCTATCCTTATCCGGCAGCCCCAGGCGCTTTCCCTTGGTATCGCTCAGGCTTTTGATACCGCTGGACTCCATCGCCACGAATGCCGCCTTGAGCTTGCCCGGATAACGGGCAACCGGCACATAGTTGGCACTTTTCATGGCCTGGGCAATCACCTGGGGCGGCCCAAGAAAGATATCAAAAGCATCTTTTTTCAGGCGCCGCTCCGAGGCAGATAAACTCTGGCTCACTTCGAGCCTGACCTGGCGCTTCAGCACTACACCCAGGTAATCCGCCAGCGGCTTGTACTTGTCGGCAAGATCACGCTGCTCATCCCGGGCAGGAACCCCGGTATTGACCCCGAACAGCAGACGCTCAGTTGCGCCAGCAGGCATGGCCAGCAGCATGGCCAGCAGTGTTATCAGGTATTTCATCATGACTCTCCTCATCCGAAGATCAAATCAGGGGGTAAAAAAAGGGCAGCTTACGCTGCCCTTGCAAGAGACACCAGCATTCGAGTAATTACTTGACCGTGGTCAACCCGAGTGTTTCCCACTCCTGCATACCACCGCGATACCACACCAGTTTGTGTGCGGGGTAACCAATCTTGAGCAAGCCCTTGATATTGGTTGGGGACTGGCCGCACCAATGGCCATTACAGAACATCACCAAAGTCTTTGCGTTGGAAAAATCCCAGAAACCATCCTGCTGCTTGGCACCGAGTTGTTTCTCAAGAATTTCCTGCACGGTGATCGGGTCGGATTTGCCGATATTCAGTTTATCCCATGGAATGTTCACTGCACCGGGGATGGTCCCCTTGGCAGCCCAGTCCGGGGTACGCGAATCGATCACCATGATGGTTTTGTCGCCGGCACTGACCTTTTGCAGGTATTGCAACATCTCCAGTTCACCGATCGTCTTCACACCGGCAGCCAACTCTCCTGGCTGGATACAGAACGGCGGGCATTTGCGTGAAGTTTTCCCGAATGCAGGATTGATATTGTTGTCCTGATTCTGGTTACGCATAATGGTTACAGTCTTGCCATTATGCATCACGTCCACAGACGGCATGTCCGCGGCGATACCAACTTCAAGCGCCTTTCCTGACGCCGCCGTATTGCCACCGGTAGAAGCACAGCCTGACATGCCAAGTGCTACAACCAGACCCAAAGTAATCCCAGAAATCTTGAGCAGATTCTTCTTCATAAATGTGTTCCTCCGTTATTTTTGGTGATGGACTGGCTTAAGGCTTGACGGTGGTCAGGCCCAGCATTTCCCAGTCCTGCATGCCGCCACGGTACCATTTGATCTTCTCGGCAGGATAGCCAATCTTGAGCAACCCCTTGATATTGGTGGGCGACTGGCCACACCAGGATCCGTTGCAGAACATCACCAGCGTCTTGGCATTGCCAAAATTCCAGAAACCTTCAGCCTGCTTAGCGCCCAACTGCTTCTCAAGAATTTCCTGAACGGTAATCGGATCGGATTTGCCGATATTCAGTTTATCCCAAGGAATATTCACTGCACCGGGAATGGTGCCCTTGGCAACCCAGTCGGGGGTGCGCGAATCAATCACCATGATGGTTTTGTCGCCATCACTCATTTTCTTCAGGTAGTGCATCATTTCCAACTCACCAATAGTATCCACGCCCGGCGCCAGTTCACCTGGCTGGATGCAAAACGGCGGGCATTTGCGCGATGTCTTGCCAAAAGCCGGATTGATGTTGTTATCCTGATTCTGGTTGCGCTGGATTGCCACCTTCTGGCCGTTATGCATGACCTCCACCGACGGCATGTCAGTCGTGATATTCACGTCCAGCGCCAACGACACGCCAGGCAACATGAAGCTGGCCAGCAAAGCAGTCGAAGCAAGCAGTTTATTAACAGTCATTTCCATCCTCCTATTGGTTTTAATGCAAGGTACAACTTTTTATGATTTAACTGCACTCAGGTTCAGCAGCACCGCCACCTCCGCCCTTCTTCTCTTCTTTCTTTTCACCAGACTCTCCGGCTTTGCCATCTTTTTTATCGCCGGTAGCTTTCTGTTCTTTCTTCTGGTCAGCAGGCGCTTCGTCCGCCGCATGCACTATCGGCATTGCGAAGATGCCCAAAGCCAAAAATATAATAGTCAGAATTTTTTTCATTCCATGCTCCTTTGGTTGTCAATCATTAATCTTTATTAATCACGACAGCTAGCTCCAGATTCTACCTGTCAAACTCGTGCACGCAATGGTACATACATACCATAAAGCGCTTAATTTGCCATATTAATTACTTGTCTTTCAGCTTTTTGATACCCAGAGCGCCAAGCACATATTTTTCGTAAAGCGGCTCTGTTGTGCCTTTCTTCATCTTGCGAATAAAGTACTTCTCGAAAGCAATCTTGGCCAGATGAACCCATTTTCCTTCCTTGAACCAGTTCACATTGCGTGGTGGAATCTGCGGCAGCGCCACAAAAGCAGCACCAGTATCGCCAAAATCAGCCAGGCAGATAGCGTTCCAGGTAGCCTTCTGGTCCGGTTCCTTGCCATCGAGCACAGCACGGATATTGTGTGCTGCCGCCGTTACCATGGTCTCGATCATATAGCCCGTCTTGGGCGCGCCGGTTGGCACGGGGGTGACTTCCACTGGCGGAATCGCCACGCACACGCCCACCGAATAGATATTCTGGTATTTCGGGTTGCGCTGATAGGGGTCGATCAGAATAAAGCCGCGCGGATTGGTCAGGCCTTCGATTCCAAACACAGCGTCAACCCCCTTGAAGGCTGGCAGCATCATGCCGTATTTGAACGGCAATTCATGCTCCTTCTTGACGTTGCCCGCGTCATCATGCTCAGCCACAAACATCTTGCCGGCTTCGACCTTTGTCACCTTGGCGTTAGTGATCCACTTGACGTGGCGATCGCGCATGGCGGATTCCATCAAACCTTTTGAGTCGCCCACACCGCCCAGGCCAAGGTGGCCGATATAAGGTTCGGCAGTAATGAAAGTCATGGGCACCTTGTCGCGAATTCGACGACGGCGCAAATCTGTATCCATGATAAAAGCAAATTCATAAGCCGGGCCGTAGCAGGATGCGCCCTGAGCCGCGCCCACCACGATTGGGCCGGGGTCCCTGACGAATTGATCCCATGCTTCTCCTGCCTTGACCGCATGATCTACGTGGCAAATAGATTGCGTGTGCCCCTCTGGACCCAGGCCTTCGATTTCATCAAACGCCAGCTTGGGGCCAGTGGCTATAACCAGAAAATCGTAATCAACCATCTTTCCATCGGCCAATTCCACCTGATTTTTCTCAGGATGAACCCTTTTGGCTGCAGTAGGGACAAAGGCAATATTTTTGCGCTCGAAATAGGGACTAATCGGGAACTGAATATCCTCTCGCGTACGCCAGTTAACAGCGACCCATGGATTGGATGGCACAAAGTGGAAGCTGTCGGTGTTGGAAATGACTGTCAGTTTGTCTTCCGGCCGCAACTGCTCACGCATTTCATAAGCCATCGGCATGCCACCGATACCCGCGCCCATAATTACGATATGTGCCATTTGATTACTCTCCATTTGATTAGTGCTAACAGACAAGAAACATTCCACGATGTAAAGCAATCAACATGCCAGTCATATAACCATATGTATATATTGCATTTATATATAAAAACCCGCCCATAACGCTACTGGTGTCATGTCATTCTGACATGACACCAGTAACTCCTTGTTTAATATTGGCTCCACTGTACAAATGCACGTACAGCACAAAAATACGGTAACGATATATGACAGCAATACACTGTTTTATATAGAAAATGAATTTAAACGATCAATATTGCGACACATGAAGTTTATCGTATACTGTCATGACACAATGACATGACAAACCTCATGAACAACGTCCCAGTCCAGCTACAATCCCTGATCGACGCCCAGGAAAACCCCTTCGTCCTGATCGACCAAAATTACCGCATTGTCGCCGCAAACCGGGCCTACCGAGCGCGCTACGGCACCGGCGACAAGCCTGTAGTGGGGCATACCTGTCACGAGATATCGCATCACTCTTCCACACCCTGCCACCTTAATGGAGAAGCCTGCCCGCACCAGCAAGTGTTCGCTACAGGCGAAGGACAGCAGGTGCTGCACACTCACTACGACCACCACAACCGGCCTGAACACGTGCGCATTCAAGGCCACCCGATACACGGCCTGAACGGCGAACTCTACCTGGGAGAAGCAATCTACCCCTTTGCCCCATCCACGGCACTGGACTGCAACGAAATGCGCATGATCGGAAAATCCCCAGCCTTTCTTGCCTGTGTTGACAACCTGACCCGCGTAGCCGAGTCGGAAGCATCAATCCTGCTTTACGGTGAAAGCGGTGTCGGCAAGGAACTGGCCGCCCAATACGTTCACCGCCGCTCCAACAGGGACGGCAAGCCGTTTATAGCCGTGGATTGCGCATCCATCGCCGAATCTGTATTTGAAAGCGAGCTCTTCGGCCATGAACGGGGCGCCTTTACCGGAAGCGTGGGCCGCAAACTCGGATTGTTCGAGCTGGCTGATGGCGGGACACTGTTTCTTGATGAAATTGGCGAAATCCCGCTCTCGATGCAGGCAAAATTGCTGCGCGTTCTTGAAAGCGGAGAATACCGACGCGTCGGCGGGACCGAAACCCTGCGCGCCGATGTGCGCATTGTCAGCGCCACCAATCGGGATCTGCTGGACATGGTCGACCAGGGGCAATTCCGGCTCGACCTCTACTATCGGATCGCGGGAATAGACGTAACGCTACCCGCCCTGAGGGAAAGACGCAGTGACATCCCCCCTCTTGCCAAAGCCCTGCTGTCGAACATGAACGGCGGCAGAAACTATCATCTTCGCGACGACGCAGCGGCGCGCCTGCTGGAATATGACTACCCCGGCAATGTCAGGGAACTTCGAAATATTTTGCAAAAAGCCCTGATTTTGAGCGATAACGGGCTGATTACGGCCGACAACATTCGCTTTGACACAAGCGGGCAGTGGACCACCGGAGCCTCACCCAAGCCATCAAGCGTCCGACCGCACAGCGGAAGCGCGCTCACCCGGTTAGCATCGATCTCCGAGCTGGAATCGGACCATATAACAAGGCTGCTGGAGCAATATCAAGGCCATCGGCGCAAGGTGGCGGAAATTCTGGGGATTAGCGAACGAACACTGTACAGAAAGCTGATTCGCTACGGGCTGCGGAATTGAACCCATGGAAAAACACCAGACTGGTCGGGGTGAGAGGATTCGAACCTCCGGCCTCTACGTCCCGAACGTAGCGCTCTACCAGGCTAAGCTACACCCCGAAATGGCAGTGTTACGCTAGTGATTTCGCGTAACCGAAAACTCCGCCAATTGTAACAAAGAATCCTTGTACTTTGAATCTGGCAGACCGGAAATGGCCGCGCAGGCTGCCTGCACTTCGCGTTCCGCCTGCTGGCGCGTATAGTCCAGCGCACCAGTATCACGAATCGCCTGCAGCACGCCTTGCAGATCGTCCAGCCCCCCCTGTTCAATCGCATGGCGCACCACGCCCGCCTGTGCCGAATCGCCGTGCTTGATCGCATAAATCAGCGGCAGCGTTGGCTTGCCTTCGGCCAGATCGTCACCCACGTTTTTGCCCGTCTCATGATGATCGCCTGAATAATCGAGCACATCATCAATCAACTGGAACGCAGTTCCAAGGCGCATGCCGTATTCCGCCATAGCATCCTCGACCTCACGTGTCGCACCGCCCAGAATCGCACCCAGGCGACTCGCAGTCTCGAACAGTTTGGCGGTTTTGTAATGAATCACTCGCAAATAACGATCTTCATCAATATCAGGATCGTGACAATTGAGAAGCTGTAGAACCTCACCCTCTGCAATGACATTGGTCGCGTCGGAAATCACAGTCATTACGCGTACATTATTCGTACCAACCATCATCTGAAAAGCACGAGAGTAAAGGAAATCACCCACCAACACGCTGGCAGCGTTGCCGAACATGGCATTGGCAGTTGCCCGCCCGCGCCGCAGGCTGGATTCGTCAACCACATCATCATGCAGCAAAGTCGCGGTATGGATAAACTCAACCACCGCAGCCAGTTCATGATGGTTTGTACCGCGATAGCCAAATGCACCTGCAGACAAAAGCACCAAGGCCGGACGCAAGCGTTTGCCGCCGCTGTTGATGATGTACTCGCTGATCTGGCGGACCAGCACGACTTCAGAATGGAGACGCTGGCGGATAACCGCGTCTACAGCATGCATATCTGCTTCGATGCAGCCGCGTATGGCTTCGATTGGCACGAAATAGTCCGAAAAAGACGAATGTTAGGAATGTTCACAATAAAGTGTCAAGAGGGGATATCGTTCCCGACCTTGGCGTAAAGACGAATAGCAAACAAATCTTGACCGCTATCATAAGCTTAGGCATAATTCCGGGTTCATTTCAAAAGTGAAGCAATGGAGCTAAACATGTATGCGGTCATAAAAACCGGCGGCAAGCAATATCGCGTCGTCGCTGGCGAAAAACTTAAAATAGAACAGATACCGGCAGACATTGGCAGCGAAATCGTACTGGATCAAGTATTGATGGTCGCGGATGGCGAAGCGGTAACGGTAGGGGCTCCCCTGGTAGCAGGTGCAACGGTGAAGGCTACCGTTATCGGCCAGGGTCGTGCGAAAAAGGTGATGATTTTCAAAATGCGCCGTCGCAAGCATTACCGTAAAACTCAGGGACATCGGCAGAACTTCACCGAAATCCGTATTGACCAAATCGCCCAGTAAGAGCTGGCACTAAAAGCTCTGCTCAAGGAGAAAATTCATGGCACATAAAAAAGCAGGCGGTAGTTCACGTAACGGCCGCGACTCCCATTCCAAACGCCTCGGCGTAAAACGCTTCGGCGGCGAACTGGTTTCTGGCGGCAGCATCATCGTACGCCAACGTGGGACCCAGATGCATCCTGGCGACAACGTTGGCATCGGCAAGGATCACACCCTGTTTGCCAAGATCGACGGCCACGTGCACTTTGCAGTCAAAGGCGCGCTGCGTCGCACCATGGTGAGCATCATCCCGGCTGCCTGATTCAACAGGCACCAGGCGATGCGATACGGCCCTATCCGTAAAGATAGGGCCGTTTTGTTTTTGGCTCCACCCTGCGTATTACGCCAGCAACTCATACGCCTTACGGTAAAAAAATGAAATTCATTGATGAAGCCAAGATTGAAGTCCACGCAGGCAACGGCGGTAACGGTGCCTCCAGTTTCAGGCGTGAAAAATACATCCCCAATGGCGGCCCAGACGGGGGTGACGGAGGCCGGGGCGGCAGCATCTATGCCATTGCAGACCGCAACATCAACACTCTGATCGACTATCGCTACAAGCGCGTCTACCGCGCCGAGCGTGGCGAGAACGGCCATGGCAGCGATCGCTACGGCAAGGGTGGCGAAGACATGATCCTTCGCGTCCCGGTGGGCACGGTTATTTCAGACTTCGAAACCGGACAAACGATTGCCGATCTTTCCAGCGACGGTCAGAAAGCGCGGATTGCAAAAGGCGGGCAAGGCGGCCTTGGAAACCTGCACTTCAAGTCCAGCACCAACCGTGCTCCGCGCCAATGCACTCCAGGAGAGCAAGGGGAAACATTTGAGCTGGCACTGGAACTCAAGGTATTGGCTGATGTGGGCCTGCTAGGCATGCCCAACGCCGGAAAATCCACTTTCATCCGCGCCGTTTCCGCCGCCAAGCCCAAAGTTGCAGATTATCCTTTTACCACGCTGCATCCCAACCTCGGCGTGGTACGCGTGGATAACGAGCGCAGCTTTGTTATCGCCGACATTCCCGGCCTGATTGAAGGCGCCGCCGAAGGCGCTGGCCTCGGACATCAATTTTTACGCCACCTGGCACGCACTCGCCTGTTGTTGCATCTGGTTGACATTGCCCCATTCGACGAGGCGGTTGACCCGGTACACGAAGCGCACGCGATTATCGAAGAGTTGCGCAAATACGATGAAGGTCTTTACCAGAAGCCCCGCTGGCTGGTATTAAACAAGATGGATGCAATCCATGCTGATGAGCGTGAAGAGCGCCTGCAGCAATTTCTACGCGAATTTGGCGTAAGTGAAAAATGTTTCATGATTTCAGCTCTGACTGGAGAAGGTTGCAAAGAGCTGACTTACGCCATCATGGAACATCTGGAGCAAAACCGCCCCCCGCTGGACGACACAGAAGGGCAAACCGAGGCGAGCACGGAAACGCCCGGCACAGGACAACCCACTCCCGCCGCAACCGAATAAAACATGAAATCGATTCTTGAAAACTCCCGGCGCCTGGTCGTCAAAGTCGGCAGCAGCCTGGTTACAAACAGCGGCGCAGGACTTGACCACGTCGCCATCGCCAACTGGGCAGCACAGATCGCCGAACTCAATAAAATGGGGCGTGAAGTAATCCTCGTCTCCTCCGGCGCGGTAGCCGAAGGCATGCAGCGCCTGGGCTGGAAAAAGCGCCCCAGCGCCATACATGAATTGCAGGCCGCCGCCGCAGTTGGTCAAATGGGACTGGTGCAGGTCTATGAAACCTGCTTCCGCCAGCACGGGCTGCACACCGCTCAAATCCTGCTCACCCACGACGATCTGTCAAACCGCAAGCGTTACCTCAACGCCCGGACCACCTTGCGCACGCTGCTGCAACTCAATGCCATCCCCATCATCAATGAAAATGACACGGTAGTGACCGATGAAATCCGTTTTGGCGACAATGACACGCTGGGCGCACTGGTCACCAATCTGATCGAAGCCGACACATTGGTCATTCTGACCGATCAATCCGGGCTGTTCAGTGCCGACCCACGCAAAGATCCTGCCGCCAGCCTGATTCAGGAAGCCCGTGCGGGGAATCCTGAACTCGAAAAAATGGCCGGCGGCGCAGGGAGCGATATCGGTCGCGGGGGCATGCTGACCAAAATCCTCGCCGCCAAACGCGCCACACGCAGCGGCGCCCACACCATCATTGCCTCCGGACGCGAACCGGACGTGCTGGTGCGTCTGGCACGCGGCGAAGCCATCGGGACCCAATTGATTGCCGAAGCCATGCCAATCACCGCAAGAAAACAGTGGCTGGCCGATCATTTGCAAGTTCGCGGCAAAATCATGCTGGATGATGGCGCAGCCAGGGCATTGGGACAGGAAGGGAAAAGCCTGCTGCCCATCGGCGTGTGTGATCTGAGCGGCGACTTCGAACGTGGCGAAGCGGTAACCTGCATTGATTTGAATGGCCGGGAAATAGCCCGCGGCCTGGTCAATTACGCCTCTGGCGAAGTCAGAAAAATCATGCGCCAACCCAGCAACAAAATTGAATCCATCCTGGGCTATGTGGATGAAATGGAACTGATACACCGTGACAACCTTGTCCTGCTTTAGCAGGGGACGGTTGCAGTGAAGTCTAAAGTGCGCCTGCGCACGTTATGCCGAAACTACAATCTGGTTTTGTATTAGCACACAACAGGGACGACAAAAAAGGGCAGCCGAGGCTGCCCTTTTTATTTCAAGGGTTCGGTCAATCCTTCTCGCCAGCAAATGCCATCAGCAATTGCAGCAGGTTGACGAACAGGTTGTAGATATCCAGATACAAGGCCAAGGTTGCCATGATGTAGTTGGTTTCTCCGCCCTGCACGATGCGGCTCACATCAAACAGGATAAAGCCGGAGAAAAGCAGCACAGCAACCGATGAAATGGCCAGGGACGCAGCTGGCACCTGGAAGAACATATTTGCCAGGGACGCGATAATCAGAAGAATCAGGCCGACAAAGAGGAAATTCCCCATAAAACTGAAGTCTTTCTTGGAAACCGTTGCATAGGAAGCCAGTGCAAGAAAAATCACGCCAGTGCCCCCCGCAGCAAGGCCTACCAACTGAGCGCCATTCTTAAGGTGCAGGGCTACCTGCAGAATCGGACCCAGCATAATCCCCATGAAGAAAGTCAGAGCCAGCAGCAAAGCCACGCCTACGCCACTGTCACGATTCTTCGAAATACCCCAGAACAAACCGAACATGACTGCAAGCATGATCACCATACCCAGAATCGGGCTTTGGGCCATAAAGGAAAAATTCATGCTCATGCCGATGACAGCACCAATCACCGTAGGGATCATGGTCAGGCCAAGCATCATGTAGGTATTGCGCAATACCCTGTGTGTGGTGAGCGACAAACCGGCCGTTTGGGTGGCCATTCGTAATTCAGGTTGCATTAAATACTCTCCTTCGTTGAAACGGAAAATTCAGTCAATTAAGACTACAAAATACCCTTAAAGTTTCAAGCCATCAGGTCTCAGCATCCACCCAGTCGCTGGCAAGATCATAGTTTTCGAAGATCTGGATCTCTGCATCGACGAAGGCGCGCGCCAGCCAGGCACTCCATGCGACCAGCCGGCCATTTGCAACAACCGCGATCTTCTGGAAATCATGGGCGTGTTGCCAGTTGAAGCGCGCGTCTTCCCACGCCACATCGAGCGTAAAATCTGCCATATCACGCAAATCCACCAGCAGGTTGACCTTGCCCTTGAATTTCGTCTCAAAAACAACGGCATCTTCCATCTGTTTGTAATCGGCTAGCGTAAACTCGCCAAACACGGAAACCTTGACTATCCGATCGTGATGCTCAATGGCAATCATTTCCTGACCCTTCCAATATATCCAGATGGGCCTATTCTATCGTAAAAATGCAAAGGCCCGGGAAGCAAAGCATCCCGGGCCTTTATGCTATAAACCGCTAACTTAAACGCAGCCGGTAGGCTTGGGCAAACCACCATATTTGGTGATTGGCTTCATTGGGCCCGTCATCCAGGTGCTGAAAATTACCTTCTGGTCTTCATCGATATATTTGGCGAATTTCCGGATCGGCGGCACAGAACTGGTTTCCTCGAAATATTCACGTGCTTTCATGATGTGGTTCCATTTCACATCATCAAGCTCAATACCGTCAGCCTCGGCCATTGCACGGCCAATTTCCTCGGTCCAGACATTCATGTCCGCCAAATAACCATCACCATCGCGTACTGGAAGTTCCATGTTTATTACCCCTTAATAAAGTTACTGAATTTTGCCTTGTTCCACCATCCAAAATAAAGATGATCTACAATTTAGACACTGGATAAAATGTGAATTCATTAAAACATACCTGATTGAAATAGTCAACAATAGGGTTTCATGTTCAATGTATAATTGCACTGATCTAGTTCAGTTTATTTTCCGTGCCACCTGACTGTCGAACCCTTTCCGCCGAAATCACCAAATGCATGCAGCGTGACCGGCATCGTTTCAGGCGTGAACTCAATAAACTTGAAACTGCATTGCGTAGCGGGAAACCACAAGACGCCGCACTGACCGGCCTTATCACCCGCATCCAGGCATCTGTGGCAAGGCGAGCCAGCCGGCTTGAACACATTCCTGCCCCCTCTTTCGCCTCCGAACTACCGGTAAACGAAAAGCGCCATGACATCGCCGCTGCGATTGCAGCCCATCAGGTTGTCATCGTCTGCGGCGAAACCGGCTCGGGCAAAACCACTCAACTTCCTCAAATCTGCCTCGACCTCAAGCGCGGTGTGGCCGGGCTAATCGGCCACACGCAACCAAGACGAATTGCGGCACGAAGCGTGGCTACACGCATTTCGGCAGAACTGAAATCCGAGCTTGGGAATGTGGTCGGCTACCAGATACGCTTTCACGACCATGTCAGTGAAAACAACTACATCAAGGTCATGACCGATGGCATCCTGCTCGCCGAAACCCAGGGTGACCGATTTCTCGATGCCTACGATACGATCATTATCGATGAGGCTCACGAACGCAGTCTCAACATCGACTTCCTGCTGGGCTACCTCAAGCGTATCCTGCCACGTCGTCCCGACCTAAAGCTCATCATCACCTCTGCCACCATCGATGCGCAGCGTTTTTCAGCCCATTTCGATGGCGCGCCTGTAATTGAGGTATCGGGAAGAACCTATCCGGTCGAGGTCCGTTATCGCCCACTTCAGGTCAAGGAAGAAAGCGGCAGCGAGGAAGAGCTGGAACTGGCCATTCTCCATGCGGTAGACGAGATAGCGTCACACGGCGGAGATATCCTGATTTTCCTGCCGGGCGAGCGCGAGATTCGCGATGTTGCTGAGGCGCTGCGCAAACACCACCCACCCGGCACAGAAATACTGCCCCTGTTTGCCCGCCTCTCCAGCGCCGAACAGGACCGAATATTCAAATCCGGCGGCGGACGACGTATCGTACTGGCGACCAACGTGGCGGAAACCTCTCTCACCGTGCCCGGCATCCGTTATGTAATCGATCCAGGTTACGCCCGCATTCGCCGCTACAGCGTACGCGCCAAGGTGGAGCGCCTGCAGGTGGAAAAAACCTCGCGCGCATCCGCCGCCCAGCGCGCCGGGCGTTGCGGACGCGTAGCGGCGGGCATCTGTATCCGCCTGTACAGCGAGGAAGACTTCAACGCCCGCCCGGCGTTCACCGACCCGGAAATCCGGCGCAGCAACCTGGCCGCAGTCATTCTGCGCATGCAGGCGCTTGGGCTGGGTGACGTTGACGCATTCCCCTTTCTCGAAGCGCCTGATCCACGCGCCATAGCGGATGGATTCCAGCTGCTGGAAGAACTTGGCGCCATGGATGAGGCACGCCAATTGACGTCTCTGGGCAAGCAACTGGCCCAGTTGCCCATCGATCCGCGTATTGCGCGCATGATCCTGGCCGCGCAGAAGGAAAACTGCCTTGCCGAGGTTCTGATCATCGCCGCCGCGTTATCCAGCCAGGATCCGCGTGATCGGCCACTGGCCGCACAGGAAGCGGCAGACACGGCACACCGGCGCTTTCAGGACGAACGCTCGGACTTCCTCGGCTTTACCAGGCTATGGCGCTTTTATGAAGATGCCCTGGTTCACAAGAAATCCAGCCGAAAACTGGCGCAGCTCTGCCGTGACAATTTCCTGTCGGCATTGCGAATGCGCGAATGGCGCGACATCCACGGCCAGCTGGCGGTGATGGTCAAGGAAATGGGCATGCGCCCCAACGAGATCGAGGCCGATTATGGTCAGATTCACCGCGCTCTGCTTACCGGACTGCTTGGCAATGTCGGCTTCAAAAGTGACGCCCGGGAATATCTGGGTGCGCGCGGCATCAAATTTTCCATCTTTCCGGGCTCGGTGCTATTCAAGCCGCCCCAGAAAAAAACAGATTCACCTGCCGCCGAAGGCGGCATCCCAAAATGGCTGATGGCAGCCGAACTCACCGAAACCACGCGCCTCTATGGCCGCACCCTTGCCCGAATCGAGCCGGATTGGATTGAGCCGCTGGCAGGGCACCTTATCAAGCGTAATTACTTCGACCCGCACTGGGAAAAGAAAGCCGCGCGCGTCTCAGCGTTCGAAAAAATCACACTTTACGGCCTGGTGATCGAACCCAAACGCAAAATCCATTACGGCCCCATCAACCCATCGGAAGCCCGTGAAATTTTCATTCGCACTGCCCTGGTGGAGGGAGAATTCCATAGCAAGGCACCTTTTTTTATTCACAACCGAAATCTGATTGAAGAAATCGAGGAACTGGAACACAAGGCGCGCAGGCAGGACATCCTGGTAGATGAACAGCGGATATATGAGTTCTACGACGCGCTGATACCCCCCGGCATCCACAACGGCGCCGCATTCGACAAATGGCGCCGGGAAGCAGAACGCCAGCAACCACGTCTGCTTTACCTAAGCCGCGAACAGCTGATGCGCCACGAAGCGGGACATATCACCGAAGACCTGTTCCCTCCCACGCTCGATCTCGGCAACAGCACGTTCAACCTGTCCTACCGCTTCGAGCACGGCCATCCCCTCGACGGCGTCACGCTGGCCATTCCGCTGCCGGCACTGAACCAGATCAATGCCGCCCGCTGTGAATGGCTGGTGCCAGGCTTGCTGCGTGAAAAAATCACCTGGCTGATTCGCGGCCTGCCGCACAAGCTGCGCAGCGCCTGTGTACCTGTACCCGAATGTGTCACCGCAGCGCTGAATCAGATCGCACCCAGCGACCAATCCTTGACCGAGGGTCTGACTGAATTTCTGGCACGCCACAAGAAAATAAGCATACCGCCTGAAGCATGGCCGCAAGCATCGCTGCCAACCCATTTGCTGATGAATTTCAGCATCATCTCCGAAAATGGCGATGAAATTGCCAGCGGCCGCGACCTTACGGAATTGCGGCAAAGCTTGGGCGGCAAGGCCGAGAAAAGCTTCGGCACCGCCATGTCATCTTCATTCGAGCGTGAATCAGTCACTCGCTGGGATTTCGGCGCACTGCCGGAAAAGCTGGAATTCCAGCGCCAGGGCCAGACGCTGCTCGGCTACCCGGCACTACAGGCGCAAGATGAACATATCGCACTACGCCTGTTCGACACCGAGGCCAAAGCTGCGCAAGCCATGCGAACCGGGTTGGCGCGCCTGCTCCTGCTGCAAATGCCTGAACAGGCGCGCTATCTGGAGAAATCCCTGCCCATCAGCAAGACCACCTGCCTGCACTATTTACCATTGGGTTCATGTGACGATCTGAAACACGCCCTGCAACAAGCCATCGCAGAACAGATCCTGAGCGGCGACAAACCGCCGGTCCGCGATGAAAGCCAGTTTAATCAGCGGCGCGACGAGACGCGCCCCCTGCTGGTGACGGGCGCCAATCAACTCTGCAAATTAGCCACTGAAATTCTCGCCGAATATCACGTTTTATCGCACAAGCTGCAAACCACAAAGCACGGGGCAGATGCCGTTTCAGACATGCAAGCGCAACTGGCACAGCTGATTTACCCCGGCTTCCTCGCACACACGCCGCTCAATTGGCTGCGCCACTATCCGCGCTATCTCAAAGCCATCGCCTTACGGCTCGACAAACTCCCTGGCGCAACAGAGCGTGACAGGCTTAACCGCGAACAACTTGCGCCTCTGCTCCGTCGTTATCTGGAAAAAACCGCACAAAATGAAAAAAAGGGCGAGGCAAACAGCCAGTCACTCCAGGACTTCCGCTGGATGCTGGAAGAGCTTCGCGTATCGCTGTTCGCCCAGGAACTCAAAACGATCCAGCCGATCTCCATAAAAAGACTTGAAAAACAATGGGTAACCGCCTCAAAAGAATAAAATAACAGTTAGCGCTTATCGTTAAAGTAATCTTGCGAAAAAGAGGGCAAGCCACTCAATTAAATAGACTTATTTTGTTACCCACAGAATCTGTGGATAACTCTGTGGATAGGCCTTCAACAGCGCACCTAACCCCATTGAGCGAATACGTTTTTTTCTATATCGCACAGTAAATGAACGATTTATTACTCGTTTATATACAATGACTTAATATCGTACCTTCCATCCCAACCCACAGGCACTCCATGACAACATCTTTTCATGAAAGAGGTGTGCATAAAGCAAACAGTCAAGTGCTTATTTTTCTTCTTCCATGAATATTTTTTATGTGGGTTTAAGAAAAAACCGGCGCTAGCGCCGGTTTCGCTGACTGCCACAGGAGGATGGATCAGTAACGATAGGAATAAATGAACTGCGCATTGTTCTGGCTATGGCTCACGATCACGCCCAGCGCATTGCTAGCCGTGACTTCAGGCGCATAACTGTAGGCAAAATCGACGGTCGAAGCCTTGCTGAAACGATAACCGAAGCCCATCATGTAATGCTCTTTGATGATCGCAGGGAACAAAGGGTGCATATCGTAATCAGGCACCGGATTATTCGCGAAATTGCCGCCCATCCGCAACACCAGCGCATCACTTGCCTGGTAGGAAAAACCCGCCATGAAAACATCCTGATCCACCCAGTTTTGCGGCAGTTTCATATCCAGGGAAACATCCCCGGCACTGGTAAAGGTCATATGAAAATCCTTCATCACTTTTGACCAGTTGATCCGCTTGTAGTCCATCGTCAGCATCAATTTTTCGTTTGCCTGATAGGCTAGCCCCAGACCATAGGTTTCAGGCCACTGGAAATTGATTACCTTGATTTTGCCCGACAGTGTCGTTGTACCGCCTGCCGAATTGGTGTTATCGATCATGGATACCCGGGCGCCATCAGTCTCAAGATCGCCAAGCTGCGTAACCGAGTGATAGGAAGCCCCCATTGAAAGCTTCGGGTTCACTTTATAGACAAAACCAAGCTTGCCCGCGTAACCCGTAGCCTGCGCTTTTCCGGTAAAAGCATTGTCATCCGAAAAATCGAAATAGCCCTGGCATGAGCCACAAGCAAAATATCCGCCGAGTCCGGCCATCGCATTCGCGCTGAGAGACAAATTGCCAGCCGCATTCATGCCTATCATTTGAGCCGTGCTCATGGCCATTTTCAGGTCCAGCCCAGCCCACACGAAATCAATTGAGCCGCCTACCGTCAGATCCGGATTGACGTTATAAGCCAGAGGAAAAAGCAAACGTCCCACCGACAATTCGCTCCGCGTCTCCAGCCCGGAATTGGCGCTCATGAAACTGTTGCCGCTATATTCCGTACCCATCCCGCCCTGGCCATAGACCCCCACACCATAGGTCAGTTTGCCCGTTTTGCTGGCCCAGCCAAAAGCAGGCCCGCCGAATGCGTCGGCTGCCGACTTCGCGGTTTCCGTGCCTGCTCTGGCAGTCACATCCGGCCCCATGAAGCCAAGCGCCAGATCCACCCGATGGCCTTCGTCCATCAAGCCCAGTGTCGCCGGATTGTTCATCATCGCCGCCGTACCGTTATCGTAGGCCATGGACGCGCCGCCCATGCCCAGCGCGATCGGGCCGTAGCCTTCCATGTTCATCCCATTGGTCGCCAAAGCCAGCCCGGGCATGGCAATACCGGCCAACAGCAGCGCCGAGTTGAATCTATTGCGTATCATTGTTTTCCGATCTATCTATCAAATGCTGCGGAATAATCCAAGCCAGGAAAGCTGTCACTCCTGTCTCGATTACCCTTCCCTGTCATCTGGGGCCTGCAAAACAGCAAACGCGGGGTTAAGGAAGGTAAATAAAAAGCCCCGCCGGAGCGGGGCTCGTATCCTTCCGCAAAACTACCGAAAGGATTTCAGGCTTAGAAAGCGCTGGATTTTTCGTAGGTACCGCCAGCAACACCCGTCAGGGTTTCCAGAATCTCATCTGGAGAATCGCTGATTTTCATGAAAGTGCCCATGCCAAGCGTAGGCCAGCCCAGCGCGATGCGATAGCGACCGTACAGAGCGCTAACCTTGCCGCCTACCACATAGATCTCATAGGGCATCGCTGCAATATTGTCGGTACCGATCTTGTTCAGCCAGACGCCTTCGCCGGTCTTGGGGTCATTCATGGCAACGCCGAACACGGCAATTTTCTTGTCGGCCAGAACAACTTCATACACCTTGGAAGTCTTGTTCTTGCCAGAGGCCAGATTGTCCTGGATGGCTTTCACTGCCGCTTCAAAGCTGGCATGAGATTTCAGTTCGTTCTTGTCGGACTCGAAACGCTCCATGCCGATCATGTAACGATAGCTGGGCAGATCGCCTGCCGACTCATCGCCGCCAAAACCCTTGCCGGCGCCCAGCGACTTCTGCAATTTGGCCTGCACGGCTTTCACAGCGTTCTCTGCAGAACCGAACTGCTTGCGGAAATAGGCGCGATACCAGTAATCCGGGTTCTGATAGCTCACCGAACCATCCGCCTTCACCGCCACGCGTATGCCCGCGCCCACAATGGTCGCGCCACCAGCACCATGAATCGCATCCAGCATGCCCTTGTCGGTCACCACCACGACGCCATGCGTATTCACGCCCTTGGGCGAATACTTGCCAACCACGGTGAAACCATCCGCCGCCAGCTTTTTCTCAACCTGCCCCATCACGGCATTCACATCACCGCCCGTCACCTTATCACCGGAAATATAAGGTGTAATCGCAAACGCCAGCGGCGCCCACACAGTCAAAAGCAAAGCCCCTAATATTTTTTTCATGTTTATTTCTCCATGTTCGTTCTGTTCAATCGCCGCAAAAGAAAAGGGCTGAAACAGTGTAACTGCTCAGCCCTTTCAGTTCAACACAACAAGGTGTTCAGCTGAACCTTAGAAACGGTGGCTGTACATCAGTTGCCAGTTGTTTTGCGCGTGCTCGATAGTATAGCCATTCGAAACACCGCTACGCCGGCGTAGTCACAGTCACTTTCGGTGCATAAACGTAAGAAGCGTTCACTTCAGACACCTTGCTGAACGCATAGCCAGCACCCAGGGTGTAATGATCCTTGATCGTGGCGGGGAACAGCGGATTTACAGTGCTATCGGGAATCGGGTTATTGGCAATATTCACACCGGCGCGCAGGGTCAGCGCATCGGTTGCCTTATATGCCACACCCAGCTGGAACACATCCTGATCTTCCCAGTTTTGCGGCAGCTTCATGTCCATGTCAGCCCGCCCATGTCTGAGTGTAAACGTCATGTGCATGTTTTTCATGATCTTTGACCAGTCGATGCGCTTATAATCAGCCGCGATCATCAGCTTGTCATTGGCTTGGTAAGCCAGGCCCAGACCAAAAGTTTCCGGGAACTGGAAGTCAACGACTTTGATCTTGCCTGTCAAAGTATAGGTTGCTCCGAGACCAGCCCATTGATCCAACATTGCCAGTCATTCGCATCTGGCACGACACCTTCCAGATCACCCAAGCTGGTTTCGGAATGATAGGTTGCGCCGATGGTCATCTGCTTGTTGACCTTGTAGGTCATGCCCAGTTTCCCAGCCCAACCGGTGGAATGCGCCTTGCCGGAGAAATCGTCGTCATTGGAGAAATCGAAGTATCCGACGGTCGCGCCACCATGGAGGCCAGCGTACCCGCACCGCTGGCTATATTGCCACATCAAGCGCCATCGCGACATCGCCATGCCATGCCCGCCCAAACAAAATCAACCGAGCCAGCGATATTCAGGTCGGGAGTCACATCGTAAGCAATCGGTACAATCAGGTTACCCACGCCCACTTCGGAGCGGCTGGGCAAGCCTGTGCCGCCGCTCACCCAAGTGCTCGTACCATATTCCGTACCCATACCACCCTGAGCAAACACGCCCACGCCATAAGCCAGCTTGCCGTCTTTCTTCACCCAGCCTGCAGCCGGCATATAGTAGGCATCACCACCAGATTGGCCTTCGCGCCGGTACATGGTGCAGTCGTACAAGTCGAAGTGATATCCGGATGCAAACCACCAATTGCCACATCCAGACGGCTGGTGCCATTTGCCATCAAGCCGATGGTTGCCGGGTTGTTTGCCATACCGGCAGCACCGTTGTCATAGGCCATGGATGCGCCGCCCATACCGGTAGCAATCGGGCCGTAGCCTTCCATCAACATGCCGTTGGTTGCCATGGCAACGCCTGGCGCTGCAATTCCGATCGCTGCCAGTACGCCCACAATTTTTTTCAATTTCATGCTGTTATCCCCTCTGGGTTGAGAAAAGTTTATTGTTGATGCGGTGTAACGGTTTCTGTATCAACTTTGGTGCCGCTTTTTTTGTTGCGTCAATGTTACATAAAATAGCCTGCCGGGCAAGCATGTACTCCCCACTTCATGGCAACTGTTGCGTTATAGCAACACTCAGGATTTTCGGCATTATTCCAGCATCTGCTGCCGCACCAGGGCGAGATCGCGCTCCTCCAGCACGAACGGATAGGACAGAATGGCCGATGGCTTTGAATCACCGTAGGGCCGGTTGCAGGCGGAAATATCATCATCCTTGCCGGGGCAGCCGGAAGTGCGGAAAGGCGTGCCAGACTGGATCAATCGCGCCACTTCAGCCGACGGCAAGCCATAATCCGTCAGCCTGCCTTGCTCGTCAAAGCGCATCGCGCTGACATTGCCGCCGGCATAATCAATGATATAGCGCGCCAGCTGCACTCGCCGCCATTGCGCCGGATCGCAGGCAGGCCAGTCCTCCATCAACGAACCGTGCTCGGGGAAGAAGGCAAACAGGTGGTTATGCCCGCCCAAGTCACGGATTTTCTGACAGACCTCGAGCATTTCCCGCTCGGTTTCGCCCATGCCGCAGATAAGATGGGCGCCGAATTTTTCCGGCCCGAACACTTCCGCAGCCCATTCGATGGTTTGCCAGTATTTTTCCCAGCGATGCGGGCTTTCCACGATTTTTCCACGCGTACGTTCGAAAAGTTCCGGTGTGACGGCATCAAGCGCGACGGTAAAAATCTCTGCACCCAGTTCTTTTAAATGAATCAGATCGGACTTTTCCATCGAAGTCGGATTGGAGAGGATGGAAACCGGAACATGGGGCAGTTCCTGCACCCATCTTTTTAGCAGAGTACGCGTATCTTCGTCGGAATCCGGGTGGGTAATCATGGAGATGCACATGCGCTGGAACTGCCCTTTGTCCCCGCCCGCCTTGACCCTTGCGATCACTTCATCGTAAGAAAATGTCGGCCAGTCCACCCGAATAAAGTTGCGCTCGGCGTAGTCGCGCGCCTCCTCCCTGTGCCGCGCCAGACCACAGTAGGAACAATTGGCACGACAACCTTCCGGGTAGGTCACCAGCAGATTCAGGCAGTGCGTACATTCGGTGCGATACATCTTGCCCGGCATCAGGCCGAGGGTGATGGCAGCAGCGGTACTTAGCTGAACATATTTCGGAGAGCGCGCAGGCGTTGAATGAGCAGGATTCATGTTTCGGAAAAAATAGATTCAGTTGGTTTTGACTGTAGCATCATGCAGGTGCGAGTCAAATCATTTCCAGTTGATCACCGTATCGCTACACTATACAATTATCCAATGATCAGGTCATTTCAGCACAAGGGGCTGCAAGCTTTTTTTGAAACCGGGCGCAAGGCGGGAATACAGCCGCATCATGCTCAACGGCTTGGCAGACAACTGATTCGCCTTGATCTGTCAAAGGCGCCGGGAGACATGAATATTCCGGGATGGAAGCTTCATCTTCTTACTGGCGACCTTGCCGGGCATTACTCGGTAACAGTGAATGGAAACTGGCGCCTGACCTTCCGGTTTGAAGGCGAGGATGCGGTGCTGGTCGACTATCAGGACTACCACTAGGAGAAATTGACATGACCAGAATATATAATCCGCCGCATCCTGGAGAAACGCTCAGGGAAGACATCCTGCCGGCACTGGGCCTGACGGTAACCGAAGCCGCCTCCCAGCTTGGCGTAACCCGCGCCACTCTGTCGCGCGTGCTGAACGCGCGTGCCGCCGTATCGCCGGAAATGGCATTGCGGCTTGAAAGCTGGTTGGGCGTGGAAAACGGGGGCCGCGCCGATTTGTGGATTGCGCAGCAAGCGGCTTATGATCTGTGGCAAGCAAGAAAAGCTGGTGCGCCCAAGGTACAACATGCCCCGATAGAGCGCCTGGCTGCGTAAGCCTGGCTGAAGCGCCATCTCGCTTACCGCTCAAAATATTCCGGGAATGCCACCCATCCCTTGCGCAACGCTGCATCGCCAGATGAAGCAGGATCAAATTGGGAACGCCGCTTCACCGCCAGCTGCAACGACGCTTCAAACTGGTCTTTCATTTCATCTTCGAATTCCCGTAATGCATTTTGCCGGCCATTCAGCCACGCAGCAGCGGCCTGCCCGGCGCGCTCGCCAGAAGTGACCGCAGCATCTATCCCGGCGCCGGTAACGGGGTGGGTAAAACCGCCTGCATCCCCCACCAGCATGATGTGACCGACCACCAATCGAGAACGCAGCCCGCCCACCGGTATCGCGCCGCCGGTGCGGGCAAGAATTTCCCGCCCCACCAAGCCTTCAGTGGCCAGTTTTTGATGAAGTTGATCGAGCGGCATTTTCAGGTCAGGCGCCTGAGATTTATCCATCCCGGCACCAAGATTGGCCACTTCGCCCTTGGGAAAAAGCCAGGCGTACCCACCCGGATAATCCTTTGAAAGCCACACCCGAGTCTGGTTGCCCGGCTGCCTGAGTGACACGCTGTACTGCCGTGCATGCACCACAGGTTGGCGCGGCAGCCCTAATTGCTTCGCAACACCAGAATAAGGACCGTCAGCAGCAACCAGCAGTTTGTAGCAACACTCCAGCAGCCCCTGCGGCGTTTCCACCCAGGCCCGGCGCTGCGCGCTATCGAGTTTTTTCAATGCGCTGTTCAGCCGCAAGCTTGCGCCCGCCTCGACTGCGGCGTGCGCCAGCGCCTGGTCGAAGGCGGCCCGGTTGATCATCAGGCCCGGCGTCCGGGTTGGCACCACCGCGCCGGATGGCAACACGCTTTCCATGCCGCTGATCGTCTGCACCAGCACACCCGGCGTCAGGGCATGACGGCCCAACGAAAGGGGAATCCACTCGGCGCACTGCGCCGGCACGCCAACTTCCGGTTTGCGCTCGACGGCCAGAACAGAAACGCCACCCCGGGCAGCAGCCAGGGCAGCGGCGCCGCCCGCCGGGCCGAGGCCGATCACCAGCACATCGGTTTCAATCCGCATCAGCCAGCGCCTGCACAATCACGGCAATAAAATCATCGGGTTGGAGCAGCAGCATATCCACCGACCGCTCAGAGAAAAAGGCACGCACGATTTCTTGCGCCTGATCCGCAGGGGTATTGCGCAGCGCGGCTTCCAGATCGGCCACCGTGCGCTGGGGGTTGATGAAAAAATCGCCGCTGAACCACGCCTGGGCAATGCGCCGCCGCTTGGCATCATAGGCCAGCGAGGCATGCAGCAGACCGCCGGAAAACTTCCGTACGGCTTCAACGATGGGCATATCCGAGGCAGGCTTTGCCACCTGGCCCACCCACGCCGACGTATTGATCTCGGCCAGCGCAACCTGATAGCGGGCCTGCTCCGGCGGCAACAGCCCGCTTTCGACAAAATCCACGCCGAATTCCGCACCAAAAGCCTCGGACAAGGCCTTTTTAACCAGATCCAGCGGCGGCACAAAGCCCAGCAAATCCGCCAGATTCGCCACCCGTTCGCGGGCTGAAGCAATGGCTTTGTCGGAGAGTTTTTCGGCAGGGATGCGCAGCACACGCAGCATTTTTTCCACATCGAATTGCACCAGCAGCGTCCCCTGATACATCAACGCATCGCCCTCGAACACGCCGCCGGTGCCGGAAACCTTGCGCCCATCCACTTCGATATCGTTACGCGGGCGGTAGCGAGCGTCCACACCCAGCGAACTGATGCCGCGTGCAGCTGCCTCGCAGAGGCGACGGGCAATGGCAGCCATGTCCGCCGTGCCCAGATCGCGCTTGTGCAGATACAGCTCCCAGCCCAGCTGGGTCTCGTCGAAATAGATTGCCCCACCGCCGGTGATGCGCCGCTGCACCGTGACCCCATGCGCCCGGCAATAATCAAGGTCGAGTTCCTGCTCCGCGCTTTGATGAAAGCCCAGCAAAGCGGAGGGCGTAAATTGCAGAAAACGCAGGGTGGATGGGCTTTCGCCCGCCTGCCGCGCATCGAGCAACGCCCGGTTGAGCGCTATATTTTCCGCAGCGGCGCGCAGACCGGTGTCAATCAGGCGCCAGGGCGCTGTCATCTTTCGCTATCCATGCATGAAGGGCTTTGAATTATGGCCTGAAACATCCTCGCGTGCTAACATTGCGCGTTCAAATCCTGCCGTCAGATAGAGCAAGCACTTAAAATTTATGGATCAATTCGCCAAAGAAACAATCCCGGTCAGCCTTGAAGAAGAGATGCGCCGTTCCTACCTCGATTACGCCATGAGCGTGATCGTGGGGCGCGCTCTGCCGGACGTGCGCGACGGACTGAAACCGGTGCATCGTCGCGCGCTGTTCTCCATGCACGAGCTGTCCAACGACTGGAACAAGGCTTACAAAAAGTCGGCGCGTATCGTCGGCGACGTCATCGGTAAATATCACCCCCACGGCGACACTGCGGTGTACGACACCATCGTGCGCATGGCGCAACCTTTCTCGCTGCGCTACCCGCTGGTGGATGGTCAGGGTAACTTCGGCTCGGTGGACGGCGACAATGCCGCCGCGATGCGTTACACCGAAATCCGCATGACAAAAATCGCCCATGAGTTGCTGGCAGACCTCGACAAGGAAACCGTCGATTTCGGCCCCAACTACGACGGCTCCGAATTCGAACCGCTGGTACTGCCGGCCAAGATACCCAACCTGCTGATCAACGGCTCCTCCGGTATCGCGGTCGGCATGGCAACCAACATCCCGCCCCACAACCTGGACGAAGTGGTGGACGCCTGCCTCAAGCTGCTGGCCGAACCGGAAACCAGCATCGAAGAGCTGATCGAGATCGTTCCCGCGCCGGACTTCCCGACTGCAGGGATCATCTACGGCACCGTGGGCGTCAAGGAAGGCTACCGCACCGGCCGCGGCCGGGTGGTGATGCGCGCGCGCTGCCACTTCGAGGATATCGGCAAGGGCGAGCGCCAGGCCATCATCGTTGACGAGCTGCCCTACCAGGTCAACAAGGCCAATCTGTGCATCAAGATCGGCGAGCTGGTGCGCGAGAAGAGAATCGAGGGCATTTCCGACCTGCGTGATGAATCGGACAAGTCCGGTATGCGCGTGGTCGTCGAACTGAAGCGCGGCGAAGTACCGGAAGTGATCCTGAACCAGCTGTATAAAGACACGCAGATGCAGGACACCTTCGGCATGAACATGGTGGCCCTGGTCGATGGCCAGCCGCGCCTGCTGAACCTGAAGCAGATGCTCGACGCATTCCTTCGCCACCGCCGCGAAGTGGTCACGCGCCGCACCGTGTTCGAACTGCGCAAGGCGCGCGATCGCGGCCATATCCTGGAAGGTCTGGCCGTCGCACTGTCCAACGTGGATGAAATCATCGCCCTGATCAAGGCCGCCGCCACGCCGGCCGTTGCCAAGCAGGGCCTGATGGAGCGCACCTGGCGCTCGCCGCTGGTGGAAGAAATGCTGCAGCGCGCTTCCGCCGACTCATCCCGTCCAGATGGTCTGGCGCCGGAATTCGGTTTCTCGGCACAAGGCTACCGCCTGTCCGAAGCGCAGGCCCAGGCTATTCTGGAACTGCGCCTGCAACGCCTGACCGGGCTGGAGCAGGACAAGATCGTCGGCGAGTACAAGGATGTGATGCTGAAAATCGCCGATCTGCTCGATATTCTGGCGCGGCCTGAGCGCGTCACCGAAATCATCGTTAACGAACTGAATACTGTCAAAACCCAGTTCGGCGACCGCCGCCGCAGCGAGATCATCGCCCATGCCCAGGACCTGAGCATGGAAGACCTGATCACGCCGGAAGACGTGGTGGTCACGCTGTCCCACACCGGCTACATCAAGTCCCAGCCGCTCGACGACTACAAGGCGCAGAAGCGCGGCGGACGCGGCAAACAGGCCACGGCGATGAAGGAAGAGGATTTCATCGACAACCTGTTCGTCGCCAACACCCACGACTACATCCTGTGCTTCTCCAACCATGGCCGGGTGTACTGGATCAAGGTCTATGAAGTGCCGCAGGGTAGCCGCATCGCGCGCGGGAAGCCCATCGTCAACCTGCTGCAGCTGGAAGAAGGCGAGAAGATCAATGCCATCCTGCCGGTCAAGGAATTCGACGAAAATCACTTCATCTTCATGGCCACCTCCAGCGGCATTGTCAAAAAGACGCCACTGACCAACTTCTCGCGCCCGATGAAGCGCGGCATCATTGCCATCAATCTGGACGAAAGCGATTTCCTCATCGGCGTCGCCATCACCGACGGCCAGCATGATGTGATGCTGTTCTCCGATGGCGGCAAGGCGGTGCGCTTCGAGGAAAGCAGCGTGCGCGACACCGGCCGCAATTCGCGCGGCGTCATCGGTATGCGCCTGCAGAAGAACCAGAAAGTCATTTCCCTGCTGGTGGCGGAAAGCGAAAATCAGTCCGTCCTGACCGCCACCGAAAACGGCTACGGCAAGCGCACCCCGATCACCGAGTACACTCGCCACGGACGCGGCACTCAGGGCATCATGGCGATCCAGACTTCGGATCGCAACGGCAAGGTGGTTGCAGCCACGCTGGTGGAAGAGACTGACGAACTGATGCTGATCACCACCGGCGGCGTGCTGATCCGCACCCGAGTGCGTGAAATCCGCGAAATGGGCCGCGCCACCCAGGGTGTGACGCTGATCAACCTGGACAAGGGCGAGAAGCTCACCGGGCTGCAGAAAGTAGTCGAATCGGAAGAGCCGGAAGATGCCGACGAAGCCGGTGAATCTGAGGAAGAATGATTTATTAACCACGGAGCTCACGGAGAGCACGGAGAAAACCCAAGATTCAACTCCGTGCCCTCCGTGCCCTCCGTGGTTCAATTGTTTTTGATTTTATTACTCAAATATGCAACGACTCTACAATTTCAGCGCCGGACCCGCCATGCTGCCCCAGCCCGTTCTGGAGCAGGCGCGCGACGAACTCCTCGATTGGCACGGCAGCGGCATGTCGGTGATGGAGATGACCCATCGCGGCAAGGACTTCTCCGGCATCATCGCGCAGGCCGAGGCCGACCTGCGCGAGTTGCTGAACGTCCCGGCCAATTACAGGGTACTGTTCCTGCAGGGCGGCGCAACCCTGCAGTTCGCCCAGATCCCGATGAACCTGCTCGCTGGCCGCTCGGCTGACTACATCGTTACCGGCGCATGGTCGAAGAAGGCCTTCAAGGAGGCCGGCAAAGTTGGCAATGCGCGCCTGGCTGCCACCACCGAGGCCAGCAACTTCACCCGCCTGCCCGGCACGGAAGAGATCAGCCTGAGTCCGGATGCCGCCTATCTGCATGTCTGCACCAACGAGACCGTGCATGGCGTGGAAATGCACGACATCGCCACGCTGGGCGCTGCGGTCCCCCTTGTCGCCGACATGAGCTCGCATATCCTGTCGCGCCCGGTCGACATCTCTAAATACGGCCTGATCTATGGCGGCGCGCAGAAGAATATCGGCCCGGCCGGACTGACGCTGGTGATCGTGCGCGAGGACCTGCTCGGCAAGGCGCCCGCCAGCATCCCGACCATGCTCGACTATAAAGTGCAGGCCGACAACGGCTCCATGCTCAACACCCCGCCGACCTATTCGATCTATGTGGCGGGACTGGTCTTCCAGTGGCTGAAGCGGCAAGGGGGTCTTGCCGCCATCGAGCAGGCCAATATCCAAAAGGCAAAGCTGATCTACGAGGCCATCGACGCCAGCAACCTCTACCACAACCCGGTTGAAGTCTCCTGCCGCTCGCGCATGAACGTGCCTTTCACCCTGAACAAGGAAGGGCTGGACGAGGCATTCATCGCCGCCGCCAAAGCGCAGGGTATTGTTTCCATCAAGGGCCACAAGATGGTCGGCGGCATGCGCGCCTCGATCTACAACGCCATGCCGCTGGAAGGCGTGCAGGCACTGGTCAGCTTCATGCAGGATTTCGAGGCCAGGAATAAGTGATGGGCATGGATAAGGAACTGCGCCAGCACCGCGACGCGATCGACGCGATCGACGACGAGATGCTCAAACTCATCAACGACCGCGCCCGGCACGCCCAGACCATTGGCGCCATCAAGGGCGGTGGCCTGGTGTACCGACCCGAGCGCGAGGCGCAGATTCTGCGCCGGGTAAAGGAAAACAATCCCGGCCCGCTGTCGGGCGAATCGGTCGCCAAACTGTTCCGCGAAATCATGTCCGCCTGCCTGGCGCTGGAAAAACCCCTCAAGGTGGCGTTTCTCGGCCCTGAGGGCACTTTCACCCAGGCAGCCGCCGTCAAGCACTTCGGCCATGCCGCACAAACCGACGCCTGTGTTTCGATCGACGAAGTGTTCCGCAATGTCGAGGCCGGCACTGCCGATTACGGCGTGGTCCCGGTGGAAAACTCCACCGGCGGCGCAGTCGGCACCACGCTGGACCTGCTGCTGGAAACTCCGCTCAAGGTGTGTGGCGAGGTTGACCTGCGCGTGCACCAGTTTCTGCTGCGCAAGCCGGGCACCACAGCCAATGCAGTCAAGGTGTATTCCCATGCCCAGTCCCTCGCCCAGTGCCATGAATGGCTGAACCTGCATCTGCCGGGGGCGGAGCGCATTCCGGTGGTCAGCAATGCCAGGGCAGCCAAACTCGCAGCTGAAGACGAAAATTCCGCTGCCATTGCCAGCGAGGCCGCTGCCGAGGTGTACGGCCTGGACAAGATAGCGGAAAACATCGAGGATGAACCCAACAACACCACCCGTTTCCTGGTGATCGCCACGCATGACGCGGCCCCCTCGGGCAAGGACAAGACTTCGCTGGTGCTGTCGTCGAAAAACCTGCCCGGCGCCGTCTATGAATTGCTGGCGCCGCTGGCCCATCACAGCGTCAGCATGACCAAGCTGGAATCCCGGCCTTCGCGCACCGGGCTGTGGGAATACCTGTTTTTTGTCGATATCGAAGGCCATCACCAGGATGAAAAGGTTGCTCAAGCCCTGGCCGAATTGCGCAACAAGGCTGCCTTCGTCAAAATTCTTGGCTCCTATCCGGCCGCTGTCCTGTAAAGACCATCATGGAACTCTGCAAGCATTCACCTTCCTATGTGCGCGCCATCGCGCCCTACCAGCCGGGCAAGCCCATCGCCGAACTGGCGCGGGAAATGGCCCTGGCCGAAGAAGACATCATCAAGCTCGCCTCCAACGAGAATCCGCTCGGCGCCAGTCCACGCGCCCTGGCTGCGATGGAAAACGTACTGATGGAAATCGCCCGCTACCCGGACGGCAATGGTTTCCAGCTCAAATCCGCGCTGGCGGAAAAATACGCCGTGGCACTGAACCAGATCGTGCTCGGCAACGGCTCCAACGACCTGCTGGAACTGGCCGCGCGCGCCTTTCTCGCGCCCGGCACGTCCGCCATCTACTCGCAGTACGCCTTTGCCGTCTACCCGCTGGCCACCCAGGCGACCGGCGCACGCGGCATCGAAACGCCGGCGCAGGATTACGGCCACGATCTCAAGTCCATGCTGGAGGCGATCTGCGACGATACCCGCATCATCTTCATCGCCAATCCCAACAACCCCACCGGCACGCTGCTGGACGGCGCAGCGCTTGAGCACTTTCTCGGCCAGGTGCCCGACACCGTGCTGGTGGTGCTGGATGAGGCTTACACCGAATACCTGCCCGAAGCAGTGCGTAGCGATTCGATCGGCTGGTTGAAAAAGTATCCCAACCTGCTCATCACCCGTACTTTTTCCAAGGCCTACGGGCTGGCCGGCCTGCGCGTCGGTTTTGCGCTGGGCCATCCGGAAGTGGTGGATCTGCTCAACCGCGTGCGCCAGCCTTTCAACGTCAATAGCCTGGCACAGGCGGCTGCAGTCGCTGCCATGCTGGATGAAGCCTTTCTGGAAGAATGCGTGGAAATCAACCGCAAGGGCATGGAGCAGATCAAGGCCGGGTTCGAGCAGATGGGGCTTGAATACATTCCCTCCCATGCCAACTTTGTTACAGTAAAGGTCGGCAATGCCGCCGCCATCAATCACAGCCTGCTGAAACAGGGCGTCATCGTGCGTCCAGTCGCCAACTACGGCATGCAGGAATATCTCCGCGTCAGTATTGGGCTGGAAGCGGAAAACAGCAAATTTTTACAGGCGCTGGAAATCGCCCTTGGAGAAACGAAATGATCATCGTAATGAACAATGGCGCCACGGAAGAACAGATCGAAGGCGTCGTCAAAAAAATTCGCGAATCCGGCCTGGAAGTTAATATTTCACGCGGCACGGAACGCACCGTCATCGGCGCCATCGGCAACGAGCGCAAGCTGGATCAGGAACTGATCGACGCCCTGCCTGGCGTGGAACAATCCATGCACATCGTTAAACCCTACAAGATCGTCGCCCGCGAATGGCACAAGCAGGATTCAGTTGTCGACATCAAGGGCATCAAGCTGGGCGGCAACCAGATTCAGATCATCGCCGGCCCGTGTTCAGTGGAAACCCAGCCGCAGATGGATGCCGCAGCCCAATACGTTCATGAGGCCGGTTGCCGCCTGATGCGCGGTGGCGCCTTCAAGCCCCGTACCAGCCCCTATGCTTTCCAGGGTCACGGAGAAGATGGCCTGACCATGTTCCGCAAGGCGGCTGAACGCTACAAGCTGCCCATGGTCACCGAGTTGATGGATGTGCGCCAACTGGAAACTTTCATGAAGCACGATGTGGACGTGATCCAGATTGGCACTCGCAGCATGCAGAACTTCGACCTGCTGAAGGAAGTCGGCAAGATCAACAAACCGGTGATCCTCAAGCGCGGCATGTCCGCCACCATTTCCGAGTGGCTGATGGCCGCCGAATACATTGCTGCCGGCGGCAACCACAACATCATCTTCTGCGAGCGCGGCATCCGCACCTTCGAAACCTACTACCGCAACGTGCTCGATGTCACCGCGATTCCAGTTTTGAAAAAGGAAACCCACCTGCCGGTCATCGTCGATCCTTCCCACGCCGGCGGCAAGGCGTGGATGGTGCCGGCCCTGTCACGCGCCGCTATCGCTGCGGGTGCCGATGGCCTGCTGGTGGAAATGCACCCGACCCCATGCGAAGCCTGGTGCGACGCCGATCAGGCGCTTACCCCGGACGAACTGAAAGACCTGATGGGCAGCCTGGGCCTGATCGCCAACGCGATTGGCCGGACCATCTAAAAATGAACCGCAGAGAGCACGGAGCACACAGAGAAAATCTTTTCCAGTCTCCGTGCCCTCCGTGGTTAATCGCTTCTAAATGATCAACAAACTCGTCATCATCGGTGTCGGCCTGATCGGCGGCTCGCTGGCGCTGGCCCTGCGCCAGGCCGGTGCTGTTATAGAAATCGTTGGCGTCGGGCGCAGCATGGAAAACCTCGAAGCGGCGAAGCAGTTCGGCATCATTGACCAGATCGAAACCGAACTGGCATCCGCCGTGAAAAATGCCGACGTGGTCGTCCTGGCCGTACCCGTGGCGGCCATGCAGCCAACCCTGAAAGAACTTGCGCCCCATTTGTCGCCCGAGACCATCGTGACGGATGTCGGCAGCACCAAGCGCGATGTCATCGGCTATGCCCGACAGCATTTGCCCGACCATCTTGCTCGTTTCATTCCCGGCCACCCCATTGCTGGCGCCGAAAAAAGCGGTGCTGCTGCAGCTTTCGCCAATCTGTATCAGGGCCGCAATATCGTCGTGACGCCGCTACCTGAAAACGATGCCGAGGCTGTTGCCACCATCACCCGCATGTGGCAGACCTGCGGCGCCATCGTCAACACCATGCCCGCGCTACGGCATGACGAAATTTTCGCCGCAGTCTCCCATCTCCCTCATCTGCTGTCTTTTGCCCTGGTGGAGGATATTGCCTCCCGCGCCAATGCAAAAGAACTGTTCAGCTATGCGGCAGGCGGGTTTCGTGATTTCACCCGCATAGCCGGCAGCCACCCGGAAATGTGGCGCGACATCAGCCTGGCCAACCGCGACGCGCTGATCCGGGAAATCGACACCTATCAATCCCAGCTCGACCGCCTGCGCGGCATGCTGGAACAGAGCGACGGCAAATCGCTGGAAGAAGTATTCGGTCATGCCCGTACCGCCCGCGCCGAATGGCTGGCTGGCAAACAGGATTCATAATGGAACACATCGATCTTTCCCCCATCGCCCGCGTCAGCGGCAGCGTTGTGCTGCCCGGTTCGAAAAGCATTTCAAACCGGACCCTGCTGCTGGCTGCGCTGGCAAAAGGCGTGACCGAAGTCAGGGCGCTGCTGGCCTCGGACGACACCGGCCACATGCTGGTGGCGCTGAAAAAACTTGGTGTCGAATGGGAACAGCACGGCGACAGCCGCGACTATCGAATCCACGGCGCAGGGGGCGCATTCCCCGTCAAGCAGGCTGAACTGTTCCTCGGCAATGCCGGTACTGCCTTCCGCCCCCTGACTGCCGTGCTGGCCTTATGCCAGGGCGAATACCATCTCAGCGGCGTGCCGCGCATGCACGAGCGGCCCATCGGCGACCTGGTGGATGGCCTGCGCCAGCTCGGCGCTGATATCTGCTACCTCGGCAATGAAGGCTTTCCACCGCTGGCCATCAAGCCGGCAGCCATTCATGCTGCAGGCAAAGTCCAAATCCGCGGCAACGTCTCCAGCCAGTTTCTAACTGCGCTGCTGATGGCGGCCCCGCTGGCCGGGCAGGATGTGCATATCGAAGTGATCGGCGAACTGATCTCCAAGCCATACATTGAAATCACGCTCAATCTCATGCGCCGCTTCGGCATTGAAGTGGAACGCCAGGAATGGCAAGGCTTTACCATCCGCGCCGGGCAGAAATACACCAGCCCGGGCGAGATTCACGTCGAGGGTGATGCTTCCAGCGCCTCTTACTTCCTCGCCGCAGGCGCCATCGGCAAAGGTCCGGTGCGAGTCGAGGGCGTGGGCAAGACCAGCATTCAGGGCGACGTGCGCTTTGCCGAGGCGCTGGCGCTTATGGGCGCCAGCATCGAAATGGGTGACAACTGGATTGAATCCAGCGGCACGGGCAAACTCAAGGCCATCGACCTCGACTGCAACCACATCCCCGATGCCGCCATGACGCTGGCGGTGGCCGCGCTGTTCGCAGACGGCACCACCACCCTGCGCAACATCGCCAGCTGGCGCGTCAAGGAAACCGACCGCATCAGCGCCATGGCGACCGAGTTGCGCAAGATCGGCGCAAGCGTGGAAGAAGGCCCGGACTACATCCGCGTCACCCCACCCTCAGCCCTGACGCCCAATGCGGTCATCGATACCTATGACGACCACCGCATGGCCATGTGCTTCGCGCTGATCTCGCTGGGCGGCGTACCGGTACGCATCAACGACCCGAAATGCGTGGCCAAGACCTTCCCCGATTATTTCACCAGCCTGCAATCCATCGCCCGACATGTCTAACACTTCACCTTTCACGCTTCACGCTTCACTTCCTATTCCCGTCATCACCATTGACGGCCCATCGGCGTCCGGCAAAGGCACCGTTGCCGCCCTGGTTGCCAGGGAACTCGGCTTCCATTACCTCGACAGCGGCGCTATTTACCGCGTCGCTGCCCTGGCTGCGCTGCGCGCGGGCATTTCTCTCGACGACGAAGCCGCCCTGGCGCAACTTGCAAGCCAGCTGGACGTACGCTTCGACAACGGAGAAATCTGGCTGGCGGGAGAGAAAGTCGGTGATGACGTGCGTTCCGAAGCTTCCGGCAACGCAGCTTCCCGCATCGCCGCGCTGCCCCTTCTGCGTCAGGCATTGCTGGAATTCCAGCGCAGTTTCCTTAAGTCACCTGGATTGGTTGCGGATGGACGCGACATGGGGTCAGTGGTGTTTCCCGACGCCACACTCAAAATTTTCCTCACCGCCAGTGCCGAGGTTCGGGCCGATCGACGCTATAAACAGTTGATCGAGAAAGGAATGCATGCTAATCTTTCGCAGATTTTGCAGGATCTTCAACAACGCGATGCGCGCGACAGCGCCCGTAGTGTTGCTCCCCTGCAAAAATTTGCGGATGCACACCTGTTAGAGACCAGTTCGCTCACTATCGCGGAAGCGGTAAACGAAGTTCTGGCTCACTACCGGGAACGCATCCACCAGGCGTCATGAATTTAGGTTTTACGGAATTCTAAGCGGCGCGTTTCTCGGTCTGATGGCCGAACAGGACGCGCCGTTTTATCTTTTGTAATCACAGCCGATTCTGACAATTAACAACTTGCCCCGTGGCTCATTACGGGTTAGTGGATTTTATTTTTTATGACAACTGCTGCTCCTGCCTCCTCCGAAAGTTTTGCTGCCCTGTTTGAAGAAAGCCTGCAACGCCAGGAAATGCGTTCAGGTGAACTGATCACCGCCGAAGTCGTGTCCGTGGACAGTGACGTGGTGATCGTCAATGCCGGCCTCAAGTCCGAAAGCGTGATCGACGCCAACGAATTCAAGAACGACCTGGGCGAAATCGAAGTCCAGCCTGGCGATTTCGTCAGTGTTTGCATCGAAGCCATGGAAGACGGCTACGGCTCGACCAAACTGTCGCGCGAAAAAGCCAAGCGCATGGCCGCCTGGAACGACCTCGACAAGGCAATGGAAGAAGGTACGCTGGTCAGCGGCGTTATCAGCGGTTCCGTCAAGGGTGGCCTGACCGTCACCGTGAACGGCATTCGCGCATTCCTGCCAGGCTCCCTGGTAGATATCCGCCCGGTCAAGGACACCACGCCTTACCAGGGCAAGCAGATGGAATTCAAGGTCATCAAGCTGGACCGCAAGCGCAACAACGTGGTTGTGTCCCGCCGCGCCGTGCTGGAAGCCAGCCAGGGCGCAGAGCGTCAGGCACTGCTGGAAAACCTGAAAGAAGGTGCAGTGGTCAAGGGCATCGTCAAGAACATCACCGACTACGGCGCATTCGTGGATCTGGGCGGCATCGACGGTCTGCTGCACATCACCGACCTGGCCTGGCGCCGCGTCAAGCATCCTTCTGAAGTCCTCACCGTGGGCGACGAAGTGGAAGCCAAGATTCTCAAGTTCGACCAGGAAAAGAACCGCGTCTCCCTGGGCATCAAGCAACTGGGCGACGACCCCTGGGTCAACCTGTCCCGCCGTTACCCGCAAAGCACCCGCATGTTCGGCAAGGTCACCAACCTGACCGACTACGGTGCATTCGTGGAAATCGAGCAGGGCATCGAAGGCCTGGTTCACGTTTCCGAAATGGACTGGACCAACAAGAATGTGCATCCTGCCAAGGTTGTCAGCCTGGGCGACGAAGTCGAAGTCATGATTCTGGAAATCGACGAAGAGCGCCGCCGCATCTCCCTGGGCATGAAGCAGTGCAAGCCGAACCCATGGGACGAGTTTGCCGCCGGCCAGAAGAAAGGCAACAAGGTTCAGGGCCAGATCAAATCGATCACCGACTTCGGCATCTTCATCGGCCTGCCTGGTGGCATCGACGGCCTGGTGCACCTGTCCGACCTGTCCTGGAACATGCCAGGCGAAGAAGCGGTTCGCAACTACAAGAAGGGCGATGAAGTTGAAGCCGTGGTACTGGCTATCGACGCAGAGAAAGAGCGCATCTCCCTGGGTATCAAACAGATGGATGGCGACCCCTTCACCAACTACGTCTCTACCCATGACAAGGGCGATATCGTTAATGGCACGGTCAAGGCCATTGATGCCAAAGGCGCTGTTATCGCGCTGGACGGCGAAGTCGAAGGTTACCTGCGCGCCTCTGAAGTTTCCCGCGATCGCGTTGAAGATATTCGCAGCCATCTGAAAGAAGGCGACGAAGTCGAGACCAAGATCATCAGCGTGGACCGCAAGAACCGCAACATCAGCTTGTCCATCAAAGCCAAGGACATGGCGGATGAAACCGACGCCATGAGCAAAATGGCCAGCGAGCAAAGTGCAGCCAGCGCCGGCACCACCAATCTGGGTGCCCTGCTGAAAGCCAAGCTGGACAACAAGAACAGCGGTCAGTAACGATCGGGTAAATCCGGCTGGGGCTCGCCCTGGCCGGACTGTCCACGCAGGGAAAACTCATGACCAAGTCAGAATTGATTAACAAGTTGGCGGCTCGCTATCCCCAGCTTGTGGCAAAAGACGCAGAGCTTGCGGTCAAGACTGTACTGGAAGCCATGGCGACCAGCCTGGCCCAGGGTGAACGCATCGAAATCCGGGGGTTTGGCAGCTTCAGCTTGAACTACCGCCCACCACGCGTCGGACGCAATCCAAAAACCGGCGGCAAGGTAAGTGTGCCGGAAAAATATGTTCCTCACTTCAAAGCAGGCAAAGAACTGCGTGAACGTGTGGACTATCTGGAATAAGGAATTTGACCCGGTTCCTGACCGGTCAGCCAATATGGCGGCATAATCGCAAGATCATGCCGCTTTTTTCATCCCAAAGACCATGATATGCGCTATTTGTCCTTGATTTCTGGCATTGCACTGTTTCTGCTGGCGCTCGGTTTTGCCCTCAAAAACAGCAATAGCATCACCTTGCATTATTTTCTTGGCTATCAGTGGCAGGCGCCGCTGGCGTTGATTCTGGTGACTGTATTTGGCCTTGGCGCGGTATCCGGCATTGCCGCGACCCTGGGGCTGATTTTCAGACAACGCCGCGAAATCCAGAAACTGCGCCGCGAGGCCAAAGAGCTTATTCGATCCTCCGCGCACACTTCTCTGGATGCCAATGTCCAGCCCAACCCCTAGAGCGACCTGACGATGGAATTCGAATTCTGGTGGCTGCTGGCCCTTCCCCTGTTTTTCAGCCTTGGGTGGCTTGCCGCACGCATAGACATCAAGCATCTGCAGTCTGAATCCCGTCGCCTTCCCGCTTCCTATTTCAGGGGGCTGAACTTTCTTCTCAATGAACAGCAGGACAAGGCGATCGAGTCCTTTATTGAAGTCGTTCGCGCAGATCCGGAAACCGTGGAATTACATTTCGCTCTCGGCGGCCTGTTTCGTCGGCGCGGCGAAATCGAGCGCGCCATCCGTATGCACCAGACCCTGGTTGAGCGCACTGGGCTGGAGCCCGAACAAAAACTCAGCGCCCGCTTCGAGCTGGGCCAGGACTACCTGAAAGCGGGCCTCCTGGATCGTGCCGAGCAAATTTTCAGTGATTTGCGCCAGACGACCTATGCAGAACAGGCGCTCAAGTTTTTACTGGAAATTTATGAAACCGAACGAGACTGGAAAAACGCCGTCACCATTGCTGAACAACTGAGCGCAACCTCGCCCACCTCCTTCAACAAAGAAATCGCGCAATTCTGCTGCGAAATGGCGGCAAGCGAAATGGCCCAGAGCAATCCGGAAGCTGCCCGCGCCCACCTCAACCAGGCATTGCAAACCTCTCGCAATTGTGCCCGCGCAAACATCATGCTGGGCGACCTGGAAGCACAGGCAGGGCGCCATGCCGAGGCCATCCAGTACTGGAAGCGGATTGAAACCCAGAACCCGGAATACCTCACGCTCACCGCTGCAAAATTGCTCGAAAATTATCGTACGCTGGGGCAAAGCAGCGAAGCCCTGATTCTGTTGCGCGGTTATCTGGCCCATCATACTTCCATCGATTTGCTCAACACCACATTCCAGGCCGTGCTGGAGCTCGAGGGACCGCGTGCCGCCTATGAGCTGGTGCGCGATGAGTTGCGCCGCAACCCCAGCCTGCTTGGTCTGGACAAACTGCTGGAAGCCGCGCTGCTGGACGCACCCGCCGAACGCAGGCAGGACATTGCACTGGTAAAGAATCTGATTCATCAACACAGTCAGCGCCTCGCCCTCTACCGCTGCGAAAGCTGCGGCTTCAAGGCACGACTTTTTCATTGGCGCTGCCCAGCCTGCGGCGGTTGGGAATCATTGCCGCCCAAGCGCAAGGAAGATCAGGACACCCCATCATGACCAGCGAGCATCAAATTACCGACCCTAAGATCATTGTCGCACTGGACTATTCCAGCGCAGCTGCGGCATCACAACTGGTGAAGCAGCTTGACCCAAAACTGTGCAAGCTCAAGGTAGGCAAGGAGCTGTTTACCGCCGCCGGGCCGGCCTGGGTGGAGCAATTGGTCAGCCAGGGCTATGGCGTTTTCCTCGACCTCAAATTCCACGACATTCCCCATACAGTCGCACAGGCATGCAAGGCTGCGGCCAGCCTCGGCGTATGGATGGTCAATGTTCATGCTCTTGGCGGCCGTGCTATGATGACTGCCGCGCGCGAGGCGCTGGGTAGCTTGCCGCAACGGCCGAAACTGATCGCGGTCACGGTGCTGACCAGCATGGGTTCAGATGACCTGGCCGATCTTGGCATCAGCGAGGAACCACGGCAACTGGTACGCCGCCTGGCAGGCTTGGCGCAAAGTTGCCAGCTCGATGGTGTGGTCTGTTCGGCGCAGGAAGCGGCCATGCTACGGCAGGATCTGGGTGCGAATTTCTGCCTGGTCACCCCCGGCATCCGTCCGGCCAGCGCCAGCCAGGATGACCAGAAACGTATTATGACGCCAGCTGATGCGCTGCGTGCGGGCTCACATTATCTGGTAATTGGTCGCCCCATCACCCAGGCGGCAAACCCCCTGCAGGCCTTGCAGGCGATTGAACAAGAAATTGCAAACACGGGAGAACTGAAGTGAAAGTCAGCATTATTGGAACCGGTTATGTCGGCCTCGTGACCGGCACCTGCCTTGCGGAAGTGGGCAATGACGTCGTCTGCCTGGATCTGGACGAACGCAAGATCGGCATGCTCAAACAGGGCCAGATTCCCATTTACGAGCCGGGTCTGGAAGACATGGTACAGCGCAACCAGGCCGCCGGACGCCTGCGTTTTACTACTGATGTCGCTGAAAGCGCCGCACATGGCGTGATCCAGTTCATCGCCGTGGGCACACCACCGGACGAGGACGGCTCCGCCGACCTGCAGTATGTTGTCTCGGCCGCGCGCGCCATCGGTCAGCACATGAATGAATACAAGGTACTTGTGGACAAATCCACGGTGCCGGTTGGCACGGCAGACAAAGTCCGCGCCGCCGTGCAGGACGAATTGCAGAAACGCGGCTTGGACCTCAGCTTCAGCGTGGTTTCCAATCCGGAATTCCTCAAGGAAGGCGCAGCGGTGGAAGACTTCATGCGCCCCGACCGCATCGTGGTCGGCACCGACGATGCCAAGGCCACGGAACTGATGCGCGCCCTGTATGCCCCGTTCCAGCGCAACCACGAACGCCTGATCGTGATGGACATCAAGTCTGCCGAGCTGACAAAGTACGCCGCCAATGCCATGCTGGCCACACGAATTTCGTTCATGAACGAACTCGCCAACCTGGCGGAGATTCTCGGCGCCGACATCGAGCACGTGCGCCACGGCATTGGTTCCGACCCACGCATCGGCTACCATTTCCTCTACCCCGGTTGCGGCTACGGCGGCTCCTGTTTCCCCAAGGACGTGCAGGCACTGCAGCGCACCTCGCGCGCCAACGGGCTTGAGCTGCAGGTACTGAAAGCGGTGGAAGATGCCAATGACCTGCAAAAACACATCCTGCTCAAGAAAATTACCGAACGCTTCGGCAATGACCTGTCCGGCAAACGCATCGCGCTCTGGGGGCTGGCATTCAAGCCCAACACCGACGATATGCGCGAAGCCCCCAGCCGCGTGCTAATCGAAGGCTTGTGGGAGCGCGGCGCCACGGTTGCCGCCTACGATCCGGCAGCGATGGAAGAGACCCATCGCATCTATGGCGACGACAAACGTATCACCCTCTGCGATTCGCCCATGGCAGCCATGGACGATGCCGATGCACTGGCCATTGTCACCGAGTGGAAAGAATTCCGCGCGCCGGATTTCGCCGCCATCAAGGCCAGCCTGAAAAACCCGGTTATTTTTGACGGCCGCAATCTGTATGAACCGAAAGCGGTGCGCGAACAGGGTTTGGAATATTTCCCGATCGGCAGGTTGTAAGGCGTGAAATGTGAAGCCACTCGGCTTCGCCTTGTTGTGAAACGTGAAAGGTAAGCCACACCTTTCACGCTTCACAGCGAAGCGGCTTCACCCTTCACCAAGTTATGAGGTAAACAGTGACAAGTAGCAAGAATTTAAGCCAGGCACGGGTGTTGGTAGTCGGCGACGTCATGCTCGACCGCTACTGGTTCGGCGAAGTGAGCCGCATCTCGCCGGAAGCGCCGGTGCCGGTGGTGCATGTCGACAAAACAGAGGAGCGCCCCGGCGGGGCAGCCAACGTGGCGCGCAACGCCGCTGCCCTGGGTGCACAGGTATCGCTGCTCTCGGTAGCAGGCACCGACGAAGCGGGCGAATGTCTGGCCCGCCTGCTGGAGCACGAAAATATCCGGGTCGTACTGCACCGCGACGCGGCACTAGACACCACCATCAAGCTGCGCGTCATTGGCCGCCAGCAACAACTGTTGCGCATCGACTTCGAAACCTGGCCCGGTCATGAGGTACTGAAAAACAAGCTGGCCGATTTCGAACGCATGCTGGCGGATGCAGATGTAGTCATCCTTTCCGATTACGGCAAGGGCGGCCTGACGCATATCAAGCGCATGATTGAACTGGCCCGTGCCGCAGGCAAGCCGGTTTTGGCCGACCCCAAGGGCGAAGACTACGAACGCTACCGTGGCGCCACCCTGCTCACCCCCAACCGCAGCGAATTCAAGCAGGTTGCGGGAAGCTGGCACAGCGAAGAAGAACTGACGCAGAAAGCCCAGGCGCTGCGCAGCCAGCTCGGCCTCGAAGCCTTGCTGGTCACGCGCAGCGAGGAAGGCATGACGCTTTACCGCGAGGGCGACACTTTGCACGAACAAACCCAGGCGCGCGAAGTGTTCGACGTCAGCGGCGCCGGGGATACGGTGATTGCCACCCTGGGCACCATGCTCGCGGCCGGAGCGGACTTGCCCGAAGCGGTGCAACTCGCCAACCGCGCCGCTGGCATCGTGGTCGGCAAGCTGGGTACAGCAGTGGTGAGCGCGGAAGAACTGTTTGGATAGCCATCAGCAATCAGATCGTAGGTTGGGTTAGGCACAAAGTGCCGTAACCCGACAATCCGGCTGTTGGGTTACGCGGCAAGCCGCTAACCCAACCTACAACTTAAAGAAGGAAAACATCATGTACTACATCGTTACCGGCGCAATGGGCTTCATCGGCGCGAACATCGTCAAGGCACTCAACGAACGCGGCGAGACCAATATCATCGCGGTGGACAATCTTAAAAAGGCTGACAAATTCAAGAATCTGGTGGATTGTGAAATCGCCGATTACATGGACAAGGAAGACTTTCTCGATGCCGTGCTGGATGGCGCATTCGACGATTCCATGAAAGCCGTGTTTCACGAGGGCGCCTGCTCCGACACCATGGAGACCGATGGCCGCTACATGATGGAGAACAACTACCGTTATTCCATCACCCTGCTGGAGCACTGCCAGAACGAGGAAATCCCGTTCCTCTACGCTTCATCCGCCAGCGTCTATGGCGGCGGCAGCATTTTCAGCGAGTCGCGCGAACACGAAAGCCCGCTCAACGTCTATGGCTATTCCAAGTTTCTGTTCGACCAGTACGTGCGCCGCATGTGGGAAGAGAAAACCGGCCAGATCGTCGGCTTCCGCTACTTCAACGTCTACGGTCCGCGCGAGCAGCACAAGGGGCGCATGGCCTCGGTTGCATTCCATTTCTTCAACCAGTACCAGGCCGAAGGCAAGGTCAAGCTGTTCGAAGGCTGCGAAGGTTACGGCCACGGCGAACAGCGGCGCGATTTCGTATCGGTGGAAGACGTGGTCAAGATCAACATGTGGTTCCTCGACAACCCCGACCAGTCCGGCATCTTCAACCTCGGCACCGGCCGCAGCCAGGCCTTCAACGACGTCGCCGTGGCGGCCGTCAATGCCTGCCGCAAAGCCAAAGGCGAAGCCGCGCTGAACCTGGAGCAGTTGCAGCAGCAAGGCATCATCGAATATGTCGCCTTCCCTGAAGCGCTCAAGGGCAAGTACCAGAGCTTTACCCAGGCCGACATCTCGGCCCTGCGCAAAGCCGGCTACGAAACGCCGCTGTACACCGTGGAGCAGGGCGTGGAACGCTACGTCGAGCATCTGCTGAAAAAGGGCTGAGAACTAGAAGCATGAAAAAATTCCTGATCGTTTTATTTGCCTGTCTTGCTTTCATGGCACCGGCCTGGGCTGGTGCCCTGGTTGATCTCAACAAGGCAAGCCAGGCGCAGCTCGAATCGGTCAAGGGCATCGGTCCTGCAAAAGCCAGGGCCATCATCGAATATCGCAGCAAGATGGGGCCTTTCAAAAATGTGGAGGATCTGAAAAAAGTGACGGGTTTTGGTGAAAAAACCGTCTCAAAGATGCGCGCCGAGCTGACGGTAAGTGATTCCAAACCGGCCATAGCAAAACCAATGGACGGAAAGAACAGGTAAATGCCGACATTTCCGGCAAGCCCCGCTTGGTGCGGGGCTTTTCTATTTGCACCGGGAAAAAACGTGCATAATAATCAACCATGATCTGCTCAATAAATATTCCGGCGTGAGTTCGGCCCACTTCTCTTTCATCCCATCCTGGCTTGATCCGCTGCGCGCGGTTGCCGTGGCCATGTTCGACAGCAACGGCGACATCATCGAAGCCAACGAAGGCTTTCGCTTTACCCTGACGCCCGGCGCAAGCGAGAACGTTGCACATCGGCTGGTCGAGCCGCCGCTCAAGCAGCTCATAAACATGCAGCCGGACGAAGCCGGCCTGCTTTACACCGGCCTGATCACCCTCAATATCGGACACGGCTTGACACGGGCCTTTGCCGGTTCGATTTTCCGCCGTAACCAGTTGTTCATGCTCGCCGCCGAACTGGACATCTCCACTTTCGAATCGCTCAGCAGCGAAAATGAGCGCCTCAACCAGGAACTGGAAGAGAACCGGAAGCTGCTCTCCAAGCGCAACCACACCTTGCAGAAACTGAAAGATGAAGTTGAAGCAATCAAACGCAATGACGGACTCACGGGCCTGGCCAATATCAAGCTTCTCGATTCGCGCATGAATGAGGAAATTCTCCGCTGGGAACGCTATCGCCGCCCGCTTGCCCTGGTGCTGCTGGATCTGGACAATTTCGACAGCATCAATGACGAATTCGGAAGGAAAACTGGAGACGAACTGCTCCAGCACGTGGCCACCATTCTAAACGGTGCGACCCGGACCCTGGATCTGGTCGCGCGCTATGGCGGCCAGGAATTTGCCGTACTGCTGCCGGAAACCAACGAAATGGGCGCCATGATCGTGGCGGAGCGCCTGCGCATGGATATGGAATCCCTGCTCATCCTGCCACTGCTGCGCCCCCTCACCGCGAGTTTCGGCGTTGCCCTGCTGCAACCGGATGAAAAGCGTGAAGCCTACTACGCCCGTGCCGGGCGCGCGGTAAAATATGCCAAGGATCAAGGCAGGAATTGCATTGCCATGGCAGGGATCGATGGTGAACCCGACCATCTCTACCTGAACACAGCCAGGGAACAGGGACCCGCAGAACAAGCATAGCGATGTACGTTTATTTTTTCGGAAAAATGAATCACCATGAGTTATAAAACCATTGAAGACTTTGTCGGCAACACCCCGCTGGTCAGGCTCAAGCGCATCCCCGGCGACACCTCGAACACCATTCTGGTCAAACTGGAAGGCAACAATCCCGCCGGCTCGGTCAAAGACCGCCCAGCCCTGTCCATGATCATGCGCGCTGAGGCGCGCGGCGAAATCAGGCCCGGCGATACCCTGATCGAAGCCACCAGCGGCAACACCGGCATCGCCCTGGCAATGGCGGCAGCGATGCGCGGCTACAAAATGGTGCTGGTGATGCCGGAACACATGAGCATGGAGCGGCGCCAGGTCATGCGCGCTTTTGGTGCGGAAATCGTGCTCACCCCCAGGACAGGCAGCATGGAAGCCGCCATCGACACCGCTAACCGGATGCGCGACGAAGGCCGGGGCATCATTCTTGATCAGTTCTCCAATCCGGACAACCCGCTCGCCCACTACGAAGGCACCGGGCCGGAAATCTGGCGCGACACGGAAGGGAAAGTCACCCACTTTGTCAGCAGCATGGGTACCACTGGCACCATCATGGGTTGCTCGCGCTACCTCAAGGAGCAGAATCCGGCCATCCAGATCGTTGGCGCCCAGCCGTCTGAAGGCTCGCAGATTCCCGGTATCCGCAAATGGCCGGCGGAATACCTGCCAAAAATCTGCGATTTCAGCCGGGTGGACCAGATCATCGAAGTCAGTCAGACGGCGGCGGAAGAAATGACGCTCCGCCTTGCCAGGGAGGAAGGTATTTTTGCCGGCATTTCCTCGGGCGGCGCGCTGGCTGCTGCGCTCGAAGTCTCTGCCCGAGTCGAAAACGCTGTCATCGTCTCCATCGTCTGCGACCGGGGCGACCGTTATCTCTCCACCGGGGTGTTCCCGGCGTAACAGGTTTTTTCAGGATTCAGAGCATATGGCTACAGTACGCGGCTGCATTTTTCCAGACGATCTCCATTACAACGTCGATAACAATGTCTGGACCAGGCTGGAACAGGACGGCTCCATTACGGTGGGCATGACCGCCTATGGTTGCGCCCTGTCTGGCGAAATCGTGTCCTGCATGCCCAAGCAGCCGGGAAAGATCATCGAACAGAACAAATCGGTCGCCACCATCGAATCCGGCAAATGGGTAGGGCCAGTCAAAGCGCCGGTGGGTGGCGAAATCATCGCCATCAACGAAGAACTGGACGCCGACCCCGGCCTGATGAACCGCGATCCCTATGGCGCCGGCTGGGTGGTCAGGATGTCGCCTGCGCAATGGCAGAAGGAAAGCGAAAATCTGAGCGCCGGCCCCGCCATGGAAGAGGCTTTCGAAGCCAAAATGGCGGCTGAAGGTTTTACCGGCTGCGGTGGCTGAAATGCCTGACTGGCTGACCGCCACCCGGCAAATCGAGGCGCTGGAAGAAATTGCACTGGATCCTTTGCTGGTCCTGGAGCTGGAACGACAACCGCCGCGCCCTGATCTGCTCAGTTTCCACGTGCCCGGCTTCAAGTCCTGCTCACTGGGCAAGGAAGCAGGATGCGGCAAGGAAAGCTGGCCCGCGATCTCCATTAGCGGCGGCGACTGCAAGCTGCAGTGCGACCACTGCAAGGGAAAAATTCTCGCACCGATGATCCCCGCCCGCACGGCGGAAGACCTGTGGCGCGTGGTTAACGAAAAAATTGCCCTGGGTGCTGCTGGCATGCTGCTGACGGGCGGCTCCAACCATCGCAATGAAGTCGAATACGACCCCTATTACGCCACTCTGCGCCGCATCAAGGATGAATTCCCCCGCTTCAGGATCGCGCTCCATACCGCCCTGGCAGACGGAGATACGGCACAACGCATGGAAGAAGCCGGTGTCGACACCGCCATGATGGATGTCATCGGTGCACAGGACACCATTACCCAGGTCTACCACCTGAAGCGCAGCGTGGCCGATTTCGAGCGCACACTGGAAAATCTGTGCGCTACCCGGATGCAGATCGTGCCCCATATCGTCATCGGCCTGCACTACGGAAAAATGCTTGGGGAATGGAATGCGCTTGCCATGCTGCAACGCCACACCCCGAGTGCGGTAGTACTGGTGGTTGCCATGCCATTTTACGCTTCGTCGCAACGCCCTTTTGCCACGCCGGACAGCCATATCGTCGGCCATTTTTTTCGCACAGCGCGAGAAACGTTACCCGATACACCCCTGTTGCTGGGCTGCGCCCGCCCACCGGGACGCGCCAAACTGGAAATCGAAAGCTACGCCATCATGGCCGGTCTGAACGGGCTGGCCCACCCTTCGGATGGGATGGTAGAACTGGCTTCCAGCCTTGGCAGGGAAATGCGCATTTCACCCACCTGCTGCTCCATCGCCAGCGAATACGCAACACCTGAATTTCAGGCAATCCAGCTCCAGCATCAAAAGCTGGCTGAAATAACCATAACCGTGGCTGCCTGATTCAATGAACCTGCTCAAAGCCCTTGCCACCGTAGGCGGGATGACGCTGCTCTCGCGCATTCTCGGCTTCCTTCGTGACGCCATCATCGCCCGCGCCTTTGGCGCCGGCATCGCCACCGATGCCTTTTTTGTCGCCTTCAAACTGCCCAACCTGCTGCGCCGCCTGTTTGCCGAAGGCGCCTTCTCCCAGGCCTTCGTACCCATCCTGGCAGAATACAAAACGCGCCGCGGCCACGATGCCACGCGCGATCTGGTGGACCATGTCGCCACGCTGCTGGCGCTGATCCTGCTGGGCGTAAGCCTGATCGGCATGCTCGCCGCACCGGTGGTGATCTATATCAGCGCGCCTGGCTTTGCCGCCACGCCGGAAAAATTCGATCTCACCGTGCAACTGCTGCGCTACATCTTCCCCTACATTTTCTTCATCTCGCTGGTCTCGCTGGCTGGCGGCATTCTCAACACCTACAGCAGGTTTTCCGTACCCGCGTTCACGCCGGCGCTGCTGAATCTCTCTTTTATCGGCTGCGCGCTATGGCTGGCGCCCCACATGAATCCACCGGTCATGGCGCTGGCTGTGGCGGTACTGCTCGGCGGCGTGCTGCAACTTGGCTTTCAACTTCCATTTCTGGTAAAAGTCGGCCTTTTGCCACGCTTCCGCCTGAACCTGAAGGACGAAGGCGTATGGCGCATCCTGAAACTCATGGGGCCGGCGGTCTTCGGCGTCTCCATCGCCCAGATCAGTCTGCTGATCAACACCATCTTCGCCTCCTTCCTCGAGACCGGCAGCGTGTCCTGGCTCTACTATGCCGACCGCCTGATGGAATTCCCCACCGGCATGCTGGGGGTGGCGCTCGGCACCATTCTCTTGCCTTCGCTGGCCAAGCACTATTCCGACGACTCCCCGGAACAGTTCTCCAGCCTGCTCGACTGGGGGCTGCGCCTGACCCTGATGCTGGCCCTGCCGGCGGCACTGGCGCTGGCGATGCTGGCCGTGCCGCTGATTTCCACGCTGTTCTACTACGGAAAGTTTTCCGCCCACGACCTGTGGATGACGCGCGAGGCGCTGGTCGCTTACAGCGCCGGCCTGGTGGGCCTGATCATGGTAAAAGTGCTGGCGCCTGGGTTCTATGCGCGGCAGAATATCCGCACCCCGGTCAAGATCGCAATTTTCACCCTGTTCGCCACCCAGCTCATGAACCTCGCCTTTGTCTGGAAACTCCAGCACACCGGGCTGGCGCTAGCCATCGGCCTGGGTGCCTGTATCAATGCCAGCCTGCTGTACTACCAGTTGCGCCGCCACCAGATTTTTCAGCCCCAGCCCGGGTGGCTTGTTTTTCTGTCAAAGATCGCCGTCGCGCTGGCGGTCATGGGTGCAACCCTGTGGTATGTCATGGGATCCCAAGCAGCCTGGCTCACTGGCGGCATTCTCGACCGGGCATTCCATCTGAGCTGGGTGATCATGGCCGGTGCAGGCAGCTACTTCGCGGCACTTGCACTGCTGGGCTTCCGCCCGCGAGATTACATCCGCCGGGCCGCCTGACGGGCATGGCAAATGTGTGACCTCAGCTGATGAAATCTGCCATACCCGCTCCCCCACCCCGGCCCTCCCCCGCTTGCGGGGGAGGGGGACGCTGACTCGCTGCGCGAGTTTCACTTTAATCGCGTAAAATAGCGCTTTTTCTCCCCCGTCGTTGCCATGCTGAAAATCTACAACACCCTCGCCCGCGCCAAGCAGGACTTCATCCCCATCGAACCCGGAAAAGCCCGCATGTACGTGTGCGGCATGACGGTGTACGACTTCTGCCACCTCGGCCACGCCCGGGTGCTGGTGGTGTTCGACATGATCCAGCGCTGGCTCAGGGCGGAAGGGCTGGATGTCACCTATGTGCGCAACATCACCGACATCGACGACAAGATCATCAAGCGTGCGGCCGAAAATCACGAAGCCATCGACATCCTGACCGGGCGCTTCATTGCCGCCATGGACGAGGATGCCGCGAAACTGGGCGTGGAGAAGCCGGATCACGAGCCGCGCGCCACCCAGTATGTGCCGGGCATGATCGCGATGATCTCGCAGCTCATCGCAAACGGGCTGGCCTATGTCGCGGACAATGGCGACGTGTGCTATTCGGTGCACGACTTTCCCGGCTACGGCAAGCTTTCGGGCAAATCCCTCGACGACCTGCGCGCCGGCGAACGGGTGGATGTCGCCACCGGCAAGCGCGACCCGCTCGACTTCGTGCTGTGGAAATCGGCCAAGCCAAACGAACCCAGCTGGGACTCGCCCTGGGGCGCGGGGCGGCCGGGCTGGCATATCGAATGCTCGGTGATGAGCGACGCCCTGCTGGGCGAGCATTTCGACATCCACGGCGGCGGCGCGGACTTGCAGTTCCCCCACCACGAGAACGAGATCGCCCAGTCCGAGGGCACGCACGGCCACCAGCACGTCAATTACTGGATTCACAACGGCTTTGTGCGTATAGACAACGAAAAGATGTCGAAGTCGCTGGGCAACTTCTTCACCATCCGCGAAGTGCTGGAAAAATACGATCCGGAAGTGGTGCGCTTTTTCATCCTGCGCGCCCACTACCGCAGCCCGCTGAACTACTCCGACCATCATCTGGATGACGCAAAGGGCGCGCTGACGCGGCTCTATACCGCGCTCAACAACACCTCACCTGCAACGCTCCCCATAGACTGGAGCAACGCCTACGCCACCACCTTCAAGCAGGCCATGGAGGATGACTTCAATACACCGGAAGCGGTGGCCGCGCTGTTCGAACTGGCGAACGAGATCAACAGGAGCAATGATCCGCAACGCGCTGGACTGCTCAAGGCGCTGGGCGCGACTCTCGGCCTGCTGCAACGCGACCCCAGCGAGTTCCTGCAGGGTAGTCTGGGTGGAAAATCCGAATGCAGCTTAACGCCAGAGCAGATCGAGCAGCAGATTGCCGCTCGTGCCGAAGCTCGCAAAGCACGGAATTTCGCCGAGTCGGACCGCATCCGCGACGATCTCCTGAAAGCTGGCATCGTCCTCGAAGACAAGCCCGGCAGCGAAACCTTGTGGCGTCGCGCCTGAAAATTCTGAAAGCTCCATCGTTCAGGCCGCCTGACGGCCCATGAAGTGCCGGGCGTAGCGCTGGTTCAGGCGCGCCAGCGGCAGCAGCACCAGCACATCGGCAGTATTGAAATCCGGATCCCAGGCCGGCTCGCCGCAAATCCAGGCGCCGGTGCGCAGGTACCCCTTGATCAGCGGCGGCATGGGCGGGTTCAGCTCGCGGTTGAGCGCTGCCAGCGGCAACGGATGGCGCGGAAACACGCGCCATTCCACCGGGCACATGTTGTCCACGCTGATGCGGTGATACAGGCTCGCGGCACTGTGGCCGCCGTCGGCCATGCTGATGCTGGCGCAGCCGATCAGGTAGTCGTAACCGCGAGTGATCATGTACTCGGCCAGCCCCGCCCACAGCAAGGTGATCGCGGCACCGCTGCGGTAATCGGGATGCACGCAGGAGCGGCCTACTTCCGCCATGCGATCGCTGAGATGCGCAATGCGGGTCAGATCGAATTCGCTCTGGGAATAGAAACCGCCAATTTTTTTCGCCTGCTCCGGGCTCAGGATGCGATAGGTGCCGACCACTTCGTTACTGTCGCCATCGCGCACCAGCAGGTGATCGCAATAGGGGTCGAACATGTCCTGATCGACGCCGGCCTTGCGGGTCGGCAAACGCGCCCCCATCTCCTCGGCGAAGACCTTGTAGCGCAGGCGCTGCGCTTCCTCTATATCGGCTTCGCTCTGGGCGAAGCAGTAAAAGAGTTTGGCCTCACGGCGTGGCGCCACGTCTGTCTGTTGGCTCAGCAACATCTCGTTCTCTCCTGTCGTTTCGTATGTGCGAACGATAAACAGGGGCGATGACAGATTGGTTACAAGCAGCTTAAGTTTTTATGACCGCCTGAAACCATGAAAACGAGTGAAAAGTGAAGCCGCTTGGGCTGCGCCCTTGCTGTGAAGCGTGAAAGGTAAGGGCAAACTCCGGGGAGCGTTTTACATTTCACGCCTCACAAACAAAGCGCAGCGAGTGAATTCACGCTTCACAAAACTGATTCACGTTAAAATGGCTTCCATGCAAACCGCACCCAATATCACTTCCTACCGCAAATTCTGGGCCAAACGCTTCGGCACCGCACCCTTCCTGCCCACCTCACGCGCAGAGATGGAGGCGCTCGGCTGGGACAGCTGCGACATCATCATCGTCACCGGCGACGCCTACATCGACCACCCCAGCTTCGGCATGGCGCTGGTGGGGCGACTGCTGGAGGATCAGGGCTTCCGCGTCGGCATCCTGAGCCAGCCCGACTGGCACAGCCCGGCTGCCTTCAAGCAACTGGGCAAACCCAACCTGTTCTTCGGCGTCACCGCCGGCAACATGGATTCCATGGTCAACCGCTACACATCGGACCGCAAGATCCGCTCCGACGACGCCTACACCGCCAACGCCGAGCCCAACAAGCGCCCGGACCGCGCCGTGATCGTGTATTCGCAGCGCTGCCGCGAGGCCTATTCCAAGGCCAACATCGTGGTCGGCAGTATCGAGGCCAGCTTGCGCCGCATCGCCCACTACGACTACTGGTCGGACAAGGTGCGGCGCTCGGTATTGCCCGATTCCAAGGCCGACATGCTGATCTACGGCAATGCCGAGCGTGCTTTGGTATCCCTGGCGCATCGCCTCGCCGCCGGGGAAGCCATCGCCGACATCACCGATCTGCGCGGCACTGCTTTCATGCGCAAGGGCATCCCGGAAGGCTGGACGGAGATGGATTCGAGCCATCTCGATACGCCGGGTCCGGTGGCGGCACATCCCAATCCCTACGACGAAAAACAAACCCCTAACCCCCCTCAATCCCCCCTTGTCAGGGGGGAGGCGACGTTTTTCTCCTCCCCTGACAAGGGGAGGCCGGGAGGGGTTGGGATTGAGTCACCCGTGCATTTTCACCCCAAGCCCAAGCAGGACCGCGGCCATACCGTGGTGCGCATCCCGTCCTACGAGCAGGTGAAAGATGATCCAGTGCTGTATGCCCACGCCTCGCGCATCCTGCATCTGGAATCCAACCCCGGCAATGCCCGCGCCCTGGTGCAGGGCCACGGCGAGCGTGACGTGTGGTTCAACCCGCCGCCGATTCCGCTCTCCACGGCGGAGATGGACCACGTCTACGACCTGCCCTACGCCCGCCGCCCGCACCCGTCCTATGGCGACGCGCGCATCCCGGCCTTCGAGATGATCCGCTTCTCGATCAACATCATGCGCGGCTGCTTCGGCGGCTGCACCTTCTGCTCCATCACCGAGCACGAGGGGCGCATCATCCAGAGCCGCTCGGAGCAGTCCATCCTGCATGAGATCGAGGAAATCCGCGACAAGACGCCGGGCTTCACCGGCACCATCTCGGATCTCGGCGGCCCGACGGCCAACATGTACCGGCTGCACTGCAAGGACGAGAAGATCGAATCCGCCTGCCGCCGCCTGTCCTGCGTGTTTCCCGATATCTGCATCAACATGGGTACCGACCACGGCCCGCTGGTGCAGCTCTACCGCAAGGCGCGCGCCATTCCCGGCATCAAACGGGTGCTGATCGGCTCCGGCGTGCGCTACGATCTGGCGGTGCAAAGCCCGGAATACGTCAAGGAACTGGTGACCCACCATGTCGGCGGCTACCTCAAGATCGCCCCCGAGCACACCGAACCCGGCCCGCTGTCGAAAATGATGAAGCCGGGGATGGGCAGCTACGACAAGTTCAAGGCAATGTTCGAGAAGTTCTCCAAAGAGGCGGGCAAGGAACAGTACCTCATCCCCTACTTCATCGCCGCCCACCCCGGCACCACCGACGAGGATATGCTCAACCTCGCGCTATGGCTCAAGGCCAACAGCTTCCGCCCCGACCAGGTGCAGGCCTTCCTGCCCACCCCGATGGCGCTGGCTTCGACCATGTACCACACCCACCGCAACCCGCTGAAAAAAGTCACGCGCAGCAGCGAGGAAGTGCCCATTCCCATGGGCGAGCGCCAGCGCCGCCTGCACAAGGCTTTCCTGCGCTACCACGATGCCAACAACTGGCCGTTGCTGCGCGAGGCTTTGAAACGCATGGGGCGCAGCGACCTGATCGGCAATGGCAAGAAACATCTGGTGCCTTTCTGGCAGCCCGCCGGCACTGGAACTGCCGTGGAAGGCGTGCGCCGCCCCGGTCATCAGGCGCAGCCGGCAAAGAAATCTGCGCCCGCTGCCAAAGCGCATCCACGCGCTGCCGCTAAACCGGCAAAACGTCCAGCCCGCGCCAAGGGTCGATCTTGAACTAGCGCGCGCTAAAGCTTATTGCTCGACCAGCTCCACGCGCCGGTTCTTGGCGCGCCCATCCTCACTGGCATTGCTCGATACCGGGGCGAGATTGGCAACGCCCTTGGCAAGCATCCGCTGGGCTGGGATGCCCTGCTGCGCCAGTGCCTTGGCAACGGCTTCCGCGCGGCGCTGTGAGAGGCTGAGGTTGTAATCGAGCTTGCCCTGATTATCGGTGTGGCCGACGATGAAAACCTTGAGTCCGGCATTGTTCTTCAGCAATGCGGCCATTTCATCGAGCTGCGGCCTGGATTCCGGCTTGATGTCCGCCTTGTCGGAGTCGAAATAAATCCCGTAAATGGCGATCTTGCCCTCGCTGCTCAGACCTTTCTGCATGGCAGCGGCGTTGACCGTCACCATATTGCTCTGCATCGGCTTGACTTCCACCACCTCGACGAAAACCGCGACGCGGTGGCTGGCATCGACATTCGAGGCATTCTCCTGCATGGCCGCGAACACCGTCACGTAAACATCCCCGCTGGGGCGGGCCTGCTTGGCGGTAAGCAGGCGATCGTCGTCCACTTTCATGGAGAAAGCGTATTCGGACAGTTGCTTGCCGGTAATCTGACGCGGGTTTTGCGGGCTAAAGTAGATTGCAGAGGCCATCTGCTTGCCGCACTGGGCGCGCGAGCAGGTAAACAGCGTGGAAAAACCCGCTTTCGCCAGGGCCTCTTCGTAATTTTTCATCACCTCCAGCGAACTGCGGTCTTTCGGCGCCACATACAGCAGCCGGGTACGTTGTCCCTGCAGCATCTGGGATTTCTCGAAGCCGCGCTTGCCGTCTTTGTAAGTCGCGGGTCCCAGCACCAGCTCCGCTTCATCGAATTTATCCAGCTTGTAGCCGATCACGATGGAGTCGGCATAGCGCGACACCATCGGGTGATCCTTACTACCTGCCACATCCTTCAAAGGCGCAGCGCTGTACGGCAGGGATCAGAATGAAAAGCGTCATGAGCATGCGGAAAAAAGTGCGTAGCATTTTTGCCTCCTTATTAGCGCGCAAGCCCCGGCCAAACCTGAGCACTGCGAATACCTTCAATTCTAGCCGGATCTAGTCTGCCATGAGTAGCGATAATCTCTGCCGCAGCGCCGGGATGACCTCCGCTTCCAGCCATGGATTCGCCTTGAACCAGCGCTGATTGCGCGGGCTGGGATGCGGCAGCGGGAGGAATTCCGGCAAATACTCCTGCCACGCCTGCACCGTGGCAGCCAGCGTCTTTTTGGCGCGCCTGCCGAGGTAATAAGCCTGCGCATAGCGGCCAATCAGCAGCGTCAGACGTACATTCGGCAACTGCGCGCGCAATTGCGGGTGCCACAGCGGCGCGCATTCCGGGCGTGGCGGCAGATCACCATTGGGGCCGGTGCCGGGATAGCAGAAAGCCGTCGGGATAATGGCGATGCGCTGCTCGTCGTAGAATGCCTCACGCGACATATTCAGCCACAGTCGCAGACGATCGCCGGAAGGATCGTTCCACGGAATGCCGGTCTCATGCACCCGCCGCCCCGGCGCTTGCCCCACAATCATCAGCCTGGCACTGTCACCTGCACGCAAGACCGGCTTCGGCCCCAGCGGCAGACAGGTTTCGCACACGCGGCAGGCGCGGATTTGCTCAAGTAAAGTATCAAGAATCATAGGAAGCGAAGTTGATGTGGCTTGCCATGTCATTGGATATGACGTTTAATTCTGACAAAATGGTCACAAAATCACGATAATGCTACGAAGCCATAGCTGCATGTATGCCCTCAATGCCCTTAAGGTCAAAAATGATGCTTCCGACTGATTTTATTGTAAAAAGTGTTGCACGCGCGATGCGGCTTGTTTTTTTCTGTTTTCTGGCATTCTCTGCCATTTCTTACGCAGCCGCAGAAAACGGCGAGACTGTGAAAACAAAAGAAATCAAATATCGCGACGGCATCGTTACTTTTTCCATCCCCAAACACTGGGTCGAGGAATACGAACCTGAAGGCGACGGAATATTTTATGAAAAAGGCGAAAACAAGGGGAAACTGCGGATCAATGTAGTCACCGTGAATTTACCAAAAATGGTTGCAGCAAATTCCGGGGCCAAAGCGCTGTGTATTTTGAAAGACATCAAGTCCTCCGAAGTCGATAATCTGCCCAATGGAAATGCCGTAGCAAAAATCATCGAACACACTACCGAGCAGGGGCAGCCTGTTACGCATTACTGGTGGTACGTTGCCCGCCCGATTCCGCCGCAACACGTTCGAATGGCGACATTTTCCTACACCATTCGCTCATCGCAGGAAAAATCACCCCGTATGGAAGCTGATGTTCAGTTCCTGGATGGGTCGATACGAAACTCGATTTTTCACCCGCTGCATGACCTTTGACATTTCCAGGCTTCAGGCAGGACGGAAAAACAGAAACGCCCATCGTTCGACGGGCGTTATAGAAAAAAACGCCGGGATTTCACCCCCGGCTTTTCCTGATTACCTGCCCATATCAGTGAAATCAAGCAGTGCATGTGGTGTATCGGCCACATTCAGGTCGATCATTTCATAAATTTCCGGATCGACGATATCTTCAGCCGGATGGTGCGCAAAAGCCGAAAACGAGGTCAGCAGAGCGCCAAGTACTGCAACTTGAAGTGCTTTTTTCATAAATCCATTCCTGTAAAATTTAGAAAGTAACCAACGAATCATTCAGCCTGTCGCGTTCTAGCCGCCCGATGGCTGAAACGCTGTTGTGACCGTTGATGTGATGCATGGTAGGCAAAAGAGGTTTCCGGGGAATATCGCGCACGTAACAAAGCGTAACAAGATGTTTCACTGGCCAAAAACTCAGCTCTGGTCCAGAGCAGGACACAATCCTCGCCAATACTCCGTGTTGGCTTTAAGACACGCGCCTTCCCCGATGATCCATCGGGCAACGGTTCAAGTTCAGGATCACCAGAACAGGATAAAAACCGTGACAGTGCCCGGTTTTCTGTACTAACCTCAACCAGGACAGGTGTAGTAACGCCGCGCCAGACAGGTAATTCGCACGTTCAATACGCTCAAGGAGAAGTTTGCCATGTACGCAGGGGGCTGTCTTTGCGGGTCCATCCGGTTCGAAATAGAGGGCCCGATCCGCAACATCGTTTACTGCCATTGCTCGCAATGCCGCAAGGCCCAGGGGAGCGCATTCGCCACCAACGGCATTGTCATGGCATCTGATTTTAAAATCATCTCCGGACAAGGCGAACTCACCGCTTATGAATCCACGCCGGGGCAAACAAAATATTTCTGCAAGACCTGCGGCTCCCCGCTCATGAGCAAATCGGAAGCCACGCCGGATCAGGTTCGCGTGCGACTGGGGACAATCGAATCGGATATTGAGGAGCGCCCCATGGCGCATATCTTTGTAACATCGAAGGCCGGCTGGGAAGAAATAAGCGGAGATCTGCCCCAGTTCGAGTCATTTGAGCCAGGCCGATCCATCGGCGACGTCCAGGCATGATCAAACTGAAACTGCATTGGCAAATCCTCATCGCGCTGTTGCTGGCCGCTATTGCCGGCTCTCTGGCTGGAACCGATGGCGCGTTGCTGGGGGTGAAGTTTTATGCCGTGTTCAACTTCATCGGCACCCTGTTCCTGAATGCCCTGAAAATGCTGATCGTGCCGCTGGTGGTTTCGTCCATCATCGTCGGCATTGCCGGCATCGGCTCGGGTGGCGCGTTCGGCAGGCTGGGCATGAAGACCCTGCTGTATTACCTGACGACCAGCCTGCTTGCCATTCTGGTTGGCCTGGTCATCGTGAACATGGTGGCGCCCGGCATGGTGAATGGCGAACCGGCAAAGGATCTGATCGGGCTGTCCGAACATGCCGGCGACGTGGTCGCCAAGGTGGAAGGCAAAGGCACCGGCGACCTGATCGAGGTTTTTCTGCGCATGGTGCCCACCAATGTGATTGCGGCGGCAGCAGACGGCCAGATGCTCGGGCTGATTTTCTTCAGCCTGCTGTTCGGCTTCTTCATGACCAAAATCGATGAAGCCTACGCGGAAAGCATGTACAACTTCTGGCAAGGCCTGTTTCAGGTGATGATGAAAATCACCGACTGGGTGATGAAGTTCGCGCCAATTGGCGTATTCGGACTGGTCGCCAAGGTGGTGGCAGATACCGGTTTTTCCGCTTTTGTCCCGCTGGCGTGGTTCTTCCTCAGCGTGCTGGCGGGGCTGGCGGTGCACTTTCTGGTGGTGCTGCCATTGCTGCTGAAGTTTGTGGGACAGGTCAATCCGCTACGCCATTATCGCGCCATGGCGCCCGCTCTGCTGACTGCCTTTTCCACCAGCTCATCCGCTGCGACCCTGCCGCTTACCATGGAATGCGTGGAAAAAAACGCAGGTGTTTCGAACCGTACCAGCAGCTTCGTGCTGCCGCTCGGCGCAACGATCAACATGGACGGCACGGCCTTGTATGAATGCGTGGCCGCGATGTTCATTGCCCAGGCCTATGGCATTGAGCTCGGCTTCGTGCAGCAGTTCACCATCGTGCTGATGGCCCTGGTGACTTCCATCGGGGTAGCCGCCATCCCCTCCGCCAGCCTGGTTGCCATCGCCATCATTCTGGCCGCCATCGGCCTGCCAGTGGAGGCCATCGGCCTGATTCTGGCAGTCGACCGCGTGCTGGACATGTGCCGTACCTCGGTCAATGTATTCAGCGATTCCTGCGGCACCGTGATCATTGCGCGCCTGACTGGAGAAGAGGGGGTGCTCGGTGAGCAGCCCTTACAGCGAGCCAATTCCGCTGCAAAATGACTAGGGCAGCGCTTGCCCCGGTGTGACGGGCGTTAGCCGCCCTCGCAATTCGGAATACTGAGCCCGGTCCAGCGCGTATTTTTTATCAGGGCTTGTTCTTGCCCTTGCCGCTTGACCAGCCATCGATGACGCGCGCCGCCCAGTCTCGCCCCCCGAGACCAAAAGCCAGCGCCAGCGCCAGGCAGGTTGCACCGAACAGAATGGCAAACGCGGTGGTCAGGAGTTGCGTGCCGATGGCAAGTTGTTCGAGTGCCACGAATACCGCGAACACCTGCACGCCATATTCTGCGATAGTGCTGATGGTGAGCGCGCCACCGACACCCAGATTGCGCAGCCAGGCAAACACCATGCGATTGATGAAACGCGCCAGCAGCGTACCGAAGATGATAATCAGCACCGCGACGATGATATTGGGCAGAAACAGCGCCACGCGGTGGAACAGGTCCGCCACGGCATTCAGGCCAAGACTGCTGGAAACCGTAACCAGAACGATTAGCAGCACCAGCCAGTAACTCACTTCGCTGATGATGCCGGCAAAAGTGATTTGCATGTCACCATGTTTAAGGAATTCCTCCACACCGGTTTTCTGGGCAAGACGATCGAAGTGGGCCATCGTCAGCAAGCGTTTCACGCCGCCGCGCACCAGTTTGGCGATAACCCAGCCGAAGAATAGCAGCACCAGGGCTGCAAGCAGTTTGGGCAGAAAGTCTGCAAGTTGCCCAATAATTGCGTTGAAAGATGAAATGAAAATATCGAATTGCTGCTGCATGGTTGAACCTCCTGTGGCATGGTTTGCGCGGAGCGAGGTGACAGTGCCGAATGCCGACTACCGAACATGGCGAGAGTGGGAGCGGTGGATTCCCGATGATGACACCGCACTGTTTGCCGGCGGCAAATCGCTGCTGAATGCGCCGAACCGATTGAAATCCGGCTATGCAATATTGCGCACCGACAAAGTCATTATAGCCAAGCACAAAGGATCGTGGAACCGGCCATTTATTCAGCGCCGCAATCCCTCCAGCAAGTCGCATGCATTTCTTCTAGAATGAGCGCCTTGCAACTTCCAAATAAACCCATGCGACTGATTCTCGCCCCGATGGAGGGGCTTGCCGACCAGGATATGCGCGATGTATTGACGCGCCTGGGCGGCATCGATCTGTGCGTTGCCGAATTCGTGCGCGTCACCCACCACCTGCTCACCGAGCGCGTGCTCCTGCGCACGGTACCGGAGCTAGCCAACGGTGGCTGCACGCGTGCCGGCGTGCCGGTGCGCGTGCAGCTACTGGGCAGTGATCCGGTGTGCCTGGCTGAAAATGCCGCATCCATCGTCGCCATGGGCGCACCGGGCATCGACCTTAATTTCGGCTGCCCCGCCCCCACGGTCAATCGACACGGCGGCGGTGCGGTTCTGCTGCAATATCCGGAAATCATGCACACCATCGTCGCCGCGACACGCCGCGCCGTTCCGCGACACATCCCCGTCACAGCCAAGATGCGCCTGGGCCTGACGGATACTTCGCTGACGCTGGATTGCGCTCGCGCCATCGAAGCAGGTGGCGCAGACGAAATCACCGTCCATGCCCGCACCAAGGTTGATGGTTACCGTCCGCCCGCGCACTGGGAGTGGCTCGCCCACATCCGAGAGGTGGTAAAACTGCCGTTAGTGGCGAATGGCGAAGTGTGGTCGCCGGAAGACTGGGAAAATATTCGCCAGGTCAGTGGTTGCTGCGACGTGATGATCGGGCGCGGCGCTATCGTTCGTCCGGATCTGATGTTGCGCATCAAGACTGGGGAGGCGGCCATGCCCTGGCCCGCCTTGCTCCCCTGGGTGGCGGATTATTATCAGCGTCTGCGCACCCGGGTAGAGGAAAGACATGCGCCGGGACGACTCAAGCAGTGGCTGGGAATGCTGCGCAGCGCCTATCCAGAAGCAGATGCGTTGCACCAGACCTTGCGCACCGAGCGCGACCCGGACGCGGTTGGAAAAATGCTGCTGGGGCGTTAACGTAACAGTTTTGTGAAGTGTGAATTCACTCGCTACGCTTTGTTTGTGAAGCGTGAAATGTAACAGCAGGTTCAGCGGTGCTCGAAGCATGCCGAAGTGTAGAAGTTTTACATTTCACGCTTCACAGCAAGGGCAAAGCCCGAGCGGTTTCACATTTCACCTGTTTCATGATTGGGACGGCAATTCGCCCAATAGTTAAGGCAAGACCTTGTCGATGACGATCTCGACGCCTTGCTGGCCAACCTTGACAGGGCTGATCCTGCCCAGCAGATCGCCGCTTTGCGTCATCGCCTGCCCCGACTTAGACACACGTGCGCTAAGCATGACTTCAGCGTGATTTGAAAGCTTGTCATTGGGTGTCATGGCAAGCGAATCATCCAGCGTGAAACGGTAGGGAAGCTGTTTGACTTCGATTTTAAGGCTGGCTATCGGCATTTTCGGGCCTTGTGTCATCTGTGCGTAAATGAACACCGCATCGCCCGGGGCTACCTTGCCGGCAAGTTCCCCGCTGAGCGATACCGTCCCTGAAATAGCCGCAGCCACACCGGTTTTGGTCTCCGCGGGTTTTGCCGGCGCGCTTTGGGCGCTTGTGGCAGACAGATTGTCCAGACCGGCCACGCCACCCGCCCTCTCGGCATCCTGAATCGCAGCCCTGACTTGATTTGCGTAGGCATCATCAGGGGACATAAGCTGGAGCAAACTGCGCCAGTAAGCTGCCGCCTTGGAGAAATCCTGGGCCTGATATGCAGCGCTTCCGGCCAGATTCAATGCCTTCCCTTCCTGCGGGTTCAGTTTCAGCGCCTGATTGATCAGCTCCAGCGGCTTGCCCAGCAAACTGCCGCCCTGTGCCATGGCAAGCGTATCCGCGTAATCGGCCAGTACACCGGCATCGCCAGGAAGAAGTTCGCTGATTTTAGCGAAAATCCGCGCTGCTTCGCCATATTGCCCGGTTGTGCCATAGCTGCGCGCCAGCATGTGCCAGCCGGCGATATCATCCGGATTGCTTTTCAGCCTGGCTTCCAGCGCGGCTATCATGGGCGCGGCATCGTGCTGCCCCTGCTCGGCCATTGGGGGTGGCGCACCACGCTGCATCAAGGCCGCATCGGGGGTACCCAGAACAATATAAATCCCGATTGCCAGCAGCGGAATCACGCCGGCAAGCGCTAAACCCAGGCCACGGCCTGTGTGGCTGGCCGCCGCAGGAGCGGATTCCACGGGAACGTCTTCGCTCAGGCGTTTTTCGATTTCAAGCCGGGCATCGTCGTAGAGCTGTTGCTCCAGTTCGCCGCTTTCGAGATCCGCCTTCAGTTCCGCCAGCTGATCATGGTAGATGGCGATATTGGCGGCCTTGCGATCAACGTGATCTGACTGGATATGGCGCCGCAACAGAGGGGGCAGAATAAATGCCAGCGCAACTCCGATGAGCAGGAGGAAAAGTACCCAGAACAGTGAAATAGCCCAGAAATTGCTCATGATTTGTTTCCGTTGTTGCCAAGGAGAGCTTCCACGCGTTTCTTTTCTTCCGCGGACAAGGATTCACCGGCAAGGCGCACGCTGCGCCGTTTAAGGTAAAAGTAGAAACCGCCTCCAGCGCCGGCCAGCAGCACGAAGGGACCAAACCACAGCAGCCAGGTCAAAGGCTTGAGCGGCGGTTTGTAAAGCACGAAATCGCCATAGCGATCGGTTAGATATTCGATCACCTGGTCATTGTCTTTGCCTGCTTTCAACTGATCACGGATTTCCTGGCGCAGATCCTGTGCCAGATCCGAGCGGGAGCCCGCCAGCGATTCGTTCTGGCATACCAGGCAGCGCAAATCCTCGGAAAGAGCGATCATGCGCTGCTCCAGCACGGGATCTTCGGCAATCGGCACGGCCTCGCCAGCGATGGCAGACAAAGGTAGCCATAGGGCAAGGGCGATCATCCCGACTCGTTGTGCAAGTTTCATAGCTGCAACTCCTTCGCCAGGGGAAGAATCTTTTTGTCCAGAATTTCCTGGGTCAGTGGGCCGGTATGTTTGAGACGAATGACGCCTTTTTTATCGACCAGATAGGTCTCTGGAACCCCATACACGCCATAATTCATCCCCGTCCGCCCATCTGGATCCACAACCGTCTCGACATAAGGATTCCCAAAACGCGCCAGTACGGCACGCGCATCGCTGGCCTGATCCTTGTAATCCATGCCGTAGATCGGCAGGATGCCCTGTCTCGCCAGGCTGAGCAGGAGGTCGTGCTCCTCTCGGCAAGAGCCGCACCATGAAGCCCACACGTTGAACAACCAGACCTTGCCGTGCAGATCCGCGGGACTCAGTTGTTTGGCCGGGTCGGACAAAAGGGCGAGTTTGAAATCGGGTGCAGGCTTGCCGATCAGCGGCGAAGGCACTTCACGCGGATTGAGCTTGAGGCCGATGCCGAGAAAAACCACCAGTACAATAAAAATACCCAGGGGTATCAGAAAACGCTTCATGCTGCAGCCCTCCCCTTCTTGCGCGAAGTGCGGTAACGCCGGTCAGTGATCGCCATAAAGCCGCCCAGTGCCATCAGCACCGAGCCGATCCAGATCCACACCACGAATGGTTTATGGAACAGGCGCACGCTCCAGGCACCGTTATCCAGACGCTCCCCAAGCGCGGTATACAGATCGCGCGTAAAGCCATAATCGATCGCCGATTCGGTGAACGGCATGCCGGAGGCCACGTAAATGCGTTTTTCCGGATGCAGGGTGGTGAATGGCTTGCCGTTCTGGCTCACCTCAAGCGTACCGCGCGCACCTGTGTAATTCGGCCCGGTGATATCTGTGACGCCGTCGAAACGGAAAGTGTAGCCCTGCACTGTGACGGTCTCGCCCACGGCCATGCGCATATTGCGCTCGACCTGGTAGGACGACACCATGGTCACACCGATAACTGTCACCGCCACGCCCAGATGGGCCAGATGCATGCCGTAAAAGTTCGCCGACCAGCCTGCGCTGGTGCGCATCCGTGCCCGCACGCTGATGGCTACGGTCACGACGATCCACAACGCCAGCAGAATCCCGAGGGAAACCATCGGCTGCCACGTATCCTGCGTAAACGGCAACAGCAATGCCGCGACCACGCTGGCGCCGAAGCCCCACTTCAGGCGGTGCGCCAGCTCAGGCACATTCACCTGTTTCCAGCGCGTCAGCGGACCAACGCCGGCAAGGAAGATCAACGGCGTGACCAGTGGAATGAAGACCGAGTTGAAATAGGGCGGCCCGACCGAGATTTTACCCAGCCCCAGCGCATCGAGGAACAGCGGGTAAAGCGTACCCAGCAGCACCGAACCGGTTGCCGTCAGAAGCAGGATGTTATTCACCATCAGGAACGATTCGCGTGAAATCAATGCGAAACGGCCGCCCAGGCCGACCTTGGAAGCACGCAGGGCAAACAGGAAGAGCGAGCTGCCAATCACCGAAGCCAGGAATATCAGAATAAACAGGCCGCGTGTCGGGTCAGTCGCAAAGGAGTGGACCGAGGACAGCACGCCTGAACGCACCAGGAAAGTACCGAGCAGGCTCAGGGAAAATGCGCCGATGGCCAGAAACACCGTCCACGCCTTGAAGCTGCCGCGCTTCTCGGTTACGGCCAGCGAATGGATCAGCGCCGTGCCCACCAGCCAGGGCATCAGCGAAGCATTTTCCACTGGATCCCAGAACCACCAGCCGCCCCAGCCCAGCTCGTAATAGGCCCACCAGCTACCCATCATGATACCGATGGTCAGAAAAGCCCATGCCGCCGTGGTCCAGGGACGCGACCAGCGCGCCCAGCTGGCATCCAGCTTGCCGGACAGCAGGGCCGCGATGGCAAATGCGAACGCCACGGAAAATCCGACATACCCCATGTACAGAATCGGCGGATGAACCACCATGCCCGGATCCTGCAGCAGCGGGTTAAGATCGGAGCCGTCCATGGCCATTTCCATGCGCAGGAAAGGATTGGAGGTCGCCAGCATGAACAACAGGAAACCGAAGCTGACCAGGCCCATCACGCCGACCACCCGTGCCACCATGTCATCGGATAGATGACGACTGAACAGGGTAACCCCGACGGTCCACAGACCGAGGATAAAGGTCCACAGCAGCATCGATCCTTCATGCGACCCCCAGGTCGCGGTGAAGCGATAAATTTCCGGGAGGCGGGAATGGGAATTTCGAGTCACGTTGATGACTGAAAAATCATTGGTCAAAAACGACCAGGCCAGCGCGCAGAAGGCAATGGCGACAAACAGGAACTGTGCCCACGCGGCCGGTCTGGCGACCGCGATCCATGCCGGATTATTGCGCGCGGCGCCTGCCAGAGGCAGAACGCCTTGAACCAGCGCGAGCAACAGCGCCAGGATTAATGCAAAATGGCCAAGTTCTGGAATCATTATTTACCTTCCTGCGTTGAAGCTGAGTCTTGTGGAGTGATTAAGGTTTGCCGGGCTTTTTGCGCCTGTTCGAGGGCATCTGCGGCCTCGGGTGGCATGTAGTTCTCGTCGTGCTTGGCCAGCACCTGCTCGGCCACGAACACGCCGCTGGTGTTCATGCGCCCTTCCGCCACCACGCCCTTGCCTTCCTTGAACAGGTCAGGCAGGAGGCCCTTGTAAGTCACAGGAATAGTCTTCGCCGTATCGGTGATGATGAAATGAGCAGTCACGCCATCCGACTCGCGGCGCAAGCTGCCTTCCTCCACCAGTCCGCCAATACGGAATGCCCGTTCGAGCGGCGCCTCGCCATTGGACACCTGGGTCGGTGAGAAGAAAAACACCAGATTGCTCTGAAAAGCGTTGAGCACCAGCGCTGCTACCGCGCCCAGTGCCAGCACTACCACAGCAATCAGAATCAGTTTTTTATGTCGTGACTTCATTGGCTATCTGTATCCTTTTCGGCCTTACCGTATTTCACCGCGCGCAGCGCCTGCTTTAATGCATTTTGCCGCCGCGCCCTCAAGAACAGTATCTCGCCGGCAATCAAGACAGCGGTTACCGCATAGGAGCCCCACACATAGAGGGCATACCCGCCCATGTGAAAAAATTCTGACCAGCTATTCCAGTTCATGATTTGGATTCCAGCAATTGGGCAACCCACTGGCTATTTCGTTCACGCTCCAGAATAATGCTTCGTGCCCGCGATAGCGCCGCTGCAATGGCATACATCCACACCGCAAATGCCATCACCAGCATCCCTGCCAGCATGATGGTGGCCATGCTCGGCGCCTTGGACACGCTCACCGAAGCGCCCTGATGCAGGGTGTTCCACCATCTGACGGAAAAATAGATAATCGGCACGTTGACCACGCCTACCAGCGCGATCAGGGCGCCTGCCCGATCAGCGCGGCGCGGATCGTCAATGGCTGCCTGCAACGCCATAAAGCCGATATAGAGAAAAAACAGAATCAATTCCGAAGTCAGGCGCGCATCCCACACCCACCATGTACCCCAGGTCGGCTTGCCCCACAGGGCGCCCGTCCACAAAGCAACGAAAGTCAGCATGGCGCCGGTAGGCGCCAGTGCGCTCATCATCATGAAAGACAGACGGGTGTTGAACGCCAACCCGAACGCCGCCCAGACGGCCATGACGACATAGATGAACATCGACATCCATGAGGCGGGCACATGGATAAAGATAATGCGATAAGACTCACTCTGCTGAAAGTCGGTGGGCGCGAGAAAAAAACCGATATACAGCCCAATCACTGCAAGCAGCGCCGCTACCGCATAAAACCACGGGGCCAGCCTGCCGGCAAGGCTGTAAAAAGTCGCCGGAGAAGAATATTTGTACCAGTTAATGCTGTTCATTATTCAATCGAAATCCGCAATGCCGCCGCCACCGCCCAAGGCGTCAGCAAGAAGGCCAAAATCAAAATACCACCCAGCAATGACAGGTGCGCTTCCGCGCCCAGCCCGGACATTGCGCCATCCACCGCGCCAGCGCCAAAAATCAGCACCGGGATGTAAAGGGGCAACACCAGCAGCGAAACCAGCACGCCACCGCCACGCAAACCCAGGGTCAACGCCGCGCCGACCGCACCAATCAGGGACAGCACCGGCGTACCGAGCAACAGCGAAAATATCAGCACACCCAGCGCCTCGGTCGACAAGCCAAACTGGATCCCCAGCACCGGCGCCACAAGAATCAGCGGCACCCCGCTCACCAGCCAGTGTGCCAGTATTTTACCGGTGATCCAGACCACAGGCGGCGTTGGCGTCAAAACCAGTTGTTCCAGCGTGCCATCAGCAAAGTCGCTGGCGAACAGCCGGCCCAGCGAGAGCATGGCCGCCAGCAGCGCCGACACCCACACCACGCCGCCACCCATCATGCGCAGCAACTGGGTGTCGGGACCCACACCAAGCGGAAACAAACTGGCAACGATCACGAAAAAAAACAGCACGGTAAGCACATCCCCGCGCCGCCTCATGGCCAGCATCAACTCGCGCCGCAACAAAGCAATAACTGTTTGCATCATATTCGTTACGCCAACCGCAAGATTCTGGGTTCAATACCCGGAATCATGACCGGCTGATGCGTGGTCAACAACACCATGCCGCCACTCTGCAAATGTTCGCCAATCAGGGACTGAACCAGTTGCAGCGCGGCCTGATCCAGTGCCGTCAGCGGCTCGTCCAGAATCCACAATTTGGCCTTGACCAGCAACATGCGGGCAAGCCCAACGCGCCTGCGCTGCCCTTGGGACAGCGATTTTGCGGGGAGGTTCAGGCAATGTCCCAAACCGAGATAGCCCAGCGCACCCTCGACTTCGTCCCGGCCCAACGCAACCCCGGCCAGACGGCAGGAAAAATCGAGATTCTCAAAAGCGCTCAGATCCTCTTTGACCGCCGGCGCATGCCCGAAATAGGCCATTTCGGCATGATAGTTTTCGCGTGCCGCGTCAATTTTTTCGCCGCGCCACAGAATATCGCCAAATTCCGGCGCCAGCAGGCCACACACCATGCGCAGCAAACTGGTTTTACCACTGCCGTTAGTGCCCTGCACCAGCAACAGTTCGCCCTCGCGCAAAATAAAATTCAGGTGGCTGAACAGTGTACGCTCGCCTCGAACACAGGCGAGGTCTTTCCCTTCCAGCATCAATAAACGCCCTAATCTTTACCAGCAATTTGCCGGCAAGCCGCCAAAAAAGGAGCAATTGTACTGGATAAAATCTGAAAATGGGCCCATTAACAATCAGATGCTCACAAAATTTGGCGTTTTGGAACAGCCCCCGGGACCAGCAGAGCGTCCAGTCGATTCAAGCCTGCTTTTCCAGTTCCTTGAGTATCGACATCACCAGCGCCTTGCCTTGAGCCTCCATGCCCTGGGTCAGCAAATCCGCATCACGCTCGCCATTCACCAGGCGGCGCATGATCGCCGCCAGGCGCGCCATGTCTCCGCCGGCGCCACTCATCTGCTCGGCCATGCTGGCCAGCAACTGCAAAGCCTGCGTATCCCCGCTGGCCGAAGCCTTGATCATTGCTGCCAGTCCCGGCGCAGCCGCGCCAGAATCCGCCTTGACCTCTGGATCTGGTAGCGTGGCCGGGTTTTTGATGCCTTCCAGAATCGCCCCGACAATGATGCGATCCTCATCATCCAGACCATTCAGCAGACTCGTGTCCCGCTTGCCGTTCAGTATCTGGCGTATCGCCTTCATGAGCATGACCCAGCCATTTTCCTCCGAAACCTTGATGAGCGGCGCCAGCGCGGGGATCAGTTCGCGCTGGTGGGACGCCATCACCACGCGATGAATCAGCGCGGCATGGATTTGCAGAATTTGCTGGGATTTTTCCGGTAAAGCTGACATTTCAATGTCCTTCGGTAAAACGGATGATATGGCGGCGATCCCGCTTGGTGGGACGACCCTTGTGTTCAAAGGTGGGCTCCACTCTCAGCTGTTCCTTGAGAACAGCCCGCGCTGCCACGCTTTCGGGGGTTTCCTCATACAGCAGCGCCGCTTCACTGGCCGGCCCGCGACGCTCTGACAAGGCGCGCACCATGACTATCACCTCATATGGCCCCTGGCGAATACTCAATTCATCGCCGACATGCACGGCACGCGCAGGCTTGACGCGCTCGCCATTGCAATGCACCTTGCCGCCATCCACCGCCTGCGAGGCCAGTGAGCGTGTCTTGAAAAAACGCGCTGCCCACAGCCATTTATCGATGCGAATCTTGGCTTCTGCCGGGGCATGAGACATCAATGCAGATTCCGCGACGCCGGAGCGGGCGCATCCGAGGCAAATGCCTGTTCGGCATCCACCTTGTCAAAGACGTAATGTTTGTTGCAGAACTCGCAATCCACCTCGATCGTATCCTGCTCCTGCAGCATCGCCTGCACTTCTTCATGCCCAAGCATGCGCAGCATGCCAGCCACGCGCTCACGGGAGCAGGGGCAATGGAAATTCACATTCTGGGGGTCGAACACACGCACATCTTCTTCATGATAGAGGCGATGAATAATCTGCTGTGCCGGCAGACCCAGCAATTCCTTGCGTGTCAGCGTAGAGGCAAAATGCACCGCCCGTTGCCAGGCATCCGGATCGCCTTCGTGTTTTTCCGGCATTTTCTGCAACAGCATACCGGCAGCACACTGCCCGTCCGCGCCCAGCCAGAGACGCGTATCCAGCTGCTCGGAACGGCTCATGTAATCTTCCAGCGCATCCGCCACCGACTGACCCACCAGATCAACAACGCCCTGATAGGTCTTGCGCCCGTCGCGCGGGTCAATGGTCATGACAAAACGCCCCTGCCCCAGCAACTCAGCCAGCGAATCGCCAGCGACCTCGCCCTCCCAGTGCGCCATCGCGCGCATGGTCAAATCGCTCATGCACTCAACCACCAGCAACTTGACCGGCCCGTCCCCCTGCATTTGCAGAATGATGGAGCCGGAGAACTTGAGCGCAGCCGCCAGCAATGCTGCGGCAGCCATCAGCTCACCCAGCATCCCGCGCAGCACGGGCGGGTATTCGCGACGCTCCAGCACCGCCCGCCAGGTTGTATCCAGATGAACAATTTCGCCACGCACAGCGGCGTGTTCAAACATGAATCGTTGCAGACTATCCCGGTTTTCCAAGTCCATTCCCATGGCTAAAATGAGCGACATATTCTACATCCTGAGTTGACAAGGGGGATAAATAAAGTAAAATGCCGACTCTCGTTTGGGCCGTTAGCTCAGTCGGTAGAGCAGCGGACTTTTAATCCGTTGGTCGGCGGTTCGAATCTGCCACGGCCTACCAGATGAAACAAGGGGGTTACAGGAAACTGTAGCCCCTTTTTTATTTCTGCCGGCATTCATGGCCGCTGCGTTCGTCCATTGCAAAGCCAAGAATTCGGCAATAGGCGATGCTGTGAAACATCACAGGAACTGGGCGCTATCCTCTCTATCAATCAGCACTGGCAAACAACATGAAAAACAGCATCGATGCCCATGTCGAATTCTCTTTCAAGGGCGAGTCTTACGCTCCATTTGCAACGATAGCCCTGGATGAATTACTCGAACATCATGGGGCCATCCCGCCGCTGCATGCAATTCTGGCCGAAAAAAATGGCATCGACACCTACTCCTACCTCTACGAAGTCATGGAGCAGGCGGAGATATTTTTCGATAACGCCAGTGGACTGGCCGCTGATTTCCTGATTGACGGGGGATTTGACACTGAGGCTTTTGTCGCCCAATGGCATGAAAACCAGGTGCTTGGTCTATTGCAAGCGATCGCCTTGCGTGAGGGATTTAAAGATCTGGAGCAGCACCCGGCGCTGAAAAACGCGCTACTCCAAGCCTATCTCGCAGGCAAGAATTCCTGAATTCAGGTTCTCCCGACCGACCACCTGCTTACTGCCGGGCATTGTTCAGGGCAGTCCACGTAACGCCACCTCCACCCCGCCGAATCATAAAATATTATTGAAGTGATATAATAATATTTTATGGAGGAATATTGCATGCAAGTTGATAACACGGTACTGCATGAGATCGCCCTGGAAATGGGCATTACCGATGACGAAATCAACGCACGCAAGGCTTTTCTTGAATTTGACGAAAATGACATCGCTCGTCTTCGGATGCTGCACGGCAAGCTGAAGGATGCGCACGCTGAAGTGGTCGACGCCTTCTACGATCACCTCCTTTCCTTCGGTGAGACCCGGGTACTACTCGGCGACAATATCCATGTCGAGCGCCTCAAACATACCCAGATCCAGTATCTTGACGGCCTGACTGCAGGCGAATACGACGGCGACTATGCCCGCGACCGCCTGCGCATCGGCATCGCGCATCAGCGCATCGGGCTGGGCCCCAAATGGTACCTTGGCGCCTATCACAAATACCTTTCCATGCTCTTTCCCCATCTATGGGGCGAGCGCAATTTCGCCGATAACGTCACTCTTGAGAATATGCGCACCTTGCTCAAGGTCGTGTTTCTCGATATGGGCATCGCTATCGATACCTATATCCACGACCGGCAAAAGAACATCAGCCTCAAGATGTCGCAGTTGGCCGCACTTAACCAGGTGGCTGCCGCACTTACGTCTTCACTCAGCCTGCGTGAAGTGCTCGACGAAGTCATGCGCTGTGCCATTGCCTTCACCCATTCGCGAGCTTCCTGCATTGCCTTTTACGACCAGACCGAGGGGCTGTTCAAGGATTGGGTTACTCAGGGCTTGTCCGAACGCTTTGTCAGCAGCATGGAATTCCGGCGAGGCGGCCTGGCGGATGAAGCGTTCACCTCCGGTGCATATGTGCCCAGCAACGACCTGCCCGGCACCCGCCATCAACTCAGCGGCCTGGCGCGGGAAGAAGGCATCCGTTCCTTTGCTTGCCTGCCGCTCACCTTCCATCACCAGCATCTGGGCGTGCTGTATGTGTATCGCGACGACCGCGACGATTTTCAGCCGGACGAGATCGAGTTGCTCACCACCTTCGCCAATCTGGCGGCCGGCGCAGTCAACAATGCCCGCCTGCATGCCAGAATGACCGACCTGGCCAGCATGGACGGCCTGACCGGCCTCAGCAACCGGCGCACCTTCGACGAACGTCTGACTATTGAAGCTGCACGCTGCACACGCTACCAGAACCGCTATTCCATACTGATGCTGGACGTGGACCATTTCAAGAAAGTCAACGACGCCTACGGGCACCCGGCGGGTGACGCTGTGCTGCGCTTCCTGGCCGGACTGTTGCGTAGCCAGGTACGGACCACCGTGGACATGGTTGCACGCTTTGGCGGCGAAGAATTCGCCATCCTGCTGCCCGAAACCGACAAGGCTGGCGCCTACTGCGTTGCCGAGAGAATCCGGCGTGCCATGGAAAACTCACGCATCCCGCTTCCAGGCGGCGAGCACATCAGCGTGACGGTGAGCATCGGCGTCTGCGGTCACCCCGACTGCGGGCATTCCTGCAGCGACATCGTGACTAACGCCGACAAGGTTCTTTATCGCGCCAAGCAGGAAGGGCGCAACTGTACCCGGGTGTTCGGGGACCTGCCCGAACCCGTCAACTGTCCGGCTTGAAGCTGGCGGGGCGTGCGGCCAATCCTGGCTCACAATCCCTTCCCTGCATCCACAAACACCCGACATCGGCTAATATTCGGGAACGAGACTTGCCGACCACGCCATGATGCTGAAAAAATGCCTGCCCTACCTGGTATCCGAATCCACCCCCCTGAGCATGGGCGAGAAATTGCGCGCCACGTTTGCCGCCTTTGTCGCCACGCTCATGGTGGGGCTGGTCAGCAGCCTGTTTCTGCAAGGCAGCGGCTTGCATATCATGGTTGCTTCCATGGGCGCTTCGGCAGTACTGCTATTCGCCGTCCCTCATAGTCCTCTGACACAGCCCTGGCCGCTGATCGGAGGGCACCTGATTTCCGCTTTTATCGGCATTGCCTGCGCAAAGCTGGTGCCGGATTTATGGATCGCCACCGCGCTCGCCGTCTCCCTCTCCATCCTGGCCATGCACTTGACCCACAGCCTGCACCCGCCGGGTGGCGCTATTGCCATGATGACCGTGCTGGGCAGCAGCCACGGCATCGCCAACGACTTTTCCTTCGTGCTCGCGCCGGTAGGCCTCAATGCACTGCTGATGCTGGTCTTGGCACTGGCTCTCAACAATCTTTTCGGGCGCCGCTATCCCGCCCAGGCTTTCCGCACGGGTGACAAGAAACACAAGCACAAGGATCCCAAGCCGCTCGACCGAATCGGCATCGACGAGGGCGATCTGCGCCAGGCCCTGCGCGACATGGATGTGTATCTCGACGTGAGCGAAGCGGACCTGAATCAGGTTTACAGCCGGGCCGGCATGCACGCCTACCGGCGCAAGATGGGTGAAATCGCCTGCGGCGATATCATGTCACGCGACATCACCTCGGTCGAATTCGGTACCGAACTGGAGGAAGCCTGGGCATTGCTGCGCTTCCACAAGGTCGGCGCCATCCCGGTGCTGGACCCGGCACGGCGCGTGATCGGCATCATTTCGCTGGTGGATTTCCTCAAGCGCGCCAACCTCAAGACCTATGAAACCTTCGAGGACAAGCTGATCAAATTCATTCGCCGTACCCCCGGCCTGACCTCGGAAAAACCTGAAGTGGTCGGCCAGATCATGGCCACGCCGGCCTTCACGGCACGGGAGGACATGCACATCGTGGATCTGGTGCCCCTGCTCTCCGACCACGGCCTGCACCATGTTCCCATCGTCAATGCCGAGCAGCGACTGGTGGGCATGGTCACCCAGTCCGACCTGATCGCGGCGCTGTATGCCGGCGGCACGAAGCAAGGCTAAGCAGGGAGCGCGTCATTTGGGTTAAAATGGCGCTTTCCCGTTGGCCTAGAGTCTGATCATGTCCCTTTCATCCCTAACCGCCCTGTCCCCACTCGATGGCCGCTACCACGGCAAAATTGATGCTTTGCGCCCCTATTTCAGTGAATTCGGCCTGATCCATCACCGCGTACGGGTGGAGGTGGAATGGCTCAAGGCACTGAGCCTTGATACAGCCATCGCCGAAGTGCCGACTTTCTCCGCCGCCACCCTTGCCGAGCTGGATCAGCTTGTAGCTGCGTTCTCGGAAGCCGATGCGCAGGCAGTTAAAGACATCGAAAAAACCACCAACCACGATGTCAAAGCCGTGGAATACTGGCTGAAAAACAAGCTCGCGGGCAATACCGAGGTGATGAAGGTAAGCGAATTCATCCACTTCGCCTGCACCTCTGAAGACATCAACAACCTGTCCCATGCCCTGATGCTGAAGTCGGCGCGCGACAGCGTAATGCTGCCAGGGCTGGAAAAGCTCATTGCCCGCCTGCGCGAACTGGCCCACGACCTCGCCGCCCAGCCGATGCTCTCGCGCACTCACGGCCAGCCGGCTTCTCCCTCCACCGTCGGCAAGGAATTAGCCAACGTGGTGTACCGCCTGGAGCGCCAGAAGGCGCGAATAGCGGGGGTTGAAATCCTCGGCAAGATCAACGGCGCGGTGGGTAACTACAACGCCCATCTTTCCGCCTATCCCGAAATCGACTGGGAAAAATTCGCCAAAAATTTCGTCGAAGGTCTGGGCCTCACCTTCAACCCCTACACCATCCAGATCGAGCCGCACGACTACATGGCCGAGCTGTTTGATGCTTTCGGCCGTTCCAACACGATCCTGATCGACATGGATCGCGATATCTGGGGCTACATCTCGCTGGGCTACTTCAAGCAAAAGGTCAAGGCAGGCGAAGTGGGCTCTTCCACCATGCCGCACAAGGTCAACCCGATTGATTTCGAGAATTCGGAAGGCAACCTTGGCCTCGCCAACGCGGTATTGCGCCACCTTTCAGAAAAGCTGCCAATCTCGCGCTGGCAGAGAGATCTGACCGACTCCACCGTGCTGCGCAACATGGGCGTGGGACTGGGCTATACCCTGCTCGCTTATGAATCCACCCTGCGTGGCCTGGGCAAGCTGGAAATCAATCCGCAGCGCCTGGACGACGACCTCGACCACAACTGGGAAGTGCTGGCCGAACCGATTCAGACCGTGATGCGCCGCTATGGCGTAGCCAACCCCTACGAGCAGCTGAAAGAACTCACGCGCGGCAAGAGCGGTATCAACCGTGACTCGCTGCACGCCTTCATCAAGGAGCTGGCAATACCCGAAGGCGAAAAGCAGCGCCTGCTGCAGATGACGCCAGCCAACTACATCGGCATTGCAGTAGAACTGGCAAAGCGGATTTAAACAGTAACCGGCGCAGGTTCGTGCAATGCCGAAGGGCATTGCACGAGCTGTCAGCTTTTACCCAGCCAATCCCTGCCGATCAGGAAGTCCGAGTAAAGCTTGGCCTCTGCCGTGTTCACCTCGGGTTTCCAGTCATAGCGCCATTTCACGATGGGCGGCAGGGACATCAGGATGGACTCGGTACGCCCGCCGGACTGGAGCCCGAACAGGGTGCCGCGGTCAAAAACCAGATTGAATTCCACATAGCGCCCGCGCCGATAGGCCTGAAAATCCCGCTCGCGTTCGCCGTAAGGCAGATCCTTGCGCCGCTCCAGAATGGGGACATAGGCGGCCAGAAAATGATCGCCCACGCTTTGCACCAGCTTCAAGCTGGTGACAAAATCCTGTTCGTTGAAGTCATCGAAGAAAATGCCGCCAATGCCGCGCGGTTCCTGGCGATGCTTGAGATAGAAGTATTCGTCGCAGCATTGCTTGAAGCACGGATAGTGCGCACCGCCGAAGGGCTGCAGGGCATCGAAGCAGGTCTGGTGGAAATGCACGGCGTCTTCTTCGTAGCCGTAGTAGGGCGTGAGATCCATGCCGCCACCGAACCACCACACGGGTTCGGCGCCCTCTTTCTGGGCAATGAAACAGCGCACATTCATGTGCACCGTGGGCGCATGCGGATTTCGCGGATGGAATACCAGCGACACGCCCATGGCCTCGAAGCTGCGTCCCGCCAACTCAGGGCGCTGAGCACTGGCGGAGGGCGGAAGATTGGGGCCGAAGACATGGGAAAAATTGACTCCGCCGCGTTCCAGCACATTCCCATCCTCCAGCACGCAACTGCTGCCACCCCCGCCTTCCGGGCGCGCCCAGGAATCGCGGTGGAACAACTTGCCGTCCACCTGTTCCAGACGCTCAACAATGCTGTTTTGCAGCTTGAGAAAATACGCTTTGACCGGCTGGGTATCCAAACTCATCCCTGTATTTTTGGCTCTGTCCATTCATGGATGGACCAGCGCCGGGTAATCAATCCGTTACGTCCCCGGCCACGCTGCACCAGCGCATTGCCCCCCGCGCGCAGGGCTTCGAACTGGCCGGGCGCGAACAACGCCTTGCCCTCGCGGTAAGGCAGGGTGGATAGCTGGATGTTCCAGGGCTGGGCACCCCCGCTGCGGCGGCCGAAAGAAAACTCACAATCCAGGAATGGCGCCATGTCGTCACGCTCCAGATCCTGCGCTTCAAACAGATCACCCAGCGAAGCGGCCTGACGGGTAAATTCCGGCCGGTCGCGCACAAACAGGAAATAGTCGCCGACCACCAGCAGGTAACCCTTGCGCGGCACAATGCGACCATCCGCCTCTGCCTCTTCCAGCAGGCGCAGGGTGATCACCCCGCCATTGGCACCCGCAATGCGGCGCCACTTCTCCATTATAGAGCCGGGCATATTCTCTTCCACCAGCACCTCGCCTTCAAAGTGCATGCGGTGGGTATTGTCGCGCCCGCGCGTAGGCTGATAATCGACCTGTCGACGTCGGTGCAGCAGATCGCCTCCCGCCAATGTCATGCCGGCTATCCCCTGCTGGCGTGCCAGCCAGAGCAATTCATCTGCGCTGCATTCGGCCAGGGAGGCCTTGCCGGAAAAATCCGGACGGCCGGCAGGTACCCGCAAATCGGCATGCAATCCGGAAGTCTGAATCCAGTAAGCCTGGGTCGAGGTATCGGCAGGTTTGCCTTTGACTTCCATGGAAACGCGCTGCCAGACTCCAAAAAAACTTTCCGGAACGGGATCGTTCAGCGTATCGCTCACGGCTTGAATCCCTTGGCATGTGCGGCAAACAATTTTGCAGCGTCCTCCAGGGCGCGCTGAACAGCACGATTGGCGGCTACCACGCCGCCATAAGGATCATCGCTGCCAGCATTTTCGCTTACGTCAAACTCTTGTGTTGCGAGAATGCGCCGCCCTGCCACGTCGATCAACTGCAACCGCAAGGTAAAACGGACCCGGCTCGGCACAGAAGCGAATTCCTGCTGCAAACGCACGATTTCGCTATCCAGCCGCAGTTGCGCAGTGATTCCCCCTGATGCCTGCGACACTGCAGAGAATGCACCGCTTGCCTCAAACGCCTGCACCAGCAAAGGCGCAAGCATTTTCGTGGGCGTATCGACCCACTGATTGCGGGAGAAATATTCCAGTTCATGAGACTTCCTGACATAGGCCATGCGCGAACTCTCGAAGCCCGGATTCGCCCGTGGCCGGGTCACCAGCAGCACAGGTGCCCCGCTTTCAGCCGCCGGCACGCCCTGGAATTGCGCCTGCAGGGCATAAGTACTGAGCTCGCCATTTTTGACCGGTTGCAGCGTATTGCAACCGGCCGTAATAATCAGGCCAAGGGTCAAGATTACTGCTCGCATCCATTTCATGGCATTTTCCTTATTCTCCGGGGCCGGGCTTATCTGGCTGTTTGCCCAGCAGCAACATATTGGGGCTGCGCTCGACTTCCTCGCCGACCCGTTTGAGTGTTGCACTTAGTTCTCGCATCTCGGCCACTGCACGTTCCAGCTCCGGCACCACGCTGTCTGTCACCTGAGTCATGCCTCCGCTGACACCATCAGCGGTTTTGCGCACCGCCACACTGGCACGGGATGCATCATTGGCCATCTTTTCCAGTGCCGCTGCGCTTTTGCTCATGCGCTCGACCAGTTGCGGCAATTCGGCGCTGACTTTTGCCGTGTTCTCCATGGTGCGCGCAGCGCCCTGCATGCTGGCATCAATCGCGTCCTTGTTTGCCGCGAGGGTGGCGGCAAGCGTTGCCATATCCGCCATCATGCTGCGAAAGGCGCGCCGATTATCTTCATCCACCAGCGTGCTGACGCCCGCTGCAATGCGATTAAGGCTGGATAGCAGATCCGAACCCGCCGTATCAAGCCGGGTCAGCAAGGAAGGAATGGTCTTGATAACAGGATATTTTTCACCCGGCTTGGCTTTCAGATCCGGCGCATCGCGATTGCCGCCGCTGAGTTCGACCTGGGCAATGCCGGTCAGACCCTGAACCCGCAGGACAGCCACTGTGCTTTCCTTGATCGGCGTGCCCTGCTCGATATCGAGTTCAAGACGCACGCGCTCGCCATGATCCAGCGAAATGCGCTTGACCCGGCCCACTTCGACACCGCGATATTTGACCGGCGCATTGAGATTGAGCCCGGCCACCGATTCCTGCATATAGGCCAGGTAGGTATCGTAATTCTTGCGGTATTGCGCCCCGCCGCTCAGCCACAGTATACCGGCCACCAGCGCGCCGAACAGCAGCGTCACGAACAGTCCGACGATGGTGTAATTTACTTTTGTTTCCATGCTTGCTCCCATGCCGCCCGGCCACGCGCCCCATGAAAATATTCACGAATGATGGGGTGTTCCGCCTGAGACAGCTCTTCCATGGTTCCAATTCCCAATACCCGGTTCTCGCCCAGCACAGCTACCCGATCAGCCACCCGCCATAGCAGGTCCAGATCATGCGTCACCATCATGATGGTCAAGCCAAGCGATTCTTTCAAGTTATTCACCAGTTCATCGAACCCGCTGGCACTGAGCGGGTCCAGCCCGGCCGTGGGCTCGTCGAGGAAAACCAGTTCCGGCTCCAGCGCCAGCGCCCTCGCCAGTGCAGCCCGTTTACGCATGCCGCCGGAAAGTTCATTGGGGAATTTGGCCCCGGCACTTGCCGGCAGGCCAGTGAGTGCAATCTTCAGTGCGGCCAGTTCATCGATCAATGCGTCATCCAGTCCGGTGTGCTCGCGTAAAGGCAGGCCAACGTTCTCGAGTACGGTCAGCGAACTGAAAAGTGCACCGCGTTCGAACATCACCCCCCAGCGGCGCCGCAGAGGCAAAGCGCCTTCGTCATCCAGACCTAGCACTTCCTGCCCGAATACCCTGATAGACCCAGAAACAGGCTTCTGTAACAGGATGATTTCACGCAGCAGCGTTGATTTTCCGCAACCACTGCCGCCAACCAGTGCAAAGATTTCACCCTGGCGCACATTCAGGCTGACATTATCGTGTACGGTCAATGACCCAAAACGCGTACAGATGCGATCGACCTCGACAACATAAGGCTGTTCGGCCATCAGATTTTCAGCCAGCTGAAAAGTACGGAAAACACAGCATCCATCACAATCACCAGGAAAATCGCCTGCACCACGCTGATAGTTGTTTGCCGGCCAACGCTGTCAGCACTACCGCCCACCTGAAAGCCCTGAAAACAGCCCACGACCCCGACAATAACCGCGAATACCAGCGCCTTGCCCAAACCCACTAAAAAGGACGAAAGACTGACCGCATCATCCAGCCTGTCCATGAAGTCAGCGTAGTTGATTCCAAGCTGGGTCTTGGCCATCACCATCCCACCCACAATACCCAGGATATCCGCATAAACAGTCAGCAAGGGAACGGCGATGAGAAGCGCCATGATCTTGGGCAGTATCAGGAAATCCATGGGCGCAATTCCGATGGTGCGCATGGCATCGATTTCCTCGGTCACCTTCATGGTGCCGATCTGGGCAGTAAAAGCCGAACCGGAGCGCCCGGCAACAATAATGGCAGTCAGCAAGGGAGACATCTCGCGCAGCATGGACAGCCCAACCAGATCTGCCACGAAAATGCTTGCCCCATAGCGCGCCAACTGCTCGGCTCCCTGATAGGAAACCACAACGCCCATGAGAAAGGAAAGCAGCCCCACGATCGGCAGAGCCTCGAACCCGGCACTCTGTATATTGTGCAGCAGCGGGCGAATCCGTATGCGCGATGGCTGTTTGGCAAGTCGAAGCGCGGACACGGCAGCCTCGCCAACAAAAGCAAGCATCATGGCTGCCTGTGCCATATGACCTGCAAATCTGCGCCCCAGGCGCTCCAGTATTCCATACTGAAGAGGTAGTACCGCTTCTGCATCTTCAGCGCGTGCCGCGATCATGTCGAGCAAGGCGGAAAATGTGGGACGCAACCCCTGAACCGTCAGCCGGGAACCGGCATTCTTCACTTCTCGCTGAATCCGGTACAGCAGCCACGCACCCGACGTATCCATGGCGTCAAGCTGCTCACAGTCGAGCAGAACGTCCTTGTCAGCAGGCCAGCGCTGTGCATTTGTCTGCTGCCTCAAGTGATCGGCATGTGGCAATATCCAGGCGCCATGGCAGCGGATTACCCCCTCCGCCTCATCTACTGAAATTCCGCCCTGGCTGGCTCTTTTTGTCATGTCCTGATTTTGCTTAGACGAGAGCAAAAGATCAAGGATTATGCTTACTCATTACCCGGAAACTCCGGAAGCACGCAACCATTGAGTATTTTTTCTGCCCAGAACAGTCCGATCACCGTCTTTGCATCTGTAATTCGCCCGCTGCGCACCCACTCGATTGCTTCGCTTAAGGGCAAATCAAATACCTCAAGAAATTCGTCGCCATCGCGCTGATGGACTCCCTGAGATAATTCCTGTGCGAGAAACAGACTCATACTTTCATTCGAATACCCTATACAAGGGTGGATGGTGGCCACAAAGCGCCACTTCGCGGCGCTATATCCCGTCTCCTCAAGCAACTCACGCTGCCCACAGTTCAAAGCGGTTTCACCTTCATCCAGTTTACCCGCCGGCAGTTCATAAAAATCCTGATGCAGCGGATAACGGAACTGCCGCTCCAGGATGACGCGATTATTCTCCAATAAGGGAATAATCACGACCGCGCCCGGATGAAGAATGTATTCACGTTTGGCTGGCAGGCCACTTGGCAGCTGAACCTGATCTTCCTTGACGTGCAGCAAGCCCCCTTGATAAACGGTCCGACTGTTTAACTGTTTTTCCGTCAGATCTTCAATTGGATTCATTCATCACCCTGTCAATATTTGACAATACCTGAGTTGTTTAGTATGGTATGTCCATAGGCACGATTTATTCGCCTATTAATTTTTCAATGTTTATTAGTATTTGTTTATATACTTAATTTACCAAGGAGAGCAAACATGTCCAGCCTGATTCAAGGATTTCCATCCGATGGTATTGTTACTGTAAACCGCGTCATTTTGAAGCCGGAATACACGGTCGAAGATCTGGAGGAGCGCGTTGCCACCCTGTGTGAGAACGTTAAAACCTACCATTCTGACACCGGTTTCGTTGGTGGCTTCGTGATGCTGAACAGTGGCGCCGTTTCAAACGAAGGCAGCTCGATTGGCCGTCCAGTTGAAAGCCCTTACAAGGATAAGGAAGCGCAGATTGTGACATTCTGGAAAAGCTTTGACGAACATGAACAGTCTCACCGTTCCGAAACCTTTCAACCGCTGTTCAGCCGCGTTCTTGAATTATGCGAGAACGGTAACGAGGAAATCGCCTATAGCATGCTGTGGTCGGGTAGCGCGTATTCAGCAGAGCAAGCTGAAGAAGCCCGCGCAGCAAAGGAACGCTACCAGAAAGCAGCTTAACAAAATGGCAACCTATCGCTTCCGCCAAAGGTAGCGGTAGGTAAAGCCAGGAAAAGCAAAAACCAGAAACAGGCAACCCGTGACCACGTAAAACTCCCAGTTCTGGGAATGAAGTGGCGCCACTTTCAACTCAAGCAGCATACCTGCTCCACCAACCATAAAATACAGCATCACCAGTTCGAGTAGATGCCATGCGATATTTTTCTGGTACTTCAGAGGGATTACAAACAGAAGCCGCTCAGCAACAAATGGAAGATTTGCCGCTACAGAAGCCAGCAACAACAGCATTGCCGCACCTGAAATCACAGCAGTGAGCGCTGAATCGCATAAGCGCACAGGGCCATCAATGGCTGGGGAAGGATACCGAGAGCCAGTACAGCCAGTCCGTTTGTGCTCATCAACATGGCAATATCGCCTTCAGGACGAATTGGCGATTCATCCAGTGGCGCATCGAAATACATCAGCTTGATAATGCGCAAATAATAGAACGCGCCTATGACCGAGAACAGCACGGCAGAAACGACCAGCCAGATGTAGCCCGCCTGCAGGACGGCCTGAAGCACCGACAACTTGGCGAAAAATCCAACCGTTGGTGGTATGCCCGCCATGGAAAACATAAGCAGCAGCATCATGAAGGCATACCAGGGGCTGCGCTGGTTAAGCCCCTTGAAATCCTCCAGATTTTCAGCCTCGAATCCCTTGCGTGAAAGCAACATTATCATGCCGAAGCCACCCAGGCTCATCAGCACATAGACCAGCACATAGAACATGGATGAACTGTAGCCGTTCAAGGTACCTGACAAGAAACCCAGCAGCATGAAGCCCATATGGGAAATCGTAGAGTACGCCAGCATGCGCTTGATATTGGTTTGCGCGATGGCCGTGATATTACCGATCGCCATGGATAGAAAGGCCATGATGACCAGCATGCCCTGCCAATCCTGCACCAGACCTTGCAAACCTTCAACCAGAAGACGCGCGACAAAAGCAAATGCGGCAATCTTGGGCGCCGAACCGATAAACAGGGTTACCGCAGTGGGTGCGCCCTGATACACATCGGGAATCCACATATGAAATGGCACTACGCCCAGTTTGAACGCCAATCCGGCAACGATGAATACCAGGCCAAAAGTAAGTATGACGTGGTTGCCTGTACTGTGCTGAATCACTGTCGCAATCTGATTTATATTCAAACTGCCCGTTGCGCCGTACAACATGGACATGCCATACAGAAGCAATCCGGAGGCAAGCGCGCCAAGAACGAAATACTTCATGGCGGCCTCAGTGGCAACCGCAGAATCACGCTGCAACGCAACCATGGCATAGAGGCTAAGAGAAAGCAGTTCCAGCCCCATGTAGAGCACCAGGAAATGGTTGGCCGAGATCATCACCATCATGCCCAGCAGAGCAAACAGCACGAGCGCAAAAAACTCTCCGCGGAACATGCCGCGCAAACTGATGTATGTGCGTGAATAAACGAGCACCACTGACACTGCGATATAGCTCATCAACTTGAGCACATCGCTCATGGCATCATCCACGAACATGTTGCTGAAAGTATATTCCGGCACAGCACCATGCGTTGCAACAGTGATCCAGGCAGCACCCAGCAGGGTGATCTGAGATAACGCATAGGTTACAAAGCGGGTCTTGGCTGAAAGAAACAGGTCAAGGATAAGAATCAAAGAAACCATGACCAGAACAAATATTTCTGGCAGTGCAGGCATCAGATTGGGCATCGGAAAAGTCATGAAACGGCCCTTTAAAGTTTACTTTGTGCCACGTGGGCGAGCAGATTATTGACCGAAGCATGCATCACATCGGTGAAGGGCAAGGGGTACAACCCCATTCCGAGAACTGCTATTGCAAGCAATCCCAGCACAAGAAACTCGCGTTTGCTGATATCGGTCAGGTGTTCAACATGCGAATTGGCAACAGCACCAAAAACAACGCGCTTGTACATCCACAATGTATAGGCTGCGCCAAAAATCAGCGTCGTCGCGGCCAGGAATCCATACCAGAAGTTGACTTTGACCGCTGCCATAATCACCATGAATTCCCCCACGAATCCACTTGTGCCGGGAAGTCCGGCGTTGGCCATGGCGAAGAGCATGAAGAAAGCAGCAAATTTCGGCATGGTATTCACCACGCCGCCATAATCTGAAATTTTCCGTGTATGCATGCGGTCGTACATTACGCCAACCGAGAGAAACATCGCACCGGAAATAAAGCCATGAGAAATCATCTGCACCAGCGCGCCTTCCATCCCCATATCATTGAAGAGAAAGAACCCGAGTGTAACGAAACCCATATGAGAAATTGAAGAATACGCAATCAGCTTCTTCATGTCATTTTGCGCCAGCGCCACCAGTCCGATGTAGACCACTGCAATCAGGGATAGCGTAATCATGAACCCAGACAAGGCATGGCTGGCATCAGGCAGAATGGGCAAGGAAAAGCGCAGGAAACCATAGGCGCCAAGCTTCAGCATGATCGCAGCAAGCACCACAGACCCCCCGGTTGGGGCTTCAACGTGCGCATCCGGTAGCCAGGTATGAACCGGAAACATGGGCACCTTGACAGCAAATGCCGTGAAGAATGCGATAAACAGCAGTATTTGTACGTTCAAATCCAGCGGCAGCGCGTGGAATTCAAGAATACTGAAGCTTCCGCCAGACTTGTGATACAGGTAAATGAATGCCACCAGCATCAGCAAAGAACCCAGCAGCGTATAAAGGAAAAACTTTACGGCCGCATATACCCGATTAGGCCCACCCCATACGCCGATAGCGATAAACATGGGGATCAGCATGGCTTCCCAGAAAACGTAAAACAGCACAGCATCCAGTGCCGAAAATACGCCGATCATCAAGCCGGACATGATCAAGAAAGCTGCCATGTAGAGTGCAGCTTTCTTTTCTATCACCTTCCAGCCTGCAATCACCACCAGCACTGTGGTAAAGGTAGTGAGAAGAATAAACAGCATCGAAATGCCATCCACGCCCAGATGATAGTGAACATTGAAAGTTTCGATCCAACTCTTCTTTTCAACAAACTGCATTTCACTCGTCAGGCGATTGAACCCCGTATAAAGCGGTATGCTCAGCAGAAAATTGGCAGTAGCGCCGATCAGCGCAATGATGCGCGCCAATGGCGCATTCCGGTCACTGCCCGTGGCAAGCACCAGCACGCCAGCCACGATTGGCAACCAGATAACCCAGCTTAACAATGTCGAACCTTCGCTCATAACTTCCCTAATTACTTTTTTTCGTTACCTGACAAACAGCGAGATCATTAAAAACACGCCTATGATCATGGCAAAGGCATAGTGATAAATGTAGCCAGACTGCACATGCCTGATCAATGCGGAAAACCAGCCAACTAGCCGCGCGGTGCCATTGACAAACAAACCGTCAATAAGAAAGACATCGCCGACTTTCCACAAATTGCGACCGATCAAACGCGTTCCGCCAGCAAAAAAGAAATCGTTAAAGGCATCAAGACCATATTTATTCTCCAGAATGCCGGAAATCAGGCTGAATTTACGCTTGATCACCGCCGGCAACTCTGGTCGGCGGATATACAGGAACCAGGCCGTTGCAGCGCCGCCGACGGCAAGCCAGAATGGCAGGGTGCTCAGCGCATGTGTCATCATTCCCAGAACGCCGTGAAACTCATCAGCCAGGTGCGCCATGCCATGATGATCTGGAGACACATGAATCGTTTCGGCAAAATATCCACCAAAGAGCAATGGCCCGATCAGCCAGCCAGCCGCAACGGATGGGATCGCCAATAGCAGCAGGGGCAACGTGACCACCCACGGCGATTCGTGCGGATCACCCGATCCATGATGGCTGTGATCATCGTGGTGACCATGCCCGGCTGAGGGCGCATGGCGGAAACGTTCCTCGCCATGAAAGGTAAAGAACACCAACCGGAACGAATAGAATCCGCCAATGAAAACACCCGCGAGAATGGCAAAATAGGCAAAGCCTGCACCCGGGATTGTAGAAAGTGCGACTGCCTCGATAATCGAGTCCTTGGAAAAGAATCCGGCAAAAGGAGGCAGACCCGCGTTGGCGATCGCACCGATCAGCACGGTCAGGTAGGTAATCGGCAAGTATTTACGAAGACCACCCATGTAACGCATGTCCTGCTGGTGATGCATGGCAATGATCACCGAACCGGCGCCGAGGAACAGCACCGCTTTGAAGAATGCATGGGTCATGAGATGGAACATGGCGGCCGAATATGCGGAAGCGCCCAGTGCCACGGTCATGTAACCCAGTTGAGACAGAGTTGAATAGGCAACCACTCGCTTGATGTCTGTCTGCACGATTGCAATCAGAGCCATGAACAAAGCCGTTATTGCCCCAATCACGATAACAAAGGACAAAGCCGTTTCAGACAACTCAAACAGTGGCGACATGCGCGACACCATGAAGATACCAGCAGTCACCATGGTTGCTGCGTGAATCAGGGCAGAAATAGGTGTTGGGCCTTCCATGGAATCGGGAAGCCAGACATGCAACGGGAATTGCGCAGACTTGCCCATGGCGCCAATGAACAGCAGGATGCAAATTACAGTCATCAGACTCAGGGTTTCGCCGGGGAACAGGCTGATGCTGAGGCTCGCCATCTCCGGTGCCATAGCGAATACGGAGGCATAATCCAGTGTGCCGAAATAGGCCAACACCATACCGATGCCCAGCAGAAAGCCAAAATCACCAACACGATTGACCAGGAATGCTTTCAGATTAGCGTAAATGGCGGTGGGTTTCGTATACCAGAATCCAATAAGCAAGTAGGACACCAGTCCCACCGCTTCCCAGCCAAAGAACAACTGAAGGAAGTTGTTGCTCATCACCAGCATCAGCATGGAAAAAGTAAATAGTGAAATATAGCTGAAGAAACGCTGGTAGCCAGGATCATCCGCCATATAGCCAATGGTGTAGATATGCACCATGAGAGAAACGAAAGTCACCACCACCATCATCAGGGCAGAAAGCCGGTCAATCAGGAATCCGACTTCAAACCGCATTTCGCCGCTGGTAAGCCAGGTATAAACACTCCCGTTAAAAGTATTACCCGCCAGCACATCCTGGAAAATCACCACGGAGGCAATAAAGGAAACGGCAACGCCGAAAATTGTCACCAAATGTGACAGCTTACGCCCGATCATTTTGCCGAATAAGCCGGCAATGACCGCCCCGACAAGCGGAGCCAGTGGCACGAGCAGATAAAGTTTTTGCATTTCAGTCATGTATTAAGTTCTCAGCCATCAACTCTCAGCCCCACGAGGCGCTGAGTGCAGAATACTAAATAACTAGCCTTTCAAATGATCCAGGTCCTGCACGTTGATTGTTCGCAAATTGCGGAACAGCACCACCAAAATCGCCAGACCGATGGCAGCCTCTGCAGCAGCCACAGTCAGAATAAAGAAAACAAAAACCTGACCAGCCACATCATTCAGATAGTGTGAAAAAGCGACAAAATTGATGTTCACTGCCAGCAGCATGAGCTCAAGCGCCATAAGCAGAACAATTACATTCTTGCGGTTAAGGAAAATCCCCAGCACGCTGATGGTGAACAAAATGGCACCCAGTACCAGGTAATGGGATAAAGTCAGCACAGGTCAGTCCTCAAGATTGTTGCTCCGTTTGCTGTGTAGCTTCCTGTTTTTGCATCAGCTTGGTGTCAGCCGGTACAGAAACCATGCGCACACAATCCTCGCGCCGCACTGCGATTTGGTCGGCGGGATTCTGGAACTTTGTGTCCTTACGGCGGCGCAGGGTAATGGCAATAGCAGCAACAATCGCTACCAGAAGAACGACCGAAGCAATTTCAAACGGGTAAACATACTCGGTGTAAATCAGGCGACCCAGTTCCTTGGTGTTGCTGTAGCCAGGGCCATGAAGAACAGGCACACCCCCGCCATTTGCCCAGAAGTCCCTGCCAGCAAGCACCACGACCATTTCGGCAGCCATCAGAACCGCCACCACCAGAGCGAAGGGCAGATTTTTCCAGAAACCCTCACGCAATGTGTCGTAGTTGATGTCCAGCATCATCACCACAAACAGGAATAGCACCATCACCGCCCCGACATAGACGAGCACCAGAACAATTGCAAGAAACTCGGCCTGCAGCATGATCCACAGCGCGGCCGCAGTAAAGAACGACAACACCAGATACAGTGCCGAATGCACCGGATTGCGCGCAGTCACCACACGCACTGCTGCAACCAGCAGAATCGTGGCAAAAAAGTAGAAAATCAGTGTTTGCGCATTCATTAACTGAATCCTGTCAAATAACTAGCGGTATTTCGCATCAGCAGCCCTGTCCTTGGCGATTTGCGTTTCGTGCTTATCGCCCACAGCCAGCAGCATCTGTTTGGTGTAGTAAAGATCGCCACGCTTTTCTCCGTGGTAATCAAAGACCCGGGTTTCCACGATGGAATCCACAGGGCAGGATTCTTCGCAGAATCCGCAGAAAATACATTTGGTCAGATCAATGTCGTAACGCGTTGTGCGGCGGGTTCCATCAGCACGCTCTTCCATGTCGATCTGAATTGCCATCGCCGGGCATACGGCCTCGCAAAGCTTGCAGGCAATGCAACGTTCTTCGCCATTGGGATAGCGGCGCAAGGCGTGAAGCCCGCGGAAGCGAGGGGATATCGGGGTCCGTTCCTCTGGAAACTGCACAGTGATCTTGCGTGCGAACAGATAGCGTCCGGTCACGGCCATACCCTGAAGCAGCTCGATCAGGAGCAGACTCTTGAAGAATGCATTAAGGCGTTTCATCATTTCTATTTAGTCTTGGTCTTCAGTGGAACAAATAGCCCAGCGGGGTCTGCATCATTGCACCGACCACCAGCAGCCATACGAGCGAAACCGGAATAAACACCTTCCAGCCCAAACGCATGATCTGGTCGTAACGGTAGCGGGGAAACGTCGCACGGAACCACAGGAACAGGAACAGCACAAAACAGATTTTCGCTATCAGCCAGAAGAAGCCTGGAATCCAGTTAAAAGGTGCAACATCGAACAGTGGCAGCCAACCGCCGAGGAACAGCAATGACGATAGCGTTGCAACCAGGATCATGTTTGCGTATTCGGCAAGAAAGAATACTGCAAAGGCCATACCTGAATACTCGGCATGAAAACCAACGATCTCCGATTCGCCCTCGGCCACGTCAAATGGTGCCCGGTTGATTTCCGCGACGGAGGAAATCAGGTAGACCAGAAACATCGGGAACAACGGCAACCAGTACCAGCTGAAAAAGGTGGAACCTTTCTGAGCATTGACGATTTCCACCAGATTAAGACTTTGCGCCGCCATCAGCACGCCGACCAGGGCAAAACCCATGGCTATTTCATAAGACACGATCTGCGCAGCGGAACGCATGGCCCCTAGGAACGGGTATTTCGAATTCGATGCCCAACCAGCCAATACGATCCCGTAAACACCCATGGAAGTAATTGCCATGATATAGAGCAGGCTGGCGTCAATATTTGCCAGGACCAGTTCGGGTGAGAAGGGAACGACAGCCCACGCAGCAAGCGCTGGCGCCATCGCCAACACCGGGCCGAGCAGAAACAGTTTTTTGTTGGCGCCACTGGGGATGATGATTTCCTTCATCATCAGCTTCACGCCGTCCGCAATCGGTTGCAGCAAGCCCAGTGGGCCAACGCGATTAGGGCCGATCCGCACCTGCATGTAACCGATCACCTTGCGTTCCGCATACGTGACATAGGCAACTGCCAGAAGCAGGGGGCCGACGATAACGACAATTTTCACCATCGTCCACACCAGCGGCCATGCAGGACCCAACAATGTTTGAAAGAATTCCATCGAATCAGGCCTTCTCTACCACAATTTCACCGAACATCGCGCCAAGCTCGGAAGTTAGAGGATGCGAGGCGGGGACCCGCGCACAACCTAGAGGCAGTTTGTCATCTCGACTGACTCGCATTACCGCACTCCCCATGCCTTGGCGCACCACTGCCATGCTGCCATTCTCAATCTGCAACTGAGCCATTAGTGCGCCATTCATAGAAACTTCAGGTGCGGCACCATCTGCAGTACGCTGCAGGGCGTCTGCTCTGCGAACCAGGGCATCTGCCTGATAAATCGGGACTTCGGCGATACGCTGAACCCCACTCCTGGTCGATGCAACATTGATCTCGCCGGTGTTTTGCAAATGATTATTGCAAGCACCTTGCAACGCCGCATTTCCTTGTCCGAGGATTTCTGAGCGAACTTCGTCAGAACTGTTGTAATCGAACCCGTTCAGATTGAACATATTACCCAGCACACGCAGCACTTTCCATGCGGGACGCGCTTCGCCTTGCGGCTTCACGACCGCATTGAAGCTTTGCACACTCGCTTCTGTGTTAACAAATGTCCCGGAGGTCTCAGCAAATGGCGCCACAGGCAGCATCACATCAGCGTAATTCATGGCCTGATGGCGATAGGCGGTCATAGCAACAATCAACTCGGCATCTTCCATTGCCTTCGAAGCAAGTTGAGGGTCATAACAATCCAGCTCAATCTCGGTGTTCAGCAGCAAATAAGCCAGACGCGGACTTTGCAGCATCTCGGTGGCATTCATTCCCACTGTTGCGGTCTTTCCCAATGGACCGGCGAAAGGCACAGCACCCGCAATACTAGCGCCAACGCTATTGGCGGCCTCGCCTAACACGCCCAGAGTCGCGCCAGAAGTATTTGCGATTTCCTGCGCCAGCGCATGTACTTCACGATAGTTCGGGTGATGCAGTGCCTGATTACCCAGCAATACGGCCTTTTTACTTCCCGCCGCAAGGCTGGCGGCAATGGCTTGTGCCGCAGGCGACACCGTTACAGCAACAACGCTCAGCGGCGTGACAATTTTTTTGATTTCTGCAACAGCCTTGAGAACCTGAGCCAGCGCATTCTTCATGTCCGCAGGCGATACGATCAACTTGTTTTCCACACGGCACAACAAATCGTCATCAACCGAATTCAGCAAGCTCAATTCGGCTCCGGACTTCACTGCCTGACGCAAACGATGTGCGAGCAGAGGATGATCCTTACGCAGGTTGCTGCCCACCACTAGCGCGCGATCAAGGTCCTGCACGTCCGCAATGCTTTGTCCCAGCCACAGAGCGCCCGATGTAGCGCCATCTGCAGAAAAATCGGACTGACGCGTACGATGATCCACGTTGCCGCTGCCAATACCGCGCATGAATTTCTGTAGCAGGTAAAGCTCCTCCAGCGTGCTGTGCGGGGTCGCCAATGCACCGATCTGCGCGGCACCATGATCATCACGAATAAGTTTCAGTCCGTTGGCCACAAACTCCAGCGCAGTTTGCCAGTCACATTCCTTCCACTCGCCATGACGCTTGATCATGGGCTGAGTCAGACGCTGCTCGGAATTTAGCGCCTCATAGGAGTAGCGGTCCTTGTCGGACAACCAGCATTCGTTGATCGACTCGTTATCACGCGGCGTTACGCGCATCACGCGATTATTTTTTACGTGCACGGCAAGATTGGCGCCAAGGCTGTCGTGCGGGCTGACTGATGCGCGGCGGGTCAGTTCCCAGGCACGCGCGGTATAGCGGAAAGGCTTGCTGGTAAGCGCGCCCACCGGACACAGATCAATCATGTTGCCGGACAGTTCGGAATTTACCGTGCGCTCGACGAAAGGCATGATCTCTGAATGCTCGCCGCGTCCCGCTTGACCGAGTTCCATGACACCGGCAATTTCCTGTCCGAAACGCACGCAACGAGTGCAATGAATGCAACGCGTCATATCGGTTGAAATCAAGGGTCCCAGTTCCTTGTTGGCAACGACCCGCTTTTCTTCCTGATAACGCGACGAAACATCGCCATAGCCTACAGCCAGATCCTGCAGCTGGCATTCGCCGCCCTGATCGCAAATCGGACAATCGAGCGGGTGATTGATCAGGAGAAACTCCATTACGCCCTTTTGAGCGCGGATGGCGAATTCAGACTGGGTCTGCACCTTCATGCCGTCCGTAACCGGTGTTGCGCATGCGGGAAGTGGCTTGGGCGCTTTTTCTACCTGGACCAGGCACATGCGGCAATTAGCAGCAATGGAAAGTTTTTTGTGATAGCAGAAATGCGGAATGTGAATACCCGCCAGACGTGCAGCATCCATTACAGTGCTGCCGTCCTTTACTTCCAGTTGTCTGCCGTCGATTTCGATATGCGCCATTTTTCAGTGTCGTTTTAGAGTTTTAGCGGCTCACACCATGCACTTTTTGTGCTCGATGTGATACTCAAATTCCTTGCGATAGTGCTTCAGCATGCCCTGTACCGGCATTGCGGCAGCATCGCCCAAGGCGCAGATGGTGCGCCCGGAAATATTCTGTGTCACGCTGGCCAGCAGGTCCAGGTCGGACGGCCGTCCCAGTCCGTTCTCAATTCGATGGACGACCCGATACAGCCAACCGGTTCCCTCGCGGCAAGGCGTACACTGGCCACAGGATTCCTCGAAATAGAAGTATGACAGGCGCTCCAGTGCTTTTACCATGCACACCGTTTCATCCATCACGATCACCGACCCGGCGCCAAGGAAAGAGCCTGCCTTGGCAATACTGTCGTAGTCCATGGTGAGGTCCATCATGATCTCGCCAGGCACGACCGGAACAGAAGACCCACCAGGAATAACTGCCTTAAGTTTGTGACCGTTGCGCACCCCACCCGCCATTTCAAGCAATTCAGAAAATGGCGTTCCCATCCCGATTTCGAAATTTCCCGGCTTGTTGACATGACCAGAGACAGAAAATATCTTGGTGCCGCCATTATTCGGCTTGCCTAGCTCAAGAAATTTTTGCCCGCCATGGCGAATGATGTAAGGAATGCTGGCAAAGGTTTCAGTGTTGTTGATGGTGGTGGGCTTGCCATATAGGCCAAAGCTCGCTGGAAAAGGCGGCTTGAAGCGCGGCTGCCCTTTCTTGCCTTCAATGGATTCCAGCAACGCGGTTTCCTCACCGCAAACATAGGCGCCATAGCCATGGTGCGCATGAAGATTAAAGCAGAAATCCGTGCCGAACAGATTGTCGCCAAGAAAACCGGCTGCGCGAGCTTCTTCCAGCGCCTCTTCGAAGCGCTCGTAGGCCTCCCATATCTCACCGTGGATATAGTTGTATCCCACCTTTACACCCATGGTATAAGCGGCAATTGCCATGCCTTCAATCAACTGATGGGGATTGAAGCGAATGATATCCCGGTCTTTGAACGTACCCGGCTCACCCTCGTCAGTATTGCAAACAATATATTTGTCGCCCTCGAAATGGCGCGGCATGAAGCTCCACTTCAGACCAGTGGGAAAACCCGCGCCACCGCGTCCGCGCAAAGCAGAAATTTTGACCTGATTGATGATCTCTTCTGGCGCGATCTTTTCCGTCACCACCTTTTTGAGCGTTTCATAACCGCCGGTAGCGAGATAGCTGGCCAGTTTCCACGACTCGGGCTGATGCAAGGAGTGAAAGATGACTTCATTGGCCATTATTCGAGCTCCGCCAGAATCTGATCCACTTTTTCGCTGGAAAGAGAGCCATACATGCGCTTGTTATTGATCAGGAACAAAGGCCCATCACCACAGGCACCCATGCATTCACCTTCTCTCAGGGTATAACGTCCATCAGCGGTCGTTTCACCGAATCCGATGCCAAGCTTACCCTGCAAATGTTCGACTACGCCCCCCGCCCCCATCAGAGTGCAGGAAAGATTGCTACAGACAGTAATCTTGTATTTTCCGACAGGCTTTAAATCGTACATATTGTAGAAAGTCGCCACCTCGTAAACGGCAACCGTCGGCATGCCGAGATAAGCAGCGATGAAGTCCATGACTTCTGGAGACAGCCAGCCGTGTTCATCCTGGGCAATGCGCAAGGCCGACATCACTGCCGACTGTTTGCGATCAGAAGGATATTTGGCGACTTCACGATCAATTTTAGCTTGGGATTCTGGGCTTAACATTTCAATTCTTATCGATCAATTTCACCGAACACAATGTCCATTGTCCCCATGATCGTTACTACGTCGGCGATCATGTGGCCGCGTGCCATTTCATCCATGGCTTGCATGTGCGCAAAACCAGGTGCCCTGATTTTCAGGCGGTAAGGCTTGTTGGCGCCATCCGACACCATATAGATTCCGAATTCACCTTTGGGATGCTCCACCGCGCAGTAAGCCTCGCCCTCTGGTACATGCATCCCCTCGCTGAACAGCTTGAAGTGATGGATCAATTCTTCCATGTTCGACTTCATCGCTTCACGGCTGGGCGGCGCAACCTTGTGATTTTCCGTTATCACCGGGCCCGGGTTCTTGCGCAACCAGTCCACGCACTGCTTCATGATGCGATTAGACTGGCGCATCTCTTCCATGCGCACCAGATAGCGATCATAACTGTCGCCGTTAACACCGACCGGAATATCAAAATCCAGTCTGTCGTAAACCTCATAAGGCTGCTGCTTGCGAATATCCCAGGCCAGGCCGGAACCACGCAACATCGGTCCGGTTAGCCCCTTCGCCAGAGCGCGCTCCGGGCTGATTACGCCGATACCCACAGTACGCTGTTTCCAGATACGGTTGTCCGTCAGCAAAGTCTCATATTCATCAACATAGGCAGGGAAGCGCTGAGTGAAGTCTTCAATGAAATCCAGCATCGAGCCTTGCCGGTTGGAGTTCATGAATTTGATATCACTGGCATTATGCTTGGGCATTTTCCCCAGCTCGTACTGCGGCATGCTATCCGGCAGGTCACGGTACACGCCGCCCGGACGGTAATATGCCGCGTGCAAACGGGCGCCTGACACCGCTTCGTAGCAATCCATGAGATCTTCACGTTCACGGAACGCATAGAGAAACATGGTCATTGCGCCGACGTCGAGCGCATGCGCGCCGATCCACAGCAAATGATTCAGGATACGAGTAATCTCGTCGAACAGAACCCGGATGTACTGCGCCCGAATCGGCACCTCCAGTTGCAACAGCTTCTCAACCGCCATCACATAGGCGTGCTCGTTGCTCATCATGGACACGTAATCCAGGCGATCCATGTAAGGCAAAGACTGAAGGAAAGTCTTGTGTTCAGCCAGTTTTTCCGTGCCGCGATGCAACAAGCCGATATGCGGGTCGGCACGCATCACAACCTCGCCGTCCAACTCGAGCACCATACGCAGCACACCATGTGCCGCTGGATGCTGGGGACCGAAGTTAAGCGTGTAATTTCTGATTTCAGGCACTGTAACTGTCCTCGCGGATGATACGCGGCACCAGCACCCGCTCTTCAACCGTGACAGGCTGGTAAATCACGCGGTGCTGATCAGGGTCATAACGCATTTCCACATTGCCGGAAAGCGGAAAATCCTTCCTGAAAGGGTGGCCAACAAAACCATAGTCCGTCAGGATGCGACGCAGGTCATCGTGACCATTGAATACGATACCGTACAAGTCGAATGCTTCACGTTCATACCAGTTGGCAGTCGACCACAGATTCATGACGGAATCGACCACCGGATATTCATCATCCGAAGCGAACACGCGCACCCGTATGCGCTGATTGAGACTGACCGACAACAGGTGATAGACCACCGCAAATCGACGCCCATCCCATTGACCATCCCTGTATTCGCTATAATCCATCCCACAGACATCGCTCAGTTGCTCGAAGCGCAATTCTGGGTGGTCACGTAGAATCTGAGCCGCATCGAGCCAGTCCTTGTCCCGCACCACCAGCGTCAATTCATCGAGACGTTCGGTGAGCGTTAATATCCTGCCGCCTAGCGCTTTTTGCAGCGAGCTGGCAAGACCTTGGAGAAAAGCGTTCATGAATTAAGACTCTTGTTTTTCTTTAGCGAGCGATAGTATTGGTACGGCGAATCTTGCTCTGCAACTGGACCAGACCATATAGCAATGCTTCAGCCGTGGGCGGACAACCAGGCACATAAACGTCGACCGGCACAACACGGTCACAGCCACGCACCACCGAATAGGAATAATGATAATAGCCGCCGCCGTTGGCACAGGACCCCATGGACACCACCCAGCGCGGCTCAGCCATTTGATCGTACACCTTACGCAAGGCTGGCGCCATTTTGTTGGTCAGGGTTCCTGCCACGATCATCACATCAGACTGGCGCGGACTGGGACGAAATACAATTCCAAAACGATCAAGATCATAACGAGAGGCGCCCGCCTGCATCATCTCAACCGCGCAACAGGCCAACCCAAAAGTCATGGGCCACAAGGAACCCGTACGCGTATAATTGATGACTGTATCCAGGGTTGTAGTTACAAACCCCTTCTCAAAGACGCCTTCTATTCCCACTCGAGGGCTCCCTTCTTCCACTCATAGATGAAACCCACCACCAGGATGGCAAGAAAAATCACCATGGCCAGGTAACCGAACAAACCGATTTCCTCAAGCACCACAGCCCACGGAAACAGGAAAGCAATTTCGAGATCAAAGAGAATAAACAGAATTGCGATGAGGTAGTAACGCACATCGAACTTCATGCGCGCATCTTCAAACGCCTCAAAGCCGCACTCATAAGGAGAGAGTTTTTCGCTATCCGGGCGATGGGGTGCCAGAATAAAACCGGCCACCATCGGCCCCACACCAACCAGAAGGCCTACTGCAACGAATAACAGGATTGGAAAATAGTTTTCCAACATTTGCAGCTCCGCGAATAACTCAACAATTTAAAAGAGAGGCCACATCAACCCGGCAGAAAGCGCAACGTTATGCTAAAGCCCACTTAAAACTATGTTTCATAAATTTCACTTATTATACACCACTACTAATGCATGTATAAGCATTTTATATGGTGCCGATGAGCAGACTCGAACTGCTACGGCTTTCGCCACTACCCCCTCAAGATAGCGTGTCTACCAATTTCACCACATCGGCTTTGCATTCGATGACGCTGTAAAGCAGCAGCGCATCACAACAACTTTTAGTTAGGAATATCCTTGGCTTTAGAGCCTGGCCCAACCGGGGAAGCAGGTTGCGTTACTGGCAAAACCTGTTTTTGACTCTCCATCACGCCTACCGGCTTGCTTTTAGCACCAGAAAAATACGTCAGAGTCAGACTGGTTACAAAAAAGACCGCCGCCAGAATTGCTGTGGCACGACTAAGAAAATTTGCCGAACCAGTCGAGCCAAACAGACTGCCAGACGCGCCGCTTCCAAAAGCAGCGCCCATGTCAGCACCTTTACCGTGTTGCATTAACACCAGGCCAACCACGCCCAGCGCAACAATCACATGAACAATCCAAACCACTGTTTCCATTTAAACAAAAACCTTTTTATAGAATCCGAATTAACCTTGCTGGGCAGCGCGGCAAATTGCCACAAACTCATCCGCACTAAGAGAGGCGCCACCGATCAGTCCGCCATCGATATCAGGCATTGCAAACAATTGTGCCGCATTGGCCGCCTTTACGCTACCCCCGTACTGAATTACCAGTCCAGCGGCGACTTCGGCACTGTCGGCGGCAATTTTTCCGCGGATGAACGCATGCACTGCCTGCGCCTGTTCGGATGACGCTGTCTTTCCTGTGCCGATCGCCCAGACTGGCTCATAAGCCACAACGGCCTTGGAAAAGGCTGACACACCAGCGACTGCCAGCACGGCATCCATCTGCCGCGCCACCACTTGCTCGGTAATATTGGCTTCGCGCTCATCAAGACTTTCTCCCACGCACAGGATAGGTGTCAAACCAGCTTTCTGGGCCGCAACAAATTTTGCTGCCACGACTGCATCATCCTCGCCATACAGCGCACGACGCTCGGAGTGCCCAACCAGAACATATTTGCAGCCAAAATCCAGCAACATTGAAGCAGAAACCTCGCCCGTGTAAGCACCTTTTTCCTGCTGGCTCAAATTTTGAGCACCCCAGGAAATATTGCTGCTCTGCAAGATCGACTGCGCCTGGAATAAATAAGGGAAGGGAACACACACCGCACAGGAAGCACGGTTCAAATCAGCCAACTGAGGGATGATGGCATCCAGCAGCGCCTTGTTCTCGCTCAGACTGCCGTGCATCTTCCAGTTACCTGCGACCAGTTTCTCGCGCATTCCTTGCCCCTTGTTCACGAAATGCGCGCATGGTACCGTCTAAGGCTTATGCGGTCAAATTCTTGAGCCCGACTCAAGCCATTCAGAGCCTATTTTCATGGACCAAAACAGAGTTCAACTTTGTGTAGAAAAACTGTGCCAAAAGGGGTGCAAGGACGTGCTGGAGACCATTCAGACACTGGAACATCACCAAGCGGTGACTGAAACGCTAAGTCTGAGCAGCGATGAAGTTCAGCGCGTTCTAACGGAACTGAAAAGCATCATGGACATTTATCGGGGATAAGCTTTAACGTCTGCGACGCCCCTCATAGACAGCGATTTCCTTGATCACTTCCTGATAGGGCACATCCCGCATGGAGCCATAGCGCCGCTGGGTTTCGATTGCCAGAGCGTGTATATTTTCGACCAACACCGCTTCCGGGTCGAACAAGCGTTGAACCCCCAGCAAGCCACCGCATTGCACCTTGACCTCCTTCGCATGCGGCAAGGGCTCGCCCGGATGAATCAGCTTCAGCACAAATGAAGCATTCTGATGCAGCAGGCCATGCAGGGTCAGACAGTTCTCGCGTGCCACCGCCGCCTCGCACGCAACCGCCTCACGCTCCGCGATATTAAACTTGCGCGCCTGATCGCAATCGGCGCAACGACTGAGAATCGCCTTCTCGAAGGGGCATGAAAGCCTCACCTTCTCGTCATAGGTGGCTTTGTAGGCGCTCTCGTTCAGCACCGCCTAATAATCCTCGCCTGTAATTGGCTGCGGTTCGCGCTCCTGATTCAGCACATCCTCTGCCTGCAACTGGTTCTCTCCAAACATGACCTTGATTGATATTTTGTCATCCGCCACAAGCGCCTGACGCAAAGTCTTGGCATGGGCGCTGGCCTCCTTGAAGGCATCGAACTGGCCGGCAAGCTCAAACTGCTTGAAGGGGAAAGTGGTTACTTTAAAAACATAATAGGGCATGACTTCTCCAGAAATTAATCGTAATTGCAAAATAGATAAGGGCAAACTTGAGGCAAATCAAGGTTAATTGTTACAGATAAGCGAAGAATTAGACACGGTCCAATTCTTTCGGTAATATTTTTCATCATGAGAACAACTGACTACACACGCGACAACATAGTTGAACGGCTACGGCAACATGGCATCAACCCCACTCACCAGCGTATAGAGATTGCCCATGCGCTATTTTCGCATCACGGGCATTTATGCGCTGATCAGGTTATGTCCATTACCAACGCCAGGCACAGCGAAACTTCCAAAGCAACGGTTTACAACACGCTCAACCTGTTCCTGGGAAAGAAAATGATACGCGAAGTGATCGTAGACCCAAGCAAGGTTTTCTATGATCCCAACACCCATCCTCACCATCACTTTTACAACATCGCCACCGGCGAACTGACCGACATTGATGTCGATGACATCGGCCTAACCGGCCTTCCTCCATTGCCGCCAGGACTGGTAACCGAAGGCGTGGACATCATCGTGCGCGTCCGCCCCGGCGCCTAGACCGTGCTCCCGGGGAGCGCGCGCAAGAACTCCATGCGCAAATGGTCGCTCTCCCGGAAACAACCGGTAAACGCCTGCGTGTAGACGCGCTCATCGCCGCGCCGGTCCTCGCCCAGCAACAAACATAACTGCTCTGCCTCGATTACGCACGCAGCCCCTTTTGCATGGCCGAAGCTCACCAGCGCCTCGGCAATATCACGCGTCATCCATTCCTGGTAAGTGAAACGATGCCCGATGGCATCCACCAGTCGAGCGATCCGGCCAAAACCATGCAGGCGCCCGCCCGGCACATAGGCCACGTGTGCAACCCCCCGGAACGGCACCAGATGATGCGGGCACACACCATGCACAGCAATGCCACGCACCACCACCATGTCCTCGCGCGCATCTTCAAATCCCTCGCCGAGAACCGTGGCTGGATCCAGGTCATAGCCGCCGAGCAGGCGTTTTTCCCACAAATCACGAACGCGCTTTGCCGTCTTGCTGGTATGCGTGGTATCCGGCGCAATGCCGCAGGCGCTGAGCATGTCCGATACCGCCTGCTCAAACGCGGCGCCATCGAATTGCCCCTTTCTGGGAATGCCAACCCCGCCCTGAGGGGGAAAACTGAAGCTATCGTGGTCGCAGCATCCTGACATACTTACCTCCTGACCCAAAAGCGAGGATAGCTTCATGCACCCGCATCCTCGGGTAAAAATACTTGCAATAAATCATTGAGAAATCTTTGGCCCAGCAGGGTCGGCTTCAACCACCCCCCATCCCTCACCAGCAAGCCGCGCCGCTCCGCCAGCTCCACTCGTGGCAGCACTTCGACCAGAGACAAGCCGGTACGCCGAGAAAACATTTCCAGCGCGAATCCACCAGTCAAGCGCAAGGCATTCATCATGAATTCGAAGCCCAGGTCTGCGGCACCAAGCGCATGCTCGCCATGGAGCGGCGCGCCTCGGCTGACCGCGTCCATATAAGCCTGCGGCTGGCGCTGTCGGGCCTGACGAAGGATACGGCCGGGCAAGGTCAGTTTACTGTGGGCGCCAGCGCCAATTCCAAGGTAATCGCCAAACAGCCAGTAATTGAGGTTGTGCCGGCAATTCTGATTTGCAAGAGAGAAGGCCGAGGTTTCATAGTGCTGATAACCGCTATCTGCCAGCAGGTTTTCAATCTCCTCCTGCATTCGTGCGCTGAGATCGTCGTCCGGCAGTTGCGGTGGATGGTGGTAAAACCAGGTGTTGGGTTCGATCGTAAGATGATAGGCTGACAGATGCTGCGGACCGTAGCTCACTGCAGTGCGCAGATCGAGCAGCGCCTCATCCAAGGATTGGCCCGGCAAGGCATACATCAGGTCAAGATTGATATTCTCGAAATATTCGCGTGCCAGCTCCACTGCGCGCCGAGCTTCATTCGCGTCATGAATCCGCCCCAGGGCCTGCAAATGCAGCGGATTGAAGCTCTGTATCCCGAGAGACAGGCGATTGATGCCCGCTTCACGAAACGATTTGAACCTGTCCACCTCCACCGTTCCCGGATTGGCTTCCAGCGTGATTTCGGCCCCCGCTTCCAGCGGCAGCAATGCCCGAACACCGCACAGAATGCGATCGAGCGCCTCCCCCGACAACAGGCTGGGCGTGCCGCCGCCAAAAAACACCGAGCTGACCTTGCGCCCCCACACCAGAGGCAGAGCCAGTTCCAGATCCTGTAACAGCGCAGCGACATAGGCCTGCTCAGGAATGCCGGCATCCGCCTGATGGGAATTGAAATCGCAATAGGGGCATTTGCGAACGCACCAGGGGATGTGAACATACAGGCTGAGCGGAGGCGGCTCGGTGATGCTCTCCAGAGCAGGAATGAAATGAAGAGGCGCGGTTTTCACAGGCCTCGAAACCGCCTCAGGCCACTTCAGCGGCAGAAACAGAAGCCGCACCCAGTGCCGCCAGGTCAGCAAGCGCCTGCTCATTGGCAGGGTGAACGCGTACGGCATCGCGCAACACAACCACCTGATGCCCCCGCTTGATTGCATCACCCGCCGTTGCGGCGACACCATCACCCAGACCACCGATCAACAGGCGCTTCACGCCGTACATCATCAACTGGAATTCAAGTTTGGTGCCCGAAAAACCGGAAACATCAGCGGACGCAGGCGGCCTGGAAATCATCATGGTGAAGGCTGGCAAACCCAGAGCAGAAGCACACTCGGCGCCCTCTGTTTCCGTAGCGTAGATGGGCAGACCACGATGATGAAACAGTTCAATAATGCGGCGGAGAGGCGGAATCACCCCTTCGCCAGCCGGAATAGCGCCGTCGCCCGCAAGAAGATTGTTTAGCACATCGACAATAACCAGCGCATCGCCATCTTGTATCGCCAGGCCCTCATTCATGAATTACCCCTCAATTTTTCCACCAGCGAGGCCAGTGCCTTGCCACGGTGGCTGATGCGGTTTTTTACATCCATGGGAATTTCGGCGCCGGTCTGGCCGAATTCCGGGATCAGGAAATAGGGGTCGTAACCGAAGCCCCCATCGCCGCGTGGCGTATCGATGATCTCGCCATACATCGCCCCTTCGGCGATGATCGGCTGCGGATCTTCCGGCCAGCGCACCAGCACCATCACGCAATAGTAATGCGCCTTGCGGTTGGTGTGTCCTTGCAGCAATTCGATCAGCTTTTCGTTGTTGCGCTGATCCGACTTCGGCTCGCCGGCAAATCGCGCAGAATACACGCCTGGCGCGCCGTTCAGCGCATCGACGCAAATTCCGGAATCGTCAGCCAAGGCAGGGAGACCGGAATGCGCAGAAGCATGGCGGGCCTTGGTAAGGCAATTCTCGATAAAGGTGCAATAAGGCTCATCGGCCTCGGGGATATTGAACGCAGACTGCGGCAACACCTCGAATTCCATCGGTGCGAGGATGGCGCTGATTTCACGCAGCTTGCCGGCGTTGTTGGATGCGATGACAATTTTTTTCATGCTTATTCTCCCAGCGCCGCTTTCTGCTTCGCCACCAGCTGTCCGATGCCGCTTTGTGCCAGATCGAGCAGCGCTTCCATTTCACCACGACTGAACGGTGCGCCTTCCGCCGTGCCCTGTACTTCGACAAAACCGCCGCTGCCGGTCATCACCACGTTCATGTCGGTATCGCAATCGGAGTCCTCGGCATAATCGAGGTCAAGCACCGGAACGCCCTGATAAACCCCGACCGAGATCGCAGCCACAAAATCAATCAGGGGCGAGACGGCAAGCAGCTGTTTTTTTTGCAGGAAGGAAATGGCATCGTGCAATGCGACAAAAGCACCGGTGATGCTCGCCGTGCGCGTACCACCATCGGCCTGAATCACGTCGCAATCGACCTGGATGGTGCGTTCGCCCAGTGCCTTCAGATCCACCACCGAGCGCAGGGAGCGCCCGATCAGGCGCTGAATTTCCTGCGTGCGCCCGGACTGCTTGCCGCGGGCGGCTTCGCGATCCATGCGGCTGCCGGTGGAGCGCGGCAACATGCCATATTCCGCCGTCACCCAGCCCTGCCCCTTGCCGCGCAGAAAAGGCGGTACTTTTTCGTCGATGCTGGCGGTACAGATGACCTTGGTATCGCCGCACTCGATCAGTACCGAACCCTCGGCATGTTTGGTGTAATTACGGGTAATGGCTATGGCGCGCAGCTGATTCGCGCTTCTCTGGCTGGGTCGCATGTTTACATCCTGTTTATTTTGAGTATTTCTGAATGGCGAGCTGAATTTCGGCAATCGCCTTTTCGATATCGTCGTCAGTCACGAGGGTTTCGCCAGGCATCGGGCGGGGCGCATGCAGGGCATCGAGCTGGGTGGTAAAGCTGTCCAGCGGCATCATTTCGGTGGACACGCCACCCGCCGGCTGGGCACTACCCTTCCCACCCCAGCTCATGGCAATGGCGGACAGGTTGTCGCCGTCCTGCCCACCACGGAATTCGGCATGATCCATCAACTCCGGAATCGCCTGATCCAGCGGATAGGAATTCAGGATAGCGCCAATTTCGTTGACGCTGAGCGACCCCCACAGGCCATCCGAGCACAGCAGCAGAACATCACCCGGCTCAACCGGTGTGCGCCGGGAAAGCTCCACCTCTGGCGGAATCATGCCGCCAAGGCAGTTGTAAATTTTGTTGCGCTCCGGGTGCGTGGCCATCTGAGCCTCGTTGATGAGGCCCTGTTCATACATCTGCTGCACCCGGGAATGATCCTGGGTGCGCGATACCAGCCTCCCCTGGCGGAAAAAATACAGGCGAGAATCGCCGACATGGGCCCAGTAAGCCATATCGCGCTGAATCACTACCGCCACGCAGGTGGTGCGGGGGCTTTCCAGCAGTTCATTCTCGGCGGAATAATCACTGATCGCCTCGTGCACGGCATGGATCGCCTGGTCGAGGAAAAAAAGCGGATCCCTGAGCGTTGGGTGGGCCTGTTTCTGGAACATTTCAGCGACCAGCTGCACCGTTATCTGCGCCGCGATCTCCCCATGAAAATGTCCGCCCATGCCATCCGCCACCACCATCAACAGGGATTCCTTGCTATAGGAATAGGCCACCCGGTCCTGATTGTATTTGCGTCCGCCCTGGCGACTGGACTGGTAGATGGAAAACTTCATGTCCGGCTCAGAAAAGATCCTTGTTCAGGGTGGCGCGAATGCTGCCCATCAGCGTTTTCTTGCGCGGCAGCTCCTCCAGCGGAACATCCCTGACCAATTCCCGCTGCAAGGCAAACACGCTCTGCGGTCGCTGCATGTAATCCAGTTGTAGGCACTGATCGATCAATTGCAACAAAGCTTCCGAATACTCTCCCGGCCACAGCTTGACGGCGGATGTCATCTTGTCATCCTCCATGCGCGCATCGGCCGCCTGCGGCGCGAAACCGGCCATGCAGGCGAACATGCTGGCGCCGACACTGTAAATATCCGACCACGGACCCAGACGCTCACGGTTCTTGTACTGCTCCGGCGCGGCGAAACCCGGCGTGTACATGGGTGAAAGTTTATTTTTTTCACTCGACAGCGTCTGCCGCGCGGCGCCGAAATCGAGCAACACCGGCGAGCCGTCGAGGCGCAGGTAAATATTGGCCGGCTTGATATCGAGATGCAGAATCTTGTGGGTATGGACTTCGCGCAAGCCATTGAGCAGCTGCGCAAAAACGCGACGGATAAAGCTCTCCCGGATGGTGCCCTTGTGCTGCTGGATATGCTCCTGCATGGTCCTGCCGCGCTCGTACTGCATCACCATGTACACGGTTTCGTTGGCACGGAAAAAATTGGTCACGCGCACCACGTTGGGATGAGCGATCTTGGCCAGCGCGCGGCCTTCCTCGAAAAAACACTTCATCCCATAGCGGAAGGTATTGAGATTATCCACCGACGTGGCCTGCACGATCTCACCCCCATCACGCAGGGCCAGTCCGCTGGGCAGGTATTCCTTGATCGCCACCGGCGTGCCGGTTTCGTCATAGGCCAGGTAAACAATACTGAAGCCGCCACCCGAAAGTTGCTTGGCGATGCGGTAATTGAGTAGCTGCGTGCCCTCGGAGAGCGCTTGGTTGATTTGTTGGGAGCTCATTACGCTTACTATGATAATCTTTGCGCCATTTTACAATTGTTTAAACAAAGTAATGTATTTTTTGGAGCGCCCATGATTTACAGCATGACCGGTTTCGCCGCAGTGAACCTTGAGCTACCCCAGGGCGCGCTGCACCTCGAACTGCGTGCAGTCAACCATCGCTACCTTGAAGTAGCGTTCCGCATGGACGAAGTATTCCGCCCGGCAGAGCCCGCCATGCGCGAGGTCATCGCCAATCAGCTCAAGCGCGGCAAAGCGGAATGCCGGCTCAATTTCACGCCCAGCACGAGCAGCCATAAACCGCTGGCGATCAATGAGTCACTGGCACAACAACTGGTCCAGCTCGGTGAAACAGTGCAGGTGCTTTCACCGCATAGTGCGCCGCTCAGCGTGGCTGACATTTTGCGCTGGCCCGGCATCATGGAAGTGGAAGGCGTGCCCGCCGACACACTTCAGCAAGCTGCAGTTTCTCTGCTGCACCAGGCGCTGGGCGAATTCACCGCCACCCGTGGGCGCGAAGGCGAAAAACTCAAAGCCATGATCCTCGAACGCGCCGAACAAATGGAAACGCTGGTGGCCGAAGCCCTCCCCCTCCTGCCCCGCCTGCGCGCTGCTTATCAGGAGAAACTGACGACACGCTTCAGGGAAGCAGCCGCCAGCCTGGACGAAGATCGCATCCGGCAGGAAATGGCGCTGTTCGCTCAGAAAATCGATGTGGACGAGGAAGTCTCCCGCCTCCAGGCCCACTTGCAGGAAGTAAAGCGCATTCTCAATCAGAGCGGGGCAGCAGGCAAGCGCCTGGATTTCATGATGCAGGAACTCAACCGCGAGGCCAACACCCTGGGCTCAAAATCCGTGGCTACGGAAACCTCAAAGCTGTCGATGGAACTGAAAGTGCTGATCGAGCAAATGCGGGAGCAGATACAAAACATTGAATGATATTTTCAAGTCGGCTTGCGATAACCGATACCTCCACCTCCAAAAGCTGACAATTGTCACCATCATTAGATTTCTGTAATATCCCTCACTATCAAAATAATGGTTTCCCCTATACGACGCTAGGGAGATGTCCTCGTCTTGAAGGCCTGACGATGGCAACTCCACTCGAAAAGACGGGGAGCAAAATTTTAATCTGAACGCACGTTATTCATGACTTAAAAGGGTGGTGTCGTTGTGCGAGGCCACATCTTCGCTCCAGCGCACATCACGGCAAATATGACGTATTCCTTGTTTCCTGATGCCTGCTGTGTGGCCGCTTCTGGCCAAAATTCACTCCATTCCATTATTTCTTCAACCCACAACGCTCTTTAACTGAAACGTGGCACTGCCCTCGTTATACAAACTTTGATATAGGCCCGAGCCATGAAAATCAATCTGCCTGTCACGCAAACCGAAAAGTCTTACCCAAAAGGCAAGTATCTGGTTTCAAAAACCGACCTGAAAGGCGTCATCACTTACGCCAACGAAGATTTCATTGAACTTTCCGGTTTTAGCGGTGAAGAACTTATCGGCAAGAGTCACAATCTTGTTCGCCACCCTGACATGCCGCCTCAAGCTTTTGAAGATTTGTGGAAAACAGTAAAAGAGGGCCGTCCGTGGCGCGGCATCGTCAAAAACAGAACCAAGAGCGGAGACTTTTACTGGGTTGACGCCTTTGTGGTCCCCGTGCGCAAAAACGATCAGACACTTGGCTACATGTCGGTGCGCTCCGAGCCCAGCCGGCAGCAGATTCAGGATGCAACGCAGTTGTACCAGCAACTCAACGCCACCAAGGCCAAGCTGGATACCAGTGGAAACTGGTGGCAGCGACTTTCCATCCAGGCACGCATGACCCGCTTTCTGGGAGTGCTCCTTGTTCTGATGGGAATGGCTCTGGTGGCCAGCCAGACCATATTGGGATTGACCTGGACGGCGATTGCAGAGATCGGCGCCTTTGCTTCGGTTTGGATCGTGCTGGCATTCGGCGCATTTTCCCTGCTGGTTCGTTCCGCGATGAAACCGGTACATGATGCCATCCACCATTTCGATCATATCGCCCAAGGTAACCTGACCGATGATATCGATATTTCCGGCCGCAACGAAACCGGGCAGCTTCTCAGCGGCCTGGCTACCATGCAAGTGCACGTCAAGGTGATGCTGGATGAAATTTCCGTGGCTTCCCGTGTCATCGAGGCCAAGTGCAGCAGCCTCAATGCCGAGATGACACAGGTTGCAAACAAGTCCGAGGAACAACATAGCCGGGTGCTGGCGGTGGCTGCAGCTACAGAAGAATTCAGCCAGTCCGTGGTCGAAGTGGCGGAAAGCGCTGAAGGGGCTGCACGCTCAGCCACCGAATCGCAAAACCTGGTGGAAGAAAGCAACACCAGCATGACCAGCAGCATGGAAGCCACAGGGCGCGTGGTGGAAGCGGTACAGGCCTCCAGCGCCACCATTGTCGAACTCAATCAGTCAATCGAGAAAATCGGCGATATCACCCAGTCCATCAAGGAAATTGCCGACCAGACCAACCTTCTGGCCCTGAATGCCGCCATCGAAGCAGCACGTGCCGGCGAACAGGGGCGCGGCTTTGCCGTGGTGGCGGACGAGGTAAGAAAACTGGCCGAACGCACGACCAACAGCACGACCGATATTACCGCCATGGTAAATGAGATACAGAAGGCTACGCGTCAGGCCGTTGGGTCCATGGAACAGGCTGTCCATAAAGTGGATGAAGGCACCGGCATGATGCGGGAATCGCTGTCCTCTCTAGGTCGCATCAGCGCTTCCAGCGTCGAAGTGACAAGCATGGCCCGGCACATTGCCGATGCGGCCAGGGAACAGGCCATCGCCAGCGAACAAGTGACCAGCAACATGGCGCAGGTTTCATCTCTCATCGAGCAAAACACCAGCTCCGCCAGACATGCCTGGAAAGCCACCGGGGAACTGGCTCAAACAGCGGTAAGCCTGAAAGAACTGGTCGGCCATTTCGAATTGATCAAAAACAAGTAAATTTCCCTGGCCAGGTCCGGATCTGACTACCTGTTCTCGCCTTCGCCCACTCCGCCCAGCACGCGATCCAGCGCACTGCCCGGCAGCAGGCGTTTGAGAATAGCAAACAGGTAAGCAGGGAAAGTCACCGGGTAGCGGATGCGGGGGCTGCCGCTTTCCAGGGCATGAATCACTTTCTTCAGCACCGCTTCCGGCGGCAGGGTGAACGGCGCGGCAGGGCCGGGCTTGGTCAGGCGTTTCTCCATAGCGCGGTAAGTATTGCGGAAGTGGCTTGCCTCTGCATCCACGTGACGGTGGAACATTTCATATGCATTCGCCCGGAAGCGACTGGTGATCGGCCCGGGCTCGATCAGGGCAACATGAATCCCGCTGCCGCGCAACTCCAGGCGCAGCGTGTCCGCAATCCCCTCCAGCGCATATTTGCTGGCGTTATAAGCGCCGCGAAACGGCAGCGAAACATAGCCGAGCAGGGAACTGTTGATGATGATGCGGCCGCCGCCCTGGGCGCGCATCACCGGAATCAGCCGGTTGGTCAGATCCACCGTGCCGAAGACGTTGGTCTCGAACTGCTCGCGCAACACCTCGCGACGCAAATCTTCCACTGCCCCCGGCTGGCCATAGCCGGCGTTGTTGAACAATGCATAGAGCGTGCCGCCCGTGCGCTGCAGTATTTCATCCACCGCGCACCGGATCGATTCCGGGTCGGCGATATTCAGCTGCAAGCTTTCCAGCCCGCGCGTAGCGAGCATCTCCACATCCGCCGCCTTGCGCGCCGTGGCGAACACCCTGTAGCCGCGCTGCTGCAGTCCTTCCGCCACGCACAGGCCGATGCCGCTGGAGCAGCCGGTGATCAGTATGCTTTTTTTATCCATCGCCATCTCTCGCCAAAATCAGCGTCCTACTGTAGCGAAAAAGCGCGGCAAGGTCGAATACGTGCGAACACCGACTTATGACATAATCCTGAAATGACCAGACCGCACGACGAACTGGAATTGGGTCAGTTCATCCCCCTCCATTACCACTATCACATGCTCAACGACAACACCCGTGTCGCCGGCTTCAAGGCCGCGATCGAGCAAGTGGTGCGCCCCGGCTCGCGGGTGCTGGAGCTAGGCGGCGGCACTGGCGTGCTGTCGTTCTTTGCTGCCCGGCAGGGCGCGCGGGTGTGGTGCGTGGAGCACAACCCCCATCTGGCACACGAAGCGAGGAAGATTCTGGCGCGCAATCATTTCTCCGGCGAACTGGAAGTTATTGAGGCCAACGCTTTCGACTACCTTCCGCCCGAGCCGGTGGACGTGGTGATCTGTGAAATGATCCACGTCGCCATGCTGCGCGAAAAACAGATTGCCGTGATTCACTCGTTCAAGCAGCGCTATCTGGAAAAATTCGGCGGCCCGCTGCCGATCTTCGTACCGGAAGCCTTCATTCATGCAGTTCAGCCGGTACACCAGTCATTCAACTTCGAGGGCTTCTACGCGCCAGCGCCGCTGTTCCAGGATCCCGAAGCAATCCAGAACCGCACCTGGGAGCTGGGCCAGCCAGTGGTCTACCAGCGCGCGAGCTATGCGGACGCCCTGCCGGCACGCTGCAAGTGGGCAGGAGAAATCGGTATGGAACGCGCCGGCACGCTCAACGCCCTGCGCTTCATCACCAAGAATATTCTGGCCATCCTGCCGGGAGAGCGCCGCAGCATCGACTGGCACAGCCAGTACCTGATCGTGCCGCTGGAAGAAGCGCTTCAGGTCGAAGCAGGGCAAAAGGCGCGCATTCGCTTCGACTGTGCACCGGGCGACCCGCTCGACGCGCTCAGGCCGGAGCTTGTTACCTGCTAGGCTCGATCTCCAGCACAACCTTGCCCGAGATATGCCCGTCTTCAATCAGGCGATGCGCTTCCGCAGCCTGCTTCAGCGGCAAGGCGCGGCTTACTGTCACTTTCAGCTTGCCCGCTTCGATCAGGCCCGCCGCCGCTTCCAGCATCTCGCGCTGCCTGATACGGGCAGCGTGCATGCCAAGCTGCATCGGGGTCAGCATCAGCTCGTAATGGATGCTCTGGTTGCGTGAACGGGCTGTTTTCAGATCGCCTGCTTCACAGTCAGCCTGCAGCAGCGTGACCACCCGAGCATAGACTTTCGCAGCGGCGAAGGATCGGCAGAAAGTACCGCCGCCAACCGTATCAAACACCATGTCCACGCCCTGCCCGCCGGTCCAGTCCAGCGCTGCTGTCACAAAGTCTTCCGCCTTGTAATCGATTATCTTCTCGGCCCCCAGCTCGCGGGCGAAGGCGGCCTTGTCCGGCCCACTGACGGTGACGGCCACCTTGGCGCCGAGGTGTTTCGCCAGTTGCACCGCCACATGCCCGACCCCGCCCGCAGCGGCATGGATCAGCACGGTTTCACCAGCCTTCAGCTGCGCCCGGTCAATCAGGGATTCCCAGGCGGTAATCCACACCAACGGCAGCGCCGCCGCTTCAGCCATGGAAAGCCTGCGCGGCCTGGCTGCGGCGTAATCTTCGTGGATGACCGTATATTCAGCATAATTGCCCTGCTCGCCGCCAATGCCGCCATTGAAGAAAAAGACCTCATCACCCGGCTGGAAGCGCGTCACGTCACTCCCCACGCTTTCAACCACCCCGGCGCCATCGCAACCGAGAATGGCCGGAAGATTCGGCACACCACCCTTGCGCAGCTTGGTATCCACCGGGTTGACCCCAGCAGCGTGCAGTTTCACCTGGAGATGGGAAGGGCTTGGTAAACCCGGCACAGGAACATCCGCCAATTGCAATACTTCCGGCCCGCCTGCTGCAGTCAGCAAAATCGCTTTCATTCTTTACCTCTATTTTTGTCCCAGACATAACGGTTGAAGCGCTGCCAGCGGCTCTGTTTATTCGCCAGCTTGCTCACGGATTTTTCCGCCTGCTGCCATTGCAGCGCCTTCTGCTGCTTCTTTTGCAGCAGTTCGAGCAGCAGGTCGGAGGCTTTCTTGCTCATGGCTCGTTTACCCTATAAACCTTAGTTCGATAACCACGGAGAGCACGGAGTTCACGAAGAAAATAAATCTTGCCATTTTTTTGGCCTCACCCAAATACCCAGCAATGCACATCTATTGTTCTTAACTCCGTGTTCTCCGTGTTCTCCGTGGTTCAATTGCTTGTTCCACGCTCATCAGAGTAGAAGAGCCTATGTTAAACTTGAAGCCTGTTTTTTTCGAGTCTGAATCATGTCTGGCAACACTCTCGGCACACTGTTCTGCGTCACTTCCTTCGGTGAATCCCACGGCCCCGCCATCGGTTGCGTGGTGGATGGCTGCCCACCGGGGCTGGCAATATCTGCCGAGGACATTCAGCTCGATCTGGACCGGCGCAAGCCGGGCACTTCGCGCCATGTCACCCAGCGGCGCGAGTCGGACACGGTGGAAATCCTCTCCGGCGTATTCGAGGGCAAGACTACCGGCACGCCGATTGCCCTGCTGATTCGCAACGAGGACCAGCGCAGCAAGGACTATGGCAACATCGCCGAGACCTTCCGTCCCGGTCATGCCGATTACACCTACACCCAGAAGTACGGCTTTCGGGATCATCGCGGCGGCGGCCGTTCCAGCGCACGCGAGACTGCGGTGCGCGTAGCCGCCGGCGCGGTTGCCAAGAAATGGCTGCATGAGCGCTACGGCATCGTGATCCGCGGCTACATGTCGCAACTCGGCCCGATCGAAGTGCCGTTCAAAAACTGGGAAGATGTGGGCCAGAACCCCTTTTTTGTTGCAGACAGCAGCTACACGCAACAGCTTGAAGACTACATGGACGCCTTGCGCAAGTCGGGCGACTCTATCGGCGCGAAGCTCACCGTGGTGGCCGAGAATGTCCCGGTCGGCTGGGGCGAGCCGGTGTATGACAGGCTCGACGCCGACATCGCCTACGCGCTGATGAGTATCAATGCAGCCAAAGGCGTGGAAATTGGCGCCGGATTTGGTTGCGTGACGCAGAAAGGCTCCGAACACGGCGACGAGCTGACGCCGCAAGGCTTCACCAGCAACCATGCTGGCGGCATTCTTGGCGGCATTTCCAGCGGCCAGGACGTGGTCGCGCATCTCGCCATCAAGCCCACCTCCAGCATCCGCATCCCTCGTCATTCCATCAACCAGGCCGGTGAGCCCATCATGGTGGAAACCCATGGCCGCCACGATCCCTGCGTCGGCATCCGCGCCACGCCCATTGCCGAGGCCATGCTGGCCATCGTATTGATGGACCACGCCCTGCGCCATCGCGGGCAGAATATGGACGTAGTGTGCAAGACCCCCATCATTCCTGGGAAAGCAGGAAAACCATAAGCTATTCAGACCGCAGGGTTTTGTCCTTGCGCGCTTTTATGCCAGTGCTTAAATTAATGAACTGATGCCACAAGCCCTCCCCTACTGGCGCCTGTCCGGCTTCTATTTTTTCTATTTCGCCTTTGTTGGCGCCATATCCCCATTCTGGGGTCTGTACCTGAAATCGCTCGAATTCAGCGCATTCCAGATCGGCATCCTGATGTCGCTGCTGCAGGTGATGCGCATGTTTGCGCCCAATATCTGGGGCTGGGCTGCCGACCATACCGGCAAGCGCGTGGCTATCGTACAGGTGGCCGCGACGCTCAGCCTGGTGTCCTATGTCGGCGTGTTTTTCGGTACCAGTTTCCTGTGGCTGTTTGTGGTGATGTCGCTTATGAGCTTTTTCTGGAGCGCCTCGCTGCCTCTGGTAGAAGCCACTACGCTCAGCCATCTGGGTGAGCGTACCGAAAAATATGGCCGCATCCGCCTGTGGGGTTCGGTCGGTTTTATTTTTGCGGTGGTGGGCCTGGGCTACGTTCTGGATTTCGTGCCGATTCGCTTTCTGCTCTGGGCAATTCTCGGCATGATGATCGGGCTGGCGCTATTTGCCCGCCACATCCCGGAAGCCCAAGTGGTGCCTCACCATACCGACCATCTTTCGGCCTGGCACATCATCAAGCAACCCGTGGTGCTGGCTTTCTTTGCCGCCAGCTTTTTCAATGCCGCCGCTCATGGCCCCTACTACACTTTCTATTCCATCTACCTGGTAGACCATGGCTATTCCAAAAGCAGCGTGGGCTGGCTATGGGCGCTGGGCGTCATCAGCGAAATTTTGATTTTCCTGTGGATGCCACGCCTGATGCGCCGCTTCAGCCTGAGCCAGATTCTGCTGGCGAGCTTTGCCCTGGGCGTACTGCGCTTTCTTGTCATCGGCTGGGGAATTGGCTGGTTCGGGCTGGTGCTTGCAGCCCAGCTGCTGCACGCTGCCACTTTCGGTTCCTACCAGGCAGCAGCAATCGAGGTGATTCACCGGCTGTTTCGGGGCAAGCATCAGGCCAAGGGGCAGGCGCTTTACAACAGCGTGTCCTTTGGTGCCGGTGGCACGCTGGGCGGACTCTATGCCGGCTACACCTGGGATATGCTGGGGCCGCAAATCACTTTCACCATCGCCGCTGCCTTCGCTGCCATCGCTTTCCTGCTGGTGTACTGGAAGCTCGGATCGGAACTGGCAGAGAACCGACCCTGACGTTTTGGCCCCACGTTCCTGGCAAGCCATCTCCTTTCGCCCGCAATAAAAGCCCCCACCAACCTCTAGACCGCCTGCGGCAATTTTCCGTATTTTCAATTCAAATCATGAAGCTATGATTTGAGCTCAGGTTCATGCCCACAAAAAATCAATTTATTGCTTGCGCTAAAAACAAACCGCACAATATAATCATTCGAACACATGATCATTAGATCACCTTATGTGTTCATAACGCAAAACTATACTCAAACCTGGAGATGTCTCATGAAAAAAATACTTCCCATCAGCCTCATTCTGGCAAGCAGCATTTTGTTGAGCAGCCACGCATCCGCCGAGACCCCGAAGCCTGCGGCGCCCATGCCGGTTGAAATGCAGCAGATGATGAAAGTCTACTCTCCAGAACTGCGCCAGAAAGTGATGGCCCTGTCGCCGGAACTGAAGGGAACGATTCAGGAATTGCACGCCGGCCACACTCGCCGCGCCAAAGAAACCAATCTGCGCCAGATCATGCATGAGATCCTTTCCGAGTACCAAAGCATCGCTTCAGCCATCGCAACCGACAATGCCGAACAAGCCGCCGAAGCCGCGCGCCGTCTGGCAAATCACCGCATTCCAAAAGGCGGCCTGCTGGCTTACTTCCCGCTGGACAAGGTCAATACCGCTGATATGTCCATATTGCCAACCATGAACACAGCCGTTGAAGGCAGCGCGCTCAAGCTTGCCGACGCAGCTGACAAGGGCGATCTGTCGATGGCCGCTTCATACATGAGCGACATCATGACCGGTTGCGTCGCCTGCCATCAGAAATTCCGCGGCGTACCTGGCAATTCGACTCAACTGAGGCTCCCTGCAAGCAAGTAAACCACACGATATCTATACCAATTCTGAGGAGAAATGATGATGAATAAGAAAATTATTGCCGGCGCCGTATCCGGGATCATGTTTGCCATGGCACACAGCGCACACGCCACCAACGGCGACCAGATGCTGGGCGTTACCGCGACACAATGGGGTATGGGTGGCGCTGTTGTGGCCGCACCACAAGACGCGGGAACGATCCTGACCAACCCGGCGGGTCTGGCTGATTTGGGTATCAAGGAAGTACGTTTCGACATGGGTGTGGGCTTGCTCAACCCACCACGCAAGGCCAACGGGAAAGACAGCGACTCCGACTACTACCTCATGCCGTCCGGCGCGGTGGCGTTCAACGTCAACGACAGGCTGTTCATGGGCATGGGCATGGGCGGCACTTCCGGCAGCGGCGTCGACTTTGCCGACGCATCGATTGCACCGGCGACGCATGCATTCGTCACCACCAAGCAGTCCTTCAAAATCGCGCCCGGCTTCGCCTACAAGGTCAGCGACCAGCTTTCTCTTGGCGCCGCACTGCAGATCGGCTACCAGAGCCTGGCCATATATAACGGAATGTTCCCCGGCGGCCCCCTCGCTCTGCCCCAGACCCAGGTCTACGGCTACGGCATGAACGTTGGCATGACCTACAAGGTTAACAACGCAGTTCAACTGGGTGCGAGCTGGACCAGCAAGACCAACATGGACGAGTTCGAGTGGAACACCAACGCCGGCACCTACCGCATGACCATGGATATGCCGCAAATATTTGCTCTTGGTGTAGCCTTCAAGCCCATGCCGGGCCTGCTGATCGAGGCGGACGTGAAACATATCGGCTTCAGCGACGTGCTTGACCGCGTTCCTTTTCAGACCCCGGGCGGCACCAGTAGCATGAATTTTGGCTGGAGCGACCAGACTGTCTACGCCATCGGCGTGCAAAAGGAAATCGATGACAAAACCACGATTCGCGCCGGTTTCAACTATGGCAAGTCGCCCATCGGTGCAGAGGACGTGGACACCAACATCGGCTCGCTGGCAATCACCGAAAAGCACCTTTCGCTGGGCGTGACGCGTAAATTCAGCGACAAGGCATCCGCCTCGCTGTCCTACGCCCATGCCTTCAATAACGAAATTACTTCGAACACCGGGACAAACAACAAGATCGAGCTGGAACAGAATATTGTCAACGTCCAGCTCAGTTACAAATTTTAATTAGGAGCATTTCATGACAGTTGACCGCATCGTGCACTTTGTAGCCGGCCTGATGGTGCTGATCAGCATCTCGCTGGCGCACTTTTCCGACCCTGCCTGGTTGTGGCTCACCGCTTTTGTGGGTGCCAATCTGGCACAAAGCGGCGTAACCGGTTTCTGCCCGCTGGCTTTCATGCTCAAGAAATCCGGCGTCAAGGAAGGAAGCTGCTGTTCTTGAGGTTGAAATAAGAAAGAGCAATGCTCCGGCAGCAGGCTTCCGGCCTGCTGCCGGTTTTTTTGTTATACCGACCACCTTACAAAATCCAACTATAATTACCTGTCGCTTTTTTTCTCGAGGCAAGAAAAAACATGGCTGCAAAAAAACGCCAATCTGCTGAAATCCGCCGACACGACATCGTCAAGGCCGCGATGGAAATCATTCGTCACGAGGGTGTTTCCAGGCTGACCACTCGTTCGCTGGCAAAAGCGGTAGGCATTGCCCAACCCACGCTGTTTCTGCATTTCGGCAACAAGAGCCACGTTCTTGTTGCCCTGGTGGATTCCATTCAGGAAGGGCTCCAGCAAGAACTGATGGGCCTCGCACTGGACAAGATGACACCGCTGGAGCGCATCAAAACGGTGATTCGCACCCATCTCGATTTTATCCAGAACCAGCCGGGCATTCCGCGCCTGCTGTTTGCTGAGGAACTGCAGAGTGAAGATCCCCTGTTTCGCGAGCGCATGGATCAACTGGTGATGTTTTTTCTGAGATTTATTGCCGGCATGATCAGTGCCGCGCAGGAAGCCGGCCAAATTCGCGCCGACATCATTCCGCAGCAGGCTGCCTGCCTGCTGATCGCCGCTGTTCAGGGCCTGGCACTGCGCTGGGTACTCACGGGCGGCGAGCGTTTTGTCCTGTCAGAACAGACTGACATAGTCACTTCCACCTTGCTCGAAGGCTGGATGCCACGAACTTAGGGTCTGTGACGCCCATACCCCGCCATACCCATCAGCAGGCGCACCCCGCCATAACTCAGCCAGGACAGCAGGCGCAGATATAGCGGCTGCTTTTTCCAGCTATCGTAAGTCACGACCCGCGATCCCTCGGCCATCGACTGTTCCAGGCTCGCCCCCAGCTCACCGGAAAAACCCCCATCATCCACGATCACGTTCGCCTCGCGCGACAGCAGCAAACTGAATGGATCAATATTGGATGAGCCCACCGTGGCCCATTGACGGTCAATCACCGCCACCTTGGCGTGCATGAAGCTGCGGTGATACTCGTAAATCACAATTCCGGCATCGAGGAAAACGCCATACAAAGCGCGCGTGGCATAGTGCAGCAGCAGGTACTCCACCCGCCCCTGCAACAGCAGGGTCACTTTCACGCCGCGCGCAGCGGCACTGATCAGCGCCTGGCGAAAGCGGCGACCAGGCAGAAAATAGGCATTGGCGATAATCACTTCGGAATCGGCCTGACTGATCGCGTCCAGGTAAGCATCCTCGATATCGCGCCGGTGGTTGATATTGTCGCGCACCAGAAAAGCCGCGCGCACACCATCAGCGAAGGGCAGAATCAGTGGGTCGCGCTGCTGGCGGCGGCGCCGCCGTTTCAGCTGGGACCAGGCTACCAGTCCCCACAATTTTCTTGCAGAGGCATGCACCGGCTGAACCAGCGGCCCCTCCACCGTTACGGCATAGTCATAGCGGGGCGGGGTCTGCCCCGGTGTATCCATGTCGTCGATGATATTGATCCCGCCAACGAAAGCGGTCCGGTTGTCCACCACGACGATTTTGCGATGCAGGCGACGGTAACTGCTACGGCGGAATTTGGCCAGCACGGGGCGGTAAATCAGCACCTGCACGCCGGCAGAGCGCATCGCGTCAATCACTTCGCGTGGCAGATCTTTCGTGCCATACCCATCGAGCAGCAGGTGAGTAGTCACACCGCGACGCGCCGCCCGCGCCAGCGCTGCAGCAATTTGCTGCCCGGTGCGGTCGTTCTCGAATATGTAGGTTTCAAGATAAATTTCTCGCACCGCCTGATCAATCGTAGCTTCCAGTGCAGGAAAATAGTCCGCGCCGTTTTCCAGCAAGGTAATGCGGTTGCCGTCAACAAACGGGGTCATGCGAGCGAGACAGTGGCCGACAAGGGCGCGTGGTCCGAAATGCGCGACCAGGGGCGACCAAAATGGACCTGCGCGGACCTGACCTTCAAGCCGCGCACGTAGATACGATCCAGGCGCAATACCGGCATGGAGGCCGGATAGCTGCGCGCAGGCATGCCATGCACCTGTTCGAAAGCCTCTTTCAGATGCAGTTCGTGCATCAGGAAACGGCACGCCTCGATGCGCCAGTCGTTGAAATCGCCTGCGATGATGAGCGGCTCATGCGGCGGCACCAGGCGCTTGATATGGTCGCTCAGCAAATGCAGCTGCTTTCTGCGCCAGCGCGCGAACAGGCCGAGGTGAACACAGACGCAATGCAGCTTGTGCTCCCAGCCGGGAATCTGGACTTCACTATGGAGCAAGCCGCGCTGCTCGGCGCGATGGGCGGAGATATCGACATTCTCCCAGCGCACGATGGGGAAGCGGCTAAGAAGTGCATTGCCGTGATGCCCCTCGGGATAAACCGCATTCTTGCCGTAAGCAAAATCGTGCCAGATCGAATCGGCGAGAAACTCGTACTGCGATTCATCCGGCCAGTTCACATGGTTCTCCGCATGCAGATGGTGCTCCCCCTGTACTTCCTGCAGGAACACCACATCGGGCTGCATGCTGCGCAGACGGTCGCGCAGTTCGTGCAGCACCATGCGCTGGTTGAACTGGGAAAACCCCTTGTGGATGTTGTAGGTCGCGATATGCAGTGAGTTGACATCGCTGCCTGGAAGGGCCTCTTGCAGGGCCATAATGAACTCGGTATCCGGTTTGATTAACCCTAATCTTAAACCAGTTACCTAGGCACGATCCATTTTTTGCCATACCTCGTTAAAAGCGCTAGCAAGCGCCAGAATGAACATCTATACTTTCATCATTCTGTACAGATCGAGATTGCCATGAAACAAGCGACATTCACCGAAGTACGCAACCACGCCAAGCAGTATTTCGACATCGTCGCAGCGGGTGAATCCGTGCGCGTGCTGCGCAATGGGAAGCCCATCGCCGACATTGTCCCGGTAGTGGCCGAACTGCCTTCCTGGAAACGGCGCAAGGCACAACCCCTGGTGCTGGATGGCGTTTCCATCAGCCGCATGATTCTCGAAGAACGCGAAGCCGGCTTGTGATGCGCGTTTTTTTCGATACTTCCGCCTTCGTCAAACGCTACATCAGCGAAGCAGGAACCGATGCGGTGCTTGAATGGTGCGACAGGGCAACAGAGATCGGCTTGTCCGGCATTGCGCTGCCCGAAATCATTTCGGCCTTTTGCCGGCTTCACCGTGAGGGCCGGATCACCGAAACGCAATATCGGCAGCTGAAATCATTGCTGCTGGCCGACATCGAAGATGCAGCCGTTTGCGACCTGACCCCGGCAGTGTTGGGCCACGCGGTGTCGTGTCTCGAAAACAACGTGCTGCGCGGCATGGACGCCATACACATCGGCAGCGCTGTGGCCCTGCAGGCCGATGTTTTCATATCCGCAGATACGCGGCAATGCGAAGCCGCTGCCCGAGCGGGGTTGCGGGTCGAGGCGGTATAGAACCGTTCAGGTACAGCGAATCAGGATTGAATTCGTGCGGACCCATTTTAGTTAGTAAGGAGTGACGAATGGGGCGCAGAGGCGGATTGAGTGGTATACAGCGCATGGCTGGATAGGTTGCGTGGCTCTAGCCCTAATTGGTGGCGGGAGCTCTGGAGGAGGAGGCAACGCTTGGATTTGGGTAGTAGCTATTATTTTTCTTTTAACCAAGCGTGGATAACAAAAAACGCGTAAAACCGTGGTCTGTCCACGGGGCCAATAATCGTCACGTAGGAAACGTCATGGATACGATTACAACCACGGTTGAAGCATTGCACCCCAAGCTCATTGGAGGCTGGAGTATTGTGGGCTGGCCTTGGGTGGTTGCGATGGTGTGGTAACTAAAGCTTACCATCAGGTCAGCCTGTTTCTTGCATTAGTTCATGCGGTTAGCTCTTAAGTAAGTGCCATTCGGGACAGACCACGGTTTCTGCATTGAGCCGCGGGCTTTTCTATAGCGCAGTTAACCGGCATCCACCTTGCGCCACACCAGGCTGCGGTTATTAGCCGGCATCGCGACATCCTGCTGCAATACCAGCCCCTGAAAGCGCGCCAACCGATCCAGCGCCTCAAAATCGCGTACCCCGCTATCCGGATCGCGCCCCTTGAGCCAGGCATCGAAACGGGCGTTGCTTTCCGAGGTGAATTTTCCGCCGTAATTGAACGGGCCGTATAGGCACAGCAGCCCGTCCGGCGCCAATACGCGACCAATACCGGCGAACATGCGCTCCACCGCTGGCCATGAAACAATGTGCACAGTGTTGGCGTTGAAGATGGCGTCGACGGTTATTGCGAGCGGCCACGCATCGTCATTCAGGTCGATGGTCAGCGGCGACAGCACATTGGGCAGCCGGGCCTCATCCAGCCAGGCCTGAATACCGGCATGGTTTCCAGGCAGTTCGCTGGTCTGCCAGCTCAAGTGGGGCAGCGCCTCGCCGAAATACACCGCATGCTGCCCAGTGCCGCTGGCGATTTCCAGCACCTGTTTGCGATCGACAAAAAAATCCTGTAGCACGGCCAGGATGGGATCACGGTTCTGTTCACAGGATTCGGCGTAGGGTTTCATGGCATAGGCTCATCGTAATTTTTGAAGTGCTTTTTTACCGCAAAGGACGCGAAGGTTCGCAAGATAAATCACGCCGTTAATAACAGAAACGACACCAGGCAATCAAGCCTTGCAGGTTCCTTCGCGTTCCATTGCGTCCTTTGCGGTTCAATTTTTTGTTCTGCATCACCGCTGTCAGGAGGAGCAGCTCACCTCGATATGACGCGCCCAGTCCGGCGGCAGGGCTGCATAGCTTTCCATCTCCGGCTGCTCGTCGAAGGGACGTTTGAGCAACTTCAGCAGGCGCTCCACTTCGGAAAAATCGCGCGACTCTTCGGCCTTGCGGATGGCAACCTGGGCCAGGTAATTGCGCAGGATATATTTCGGGTTGACCCTGTCCATGCGCCACTTGCGCTCGGCATCCACGCTCTGCTCCATTTGCAGCCGGGCACGATAGGTTTCGGCCCAGGCATCGAACGCGGCGCGGTCGATGAACTGGTCGCGCAGTGTTGCATTATCCGCGCCCGGCGCGGAATTGAAATGACCCAGGCGGCGGAACAGCTGGGTGTAATCGACCTGGTTGGCGTGCATGATTTGCAGCAGGCCGCCGACCAGCGCTTCATCGTCCGCGTGAACGCTTGCCAGCCCGAGCTTGTCGCGCATCAGTTCCAGGTAATGCGCTGAAAAAACGGACTCATAACGTTCCAGTGCCGCGTTGGCATCGCCCAGCGAAATAATCGGCGTCAGCGCCTGCGCCAGACAGGCGAGATTCCACAGGCCGATATGCGGCTGCTGATCATAGGCATAGCGCCCCTCATGATCGGAGTGATTGCACACATAGCCCGGATCGTAGCTATCCATGAAACCGAACGGGCCATAGTCGAAAGTCAGCCCGAGGATGGACATGTTGTCGGTATTCATCACTCCGTGGGAAAAACCCACCGCCTGCCATTTGGCCATCAGCCGGGCGGTGCGAGTAACCACTTCCTTCAGGAAGCGCGGATACTTGTCCTGCACCCCGGCGAGACGCGGGAAATGGCGGGCGATCACGTAATCGGCGAGCTGCGCGATCGGGTCATGCTGGTTGCGGTAGTAAAACACCTCGAACGAGCCGAAGCGCACATGTGATGGCGCCATGCGCGTCACCACGGCGGCGCTCTCGACGGATTCGCGGTACACCTCCTGATCACTGCCGACAATGCATAACGCGCGCGTAGTCGGGATACCCAGGCCGTGCATGGCTTCCGAACACAGGTATTCACGAATGCTGGAACGCAGCACGGCGCGCCCGTCACCGCTGCGCGAATAGGGCGTGGCGCCTGCACCCTTGAGCTGGATCTCCCAGCCCTCCCCGGCACGGTTTTTCACCTCGCCCAGCAGGATGGCGCGCCCGTCGCCCAGTTGCGGCACGAAATGGCCGAACTGGTGACCGGCATAGAGCATGGCCAGCGGATCGCTGCCCGGCAGAAGGCGGTTGCCGATGAAATGCTCGGCAAAATCGGCGCGCGCCTCTTCACCATGATCCATATCGATCAGCCGCGCCGCATCGGCATTGAAGCTCACCAGATAGGGATCGGGCAAAGGCGTCGGATTGAGACGACTATGAAAAGTCTCCGGCAGCCGGGCAAAACTGTTCTCGAAATTGAACTGATCAAGTTTTTTCATGGGACTTCATTATATAGCCGAGTGATTTAGTAAACTATGTCCATTTCAGCTAGAATCAAGTCTCAAAATCACAGGTTTAACAAAATTGTCGCAAGTGCCTACACTCAGAATCATCGAGTCCATCAGGGAAATCCCCGCGCCGCAGTGGAACGCGCTGGCAGGCAGCAACCCCTTCCTCTCGCACGCCTTTCTCAGCGCCCTGCAGGAAAGCGGCTGCGCCACGCCCGAGACCGGCTGGCGCGCGCAGTTCCTGACGCTGTGGCAGGATGATGTGCTGGTCGGCGCCATGCCGCTCTATCTGAAATCCCACTCGTGGGGCGAATTCGTGTTCGACTGGGCCTGGGCCGAGGCCTACCAGCGCGCGGGCCTGGAGTATTACCCCAAGCTGCTGTGCGCCGTGCCGTTCACCCCGGTGACCGGCCTGCGCGTTCTGGCGCCCACGCCAGAACTGCGTGCGGCCCTGCTGCATGCCGCCCTGCGACTGGCGCAGGAGATGGGTGTTTCCTCCCTGCATTGCCTGTTTCCGCCCGAAGCCGAGGCGCAGGAAATGCAGCAGCAGGGCATGATGCTGCGCCGTGGCGTGCAGTTCCACTGGCGCAATCCGGGCTATGCGGATTTCGACGACTATCTCGCCAGCATGAGCCACGACAAGCGCAAGCGCATCAAACAGGAGCGGCGCAAGGTGAAGGAGGCAGGCATCACCTTCGAACGCCTGAGCGGCAACAGCATCACCGAAGCCCACTGGGCATTTTTCAACCGCTGCTACGTCAACACCCACCTGCAATACAACTCGCCGCAGGCCCTGAACCTGGATTTCTTCCGCCGCATCGGCGCGAGCATGGCGGACAACATCCTGCTCGTCATCGCCGTGCGCGACGGACAGCCCATCGCCAGCGCGCTCAACTTCTATAATCAGGAGGCGCTGTACGGGCGCTCCTGGGGCGCGCTGGAATACCACCCGGGCCTGCACTTTGAAGCCTGCTACTACCAGGCCATCGAATTCTGCATCGAGCGCGGCATTCCGCTCTTCGAGGGTGGCGCACAGGGAGAGCACAAGCTGTCGCGCGGCTTCCTGCCCGAAACCACCTGGTCTGCGCACTGGTTGGCCCACCCGCGCTTTTCACAGGCGGTGGACGATTTTCTCAAGCGCGAGACGCGCGGCATGCGCTTTTACATGGACGAACTCAACGAGAGAAGTCCTTTCAAACAGGCAGAAAAAAGCAGTTAACCACGGAGATCACGGAGAACACGGAGTAAGAACACAAGAAAGTCTTTCTCTGTGCCCTCCGTGAGCGCCGTGGTTCAAATAAGGATTTTTAGGAGATAAACATGTCAGACTGCCACGACAAACCCGCTGCCGAGGAACTCAAGCAACGTCTCAGCCCCGAGCAATACCACGTCACCCAGGAAAACGGCACCGAGATGCCCTTCCGCAACGCCTACTGGGACAACAAGGCGGAAGGCATCTACGTCGATATCGTGTCAGGCAAGCCGCTGTTCAGCTCGCGCGACAAGTTCGATTCCGGCACCGGCTGGCCGAGCTTCACCCAGGCACTCGACCCGGCCAACGTCACCCTGCACCAGGATGGCTCGCACTTCATGGTGCGCACCGAAGTGCGCAGCACGCACAGCGACTCGCATCTCGGCCACCTGTTCGACGACGGCCCCGCACCGACCGGCCAGCGCTACTGCATGAACTCGGCCTCGCTGCGCTTCATCGCGAAGGAAGACCTGGAGAAGGAAGGCTATGGGGAATACCGGAAACTGTTCGAACAGGAGTAGGTTGGGCAGAGATTGTGAAGCCCAAGCTAGGCGATAACTCTCGCCCAGCCTCGGCATGCCGGGTTACATGTTGGACTGTTTGACAACACACAATCCTGTTGTTATTGTCTCCAACATGAAAGCCCGAGAATTATTTAACCGCCGCGTCCCTGTCATGGAACACGCGTTTGCGGAACTGGTGTTGTGGGAGGTTCCAGAGCCGCTTCCCGGCTGCAAGCATCGCTATAAATACCGGCTGGCATTCGTGGTCGCGGGCGAATGTGTACTGCGTTATGACAACGAGGCGGGCAAGGGTGACCATAAGCATGTGCGCGACAGGGAAGTGAAATATCACTTCATCTCCGCCGATAAGCTGGTTGCGGATTTTTTCGAGGATGTGAAGAGGTGGCGTAATGAAAACAGTAACGATTGATATCAGGCCATTAGCCGACACCTTGGGCGATTTTACCGCGGCATGGAAGGACGGCAAGGCTTCAGCGCCACGCATCAGCTTTGAATCGCCCGAGCTGCTGTTCAAGGTGTTGTCCGGCAAGCGTTTGGAGCTGCTGAACACGATGATGGGCGCGGGCGCCATGTCCATCCGCGAGGCGGCGCGGCGTGTGGAGCGCGATATCAAAGCCGTGCACGGCGACGTGACTGCTTTGCTCAACGCGGGGCTGCTGTCAAAAACGGAGGATGGAATGATTGTCTTTCCGTTTGATGTCATCCATGTGGATTTCATACTCAAGGCGGCTTGAGGCTCGTGCGTCGATTGAGTGCGGCACGTTCAGCCCAAGGTAGTGTGATTTTGCAATGGTAGACCCTTGCCGGTGGACTCTTGCCGGTGCGCGCCCCCTGCTGGTGCGCAGTTTCAGCAGCAATCGAATCTGACCCTATTGATTCCGCTATATGATCTGCTTTTTTCAGGGAACACTCAGACTATGCCAGGAGGAAAAATGGGTATCCAGTTGAACATGTTCGTCGCCGCGGCCTTTGCCGCCTGGCCTTATGCGGTCATGGCCGCCGACCCGCTGCCGCCCGAGTTGCGCGGCGCGGCGGACATGCGCGACCAGGTCGAGGCGCTGATGAAGTCCGCGACACCGGGGATCGGCACGGCAGGCTGGCTGACACCAGCTGCAACACCCGAGCAGGAAATGGCGCGGCGCAGGCAAATCATCAACGGCGCGCATCGTGATTTCGTTGGCATTGTCGGGGCACAGCGCGCGCCAGTGGGGGCGGAGGGCGCGCGGCACGCGGACACGCTGCCCGCCGACCCGGGCACGACAGAGGAGGGCGCCTCGGCACGTGATCCCCAGGGAGAATTCGACGGGGATCGTTCTTCCTCTGTACGGGAGACACTTGGGCCGCCGCGCGCGATCGAGATCGAGGGCCGAATCACCGTCCAGGGGGGCGAGGGGCATGCCAGCGCGCAGACGAAGGGCAGCAAGAACCTGCGCTACAGCGTGGAGGAGCGTTTTGTTGGCAATCTCCTGATCGCCGAGCCCTTCGACTTGCTGGTGACGAAGCCCGTGGGGCGTGTCGATGAGGGTGGCAGCGCCAGCGCCCGGGACAATCAACCCGAGGTTTCGTCTTCCGGTCGGCGGGTGGACAGGGTGCCGCTTGCCGAAATCGGTCAGCCAGCAGGTGGGGACAAGACCGGTCGCCTGCTTCCGCCGGGGGATGCGATTGGCGATGCCAGCGCAACCGGGCCAGGGGGCGGACAGACGATCCGGCGCGAATATGACCTGGACACGCTGTCAACAGGCATCGAAGTCAAGTCCGTCCAGGGCGGTGTTTGCCTCGAGCGCAGCAGCCAGGACGGCGCTTGCGCGCGCAGCGCTCCATTCTCACGGTTCGACGTGAGCAGCTCCAACCGCTACGGTCAATTCAGGGATGGCGTGGTGTCGGTCGGGGTGGAGGATGGCAAGGTCAGGATAGAAGTCGAAGCACCGGATGTCGCTTTCGCCACAAGCGGCGGCGAAGCGAAAGCCGCGCTCAATTGCTCCCGCGCCAGCTTCGATCTATCGGAAGCAGATTTCCGCCGCCTGCTTGAGCGAGGCGAATTGACCCTGAGCAAGCCAGTCGGAGGTTCGGGCAAGCATGCCAGCTGTGTGGAGGGCTCGTCGATTACGGTGAATCTTCGGGTCAGGGGAGACTGAGGGCGTTCCGCGATCCGGGTGCGCCTGCATCAGGATAGCTCGCACTTCATAAGCATGTGAGTGTGATTTCGCAAGACCTGACCCTTGCTTCTTGCTCTGTGTAAAGTTTTCCGACTTTTGATTAGGCGTCGTTACAAGCATTCCTGATGCAGCAAGTAAAACGGCGACCCTCAGGCCGCCGTTTTACTTGCTGCATCAGACTGATCAGGCTGTTTTGCGGCGGCGCATGGCCAAGCCAGCGAGGCCGATTCCCAGCAGCGCCAGGGAGGCGGGTTCTGGAACTTGACCGGTGCTCACAACAACGTTGTCGATACTTGTATTGCCTTCAATTTGGCTACCGATTATTTCGAAGCGGGATACCCCGTTCGAAGATGAGAACGCGATGGTTTGATAAGATCCCGGATTAGAATAAGCGCCTGCATATGATGTGATGGCGGTGCCAATCAGCGATACGCCGCCCATGTCGTAAGCATTGAACACAAGTCCACTGGCCCAACTGGTGACATCAATAGAAAAGCTTGTGATGGCGCTGCCGAAGCCCGTGTTAAATGAGATTTCGGTTGAATTTGTAAGGTTCAGGCCGTCTTGTATCCAAAGGCCATCGGGGTTGTTGCCCCGACCCCCGCCAATACCGTAAAAATTTTGGAGATTGGAGTTGGTTCCTAGCCAGCCACTTTCCCAGGCCGGGAAAGCAGCCTCGAAATCTTCAATAAATATGGCTGCGTTGGCTTGGCCAGCGCTCATAATCGTGAGCAGAGCCAGCAAGGATCTTAGTTTTTTATGCATGGTAGATTCCTAACTTTGCTAAGGTAAAAATTCGAAATTTCTTTTAATGCGTCAGGCATTCACTGAATTCACTAACCCAAATTAACTTGCAGACACAGCTTAAGCACAATCCATACCAATTCCAGCGATAAATAGAATTCATATTTAAATATAGTACGTTAAGTGATTAAATCGAGGGCGATGGCTGATCAATTGAAAGCTTTTTAAGCGAGACTGTAAGAATTTTCGACAACATGCGCGGGGTCAAGTCTTGCAAAATCACATGGGGTGCAACGGGTTCACGCTTTGATTCATAATCATTGCGCAGTATAGCTTTGTGCGCTTCGCGAATATTTGATGCCGGGGCCAGCCCGGCGGCTGCTCGGCGGTGGACAGAGGGGAGTTTGTCGCGGCACGTCTGGCTGATCTTCTGTCAAAGTTAAACGGGGACAGACCACGTTTTATTTTTACTGATCTCTTCATGCACCCAGGAAGGATCAAGGTCTGCGCCGTTCGGCCAGGTGAGTACACCAAGCTCAACTTTGACCTGCTGAAACATTTGATGATCCTCAAGCTCTGCGTACATGCCTGCATCAGCACTGTTCACTAGTGCCGACATGTCCACAATACCGTTTGTCCCGTCGTTGCATGTAATCGAGAGACGGTAACCTGGCAGTACGTTGACAGCACGTATACGCCACGCAGCCGCAGCCCTTAATCCAAAGGCGATATTTTCTTGGGTAGCTGTTTCGATTGGCATAGGTTCCAGTCCTCCATTAACTCGACACGATGCTGTACCGCCCATTCAAGCACAAGAGCCAGCGCGCGTCTTGGCAAACTGCCCTTGATTACTTCCAGTGTTCGAATGTCGATCAAGGCTTCATATTCGCCATACAGGGCATGAAAATGAGGGGGCGCATGCTCCCGCCAGAACATCTGGATCACGATCCCGAAAAACTGGCTAATGGTCGGCATACCCTCCCCCCTTTCCTTGTTGTTACCTGGGCTAGTCTAGCAGTTTTGCTGGCGGGCGTAATCGAGGATACGGCGCGTATGATCAATTGGATCAGACTCGATGATCTCGCAAACAATGCATGCCCGACATCACGGGGCCATATTTTGTAAAATCACATGAGATACCCCGATTTCATGCCTTGATTCGTCACACTTAGCCACATGGCTTTGTTCGCATCACGGATGTTTGATGCCGGGCGGCCCCGGCACCCAAAACAATCTACCACTTCAACACCCTCTTCCCCAGCCACCAGCCAATCAGCCCAATCGCCCAACATAGGCAGGTAGTGCCACAAGATGACGTGGCTGACCGAGTCATTCAGTTCATGCAGCAGCAGCCACAAAGCACCAACACTGAAGGCAGAAAGCAGCGCGACACTGCCTGCCCAGCGGTAGTGGGTACTGGCAAACTTGCGCATGGAGAGAAAGGTCCAGACGGCCGGAAGAAGCGCAAACAGAGTGATGCTGGCCGTGCATTCGAAGCTGTGCACAGGCAGCGGCGCGGGCGGTGTATCGGCGCGCCAGGCAAAGAACATGATCCCGATAAAGAGCGCAAACAGGCCGGCAGGCGCCCAGACCGTCTTCTTCATCTGGTGCAGATCGGGAAAGGCCAGCACGGCAGCGCTCAGGGACGTGGCGAGGAAGATGAGGGCAAGCGACGCCAGCTCGGCAACGAACCACGGCTCATGGAGCTTATGCTCCAGGTCCGGGCGCAAGCCGGATATCCACAGCGACAGCACAAGATAGACCACCGCCGCCGCCACCCATCCGAGGCTCAGCTTCAGGGGATGCGGCGCCGGCTTCACCGGGGCGGCATCCTGTGCCAGGCTATCAACCAGTTCTTCGATACTTCCCATTATCTTTCCAGTACCTTTCGCAATATTTTGTAGGCGCGATGCGCCGCGACCTTGACCGCGGATTCCTTCATGCCGATTTTTTCGGCCACCTCTCTGGCGGTATAACCCTCCTGGTGCATCATCTGCAGGATGGCGGCCTGTTTGGGGGGGAGTTTTTCGACTTCCCCACTGATAGATTCGTAGCTGATGTCGGATTTGGTTACATTTTCCTGCAATTCATTTTCCACTTCGGACAATTCGACGGCGTGATGAAGCTGGTCGGCATAGTGCGCGCGCAGATGATCCTGCAGGCGGAATTTGGCAATCGCAAAGGCCCATGGCTTGTAAGGCCGGTCGCCGTCGAAGGTATGCCGCGCCTTGTGCACGGAGATCAGGATTTCCTGCAACAGATCGTCCACCTCGCTCTCGACATTGAGGCGCCGGGCCAGAAAAGGGCGCAGAAAACGCGTGGTTTCCTGCAGCAGCCGCGCATAGGCATGCTTGTCCCCGTCCAGGGACAGCTTCATGAGCGCTTCGAGATTGTCTGTTTTATCCTTCAAAGCTGATCCTGAAAAATTCTTTGTAACCTTTTTTTGAGTCTGCCCGAATAAGCCGGTACACGGGGCAGAAATTTCATTTCCACGCACCTCCGTGATGTTTTTTCTGCATCAAGTACCAATGATGCTATTTATTAAATCAGGAGATTCCAATGAACAAAATTTCAACCACCCTGCTTTCCCTCTGTCTGATGTGTACCGCCAGCCTTTCTTTTGCCATGGAGCCGATGGACAAGCATGAGGCCATGGAAAAAGGCGCAATGGCCAAGGACACCATGAAAAAGGAGCCTGCGGCCAGTGAAGGCGCGATGATGATGAAAGCCAAACCGAAAAAGATGGAAAAGCAGAACGACAAAATGGAGAAAGACGGCAGCATGGCCATGGAACCCAAGAAGTAAGCCCACACGGCCGAACCAGCGCAGTTGACTGCGTCGGCTCGGCCGAGCCATCTCCCGCGAGAGAGGCTCACGCCTTCCGCCAGCAAATGTATGGACGGCCTAGCGCCCCACTATCAGATACAGACATGCCATACCAACAGCGCCAAGAATAACGATCACGCCCAGCAGGCGCCGCCGCAAGACTTCCACGGCCCTGACAAGTTGGGCGTTCTGATCGGCAAGCGCCTTGATCAATTCAGCGGACGACACCATCTTCCGCTGCAAATCCGCCACATCGCCTTCAAGCGAGGAGATTCGGGACAGAAGGGCCGCGATGGTCTTTGAATCGGGAGTCAGTTCGTATTCAACTTCGGCGCCGCCTTGCTTGTCCGGCGCCGTTTTCTTGCCCACGGTTTTCCACAGTTTTTTGGCGCCATCGACAACCAGTGGCGCATTGCTCACGACCTCGGCCCATGGAACCAGCTTTAGCGCTGTGATCAGGCTTATTGCCATTGCTTCATCTCCCCTGCAATCATGTTATCCGGCAGGCCGCTTGCGTGAAGCCGCGCAGAATTGCTACTGCGCGACAGTGGCCTCGGCGATCCCCGCCAGTGCCTTCTGCAAGCCCTGAACGACGGGACACTGTGCGACTCCGTGTCGTTGCGCCAGGAAGGCAGGATCATTGTAACCAAGCCAGACCTGTGCAGCAGCATCTTCCCAGACCAGCGCCTTGAGCGGCAGATCGATTCCCGCAGACTGGGCGCATTCCATGAGTGGCGTGCCGCCCTGGGGATTGCCGAAAATCAGAAGCGTCGTGGGCCGCAACGTCTTGCCGATCCTGGCCGCGCCGGCGGCATGATCGATCCGCGCAAATACAGTAAGACCGCGCTGCTTCACGGTCTCCTCAAGCCGGCTCATGGTTTCATTAGCGCCATGAGGGCTCTTGACTGCCACCAGCCCTTCCGCAGCAAAGGCAAGCGACCCGAAGGTGAAAAACAGGATAGCGAAAATGGAACGCAGGGTATTCATGGATCACTCCTTTTGTGCGGTGAGATGTTGCATAAAGCCCGGCCATGATTCACAGACAGATTTGCCGGGATATTTTTTTGACAGCCAAATCACCGGGAAAATTCATTAAACCATTGATGAAACGTGGTTAATTTATCCTTCATATGACATACAATGCCCATCATACGGAGTCAGCCAGCCCTCAGCGCTCGCGGCTTGAGATGCAAACATAACGGATAGGGAGTACAGGAAAATGACTTACGTCGTGACCGAAAACTGCATCCTCTGCAAGTACACCGACTGCGCCGTGGTTTGCCCGGTGGACTGCTTCCACGAAGGGCCCAATTTCCTGGTAATCGACCCGGAAGAATGTATCGATTGCGACGTATGCGTATCAGAATGTCCAGCCGAAGCGATCTTCCCGGAAGCGGATCTGCTGCCGGAGCAGGAGAAGTTTCTCGAAATCAACGCAGAACTGGCAAAAACCTGGCCCGTCATCACCAGGAAAAAAGATCCCCTCCCCGACGCAGACAAGTGGAATGGGGTCGAGGGCAAGCTGGAACAGCTGAAGAAATAAGCCCGCGACCGGCCCATATTCACTTTTTAGAGATATGGCGGCCTTGAGCTTGTTATACCAGGCAGTTTCATTGCCACACTGCGTACATTTCAACTTTTCGGCTCGCCAAAACTGACACTTCTATTCCCTTAACGAGCAGCCCGGTTTATTCCTTGACATTATGTACCTATCGGTCCATATTTGTACGCATGGTTGCAAATATTGGACGCCCCCTTGAGTTCGACCCTGACACCGCTCTGGATGATGCGATGTCCCTGTTCTGGTCGAAAGGCTATGAGCACACGTCGATGCAGGATCTGCTGGCTGCCATGAATCTATCCAAAAGCAGTCTTTACCAGGCCTTTGGCGGAAAGCAGCAGTTATTCCGGCTTTGTCTCGCCCGCTATGCGGATCAGTTTGCCGGACAGCTTTACCAGGGACTGGCGGCGGCGCCGGGCGGAAGGCGCTTTATCGAGGATTTCCTTCATTCCGTGCTGGATGATGCCGCTGGAGATGTTGCACCGCGTGGCTGCCTGGTGATGAATACGGCCAGCGAGTTTGCCCAGACCGAGCCGGTCATCGCCCAGGATGTGGCGAAAAGCGTTGCGCGGTTTCGTGGGGCGCTACAGGCAGCTGTTGAACGCGCACAGCATGAAGGCGATATTGCACCGGACAAAGACGCGCGGGCGCTTGCGGCTTTCCTGGTCAGCAGCATGAGCGGGCTGAAAGTTCAGGCCAAGGCCGGTGCGGATGCGCAGACGCTGAAAACCATTATCGAGTTGGTTCTGAAAGCGCTGGACTGACTTTTTTGTTTTATTGTGGAACGTACGGTCCATATTTGTCGTACGAATAACGGGGTAAATCCCCATTTACCGGAAGGAGCAGAAAATGAACATCAGCGACGTCATGATCCATATCCCTGAAAATCTGGATACAGAGGCACGCAGTGCGCTTGAATCCAGGATGCGCGATCTTGAAGGCGTGATCGCACCGCGCTTCAACCCCGGCAGAGAACACCTGCTGGTGGTGGCTTTCGATCCAGACAAGACGCGCCCAGCCGACTTGTTAAGTGTGGTAAAAACAGCCGGCTATACCGCTCAACTGGTGGGCGTGTAAATAGCACGCGAGCAAGGAGTTGGCATCGGCAGCGAAATCGTTTACAGCCGAGAAAGGAAATCGACATGAATATCTCCCTGTCTGGCATCCGCCTTTCCTCCAGTGCACGGCACGCACTGGGCAAACGAAGCACGCCTCTTCAGTCCGTGATTTTGCGACTTCGTCTGCTCCCTCCCCTTCAAGGGGCGGGATGGGGCGGGGACGGGTGCAACACCTGCTATTAACCCATCCCCCACCTAACCTCCCCCTTGAAAGGGGAGGAACTTTTCCGCAGTCAGCGCCAATCAAAATAGCCAAGTTTCCATTCACGGAGGACCCGACATCTAGCCCGGATATTGCATGAATTCACCGCGCCCTCGCTTGTCTTTTGTTTCGTATGAAAATCTTGTTCAGTCGGGCGTATGAATAACTACGCCGCTCCTTCTCAAAATTTCCCTACAAAACAAAATCCTGCGCGATCATCGCGAAAATTCATGCAATATCCGGGCTAGGAGATGCAGGCCTGTTGCAAATACAACTGCTCCACTTTATGGCGCGCCCAGGGCGTTCTGCGTAAAAACTTCAGGCTGGATTTGATGCTGGGGTCGTGCGTAAAGCAGCGAATCGGCACAGCAACCCCCATTGCCTCCCACCCCATGGTCTCGGACAGTCGCGTGACGATCGCTTCCAGGGTGATGCCCTCCAGACTGGGAGGGCTTGCTGATTTTTTGACGGCATCCATGCTTGCATTTTACAGGCGATAGCCTGGCTTGCGCGTTTACAATGGGTGTCTTTAGTTTTCCGGTTGCATGAACCATGACAGACCCTGTTCGTCTCGCAAAACGCCTTGCCGAATTAGTCCCCTGCTCTCGCCGGGAAGCCGAGCTTTATATCGCAGGCGGCTGGGTCACGGTTGACGGAGAAGTTGTTGAAGAACCGCAGTTCAGAGTGTCGCAGCAGAAGGTTGAGCTCCATCCCGAAGCCCGCCTCTCGCCGCTAGAGCCGGTGACCATCCTGCTGCACCAGCCGCCAGACACCGACGCCGCGCAGCAACTGATTGGCGCCGACACGCGGATGACAGACGACGCCTCCGGCATCCACATGCTCAAGCAGCATTTTACCCGGCTGACGCAAGGCATCCCGTTAGAGGCCCATGCCGGCGGCCTCTCGGTATTTACCCAGGACTGGCGCGTAGCGCGCAAGCTGAACGAAGATGCCGCCACCCTTGAGCAGGAATACATTGTGGAAGTTGCAGGAGAGATTCACCCCGATGGCCTCAAGCTTCTCAACCACGGGCTCAGTTTTAATGGCCGGACGCTGCCCCCGATCAAGGTCAGCTGGCAAAATGAAACCCGCTTGCGCTTCGCCCTCAAGGGCATGCAACCGGGCCAGATCGTGCATATGTGCAAGCGTGTCGGACTGGAGGTTCTATCCATGAAACGAATCAGGATAGGGCGTGTATCGATGGGCAAACTGCCGCCGGGGCAATGGCGTTACCTGATGCCGCATGAGCGGTTTTGAGCCCCCCCTGAAAAGTGTGCACAGTCATTGCGAGCGCAGCGAAGCAATCTTGTTTTTCAACGATTTGTGAGATTGCTTCGTCACTGAGAGTGCCTCATATACGATTCCACACGAACTTCAGTTCGTAGTGGATCGGAATCCCCTTATGGGGTAATGACCACTAATTCAGTGGGTTTCTACCCCCCACCGCAAGCGTCCATTCAAGCCAATCTAAACCAATTCTCAGAACAAGGGAATAAGCTTGTACCCCTGAGTCTGCCATCCGATCAGTGAAATAAAACCATCGCCCACCAGCGTCAGGCCGGGCAATACGGTTTCGTTGGGCACCTTGAATACCTTGGTAGCGATGGCGCAGATTTCCTGCCGGACTCCGAGTTGGTCCAGCTCTTTTACCCGCTCGGCAATCGCCTTGAGTGCGTCGCCCTGCTCCAGTTCCAGTTCGCCATCCGGCGCGGTGCGTCAGAAAACGCACAGTCGGCCCGATGTAGACGATGACAAAGCTGGGTTTTACGCCTTGCCGAATCAGCCCGGCATGGGTGCCCTTGATGATTTCAAGATAGAAAGCGGTTTTCTTTGCATCGCTGAAATCGATCAGGAATACGCCCTTGCCTTCCTTCACGCCCTGCAGTGCGGCAGCGTCGTTTATCGGGGCGGAGGCCGCCACCTGTACCGGGAGCAACGGGGCGAAGAGCATCAAGCAAAGAATCAGCATGCGCTGGAAAGTCATTTTCATTCTCCTGTGGGGTGTTGGTTCATTTTTCTGGAATGGTGATTGATGCGTTAAATGCACTCAGGTCGACCAGGCTGCAACTGGTCTTGCGCGTTGCCTGGCAGCCCTCATCGCCGGGCTGGTTTTCAAAGGAACAGGCACGCTCCTGCAGCATGTCCCAATCTTCATCGGCATACATCTGCCGGGGAAGATTGGGCGGGAAATACACGCAGCCGAAGCACAGCTCGTGCGGCTCGGCGATCTTTTCTGACATGGTCGTGCAGCACTCCGTTTTCTTCCGTCTAAAAATGAACGTTCGTTCGAAATGAACGTAAAAAAACACGACCCGGAATCAGGCCGCGATACCCCGCCAGGCACATTCCCAGACAGCATCCAGCCTGTCCGGGAGCGGTTCGGCAAGTACTCCATCAAGTCGCGCAGTGATCAGTCGTATGGCGCCGCCGAAAAGGCACGAGGTGGCCACCATGACATCCATCTGGCGAATTTCTCCCTTGTCCATGCCTTCCTGAACAAATGTCCGCATGGTTTCGAAAGGTTTGGAAGAGCACACCGGGCGCTCGCTTGGCAGGAAATCCCGATGCTTTGCATACAACATGAAATCCATGGCGTCACGGTTCGATTCCGTGAATTCAAACAGCATGGACATGACGGCGCGGCACCGATCATGCGCTGTGGAATTGTCATGAGCGATACGCGCCAGTTCATCCTCCAGCCACTCCATCAGGCTCAGATAAAGCGCACGCGCCACATCTTCCTTGTCCTTGAAGTGATGATAGATGGAGCCTACGCTGACCTGCGCAGCCCGGGCCATATCGGGCACAGTCGTGCTGAAATAGCCACGCTGCGTAAACAGTCGCAGCGCAGCAGCAATTATTTTCTCTCTGATTTGGCCGGGCTGAACATTGGCAGGCGTGCGAGCCATGGGGAAATCCAGATATCGAATGAACGTTCATTCATATTATATTATGATGACGCTTGTTCGCAACCCCCTCTTTCAGGCTGCCACTCAAGTTTTAGGCTCATAAAACCTGATCTGATTGCGCCCGGCCTCCTTGGCCTGGTACATCGCCGCGTCCGCCTGCATGAGAATCTCTTCAACACCGACTTCGTGATCGATAAACAATGTGATGCCAATACTCGCGGTGCAATGATGTTCAACTATGATTTCCGCCTGTTCATCGCGCTGTAATTTCAGCACAAAAGGCCTGTCCAGCGCGACACGGATTTTCTCCCCAACAATGCCAGCCTGCGAGGCCGATTCGGTTTTCCCCTCGTCCAGTTCGCTGAGTATCACCACGAATTCATCTCCCCCGAAACGCGCGGCCGTATCCATTTCACGCACACAATGGACAATGCGCTGCGCCACTTCCACCAGCAGCAAATCACCCACACTATGCCCGTGCTCATCGTTGAGCGGTTTGAAGTTATCCAGATCGAGAAACATCACCGCGCCATAACGACCACTGCGCTTGCTGGCAGCCATGATTTTGTCCAGCCGGTCGGTCAGCAGGCGGCGATTTGGAAGTTGCGTCAGGCTGTCGTAGAAGGCCAGCATATTGATTTTCTCTTCAGCAGCCTTGCGTTCCGTGATGTCATAAAAGATAACCAGATGCATTCCAGAAAAATGCATCTGAAGTGGGGTTGCGCTGATGATGAAAGTACGCACCGAGCCATCCTTGCAGCGGATGTTCACCTCCATCGAAGGGATGTCTCCGTTGGAGCGCTTCGCTTCATCCAGATTGTTCTGCCAGGTTTCAGCCGCCCATTGCCGATATTTCGGGTCTGGGTAAGCAAGAGTCCACCAGTCTGCCAGTGAGGGAATGTCGTCCGTGGTGTAACCCAGCGTTTGAACAAACGCTGGGTTCAGAAAGGTAATATTGCCCTGAGCATCATTCAGTGCAAACGGCACGGGCGTGGCTTCAATGATGGCACTGAATCTGGCCTCACTTTCCCGTAAAGCATCTTCCGCCTGCTTGCGCCTCAAGGTGGTGAGCGCGATGAGCCAGGCGGCAAGCGCAAGCAATAGGTAAACGGATGACTGTATGACCCGGCCAATGGGTTGATTGTATATGGCGGCACCAGCAATGTTTGCCCGAGGAACAAACGACACGATTTTCCATTGGTATTCATGCGCCGTCAGGTCCTGTGGGCTGGGCGCATTTTCCAGGGGCGAGTCCGGCGTCAGGACATGACCGGGCAACAGCGGGTAAACCGTGGCAAAGACAAACAAGCCCCGATCTGTCAACAGCGACCCTTGTTCGGTGGCGGAGATGGTGGCCCATTCTTCGGCAAAATCACGCCCGAAAGTGTGCTCGTTATTGCCCAGCATGAAGCCCCACTCATCCTCGCGCCTGGTGCTGCTTAGCCAGTAGCCGTCACGATTGAGCAGCATGCCGCGATGTGGCCCGCCCTCTTGCATCACCACATGAAAGCGCTGTAGCAATTCACGCCCGAAATAATTGAGCACGATCACGCCGCGCTTGCGCCCCGCGCTATCGAATACCGGCGTACCGAAACGGATCATCGGCTTGTTGGGGATCTCGACGATGCCATGTTCAACATTCAGGTCCAGTGGCGAGATAAATGCCTCACCCTGGTCGAGCTTGAGCGTATCGCGAAAGTAAGGGCGTTCCGCCTTGTTCTGCAACTGCTCGGGCGGCACGATCGCAGGCTTGCCGGCGTTGTAATTGACACGGATTACTTCCTGTCCGTCTGCATCAATGTAGCGCATCTGATCGTAGTGCTGCCCGCCCCGCATCAGCACCATAAAAAGCCTCTCCAGCTCCTCTCGCTGCGCAGGGTTGCCGCTATCCAGATACCAGCGCAGCAGAGGCAGGCTGGAAATGACGCGCAGCTCGGTACTGACCGCCGAAAAATCCTGCATGATCTGCGCGCTGGCAAATGCAATGCGGGCTCTCTCTTTTCCCTCGATTTCCTTCGCCTGCTTTTGTTCGTCAAGCCGAATGCCCGACAGCAGAATGATGGTAAAAACGCTAACGATGGGCAGGTAAATCAGCGCGAAGCGTCTGAGTAACGCAAGGAATGGAACACCGTCATCAGGACGAGTTAACGGCACATGGCCTCCATGTGTTTAGCGAACCATAAGCGGTAATACATCATGAACGCCCTCTCAAGCTCTAGTGTAGTGCTTTTGAATATGGGAACTTATTCACTGAGCCTGACATGTCGGTCTGAAGACCGACCTACCACACCAGATTTCACGCGGCGATAAGTTGCCAACAGAATGAAGCACTCTAGTGGTCTGCTTCCGAAATATCGAGACATGAAACGGCGTCTTTTGCCACGTGGCGGCGTTGCTCGTCGTTGCCATAGAGCTTGCTATGTCGCCTCCTCGCACCTTGCCACGCGACAAAATCCATCCGTTTCATTTTGTCCCTCTATTTCGAAAGCAGACCACTAGCCACGCATCTTTCATTAACCCTAAACCGGCTGTTCTCCCCCACGCCATCATTCAAGCTACTTATTTTCGTGCGCCAGCCGCCATTACCGCCTCATAGGCCGATGTACCAACATAACCATCGGCATCGAGCCTATTGGCCCGCTGAAAATCGCGCAGGGCGCGGCGGGTATTGGGACCGGCCAAACCATCTGGCTGCCCTGAATCATACCCCAGCGCATTCAGCTCGGCTTGCAGTTCGCGAGTTTGCGCGCGGGACAAGGGCACATTGCCTTCAGGCCAGGGCCCGATAATGGGGCCGCCGCCGGCAATACGTTCAGCGAGATGCGCAACGCCGAGCGCATACGAGGTGGAATTGTTATAGCGCTTGATCACCCGGAAATTCTGGAATGTCAGGAACCCCGGCCCGGCCCGGCCTGCAGGCAGTTCCAGCCTTGCGGCCCGCACCCGGTCTTCGGCTGCCCAGGGCGCATTGCCGACTCGAAGCAACCCGAGCTTCTCCCATTCGCTGACCAGCAGGCTGCGCTCCGGGTCCCACTGGTCCAGATCAAATTTCTCGGGAAGCAGCATTTCCACAACCACCGGCGCGCCGGCCTGCCAGCCAGCCCCCCGGAGCAAATTGGCCGCAGACGCCAGCGCATCAAACTCGTCCGTCCAGATGTTGCGGCGGCCATCGCCATCCCAGTCAGCGGACCATTCCAGATAAGTCGTCGGCATGAATTGTGTCTGACCCATTGCGCCAGCCCAGGAGCCGGTAAGCTGATCGCGAGTCGCAAAGCCGCGGTCGATCATTTGCGCTGCGGCAATGATCTGCCCCTCCGCCCAGTCGCGGCGGCGCCCTTCCCAGGCCAAAGTTGCCAGGGATTGAACGACATCATTGTCGCCCGTGGTCGCGCCGTAGGCGCTTTCCAGTCCCCAGACGGCGAGCAGAATTTCTGCGCGCACACCATAATGCCCGGCAATCGCATCAATAGTTTCACGATGCGCCGCATAGGCCTTCTGCCCGTTGGAGATGCGCAAACCGGATGCCGCAATATCGAGATAGGACCAGATCGGACGGACAAACTCCGGCTGGCTCTGGTCACGCTCGATGATGCGTTCATCGGGCTCAAGTCCATCCAGCATTGACGCGACCGTCTCGGCTCTGGCGCCGGATTGACTTAACCGGACGCGGAAACCGGCAAGCCATTCGGAAAAGCTCTCGCTTTCCGGCTTTGCTGCCGCCTGGGCCACGCTGCTCGCATCACAACTGACACATGCTGCGGGTGCCGGGGGCTGACTTCGAGGAACGGCGGACTCGACCTCTCGCTCACTTGTCGCACAACCAAATATTGTCAGCGTAACCGCCAATCCGGCTGCTTTTGCAGCCCCACCCATATTGAAGTTTCTCATTCGGCCTCATTTACGTTCCCGTCCGCCTTCTGCGTAAGGTGCAAAATAGATGTGATAAATCAGCATACCCGATTTACCCGTTTTCCAGAAAAACCCCGCACGCCCATTGTTCTTTCAGGCCCGGAAACATGCTCAAGCCACCGCCAGCATCGTCTACCCATCTCACCCGGGATGTAACCTTTTTCCGGCCTGTGCCGAATACCTCGGCAAAGATGGCAAGCCATCGTATTTTCAATAAATACTTTTCGAGGTGAAAGATCATGGACAGACGTACATTCATCAAACTGGCCAGCGGCGGCGCGAGCATGCTGGCCGTGCCGCAGTTATTCCTGCCACTTCAGGCCATGGCGGCGGAGCGCATCGCAACAATCAGCCGCAGCGATGCGGAATGGAAAAAGCTGCTGACCCCGGCGCAGTATGACATCCTGCGCCATGAAGGTACCGAGGCGCCGTTCACCAGCCCGCTCAACCATGAAAAACGCAGCGGCACCTACGCCTGCATTGCCTGCGACCTGCCGCTCTTCCCCTCGAAGTACAAGTTCGACAGCGGCACCGGCTGGCCGAGCTTTTACGATGTTCTGCCCGGCCATGTCGAGACCAGAATCGACCGCAAGCTGGTGCTGCCGCGCACCGAATATCATTGCGCCCGCTGCGGCGGCCACCACGGCCACGTGTTCAACGACGGGCCAAAACCCACCGGCCTGAGATACTGCAACAACGGCGTGGTGCTGAAATTCATCGCTGAAGGGGCATAGGCACATGATTGTCGATATCGGACTGGCATTTCTCGAAGGTCTGGCGCTGATCGTCTCGCCCTGCATCCTGCCGGTATTGCCGCTGGTGCTGGCGGCCTCGGTCGAGGGCGGCAAGAGCAGGCCTTACGGCATCATCATCGGCTTCGTGCTGGCGTTCAGCGCGTTTGCGCTGGTTTCGCGCCAGATCGTGCAGGCGCTGGGCGTCGATCTCGATATCATCAAGGACGTTTCGCTGGTATTGCTCGCGCTGTTCGGGCTGGTGCTGCTGTCGTCGAAACTGTCGGAGAAGTTCAGCGCGCTGACGCAGGGCGCAGCCAATTACGGCAATAACCTGGCGTCTCGCGGCGGCGAGGGGTTGCTCAGCGGCGTCATGATCGGCGCGCTGATCGGACTGGTGTGGACACCCTGCGCAGGGCCGATCCTGGCCGCCGTGCTGGTTCAGGTCATCCGTCAGGAGACCGACTTTGCCGGCAACTTGCTGATCCTGTCCTTCGCCATCGGCACGGGCATACCAATGCTGATCATCGCCCTGACCGGGAGAAAGATCATGGGCAAGCTGGGCTTCCTCACCCGCCATGCCGAAGCGGTGCGGCGCGGTTTCGGCGTGCTGATCCTGCTGTCCGTCGCCTATATCGCTTCCGGCGTGGATGTGGAAACACTGCTGACACCCCGCAGCCCAGACACAGCAGCAGCCGGCCTCAGAACTGGTGCTGCAGGACGGCCTGGACAAGCCCTACGCTGCGCCGGAATTCGCCGACATCGAGTCCTGGATCAATTCGCAGCCGCTCACCATGCAGGGTCTGAAAGGCAAGGTGGTGCTGATCGACTTCTGGACCTATTCCTGCATCAACTGCGTGCGCACCCTGCCCTACATCACCGACTGGGACAGAAAATACCGCGACCAGGGGCTGGTGATCGTGGGCGTGCACTCGCCGGAATTCGAGTTCGAGAAGAAGCTCGACAACGTCAAGGCCGCCATCGCGCAGCACGGCATCCGCTACCCGGTGGCGCAGGACAACCGGCTCTCCACCTGGGTGAATTTCGACAACCTCTACTGGCCTGCGCACTACCTCATCGACCGTGACGGCAAGGTGGTCTACACGCATTTCGGCGAGGGTAAATACGCTGTCACGGAGAACAACATCCGCTACCTGCTCGGGCTGAAAAGCAAGGCCGAAGTTCGTCCAGGCGGAAGCACCCGCATTCATGCCGGGACAGACGCCGGAAACCTATCTCGGCCATGACCGCGCGGAAAACTTCGCCAGCCTGGAAAAGGTGATCCCCGATGCCGAAAGCGATTTTCATTTTCCGGCTTCACTTGCCGAAAACGCCTGGGCGCTGAACGGCAAGTGGAAAGTGGAAGCCGAGAGAATCGTCGCAGGTGAAAAAGGCGCTGCGCTGCGCCTAGACTTCAAGGCACGCAAGGTGTTTCTGGTGCTCGGCACCTCCAGCGGCAAGCCGGTCAATGTCACCGTCCGGCTGAATGGCGAGGCCGTCGGCCCCGATGCCGGCAAGGACGCACCGGGCGGCGTGGTCAAGGTTGAGCGCAACACCCTCTACGAACTGATCGACCAGAAAACACCGAAGAACGGCCTGCTGGAAATCCAGTCGGATTCGCCGGGGCTGGAAGCCTACGCCTTCACCTTCGGCTCTTAAAGGAGAACCATCATGTTAAGCATTAAACGATTACTCGGCGGCCTGGGGCTCATGCTCGGTCTGGCTGCCTCAGCATCAGCCGCCGAACAAACGGCGGTCTTCGCCGGGGGCTGTTTCTGGGGCGTGGATGCGGTGTTCAAGCACGTGAAGGGGGTTTCTGAAGTGGAATCCGGCTATGCCGGCGGCAGCGCCGCCACGGCAAATTACGATCAGGTCAGCAACGGCAATACCGGACATGCCGAAGCAGTGCGCGTCCGTTTCGACCCGGCCAAGGTTTCCTACCAGCAACTGCTGCACGTATTTGTCAGCGTGGCGCACGACCCCACCCAGCTCAACCGCCAGGGTCCGGATGTCGGCAGCCAGTATCGCTCGGCCATTTTTTACACCAGCCCGGAGCAGCAAAAAAACGCGCAAAGCTATATCCAGCAGCTCACCGCCGCGCGCGCCTTTGCTGCACCCATCGTTACCCAGATCGTGCCGCTGCAGCAGTTTTACCCCGCCGAGGATTATCACCAGAACTATCTGGCGCTGCATCCTGACCAGCCCTATATCGTGATCCACGACAAGCCGAAGCTGGAACTGTTGCGCAAGCAGTTTCCGGCGCTGTACCAATAAGCGGGCAGCGCGCCGGCTTAAATTGCCGGCGCCAAGGCGATCACTTCAGTGCCTTGGCCGTCCTGCTCCACTGGATGGCGTTCTGGGCAAGGTTCCACGACCAGAACACCTTGGTGACTTTTCCGCTAATCCTGTTTTTGCCGATGAATCCGAGAACGCGGCTGTCTACAGCATAATTCCGGTTATCTCCCAGCACGAAGTAGGTGTCGGCGGGGATCGGCTTGGGGCCGAATTTGTTTGTTTCTTCGCCCATGTTGATCGTGCTTACCTCGTTGCTGTAATGGGCATAGGGCTCAACCAGTTTTTCGCCGTTCACGAGCACATCCTTGCCGCGAATTTCAAGCGTGTCGCCCGGCCCGGCGACAATCCTGCTGACAATCTGATCTTCCATGATGCTCGTCAACTGGGCTGACTGCTTTGCCTGCTGGTCAAATTCGATCAGCGCGATGTCGCCCTTTTTCGGAGAAGCCAGTTTGTTGATGACCAGAATGTCGTTCACCAGAATGGCCGGCTCCATGCTGTCCGAAGTGACATAAAAGGCGCGGACCACATTCTTGCCCACGAAAAAATCCATGAGGGGATTTGCCGTAACGAGCAGGAGCAAAAATATGCCCACATAAGCTTTTGAACTATTGAACCAGGCCAGGCGATAGTCCCGGGACTGCTCCTTGGCACACCGAAATGCATCCAGCGCAATCAGCGCAACGCCAGCAAACGGAACGGACAGCAAGAGAATGCCGACAAAGCGGTTCTCCACGTACATGAATGCAATGGCGGCCAGCCAGGAGACGATGATGAGCGCAAGATAGGAAATAATTCCTCGCGCCAGGTAGCCTGCGTACATCTGGCCCAATCCGGGGCAAATCGACATCAATAGCGCAATTTGCGGCTCGCGCGGTTCGATTGGAGAAGATTCGTTACCGCCGTGCGCTTTGCTTTGCATTATGCTTTTCACAATAAATCCCTATAGCTAATTGATTTTCATGGCGCAGTATTATACCAAATTCATAGCGCAGTATTTTCATCCGCATGCTTAGTGCGGGCAGTCGGGTTCGGCAGGCAGGCAATCACTTCACTCCGGGCGCGCGCATCTGCCCCATCCCGGCAACCATTCCAGACGTACGCCTTGTTTTTAGCCATTTTTATGAAGCATTGGGCTCCATATTCCGCCAACCAGCCTTGACCTTGAATACTTGCCCATGCACTGCAGCTTTCAATGCGGGGCGAAATGTGAAAAAATTGCAGCAATTAGACGAATTCAGAGTGAAGTTAAATGATAGACCAGGACGGTTACCGCCCTAACGTTGGCATTGTGCTTTGCAATGCCAAGAACGAGGTATTCTGGGGCAAGCGCATCCGTGAACATTCCTGGCAGTTCCCGCAAGGCGGCATCAAGTCCGGCGAAGCGCCGGACCAGGCGATGTATCGCGAACTGCATGAGGAAGTGGGTCTGATGCCGGAGCATGTGCGGATTCTCGGCCGCACCCAGGATTGGCTGCACTATGACGTGCCACAGCACTGGGTCAAGCGTGAATGGCGCGGCAGCTACAAGGGGCAGAAGCAGATCTGGTATCTGCTACGTCTGGTCGGGCGCGATTGCGATGTCCGGCTGCGCGCCACCAGCCACCCCGAATTCGATGCCTGGCGCTGGCATCATTACTGGATTCCGCTTGAATCGGTAATCGAATTCAAGCGGAATGTTTATCGCCTGGCGCTAAACGAACTATCTGCATTTCTTGAGGCGGACAGGCAGACAGACGCACTCTCCGAGTAAAGATAAGGATATTAAGCTTCCGTCATCAAATCTTTTGATTAAACGCCCGCAGCCATTCGAGTAGGATAAAGCTACGGGCGGCACCTGACATTTGTCAAGAAATCATTAGAGGAGATGCGCGTGAATAATATCGAATACACCCCGATTGCCTCAACCACGCTGGAAAACGGAACCTCTTTCCACAGTACCGAGCGGGTTTATGATCTGATCCGGCTGGATGATCCTGCCGTAAAGGTAATGACAGATCTGAAAAAAGTGAGTGCAGTGACGATTGCCCAGAAAGCACCCATCGACGCTGCCAATTCGCGCATGAAGCATCGTGGTGTGCGTCTGCTGCTGGTGGTGGATGACGATGACACCGTGGTGGGCCTGATCACGTCCACCGACACTTTTGGCGCCAAGCCGATCCAGCACATCCAGAAGCATGGCGGCACCTACCATGACATCCTGGTGCAGGACATCATGACATCCCAAAGCAAGCTTGAAGTGATCCGCATGGACGACATCAACCGGAGTCGTGTTGGCAATATCGCCGCCACTTTGAAGCAGACGGGCCGCGCCCATGCCCTGGTGGTGGATTTTAACGAGAAAGAAAATCGGCAGGTGATACGCGGCATTATCTCCGCATCGCAGATCGCGAGACAGCTGGATATCGACATCCCCACAACCGAAATTGCCCAGACTTTCGCCGAAATCGAGGCACTGCTGGCAAGCGCCTGACAGGATTTCTTATCATCATATAAAAGCGGGGCTTCGGCCCCGTTTTGTCTTGTTATCACCGCGGGCTTGGGGTATTTTTGCATCATGACACCCCCAATCAAATCCCGCGCATTTCCCTTTCGCCTGGTTCTTCTCCTTGCAACGGTGGCACTGCTGGCGCTCGCTGTCTGGTACGGGACACGCACAAAACCGGTTGCTGTTCTGGTTTCGCTGGCAGAGCGCGGCACGGTTGAGGCAAACGTGGCCAATACCCGTGCCGGCACGGTAAAAGCATGCCGCCGCGCCCGCCTGGCACCTGCAGCAGGCGGGCAGATCGTGCGCCTGATGGTGCATGAAGGCGAGCGCGTCAGTGCGGGGCAAGTTCTTCTGGCGCTGTGGAGTGAAGACCTGGTGGCGCAGGAAAAATTGTCTCAGCAGCAGCTCAACACCGCCCAGGCCAGAATTCACGAAGCCTGCACCGTGGCCGCGCAGTTCGAGCGTGAAGCAGCGCGTTCGCGCCAGCTCAAGTCGCGCGGTTTTATCTCCGAGGCGCGACTGGACCAGGTTCAATCCGAAGCCCGGGCGCGCCAGGCCACTTGCGAGGCAATGCGTGCCGATGCGGGACAGGCGCGAGAACGCATTGCCGTTGCCCAGGCCATGCTGGAGCGAACCCAGTTGCGCGCGCCCTTTGCCGGCATCGTGGCCGAAGTGACTGGCGAGCTGGGCGAATTCACCACACCTTCGCCGCCCGGCATCCCGACGCCGCCTGCGATTGATCTGATCGACGATTCCTGTCTTTACGTCAGCGCCCCGATTGACGAGGTGGACGCACCCCAGGTGCAGGTCGAAATGGAAGGACGCATTACCCTGGACGCCATTGCCGGGCGGCATTTTCCCGGCAAGGTGCGGCGCATCGCACCCTATGTGCTGGACCTGGAAAAACAGGCGCGCACGGTGGAAGTGGAAGTGCAATTTGACGATCCCGCAGCGGCAAAAGACCTGCTGGTGGGCTACAGTGCCGATGTCGAGATCATTTATACGCGCCGTGCCAACGTGCTCCGCATTCCAACGGCAGCCCTGCTGGAAGGAAACAAGGTGCTGGTGGCCGGCGCCGGGGAAAGCATCGTGGAAGAACGCCAGATCCAGACTGGCCTTTCCAACTGGGAATATACCGAAGTGACTGAGGGTCTGAAGGAAGGCGACCGGATCGTGATCTCCCTGGACCGCCCCGGCGTCAAGGCAGGCGCGCGCGTCGTGGTGGAGCAGGCAAGCAAAGTCCGGCCATGATCCGCCTCGAGGGCATTCAGCGCGTTTTCCAGGTAGGCGATCAGGAAGTGCACGCCCTGCGCGATATCGACTTATCCATTGGCGCGGGCGAATATCTTTCCCTGATGGGGCCGTCCGGCTCCGGAAAATCCACCCTGCTCAACCTGATCGGCCTGCTGGATCGCCCCAGCGCGGGCCTTTACCGGCTCGACGAACGCGATGTCACCGGGCTTTCCGACGAAGAACAGGCTCAGGTACGGCGCGAGAAAATCGGCTTCGTGTTCCAGTTTTTCCATCTGATCCCACGGCTTTCAGCGGCTGCGAATATCGAGCTGCCTCTGCTTCTGGCGGGTGTGCCGGCTGATCAGCGCAAAAGCCGGGTGTCGCGCCTGATCGAGGATTACGGGCTGTCTGGCCGTGATACCCATCGTCCCGACCAGCTCTCCGGCGGGCAGCGCCAACGCGTTGCGATTGCCCGCGCCACGGTGATGAACCCGGCTGTCATTCTGGCGGACGAACCCACCGGCAACCTTGATCGCGCGACTGGCCAGGAAGTGATGAGCATTCTGGAAGGCCTTGCGGCGCAGGGTGTAACCCTGATTCTCGTCACCCACGATCCGGAAATCGGCAACCGCGCCAAACGAAAATTGCGCATGGTGGATGGCAAGATTGTTTCGGATCAGCGCGCATGAACACCTTCGATGTGCTGCGCTTTTCCTTTGCCAGCCTGGTTGGCGCCCGTACCCGCACCCTGCTGATGGTGCTGGCCATGTCCATCGGCGTGGCAGCGGTCGTGGTCTTGACCTCGCTGGGAGAGGGCGCGCGGGGCTATGTCGTTGGCCAGTTTTCCTCTCTCGGCACCAATCTGGTGATCGTGTTTCCCGGGCGTTCCGAGACCACTGGCAATCCTGGCATGCTGCTGGGAGAAACTCCGCGCGACCTCACGCTTGATGACGCGCTAACGCTGACCCGCAGCCGCGCCATCCGCCGGATTGCCCCGCTTACCGTAGGCTCGGCGCTGGTAACGACACATCGCCGCAACCGGGAAACCCCGATACTGGGATCTACCGCAGAAATGCTGGAAATCCGCCACATGCGTATCGGCCAGGGCCGCTTTCTGCCCGGCGGCGATCCGCGCCAGGCCGCGCCGGTATGCGTGCTGGGCGCCAAGGTCAAGACGGAGCTGTTCGGCACCCGGCAGGCAGTGGGCGAGTGGCTACGCATCGGCGACCGGCGCTTCCGCGTGATTGGTGTACTGGCATCGCAAGGGCAATCCATGGGCTTCGATACCGATGAACTGGTGATCATTCCCGTTGCCTCGGCTCAGATGCTGTTCAACACTTCGTCCCTGTTTCGTATTCTGGTCGAAGCCAGGAGCAGGGAAGATATTGCCCGCGCCAGGAGCGATACCGAGGAAATCCTGGCAAAACGCCATGATGGCGAGCGCGACGTGACCGTCATTACCCAGGATGCGGTTCTCGCCACCTTCGACCGGATTCTGCGTGCACTGACCCTGGCCGTTGCGGGGATCGCGGCCATCAGCCTGGCAGTAGCCGGCATCCTGATCATGAATGTGATGCTGATCGCGGTGTCGCAGCGCAGGCAGGAAATCGGCCTGCTCAAGGCGATCGGAGCGGCCCCGGCACAGATTCGCGCACTGTTCTTTGCCGAAGCGGCGGTGCTCTCCAGTGCCGGGGCGATAGCCGGGCTGGTGCTCGGCATGGCTGGCAGCTATGTCGTGGGCCGGATTTACCCGGTGCTGCCGCTCATGCCGCCATGGTGGGCGGTGGTGGCTGCATTTGGCACCGCCCTGGCCACAGGCATTCTGTTCAGCGTGGCCCCGGCACGCCGGGCTTCCCGGCTGGACCCGGTCGAATCGCTGGCACGGCACTAGTGGTCTGCTTCCGAAATAGAGGGACAAAATGAAACGGATGGATTTTGTCGCGTGGCAAGGCGCGAGGAGGCGACATAGCAAGCTCTATGGCAACGACGAGCAACGCCGCCACGTGGCAAAAGACGCCGTTTCATGTCTCGATATTTCGGAAGCAGACCACTAGCGGACACCCGGCATGCTGATCCAGGATTTTTTGCCCTTCTCCGCGAGTTCCATCATCGCGCACCGCATGCGCAGTTTTCTCACCGCACTGGGGATCGCCGTCGGCATCGCGGCCGTCATTCTGCTGACCTCTATCGGCGAAGGGATACACCGCTTCGTGCTTGCCGAATTTACCCAGTTCGGTACCAATCTCATCAGTATTGCGCCGGGCAAGTCATCCACGCGCGGTGGGCCTTCTGCGGGCATCATCAGCTCGGTACGCCCGCTCAGTATCGAGGATGCCGAAGCGCTGCGGCGCGTGCCCCACGTCGAGCATGTGGACCCCAGCGCCCAGGGCAATGCCGACGTGGAAGCCGGAGGTAAATCACGGCGCGTGACGGTATACGGCGTTGGCCACGAAATGGCGGAAACCTTTCGCATGAAGGTGCAATCCGGCAAGTTTCTGCCACCTGACGACCCGCGCGCGGCACGCGCCTTCGTGGTACTGGGCGCGAAAGTCAAGGAGGAGTTGTTCGGCACGACGAACCCCCTCGGCAGCCGCATTCGCATCGGCAGCGAACGCTATCGCGTGATCGGCGTGATGGAAGCCAAGGGACAAGTGCTGGGCTTCGATCTGGACGATACGGTATATATTCCCGTTTCCCGGGCGCTGGAGCTGTTCAATCGTGCCGGCCTGATGGAAATCCACGTCACTTATCACAGCAATGCACCGCTGGATGCCGTGGTGGAGGGGATTAACAAAGTACTGCTGGCGCGCCACGGGCGCGAGGACTTCACCGTTACGCCGCAGCAGCAGATGCTCGAAGTCATGGGCTCGGTGCTGGATGTGCTGACCTTCGCAGTGGGGGCGCTGGGCGGGATTTCCCTGCTGGTGGGCGGCGTCGGCATTCTGACCATCATGACCATGGCCGTAACCGAGCGCACCAGCGAAATCGGCCTGCTGCGCTCTCTGGGCGCCAGGCGCAGCCAGATTCTCGCGCTTTTTCTCGGCGAGGCTGCCCTGCTGGCCGCTATCGGAGGCGCCGCCGGTCTGCTGCTAGGCGTTGGCCTGGCGCAATTGCTGCATTTGACATTTTCCGCCCTGCCCGTGCATACGCCCTGGTCCTACGTCCTGCTGGCCGAAGCTGTAGCAGTGGCCATCGGCCTGCTGGCCGGGGTGATACCGGCGCGCCGCGCCGCCATGCTGGACCCGGTGGAAGCGCTGCGATCAGAGTGAGTGATTGCACCACCCTAATCATGCCACCCGTTCCAAGGTTGGTTCGTATTTCCCGGAAATCAACCCGTGCTCCATCCGCGAGGCCGTTTCATACCTGCGATTTTGCAGGTTTGTTGTACATACCCGTAAGGAAATAACTCAAAAAGGCGATTTCTTGCCTGTTTCCCAAGTCGATCTGTCAGGTGTTTAATAACATAGCGAGCATCAGGTGCGATTTGGTGTTCTTCGTAATATGCACGCATGAAAAGTAGAACATCCCAGTGATCCTCCGTTAACTGGATGTTTTCACCACGGGCGAATTCCTCGGCTATTTCCTTGCTCCAGTCTTGCGGATCTATCAAATATCCTTCGCCATCTATTGTTGGCAACAGCGTTGTTGAGGTCATCATTCATCTCCACGTTAATAGTTGATTAAACTACTACGTTAATAATATATCACAGCATGATACATATGTTGTGAACATTTTTTAGCGATTGTTAAACAGGTATGATGACAAACATGGCCAAAGGAAACCTTAGTAAAAAAGAATTTGAAACCCTTTCATATTTTCGCTACCAGCTTCGCTGCTTCTTGCGATTTAGCGAGGAGGTGTCAAGCAAACATGGCATTACGCACCTGCAATATCTTTTGCTTCTTCACATCAGGGGCTTTAAAGACAGGGAATGGGCGACAGTCGGGGAACTCGCCGAACGATTGCAGGCACATCATCATGGTGTGGTTTCTCTGGTCTCGCGTTGCGAGAAATCGGGTCTTGTCTACCGTGAACGCGGGAAAACAGACAGGCGCGAGGTTGAAGTCCACCTTACCCCCAAGGGTGAAGAGATGGTGGAAAGCCTGGCGCACCTGCACCATGATGAGTTACTTGAAATTACAGGGAATTTTTCAGGTCCCAGGAATTCAGGATCTGGTATTGGAAGATGGCGGGGCAAAAAGCTGAAGTTGCTGTCGGACCTCTCGGACATAGAGGCGGATATCCGGGGTGACTTCAATATTTGCAGTCACCCCCGCTTTTCATCATATCGCCAGAATCAGCATCAAGAGAATTGCCCAGGATGCGAGGCCGGCCCCAATGACAGCCTGAGTAATGCTTGCAGCAGTGACTTCCTCGTGCATATGGCAAAGGGCATAAATGCCGTGGTAAACAAGTGCGCAGGAAGCGGCGAGGGCCGAAACTGAAAGAACCGCATTGAATGCGAGGCTGGGAACCAGCAAGCCCAGCGAAGAAAGCCACAGCGGAATGGGGGTGATGGCAGCCAGTAAATATGCGTCATGGTAGTCGACGTCTACGCGCTGATCCTCCGCGATTTGCTTGATAAACCACCCCATTGTCGCAAAGGAGGCCATTTCGCCAATAAAGAACAAGGGGGAGATGAGTCCCCATGGTTTGCTTCCATATCCTGCGACAATTGAGTCGCCATAATAAATGCCGGAAAGGTAAAGCATCACAGGCGGAAGCAGCGAAAAAGGCAGAACAAGGAAAAAGAAAACCTTAATTATCGCTGGATGGATTTTGGCTACCTCTGGCCAACCCTCCGAAGAAGAAACGACCATTTTTGGGAAAGACAGAATATTCATGATACACCTCCGTTTCTGGTGCAATTTAGGAAATATATATCACGATGTGATATATATTTCCTATTTACACGATAGTCGTATATTTGTCAACTACTGGGGGTGGTGATGGCCGGCCTGTTTTCTATTGCTCGTTTACCTCGCATCGAGTTTGGTGCTGGCAGCATTAAAAAGTTGCCCGGAATTCTTGCCTGTTATGGCAAGCACCTGCTGGTGGTTAGTGGCGCGCATTCCTTTCATGAAAGCGTCCATTGGACAGCATTGTCTGGGGTATTACGCGATCAAGATTTTGTCTGGGAGACTTTCAGGGTCACCGGGGAGCCTTCGCCCCAGTTGATTGATGATGCGGTTGCTGCCCTGCGAGATAGCCGAATTGACGTGGTGCTGGGGATCGGCGGCGGCAGCGTGCTGGATGCGGCCAAGGCCATCGCCGGTCTGCTCGGGCCGGGCAATTCGGTGATGGATCACCTCGAAGGCGTGGGCCCGGAACTTCCCTATCACGGCCCATCCACACCCTTTATCGCAGTGCCCACCACCGCCGGCACCGGCTCCGAGGCCACCAGGAATGCGGTGCTTTCCACCCATGGCCCCGACGGCTTCAAGAAATCTTTCCGTGACGAACAACTGGTGCCGGCGTATGCCGTCGTCGACCCCGACCTGCTCGCATCCTGCCCGCCGCACCTGATCGCGGCCAATGGCATGGACGCCTTCACCCAGTTGCTGGAATCCTGGGTTTCCAGCAAGGCCAATCCGTTGACCGATGCGCTGGCATGGTCAGGCATGGAAGCAGCTCGGGATGGGCTGCTGGCATGGTACGAGGGCGGCCAGGGCGCTGCGGCAGGACGCGAAAAAATGGCTTATGCCGCGCTGCTTTCCGGCATCACCCTGGCCCAGGTCGGACTGGGCTCGGTGCACGGACTGGCCGCCCCGCTGGGCGCTTTTTTTCCCATTCCCCATGGGGTGGCCTGCGGCACCCTGCTGGAAGCAGCAACGCGCATGAATATCGAAGCCATGGAGGCGCGCGAACCCGCTAACCCGGCACTGGCAAAATACGCCCGAGTCGGGCGCCTGCTGCGCAACATGACTCATATGGAAGATACCGTGGCACGCGGATTTCTGCTGCAAGTGCTAGGCGAGTGGGCCAGGCGCATGCAATTGCCGCGCCTGGGTGAATTTGGCGTGACCGAGGCTGATGTGGCACACATTGTTGCCAACAGCCGGGGCAGCAGCATGAAGACCAATCCCGTTGTCCTATCTGACCCGGAAGTGGCCAACATCCTGCTGGCGCGCCTATAATCAGGGTCTACTTGCCGAAGAAAATCCCTCCATGCAGACTTCCTTGCCCGCCAATACTGCCGAGTTGTTAAGCGCCTTGCGCGAACTCGACGCAGGCATCCATAAGCACACCGCCTGGCTCAAGGTGTTGCATCGCTCCCTGGTATGCAGCAGCGCATCCAACACGGAAGACATGATGGAGGACGCCCATTGCCGTTGCCAGTTTGGGCTATGGTTTTACGGTCAGCCTCATCCCGAACTGCAGGGAGATGGCAATTTCGAGACGATCGGCACGCTGCATCAATCCGTTCACGATAATGCCCGCACGCTTCTGCTCAAGAGCGCGGATGGCCAGAAGATTTCACCGGATGAATACAATCAGTTCATGGATGCAGCACTTCAGTTCAAGTTTGAAGTGGGCAAATTGCAGGCAAGCATCATTAACCAGGTCTGTGTGGTGGACCACCTGACCGGCGTATGGAACCGCAGCGGCATGCTGCAAAAGCTGGAAGAAGAACACGAGCGCATGATGCGCAACGATCAGACATGCTGCGTATGCATGATGGATCTGGATAACTTCAAGCAGGTCAATGACGCCTTCGGCCACCCGGCAGGGGATCTGGTATTGCAGGCTGCGACACAGCTCCTGAATAACGGGTTACGAAAATACGACTCGGTTTTCCGCTATGGGGGCGAGGAGTTTCTGTTGTGCCTTCCCAGTACCGCGTTAGAGGATGCGCAGGCACTGATGGAGCGTTTGCGCAGTGAACTGGCGGCGCTTCCGATCGAGTTGAAGAACAAGGGCACGATCCATGTCAGTGCTTCATTTGGCCTCGCCACGATGAGTCCGGATGAAAACATTGCCACCACGATCGAGCATGCTGACCATGCCCTGCTGTGCGCCAAAGCCAATGGCCGCAATCTGGTATGTGTCTGGAACATTGAACCTAGAAACCTTAGTTGACCGCTTTATTGAGTGCGTAACGCTATGAATGTAATTAATTTCTTCTTGAATCATGGGCCCACCCGTTTGGTGATGCCGCTACGTGGTGGATTGCACGGTTTTTGCGGCGCATGGTGGCGTTGCAACGCCTTGGAATGGAACGACCATTCCGCGTCGTTGCGCCTTGCCCTGCACCCCAAAAACCGCGCACTCCACCACGTCCAACTGAGGTTTCTAGGTTGAAACCAAAGCGCCCTGAAAACAAGCCCCCCTGTATCAGGAAAGCGGGTGTGAGCGGATGGGCTTTCTGGTGCTTAAACCAGTAAACGCTTTTCGCTGTGGACATTTAGGCTGCGCAAGGCAGTAACGAAATCGGGGAATTCCAGCCCGTATTCCGTTTCCAGACTTTTAGCCCTTTCTCTGAGTTCCTGCCAGCACGGATTACCCGGACTACGCTTGAACCCGAACACGATGATATTGCTCATTCTTCCGGTAGGCATCGAAAGCACCAGGCCGTTAAAACTGGCCTCGATGCGCCTGTAATAGACATCGAACAGCTTGTCGCTGCCCCACAGGTTCACCACCAGCACGCCATCCGGCGTCAGCGCTGCCGCGCAATCGTCGAAGAAACGCTGACTCGCCAGCGCTTCCACCAGGCTGCGGTCGTCATACCCATCGACCATCAGCACGTCGCAGCCAGCTGGGTAATTTTGCACATGCTCCACGCCATCGCCGATGTCGACCTGCAAACGCTGATCCGCTTCCGGCAAAAAGAAATGGTTGTGCGCCGCCGCCACGACCTGGGCGTTGATTTCCACCACGCGGGTTTGGACGGAAGGCAGTTTGTGATACACGAACTTGGCCACCGAACCGCCACCCAGCCCGATCATCAGAATATTCCGGGGCTCCGGATGAAACAGCAGAAACCCCATCATGGCGCGCGTGTAGGCGAGCTCCAGCTCGTTCGGCGCCTTCACGCGCATCGCGCTTTGCACGGTAACCCCACCGAGATGCAGATAGCGCACGCCATCGCGCTCGCTCACATCAACCGTACCCTGCTCGCTCACCGCCTTGTGGGTGCGCCACCTGGAAAGAAATCCCACCGCTACCGCAGCTCCGAATTACTGAACGACAACGCTTCTGGTCAACATGCTGGGAGGACGATTGCTGCCAGGATTGTTGTCGAGATAACGCACGCTCAGCATGGTTGGAACAGAAATGAACTGCAACCGGCTATCGCCAATCGTATTGCTGGCGGCCCTTTGCATCAGTACCGGACCGTTGAAGACGAAATAACCAGGGCTGACTGCTGTCAGGGTAAGATTTTCACGGTCACCCTGCGCAGTAGCCAGTTCGACTGTCAGTGTGCCTTGTCCGATCAGGTCCGGATCGGTCACTGCAATCTGCACTGGAATGCCTACCACGCCAGCAGCAGGGCCTGGCGCCAGAATTACTGCCGGACCAAAAGCAATCTGCCCCAGCACACCGCTCTGGCTGGAGAAAGGGTTATCGCCGGAAACCGCCGCCATACGCCAGCCTTCCTTGCCGCGATGCATCAAAAACATGGCGCGTCCACTGAAGATGCCCGGCTGAAAGCTGGTAACCGAGAGAAAACGCTTCTCCCAGTTGGTCTGAATTACCGCCACATCCGGGCCTGCCACCACCTGGGTATCAAACAGGTGCAGACGAATCTGCTTGAGTGCATTGCCGTCCTGGATCATGCCGTCGATCAGGCGCTGATAACCGATCATGGCGGGGTCAAGCCGGGTGCGGATCAAATTGACATTGCCTATTTCGTAGGCTCGCAGGATCTCGTCCAGCGCAAGCTGCGCCTTCTGCGCCTCGGCCAGATCTGCAACCGGCTTGGCCACTGCCGGCTTTGGCTCGGCGACAGGCTCATCCGCTGCCGACACGGTTTGCATGAAACCTGTACCCGTCAGCATCAGCAAGCCCAGACCACTCGCCAGTATTTTCTTTTTCATGGATCGCTTCCCTTCCCGGTTCATTGCATGTAGACCAGCTGCAAGCCGACCGTCCTGTCGTTATAGTCAGCAGCGGTTCCGCCGCCAGTGCGGTTGCTTCTGAGATAAAACCGCAGTGAATTCTGCCCCTTGAATGGATAGGCGGCATCCACCTGATAGGTTTTCATGCGCAAATCTGGTCCACCCGTGGTCTGCGTTGTCGTCCCGTCCGACAGGCTGGCATTCAGCGAACCCCAGCCGCTGCGCTGGGCCGATACGCCCAGACCAAGCACGGTGGAACGGGTGCTGCCGCCGGCGTCGAGGTTCTGCTCCTGCAGCGAAGCCGTAAGATTTGTACCCAGCGTCCACATGCCGCCGGCCACACCGGAGTCATCGCTCCAGTTCCTGCCCACCGTTCCAACCCAGCCGGTGGTTTTGGCATCTGCGCCGGGGGCGGCATTGCTGCTGACCTTTTGCTCGTTATAACCCAAGCTGCCATTCCAGACCTGCCCATAGTAAAACAGCGAAGCGCCATTCCCTTGATTTTCGGTGCTGGCGCCATTATTGGCGCTTTCACCCCTGGATTGGGAGTGATTCAGCATCAGGCCCCAGCCCGGCCAGTCCGGCCCAAAGTTGATGAACGCGCCGGCCAGCAAAGCATCGGTTTTTTGCGCATTGATGGTGTTCATGGCGCCTTCATTGACCGAATGGCGCGCATCGGCGGTAAACGTCACCCACTGCGCGGCGGCCCAGTCGCCAGCCACATAGGTTTCCTGTACACCTGGCGCCGCCATGCCGGAGAGAGAGCTATAGTACCGGCCGATATCGTGATGACCCGCACGCAGGCCCACGCTTTCTACCCGCCAGTTGGCATCGACAATGAACGCGTTGTCATTGTGCTCATCCTGACCTTCCTCCTGCCAGCGGCTTACACCGGCTTCGCCCTGCACGCCAAGCTGGCCCTGCTGATAAGTAAAACCTGCCGTGGTGGTGCGGGCGGATGCTGGGGCGAGCAGCGACATCCCCCGCCCCAGGCTGCCGGTGTCGTCGGCATAACCTTGCGTAGTCACGTAACCGCGCCAGGCCTCGCTGAACGCAGTTTCAGCTTTGCCGGCATAAACATTGCGCAAAAACTGGGTGCGCGGAACCGTGTTGGCCAGTGCTTCCCAGCTTGGTGCCTGCACACCCGCACTGGCGGAAAACATGGATGACTGGCCAAACAACTTCTGCCCGCCGATACCGCGCAGACCAAGGCTGGTGCCAAGCTGGGAATAGCTCGCTACCACATCGCCCAGCGTGATCTGATAATCTTTCCCGGCACGCCCCATTAGCAGGCTGTTGATCTGGGTGGGATTGGATGAGAGCACGGAACGGTCGTCGGTATTGGTCAGGGAAAGCTGCATGTAACTCAGGTCACCATCAGGTGATGTCCCGCGCAGATCGCTCTGCACCTGCGCCTTGTAGTAACTGCCGCCCCTGTTTGGCGTCAAGGTATTGCCGCCGGAAGAACTGTTCACGTACTTGTCCAGTGTCACCCCGCCATGCCACTCGATGGTGGTACCGCCATCCGCCTGCTGTACCAGATCAGGCGTCTGACCGCCGGCAGCGCCCTGCTGCCAAGCCTGCAACACTTCACTGTTGTCCGCCAGAACGGCGGTGTTACTTGAATCAGCTGCAACTGCCGTACCGCAACCCGCAGCCGCCAGCGCCAGCACGCACACACCCTGGAAACCAAGGGGTTTCCTCTTGATATCTCGCCTGAATGTCATTATTCCCTGCCTTTTTTCAACTTGTTCATGGCTGTGCAATTTCCACTGCCTCCGAAGGTTTTCCCTGAACGCCGTTGGCTGCCTGGTAAACCATCCGGTACTCGATCCTGCCGCGCGGCAGATTGGCATGCGTCGCCTCGCCGCCTTCCGCCACCGGCCCGGCCAGCACGATCCACGCATCGGTGGCCGCTGTCCGGAATTGTATCACCGCTTCCAGGCCCGCCGGAGGGGTAGCAAAGCGGATCAGGGCATGGGGGAAGGGCTCGGACACCCGCTGCACTTCCGGCTTGCGGCCAGCCGGGATTTCCTGATTGCCTACACGCACCGCCACCGCACTGCCCAAATCGCTTCGATTGCCGCTCTTGTCCAGCGCCACCAGCTGGTACCAGTACACTTTTCCAGCCTCAACCTGCATATCCTCGAAGCTGCGCGCCTTGCGTGGCAAGGGATCGCCCAGCACCAGGCCGGGTTCGCGCGCCGAGATGGCGCGCAATACCAGAAACTGCTCGCTATCTTCCTCGCGCCCCGCCGGCGCAAAATCCAGTTTCACCTTGCCGTTGCTGCCGTCAATCCCCGTAATATGCGGCGCCGGGGGCGGCACTGTATCAGGCAGAGTCGCCGTCACATCACTGCCGGGCCGGCTTTCCTGATTGTCGTAGCCAACCGCAACGATACGGTAGCGAAACGCCCCGCTTCTCCCCTGGCCGTAATAATCATCGTAGAACGGCTCGGGGCGCACCAGACCATTGAGGCGTAACCACTGATCCTCGCCATCACCTCGACGCTCGATGAAATAGCCGGCCACCGCCGCACTGACAGGCGCCCAGGACAGGTGCACGCGGGTACGGCCCACCTCCGCCTTCAGCCCGGAAACGGCTGGCGGCGCCTGGCGACCGGCGGTTTGCGCCATCACCACGCGCGAAGGCGTTCCCAGATCACCGCGCGGCCCCATGGCCCGCATGCGGTAGTAATAGGTTGTACCAGGACGCAGGTTGCGGTCTGCGTGGCGCACGACATCCGCACGCAGCCCCTGGGGCGTCAGGGTTTCATAGGGGCCATCGTAAAGGTAGGCGCGCTCGATCACATATCCAGCCGTGTTGGAATTGCCGCTACCCTTCCAGCGCAAATCGACCTCATCCTTATCCGCTGTAGCATTGAATTCGAACGGCGGCTCTAGTGCCTTGAAATCGGGGGCAAACAGCTTGACGCTGGCCGGCTCGCTCCTGCGGCCCAGCACATCCACGGCATAAACACGGTAAGTCAGCTCGTTCTCGAGCGGCGCATTCCGGTCCACCAGCGCCGGCTGCAAACCATTCCAGCGCAGTCCGCGCACCAGCGGCCTGGGCGTGACCAGGGCATCATCCCGTTCCACGACATAGGCAATGACCGGGAGATTTCGATCGACTTGCGCCGGCGACCAGTACAGCGCTACGCCGCCTTCCTGCGCCGCCGCCTTGAACCCAACTGGTGCAGCAGCCAGGGGGCTGGCAACAGCACCATCCACTGGCGCGCTGGCAAAGGAAACCTTCCCGGGCCTGCCATTCTGATCCAGTCCAAGCACCTTATAGGTTCGCTTCCCCGAGGCCACCTGAGGCAACACCCAGCCCAGACCGAGGGCACGTGCATACGACCAGTCGGCCATGGCACGGGCGCCCAGCAAGCCATAAACCAGATTCACATCCTCGGGCTTGCTGGCTTTGGCGAGCACATCCTGCAACTGGCGCACGCCTTCGGCATCCTTCTGCGGCAGGGCGGCGATCGCCTCGGCAGCGCCGGGAACGATACGTTCCACCAGCACCTGCCCGCTGGAAGCATCGATCACGCGCCACCCTCCCGCAGGCCACTGCCCGACGGGCGGAAACCACCACAGCCTGACTTCGCCCTTGCCATCGGATGCGGCAAACATACCGCCCTTCGCGTCCTTGGCATCCACCGCCCAGGACGGGGCCGCCAGCAAGAGTGCCAGCAGGGCCAACCAAAATGAGAAAATTCGTACCATCTTTGATGCCCCTTACAAATGCACCGTGAAGCTGATGTCCGGTGCAAGCGGTATTTCGATCTTGGCCTTCGCCCGGACGTCCACAGGGAAGGCCTCGGCATGCACGTCAGCGGTGACACCCGCGTCATAGCAACCGCCCGCGATACAGGCACCGGCCTCGACACCCGCGGCAAAATCACCTTTCACCCTGGGCTGGGGCGTGATCTGCAAGCCCATATCCATGTATCCCTTCACATACGCCGACGCCACCGAGGAAGCACCCGCGCCAAGATACACGTGCTGTGCCCCGCCCACCGCGAGCCCGGTATCCGAACCCAGCATCAGGTAGGAGTCCGCATCCTGTACCAGAATGTGCCCCCGGATGCGCGGACCGGCTTTCTTGCCGGCGAACACATGCCAGCTGCCGCCGCCGACATGCAGGTCCACCGCGGCATTGTTTTCGCTGTTGCCGAGATCGAAGCGAATGGCACCGCTGAGCATGTCAAGATTGCCCCACAGCCGGCCATCGAAATTGCCGCCGCCATATTTGAAGAAGCCGGTGAAATCGCCGTCCCCGCTCTGGCTGGATTTCAGCAGCCAGGCGCGGAAATCCATGCGCGCGCCAGCGCTGGCACCAGTGGTCACGGTAAAGTCACCGTCCATCATGGCGGTGAATTTGTCCGAAGTGCCGAGCCGCATGCCGACCATGAAGGAGGTGTCGGCGCTGGAAGAAAATGCCGCCTGGCTAATCGGCATCCCGCCCTGCAGGGAATTGCCGGTGACGTGATAACCCAGACCACCGCGCAATTTATACAGACTCAAAGGCACCGGCGACAGCGACACCCCGCTTGCACCAAGCGGAATTTCAAGCCGCGTCAACCAGTAATCCGTGCTGCCTTCATACCCAAGCAGAAACTCGCCCTTGATCGGCGGTGCGCCAAACATGCTGAGATCAACACTGCCGGTATAGCGTGTGCCGGGATTGGGTTTGGGATCGTAGACCGGATCGATGCTGGCTTCTGTCACCGGCTGGCCCGCAGGGAAAGCCACCTTAAGATTGAAGGGAGTGCTCACCGGCCCGCTGCCTTCATAGCTGTCGCCGCTGATCTTGTAAATTGCCTGCACATCGGCGGCCGGCAACGAAGGAGAAAGGCGAACCTGACCGCTAAACGCCATTTTCAGCCGCTCATTGCCGCTGGCGCCGCCAGTCAGGTGCAGGGCCTGCAACTCCAGCTTGGACTTGCCGAGATCGGCAGAACCGCCCAGCGGAATATCCAGGCTTGCCGCGCCGCTCTCGTCGAAATAGGCGTTCCCGTTCATGCTGAAGCGCATGTCCGGCACCGTGATGGCTGCGCCGGTAAAGGCTTTCCCCTCGGCCTTGAAGCTCAGGTCCGGATTGACGATGGCGCGCCAGCCGCCGCCATGGTCAAAACCGAAGCGGAAGCTTTCCGGCTTGGCAGTCAAATGAATCGGGCCGTAATCGCGTTGCACGGTTTCCTTCGGCTTCACGCTATCGAACTCGAAGCTGCCTTCTTTCTGGTTACTGGACAGCATTTGCACGTCATCGCTGTGCAGCAGGACATTCAGGAAAGGCAACTGGACATCGATGTTGTAATGCGCATCGAAGGTCCCGAGTTCCTTGGCTTCCACCGAAACGCTGTTGAAACTGATCGTGCCCTTGCCGACGCTCAGGTTCATCAGGCGCGGATCATTCACCAGGGTCGTTTTTCCGCAGGCGCTGGTGGTCACGCCCCAGTTGTTGCTCTGCACGGTGACCGGGGCCAGATCGGAAGTGTTGATCTGGATATCGGCCGCGCCAAAATTCACCCCTACCCAGTTGCTGCCGGCGCCTCCACAGGCAGCCGGGCCGGAGCCCTCACTGCGGCTCAGATCGAGGCTGACATCGCTGGAATTCAGGAAAAATCCGCTCCAGCCCAGCGCCACTTTTTTGTCGAGCCTGGTTTTGGCCAGCCAGTCACCATTTTGCCGCAGGTTGGAAGTGGCTTTCCAGGACGGCACTTCGCTGTTGTCGATATAAAACAGGAAACTGTCGCCCAGCTTGGCGTTCAAGGTGGCCTTCATTTCCTTACCGGCCGTACCCTCGATCTTGGCCACTGACACGTCCGTCAGCCCCATGACCGAAATGGGCCCGGAAGACACCGTTTGTGACAGCTTGGTGCCCGGTGCCACATTGTTGTCCTTGTCCACCTTCCAGTTCTGGAAGGAAACACCGACATTCGGAACCAGCTGAGCGGCGCCATTGCTGGAACTGGTCAGCTTGAGATCCATGATCCCGCTACCGCTGTACGACCCGCCAGACTCGTTGGGCAGGTTCTGCTGATCCAGGTAAATGCTGAATTTGTCCCCCTGCTCGCCGGCAAAATAGAATTCGCACGGCTTGCTCGGGTCAATCGCCACCACCTTGTATTTCTTGCTCGGCGATTTTACCTGCTGCCCCACCAGACCCAGCCCATCGCTCAGGCGTGAGCGGCTGACGGAGAGTTTCGAGGCGGCTTTGGCCGTGACGGAAAGTTTCGGTCCTGCGGCTGCCATGTCCGGAGAGAGTTTCGCATCATTGGCATACAGCACCGGCGGCGAGTACTGCCCGCCTTCCTTGCTGGGCCGCAGGAAGCCCACCTTGGCTGCTTTTTCGCCCCGCTGCGACGCCAGTGCGCTTACATCCGCCACCACGCCCCGGCCCTGCAGTTTGGCGGCAAAATCCATGAGGGGTTCCGGCTTGACTTTGACCTCGACCCAAATCTCATAGATATCCGCCGGATCCACAGGCAAAGCCGGCGAATACAAATCATGGCTGCCAGGCAGAGGATCTTTCCATTCTTTCGGGTTTCCTTCCCTTGCCGGCGAATGGCCCAGGGTGCCAGGACCGGCGGAAGGGAACGACTGCACGCCTTTCTTGCCCTTGAGCTTCACTTTCCAGACAGCATCCACTGCGCCGCTGCCAAAATAGCTCAGCACCGCGTGGGCGGTAAACGCCTTGTTGCAGCCGCTGCAGGTGGCATCCACCCCATCGTCAAGCTGTAGTGCGGCCTGTGCAATGGAATTATTGGCAAGCGTGACATTGGCCGAACCGGAAGCCGACAAAGACGCGGCAGGCTTGCCCTTGATCGCCACTGCACTGCGTACAGCACCGGATTTTGCACTGATCTTACCGACTTTTTTGATTGGAGACTGCGCCTGTGGCGGACCAAAGGAAACGATGTCGACCGATTCCAGATGCAACGGTCCATAAGCAACGGGGTCCATGTAGGGCATGATATCAACCGTCTGGCACATGATCACGTAGGCACGTTCGGCAATCTCCTTTGCCTTGCCGTCATTCGCCCCGCCTCCCGCTTGAAACAGGCTGCCGGCACGGCGAATCTGGCCGTAAGCGCCCACCCCTTCGGCACCCGATGGATGCTCGTAGGCATCGGCCAGATCACCGGGATTGACCTGCTGCACGTCCTTCTCCGCCAGCTGGTAGATGCGGATATTGTAGGATCTGGGCTGCGTGTACTGATGGGTATAGGCGGAGGCAGCAGGCAGTCCCGGCAGCGCGATTGCGACATCGTTGTTCAGGCCGTCTTTTTCCTGATGTTGGTATAGCGTGTTATCTGGCCTCCCTGCCAGCGGCACCACCGTGCCATCCCCCCAGTCCACGAACAGGTTGTCGAAACTGAACTTGCTGACCATAGTGGCCGCACCGTACATGGGCGTACCGCCAGGCTGCGACGAGCCAGACTGCTGGGAAGTTTCTGTCTCCACGCCGGGATGGGACTGATAAGGCGAATTGGCCAGTACCACCTTGCCGTCGAGCCTCCAGTTGTCATAAGGGTGTCCCACTCCGGCCACCAAGGTTTCACCCTGCCCCTTTTCCATGTTCTGGGCGCGCAGGCCCGGATCACCCTGCGACACCAGCGGGCAGGTGCCAAAGCCGTTCGGCCGGTTCGGCTTCCTGAGCGGCCAGCGATCGGAAATCTCGACCTCGACCTCGGTAATTTCAAACGCCGGTTTCAGCGCGCCGGTCATACCCTGGCCGCCCGTATCGGCCACGCTCTGCACGGGAAGATTGGCGGCCGCCATCCGGATGGGCGCTTCGATCGCCATGGCTGCTTTCTGCTCGACCCCGCTTCGCTGGTAAACGCGATAGCCTGCCACCTCCCATAGCAACTCGGTTGCAGCCGGATAGTTCATGGCGGAAGCGCCGTCCTGCTGCGCAGCGCCTTGACCGGAAGTGGAAACAGCATACTTTGCGGCATTTGTTGTCTTGAGCTTTGCACCACTCCTGGCCGCGCCAGCCGTTGAAGCAATGGCAGACTGGATAGCAGGATTAAGAAAAGCATCAAGGAAGGCCGGATCAGGCTGGTAGTAAGTCGGCGGCGGCAGCTTCGACGGCTGCGAGCTGCCCGGCCACGCCACCAGAGCACCTTCAATGCGCTTGCGCACCAGCACCTTGCCGCTCTTGTTCAGAATGCGGAATTCAAAAAACTCTGCCGTGCCCGGATTTTTTTCCTGCCAGCGGAATACCAGGTCATCCTGCAGCAAAGGCGTGCTATCGGCCATGTTGCATTCACCGCTTTGCTCCACGCCATCTCTCGAGCAGGACTGCTTGTTGCCGGCGGAATCCGTTGCACCCTGATAGGACCACCCCGGCGATTTCAAATCGATCCGGCCCGGTTTGAAGTTCATATCAAGCGGCTTCACCTTGGGCTTGACGTCCATGGCCACCCGCTTCAGGCCGGACAACACCTGAACAGTGGCGGAAGTCATGCTCCACGACTGGGATGCCGACATGCGCGCGCCAACCAGGCGCATGCCCGGCGGCGCATTGGGCGCGACTGTCACCTCCATCTGGGCAAAAGTCGAGGTGATGATTTTCGGCGGCGTCTTGATCGTGACGCCATCGCCAAAACGCAGCTCCATGCCGTTCACGAAATCGCTGCCGTTCAGCATCAGCTGGTAGGTCTTTCCAGCCTGCCACTGGTTGGGCACGACCTGCATGCCGATTACCGGCACAGGATTGGACATCGGGGTCTGCGGTGGTGGTGGCGTAGGCGCTGTCGGCGACTTCAATCCGGGCAGTGGTGCCGCAACCGCTGCCACGCCAGCCATGGCTGGTCCAGGCAAAATCGTGACGCGGGCCGGCTGCGGCTGCGGTGCCGAGACCGCGACATTCGATGGCACGGTGAGCATCACCTGACGAACCCCCGGCGCGGTGCCCGGCTCGACCCTGACATTCACCTGAGCGTTGCGCCCGCCTTCAGCTGTAAAAATGAGCGGAGACGTCTGCGTCACGCCGTTGCCAAAATCCACCTTGATGCCAGGCCGGAGCTCTTGTCCGAGCAATTGCAGGGTGTAGTTCTGCCCCGGCATCAGCGTGGGCGGAGAAACGGACTGAACCGTGGGCGTGCTGGCGGGCGGTCTGATTTGCAGTGATGGGGGCGGGGTCATGATGCCAGGAGCCGTTCTGTTCAGAACCGGCGGCACGGTAATCATGTTGCGCATGTCAGCCGCGAAGGAAGGCTGGGCGGGGATCAAACTCAGCAGAGTCAGGAGCAGCAAGGCGGACAGAAGCCAAAATCCAGCTGCACCCCTGCACCACCGACCGGCACATATCTCGTTTCGCATCATCGCCCCCTTCTCACCTAATCCCCCGTCAACCGGGCATTAACGCTGCAATGGTTGCGGCGCACCTGGAGGTTCGGGCTGGGGATTGATCCCAACGGCGGTCCCTGGCTTGAGAAGCTTCTGCCCCGCCGGCAGAGGCGGTTCCGGCTGGGGGTTGATGCCAACCTTTTCAGCCGGCTTCAGAATTTTCTGTTTCGGGGCGCCCGGCGGCTCGGGCTGAGGGTTAATGCCAATGGCCTCGCCGGGTTTGAGCGGTTGCGCGCCAAGAGCGAGCGGTGATATTCCTGCTGCCAGCAAAACCAACAGGATGCCAAGCTTTGATTGCATACTCACGATGATCTCCTTGGGAAAACTGAAATTTCAGGAGCACAAACCTTCCTCTCTTGAAGGCTTTATGCACGTGCATTCTGGAGTAAGGTGTCTTTTTTATAGCAGAATTCACTTGCCCTGACAATGTGATATCTCAAAGGTGTCACGGCAAGAGCAATGGCGGTAGAATTAAAGTTTTTCAAAACCCGGATCATAACATGCGCGTTTCCCAATTTTTCCTCTCCACCCTCAAGGAAGCCCCGACCGAAGCCGAGCTGGTCAGCCACAAACTGATGCTGCGCGCCGGCCTGATCAAGCGCCTGGGCAGCGGGCTTTACAGCTGGATGCCGCTGGGCCTGAAGGTGCTGCGCAAGGTGGAAAACATCGTGCGCGAGGAAATGGACAAGAGCGGCGCCATCGAACTGCTGATGCCGGCCGTCACCCCGGCCGAACTGTGGCAGGAAACCGGGCGCTGGGACGTGTTCGGCCCGCAGATGCTGAAGATCAGGGATCGCCACGAGCGCGATTTCTGCTTCGGCCCCACCCACGAGGAAGTCATCACCGACATCGCGCGGCGCGAAATCAAGAGCTACCGCCAGTTGCCGATCAATTTCTACCAGATCCAGACCAAGTTCCGCGACGAGATCCGTCCGCGCTTCGGCGTGATGCGCGCGCGCGAGTTCGTGATGAAGGATTCCTACTCCTTCCACGCCGACCGCGCCTCGCTGGAGCAGACCTATGAGGTCATGTACGAGACCTACTCGCGCATTTTCACCCGCCTGGGACTGAAATTCCGCGCCGTGGCAGCGGATACCGGCGCGATCGGCGGCTCCGGCTCGCATGAGTTCCACGTGCTGGCCGATTCCGGCGAGGACGCCATCGCCTTCTGCCCGAATTCCGATTACGCCGCCAACGTGGAACTGGCCGAGGCGGTTTCCCCGGCCACGCCGCGCCCCGCACCCGCTCAAACCATGCAAAAAGTCGCCACGCCCGGCAAGCACACCATCGAGCATGTGTGCGAGTTGCTTAAGGTTCCAGCAGAAAAAACCGTCAAAACCCTGCTGGTCGAAGGCCAGCGATGGCGGCGTGGTGGCGCTGCTGCTGCGCGGCGACCATGAGCTGAACGAGGTCAAGGCCGGCAAGCTGATCCAGCTCGCCGACGCAGTGCGCTTTGCCAGCGACGCGCAGATTCTCGCCGCCGCGGGCTGCAAGGCCGGCTCGATTGGTCCGGTCGGCCTCAACATCCCCATCATCGCCGACCGCGCCGTTGCCGTGATGAGCGATTTCGTCTGCGGCGCCAACGAGGATGGCTATCACCTGACCGGCGTGAATTTCGGCCGCGACCTGCCGGAGCTGAAGGAAGTCGTGGATATCCGCAACGCGGTCGAAGGCGATCCCAGCCCGGACGGCAAGGGCACGCTGGAACTGTGCCGCGGCATCGAAGTCGGCCATATCTTCCAGCTCGGCAACAAGTATTCCTCAGCCATGAATGCCACTTTCCTCGACGAATCCGGCAAGGATCGCGTCATGGAAATGGGCTGCTACGGCATCGGCGTGTCGCGCATCGTGGCCGCCGCCATCGAGCAGAACAACGACGAGCGCGGCATCATCTGGCCGCGCACCATCGCCCCCTTCGAACTGGCCATCGTGCCTATCGGCATGGGGCGCAGCGAACTGGTGAAGGAAACGGTGGAAAAGCTCTATGCCGATCTCAAGGCCGCCGGCATCGAAGTGCTGCTGGATGACCGCGACGAGCGTCCCGGCGTGATGTTCGCCGACATGGAACTGATCGGCATCCCGCACCGCATCGTGGTGGGCGAGCGCGGCCTGAAGGAAGGCAACCTGGAATATCAGGGACGGCGCGACGAAAAGGCACAGCCCGTTGCATTGCATTCCGTGCTGGAATTCGTACAATCGAAGTTATGCAACGACTCAAACCTGATCGTGGAATTCTGCACTGTAGGTCGGGCTTCAGCCCATGTCGGGCTGAAGCCCGACCTACGCTAATGCATGTTGCTATTTGCTGCCGTCAGCGGCTCACGCCGGGGCACAGATGTATGAGCCGCTCTCCGCCAGCGTGCGCGCCTCGCTGTACAAGGCAGTGAGCGACAACGTGCCGCAGCGCACGTCGTTCTCTTCCGCCGTGGAAGAACAAAACTGGCTTGCCGAGATGTCGCGCCGCATGGAAAAACGCATTCCGGATCAATCCAGACGCCTCGATTTTCTCAAGAGCGTGCATTACGAAGCCTCGCGCGCCGGGCTCGATCCGCAACTGGTGCTGGGACTGATCCAGGTGGAAAGCGGGTTCAAGAAATATGCTGTTTCCAGCGCCGGGGCGCGCGGCTATATGCAGGTGATGCCGTTCTGGGTCAAGCTGATCGGCAGCAAGGAAAACAATCTGTTTCACATCCGCACCAACCTGCGTTTCGGCTGCACCATCCTGCGCCACTATCTGGATATCGAAAAAGGCGACCTTTACCGCGCGCTGGGACGTTACAACGGCAGCCTGGGCCGCCCCGAGTATCCAACTCTGGTCGTCGGCGCATGGCGCAATCACTGGGCCTACAACACCCCAAGCACCCGCATCTCCAGCCAGGACGAGAAACGCCCCGCTTCCTGAAGTCGACTGAAGGAGCACGCACCATGCAGAAATTCCATCTTGTCTGGGACGAAAGCCGTCATGCGACTTGGCATACCCTCCATAGACCGTGAACATCGCGGGATGATTGCACTCGTCAACGAACTGGCCGAAGCGGTGGCACATGGCTGTGATTACCCGCTGGCGCACCAGCAGATGGGAAAAATATTCGACTTTGTCGCGGATCATTTTGCGAATGAAGAAGCCATGATGCGCCGGCATGGCTTTCCCGGGCTGGAACAACATACCGCAGGAACACGAGGAAGCTGCTGCGACAAGTCGCCAACCTGATGGAAACGCTCAGCCCCGAGCATGCCAATCGCGCCGTGCTGGTCACGGCCTTCTTCACCGATTTTACCGAAAATCACATCCTGCACGAAGACCGGGCGATCAGCCAATACTTCGAGGAACGAGGTATCAGGGAAGATTGAGTATGGCCGCGGCACCAGCGCGCAATTGCGTTTCTCGCCGGCACAAAAATCACATCCAGGGGATAAAGCGGCAGTCCTGACTTGTCGCGTGTCGTTGGCTCCAGCCCCATGGTCCTGACCTTGCCGCGAAAACGCTGCTTGCCCACGTTCACCTCGACTTCCTGCCCCACTTTCAGAGCTTGCCAGCTGCGTCTCCTGTACCTGTGCCCGCGCCAGCATCTCTCCCGCCCGCGCCACCACCAGCAGGCTTTGCGGCTGCAATGTTGCCGCCACCGCCTGCCCCGGCTCGACCTGACGCGCCACCACCACCGCATCGAAAGGCGCGCGCAACAGGGTATCTTCGCGGTTTTTCTGTTCCTGCCGCTGACGCGCCTGGGACTCCTTCAGCTGGGCAGCCGCTCTGGCCTGGCGCAGCTTGGCCTGATCCAGCTCGGAAACGGAGATCACGGTGCGGTCGTACAATTCCTGCACGCGCTTCAGGTCGCGCTGCGCTTCGGCCGCATCTTCCTTGTTGCGCGCAACCATGGCAGCGGCCTCATCCACCCGCCCGGCGTAGATCCGCTCATCCAGTCTGAGCAGCACCTGCCCCTGCCGCACGCGCTCGCCCACGGCCACGTTTACCGTCTGCACCACGCCTGAGACCGGCGGTGGAAAGCTCGACTCGCTGCGACCATTGCAACACGGCGGGCACTTCTGCCGCCTGAGCCGTTCCGACAGCCAGCCAGAGTAGCGCCCAAAGATTTCTTTTCATTACATTTGCCCTTTGTTTTCCATGCCGGCATTTTCCACAGGGCGGCCCAGCAATGCTTCCAGCCGGGCAAAAGCCAGCGCCAGTTGATATTCGGTTTTGCGTTCGCGCAGCTTGGCCGCCATGGTCGCCGCCATGGAATCGCCCAGATTGGCTTTCAGTTCCACCTCGTACTGGCCACGCGCACGCTCCAGCGCCAGATCGCGGTAGTCGCTGTGCTTTTTTGCTGCCGTACGTATCGTGCGCTGCAGTTCGCCGATTTCCAGCCAGCTTTCCAGCAGCGCCTGTTCCAGTTCCAGCGCCAGCTTTTCAGCTTCCGCCTGAAGACGCTGAAACTGCGCCTGCTCTTTCGCCATCTGCGCATCCACTCTGCGTCCGGCATACAGGGGCCAGGTCAACACTACGCCAGCTTTCAGATTGTCTCGGGTCGTGGCTTCGCGACTGTAGCCCCCGCCCTCCAGTTCGAGATCAAGCAGAGGTGATTTATCCGCGCGCACCGCCTCGATGCGCTGCGTGGCGCCTGCGAGCTGGGCGCGCATGGCAGCAAGGCGCGGGTTGTACGCGCGCAGCACCGGCAGCAGCGTGTCGTATTCAGGCAGGGTTCGATCATTCCCGGTCAGTTCCGGGTCGGCCAGATCCGCACTCAGCTGACCGGCGCGATTCATGGCAGAAGCCAGCTGTGCGCGGGTAATACGCTGCCGCAGCAGGCTGCCATTGCGCTTTACCAGCTGATTCTGGTAGCCGTCTTCGATCTCGGCGAGGTCGGCAGCGGCAATCTGGCCGACCTCAAGACGATGGCGGGCGTTGTCCAGCGTCACATAGGCAACGGCCATATATTCATTGTCGGCATCGAACTGCATATCTGCCAGCAAGACATCGAAAAAGCGTGTCATGACATCCAGACGGCGGCGCGAACGAATATCCAGCAGCATCGCTTCGCGTGCTGACAGCACGGAATCCGCCGCCTGCTCGGCAAGCGCGGTGCGGCCAAAGTCGTAAAGGGATTTGCGCGCATTGAGCCGCAGGGTGTTGTCGCTCACCGAATCCGGGCCGATGCTTGGTTTTGCACGACGCAAGCCCGCCTCGAGGTTGAGACTCCAGTCGCTGCGCGCGCCGGCCAGATCGCGCTCGGCAAGCGCCATGGCGCGGTCCGCTTCAGCCATGCGCAGATCAGGATGGGCTTCCGCCACGGATGCCAGCGCCTGTTCCAGCGTCAGGGGCTGCGCCAGCGCCTGGCCGCCAGCCAACAACAACCCGAGCGCCAGCAGCGCACGCCTCATTTAGCGGCCTGCTGCTTGTATTTCGTGAATGGCATGGTCTTGTATGCGCCGTCCACCACATAGCGCCCCAGCGCTATGAACTCCTTGCTGTCCTTGGCTGCGCCGGTAAAGCGTGTCAGCACCTTGCCGGAGAGGTCAACAAACAGGAATACCGGCGTGGCGCGGACCCGGTGGTCGAAGGCAAACTTCTTTTCCGTGGTCGTCTTGCCGACGAAATCCACCAGCGCATTGGCACCTTCGCTATCGACGCTAAAAATCAGGAAATGTTTGCGGTAATAGTCCTGCACCTCGGACTGGTTGAGGATGGTCTGCTTCATGCGATGGCAGAATGGGCAATCTTCCATCTCGAACATCAGCAGGATGCCCTGCTTGCCCTCTTTTTTTGCCGTGTCCAGCTCGGCCTTGAAATCGCCCAGATGCTGATTGAAGAAGTGCTGCTGCACGTCACGGCTTTCGGCCCAGACCGGTGCAACAAACAGACAGAAAACCAGGCCCAGCAGAAAATTTTTCATGGCTCACTCCTATTTTTTGGTAATGTAGTTCTCTACAGCCTTGCGCGTGATGGCGCCTACATTGTAAGCCACCAGTTTGCCCTGGGGGTTGAACAGATAAGTGGTCGGCAGGCCGCTGATCGGCCCCACCTGCGCGGCAGAAGCTTGAGTGCCGAGAATGATGGGGTAGGAAACGAACAACTGCTCGGCAAAGTCCTTTACCTCCTGCCCGCTACGGTAATCCATCGCCACTCCCAGCACCACCAGATCCTTGTCCTTGTGCTTGTCGTGCAGGGCGCTCAGGTCGGGGATTTCCTCCAGGCAAGGCGGGCACCAGGTGGCCCAGAAATTCACCAGCACCCATTTGCCCTTGTAGCCGGCCAGGGAATGCTGCTTGCCCTGGGTGTCCTGGAAGGTGAAGCCGGCTGCTGCAGCCAGACCCGCCATCGCAAACAGCACGCACCCCAGCCAGAGCCGTATCAGCAGTTTATTTTTCATGCACGGCCTCGCTCACATGTTTCTCGCCGCCATGCGAATCCGCAGCATGGGTGAGGTACAAGGACAAGCCGATCAAGGCCAGGCTGCCGCCCAGATAGAGCAGATCGAGCGTGGTTTTCATTTCCATCTTGAGCGCGCTCTCGAACAGGGTCACGATCAGGATCATCAGGATCACCTTGGCCAGGCGGGCCTTGAGATCGTCCAGGCTTTCGATCACCAGGATCTTGCTCGAGGTCTTGCTGCCATGCGCCTCGTCGATGTCGCTGATGAACAATTCATACATGCCAAGGGAAAAAATCAGCATCACCGTGGCCAGCAAATAGCCATCCACCACCTCGACGATGTGGGTAATGGTGTCATCGTGCAGAACCTTGCGCGCCTCGCCCGTAAGGCTGGGGTCGGCATAATGGAAAATATGCACAATCAGGTAATACACGTCCACGGTGGCCATGTAAAAAATGGCAAAGCCCGCAGCCAGGCTCGCCACCACGGCGAACAGGACAATATACCGGCTGCGCCAAAGCGCGCCTTCAAAAACTTTTTCAAGCAGATTCATCATGTTGTTGCTTCACCCAGCCAGATATTCAAGATAGAAGATGGCAAGTAGCGCGCCATCAGGGAAACCGCAGACACGCCGATCACCGCCGCTGCCCACAAGGGAAGAAAGGAGGCATCAGGATAGCCGTGCAGGGCAATTTCAAGCGCCGCCAGACCCGCGCCCAGCAAAACCGTGAGCATACGCCACACGGCGGGGAGCGCGCTTGTCCGCAGACGCGCCAGCATGCCCAGCAAAAATACCGCACATAGCGCAAAACCGGCACCATAACTGGCTTGCGCCTGAGTCTGCGACAATAGCCCGCGCGCCATGCTCCAGTGATGCCATGCAAACAGCAGCACCGTAACAGACAATAAAAAAACCAGCCATTTCATCCACGAACGAGCCATTGCGGGTATTTTACCTTGCTTAATGTTTTACAAACCGGGCGATTGTTTCTAGAATCAAGAAATAATACAAATCTGGCAGGATCAGGAGAAGCGCAATTCATGGCCATCAAACTATCGGTACCCGGACTGGAACAGAATTTAACCGTAGAAACCCAGCCCAAGCAAGTCGCAGAATGGCTGACCACGCTCCCGCTGACCAACCTGAATGAAACCTCTCGCGCAATTCTGGATGCACTGAGCGCATTAAACCGCAGCAAAGTTGCCGATGACACCCGGCTCAAACTGCTCGAACTCTACCGTGCAGCGATCGCCAGCCTGATGTCAGCACTGGAAGCGCAATTCTCCGGCCAGCCCCTGCCGCTGCCGGAAAAATCCAGGCTCATCGCCAGCCAGGCCCGCCAACTGCAAACCGAACTGGCTTATGGCTACAAAATCATCCTGATCGAGCTATCCAGCCGAAAACTGAGCTTCGGCAGCAACAAGCAGCTGCCGCTGATAGTTGAGCGGGCTATCGGCAGCCTGAGCCGAATGCTGGTGGTGTGCTACCAGACCTATGCACCGACGCCCGCCGGCGTCTGGGCGGAAATGCACATCCTGTTCACGTACGCCGTGGAGCAGGGCATACAGGACGAAACGATTTCCGAGAAAGGCCGTCAGAGCAGCGTCAATCTGGCCTACAAGCAGGCTCTGCTGCTGGCATTGCTCGACCCCTACCGTCTGATGCAGGGCGAAGTCAACAAGGTGCTGGAGTATCTCACCCAGTTTGGCGGCCATGCCCATCTGCAGCCACTGATGCAGACCAGCAACCCTTCCGGCTATCTTTCTGGTCCGTCTTGACAGCGACAAACCTCCACGCGCACTGGCGCATGACACCACGGTCACCGATGCGCGCACCGACATTCTGCTCAACACCATCGAACTGGCGCGACTGCTGCACCAGCAGATCAACCAACTGGAAACGGGCGCCGATCCGAAGGCGCTGCAACTGCCTTTCGCGGCGAAGGATTTCGGCTACCCCAACCTGCTGCGGCGCATGCTCAAACACTGGGGCATCGCACCCAAGCGCCTGTTCAACCGCACCCAGCACAATGCCAGAATGGAAATCTGTGCCGGCATCCGCTCCATCCACCACTTCCTCAGCGGAGACCTCAGCGGTGGCGTAGTTGGCAAGGCAGACGAAGCGACCGGACACGAAGCCACGGAAATCACCCTGGAACTGGCGAATTCGCCACTGGACAAAACCAGCCATCAGACCTACGTCTCAAGGAACTGGCTGATCATCAACGAAAGCGCAGGCGGACTGGCGCTCTCCAAGGACCCCAAAACCGATGTCCAGGTACGGGTGGGAGAAATCATCGGACTCAGGCCCGAGAGATAATGAAGCCTGGAATATCGGCGTGGTGCGCTGGGTCAGCAGCGAAAACCCCAACCACCTGCAACTCGGCGCCCAGATGCTCGCGCCCACCGCCACCCCGGTCATGCTGCGCCCATTGATCACCAGCAGCGCTGGCACGCCTTTTCAGCCCGCGCTGCTGCTGCCGGAGATCCCCGCCCTGAAGCAACCCGCGACCCTGGTCTGCCTGCGCGGCGGTTTTTTCCCGCAGCGCGAATTTCTTCTGGACCAGAATGGCGTGCCGCAAAACGTGCGCGCCACCCGGCTGCTGGAGCAGACCGCCACTTTCGACCTGTTCGAATTCACACCGTTCAGGCTTAGCGCACAAATCCTCCAGCGAGCCCACCAGGGCCTGCTCCAGGCTGGCGGCAGTGCGCCCGCTCAATGCCGCAAGTTTTGCGTCGCTGTCAGCGGGCAGATCATCTTCCGGTTTGAACACAAAACGGTGAAACACCTCCAGCACGGCAATGTCACGCGGGTGGGCCGACAGCAGCCAGCGCTGGCCCGCCGTTCGCGCCACCCAGCGGGCATCGAGCAACTGAAGCAGAATATCTTCCAGCTCCTCCAGCGTCACCCGGGTTTCACGCTGCAAAGCGGCCAGGTTCAAAACCTCACCGCGGCGCTGGGCGTGGCATAGCGCCTGCAGTACACACAGGGCATCGAAGTAGCGCCGCCCGGCGGTGCGCTCGACCCGCCACATGCCCCCTCGCCAGTAAGGCAGCGAAGCGGCCACCACTGCCCCGCTCACCACCACCAGCCAGGAAAGATAAACCCATAACAAAAATACCGGCAGGCTGGCGAAAGCGCCATACACCAGGGTGTAACCGGAAAAATGCAGGATATAGGCGGCAAATCCCTTGCTCATCAGCCCCAGCCCCAGCCCAGCCACCACCCCGCCTGCCAGGGCATGGCGAAAAGGCACATAGCGATTAGGCACGGCGAAATAAAGCAGGGAAAACGCCAGCGAGGTGATCACCAGCGGCACGACCTTCAGAACCCCCACACCCAGCGACGGAATAAACTCCACATAGCCCAGCGAATAACTCACCAGATAGGAGGTCAGCGAAAGGCTGGCGCCAAGCAGCAAAGGGCCCAGCGTCAGCACCGCCCAATAGGTCAGCACGCGCTGCAGCAGGCGCCGACGCGTTGTCACGCGCCAGATCAGGTTGAACGCATGCTCGATGGTCTGCATCAATATCAGGGCGGTCACAGCCAGGGCCGCTATACCCGCAGCGGTCAGTCGCGCCGCCTTCTCGGAAAACTCCTGCATGTAAACCGTGATGATCTTGCCCGCCACCTCCGGCACCATATTGGTAAGCAGAAAAATCTTGAGTTGCACCATCAGCCCGGAAAACACCGGAAACGCCGAAATCACGGTAAACGCAATGACCATCAACGGCACCAGCGACAGCAGCGTGGTGTAGGTCAGGCTGGAAGCAATCTGAATACAGCGGTCTTCATCGAAACGCTGCACCAGGAAACGCATGAAACCGAAGAATTCACGAATTGGGCGGGGCATGGAGAAATACAAAAAGTAGGTCCGGGTATAATAGGCAAATTAACGGTTCTTGAGAATGCGCAATGAATGAAATTCTGGTGCTGTATTACAGCCTGCACGGTTCGGTGAAAGAAATGGCGCAATTGATCGCGCGCGGGGTGGAGCAGGTACCTGGCGCCACGGCACGCATTCGCACGGTGCCTCGCGTATCCACGGTATGTGAAGCGGTGGAGGACGCCATCCCCGATTCCGGCGCGCCTTACGCCGAGCTGAAAGACCTGGAGGAATGCGCAGGCCTTGCGCTGGGCAGCCCTACCCGCTTCGGCAACATGGCGGCACCAATGAAATATTTCTGGGATGGCACCACGCCGCTATGGCTGAAAGGCGCCCTGATCGGCAAGCCAGCAGCGCTGTTCACTTCAACCGCCAGCATGCACGGCGGGCAGGAAAGCACGCTGTTTTCGATGATGGTGCCACTGCTGCACCACGGCATGCTGATTGCCGGCCTGCCCTATTCCAACCCTGAACTGAGCGCCACCACTTCCGGCGGCACGCCCTATGGTGCAAGCCATGTCGCTGGCGTAGACGGCAACAAACCGTTCACCGAGGAAGAGCGCAAACTATGCCTTGCGCTCGGCAAACGACTGGCGGAAACGGCGCTGAAATTGTCGCGCCCGCTCTGAACAGAACCTGACCGGAAACACCGGACCATGAAAAACACGCTTCACTACATCGCCAGCGCCAGCCTGATCGCATTGATCATGCTGTGCCTCGCCTGGGAAGGCTGGCTCGCGCCGCTGCGCCCCGGCGGCACCCTGCTGGTGATCAAGGCGGTCCCGCTCCTGCTGCCCCTGTTCGGCATCCTGCGCGGCAAGCTGTACACCTACCAGTGGTCATCGATGCTGATCCTGCTGTATCTGAGCGAAGGTGCCGTGCGCGCATGGTCGGATCACGGGCTGAGCGCGGCACTGGCGCTCATTGAAGCCATTCTCAGTGTCATTTTTTTCTTCAGCGTGATTTTTTATGTCCGGGTCAGCGCACGTCAGCAAGCTGCTTAGAATCCATGGCCGCGTGCAGGGTGTCTATTTCCGCGAATCCATGTGCCAGAAGGCCGCCGAACTGGGTATCACGGGCTGGGTGCGAAATCGTCGCGACGGCACGGTTGAAGCCTTGGTGCAAGGTACGGCGGAGGCAGTAGGCCACATGCTGGAGTGGGCGAAAAAGGGCCCTGAAATGGCCAGCGTCACGGCTCTGGAAGTCACGGAAGGCAGCGGCAGCCACACCGGATTCGAGCGGCGGAGTACAGCTTAGTTCATATCGTGCTTGTCGCCCCCAAACACTGGCAGAGACAGGTGCCAGTAAATGGCAGCGAGACGCACGGCCAGCACAGCCGCCATGGGCAAGGGGATGAGCAGGCTTTGCGGCGCTTTCATCTGGGCGAGAACAACGAACATCACGCCACCGACCAGACAGGCAGTGGCATAGACTTCCCTGCGCAACACCAACGGAATCTGGGCACACAGCATGTCGCGCATGATGCCGCCCGCCACGCCCGTCATGACGCCCATAATCACCACAACAAGATAGGGCGCCCCCAGATCAAATGCCTTGCTGGCGCCGATAATGGTAAATACCGCCAGCCCCATCGCATCCGCAACCAGAAAAACCGCTGGCGGGATGCGGCTGACGTGGGTCGCGGCATAAAAAGTCACCAGCGCAGCCAGTCCGGCCACATAGAGATACAAGGGGTCGTTCACCCAGAACACCGGGTTGGCATTGAGGATCACGTCGCGCAGCGTGCCGCCGCCGAGCGCCGAGACCATGGCAACCACCACCACGCCGAACAGATCCATGCGCTTGCCGCCGGCGCTGAGCACGCCGGCGGTAGCGAAAACCGCGGTTCCGATCAGGTCAAGCTGGTAGATCAAGTTGCACTCAAACCTGCGGGTGCGCCCGCTCCAGCTTGCTGTGCAGCTTGTTGAGCGCATGCAGGTAGGACTTGGCCGAGGCGATCACGATATCGGTGTCCGAGCCCTGACCGTTGACGATGCGCCCGCCCTTGGACAGGCGCACCGTCACCTCACCCTGCGCATCGGTGCCGCTGGTGATATTGTTCACCGAATACAGCTGCAGTTCCGCGCCGCTCTTGATGATGGAGTCAATTGCCTTGAAGGCCGCGTCCACCGGTCCACCGCCATCCGCTTCAGCCTGTTCTTCAGTGCCATTTACGGCAACGACCACCGTGGCATGAGGTGTTTCACCGGTTTCCGAGCACACTTTCAAGGACACCAGCCTGAAGTGTTCCTGCTCCAGCGCGGCAGCTTCGTCACTCACCAGCGCCTGCAAGTCTTCGTCGAAAATCTCGTGTTTCTTGTCCGCCAGCTCCTTGAAGCGAGCAAACGCGCCATTGAGCGCATCTTCCGATCCCAGTTCAATCCCGAGTTCCGACAGACGTGTCTTGAAGGCATTGCGACCCGAATGCTTGCCCATCACCATCTTGTTGGCGCTCCAGCCCACGTCTTCGGCGCGCATGATTTCGTAGGTTTCGCGGTGCTTGAGCACACCGTCCTGATGGATGCCGGATTCATGCGCAAAGGCGTTGGCGCCGACGATGGCCTTGTTGGGCTGGACCACGAAACCGGTCACGGAAGACACCAGGCGGCTGGCCGGCACGATCTGGGTGGTATCGATCTGGGTGTCGCAATTGAACACATCCTGGCGCGTGCGCACCGCCATCACGATTTCTTCCAGCGAGGCGTTGCCCGCCCGTTCGCCCAGGCCGTTGATCGTGCATTCCACCTGACGCGCGCCATTGAGCACGGCCGAAAGCGAGTTGGCCACGGCGAGGCCGAGGTCATTATGGCAATGCACCGAGAAAATCGCTTTGTCGGCATTGGGAATACGTTCGCGCAAACTGGCAATCAGGGCGCCAAACTGGTGCGGCATGTTGTAGCCCACGGTATCGGGGATATTGAGCGTACCGGCACCCGCGTCGATCACCGCTTCGAGCACGCGGCACAGAAAATCGGGATCGGAACGGCCTGCGTCCTCGGGGGAGAATTCGACGTTGTCGGTCCACTTGCGCGCCCATTTCACCGCCTTGACCGCCTGCTCGACCACCTGGTCGGGGCTCATGCGCAGTTTCTTTTCCATGTGGATGGGCGAAGTCGCGATAAAGGTATGAATGCGGCCGGACTTGGCGCCTTTCAAAGCCTCGCCGGCACGGTCGATGTCGCGCTCCAGGGCGCGCGCCAGACCGCACACCGTGCTGTCCTTGATGGCGTCGGCAACCGCCTTCACCGACTCGAAATCGCCGTTGGATGCGGCCGGGAAACCGGCCTCGATGACGTCCACGCGCATGCGCTCCAGTTGCCGCGCGATACGCACTTTTTCCTCGCGCGTCATGGACGCGCCGGGGCTTTGCTCGCCATCGCGCAAGGTGGTGTCGAATATGATCAATTTGTCTTTCATGACAGACTCCAATGGAAATCTATAAATCATCAGCCGGAAACGGCAGCGTTTCAGGCCAGCATTGTATAACTTAACGAGAGGGGAGGGATGTGATTAGCGCGCGAAGCGCAGCAGCAGCGCCAGACCACAGGCGGCTGTAAGCAGGAATTCTGACGGGAAGCGGATGAAAGTGCTCATGGATAAAAATATAAAGGGTTTCGTGAAATCATGCAAGCCCATGATTACTCGTCATAAGCGCGCAGCTTTGCCACATCCCTGATGCACACGTCCTTGCCCTTGACCTCGATCAGCCCGGCTTCGGCCAGATGGTGCAGGATGCGGGAAAAGGTTTCGGGTGTGATATTGAGATTGGAAGCAATCACGTTCTTGTTGGCCGGCAGGGCAATATGAATATCCTTGCCTTCCAGTACTTCTTCAAGATCCTGCAGCAGGTAGCCGATCACACGCTGCTCGGAAGAGCGCAGGGAAAATGACTCCACATAATGAATCATGCGGTGCAGGCGGATCGACAGGCCGGCCAGCATCTTGCGGCAAAAAGCCGGGTCATTGTCGATGCCTTCGAATACCACGGCCTTGGAAATGTGCAGCAACAGCGAATCTGCCAGGGTCTGGGCGTAGACCGGATAAGGCTTGCCCATGAACATGACGGCCTCGCCGAAACTTTGCCCGGGGCCAAACAATTCCACCACCTTCTCTACCCCCTGAGGCGAGGAAAGCGCCAGTTTGACCTGCCCGTAAACCACCACATAAAAACCAGTCGATGGCGTGCCGCGCTGGAACAGCATATCCCCGCGCGCTAAATGCTGCTCCCGGGCGCCCTGGGCAATACGCTCGACCTCGGCGGGTGACATCTCCCGGAACAGGGGGATATTCGCCAGGATGGCGGGGATTTTGATTTGGTTATTCAACGCGATTCCGACCCGTGGCCTGTACAAACTCGAACGGGATTATATGATCAAGCGCCTCGAATAGAAAAGCGCTGAAATAGAGGTTGAATCTCTGCGCGCAAGATCTCCCAATCGAAATTCCCGCCATCACCCCGGCACAGAAGCGGTTCGGCACATCCCTGAGTGCGAAATATCTGCAGAACGAAATTCTGCACCCCAGCCTCGGTCAGCTCATGCGCCAGTTCCAGCACCTGAGCATGGCTCAGTAAACCGGCATGCAGGGTAGTGCGAATTTCATGTTCGACCCCGCTCGCGAGCAACAGCTGCAGACTTTCGCGCGCGCGGGCAGCGCTTCCCGGGGTTTGGGTGATCTGGTCATAAGCCGAAAATGGCGCCTTGACATCCATCCCGACCCAGTCAAGCAAGGGCAGAACCGCTTCCAGGCGCTCCGGATAGGGGCCGGCAGTGTGAAGTCCGACCTTGAAACCCATTTCCCGCACAGTCGCGCAAGCTTCAGGCAGGCCGGACTGCAGCGTCGGTTCGCCGCCGGAAAACACCACGGCATCCAGCAAGCCCTGCCGCCTGTGCAAAAAAGACAGAACCCCTGGCCACCCCTCAGCGTCGCTGCTGCGTGGAATAAGATGGGGATTGTGGCAATAGCCGCAACGCCACGGGCAGCCCTGGCAAAAAACAACTGCCGCTAGCTGTCCGGGATAGTCAGTCGTCGTGAGCGGCGTCAGGCCGCCCACTTGCAGATCTGCCAAGCCCCTCTCCCCTAACCCTCTCCCCCATGGGGGAGAGGGGGACACTGTGCTGCCTTGCAGCGCTTTATCAATTAGCGGGATTGACGCGGGATTCACAGAAATACTGGCGTTCGTGGAATTCACCTTTTTTACCCACATTAAAAGAAGCCATCGGGCGATGGTAACCCATCACTCGCGTCCAGACTTCACAAGGCTGACGCTCTTCGTCCTTGAGGGCGAATTCGGGTTTGAGATTGGTTTGCTGGGACAGATCGGTCATGTTTTTCTCCTTTGCTTGGTTACACCCTGTCATTGCGAGCACAGCGAAGCAATCTTGTTTTTGAAGCCAGATTGCTTCGTCACTGCGTTCCTCGCAATGACGGTCAGGCGGTTTGTTGACGTTTTTTGGCGAGAATTTCTTCGTCGCACTTGGGACAGAATTTGTGCTCCCCATCCAGATAGCCGTGTGTCGGGCAAATCGAGAAAGTCGGCGTGATCGTGATGTAAGGCAACCTGAAGCGCTCCAGCGAACGCTTGACCAGGTTCTTGCACGCCTCGGCACTGGAAATACGCTCAGTCATATAGAGATGCAGTACGGTCCCGCCGGTATATTTCTTCTGCAGCTCGTCCTGCCGCTCCAGCGCCTCGAACGGATCATCGGTAAAGCCCACCGGCAGTTGCGAAGAGTTGGTGTAGTAAGGCATTTCCCGTGTACCTGCCTGGATAATGTCGGGGAAACGCTTCCTGTCCTCTCTGGCGAAGCGGTAGGTCGTGCCTTCCGCCGGGGTGGCTTCGAGGTTGTACATGTGACCTGTTTCGTCCTGGAAAGCCAGCATCCGGGTGCGCACATGGTCGAGCATGCGCACGGCAAAGGCATGGCCATATTCGCTGGTGATATCGTGCTCGTCATTGGTGAAGTTGCGGATCATTTCATTGATGCCGTTCACACCCAGCGTGGAGAAATGGTTGCGAAGCGTACCAAGATAACGCTTGGTATAGGGGAAAAGCCCCGCATCCATATGGCGCTGGATGACCTTGCGCTTGATTTCCAGGCTGTTCTTGCCAATTTCCAGCAACTCATCCAGGCGTGCCAGCAATCCGGCCTCATTTTCCTTGTAGAGAAAGCCCAGGCGTGCGCAATTGATGGTGACCACACCGACCGAACCCGTCTGCTCCGCACTGCCAAACAAGCCATTGCCGCGCTTCAGCAGCTCGCGCAGATCGAGCTGCAGGCGGCAGCACATCGAGCGGATCATGTTGGGCTTGAGTTCGGAATTGATGAAATTCTGGAAATACGGGAGACCATATTTTGCGGTCATCTCGAACAGCAGCGAGGCATTTTCCGACTCCCACGGAAAATCCGGCGTCATGTTGTAGGTCGGAATGGGGAAAGTAAACACCCGCCCCTTGGCATCGCCCGTCGTCATGACCTCGATATAGGCGCGGTTGATCATGTCCATTTCAACCTGCAAATCGCCATAGGTAAATGAAACTTCCTTGCCGCCGATGAGTGGCACTTGTTCTTTCAGATCGTCCGGGCAGGTCCAGTCAAATGTCAGGTTGGTAAAGGGCGTCTGCGTACCCCAGCGCGATGGCACATTGAGGTTATAGATCAGTTCCTGGATATATTGCTTGACCTGCGCATAGGGCAAATTATCTATGCGGATATAGGGCGCCATATAGGTATCAAAGGAGCTGAAGGCCTGGGCGCCGGCCCATTCATTCTGCAGCGTGCCAAGGAAGTTGACGATCTGCCCGACTGCGCTGGACATATGCTTGGGCGGCCCCGCTTCGACCTTGCCCGGCACGCCGTTCAGGCCCTCTGTCAGCAGGGTGCGCAGCGACCATCCGGCGCAATAGCCGGCCAGCATGTCGAGATCGTGCACATGGATGTCACCTTCGCGGTGAGCGATACCCACTTCCGGCGGATAGACGTGGTTGAGCCAGTAGTTGGCCACCACCTTGCCGGAAACGTTGAGGATCAGGCCGCCCAGCGAGTAACCCTGATTGGCGTTGGCGTTGACGCGCCAGTCAAGCTGTTCAAGATATTCGTTGATGGAACTGCCGACATCCACCACCGTCTTTTTATCCTGGCGCAGCTTGGTGTGCTGCTCGCGATAGACGATATAGGCACGGACAGTCTTGAGATGGTTGGCAGAGATCAGCACCTGCTCGACCACGTCCTGGATATTTTCGATGCTGGGCGGCTCGTTGCGGTACTTATGAATCAGCACCTTGGCTACCTGAGCACTCAATAACGCCGCCTCACTGGCGTCGAATTCGCCGCTGACCGCGCCAGCGCGCGCAATGGCGGAACGAATCTTGTCGCCATCGAATACCGCAACCGAGCCATCGCGCTTGATTACCGCACGTGGCAAGCTCAACACCCCCGAACCCTCTTGCTCCACACTCATCTGTTAGCCTCCTCCACACAACGCAACACACAATATGTTGCGATATTTTTTTTCAAATATACTCCATGTAGTAATCAGGTCAATAGATTTTGTGACATTTTTATCCCGTTAATCTTTCCCCAATGCATTCATAAATTTTATGATAGCCTTCTAAAAACAGTCATTAACCCACAAAAACACATAAACCCGTCTTATGAAAATAAATCTCGCCAACGAAGAATTGACCTGGCTATTCTGGCCGGGCAAACACATGCCGCTCCTGGCAACACGGCGCGCCGAAATGATCCTGCTGCGTGTGCGCATCATCTCAGCACTGTTCGCGCTGCTCACTTTGCTATGGATCGCTGTCGACGCCTACATTCTGCCCTGGCCCGCCTGGGGCGAACTGGCTATCGGCAGGCTTGCCGCCAGCGCTGCATTTGGACTGCTGGCTATCTCGTTCCGAGGTTCCACGCGTATGCGTGATACTTATATTGCGTTGACGGCGCTGTATCTCATCCCGACCGTGTTCTATATTTTTTCCTATTCGGTCATGCAGCAGACAGACACCAACGGCCTGGCATCCACCATTGCCGGCATATACGCCTTCCTGCCCTTCGTGATGGTTGCCGGTCTCGGCATGTTTCCGCTGACCGCGACTGAGGGGCTGGTGTTCGCCCTGCCGGTACTTGGCGCCGAAATGGCTTCCAGCCTGTGGGGGCTGGACATGCTCAATCTGAGCCATCTCATCAGTACCGTATGGTTGTCCGGCATGATCGCTGCGGTAGCCACCATGAGCGGCATGAGCCAGTTGGGATTCATGATCGCGCTGGTGCGGCAAGCCGCTCACGACCCGCTTACCCGCTGCTTTTCCCGCTTGAGCGGCGAAGAACTGCTGGAAATCCAGTTCATCATCGCCTCGCGCAGCAATACGCCGCTATCGGTGGCATTCGTCGATCTGGACAATTTCAAGAGCGTCAACGACAACTATGGGCACGATGCCGGAGACCAGGTTCTGATTGCCGCGACGGCCGCGATTCGTGCCGGCTTGCGCACAGGGGACATGCTGGTGCGCTGGGGCGGCGAGGAATTTCTTTTGATCCTGCCCAGCACCTATTGCGGCGAAGCAGGGAAAGTGCTCGAACGCCTGCGCGAAAGCGGCTTGAATACTCGCCCGGACGGCACCCCGGTCACCGCCAGCATCGGCCTCGCGGAACGCACGCTGGACAGCTCCAACGACTGGCGCAAACTGGTTGAAATCGCCGATCAGCGCATGTACACGGCAAAACAGAGCGGCAAGGATCGCATCGTCTCCTGCGCAGCAAATTGACCAGCGCCATAGAAGCAGGCTGTTTTCTGGAAAATTGACCTGGCTCATTTTCCAGCCCTCCCGAATCGGACTAGAATGCGCGCCATGACAACACTCAAAAAAACCTGGCATACATTTACCGCCGCGCCTCACCGCATGATGATGCTGGGCGGCGCCGCCCAGGGGGTACTCACCCTGCTGTGGTGGCTATTCGATCTGCTCGGCCGCTACGGCGGCCTATATGCCGCACCGGCCTGGAGCATTGCCCCGACCTGGGCGCACGCTTTTCTGATGCTGTACGGCTTTTTCCCGTTCTTCATCTTTGGTTTTTTAATGACCACCTATCCCAACTGGATGAACGGGGAAAAGATTCCGGCGCGCTATTACGTGCCCTCTTTTCTGTGTCTGGCCAGCGGAGTGGCGCTATTCTACCTTGGGCTAATAGCAGGCAAGGCATTGCTGCTTGCAGGTGCCGCGCTTCTGCTTGCTGGCTGGGGCATCGCGCTATTTGCGCTGCTGAGGGTGCTGCTCACGGCGAGGCATAATGACAAGCGCCACCCTGTCGTCACCACCGTGGCCCTGATCATGGGCTGGCTGGGCGTTCTATCCTATCTGCTCTGGCTCGCCAGTGACAATGCAACTTTCCTGGCATTCTCGCGCCACGCTGGAATCTGGTGGTTCATGCTGCCGATCCTGCTCACGGTATCCCATAAAATGGTTCCTTTTTTCTCCAGCCGGGTGCTCGATAATTACACTCTGGTGCGACCCTACTGGGCGCTGTATTTCATGCTTGCCTGCGCCGCCCTGCATGGCGCGCTGGAAATGGCGCAGCAGCCGCAATTATTATGGCTGGCCGACTTCCCCCTGCTCGCCTGCGCACTCTATTTTTCCTATACCTGGGGCCTGCTACGCAGTTTCAGCATCAAGCTGCTGGCGGTGCTGCATGTCAGCTTCGCCTGGCTTTCAATTGCCATGCTGCTGTATGGCACACAAAGCCTGACACTCTTTATCACCGGCTCGGCGCCTTTCGGACTGGCGCCGCTACACGCCCTGACCATCGGGTTTTTCGCCTCGATGATCCTCGCCATGGCTTCCAGAGTGACCCTCGGCCATTCCGGCCGGGAACTTGAGGCTGACGCCGTGACCTGGGCGCTGTTCCTGGGTTTTCAACTGACCGCTACAGCACGCATCGCACCCGATCTGCTCGGGTTCCCGGCCAGCCTGTTTTACCCCCTGGCAGCGGGGATCTGGCTTGCCGCCTACGGCGCCTGGTTTGCCAAGTACGGCCCGCTTTACTGGCGTCCGCGCATCGATCACAAGCCGGGCTGAGCGCCTTTTACACAGGTCTCTGGCAGCCTCAACTTTCTTGATTCAGGTCAATGCGCCTGGCATCGGGTTTGCGGAAAATGGCGAATCGCCATTTTCCTGCAGGAACCCTAGCCCATGACCAGTATCAGCGCCTTTCTCACGCCAGACCATCATCATTGCGACACGCTGTTTGCTACTGCCGAGACTGCCGTAGCGCAAGGGAACTGGCCAGTGGCGGCAGAGGCTTGGGCACGCTTCCATGAAGCACTGCGCCACCATTTCGCCATGGAAGAGGAAGTGCTGTTCCCGGCCTTTGAGGCCCGCACCGGCATGACCCAGGGCCCCACCCAGGTGATGCGCATGGAGCACCGCCAGATGACCGACCTGCTCAACCAGTTGGCAGATGCGCTGGCAAGCCAGGATTCCGACGCTTTTCTCGGCGACTGCGAAACCCTGCTCATCATCATGCAGCAGCACAACATGAAGGAGGAACAGATGCTCTACCACATGGCGGACCAGGTTCTGGCTGGCGAGGCTGAAGACATGATAGTGCGCATGCGCGCCGTAAACGGATAACCATGGCACAGGAGCATCTCCTTGATGCACTCTGGCTGGAGCCGCCGGAGCCGCTTGAACTGACTCTGGAGGCCATTGAAAAGCTGCCCCCGGGCGAGCGATTGCGACTCCTGATTCACCGCGAACCCCGAATGCTTTTTCCCATCCTGCAGGAGTGGGGATTTGCTTATCAGAAAACGGATCGCGGTGATGGCACCTACGAAATACTCATCTGGCACAAGGAGCCAGATATCACCCACAACAAGTGATCAGCATGAATCAGCCAGCCGGTTTATCGCTAGATCAGGCCCCTCCGATATCGGTGCCACTGCGTTTCTTTCTGAGCGCCCCCCTGTTTTCCTTCGCCGCAGCCCTGCTGCTATTGTGGCAGGGACCGGACATGCTGCTGAGCCGCTGGCACCCTGCGCTGCTGGGTGCAACGCACATGCTGACCCTGGGTTTTCTGGGCCTGATCATGATGGGGGCCATCATGCAGATGCTGCCCGTCGTGGCCGGCACACCGATTCGTCACCCATTATGGGCCGCCAGAATCATCCACATACTGGGCACAGCAGGCATAACCCTGCTGTGTACCGGCCTGATTCTGGGCTCACAAGCAGCACTCCGGGCATCGCTGCCTCTGCTCGGAATAGCGCTCCCAGCATTCGCGGCGCTGACCTTCTTCACCCTGCGCAAGGCACAGGCACAAAACATGACGGCCCGCGCCATGCGTCTGGCGGTACTGATGCTCGCAGCGACCGCCATTCTCGGCCTGCTGCTCTTGAGCAACCACGCCTATACCTGGTGGCTACAGGTGCGCGAACCTTTCACCAACCTGCATCTTAGCTGGGGCCTGCTGGGCTGGGCCGGACTACTGGTTGTCGGCGTAGCATTCCAGGTAGTCCCCATGTTCCAGCTTACCCCCGCCTACCCCCGCCTCATGTCTCGCTGGCTCGCTATTTTTCTTTTTTTGCTTCTGCTCCTGCTGCCACTCAGCCTGAGTTTTCCGGCTTTGCGACTGCCGCTGGGCATCGCCCTGTCAGGCGGACTTGCCTTGTTTGCCATTACCACCCTGCGCCTGCAAAGTCAGAGGAAGCGCAAGATGCCGGACGTGACCATGAGTTTCTGGCGCGGCGGCATGCTGTGCCTGCTGCTCGCCATCGCCCTCTGGCTGGCGGGGCAAATTTTCCAATGGGGGGGGAGCGGGAAATACGGGCTACTGCTGGGACTGCTGATGATCGTCGGTTTTGCCATGTCGCTGGTAAACGGCATGCTCTACAAAATTGTGCCGTTTCTGGTGTGGTTTCACCTGCAAAGCAAGCGCAAGCCGGGAGAACCCATCGCGCCCAATGTCAGGCAGATATTGCCTGAAATTCGGGCACGACGGCAAATGTGGCTGCATTTCACGGCATTCACCGCGCTCATGGCAGCGGTATTGCAGCCTTCGATATTTTTCTACCCTGCGGCCATGCTATTTGGCGCATCCAGCCTGTGGCTATGGCTGAATCTGGCATCGACCTGGCGCACATATCACCAGGTAAATACGCTCATCAAAAAATCCCGGCAAACGACTAACGCCGCGTGAAATTAATCGAAATAAGCTCCGGCTCCCGCGCCACATACTGGATTTCAATTCCGTCGCCATATCGTTGCCGCATCTGCTCCAGCAGCGGCAGCGGATCGTGATCATTCATGAAACGCATGGTCTCGCCGGGATTAAGCGCATCGAGTGCGCCAAATATAGCCGCATGACGAAAACGCTTGGCCACGCAGCGCGCATCAAAAGGGTAAATTGCTTCGGGTTGGAGGATATTGAACTGTGCCATCGCGACTTCCTTAATGCATGATTAAATCAGTAGGGTATAACGTACAACAGCGCACCTCCTTGATCAAAATCAAGCTTGCCTAGATTGAAGCACAACCCAACCAGCGGCCAGCACCAAAGGCAGCAGCCCAGCCAGCGCCAATACAGCTCCCCAACGTACGCCTGCCAGCACCAGCAGGCCAGCAGCCAGCAACAGGAGCGCCCTTGCTCCGCTGCCATAGGTCAACCGCCAGCGGGCCTGAACATGCCACTCAGACTGCCGTCCCGGCCTGAGCCAGAGCGGAAGCAATTGCCCGACGGCGCCACTCACCAGCGGGAACAAAAAAGCAAAAACCAGCAGGTGTCCGGCAGCGGCGGACGCTACCCAGCCAGCGGCATGCAAACCGCCCGCCAAAAGCGCCATGAAGTAACCCACGCCTGCCATTGCGAGCATTGGGGTCGCGCCATGCCATGAAAATATTCCGACACGGAAGTTCAGCAGCCAGGAACGCCCCAGGCGAGCCAGTGGCACCAGCCACAGCATTAGCCCGAGCCAGGACAGGAGCGGCAGCCAGGCAGCGCCGAAGCCGATCAGCAATGTTCCGCCCAGTGCGAACGGAAGATCAGCCCGCAACCGCCCTGCCGCACCGGGATCCGGTCGCCCTGCAGCGGTTGGAAGCAGAACCTGCAGGGTTCCAATGGCAGTCAGACCGACGAAACCGAACAGATTCAAATGCAAATGCAGTCGCTTGAATGCCAGCGCCTGCTCCGGCCACAGGCCCATCGCCACCACCGCCAGCAGGCTCACCGCCAGGCAAAGCAATGCCGCCAGATACCAGTACACGCCGGGATGAGGACTGCCCAGCGCCGCCTTGGTACGCATCCACTGCCAACCCGCCAGACGAGCGACAACAAGCAGCGCAAGCAAAGCCGCAAGGAGGCGAACAGATGCGGGCAGGTTAAAGGCAAAAAAGGCTGTCGCCAGCACCCCGGCCTGCCAGGCCAGACCAGCCAGCAATTCAACCTGGCGCGCCGCCCCTCCGGTTCGGGTCAGCACCGGAACAAAGTGGGTCATCGCCGCCATAATCATGGGCATCACGCCCAACGCAAAAACCAGATGAATGTGGACGGCCCGGTGCAGATCCATGAAAAGCGGCAACACCAGTGCGCCCGCCATCGCCAGAACAGCCGAAATGACCAGAAAGACCAGAAGCATGTAGATAATTCCTCACAAAACCCACGCCATCATAACGCAGGGTCAAATAATCCTTGATAAAGTTCCCTAAGCGTATCAACCTTGATCCACGTCAAGGATTCGGGCGTCATGCTCGGTTAGTCTTTGCCTGCCGCGTTCCAGGCGATTCGTTACGCGGCTGCCCGTCACGAACACCTGCGGGAAGCGGTAACACGTAAACAGCCTGGAACCCAATAACCACAAGCTAATCAGGAGGTAATATGAGCGAAACATTTACCAAGGCGATGGCGCGGAACATCTTCTACGGGGGAGCTGTATTCTTCTTCCTGTTGTTTCTCGGCCTGACCTTTGACACCATGCAGCAACTGCCCAGTCGGGACCATCGGGAAAATATCACCGATTCGGTCGTACGAGGCAAGCACTTATGGGAGACAAACAACTGTATCGGTTGCCATACTCTGCTGGGAGAAGGCGCATATTTCGCTCCTGAACTGGGCAATGTCTATGCCCGCCGTGGCGGCCCATTCATCAAGGCATGGATTCAGTCCCAGCCTACCGGCGTACCAGGCCGTCGCCAAATGCCGAATTTCAACCTGAACGACCAGGAACTGGATGATCTGGTGGCTTTCTTCAAATGGACCGGAGAAATCAACACCGCCAAATGGCCGCCGAACATTGAAGGCTAAACCGGCGCATGTCCAGATTTAATTAAAGGTTTAGGAGGAATTAACATGCAATATCAATCCCAAGCGGTGGCGAAGCCTTACTTCATTGCCGCAATTGGCCTGTTCGTCGGACAGATCATTTTTGGTCTGATCATGGGCTACCAATATGTCGTCGGTGACTTCCTGTTCCCGGAGATCCCCTTTAACGTGGCCCGCATGGTCCACACCAACCTGCTGATCGTGTGGCTGCTGTTCGGCTTCATGGGTGCGACGCATTACCTCATACCCGAGGAGGCCGAAACCGAGCTGTTCAGTCCCAAGCTGGGCCTGCTCACGTTCTGGGTCTTCCTGGTTGCGGGTGCACTGACCATCGTTGGTTACCTGATGGTGCCTTACGCCACCCTGGCCGCAATGACCGGAAACGATCTCCTGCCTACCATGGGCCGGGAATTCCTCGAGCAACCGCTGATCACCAAGGTCGGCATCGTGATCGTGGTTCTGACCTTCCTGTTCAACATCAGCATGACCGTACTGAAAGGCCGCAAGACCTCGATCAGTCTGGTTCTGCTGGTTGGACTGTGGGGTCTGGCCATTTTCTTCCTGTTCTCCTTCTACAATCCATCCAACCTGGTGCTGGACAAGTACTTCTGGTGGTGGACCGTGCATCTCTGGGTGGAAGGTGTGTGGGAACTGATCCTGGGTGCAATGCTGGCCTTCGTGCTGATCAAGGTAACGGGTGTTGACCGCGAAGTGATCGAAAAATGGCTTTACGTCATCATCGCCATGACCCTGATCACCGGCATCATCGGTACCGGTCACCACTACTTCTGGATCGGTACGCCTGAATACTGGCAGTGGTTCGGTTCCGTGTTCTCTGCTCTGGAACCCATTCCGTTCTTCATGATGACCGTGTTTGCTTTCAACATGGTGAACCGTCGCCGTCGCGAGCATCCCAACAAGGCTGCCACCCTGTGGGCTCTGGGAACCGGCGTGATGGCATTCCTCGGCGCTGGCGTGTGGGGCTTCCTGCACACCCTGGCTCCGGTGAACTTCTTCACCCACGGCACGCAGATCACCGCCGCCCACGGTCACATGGCGTTCTACGGCGCCTATGTGATGGTGAACCTGGCCATGATCTCCTACGCCATGCCGATGCTGCGCGGTCGTACCGCCAACTCCGGCCCGGCACAGACCATGGAAATGTGGGCGTTCTGGCTGATGACGGTATCCATTGTGTTCATCACCCTGTTCCTCACCGCTGCCGGCATCCTGCAAGTCTGGCTGCAGCGCATGGGTGACACACCGATGGGCTTCATGGCTGCGCAAGATCAGATCATGATCTTCTACTGGCTGCGTGAGATCACCGGCTTCGTGTTCCTGCTGGGGCTGGTGCTGTATATCTGGAGCTTCTTCTGCAAGAAAGGTGAAGCACAAGCAGCTGCGTAATCGTTCCTCCTGGGAGGGGCCCTCGGGCCCCTCTTTTTTTGCCTGAATAGTTGACTGTTTTGATAAACAAAAAACCGACACAACATGTAATCCACGCCACGCCCCCTGGCGATCTGGCGATCTGGGTTTTCATCTTCGCCGAACTATTGGCTTTCGGCGTCTTTTTCGTTGCCTACGCCTTTGCGCGGGCAAACAATGTGGAGCTGTTCAACGAATCGCAACAGCACCTCAACCGCACCTCCGGCGCGATCAATACCCTGGTGTTGATCACCAGCAGCTATTTCATGGTGCGCGCGGTCGCGGCCATCAAGCAGGGACTGTCAAACGACTGCGTGCGCTGGATCGCCTCCGCCATCGGACTTGGATTCGTGTTCCTGGCCATCAAGATCGCCGAGTTTAACGCCACGTTTGCCGCCGGCATCTCGCTCAGCACCAACACTTTCTATATGTTTTACCTGTCGCTGACGCTATTCCATTTCATGCATGTCATTCTCGGCATGGTGATTCTGGCAGCGATCATGGTAAAAGCCTTGCGCGGCGGCTACTCAGCAGAAAACCATATTGGCGTTGAAACCGGCGCCTCCTACTGGCACATGGTGGATCTGCTGTGGATCATCCTGTTCCCGCTGGTTTACGTGATTCGCTGAAGGAACTTAAATGGATACGCCGCACAAACCCCACTTCACCCGCGCCTGCACCCTTATCTGGCTGGCGCTGATTATCCTTACCTGCACCACCTACGCCATTGGCGAAACCGGCTGGAGCGGTACCGCAGTCATGCTTACCGTTCTCGGCACCGCAGTGATCAAGGTGGAAATGGTCGCCAGCTACTTCATGGGCCTGCGCCGCACCCGCTGGCTGTGGCGCGGCATTGTGCTGGGCTGGCTGATACTGGTATCTTCGCTGATCACCATTGCGTATCTGAAAACGGTCAAGCAGATACATGCTCTTTTGAGTTAGTCTAAAACAGAAATCAACCACGGGGCTCACGGGGAAACCCCTCAAAACCCCGTGAGCCCCGTGCTCCCCGTGGTTAACTTTTCGGCGACTGAAGATGAACGATTTACCTTTTTACAAACCCCATGGCAACGAAATCGAGCTGTTCGAACACGCCTACCGCAACCACCTGCCGCTCTTGATCAAGGGCCCTACCGGTTGCGGCAAGACCCGCTATGTTGCGCATATGGCCGCGCGGCTCGGGTTGCCGCTCTATACCGTGGCCTGTCACGACGACCTCACGGCGGCCGACCTGGTGGGGCGCCACCTGATCGGCGACGGCGTGACCTACTGGAACGACGGCCCGCTCACCCGCGCCGTGCGCGAAGGCGGCATCTGCTATCTGGATGAAGTGGTGGAAGCGCGCAAGGACACGACCGTGGTATTGCATCCGCTTTCAGACGACCGGCGCATCCTGCCCATCGAACGCACCGGGGAGATACTCGAAGCGCCACCTGAATTCATGCTGATCGTGTCCTACAACCCTGGCTACCAGAATTTTCTCAAAGGCATGAAACCCAGCACCCGTCAGCGTTTCGTCAGCCTGCGCTTTGATTTTCCGGAGGCCGAACTGGAACAGCAAATCATTGTGGGTGAAACTGGCGCCGATGCCATGTTGTCAAAGAAATTAGTCAACCTTGCCAACAGCCTGCGCGCACTCAAGGAACATGATCTTGAAGAAGCAGCCAGCACGCGCCTGCTGGTCTACACCGCCACCCTGATCGGCAGCGGCTTCGACCCGGTGGAAGCCTGCCGGGCCGCAATGGTGGAACCTCTTACCGACGACGAGGAGACCGCCGAAGCACTGATGGAGATCGTCTATGCCACATTTGGAAAGTAATGGCGATGCGCCAGGGCAAACACTTGCCATAACAGCAGAGGCGCTTTATATCGCCAATTTGCTGGTATTGCCCGGCCTGAGCTTCATCATCCTGCTCAAGCTGTATTTCAAGCACCGCTCAAGCGCGCCCCTGCTCGCCATCTGCCATTTGAAACAAACCGTTTCCGCCAGCATTTGGGCTGGGATTTTGCTGGTAGTCGCCAACCTCGTGATTTTGCTGCTTGGCGGCTATACCTCGGCCAACACCTGGACGGTGCTTATCATCTACTTCACCACCTGCCATTCCACCCTGGTGTTGCTGGGCATACTCGGGCTCGCCAAGGCCATGGCGGGGCAGAAATTCATCTTCCCGCTGCTGGGCAGGCCATGCGAATAGTCAAAATCACTCACCACAAAGGACGCAAAGGTACGCGAAGGCAAAAAATGCTTGGTTCCCTTTGCGGACCTTTGCATTCTTTGCGCTAATTTTTTGCTGGCTCCATGTTAACAACCCAACAAAAGCGGCTTTTGTTCCAGGCCAGTTTCTTCATACTGTTCCTGCTGGCGCCGGTGTTCGACCTGTTTCGCCTTGACCTCAACCTCAAGCACTTCTTTTTTCTCGGCATGCACTGGACGCTGGGCCTGGACGATTTTATTGCCGGAAAAATAGATACCACTGAAGCGGCTATTCGCCTCGCCCTGCGTGCCGGCCTGCCGATTTTTGGCACCATCGCACTGGGCGTATGGGTGTCATGGAAATATGGACGTCTTTATTGCGGCTGGCTGTGCCCACATTTTTCAGTAGTGGAAACCATCAACCAACTGATGCGCCGCACAATCGGACGGCAAAGCCTGTGGGATCACCATGCCCTGCCGGAGAAAAACGCCGATGGCACGCTCACCAAAGCCAATCCGCTCTACTGGCTGGTACTGCTACCGCTGGTCATCGGCTTCGCTTTTCTGTGGGCCATCGCGCTACTGACTTACCTGCTGCCGCCAGCTGAAATTTACGGCAATCTCTGGAACGGGACGCTGACTCGCAATCAGAGCGTTTTTCTTGGTGCAGGCACGCTCGCCTTCTTCATCGAATTCATGTTTGCACGTCACCTGTTTTGCCGCTATGCCTGCGCCATCGGCTTGTTCCAGTCACTGGCCTGGATGGGCAACCGCAAGGCCATGGTGATCGGATTCGATCGCCGTCGTGCAGCCTCTTGCATTGATTGCAATGCGGCCTGCGATAACATCTGTCCGATGCGCATCCGGCCGCGCAGCATCAAGCGCCTCATGCTCACCTGCACCCAATGCGGACAGTGCGCCAACGCCTGCTCACAGGTGCAGGCAAACAACCCGCGCGGCCCGTTGCTGAAATGGGTTCAGGACGAATGCTCGCTGGACAAGTCCGCACGGGATTTCGGCCATCACGAAAATATTCCGCAATATTGTTTTGAACCTAATGCCGCATCGAAAAACAAGACAACAGCCTCTTCAACGTAAAAATCCCAATACAGCAGCATTTCATTGTAGATAAAACCTCATCGACCGCCGCTCTAGAATTCAATTACGCTCTCCAATACAAATGCAACCATGCTAAACAGTGTTCAAGGTCTTGATTTCTTGATGTGGTCTGTTATGCTTTCAAGCTTTTTAGCAAAGAGGAGTTCGTGACGTGATCAAGACCGGCAATAAACTTATCCCCGCCCTAGTAATCATGCTGGCGCTGGCCGCCTGCGGGAAGAAAGAAGAAGCCCAGACCGCTACGCCTGCGCAACCAGTTGCCGAAGCAGCAAAACCGGCTGAAGCCGCCAAACCCGAAGAAAATGCTGCAGTTGACGAGCATCACGCCAAAGGCGAGAAAGTATTCAAGGCCACTTGCTCAATGTGCCATCAAACGGGTGCCGCAGGCGCGCCGATCGTAGGCGACAAAGCTGACTGGGGTCCACGCATTGCCCAAGGGTTGGATACGCTTCACAACCACGCCATTGCAGGGTACACCGGTGCAAAGGGCATGATGCCAGCCAAAGGCGCCAATCCTTCATTGTCCGATGACGACGTGAAAGCCGGCGTTGATTACATGGTGAGCAAAGCCCAGTAAGCGACAAAGTGCATCAAAAAAAGGGGCCATCGGTCCCTTTTTTTATTTGTGCGCCAGCAGATCACAGCCCAGCAGATCCCAGCAAAGCGTGCTTGCTCAAATCTGCGCCTTAACCCTGCATGAATTTCATTTCAAATCAGCTGGACTCAAGCAGTGGATCCTGAAGCAATCCATCAATTAACTGCCTGACGTTATCCCAGGGCTCCCTGCCGGGAGTGGTCAATGTATCTGGACGCAGCTTGGCATCAGCATCGTGCAGGTGGTTGGGAAAAGTAGATAATTCCTTGTGCAACGGGGCTGTGTCGATACGTAATTCTGCATCGCCCCACGCCCACTGTATGGAATACTCGTCGGGGTTGAGGTAACGAAGCTCTACAATCAGGCCGCTATCGAACAGGGCCAGCAGTGCATCCTGCTTGAGTTGCACTCCCCCATCGAGCTGATCGGCGTAGTGCGCCTCGATGTGCGTTTTCAGTTCCAGATGAAGGCTCATACCAGTTTGGCTCCCTGCAGCGCATGATTCAATTCATCACGAACTGCGTTGCGCGTCGCAACCAGAATGCGTGCGCTCAGATAGTGTTCATAGGCCGGGTGTTCGGCGATTTCACCCGCCGTAATTTTGCCCAGCAACGTCTCTTCGTCTTCCACGCCATGCTGTTCCAGCAATAACTTCCTGTTCTCGCGCAATTCATAAGTCAGCATGGAAAGCGACTCAATCAATTCAGCATCGTTGTAATCAAACCCTTCAAAATAATTCTTCATGCTCACATCCTTTCATCATGCTGAGCACCGCCATCCAGCGCGACCATATTGACTGTAACCTCGTCGAATTTAAGTATTTTTCCACCAAACTGTTTGACGAATGCCTGTGCATCCTCCATGCGCGAAAATCCAGCAAGTGTCGGGCCCATGGCACCCCGTTTCTTGCTATCGATGACATAAAAGGCGGATTTGGCGTCAATCCAGTTTCCTGTTGGCTGCTCCCAGGGCGTTTTTCCCATATCCTGGGTGTACAGCGCTTTTACGCGTTTTTTTTGCTCCGGGCGCAGGTAGATGGAAAACATCTCCATGGTGTCGCAGAAAAAGTCCGGCCCGCCTTTGTCATAGTGAATCTGCGCCTTGGGTCCGGGATAGTCCATCAAAGTCATGCCATCCAGAGAACAGGTGGTGCCTTGATCGATTTCCGCCGCTTTGGCAGCTTCTTCCTGCTTGCTGCAACCGAAGGAAAGCGTTGCCAGCAGCGTTGCCAGCAGCAATAACTTGTGCGTCTTCATTTGAATCTCCAGGAAGCGAATCCGAGGGGGGCAACAATCCACATCACCATTGCAGTGCCCAGCAGCCAGGGATTGGCCAGATTTTCAGGAAAAACCGTCGCCAGGCCATAGAGCGATTTCACATCCTCCATGCCAAAAATATTCAGGATACGGAAAATATCGGCGGGGTTCAGGAACAATAGATAGGGAAAGATATCTCCACCATACTCGCCGCCTGTCACGACCAGCGCACCCAGCAGCAGCAGATCGAATACCAGGACAAAAAAGAACCACAGCGCGATAGCAATGCCACTCGCGCTGGTACGGTCAGTAGCGATCACCGAAACCGCGACGGCCATGCTCAGAAAGGCCATGCCCATCAGGATGGCACTGAACATGAATCCTGCATAATGGAGTAGCGAACTGGTATCCACCTGGTAGGACAGAAGCAGCCCAACCAATCCGAATCCAGCCAGGGTAGAAAAAGCCAGCGCACCAGACAAGCCGCAGAATTTACCGAACAGAAGCTCGAAGCGGGTGATGGGCATGGAGAGCAGCAGGTCGAGAGAGCCTCGCTCACGCTCGCCCACAATAGCGTCGTACCCCAGGATTAGCGAAATCAGTGGAATGAGATAGATCACCAGGGAAACCAGGCTGGCGATCGTAACCTCAATGCCGTGGAAGCCCACCGTACCTTGTTGCGCGGCACCGAAATAGGCGATCACCAGCGCGAAAGCGGTAAATACTGCGGCCACTGCCAGCACCCAGCGATTGCGGATCCGGTCCCAGAATTCCTTGGACGCCACCACACCAATTTGATGCCACTCGATGTTCAACATGCCACTCATCCTGAATAACCCAAAAAGACATCTTCCAGCGAAGGTTCACGAACATGCAGGTCTGCCACCTTGCTTTCCAGGCCGGCCAGAATGGATAACACAGCCATTTTCGTTTCTCGCGGGCATCTCACCAGCACGGTTCCATCCGCCTCTATCGCTTCTCCCAAACCAAGAGGAGAAAGTGCGGCCTTGAGATCATCAAGTGTCCCGGGCTGCATGCTGATTTGTATAAACAGAGGCAGATCCATTTTCTCGCGCAGGCTTTGCACGGTGCCCAATGCCTGAATTTTGCCCATTTTCATGATGGCCAGACGGTCCACGCGCTCCTGAATTTCTGCCAGGATGTGTGAGGTCAAGATGACCGTCACGCCTTGTTCGCGCATTTCTCGTAAAATCTGATAAAACTCCCGGATGGCTTCCGGATCAAGGCCGGTGGTGGGCTCATCCAGAAACAGGATGGCCGGCTTGCCGAGCATGGCCTGTGCAAATCCCAGCCGCTGGCGCATACCCTTGGAGTAGCCGCGAACACGCCTTCTGGCGGCATGACTCAGGCCCACTTTATCGAGCAGCTCGGCGCACGTGCTTTTATCGACACTTTTCAAATCGGCAAAAAACCCGAGCGTTTCCAGCCCGGTCAGGTTGTCGTAAAACACCACGTTTTCTGGCAAATAGCCGATATTGCGGCGCACCTGGCGAAAAGCCTCTCCCCGTATCGGCTGGCCATGAATGCGGATTTCACCTTCACTCGCAGGCAGCAGGCCAAGCATCATCTTGAATAATGTGCTCTTGCCAGCACCGTTATGCCCGATCAGCCCGAATATTTCCCCTTCCTGCACGGCAAGGTCGATACCGTCCACGGCGCGGATTTCGCCAAAGCGTTTGGCGACGGCACTGACCTCAATGACGTTGTTTTTCAAGCCAGCTAACTCCAGTTTTCGTGAAAAGGACGCATGTTCGGGTTGCGATCCACTATCGAAGGTGAACGCAACAAGGGAAACTGCTGTGAAACCAGTCGTAGCGTCTGCACTGCCGGGCTGTTGAGCAAGAGTTTTACCATCGGATGCTTCCAGGTCATCTGATCGACAATGTCATTCGCCTCATAAGGGACATCCCCCACGCCATTGCCATCCCGATCCCAGCCGACATAATTGCTCCAGTAATTACCCTGCTCTTTTCCCCATAACTCATCCTTTGTTGCCACGTATTTTATCTGGTCCCGATTGGCGATAAAGTCGTTCCCTTCCACCTTGTTGTTTATCGAGCCGGCCCAAAGGTGCACGCCAACGCGATTTGCCACCACCAGATTGTTTTTCAGGGTGTTGTACTCGGCATCATAAATAAAGAACCCGCGTGCATTCCCTGCAACCACGTTGTTCTCAACGACCGAATCCTGGATGGTTCGCAACATGATGCCGTGATCGGAATTGCCCCATGCGTGGTTATTGCGAACGGTCTGGTCGCGCACCTCCATCAACGCAAGCCCGCCTCGATTGAGATAGGTCTCATTGTTTTCCCATACGTTGTAGTAGGAGTTCATATAATGCGTTCCGTAACGCAAGTGATGCATCTTGTTACCGCGAAATAATGCATGATGGGAAACATCCACATAGATGCCATCCCGGGTAAAGCTGATATGGTTACCAATGATCTGGGCACCCGTCGTGTTATAGAGCTGAATGCCATTTCCGCGCTGGGAAGACTGGAAATCGCGCTTGCCGGTAATCAGGTTGTTGATAATCTGAACGTCCTTGGCTTTCTCGATCCACAGCCCGAACAAGGTGTAGGTCAAATCATTGTTGCGGATCACCGCGCGATGAGAGCCGGGGGTAATATAAATGCCGGCATTCTGGGCGGTCAGATCCGCGCCGCTATCACGCACGATGAAGCCTTCGATGCGCACATCAGTAGCTGTTATACGGATGACATCGCCAGACTGGTCGCCACTAATGGTCGGTCGGTCGGTGCCGATCAGGGTGAGCGGTTTGTCGATGAGAATATGCTCATGGTAGTAGCCGCGCGCCACCTTGACGGTGTCACCTGCCGCCGCGGATTGGACCGCTTTGGCGATAGACTCGCCCGGGTTTACCCGCCACTCTTTCGCTGCCACCGGCAGCGCCAGGAGGCACAAGAATGAGAAAAAAAAGAACTGTCGCACAAATATATAGGATTGATATAAGACATCAAAAGAGCAGGGGCCTGATGTTATCGAGCGGGGCCATCTAATCAACTGGCCGCACCTGGCAACACGCCCAATAAATACAGCCCCCCAAACAAGCCGGCACCTATCAGGAGATTTTTGGTCATCACGTAGGCAATCATATCCGGGAGATTGGCGCGGCGGTATTGACGTCCCCACCAGGGACCTTCTTTTATCCAGGGCTTGCAGCGCAGGCGACAGACGCATTCGTATATGCTCCAGCCTGCCCACCAGGCAATGACCACGGCTGGCGCAGCGCGTCCCGTAGCGGCCAGCATCCACGCCACGGTGACTGCGAGGGCCAGACCAAGGCTTGCGGCGACGATAGCAGGCTTCTGCGCCATAAATCCCGGCCCCCAAGGAAACAGGTGGTATTTTGCCTCCACCCATAACCACTGGAGCCCTCCCGCTTCCTTGTCTTCAGGCGGCAAGGAAGCGTTGATACCTGAAGTGTGCTTTTCCACCATGACCAATCCTCCTGTTAGTGTATGTTGCTTGCAACAGTTAAGCCTTACGCTGTATTTCCTCCACAGGAATGAAATATCCCTGCGGCGAAATAGGCGTTAAAGGCTGGTTGGCTTTCTCACGGCGCCGGCGTTCCTGTGACAGGGGTGGGCAGGCATGCGGCTCATAATACATAACCATGCAATCCAGACACAACAGGCACTCGCGCTGATCAATTTTCCCCTGCTTGTCGATAGCAAGCGAACCGCAGCCAACGGCACAGGCCGTACAGGATTCACATTCTTTTTTACGTTTCAGGCCAAAGAAACGGAATGTGGATGGTATTGCCAGCCCGGCTCCCAGCGGGCACAGATACTTGCAGAATGGCCGCTCGGTAAACATCGAAAGGCTGAACAAGGCCACCCAGAAGAGAACGTAGGGCCAGGACCGGTTCCACACGCCAACCAGAAAGGTGGTCTTGAACGGTTCAACTTCAGCCATCTTTTCAGCCATTCCCATCGAATAAAAGGAAACGGCCAGTAAAGCGAAAAAGACCCCATACTTGAGCCACTTCAACTTGTCATGTACGGCCCTGGGCAGGAAGAACTGGAAGCGCTTCAGGCCGATCAGCTGACCAAACTTGTAGGCAAGTTCCGACAGGGAGCCGTACGGACACAACCAGCCACAGAACAGCCCGCGCCCCCAGATAAATACCGTGATGATGATGAACCACCAGAAAATAAAGATAAATGGGTCGGAGAGGAATAGCTCCCATCGCCAGTGGTACAACACAGCATGGAACCAGGTCATGATTTGCGTAATGCTCGGTTGCGCCATCAGGTAGAAACCGACGAAACCGACGCTACTGGCCCAGAATATGTATTTTGGAATACTAATCCAGCGCTTATCCTTACGCTTGGCGCGTCGCACCAGTTTGTCGCGCAACGCATAGACCGTGGCAGCTGCGGTCAGAAGCAGAACAAAAAATGCAATCTCGACCTGCTTTTGCTTCCACACCCTCAGCCAGGTCGGGTCTGGACGTTCCACCTTGGGCCGCCCCCCTTCCAGATAGCGGGCTGGCAACCAGTACTCCTTGTCGAAACTGGTAAAAGTCTTGGCGCCAGTTTGCTTGTCAATTTTATTGGCCAGTAATGCCAGGCTCCATGGATAGGCGCCACTGAACCCTTGGCCGCGGATAATAAAAATACCGGACTCGCGGTATTCAGGTGCGCCAACCGCCTCGATACCGTACAGGTTGAGATAGTCCAGATCGCGGAAGGTAAAGGAGTCCATTTCCTGCGACACCTGAATACGGTCATAGATGCCGCCTCGCACGAAACCGGAACCCTTGAAGGATTCCATACCATTGGCGATGATAAAAATCGCATGCTCATCCGGCTTCAGGCGCGACATCAAACTCTTGAAACCATATTCACCCAGCACGCTTTTGCCCACTGCAGGGTTATTGAGATAGCCGAAATACATGTCGAGGTAAGGCCCTTCCGCCTTCACGCCAACCTCATCCGGCGACACGCTCAGGCGCTGGACCGCACCTTCCTTCAACAACTCGCCCCAACTCAGCTTGTCAGTAACAGCGGTATATTTTGCCTGCGGCCTGATAGTCGGCTTGATGATTCCCACTTGCTTGGCAATCTCCATGCCACAACGCAGCATCACCTGATTTTGTGCAATGACCGTCACCGTCGCGCCGGTAATGGCGTCCAGGCCAATATATTCTTTCCCCTCACGAGGCTTGCCGATTTCGATCTTGCTGCCGACGAATTTGCCCAAGTACTGTTTGATGAATTTGGTCAGCTCCTCCTCCGGTATGCCCAGCAGGAGGATCGGCTCGCTATGACGCAGAACTTTTGCGCCGGTAATGATGCCTTTGACATCCATGCCGATCAGGGTGACGACTGGCTTGCCGGAATAGGCGGGAATATCCACGATATCGGTGGACAGGAACACATAACCGATCAGCTTCTTGTCTCCCGCCTGGGTCTGGTAGGCCTCGACATAAGCAGGCTTGCCCTTGCGATCGGAAAAACTGTCTGCGCCGGGTATCACGGCCTGACATGGGACGTATGTACACAGGTCGGGATCCGTGGAGATCTGAACCGGCAGAGGCGCATCATAGGCTCCGCTGGCAGCCATGGCGGAAACTGATCCGAACTGCACGAGTATCAATAAGAGACAACCGAGCCATCCGGCCGGACCAAATTCGAAATTCAAGGCAGAAATTTTCACAACTTTAAGGAATCCCAATAAGCGTTTATATGCCAACCGGCAACAACTCCAGTTTGATCAAAATTAAAAACAGTACAACTTTGTTAATACAAAAGAAAAAAGGGGGATACGAAATCCCCCCCATCCTGCTCGCCACAGGAAAACTACTTAATTATTTCTCAACCAGCATGCGGCTCCGCATTTCCAGGTGCAATGCATGACAGAAGTGCGTGCAATAACACCAGTAAACACCAGGCTTGTCCGCCTTGAAAGTAACCGACTTGGTTTCCTGCGGGTTTACGATGAAATTGATGTTGTATTTCGGAATCGCAAAACCGTGGGTCAAATCTTCCACCTTATCAAGGTTGGTCAGGATGATGGTGACCTCATCGCCACGCTTGACCGTGAACTCACGCAAGCCGATAACGGGTGCCTGTGAAGTAAGGAACACGGTTACCTTGTTGCCCTTGCGCTCAACGCGGCAGTCTTTGGCATCCCTGACGGCAAGTGGGAACTCGTCCATATTGTAGACTTGCCGCGTTTTCACCAGATCGCGTCTGACGATAATCGCGTCATGCGGTTCGGAATACGTCGTATGATCCGCCAGCAGCACCATTTTGTCGCCACTGATATCAATCAGCTGGGCGCTTTCCGGATGCAAGGGACCTACTGGAAGGAAGCGATCCTTGGAAAACTTGTTATCCGAAAGGAAGAATTTGCCGTCGGCTTCCTTGGTTTCGCCCATGGAGGTAAAGCCATGGCCAGGCTGATAAGTGACGTCGATACGGTCCACCACCGGCTTGGCAGCCTTGTCGCCCTTGAATGACTTGATAGCGGCATCGAGATTCCACTTGACGATCTGGCTATCCAGGAACAGCGTCGTGTACGCATTGCCACGACCATCAAAGCCGGTATGGAGAGGGCCCAGACCGATTTCTGGCTCCGCCACCACTGCATCGCGCGGCTCTTTCAGTTCACCATCGAACCACTTCAGTACCAGAGCATGCTCAATCAGGGTTGCGGTGGGCGACAGCTTGCCGGAACAGGCGTAATACTTGCCGTCCGGGCTGATGTTCACGCCGTGGGGATTTTTAGGCACCGGCACATAGCAGGTCAATGCAGTCTTCGGATCCTTGTTGGAAGCAGACATGCCATCCACCACCGGCACCTTGGAATCACCAATGGTGTAAGTCTTGCCCGCCTTGACCGCCTCTTCGATGCGCGCCACATTGAAAAACACGCAAGCGTCACGCTCGGCTGACATCATATCTTCGTAATGCGCACCGTTTTCAGTATTGTACTGATTGGAGCAGGCCAGCTTTCCATCATAAGAGGTTGCCACCAGGTCCATGTTGCCATCGACCTTGCACTGCCAGCGCACTTCCATTGTTTCCGCATCGACACAGGAGAATAGACAGCCGTACTTCGACGGGTCGTTCAGGTCGCGCCCATCGTTCGGGTGCGGGATATGGAACTCACTGCCACAAAACACACGTGTCGTGTGGTTGATTGCGTCATCTACCGGATCACGCTTGTCGGCAAAAATACCGTGGAAGCCCTGGATATTGGGCAACTCGGTAATCTTGTCAGTTTCCATGGTGTCCATGCGAATCCGTGCAATTCTCCCGTGAATCTTGTCGTTCACCCAAAGGTACTTGCTGTTATAGGTGCCATCGGTATAGGAGCCGTGCACATGGTGGGTGTCGCCAGTGTTGTACTTTACGTTGCCGTCGGACTTGGTGCCGATGATTGCCTTGGATTCGTTGGTAACCCCCCAGCCTGCCATGCAGTCCATATTGAACACCGGGATCTGCTTCAGCGTGCGCCCGGAAGGCAAACCATAAATCCGGATGTCACCGGAATGCCCGCCGCTGGAAAACATGTAGTAATCGTCCAGCTTGCCCGGAGGCACTTCAGCCGAAATATGCGCACTCGCTGCAGGAGCTGCTTTTCCGGCCTCCCCTGCCACTTTGGCGGCATCGTCACCTTTCTTGCAGGAAGCCAGTCCAACTGACAAACCCGCGCCGGCCAATCCGACAAATGCAGCCTTATTCAGGAAGCTGCGACGATCCGAATCAACAGGCGCGCCATTATCCAATTTTTTTTGATCTTTCATGATTCTCCTCCTTCACCCTATTAGCAATAACCGATTTCAAAAGCAGCCACCCCCGACCGCCAAATTAATTTCATGCAAAATCAGGCCAGAAAAACCAAATCCATCACCCCGTAATTTATCGGCCGATTTTTAATCACTTGCGACAATTTGCCGCGTTTTTTATGGGGGTGGATTAAAACGCCATCTTTGACCCAAGTCAAGAAAAAACTGGTCTTTTTGTTGACTTAGATCAGGTTTACTTTTGGCATGTTATTGATAATAATGTTGATATGCTTATGGCGTTTCTGTAGAAATTAGCGTGAATGCAGCCATGAAACAGGGCGCATTCCAGAACTGCCCTGGACAAATTTGGAGGCAGCTCTCCGAATACTTAAAAAGGCTTGAGAACAAAACCAGTGGTACAAATAACAGGGCGAACAATCCGGCCTTTGGCGAGAAAAAAGCCTTCTTCCAGACAGAAATAGAAAGTCTCTACCGCAAAAAATCGATGTCAGCGCCGCGAACGATTTCGATTAGAAACTCGCCACACATCTAAGTACAATGAACGTCAATGGATAAAAACATCACACAACTCGTTGAGTTTCTGAATGATGACCAATGGTGGATCGCCCAGGTATTTCTGCTGGTGCTTGCCACGGTCAGCATCAACTTCATCGCCAACTACCTGCTCAACAAGCTGCGCAACAAAGCCGGCAGAACCAGCACAGCATGGGATGACGCCCTTCTCGCCTCGGCCCATAAACCACTCAGCGCGCTGATCTGGCTGTTGGGCATCGCTTTTGCCGCCAGTATTGCAGGAGAGCAGAGCCAGGCGTCCATCTTTGATCTGGTCGACCCCACACGCAGGGTGGGTGTGGTGTTGATTGCCGTCTGGTTCCTGATGCGCAGCATCAAGGAAGCGGAAGTCAATTACCTCAAGAAGCACGCAGACCATGAAGGCGCACTGGACCGCACCACCCTGACCGCAATCAGCAACCTGGGTAAAATCTCGGTGTTCATCACCGGCGCGCTGGTCGGCATACAGTCCATGGGATACAGCATTTCCGGCGTGCTGGCCTTCGGCGGCATTGGCGGTATCGCTATCGGCTTTGCCGCCAAGGACATGCTGGCCAACCTGTTCGGCAGCCTGATCATCTTTCTCGACCGCCCCTTCAAGATCGGCGACTGGATACGCAGCCCCGACCGGCAAATCGAGGGCACCGTGGAGCAAATCGGCTGGCGCATGACCGTTATCCGCACCTTCTCCAAAAACCCGATTTATGTGCCGAATTCGGTGTTTTCGACCATCGCCATCGAGAACCCCTCGCGCATGACCAACCGCCGCATTCACGAAACCATCGGCATCCGCTATGCCGATTTCAACGCCATGGAACGCATCACGCAGGAGGTCAAAGCCATGTTGGTAGCGCATCCAGAAATCGACAGCACCCTCACGCTGATGGTCAACTTCAACCGCTTCGGGGCAAGCTCCCTGGATTTTTTCATTTACACCTTCACCAAAACGACCGTCTGGGTGGATTTTCATGAAATCAAGCAGGACGTGCTGCTGAAAATCGGCCAGATCATCGAAAAGAATGGCGCCGAGATTGCCTTCCCGACCTCTACTGTGCACTTGCAGGTGGAACCGGGGCAGACCCGGGCAGAACTGTAACGGCTTTCTTGGGACGGCGATTAGCCACCCCAATCAACTCTATTTTTGCTCACTGTTGGCCTGCTGCTGCGAAAGCGTTTCCAGCCGCCGCCGGGCCGCCTCGATATCCGCTTCGATCCTGGCCCGCCCGGCTTCATCCGCCTCATTCCTGAGTGTTTCGAGTTCCTCAAGATGCTGCTTGATATCCGTCAATTCCTTGCGATCCCATTCCAGCTTTTCCGCTTCTTCAGCCTTGTCGAAAATCAGCGCTTCCAGTTCTTCCTCCACAACGGCTGCACTGGAGCCGCCCTCGGCAACGTCCGCTTCCGGAATCACTTTGCGGACCTCCGGCAGTTGCCGCTGGTTCATGAACGCAGGAGAAACGATTTCGACGCCATCATCGTGCAACACATCCAGTATGCATTTTTGCAGGTTTGATCTTGCAGTCAGGAGCTGTTTGACCTCTGCGAGGAAGCCCGCAACCCGGTATGAAACCGAAAAATCTCCAAGGCTTCTGACCTGAACAAAGGGCTCTTCCAGGCCAGCCTCCGCCGCCGCTTTTTTCAGCAATTCTTCGATGCGCTTGCGTGAAATGTCGTAGCCCAGCGACAGCGTGGCGGAAACGATGGTGCCCGAGGTGCGAACAACCGTCACCGGATTATTGACCAGGTAAAGGTTCGGCAGGGTCGTCAACTCCCGCTCCTCGGTCTGGATTTCGGTATGGAACAGTCCTCTTTCCGTCACCCGGCCAAACTGTTCCCCGATGCGAACAAAATCGCCCGAACGAAAACTGCTCACTGCGCGCAGCATCAGCCCGGCCATGGCGTTTGCGACAAAGGTGGTTGAAGAAAGCGCGATCACGCCGGTGATCACCAGGCCGAGCAAACTCAGGATTTGACCGCGCGCCATATCCGACATCGGGATAAGCAGCAGCACGATCAGCATGCCTGCCAGGGTAAGCAGCAGCATGATGAGCTGGCGCGGCAGACGCAGCTCCGCCCCCAGATCGGGGCTACGGCGAAGCAGCAACCAGTCCATGCCCCACAGCAGCAGGGCAACCATCACTGCGGCCGCCAGGGCGGGAAGATATACCTGCAATACAGAGAAAAATTCTGGCAAGGCGTCCATATACTGCTCCATCAGTAGAAATCATTGCCCCTCGCTGGCACACCACGCCACCCCAAGGGCATGGCATATTGTTGCATACAGAATGTCTCTGGCGCGCTTTCCTCACCATGCCATGCGGCAGCAAAATGGGCGCGTTGCTTCCTGCCCGAATATTCGGCATGATTCAGTGATCATCACCAGAGGGTCAAACTATGAGTATTCGCGAAATTCTGGCTGCAAAGAAAAGCGTTGAGGTCCACAGCATCGCTCCCGACCAGTTCGTCCATGAGGCCGTTGCGCTCATGACCCGGCACGACATCGGCTCCCTGGTGGTCAAAGAAAACGACCAAATGATCGGCCTGCTGACCGACCGCCATCTGGTACGCGGGCTGAGCAAGGCCAAGTGCAACCTGTGCAACACCCGGGTGCGTGATGTGATGGTCGTCTCCCCCATCGTCGGCCACCCGGAGGATTCCGTCGACCAGCTGCGTCAAGTCATGACCGAGAATCACATCAGCCACTTGCCGGTGGTGGATGAAAAGGGACTGATGGGGATTATTTCCTTCTACGATGTCGCCCGCTCCGCCCTGAGCAATGTGGAATTCGAAAACAAGCTGCTCAAGCGCTACATCAAGGACTGGCCGGAGGATGAGGCGGAAAAGTGATTGATTTTGCCACTACCGGCAGGCTTGGGTTTCGCCACAACGATGTGGGGAAGCGCTCACAACAGACTGCCTGCGCCTTGCTTTGCATCAAGGCGCCACACGCCGAATTCTTTAAACTGCCTGCTTCCCCACACCTGACGGCTTGAACAAATGGAAGAACAGGTTGGCGCCCTCTGGCACAAACTCATTACCGGCGCGGCAGACAAGCGTTACCCCCAGGAAGCAGTCACGCTGGAGCAAATCAGCAAAACCGCCGGCATCGTGTTCCGCGCCTGGGGCGGCGACAGCGGACTTGCCGTCAAATCCGCGACCGCAACCGAACACGGCGCGAAGCGCAGCCTGCTGCAGCGCATCGCCGGCAGCAATACCAAAGCCGAGCTGACCTGGCTGGATGGGGAAACCCTGAACCTGCCCACGGCAATCGACCTTTTCCCCCAGCGCGGGCTGAACCGCGATTTATATCTCTGGCTGATTGCCCTGGCCGCCACCGAATCCGACCCCGCCCAGCCCTGGCTGCGGCGTAACCAGCAAGCCACGCTGGATGTGCTGGCGCGCTTTCCCGGCCTGGCACCCCGCTACCGTCGCCTGGTCGCTGCCGTGCTGGCCCAGCGCCCGCGGCCTGAACGCCTGCCGCAAGGCGAACGCGAACAGGAGACAGCCATCCGCGCGGCGCTTGAGCACCCCGGCAGCGTGGAAGGCATGCCGCGCGCCAGGCGCCCGCCGCAACCTGTTTACCTGTGGCTGCACCCCACCCCGCCGCCCACCCCGCCCGCCAGCAGCGGCAACGATAAAGAACCCGAAAATCATGAAGGCGGCGAGAGCAAGAAAAGCGAAAAAGACCGCCGTTACAAGGCGGAGCGGGTCGACATGCCGGACGGAAAAGATGGCTTCATGATGTTTTTCCGCGCCGAGAGCATTTTCAGCTGGGCCGAATACATCAAGGTCAATCGCCCCACCGAGGAAGATGAAGCACCCGACGAACGCCCGGCCGAGGATCTGGATAACCTGAGTGTGGCCCAGGATGGCAAGACCACCGCCTCGCGCCTGCGCTTCGATCTGGACCTGCCTTCCGAGCAAGCCGATGACCTGCCGCTCGGCGGCGGCATCCTGTTGCCGGAATGGCATTACAAAAAGCGCCTCATGCAGCCCGGGCACTGCCGCTTGCAGCCCATGGTGGCACGCAATGCCGAGCCGCTTCCGCTTCCGGCGCATCTCGGCGCCACCGCCCGCCGCCTGCGCAGCCAGTTCGAGGCGCTGGCCCCGGCCAAGGTATGGCTCAAGGGGCAATTCGACGGCACCGAGCTCGACCTTGACGCCTGCATACAATTCAGCGCCGACCGCATCGGCGGCTTGCAGGCCCGTGAGCAGGGGCTGTACAAGGCGCACCAGTACCGCGACCGCGATCTTGCCTGTCTGCTGCTGGCAGATCTGTCGCTCTCCACCGACGCCTACGCCAGCGATCACGCCCGTGTCATCGATGTCATCCGCGACACCCTGTTCCTGTTTTCCGAGGCGCTTTCCGCCACTGGCGACCGTTTCGCGCTTTATGGCTTTTCCTCACTCAAACGCGAAAACATCCGCTTCCATGTACTCAAGGAATTCGAGCACAAATACAACGCCGAAGTGCGCGGCCGCATCCAGGCCATCAAACCCGGCTTTTACACCCGCATGGGCGCGGCCATCCGCCATTCCAGCCAACTGCTCGTCAAGCAGGCGGCAACGCAGCGGCTGTTGCTGATCCTCACCGACGGCAAACCCAACGACCTCGACCAGTACGAAGGCCGCTACGGCGTGGAAGACACCCGCGTCGCCATCCACGAGGCGCGCCAGATGGGCCTGCGTCCCTTCTGCGTCACCATCGACGAAAAAGGCAGCAGCTACCTGCCGCACCTGTTCGGCGTCAACGGCTACGTGGTGATCCGCAAACCGGAAGAACTGCCGCGCGAGCTGCCGATGCTGTATGCGCAACTGACGAGCTAGGGAAGTGCTGATTTATTCGTCATTGCGAGGAGCGAAGCGACGAAGCAATCTGTAACTTATTGATTACCCAGAATCGAGATTGCTTCGCTGCGCTCGCAATGACGGAGCAGCAGGTAATTTTCGCTTTGTGACATAATTTCCGCTTCGATAGCATTTGGGCATAAACATGGATTGGCAAACGGCAGGCAGCTTTCAGGACATTCTCTACCACAAGGCGGAAGGGATCGCGCGCATCACCATCAACCGCCCCGAGGTGCGCAACGCCTTCCGCCCCCAGACCGTGCAGGAACTGATGCAGGCTTTCCAGCAGGCGCATCTGGATGCTGGAAATTGGCGCCATCATTCTCACCGGCGCGGGCGACCTGGCCTTCTGCTCCGGCGGCGACCAGAAGGTGCGCGGCGACGACGGCGGCTACCACGATGACGGGGGCACGCCGCATCTCAACGTGCTGGATTTGCAGATGCAGATCCGCCGCCTGCCCAAGCCCGTGGTGGCGATGGTGGCGGGCTACGCCATCGGCGGCGGCCACGTGCTGCACCTGGTGTGCGATCTGACCATCGCCGCCGACAACGCCCGCTTCGGCCAGACCGGGCCGCGCGTGGGCAGCTTCGACGCGGGCCTCGGCGCCGGCCTGCTGGCGCGCGCGGTGGGTCTGAAAAAAGCCAAGGAAATCTGGTTCCTGTGCCGCCAGTACGATGCCCATCAGGCGCTGGAAATGGGGCTGGTGAATACAGTGGTGCCGCTGGCCGAACTGGAGGCCGAAACCGTCCAGTGGTGCAAGGAGATGCTGCAACTCTCGCCCACCGCCCTGCGCATGCTCAAAGCCGCCTTCAACGCCGATACCGACGGCCTGGCCGGCATCCAGGAACTGGCAGGCAACGCCACCGCGCTCTACTACATGACTCCCGAAGGACAGGAAGGCCGCAATGCCTGGCTGGAAAAGCGCGCACCGGATTTCGGCAAGTTTCCGCGCCGGCCATGAACCGCCCCGCCCTCACGGCTCGCCCCTCGGTCCTCCACGCCTGGCTGCTGGCCGCGCGGCCCAAGACGCTTTCGGTTTCTTTTGCGCCGGTGCTGGTGGGCACCACGCTGGCCTGGCTGGAAACCGCCACGGTGTTGTGGCTGCCCGCTTCCGTGGCGCTGGTCGCGGCGCTGCTGATCCAGATCGGCACCAATCTGCACAATGATGCGGCAGATTTCGTGCGCGGCGCGGATACGCCGGAGCGCCTGGGCCCGGCGCGGGCAGTGGCTTCCGGCTGGCTCTCCGCACGCCAGGCCGAAACAGCGGCGATCGGCTGCTTTGCCCTGGCTTTTATCTGCGGCATTTATCTGGTCTGGCATGGCGGCTGGCCGATCGTGTGGCTCGGGCTGGCGGCCCTGGCTTCCGGCTGGGCCTATACCGGCGGCCCTCGCCCGCTGGCCTATACCGGGCTGGGCGAGGTGTTCGTATATCTCTTTTTCGGGCTCGGGGCGGTGATGGGAAGCTTCTACCTGCAAACCTTCCGGCTCGACTGGGCTGCCTTCATCGCGGCCTCCATGCTCGGCACGCTGGCGGCAGCGGTGATCGTGGTCAACAATTATCGCGATCTGGACAAGGATCGGGACGTCGGCAAAAACACCCTGGCGGTGCGCCTGGGACGCGGGCGCAGCCAGATCGAATATGGCCTGCTGCTGTTTCTGCCCTATCTTCTGCTGCCGGTGCTATCCAACATGACGGGGATGCAGTGGGGCGCTGCCCTGCCCTTCCTGTCCCTGCCATGGGCCATGCGCCTGTTGCAGCGTTTCGCCACCGAGCCGGTGGGCCCGGCATTCAACCAGATTCTGGCCCAGACTGCACAATTGCAGCTGCTGTTTGGCGTTCTGTTAAGCATGGGGATGATGTTATGAAACGTATGGTTTTACTGCTGGCCCTGTTGTGTTTCTCGCCATGGTCTCTGGCGGCGGATAAGCTTTCCACCGAGCCTTTGTACCAGGCCACACTCAATGATCTGGAAGGGAAGCCCGTCGCGCTGGAACACCTCAGAGGCAAAATTGCAGTCATCAATTTCTGGGCGACCTGGTGCCCGCCCTGCCGCAAGGAAATTCCGGATCTGGTGGAAGCGCAGGAGCAATACCGCGAACGTGGCGTGGCTTTTCTCGGTATCGCGGTGGAGGACAACAATCCACTGGTACAGGACTTTGCACGTACCTATGGTATCAACTACCCCCTGGTGACCGGCAAGGAACAGGGCATCGCCCTGATGCAAAAGCTGGGCAACCAGGTGGCAGGCCTGCCCTTCACCCTGGTGCTCGATGCACAGGGCAATATTGTCGATACTCGCCGCGGACCCATGAGCGCCGCACGCATTGAACAGGCGTTGCAGGCGGCAATCGCAAGCACTGGGCAGGCTGGTGCGGATACGCGCTAGCCGGGTCATCCCCTATCGCCTGCCGTTACGGGCAGAGTGGACCAGCGCGCAAGGCAGTTTCGCCGCGCGACAGGGCTGGCTGCTGCGGCTGGAAACAGACACGGGCCTGGTTGGCTGGGGCGATTGCGCACCGCTGCCGGTGCACGATGCGGGGGAAGAACTGGAAACACTGGCTCGAACCCTGACCGGCATGGACATGGAAGCAGCACGGCAACGCCTCCACTCTGCCCGTCGGCACCCCGCCGTGCGCTGCGCAGCCGATGTGGCGCTCAGCGATCTGGCCGCGCAACAGGCCGGCCTGCCCCTGGCACGCTGGCTGGCGCAGAATGCCGCGCAAGTGGTGCGCTGCAATGCTGCCCTGGGCGCCCTGAATGCGGGCGTGTCGCAACGTGCTCAGGCCGCCATCGCCGAGAGTTTTGAGGTACTCAAACTGAAAGTCGGAATGGCGCCCGTCGAACATGAACTGGCCATGCTGCGGCAACTGTCAGCGGAGCTGCCAGCAGGCATCGCGCTGCGCCTGGATGCCAATCGCGCCTGGAACATGGCGGATGCCCGGCGCTTCATCGCAGGCATGGCCGGCCTGCCGCTGGAGATGCTGGAAGAACCGCTGGCACAGCCCAATCTGCCTGAGCTGGCATCATTGCAGGCGCAGACCGATGTGCCGCTGGCGCTGGACGAATCCCTGCTCGAACTGGGTGTGGAACAGGTGCTGGCCGCAGCGCCGGTGCAGCGCCTGGTGCTGAAAATCATGGTTCTTGGCGGCTTGGAGATTTCGCTTGGTACGGCGCAAAAAGCACGCGCAGCAGGCATGGCCTGCGTCGTGACGACCAGTGTAGACAGCGCGGTTGGCACTCTCGCCGCGCTGCATCTCGCCTCAACCTTGAATAATGGCCTGCATCACGGCCTGGCCACTTCGCGGTGGCTGAAACAGGATGTCGGCTGCGCGCCACACCCGCACCATGGCACGCTAAAAGTAGGCGAACAGCCCGGTCTTGGCTTTTCCCCCATCAGGAATTAATGGCATGAACTATTCATACAGCTTCGAGGTGCGTCTGCACGACGTTGACCACGCCGGCGTGATGTTCTTCGCGCGCCTGTTTGTCCATGCGCACGATGCCTACGAAGCGTTCATGGCTCATCTGGGTCTGGATCTCTGCGCCATGATCAGCGCCGGCGAACGACTGCCGGTTGTTCATGCCGATGCAGACTACTTCCAGCCGCTTCGCCATGGAGAGCAGATCACCGTGACGCTGGATATCGAAGCCCTTGGCAATACTTCATTTACCGTCGCTTGCTCTTTCAACACCACAGCAGGCCTGCTCGCCAAAGTGCGCACCGTGCATGTTTATCTCGACCCCCACGCCAATACTGCCGGCAAATTGCCCCAGACCCTCCGCCAATTGTTCCAGCCCTACGGCAAAGAACTGACGGTCTAACCCTCTCGCAATCCAATCAAATATTTAGAACACATCATTTCTTGACCTGTATCAAGGAGTGGGTGTTTAATGGCGGACATAATGCTGTGACAAATTGTCGCACTGCGTTAGTGTCGCAGAACCGTTAAGAAGTTCAACTTAAAAAAGGAGCCTAAAGATGAAACCGTTCAGTCTACGAACGACATCGCTGCTGGTTGCAGCAGGATTGGGGCTGGGGGCAGCAAGTAGCACCTGGGCCGCAGAGTCACTGCAGGATGTCATGAAGCGCCGGGGCCTGTCCCAGCAGGATTTGCTGGCCGCATCCAAAACCTATGTTCCCACCGGCAAGCGCGATGATTTCATCGCCTTCAGCTCCGGCGGTCAGTCTGGCCAGGTGATCGTGTACGGCATTCCGTCCATGCGCATCCTGAAATACATCGGCGTGTTCACGCCTGAACCATGGCAGGGCTACGGCTTCGACGAAAGTTCGAAGAAAGTGCTGGCCGAGGGCAACATCGACGGCAAGGAGATCACCTGGGGCGACACTCACCACCCGGCACTTTCCGAGACCAACGGTAAATATGACGGCCAGTTCCTGTTCATCAACGACAAGGCCAACCCACGTCTGGCTGTGATCGACCTGCGCGATTTCGAAACCAAGCAGATCGTAGTCAACCCGATTTACAAGTCGGAACACGGCGGCGCCTTTGTTACCCCGAACACCGAATACGTAATTGAAGCCGCTCAGTATGCAACCCCACTGGCAAACAAGAAGTTCGTTCCACTGGAACGCTTCAACGAAGAATACCGCGGTGGCGTGACTTACTGGAAATTCGACCGCAAGGAAGGCAAGCTGGATCCCAAAGAATCCTTCTCCCTCGAATTGCCACCGTATAGCCAGGACTTGTCCGATGCCGGCAAACTGGTATCCGACGGCTGGTCCTTCACCAACTCTTTCTGTACCGAGCGTTATGTTGGCGGTATCGAAAAAGGCCGCCCACCGTATGAAGCCGGTTGCTCTGCAAAAGACACCGACTACATGCACGTGATCAACTGGAAGAAAGCAGCTGAACTGGTCAAGGCAGGCAAGGCCAAGAAGATCAACGGCCATAACGTGCTGATGATGGAAACCTCGATCAAGGAAGGCATTCTGTTCCTGATTCCTGAACCGAAGAGCCCGCACGGCGTGGACGTAACCCCGGACGGCAAGTTCATCACCGTTTCCGGCAAACTGGATACTCACGTTTCGGTGTACAGCTTCGAGAAAATCCAGGCTGCAATCAAGGCTGGCAAGTTCGAAAGCAAAGATCCCTACGGCATTCCCGTGATCGCCATGCAGGATGCACTGCACAAGCAGGTTCAACTGGGTCTCGGTCCTTTGCATACCCAGTATGACTCCAAGCAGTGCGTGGCCTACACCTCCCTGTATGTGGATTCACAGGTAGCCAAGTGGAACTACTGCGAAGGCAAGGTGCTGGACAAGCTTTCCATTCACTACAACATCGGTCACCTGATGACCATGGAAGGCGACTCAGCAGATCCTAAAGGCCGTTACCTGGTAGCGTTGAACAAGCTGTCCATCGATCGTTTCAATCCTGTTGGCCCGCTGCATCCGCAAAACCACCAGTTGATCGACATTGCCAACGACAAGATGCAGCTTCTGTACGACATGCCTTTGCCGCTGGGTGAGCCGCACTATGTTGTGGCCATCGATGCCAAAACCCTCAAGCCTGGCATCCGCTACAAAGTGGGTACCGACAGCCGTACCGACAAGCCGCACCCAGGCATGGTACGTGCAGGTGAAGAGAAGACCGTAAGGAAGGGCAACAAGGTCGAAGTATTCGGCACCTTGATCCGTTCGCACATCACGCCTGAAACCATCGAAGTCGAAGTAGGCGACGAAGTGACTGTCAACCTGACCAACCTCGAACGTGCCCAGGACGAAACCCACGGCTTCGCGGTAAGCACCTACAACGTGCATGCCTCGATCGAACCGGGCAAGACCGTATCGGTGAAGTTCAAGGCTGACAAGGAAGGTGTATATCCTTACTACTGCACCGAGTTCTGCTCCGCGCTGCACCTGGAGATGCAAGGTTACCTGCTGGTCAAGCCGAAGGGCTACAAGGAAGTCAAGGTTGCTGCCGAGAAAGCCGTTTACACCAAGGCTGACTACGACAAGCAGGTCAAGACCAACGTAGAAACCCAGGCCGTGATCGACAGCGTGGTAGGTTACATCACCAGCGTCAATTACAAGGACTTCCCACCGGTAGTGGCACTGGTTGAAGACGCAACCGACCAGCTCAACAAGGCTCAGGAAGCCAAGGCCAAGATGGAAGAAGCTGCCAAGAAGAGCGACTGGCAGAATGCAACCCTCTGGGCTGGCCAATGGTGGCAGTACCAGGTCAAGGCTGCTGACATCGGTCTGCGTGCCAAGACTTTCCTGGAACAGAATGGCGCCAAGAAAGTGAAATAAACAACAGGTAACACCTGATGAAACGGGGAGCAGATCGCTCCCCGTTTTTTTCATGTACTGAATAGTTGATTCATATCAATGTTTATAGCGTTACTAAGCTTTAATGTTTATAGTACGTTTAATCTCGTTTTAAAATTTCCTTACTAAGGAGGATCGCTGCAATGAAAATGAAGACCCTGATGACGCTATGCGCGCTACCAATGGCGTTTGCCGCAGTACCGGCTCCACGCGCTGGATGGCGCCAAGCTGTATCGCAGAAAAGACCTGTTCCGCCTGCCACGGCAAGGATGGAAAAAAGACGCTGATGCCGGACTATCCGAAAATCGCCGGCCAGAATGTCAAGTACGTTGAAAAGCAAATGGCTGACATCAAGAGCGGCGCACGTGCCAACGGCAACAGCGCAGCCATGAAAGGCGTCATGGTCATTGTGAGCGACGAAGAGCTCAAAGCAATTGCCGAATATGTTTCAAAGATGAAGCCGTAAATCTGGGCTTCTGGGCAGGCACCTGCCCGTAATAACTGTTTAATCGTAACGAGAAAGGAAACCAAATGAAAAAAAGCTTAGCAATAGCCATCGCACTGGCACTGGCACCTACAATCGCGTTTGCAGGCGCACCTGCGCCCAAAAAAGAGGGCATCGAAGGCAAGGCTTATGTTTGGAACGCCCAGGAAGGCGAGAAAATCGAAGCACTGCACAAAAAAGGCGATGTTAAAGCCGGACAGGAAGCGTATGAAATTTGCGGCGCCTGCCACCTGCCCTCCGGCGCGGGTCGCCCAGACGGCACCTTCCCGCAACTCGCTGGACAGCACACCACTGTAGTCATCAAGCAGATGGCTGACATTCGTGCCGGCCTGCGCGACAATCCCACCATGTATCCATTTGCCCAGACGCTGACCGACGCACAGGAACTGGCGGACGTAGCCGCTTATATTGAAAAACTGTGCGTCCCGGTTGATCACGGCAAATATGAAGGCGCCGACGCTGCCATGCAGGTTGCCAAGGGCAAGGAACTCTACGAGAAGCAGTGCCTGGAATGCCACGGCAAGAATGGTGAAGGCAACAAGGAAAAATTCTTCCCAGTGATCGCAGGCCAGCACTACAAGTATCTGCTGCGCCAGATGACCGAGATCCGTGACGGACACCGCCGCAATGCCAACCCCGACATGGTGAAGATCATCAAGCCATACACCAACGAGCAACTGGTTGCGATTTCCGCTTACCAGTCTAGCATGACGATGCCGGGTGCGATGTGTAAAGACAGCAAAGGCAAGAAGAAGTAAAATCCACTTCGGGACGGGAGCGTCGCACGCTTCCGCTCCCCGTAGTCTGGAAGCAGCACTATAATCAGAGAAGGGATGTCGGCGAGAACGGCAATCCACTTCCACGGAGGCGAGGCGACCTGTTTTAACGCTTGAAGCCTAACGAGAGATATAAAATGAACAGTCCGCAAAAACAGATGACGCAAGTCAGAATCCTTACCCTTATTGCCCTTGTTCTGATGATAGGGGCCTATTTCAGCCCAATCTGGTGGGTATCACTGACCGCCCCGAATTACCCCAAGGAAGCCTTCCCGGATGGGATCCGCATCCATTTTCACTTTGACGGCGTTTACAACGGGTGCAACGCACCTGCCGCAGTCCACTCGAATGGCTCAGGAGACGCTTCAGGCCGATCTTGGCGATGATCTGTCGCACCGCGATGGCACTTCGACCGGAGAGCAAGAAATCGGCCTCGATTGCGTGCATGAGATGAACACCATCAACCATTATGTAGGCATGTACCCCATTCTCACCGGCTCCCCTGTTGAGCTTCGCCTGGCCAAATTCATATTTGGCTTTATGGCTGTGATGCTGCTAGGTTTCATGGTGGCACAACGCAAGACGCGGGTCATGGTTCTGGGAGCAGGTTTTGCCGCCGTGAGCGTGTGGATGGTCACTGACCAGCTCGTGTTGGGAAATCTGGACAAGTTTGCCGTGGTTTATCACGATGCCGCAGCCACTTTTTTCAATCAGCCAGAGGTGCTGAGCCGCTGGGTGGCCAATCTGAAAATGGCAACGCAGGCTTCAATTGCCGGATTGATTGTCGCCATGGTGATTCTTTTGCTGGGCGTATGGAAAATCCGCGGCTTTACCCTGATTCTGGCGCTGGTTCCGGCCCTGCTGCCGGTTTTCTTCGTGCTGGATTATGCCGGCTGGCTGTGGTTCTTTGGCCACAATCTGCATCCCTGGGGTGCATTTACCGTCAAGCCGTTCATGCCGACCGTTTTTGGTGAAGGCAAAGTGGCTCAATTCAGCACCTATTCTTATCCCTACTACGGATATGCAATGCTGCTGGGCGCCAGTGCAGCAGCATCGCTCGCCCTGCTGATCCGCCGCAAGCTGATGCGCGAACAGCCTGGTACTGACTAAGTGAATCCCGGGAGTTCCCATTCGGCAGCTTCCTGCCGAATGGGAATGGACTTTATCCAGAATCTGTTCCGAGTTTCAGTCATGTCAACAGCCCAATCGGTTTGTACAAGACGTTCCCAGGACGAGGATGTAATTTCGTCATGAGATTGTGGGGATTCTTTTTTCTGGCATTGCTTCCGGCGGCACCGCTGACAGGGCATTGCAGCGACGTAATCGGGGGTGACGATGAAGTCGAAAGAAGTGTCGGCCTGAGCGCCGACATGAACAACATGCCGCGCGTTGACGTTGATAAACCGGTGGACTTGATTCCGCTTTATCTGCGTGACAAACGTATTCACGGACTTCAGCCTTTTCAGGCACTGGTGGATGCTGCACCCGCCGGTTCTGTCCTGCGCCCCAAGCCTGGCAATTATTCCGGCCCCGTGCATCTGACCAAGCCGCTGACTATCGAAGGCGGCGGAAAAGTCAGCATCGATGGCGGCAACAAAAGTACGGTGTTCGTCATTGAAACCAATGGCGCCACGCTGCGCGGCCTGCATCTCAAGGGATCCGGGAGTTCGCACGACAGTGACGATGCCTGCCTCAATGTGCGCGGCCACCATAATCTCATTGAAAACAATGTTATTGATGACTGCCTTTTCGGCATCGACCTGAAACAGTCCAACAACAATACCGTGCGCAGCAATCGCATCCGGTCCAAACAGGCGGATCTGGGTGTACGTGGCGATGGCATCCGTCTGTGGTACAGCATGAACAACCGCATTGAAAAAAATCAGGTGGTGGATTCGCGCGACATGGTGGTTTGGTACTCCAATGGCAACACGTTTTACCAGAATTATGGCGCACGTAGCCGCTACTCGATCCATTTCATGTTCGCCCACGGCAATGTGGTGGACAGTAACCAGTTTTACGATAACGCGGTGGGTGTATACCTGATGTACAGCGATCGTACGGTGGTGCGCAACAACGTAATTTCGCATGCCACCGGTTCAACCGGCATGGGCATCGGGTTCAAGGAGGCAAGCGGCGCGCTGCTCGAAGGCAATGAAATCATCTATTGCGCGCTTGGCCTTTCTGCCGACCTGTCACCATTTCAACCCGACAGCAAGATCATCCTGAAGAACAACCGGCTTGCCTACAACGGGATTGCCATTGCTTTCAACAGCGACCTTGCCGGCTATGAAGTTGAGGGCAACAGCTTTGAAGGCAATATTTCCACTCTTGCAGTAGGTGGGGCCGGCTCAGGCCAGCGCAACACTTGGCGCGGCAATTACTGGGATGAATACGAGGGATTCGACCGTAACAATGACGGCATCGGCGATACGCCTTACGCGTTGTATGACTATGCAGACCGCTTGTGGATGGAAATTCCGCAGGCACGATTTTTCAAGATCTCGCCCGCGCTTGAGGTACTTGATTTTCTTGAACGTCTGGCGCCGTTTTCAAGCCCTACCCTGTTGTTGAAAGATGAAAAACCGCTGTTTAACAATCCCTGGAAGCGGGGTAAAAAATGAACACCGAGAAGCCAAAACCAAGTAATCCACTGATCAACAAACGCAAGCTGGAAGCCCGACGAAAGTTTCTGCGTTCGGTCATTCTGGGTACAGCGATGCTGGGCATTTCCACGGTGGGCTACATCCCTGTTGCCCGTGCATGGAAACAGCGCATGCGACCGCCGGGCGCACTGGAAGAGACAGATTTCCTGTCCTCGTGCATCAAGTGCGGTCAATGTGTTCAAGTTTGTCCGGTACAGGCAATCAAGCTTGACGATCTCGATCAGGGATTTGGCATCGGGGTGCCTTATATCGATTCGCGTAGCCAGGCTTGCGATTTCTCCTGCGATGCGGTGCAGTGCATTCTGGCCTGCCCCACCGGTTCGCTGGCTTACGACAAACCCGCTTTTCTGCCGACCCGCAGCGAGATGGTCATGGCGAATCCGCCCATCCTGCTTGCCAAGGAAAAAGATCCCGAACCCACCTTGAACCTGAAAGAACGCACCGGGCTTGCTGTTCTTGTCAAACCTGAAAGTTGCCTGGCCCGGCAGGGGAAAGGCATCAAGGGCGCAGCGCGAGGCGATGGATTCAAAGGCACCATGCGATTCATGGAAGTGGACCGCTGGAAACCCATCCCCCTGCGCGACCATCCCTACGACCTGGAGCTATGTGATCTCTGTGTGCGCACCTGTCCGATCAAGGGTGCAATTTCGCTTGAAACCGTCGTTGAAAACGGCGTTTCGATCAAAACACCAGTGGTGCATGAACCCTGTGTCGGCTGTGGCGTATGCGAAATGGTGTGTCCGCCCGAGCCGGCGGCCATCGTGGTTGAAGCACGCAAAGGGTGGAGCGTCTGATGAATAAATACCTTGAATCGGTGCGGGTAATGCTGGGCGGCGCTCCACGTAAGCCGGAGCCCGTCGAATATACCGAAGAAGCCAAAACCATCCATTTCTACAAGAAAAACGAGAAGATGGATTTCCAGGCGCTGAGACTTGAGGCACATGCACACCAGAAAAAACGCATCTGGCTCAGGCGCCGCTGGATCACGCTACTCGCGATCAACCTGCTGTTCACGGTCTCATTCTGGCTCGATATCCAGATCCTGGAAGGTGCGCTGACCGCGTCGCGCCTGCTGGGCTTTCACCTGATCGACCTGAATTCCGCTTTGCAGGTGATGCTGGCGCACAAGCACATCATCGTCAACCTGCTGATCGGCACCGGCACGGTTTTTGTCCTGTGGCTGCTGCTGGGCGGGCGCACTTTCTGCTCCTGGGTCTGTCCCTACCATTTTCTGGCAGAAAATGCGGAGCGGCTGCATGTGTATCTGGTCGAAAAAAAGAAAATTACTGATCACGCCTTCCATCGCGGCGTGCGCACGGTGTTCTGGATATTGTTTGCCCTGATGGCAGTTGTCTCCGGCTATACCGTCTTTGAAACCATCTCGCCAACCGGCATCGTCAGCCGGGCATTGATCTACGGTCCGGGGCTCGCGCTGGGATGGGTGGTATTGCTGCTGCTGTTCGAGGTGTTCTATTCGCGTCGCGCCTGGTGCCGCTACGTCTGCCCAATCGGTCTGACTTATGGCATAACCGGCGTATTTTCACCCTTGCATGTAACTTACAAGTTGGCCAACTGTCACCATGAAGGCGAATGCCGCAAAGTCTGCGAAGTGCCGCACGTACTCGATTGCATCGTCAAGGGGCGTGCGCCGGCAGCCCAACTGGACATCGGGGCAGACTGCACCCGCTGCGGCATGTGCATTGATGTCTGCCCAAGCGGTGCCTTGACTTTCGAAATCAAGGGCCTTAGAAAGCTGATGTAAAAAAATCAGCTGTCAGCTTTCAGCTGTCAGCTTGAAACTCAATCGCCTAACTGACTGCTGATAACTGATAGCTAACAATATGATCGAATTCAAGAAAGTTTCCAAAACCTTCAAGCGCAACCGTGTTCTGGACGAACTCGAACTGTCTATCGCGCCGGGTGAACGCATCGCGCTGGTGGGCTCCAACGGCGCCGGGAAAACCACCATGATCCGCTGTCTGCTGGGTGAGTACACCTACGATGGCAGCGTGTCGGTGCATGGATTGGCCCCGCGCCCCAACCGGCAACAGGTGCTTGGGAAAATCGGCTTCGTACCCCAATTGCCGCCACCGCTGAAAATGCCGGTGGGGCAATTGCTGACTTTTTCAGCAGCCGTGTGCAACAGCGAAAAACAGCGCATGGAAGAAATTGCCCAGCGACTCGGTCTGGATCTGGGCAAGATGAAAAACCAGCCTTTCGTCAAACTCTCCGGCGGGCAGAAGCAGAAATTGCTGATCTCCATTGCCCTGGGGCGCGACAGCAACATTCTTATCATGGATGAGCCTGCCGCAAACCTGGACCCGGAGGCGCGCCAGATTTTCTTCGGACTTCTGGCCGAGCGCCTGGAAAAACACACCACCATGCTGATTTCCAGCCACCGCCTGGACGAAGTTTCGGCGCTGGTCAATCGTGTGATCGAGTTGGACCGTGGCAAGGTCGTACTGGACGACCGTGTTGCGGATGATGTTTCCCTGACCGGCATGCTGGCCTGCCGCCTGAGCTTGAGGCGCGCCGAAGAATCCATCGCCAAGGCGCTGCTGGGCTGGAACTTTCAGGATATCGGCAACGGCCTGGAATGGCAGGGCAGCGTGGCCGGACCGGATCGACTGCGCTTTATCGGGATGCTGTCTCGCTATATCGGCATTCTGACCAACATCAGTCTCGATGAAAATAGTGGAGAGCAGGCGTGAGCCATCTGCTCAGGCTAGCCTTTGTGGCGCTGCTCCTGGGCTTGTTGGGCGCCTGCCAGCAGGAGCCCAAAACCGGGCCGCTGGAAGTCAAATGGGACCGCGACACCTGCGTGCGCTGCAACATGGCGCTGAGCGACAAGCGCTATGCCGCCCAGGTGCGCGGCGGACCAAAGCATCTGGCGTACAAATTCGATGATTTCGGCTGCGTGGTGTTCTGGCTCAATGACAAGCCCTGGGCCAATGATCCTGCCACCGAGATCTGGGTCATGGACATGCGTTCAAACAAGTGGATCGACGCGCGCAAGGCCTGGTACATATCCGACAAGAGGACGCCAATGGGGTATGGATTTGGTGCGGTGGCGCTGCCGGAACCAGGCAGCGTAAATTACGAGGAAGCCAGAAAACAGGTTCTGGCAAAAGGAAAGTAGCTTTCAGTTATCAGCTTTCAGCACAATCACGGCGGTTCCTGACTGCTGATGGCTGACAGCTATTCACGAGGAATTTGAATGAAAAACTTATGGCTTACCGCCAAGCTGGATGTGGTCGAATCACTGCGCGCACGCTGGTTCATGATCTATTCCCTGGTGTTCGGCGGCATTGTCGCCATGCTATTTGCCTTCGGCCTGACCGAATCGCGCGTGCTGGGCTTCATCGGCCTGTCGCGCCTGCTGGTGACCTATATCCAGTTGTGCATGGCCATCCTGCCCATTTTTGTGCTCATTTCCACCGTGCGCTCGGTCGCTGGTGATCGCGAGGCAGGTGTATTCGAATACCTGCTTTCCCTGCCGGTATCGCTGGGTGCCTGGTACTGGGGCAAGCTGCTGGGACGCTACATCGTGGTATTCCTGCCGGTGTTCCTGGCCATGCTGGGCGCTTCGCTGTGGTCGCTGGTGCAGGACATCGAGGTCCCCTGGAACATGTTTCTCTACTACACCGGATTGCTGGCAGCGATGGCCTGGTGTTTTCTGGGCATCGCCATGCTGATCTCCACTTTGGCACGCTCCACCGACGTCGCGCAGGGCGCGGCTTTCGTCGTATGGCTGGCAATGCTGCTGTTCCTTGACCTGATTCTATTGGGCGTGATGATTCAGGGCCATACAGCGCCCGAAGTGGCTGTCATGGTCGCACTGGCCAACCCGCTCCAGGTGTTCCGTACCGCTGCACTGATGCTGTTCGACCCGCAACTGATCGTACTGGGCCCGGCGGCCTACGTGATCATGGATACGATAGGCGCGACCGGCTTCATGATCTACGGCCTGGTGTACCCTTTCGTTATCGGCACCCTGTGTGCAACGACCGGCTACTTCATGTTCCGCCGCGGCGATTTGCCGTGAGTGGCTGTCAGCATTCAGCTTTCAGCCATCAGCGCTCAGCCGTGGTTTTGCTGAAAGCTGATGACTGACCGCCACGATATTTCCCGCAGCTTTGGCTACCAAAGCGTCGCGGAAGACGAGCGCACCCGCCTGATCCGGCGCGTGTTCACCAGCGTGGCGCCGCGTTACGACATGATGAACGACCTCATGAGCATGGGCATCCACCGGTTATGGAAGCGGCGCCTCGCGCGCGAAGCCGCTGCGCTGCCGGGGCAGCTGGTGATGGATCTCGCGGGCGGCACGGGCGACGTGGCCGCGCTTATGGCCTCAAGTGGCGCACAAGTGATGGTGTGCGACCCCAGCCTGGCGATGATGAGCCAGGGGCGCGCGCACAAGCCATCCAGCCTGAAATGGCTGGCAGGCACCGGAGAGCGAATTCCGCTTGCAGACAATACGGTGGACACCGTGACCATCGCTTTCGGCATCCGCAATGTCACCAGCCTGGAAGGCGCACTGAAGGAAGCCTTGCGCGTACTCAAGCCCGGTGGCCGCTTCCTGTGCCTGGAATTCTCTCGTCCCTGGGCGCCCATCAAGCCTTTTTACGATCTTTTTTCATTCACCGTAATCCCCCGCCTTGGTGCCTGGGTGGCGCGTGACCCCGAAGCCTACACCTACCTGGTCGAATCCATCCGCCGCTTTCCGGACCAGCAGGAAATGAAGCGCATCATGGAACAGGCCGGTTTCGCCGCGGTAAGTTACCGCGACCTGTCCTTCGGCATTGCCTGCCTGCATCGCGGCATCAAATCCATCTGAATCATGAAGTCCCTGCTCACCCGCTGGCTTGAGCGTATTGCAGCGAACCATCCAGAGGCCCCGGCACTAATAGTGGAAGGCCAGATTTACAGTTACTCAGCGCTCTTGTCGACCCAACCCGACTGTTTACCTGAACGCTTGGCCTTGCTTCTGAAACAGGCGGAACTGCCAGAAATCGCCGAGTTGCTCATCGCCACCAGCGGCAGCACAGGCGAACCCAAGCAAGTGATGCTGAGCGAGGCCAACCTGGAAGCGGCGGTGCGGGCCAGTCGCAGCCGCATTCCTCTCGGACCCGGCGACATCTGGCTGAACTGCCTGCCCCTGCAGCATATCGGCGGAGTCGCCATCTTTTATCGCTGCGCAGAGGCGGGCGCCGCCGTACTCCTGCATCGGGGGTTCGAGGCCGTGCGAGTGCGGAAAGACATGGAACGCCATGCCGTAACCCATATTTCCCTTGTGCCAGCCATGCTTGCCCGCCTGCTGGAAACCGGCCCGCCACCAGCGCAGTTGAAATATGCCTTGATCGGTGGCGGCCCTTTGTCGGCAAATCTGGCGAAGCGGGCACACCAGGCTGGCTGGCCCATCTGCCCCAGCTACGGCATGAGCGAGGCGGCCTCGCAGATTGCAACGCTGGCAACTTTTCCAGCTGACTGGTGTGAGGGTATGGTCGGCCCGCCGCTGCCGGGGATAAACGTGGAAATCATTGATGACAATGGCCGCCCGGTTACGGGTGAAGGACGCATCCGCGTGCGAGGCCCGAGCGTGATGTTGGGGTACGCCAACCCTGCACATGAAGCGGGCTTTGGCCTGCTTGACGATGGTTTTGTCAGCGGCGACCGAGGCTATTTAGATGATCGCGGCAATCTGGTGGTGCTGGGCCGCCACGACGACATGCTGGTGAGCGGTGGCATCAATGTCCATCCAGCAGAAGTGGAAAACCTGCTGCTCACCTGCCCGGGGGTGAGCGATGTCGCCGTCACCGCCGTAAGCGACGAAGTTTGGGGCGACCGCATGACAGCCCTGCTGGTCGGCGGTGCCAATTGCAGTGCAGTACAGGACTGGTGCAGGAAGCACCTCCCCAGTCATTTGCGTCCGCGCCGCTTCTTTGCCGTCACCACGCTGCCACGCAATGCCATGGGCAAACTGGAGCGGCAGCACTTGCCTGCGCTAGCCCTGGCCGTGGAAAATCAGCCTCCATGCTGAAACGCTTCCGTCCCGACGATCCGGACTTTCTGGACCAGATCGAAAACCGCCTCAAGGCCGAGCTGCATCGAGCCACGCGCCCCAATACCGGCCTTCTTAGCGTGACGCTGGCCACACCCGAAATCCACTGTACCGGCTTGCCCAGCGTATTTCATGCGCTGTTTTACTGGAACAGACCGGCGGCACAGCATGAGATTCTGGGCCTGGGCGTGGCCGCAACTTTCCAAGCCGAAGGCGAGGAGCGCTGGCCCAGACTGAGTGCGGCGTTCGACGATTGGCGCAAACATTGGCACCATGAAGACCCCGATCACACCGGCCTGCACCCCCTGGCGCTGGGCGGCTTTGCCTTTGCCGAGAGGACGGATGTCAGTGCCACACTGCCCGCCGCGCAGCTGAGCGTACCTGAACTGCTGCTGCGCCGCCGGGATGAAACATGTGCCCTGACATTCACTTTTCCCGCCCCGCCCAATGATGCAGCCTTGGCATCCGCCATGGCGCGCTTGCGTCAGTTGATGAAGACGCTTGTCCAGCAAGACAGGCCGGCGCATGCAACAGGCCCTTTACGGCGCCTCGATGACACTCAGGCTGATCAGGCGTGGCTGGGGCGAACCGCGCAGGCCGTGCGCGACATTCGCAAAGGCAAACTCGACAAGGTGGTATTGAGCCGCCGGGTATCTTTTCGCTCCGGGCAGGATTTCGACCCGGCCCGAATCATGGCGGATCTGGCGCAGCATTACCCCTCGTGCACCCTGTTTGCCACCGGCACAGCGAATGGCGGCATATTTCTCGGCGCCAGCCCGGAAACCCTGGTGCGACTGCAGGACGAAGAAGTGTATTGCGATGCGCTGGCGGGGACAGCATGGGGCGAAGGGCGGGCGACTGCAGCCGCAGACCGGAAGCTGCTCGCCGACGTAAAGAATGGGCGCGAGCATCGCCTGGTCGTGCAGGCCATTGCCGAGGCGTTGCGCCCCTTGTGCGCCCGTCTGGAAGTTCCGGACGCACCACAAATTCTGCACCTTGGCCAATTGCGCCATTTGTGGAGCAGCTTGCGCGGACGTGTGAAAACGGGGGTCAGCCTGCTTGATCTGATGCAGCGCGTGCATCCCACCCCGGCTGTCGGCGGTTACCCGCGACAGGCGGCACTGAACTGGCTGGCGCAGCAAAGCGAGCAGCGTGAAGGCTGGTACACCGGCGCCATCGGCTGGCTGGATTCAAGCGGGGATGGCGAGTTTGCAGTGGCGCTGCGCTGCGCGCATCTTCAGGGAGAAGTGGCGCACCTTTATGCCGGGGCAGGCATCGTGGCCGGCTCCGAACCGCAGCGGGAGCTAGCCGAAACCGAGGCCAAGTTCGCTGCCATGCTGCATGCACTGGGAGCCGGGCATGACTGATCCAGCCGATGAAAATTTAATCTGGGCCAGCCACCTGATCCACGGCCTGACAGCGAGTGGCGTGGCGCATGCGGTGATTTCGCCCGGGTCGCGCTCCACGCCCCTGGCACTGGCCTGCCTGCATCATTCCGGCCTGAAAACCTGGGTGCAGGTGGATGAGCGCTGCGCCGCATTCTTTGCGCTGGGGCTGGCCAAGGCCAGCCGCCAGCCGGTCATCCTGATTAGCACTTCCGGCTCGGCACCGGCCAACTGGTATCCCGCCGTGATCGAGGCGGACATGGGCGCGATCCCGCTGATTCTGCTCAGCGCCGACCGCCCGGCCGAACTGCGCAATTGCGGCGCCAACCAGTCCATAGACCAGATGCATCTTTTCGGCAGCCATGTGCGCGCCTTCCACGAACTGCCCGCCGCCGATGTGCGGCCGGAAATGCTGAACTATTTGCGCACACTGACCGCGCAGGTGGCAGACCAGTGCCGCTGGCCCCTGCCCGGCCCGGTGCATGTCAATGTGCCGCTGCGCGAGCCGCTGGTTCCAACAGCCCCGCTGGCACCGGCAATCACATTACCACCAGTCGTGGTCAGCCATCCGCACCTGACTCTGCCCGCCGAGGAGGCCGCAACGCTGGCACGTGAACTGGCCAGCGGGAAAGGCCTGATCGTGTGCGGCGGAGGAGAATATAGCTCTGACTTTCCTGAGGCAATCACTGCACTGTCAGATAAACTCGGCTGCCCTGTACTGGCAGACCCCCTTTCCGGGCTACGCTTTGGTAGCCACGAGCGAACATCCATCTTCTGCCGTTACGACGCTTTCTTGCGCCGCAGCAGTGTGCAAGAAAGCCTGCGCCCGGACTGGGTACTGCGCTTCGGCGCCATGCCGGCCTCCAAAACCTTGCAGCAATATCTATCTGATCAGCCGGGCATCCCTCACCTCGTAGTGGATGCCAACGGCCGCTGGCCCGATCCGCTGCATCAGGCCACGCGCCTGGTAAGAGCCGACGCTAGCGTAATGTGCCGTCAGCTGGAATCAATGATCGAACTAGCCACGACTCCTTCCTGGCTATCCTTATTTCAGGCCGAGGAGCAGCGAGCTGCCAGGCTGGCGCAGCAGGATGCGCCGCTGGAAGCCGCAGTGGTAAATGCCATAGTGGACCTGCTGCCCGATGGCGGCACGCTGTTCAGCGGCAACTCCATGGCGATCCGCGACCTCGACGCCTACTCGGGCAGCAGCGCCAGGCCATTACGGATCATCGGCAATCGCGGCGCAAGCGGTATTGACGGTAACGTCTCCACCGCCATGGGGTTGGCTGCCGGCAGCAAGTCGCCGGTAGTGGCGCTGCTCGGAGACCTTGCGTTCTACCACGACATGAATGGATTGCTGGCTGCACGGGGACTGGATGTGGTATTTGTCGTGCTCAACAATGGCGGCGGCGGGATTTTCGAATATCTGCCCCAGTCGCAACTGGCTGATTTCGAGCGTGCCTGGCTGACACCGCTCGGGCTGGATTTTGCCCATGCGGCAAAAATGTACGGGCTAGGCTATCAAAAAATCAGCCGGGCAGAAGATTTTCAGCCGGCGCTGATAACCGCGCTCACGGGTGGCGCGCATCTGATTGAGGTCATGATTGATCGGGCATTCAGTGTAGCCCGCCATCGGGCTTACTGGATGGCAGTGGCGGAGTAGGTCGGTTCAGCCCGACTTGTCGGGTTAAAACCCGACCTGCCAGGCTGCTGGCGCAAATAGACCTGCCCCGTCTCGCCATCCACAAAGCGAATTTCCTCAAGCTGGCCAATCAGGTAGCGTTTTCTCAGGGTGAGATCCACCGGATCGGCAAAATCGGCTTTCCAGAATGTGTTGCTCTCTGAATGATAGGGCGCTTTCAGACGAAACACGGCAAGCATTTTCAGGTGTTTCTGTGCAGGAAGACCCGGTGCCTTGACCCTGGCACCGAACCCGGCGTCGTCATCCACCGTGCGCGGATAAAAATCATAGAGATTCTCGAAAGCCAGGAAATAGTCGTAGCGCCACTCATTCCTGACTTCCAGCTTTTTCCCGGGGTAAATCTCCACCTCGACCGGCGCAGCCATTTCCTTCCTTGTTGATTTCAGGGGTAGAAACTTGGCACGGTAATAATCGCTGTTGTCGGGGTTGGCCAGCGGCTCCCAGCTCCAGCCTTCTGCAACATTGTTGAATGCCATGCGATACAGCAAGGCAAGGGTGCCGTTGCCTGCATCAAAGTCCATGCTGAAACCGGGACTGTTATCGAGATCCACGGCAAAGGAGAAGCGTCGCCCGTCCTGCTCCGCGAGTTGGGCTGGCGCCATGCGGGAGATGGTGTTGAACCATTCTTCGATGTCCTGACCAGTATTGCCGCCGGGCAAGGAGGAATCGCCACAGGCAAGGCATGAAAAAAGGCTCAACAGCAAAGTCAGAAAGATTTTGCCCATGCCTGGACTACTCCTGCGGCTGAATCGAAGTGAGATAAGCCAGAATGTCGCGGATATCGGTCTCTTTCAGCTGAGCCAGGATGCCGCGTGAATCTTCTTCATCGTGCGGACGCTCACCATTGATATAGCTGGTGATCTGCTTCATGAGGTAATTGGTGTACTGCCCCACCAGCATCGGAAACGAACCCCGCCCGCCGCCATCCTTGGCATGGCAGGAAGCGCACTCCTTCTTGTAGATCTTGCCGCCATTTTCGATATCGCCTTCAGAGCGTCCAATGATCATGACCTTTTCCATCATCTGCAATCGGGTCAATCCATCCTCGTCACCCTTGAATACAGGGGGTTTGGTCGGCAGTTTGATGGAGGCCAGGTAGGCGGAAATGTTGTGAATATCCGCATCCGACAAATCGCGTTCCTCTGTGTAGGGGAACATCGGAAAGTTGATGCGCTTCCGGGCACGGAAATTTTCCAGCTGGATCGCCAGGTATTTTTCCGATTGCCCGGCGATTCTGGGATATTCACCACGCGAACCTCCCTGGCCAAATTCGCCATGGCATGTCGCGCAGACCCCCATCATGTCGCGGGCGCTTTCCGCATCGAAAGCATTTGCTTCGAGGCTGGACACACCCAGCGTCAACGCGAATAAACCGGCAAACAATTTGCCGCTATTGCGATGTGATATTTCTGCTTTTGCAGAAGAACGGGCAAGCAGCCCCAACAATGTTTTCATACGACACCATCTCGAGTTTATTGCGAAAAAAACGCGTAATTTTATACTTTCTCACCCATTTTTGAACTTGATCTGGAACAGGAGTTCAGAATGATATGGCTCAATCCCGAACTCTTTTAGCCGGCAAAGGCTGCTCCTCCATCAAGCGCCGGATCCGTTCGGCCACTTCGGTGGGTGGCGAGGCATAGGCGAACTTGGCAAGAAAACGCCCATCTGGCCCCAGCAGATACATGCCCGCCGAGTGGTCCACCGAATATTTGTCCTTCGCAACGCCCGGCTCCCAGTGCTTTTCATAGCGCACCTTGAAGTGATCCGCCACCCGGCGCACTAATTCCGGGGAGCCGGACAGCCCGATAATGCTGGGATGGAAAAACGCGGTATAGCGACGCAACACTTCTGGCGTATCGCGTTCCGGGTCCACCGTAACAAACAGCGGCTGCAAGCGATTGGCCTGTTTGCCTAGCTTGTCCATGATGAGCGACATTTCCGCCAGGGTGGTTGGGCAAATGTCCGGGCAAAAAGTATAACCAAAGGAAATGAGCTGGAATCGGCCAGGAAAATCCTGGTCGGTAACAGCGCGCCCCCGATGGTCCATGAGCAGGTAACGCGAGACGATCCCGACTTCCGGCTGCTCTTCGCTGTCTGTTGGCGAAACCTCGGCCCAGGCGATGGGCGAGCCTATCAATACGGCGGCAAGAGCAGCCAGGCACAATTTTTTCATGGCAAGTCCTATTGGGACGCCGCAGCCGGCACTGCGGCCTGCAAACGTGCAGCCAAATCTTCTGCCTGGCTGGCAAGCGCTGGCTCATCCGGGCAGGCGGCTGAATCTTTTTTTACCTGTACAAGAAAAGCTTCATTAGTGGCTGCCTCGAAAGCCTCTCCATAGCGCCGTGTTTTGGGTGCGTGCTGGATCATAATCGCCTTGATACGGGTAGCTGCAGGTTTGTAGGCACAGGCCAGCGCCTGGCCATTGAGCACACCCAGATCACGCACTTCCGCCAATCCGGCATCGGAAGGGGAGTCTGCGGCAACCGGCAGCGCAAAGCCCAGAAAACACAGCGCAAGAGCAAAACGTTTCATTTTCATTTTTTCCTTTTGTACCGAATATATTAGCGCTTATTATTTCCGCGCCGCCGGCGCGGGCGTGGCCAGCATCTTGATCAGCAAAATAGCCGAAATTTCACGATTTACAGCAGTGTCTGCATAATCACGCGCGGTTTTTCCCTGATTGTCCTTGGCATGCACATCGGCACCTTTCGCCAGAAGCAATTCAAGATTTGCCTTCTTGCCTGAGTACGCAGCAATATGCAGCGGCGAAGCGCCATTGTTATCCTTTACATTGACAGCAGCGCCCTTGTCAATCAGCAGCTTGGCGATCTCTGGTGCAGGATTGCCTGCAGCAATATGCAACGGCGTCGAGCCAAGGTCATTTTTGGCATTTAGCACGCCACGATTGGCCGCAATGGATTTGCTGACTGCCTGCACATCTCCGGCCTTCACGGCTTCGTATATGGTAACGGCTGAGGCGGAAAAACTGGCAACCAGCGCAATAGCGCCAGCAATCGATGTAATAATGCGGGCTGGGGTCATTTCATCATCCTGTTATAAATCAATTCATGCCACGACAACATTGGCTAAAATAGCGGCCAGTTTAGTCTGAAATACATTCAAGGAGTAAATCGATGAGCACCTGGACTCTTGCGGCAGCACTGGCCGGCATACTGTTCGGTGGCCAGGTACTGGCGGCCGAATGGGCACCGATCAAGCAGGAAGAGCATACAGTACGCGAGATAGACACCGCCAGCATCAAGAAGGATGGCCCGCTGGTGACCTTCACCGCACGACATACCTTTGTGGACCGGAACGAATACAAGGTGAGCCGGCGCGAAGCCCAATATCTCCTGATGTATTCTCGCGCCAATTGCGGTTTTCGCACTCTGGCCCAACTTGCCACCGAGGCTTACGACGAGAAAATGGTGCTGATCAGCAAGCAAAAAATCCAGCAACCACAAGATTTACCCGTAACCAAAGGCAGCATTGACGAAAGCACCCTGAATTTCGTCTGTGCAGGGAATTCACAACAGGCTCGCTGACCTGGCAGGAACAGGATATTCCATGCATACCCCTCACTTCTTTGCTGCTGTCCGCACCATCAGCGTGCATGATCCGCTAGCCGACTTCCTTGGCGCGATGGAGAACGGGATAGTCGAATACACCTATCTCGACGCGGTCAAACTCGCGGGACATTCCTGTCCCACTGTGGCAGGCGTTTACCTGGCGACCATGAAGGCACTGGAGCATCTTTATCCCGGGACACTGCCGCAACGCGGCGACATCAAGGTCTCTTTCCGCGCATCCAGCGCCAGCGGCGTAACAGGCGTCATGGCGAATATCACCACACTGATCACGGGCGCTACTCAAGACCAGGGTTTCAAGGGAATCGGCGGAAAATTCGACCGGCGCAATCTGCTGTTCTTCGATGCGCCCATCCGTGGCGAGATCCTTTTTGAGCGCCGTGATACGGGTGTCGCCGTGAATACCACGTATCACCCTGAAATCGTACCGCCGGAAGCAGCCATGAAAGAACTGATGCAAGCGGCACAGGTGGGCGCCGCCACCCTGTCGGAGCAAAATGAATTTGCCAGATTATGGCAGGATCGGGTCAGGCGTATCCTGATCGAACACATCGACGATCCCCGCCTGATCGTTCTGGATTGAGCCATGGAAAAGCTGGTACTGCGTTTGAGCGCCGAGCAGGCTGATGCACATTGCCGGACGCTGGTCATGCAAAACCGGCATCCCGGGCAAGCCCTGGCAGCGCTTGTTGCCCTGCAATCGTTCCTCGCCGCGATCGCCAACCCTGACAACAAGACCGGCGACGTTTACCAGAACATCAAACAGGTCCTCGAACAGCACATCGCCACGGCACGCAAACGCGTCATGGAGGATAACCTCGCCCGCCTGCTTGGCGCACTTGGCGAGCAAAACCTGGGTGACATCCAGAGCGTGCATGCAGCCCTGTCGCGCAACGGCTTTCACCAGACGGCGCTGGCTGCCATCCAGCAACTGCCGGACGCCGCCTTGCGCTCCGCCGCCACCTGGGTAGCGAATTGGCACCACGACGCCAGAAAACGCGCCGAGGCTGCCAGCCCTTATCCGGACGCTCTGAACTTGAGCGGAGCGGGTATTTCACCCGCGCACTTCGCTGCGATGTCGGAACTCAATACTTATCTTCAGGAAGCGGTTTCCTGAATAACAAAACGTAGATGGAACAACCCGGGGGCGCTACAAGCCAGATGACGCGCCGACTGTTGGAGCTTAATATTGCAATCGCGGACCTCCCCGCACTCTCGCCTCAAGGAGCAATGATGAAATCCAGATTCGACATTCGCAGCCCTTTCTCCCTGCTACTGCTTGGCCTTGCCGCCACATCGCTGGCTGGAGGCGCGCTTGCCGCCGATACGCCCAAGCGAAAATCCGGCCTGTGGGAAATCAGTACGCACATGGAAGGCATGCCCAACATGGGGCCTGTCCAGCAATGCATTGACAAGAATACCGACAATGTCATGCAGCAGCAGGCCCAGAAGGACAAACCCGACTGTAGCGTGATGGACATCAAACAGCAGGGCAATAAGTTCACCATGCACTCGGTCTGCAAAATCGAAAACACTACTGCGACAACGGATGCGGTGTTCACCGGCGCGTTTGATTCAGCCTACAAAGGCGACATGCGCACCCGCTTCAACCCGCCCATGCATGGCATGAGCGAATCCAAAATGACCATGGAAGCCAAATGGCTGGGCCCTTGCAAGGCGGGCCAGAAACCTGGCGACGTGATCATGCCGAACATGAAGGGCATGAATATTAACGAAATGATGAATGACCCGAAATTCCAGGAAATGATGAAACGGCAGAAATAAGCCAACTGATGCGTCGCCCTGCCGTTTGAACGATGGGGCGTCGCGCTTCAGCCTTCAACGCAGACAGACCATTTCTGCCAGAATCCTTAACCCTCAAGCGTCAATAAGGTTTTTCACCCACCCGATTGCCTGCGGGCGAATACTGGCAAACCCAAATTTGATCCCGATTCCCGCACACGGCCACGCCACAGCCGACGGATGTGCTTTTTTTCCATACAAGCTGAGTGTAATGTCCGCACACTTCGGAAGCAGCGCAAGCATTATCGGCATAGCGGTAATGTTTTTTTTCGCCGCCCCAGGCATCCACAACCTCATGCGGCGCAATGGGTAGCAGTTCCCGCCGGCCATTGGACCAGGCGAGCGCACTTTGCCAGAAAATATTTTCCCCGAACGCGCCGGCGCTATGCTTCATATTGCAATCATGGGTATTTTTTAACTGATCTGCCCAGGCCTGAGCCAAGGAAGCCAGTTCTTTCGAATAGGCCATTTCCGGCGCGCCCACTTCGGCTCGCCATTTATTGTGCGCTACCAGCACTTTGGCTTCGTCAATGCTGATGGACTGAACAACCGCATTTTTCGTGTAAAAAGCACCGCCGGAAAAATCGGCATGGGCAACACTGCCCAACATAAAGACCAGAAGGCTCAACGTAACCAGAAAGTGTCTCAATACAGCGTCCCTCACGCACAATTTATCGGGCGCAGCATACCGAATCCCCTGTCAACCCGGAACCCGGCAGCAACTCAGGAAGAATGGTGTAAACGGCTCAGTCGCGCGTCACACGCGTCACGCCCCCACCGCTCAACACGCGCACCCGGTCACCGGGGCGGATATCTTCGTCCGCTTCCTGGGTGACTGCGATCATTCTGCCGCTATTCAGCCTGACGGTAATCTCCAGGCCGGTTTTTCTGGTCACGCCTTCTTCAATGGCAGAACCCGCTACGCCACCAGCAACCGCGCCCAGAACGGCGCCGACCACGCTGCCCTTGCCGCTGCCAATACTGCTACCGGCAATGCCACCCACCGCAGCACCCGCGACCGTACCCACCGGCGTCTTGGTGCCTTCAAGGTTCACCTGGCGCACGCTTTCCACTACACCCATCTGAACTTCTTGCGCCTGGCGTGCCTGCGAACGCGTATAAGCGCCACCCGACATGCTCGAAGCGCATCCACCCAGCACCATTGCCGCAACCAGCATTGCAACCGCCACTTTAAATGTGCTCATGATTTCCTCCCTTACAAAGTAATAAAATTGCTTAACGCACCGTATATCAAACAGTTTACCTCTGCATTGATCTGTTAGTGGACAATGCCCATTACAACAAGTTTAACAGGAAGCCAAAGCCTTATTTATACCCCCATCAACAACGAGGTTGAACATGGCATTGGGACATGCTAGTCTTCTTGTCCTGAAATTATGGCGCTATCCGACTACATATATACATTTGGCCAGCACCTGCTACAGCTTCACGGCGAGCGGGTGCACAAAATCGCCCTGGATGCAGGATTTACCTGTCCCAATCGCGATGGCTCAAAAGGCATCGGCGGCTGCACTTTCTGCAACAACAGTTCATTCAACCCCAACGGCCAGCAACCGCAAGACATGGAAATGCAGCTGGATAGCGGACGACGTGCCATCGCGAAACGGACGCGCGCAAAAAAGTTCCTCGCCTATTTCCAGGCGTACACCAACACCTATGCCGATGTGGCCGAACTGGACAAGCTCTACTGCGAGGCCATGCAGGCGAGGGATATCATCGGCCTGTCTATCGGCACGCGACCAGACTGCGTTTCGCCGCAGGTGCTGGATCTGCTGGCCGGCTACCAAGCTCAAGGGCGCGTCGTCTGGCTGGAACTGGGGTTGCAGTCTTCCTTTGACGAGACGCTGCAACGGGTCAATCGCGGGCACGGCCTGAAGGAATATCGCGAAGTTGCAATTGCCGCGCGGCGACGCGGCATTCCGGTGTGCGCCCATCTCATCCTGGGACTGCCGGGCGAAGGAGAAGACCATTACCACACCACGCTGGATAGAGTACTCGACATCGGCGTGGACGGACTCAAGCTCCACCCCCTGCATGTCGTGAAGCACACGGTGCTCGCCAATCAGTGGCGGCGTGGCCAATACCAGGCAATGACGCGTGAGGCTTATATCCGGCACGCCTGCAACCTGATCGAACGCACCCCTGAACATATTATCTACCACCGCGTCACCGGCACCGCAGCCAAAGACATTCTGCTCGCACCAGACTGGTGCTCACAGAAATGGAACGTGCTCAACGGCATCGAGCGCGAACTTGCGCGACGCGGCCACCGTCAAGGCCGGTTCGCCGGCCTACCCTGGATTAACGAGGAAATTCCCGATGCAGCCTGAAACAGGAAAATTCGAACTGGTATGCCCCGCAGGCAGTCTGCCGGCACTGAAAACGGCTGTTGATAATGGCGCGGACTGCGTCTACATGGGCTTTCGCGACGACACCAACGCGCGCAATTTCACCGGCCTGAATTTTGATCTTGCAAATGCAAAAGAGGGGGTGCGCTACGCCCACGCCAAGGGCAGGAAAGCCCTGCTGGCGCTCAACACCTATCCTCAGATTACAGGCTGGCAACGCTGGACATCCGCCATCGACAATGCCGCCGATCTGGGCATGGACGCCGTGATCCTGGCCGACCCTGGGTTGATGCAATATGCCGCAAAAAATCATCCTGAGCTGCGCCTGCATCTTTCGGTGCAAGGCTCTGCCACCAATTATGAAGCAATCAATTTCTACCATGAGCACTTCGGCATCCGCCGCGCCGTAGTGCCGCGCGTGCTGGCACTGGCACAGGTCGAACAATTGATGGCCAATACCCAGGTTGAAATCGAGCTATTCGGTTTTGGCGGTCTGTGCGTCATGGTGGAAGGGCGCTGCGCGCTTTCATCCTACGCCACTGGCGAATCCCCCAACACCTGCGGCGTGTGCTCGCCACCCAAGGCGGTACGCTGGCAGGAGACGCCAGCGGGGCTGGAATCGCGTCTCAACGGCATCCTCATCGACCGCTACGCCAAGGATGAGAATACTGGCTACCCTACCCTGTGCAAGGGGCGCTTCGATGTAGGAGGAGAAACCTACTACGCCATCGAGGAACCGACCAGTCTCAATACGCTCGAATTGCTGCCAGAACTGATGCGTATGGGCGTCGCGGCGATCAAGATCGAGGGGCGGCAGCGCAGCCCGGCCTATGTAGGCCAGGTTACCAAAGTATGGCGCGAGGCCATTGATGCCTGCCGCCGCAATCGCGAGCAATTTACCGTCAAACCGGCCTGGATGAATGAACTTGGCAAGGTCTCCGAAGGCCAGCAACAAACGCTGGGCGCCTACTATCGCCCCTGGAAATAAGAACATGAAACTCTCACTCGGCCCCCTCCTCTACTACTGGGACAACGAAAAGGTAAATGCCTTTTACGACGCAGTGGCGCGTTCTCCAGTGGACATCGTCTACCTTGGCGAAACGGTGTGTTCGCGCCGCCATCTTCTGCGACTGGATGACTGGCTTGAAGTAGCAAAAAAGCTTAGCGATGCAGGCAAGGAAGTCGTGCTCTCCACCCAGACCCTGATCGAATCGGAATCCGACCTCAAAACCCTGCGAAAAATTACCGGTAACGTCAACTTCAGGGTCGAAGCCAACGACATGGGTGCCGTGCGCCTGCTAGCAAACCGGGTGCCATTCGTGGCCGGCACCACCCTGAATATCTACAACCCGCAAACACTTCAGCTACTGGCCGAAATGGGCGCCATGCGCTGGGTCATGCCGGTGGAGATGTCAAGGTCTGCACTCGAAGCCATGAAGCAAAGCTGCCCGGCGGGCGTGGAGACTGAAGCCTTCGCCTATGGGCGGCTACCGCTGGCGTTCTCGGCGCGCTGTTTCACTGCACGCCACCACAATCTGCAGAAAGACGACTGCCAGTTCCGCTGCCTCGATTACGAAAACGGCCTTACGCTCAAAACCCGCGAAGGCCAGCCATTTCTCACGCTGAATGGCATCCAGACGATGTCCGCACGGGTATACAACCTGTTGGGTGAGTTTGAAGAGATGCGTGCTGCCGGCGTGGACGTGGTACGTATCAGCCCCCAGGCCTACCATACAGAAAAGATCCTGCACCTGTTCCGAGAAACGCTGGAACAGCGCATTCCGCCGAGCCTGGCGTTAACCCAGATGGAAAAACTGATGCCAGAACAGCCCTGCAATGGCTACTGGCACGGCAAACCCGGCCTGGACTTCATCCCTCAACCCGCACTCGCAAGAAGCGCCTGAAAGGAACACCATGCGTCCATTCTTCATTCCTCAGCCAATCAGCAACCTGCTTTCAAGGCTGCCGCAGTACCCCCATTCACTGATTTTTTGCCGTGCAATGAACCTGGCGCTGGGCACAAAGCTTAATGACCCAGTCTGGCAACCGCTGCATGGCAAACAAGTCAGCGTCCGGGTAAGGGATGCTGGCATCACCTTCCACTTCACATTCAACCCGAATGGAATATCTGCCCGCCAAGCCGCCGCCCAGGCCGACCTGTCCATCAGCGCCAGCGCTCAGGATTTCATGCTGCTGGCACTGCGCAAGGAAGACCCGGACACCCTGTTCTTCTCCCGCCGACTGGTAATGGAAGGCGATACCGAACTGGGACTGCTGGTAAAAAACACGCTGGACAGCCTGGAATTGCCACCGCTGGACATCAGCAACCTCCTGCCCGCGCACCTGTTTGGCAAGCTCAGGACTCGCCTGCTGGCATAAAACACTTCACCACCACCTGTAGTGCTTTTGCTTTACAAGTAACCACAATATGTTGTTATAATCTTCCTCACAAAATAGAAGTAACGTGAGGAGGATTCAATGCCGTTTGCCAAAGCTTACCAGCAGCAAAATCAATCCGAAGCACGCCGCCCACATCAAGTTCATCTTCGCCTTATCAATGGCGGCCAGCGCATCAACGAACCTCGCGGGGAAATGCGCTGTTCCCGCCGTGTTCCCATGGAGTGCTACGTCAAAGTCAGGATGAGTGAAAGTGGCGAAGTATTCTATGCCATGAGCAAGAACCTGAGCGTGGATGGCGTTGCATTCACAGCCCAGTACGTACCTCGCTATGGCGAGCTGATGGAAATCCAGCTGCAGTCGCCGCTTGGCTCCAGCACGAAACCTTTCAAGGCGCTGGTTCAGGTACGCCGCTGTAGCCAGAAGGGCGACCAGCAGGGTTATGAGATCGGCGCGGCGATCATTAAAGTACGCCAGTAAACCCACCTCCGCCCACTCCCGCACCTTCACGGGAGTGAACAGATCAGTGACTGGTTCCGGCTGAGCGGGTCGTCTTGTTGTAAACGTTATACTTGCCCGAAGGTTTTTTCATCGGGATACGCTTCACTTCCTTCAGTGTCGCAGTATCATAAATCACCAGCGCGCCATCCATTTCCCAGATGCTTACCAGCGCATATTTGCCATCGCGGGAAAATTCCACATGAGCTGCAGTCTTGCCTGGCTCGGGCCGCAGGATGTGAGCGACTTCCAGGGTTTGCTTGTCGATCAGGTGCATCACGTCGTTGCTCGCCGGGTTGCCGGTAGCAAAGCCATCCGTCCAGGCGTAAGGCGTATTCTCATGACTGCGCATGAAGAAGCCCGGCCCCAGTGTCTTGATCTCTTTGATGGTCTTCCAGCTTTGCATGTCGATCACACTGACCACACCGTCTTTCATGTTGGGCGTGGCCATCACCGGCCGCCCCTGATACTCCCAGGTAATCCCTGAACCGAGATGCGGCATGCCGGGCAGATCCAGTTGCGCCAGTTTCTTGCCTGTATCGAGATCAATAACCTGCCCTTTGTGGCTATCGCGCGCGGTCCCAATCAGCAGCTTGTAGCTCTGATCGAAAAAGAAGTCGTCAAGAAAATCATCCACCGCAATGCGGCGAACCGGGAAATCTTTCTCGCCATAGGCAATTTCCCACACCTCGCGCGTGTCTTTCAGCGCCGCCACGAAACTGCCGCGCGGCTCCGCCTGATACACGGCGGATACCCGTGAGCTTTTGCCATCCTGCCCTATTGCCGGAATCACCTTGAGCAGAGAGAGATCTTCTGCATCCAGCAGCACCAGGCTATGCGGCAAGTAATTACCCACCAGCACCGACTTGCCATCGCCAGACACCGCCAGATTGCGGGTATTGATACCGGCCCGCACTTCCGCCACGGTTTTCAGATTGTAGATATCAAACTTGCTCACCCAGCCATCGCGCGAGGCAAAATAGACGAAACGCCCATCCGGGGAAAACTTCGGTCCGCCATGCAAGGCAAAGCGGGTGGCAAAGCGGTGAATCGGCTCCAGCTTGTCTCCATCAAGAATGGTGGCGTGATGGTCGCCCAGCTCCACCACTACAAACAAATTGAGCGGGTCGGCGCTGAATACCGGCTTGTCCGCCAGGCTCCCCGCAGGCACGTGCTGAATATGAGAAGTAATAATTTCATTTTCGCCCCATACCGGCATCTGCGGCAGCTTGCTGTAGATCAACCCCGTCAGCGCCTCAATCTCCGCCTTGCCCAACTTGTCGCCAAATCCGGCCATCTGGCTGGCAGCACGGCCATCGGCGATGGTCTTGATTGCGTCCGGGCGACGCAATCGAGCCAGATTCTCCGGCAGCAGCGCCGGACCGATACCGCCCAGGCGGTCTGCACCGTGACAGGAAGCACAGTGCTCAGTGTAGAGCTGATTCACATCCGGCGCGGCCAGGGCTGTTGTTGAAAACAATGCCAATAACAAGACAAAACCTTTAACCGCAAAGGACGCAAAGGTACGCAAAGGGAAAACAAAAGGAAAACAAAAAGACTGACTTGATTTCCCTTGCGTATCTTTGCGGTTAAATATCATTTTATCCATTTCCACCACTCCCGATTTCCTCATCATCCAGATAACATGCCGGGTCTTCTGCCCACGGGTCGCCCGTCGTCTGCCATGCTCGCACCCTCGTATTACCACCGCAAATTGTAAAGTAAGTGCACGCTCCGCAGCGCCCGCTCACGGTTCGCGGCTGCGCCTTGAGCCCAGCCATGATGGGGTCCGAGGTGTCCGCCCAGATTTCCGAGAAAGGCCGTTCGCGTACATTGCCCAGGTTGTAGTTCCACCACATGGTATCGGGATGAACATTGCCCAGGTTGTCGATGTTGGCCACGTTCACCCCGGAGGAATTGCCGCCCCACTGCTCAAGCTTGGCACGAATGTGGCTTTCCAGATGCGGGAAGTTTTTCCTCACCCACAACAGCAGGTAAACGCCATCGGCATCGTTGTTGCCGGTAACGAACTCCTTCGGTCGGCCCGCCTTCTGGTCGCGCCAGCAAGTATCGAGAAGCAGGTCCATGGCCTGCCGGGTCGTCTGGTGAAAGGCGTCATCCTTGCGGTTCTTGTTACCGCGCCCGGCATAGTTGAGGTGGGAGAGATAAAACTTGTCCAGCCCTTCGTCTTCCATCAGTTGCAACAGCGCCGGCAGGTCGTGCGCATTATCCTGCGTCAGGGTAAAGCGAATGCCGACCTTGATACCGCGTTGCTTGCACAACCGGATACCGTGCATGGACTTCTCGAACGCCCCATCCATGCGGCGAAACTTATCATGCGTGGCCTGAATGCCATCCAGACTGACGCCAACATAGTCATAGCCGATGGCGGCGATCTGATCAATATTTGATTCGTCAATCAGCGTGCCATTGGAAGACAGCCCGACATAAAACCCCATCTCCTTGGCGCGGCGGGATACATCGAAAATATCAGCCCGCAGCAAGGGCTCCCCACCCGAAAGAATCAGCACAGGCACACGAAAGTGCTTGAGATCTTCCATCACGCCAAACACTTCCTGCGTTGACAACTCGCCAGGAAAATCCTTGTCAGCCGAAATCGAGTAGCAATGCTTGCAGGTGAGGTTGCAGCGACGGATCAGGTTCCAGATCACCACAGGACCGGGTGGATTGCGCTTGGGCCCGAGTGGGGTGGGGTTGGAAATTTCCTGCATGAACTGGGAAATGCGAAACATGTGGAGCGCTCCGGGGCATCGCCAAAGTGATGAGACGAATGTACCCGGCCCAATTCACGCCGGGAATGATTTAAATCAAAGATGTCCGGATTTTGAAAAAACTAGCGATAATCCTGCTGCGGCAGATAGAGTGGATAAAGAACGTTTTCCTCGGTTTGAATGCGCTTTGTCAGCACTTTGCCGATGCCGCCCACTTCTTGCTGGAAGCTCTGCCACATCTTGCCATCCCACTCGCCCTCGGCGGTGTATTTGTGCAGAAAATCGGCCACTGCCTTGCCGATATGCTGCATCTCCCTGCGAAATTCGTGCATGATCGCGGCATTCTCGGTATCGCCCTCAAGGCTGTGCTGAAGATAGACGTAAAAACGGACATTCTCCTTGAGCAGATGGCCACGCAAGGCATCACCGAATTCGCCCAGCTTTTCCTTGGTACGCAACATGTTTTTCTGCTCCATCGCGGCAACAATTTCACCAAAGATACCGAACAATACATGATGATCCGCAACCAGGTTGGGCACCAGATTGGGGTCATAATGCAACTGAGTTCCGGCGGCCACCCCGGATTCTGCGGGTGTTGCAGCCTTTTCCGGCTTTTTTTCCTCTTCCTGTGCTACCGGCTTCTTCCTTCCCCACAAGAACTCGAACATAAAGCCTCCTTTCCTTTAAAAATCAAACTATCCGCAAACCTGTTTTTTTTAATATTTTCGTACTGTAAAGTATTTCGTGCCTACGGCAAGAATTCCCCAGTATTTCTTCAATCTGCCTCGCTTTCAACTCCACTTCCGCCCGGTCATGGCCATGCACCATGGCAAAAAGATTGTACGGCCAGTCCGGCAGGTAGCGCGGACGCTGGTAACAATGGCTGACTGATTCCAACCGGCCAACGCGCTCCCCCAGTTCATCCATAAACTCATCTGCCACGTCCCACACCGTCATTCCATTGGCCTTGTAGCCCAGAGCATAATGATTCGGCACGGCAGCGATGCGCCGAATAACCCCTGCATCCAGCATGGCAGCCATGCGTCTCATCACTTCGTCTGACGTACTCCCCACCTGGAGCGCCACGGCATGATAGGGTTGAGGAACGAGCGGCAACCCCGCCTGCGTGGCGAGAATGATTGCGCGGTCAAGATCGTCCATATCGTTACTTCATGCCGGAGACATACGCCACCAGCGCATTGATGTCTGCATCCGTCAGATTCTTGGTATTGGCCGCCATGAGCGGGTCCATGCGCTCCCCCGTGCCATCACGATAGCGCCTCAGGGAAATACTCATGTACTCGGGCTGCTGGCCGGCTATGCGCGCGATCTTCTCGTTGCCGCGGCCCTGTTCGCCATGACAACGCTGGCAAATCTTGAAGAACAGTTCACCGCCGCGATCAGCCAATGCGGGGTTGGAAGAGGCATGGGGTTTGACCGTCTGACTGGAAAAATACACCACTGCATTCACCTTTTCATCATCGCTCAGGACCTTGATCATACCTTGCATGAAATCATTACGACGGCGCCCATCGCTAAATTTCTTCACCTGCTCCAGCAGGTAGGCCGGATTCTGACCCGCCAGATTCGGAATGTCCGGCTTGCTACTATTCCCGCCCCCGCCATGGCAATTGGCGCAGAACAGCGCCGGTTTCCTCCCGGCCTTGACAGCGGCCTGGGTAGCTGCGGCATCCTGCATCGCCGCGCCAAGCCTTTCCTCCAGACTGATTCTGGCTGCGTCACCGGATCCGGCAAGGGCTACACCACAGCTGGCCAGGGCTCCGGTCATCAGCATATTGGCAATAAAATATTTCCCGCTCATTGATCTCCCTACCCCCTTATCGGCTTTCCCACTAATAACGGATAACGGGGTCGATTTTAAGGGAGATGCTCGGGGTAATCCACCAAGATCAATGGCTGGCTTGACAGAGATCAAAGAATTTCGTGCAGAAAGCGCTTTATAGGGCACGCATCAACATTTTTCTGGAATCGTTCCGGAACATAGCCCCGCATTCATACCCGGAATTTCAGCTCGACAAAATATTCCTTTTGTTTCGGCATATTGAATACTGGATAACCGGCATTCCGTTCTATCTCGGCAATAGCTTGCTCCTGGCCCTGCGGTGTTTCCGTGGCAAGCACAAACCACATGTTGAGCGCATGATCACGGGCATAGTTGTGCGCCACCTCCGGCATGGCATTGACGATTCCTGCCACTCGCTCGAAATCCTCGGGAGGAATCTTCATTGCCGCCAGACTCAGCCCCCCGCCCAGGCGCTCGGCATGGTACATCGGGCCGAAGCGAGTTAGCACCTTCACCTGCAGCAAACGTTCGAGACGAGACAGCAAGTCCTGTTCACTCGTACCCAGTTCTGCGGCAACCTCGGCATAGGGATGCTCGCAAATGGGGAAACCATCCTGCAGGCGATTGACGATGGCGCGATCAAGCGCATCCAGTTCCATCAGGCCGCTGCTCTGGCGTAACGTGCACCACACTGCTTGAAGCGACGTGTACTGAACAGCACCTCATGAGCAACATGTTGCAGCCCACATCCCTGACGCATTTCTTCCACGCGCGCCAGCACTTCCTCTCGGTCGTGACCATGTATCATGCAGAAAAGATTGTAGCGCCACACCGGCAGCCGACGCGGACGGCGGTAGCACAGGGTAACGAATTCAAGTTTGCCGAGGCAGTTTCCTAGCGAACGAACTTCCTCATCCGGAATATCCCACACCACCATGGCATTGGCGCGATAGCCCAGTTCGTGATGGCGCACAACCACGCCCATGCGCTTGATCACGCCCTGCCGGATCAGGTTTTGCAGGCAAACAATCACCGTAGCTTCGGATAAGTCCAGGCTCGCAGCCACCGCCGCGTAGGGGTGTGCCACCAGCGGCAGGCCGGACTGAATGGCTGCGATCACGCGACTTTCGTCCGGGCTGGGCAGATAGGGCTGACACGGCGAACCGGCGTGACTATCGACAAAGGCATTATTTTTGCGCCGATTGCCCGTCATGTCGAAGCCCAGGTCAATGTGATAATCCTCTACCAAAGGCAGAAACAGCACCCGGCAACCCGAACGCTCCTCAATTTCCTTCAGCACCCGTTGCAGCGCCACTTCATCCGGCGCCGCCACCACAAACCACAAGTTGTAATGGTGCTCACGCTGGTAGTTGTGATTCACTTCAGGATAGCTGCTGACCATCGCGGCCACCTCTTCCAGGCTTCCCTCCGGCACCGCCAGCGCCGCCAGTGTACTGGCACCGATACTGCGCGGGCGAAACACTGCCCCAACGCGGCTGACGACACCCTGCATGTGCAGACGATTCAGGCTTTCCACCACATCACGCTCGGTGGCACCCAGCTCAAGAGCAATTTTTTCAAATGGCGCTGACAGCAGCGGGAAATCATGCTGGTAGTCGTTGAGAAGACGGTTTTCCAATGATGAATTCATAAGCCGGTCCGATGTGCGCGGTGGGTAAAGAAGATGCCGCTCGGGCTATCTGCAGGCAGATCACCCAACTTGGCGAAGCTCTCGCTATCGTAAATTTCAACCCGATGCTCATCACGCAGCGAAAGCCAAACCTGTTCGCCGCGCGGGGTAAATTCAAGATGCAGCACACCCTTGCCGGGCTTGAAAGTGTGGACAATCTTGCGGCTCGGCACATCGATCACCTGCACTGTATCGTTGTGGGGAAAAGCAAAATTCACCCATACTTGACGGTTATCCGGCCGCGCAACCACAAACACTGGCTGACCATGTACGGGAATGCGCCCCACTTCCTGCCAATGACCCTGATCAACCACCAATACTTCATGACGCCCTACTGCCGGTACCAGCAGCTCGGTTCCGGTGGCTGCCCAACCTTCAAGGTGCGGCATCTTGAATACCGGCAGCTTTTGTTCCCCCTTACCATAAGCATCCAGGATGCGCTTCACACCGGCAGGAATATTCCATAGATCGAGCATGGCGAGACCGTCCTCACCAAACAGCCCTGCCAGATAATAGCGTCCGTCGGCAGTGATCATGGCGTCATAGGGCTCCTTGCCGATATTCTTGAATTTCTGCAGCACGGGAGAGGCCGGGCTAGTCATATCCGCCATCCATATTTCTCCGGCGTCAAACAAGCTCCACACGAAGCGGTTACCCGGTGCATCCACCAATCCCACCACCTTGGAGGATTTGCCGGCTTCATCCAGCGCCGGAATATCCGCAACCAGATCAAGCGTAGCGGCGTCGAATACCTTGACGCCGCCGGGCGTATAGTTGGCAACCGCAACCAGCTTGCCATCCTGTGAAATGGCGCCGCCAATGCTGTTGCCGGATTGCAACACGCGTTTGACGATACGCATTTCCAGCAGATCCACCTTGGTCAGACCGCCATCGCGACCAAATACAAAAGCATAGCGTCCGTCGCGAGAGTAATTCAGAGACGCATGGGAAAGATCGCCCAAGCCGGACACCTTGCCGAGTATGGAACGTCCGCTGGTCTCAACAATTTCCACCCGACCCTTGGCGCGCTCGATTACCACACCCAGATCACCCGTACCACGCAACTGAGGCCCTGCGCAGCCGGAGAGCAAGGAAATGGCAAAGATTGCGACCACGGCTTTAATGCTCATCAGGGAATCCTTTCAGCAAGTTGTCAACAATCCATTTGGCTTCATTTTCGTTAAGAAAAGTACCCCACGGCGGCATCGGCGTGCCGGGGCGACCATAAAGAATGGTCGCAACCAGACTCTCCGCAGGCTTGTCGCGCAGCAGAGCGGGCAACAACGCCGGGCCCAGCCCGCCCGCCAATGTCATACCATGGCAGGAGCCGCAATCCTGGCGCACCAGGCGAACCAACTCGGCTTGCCGCCGCAAATCCGGGGATTCATCTGCCAGAGCGCGTTTAACGCCGCCCGGCACACTGAGCGCCAAACACAGCAAGCCATAAAAAAGGGGGCCATGCAGCCCCCTTTGCGCCAGACCAGGAAGGCAATTTACATCAAGCGCCATAAACCGCACCCTTGCTTATCCTTCCCGTCCACTTATTTTGCAGCCGTAATATCGGCCTTGGTATCGATCCCCAAGGTGTAACCAAAAGACACATGGTGGTAACGGCCAGCTGAATGATCGCTGTGAATTGCAAAGCCCATGTTATAGGACTTGCCGGAAACCAGAGCGATATCACCCTCGCCTCCAGTCAGTTTGCGGGTAAATGTCACGGTCCAGGTGTCGCCGTCCTTCTTGCCTTCTGCACTGACCAGCGCCTTGCCGCCTTCCATCACGCGCTTATCGGCCACGTAGCCATCAACCGGCTTGGCGCCCTTACCGCTTTTCCACTGTATCAGATCGTAATACTGCCCATTCGCCAGAGTGCCTCCTTTGACGTACTTGGTTTTCTTGTCGTCTGCACCAGGCATGGTGCGTGCGTCAGTGTGGCAGGTACCCCAGCAGCCCCCTGCCGTGCCTATCTGCACATCCCTGCCCTTGGAATCCTTGGCAACCACCTTGTTATCTTCCAGCATGACGGCTAGCTTGACAGGGTTGTCCTTGTCCATTTTTTCCGCACCAGATTTGGGCTCTTTCCAGGTAAAGTGCAAATAAAGATTGGCGCCGTCATTGGCTGCCTGCACAGTCACCGGGAAAGATGGCGTATGCCCACTAATTGGCTTGGGTTCGAGTTTCTCGCCCTTGAGAATCTTGTCAGCGGCAATATCAATAGTGTGTTTCTTTTCATCCTCATGACAACCAATGCAGGTCTCGCCTTTTGATATCCCTTTGGCGCCACCATGATCCGTACCTTTCAGTATCCACTCCAGACCCGAAGAGCCAGGGTGAAATACAGTCACGCTGCGTGACGGCACCTTGTTCCAGTCCGGGGCAGCCATGACGGACCCGGCCATGCCGGCCAAAATCAGACCCAATGCGGAAGTGGCAATCAAAGTTTTATTCATGTTCAAGCTCCTGTCGAATATAGTTTTGCGATTTTAATTCATGCGGCGATGAGCTGTATTAACCCCCAGCTTCTTCTTCCGTCATTCCTTCTGGCTTTTTGTGAGCAATGCCCTTGTGGCAGTCGATACAGGTCATCTTGTCTTCTTTTGCATATTGATGCTGCTTTGCCGCCCTGTTTTTCTGCTTCTCTGTATCCATGCCCTCAAAAGTGTGGCAATTGCGGCATTCGCGTGAATCCGATGCTTTCATCCGTGCCCATTCATGGCGCGCCAGTTCCAGGCGCTTGGCTTCGAACTTTTCCTTGGTATCGATGGTGCCCGTGATTCTTCCCCACACCTCGCGGGAAGCCTGGATCTTGCGCAGCATCTTGTGACTCCAGTCCTTGGGCACATGACAATCCGAACACGCCGCACGCACGCCGGTACGATTGGAATAGTGAATGGTCTGTTTGTATTCTTGATAAACATTGTCCCGCATCTCGTGACAGCCGATGCAGAACTCAAGTTTGTTGGTGGCTTCCATGCCGGTGTTGAAACCACCCCAGAACAAAATTCCGGCGACAAAACCGCCGCCGAGCAAAGTGAGAAGAGAGTATTTTGCGCTAGGGGAACGCAGTTTTGCCCACCATCCCTGTTTTGCTGCCATATATTTCTCTCCTCAACTGAAATCTTGCGGCGAGCCGGAGATTTTTCTCCGCCCGCCGGGTCAGGTTTTAGTAAATATCGTGCTGGGTATTAAGTATGTTGAATTTGCCGGTCGGCGTAATCAGCTTGGGATCCTTGATCACATGCTTCAGCTTGCGGGTCTTGTCATCCATGATCACGATCGCGGATGGCTCGGTTTTGCCAGCCCACAGGGAGAACCATACCTCATCGCCCTTGGCATTGTATTCCGCATGCACCGCGCGCTTGACCGCCTTGGATTCGGGCAGATTTGCCAGCTTGGCGATGTTGATGATTTCCGCCCCCTTGTCCAGGTTCCTGATGTCATACACGCTTACCGACTCGGCCACTTCCTTGTCCGGATTCAGAGGTGCATCCGCCCACAGGTTCTTGGACTTGGGATGCGTCTTGACGAACAGGGACCCTGCACCGTGATTCTTCAGTTCGGCCACCACCTTCCAGGCATGCTGCTTGTGCTTGGCAGGATCGGTTCCGATCAGTGAAATCACATCCGCGCCAAGGTGGGAAGTTGCCCATACCGGCCCGAACTTGGGATGCACGAAGTTAGCGCCGCGGCCAGGATGCGGCTTGGACTTTGTGTCAACCAGCGCTGCCAGCTTGCCGGTCTTGGTATCAACCACGGCCACCTTGTTGGAAGCATTTGCTGCCACCAGGAAGTAACGCTTGGTGGAATCCCAGCCGCCATCATGCAGGAACTTGGCGGATTCGATCGTGGTTTCCTTCAGGTTCTTGATATCGGAATAGTCCACCAGCTTGATCATGCCGGTTTCCTTGATGTTGACCACCCATTCCGGCTTGTCCTCGGTTGCCACAATCGAAGCCACACGAGGCTCGGGGTGATATTCACCATCCACATCCTGGCCACGAGTCGACATGATCTTCAACGGCTTGAGGGTATCGCCCTCGGTAATCACGTACTGAGGTGGCCAGTAGGAACCGGCAATGGCGTATTTGTCCTCATAGCCCTTGAACTTGGAGGTTTCCACCGAACGCGCCTCGATGCCGATCTTAATGGTCGCCACTACAGTGGGTTTTTCGAACCACATATCAATCAGGTCAAGTTTGCCATCGCGGCCAATCACGTAAACATAGCGACCAGACTTGGATACACGGGAAATGTGCACGGCATAACCTGTTTTCACGATACCCCAGATCTGCTTGGTATCGCCGTCAATCAGAGCCACCTCTCCAGAGTCACGCAAGGTGACGGAGAACACGTTTTCCAGATTGATCTTGCTCATCTGCTTCTTGGGGCGGTCTTCCGGCTTGATGACCAGCTTCCAGCTGTTCATCATGTCCTTCATGCCCCACTCCGGTGGCGTATCCGGCGTCATCTGGATGTATTTCGACATTGTGGAAAGCTCATCCTTGGTCAGGATGTCGTCGAAGTTAACCATCCCGCCATCGGTACCGTAGCTGATGATTTTTTCCAGCCGGGCCTGACCCAGCTTGAGTGTGTTTACCGGCTCGAGGTTCTTGCCTGTGGCACCCTTGCGCAGAATGCCGTGGCAACCGGCGCAACGTTCGAAATAAACCTTGGATGCGGCGGCCTTCTGCTCTGCCGTTAACGTGGGTTCGTCAGCAGCATTTGCAACATTGAAAGCACCTGTTACAGCCATGGCAAGTACTGATACAGCAAAAAACGGCTTCT
>CAVUID010000013.1:0-196565 GCA_963741495.1 uncultured Gammaproteobacteria bacterium
GTCATCAGGTAATCCGCCTGGATGGTCGCATAGCTTTTCAGCGCCTCGGCAACACGGGCAACACTTTCCAGTCCGGCAGTAAAGTCAGCAAAGGAGGCCACCATCCAGCGACGTGCAGCCCAGCTGCGCCGGTCGCCAGCTCGTTTTGAGCCGCCCACGCGGCCTGCACATTCGCATAGGCTTCCGCCACTTCATGGGGGATGCCCAACATGGCGAAGCGATTCTTTGCCAGCAGCGCATCCAGCTCGGCCTGCGCCTGAGTCTGTTCGGGCGGAACCACATCGAACGCCACATTCCACTTCATCCCAAGCACCGGGGTCAGGCCGGCATGGTTGAAGGGATCGTGAATATAAGGATTATCCAGCGAATCCCGGCGCGAAGAATAAGCAAAACTACCTGCCAGGCCGGCGTAGATATCCGGATAGGATTCCGCCTTTTTGGCATCCACCAGCGCACGGCGGGCACGCAAACCAGCTTCAAGCTGGGCAAATTCAGGCGCAAGGACGCTGCCTTGCCCTGGTAGTCTGTCAGAAGGCTCAAGGTCGGCAGGGGTGCAGCCGCCAGCGCGTCATCCGCAACACTCAGGTCTGCGCTGACCCCAACCCGGGTGGAATACTTTCAGCCCATTCAGGCTGATGGTTTCCACCGCACCGGCTTCGGCCAGGGTAGCGCTTGAGTACGGCGCTCTTCGATTGCAACTCATACAAATCGGACTGTTTGACCTGTGCGCTGCCTTCGCGAATCAGGCGCTCGACCCGCGCGATCGAGTCATCGACTTTACGGAATACATCTTCCAGCATCCTGCGGGTATCGGCGTGCGGCCAGAAATCCGTAATACGCCCGGTTCACATCGAGCATGGTCGCGCCACGCTGCAAGCGGCTGTCCTCGATGCTTGACGTCGATATTGCCCTGTGCCGCCTCGCTGTATTTCTCATTTTCCCGAAGGTGTAGAGCGGTTTGATGATGGCAAATTGCAGCATGGTCCAGTCGGACAGGCCGTCCGGATGGTAGGCATCATCGCGCGGAACCGTACCGGAATTCGCGCCGCCCTGATAAAAGCCACCGCTTACGCCTGGCGCGAGCCCGACAAACAGGTTCGCGTCCAGACGCAGGCCGTAGTTCCCTTGCGCCTCAGCCAGCATCGCTCTGGCCTGCTCGACCAGCATTTCCTTTTCCCGATACGGGGGTCAGCACTCAAACTCATGGCCAGCGCTTGCGGCAAGTCCACCGTCTGCGCGACAGACTGGGGGACAAACAGGCAACTGCATACAAGCAGCGCCAAGGTCTTCAAATTTTGTTTCATTTCTTGTCTCCGCTGTCTGCGGCCTTGTTATTGAAAAGAAACTGCCCGATCAGGTTTTCCAGCACAACCGCCGACTGGGTAACCTTGATTTTGTCACCCGCCTTGAGCATGACGCTGTCGCCACCCGTTTCCAGTGAAATGTACTGCTCGCCCAATAGCCCGGAAGTCATGATGCCGGCTGAAGTATCCCTGGAAAACTGGTAATCCTTGCCCAATCTGAGCATCACCCTGGCATCGTGCCTCTCCGGATCATAAGCAATCTCTGTGACCCTGCCGACCACCACACCAGCGCTTTTAACCGGCGCACGGGCCTTGAGCCCACCGATGTTGCTGAAATTCGCGGTCACCACGTAACCATCAGACACGCTCGCCCCACCCAGGTTTCCGACCTTGAGCGCCAGCACCATCAGCGCGCCCATACCCAGAACCACAAACATCCCGACCCATAAGTCTATTGTGGCGCGTTCCATCAACTTCCTCCCCGAAACATGAATGCCGTCAGCACAAAATCCAGCGCCAGTACTGCAAGCGATGAGGTCACCACCGTGCGGGTGGTTGCGCCTGAAACGCCTTCGGCGGTCGGCGGCGCATCGTAACCCTCGAACAAGGCAATGGCCGTAATGGCCAAGCCAAATACAAAACTTTTGATCACACCATTCAAAATATCCTGATGAAAGTCGACCGCGCTTTGCATCTGCGACCAGAATGCGCCTTCATCCACACCAATCAGCTTGACCCCGACCAGATAACCACCCAGTACGCCCATCGTGGAGAACATGGCAGCCAGCAAGGGCATGGAAATCACCCCCGCCCAGAAACGCGGCGCCACAACCCTGGCAATCGGATTGACAGCCATCATCTCCATGGCCGAGAGTTGTTCTGTCGCTTTCATCAGCCCAATTTCAGCTGTAATCGCAGACCCGGCCCGACTGGCGAACAACAGCGCCGCCACCACCGGCCCCAGTTCCCTGACCAGGGAAAGCGCCACCATCACGCCCAGCGCATCTTCCGCCCCATAGCGCTGGAGCGTTTCATAACCCTGCATGCCCAGCACCATGCCAACGAACAAACCGGACACCAGAATGATGATGAGAGAAAGTACGCCGGTAAAATAGATTTCCCGCACCGTCAGATAAAAACGCCGGAAGCTGGTTCCCGAATAAAGCAGGGTCAGGAACAGGAAACGGCTGGCGACACCAATCCGCCATACGCCGTTCACCGTCGCATGCCCGATGCGCCGCACGGCGAGAGCGATTCGTTCAGGCACGAGCAGCGACCATCTTCAAATCGGCTGCATAGGCTGCTGCCGGGTAATGGAAGGGCACTGGGCCATCTTCTTCACCGTGGACGAACTGGTGCACGAATGGCGCACCCGAAGCCCGAATTTCGTCGGGTGATCCCTGCGCAACGACAACCCCATCCGAGACAAAATAGACATAATCGACGATTTCCAATGACTCGTGCACATCATGGGTAACAACGATGGACGTCGCGCCCAGCGCATCGTTCAAACGGCGAATCAGATTACCAATCACGCCCAGGGAAATCGGGTCGAGTCCGGCAAACGGTTCATCATACATAATCAGCATCGGATCGAGCGCCACCGCCCTGGCCAGGGCGACCCGACGCGCCATGCCCCCCGAGAGCTCGGAAGGCATCAGATCACGCGCGCCGCGCAAACCTACCGCGTGCAACTTCATCAGCACCAGATCACGAATTACGCTTTCCGGCAAATCGGTGTGCTCGCGCATCTGGAAAGCCACGTTATCGAACACGCTCATATCGGTAAACAGCGCACCAAACTGGAACAGCATGCCCATGCGGCGACGCAGGTCATATAACGCGCTGGAGTCGAGCTGGCGCACATCCTGTCCCGCGACGACAACCTTGCCTGACTGTGATTTGATCTGGCCACCGATCAACTTGAGCAGGGTGGTTTTTCCGCACCCGCTCCCACCCATGATTGCCACGACCTTACCCTTGGGCACGGCCATGGAAATCCCCTTCAGGATGGGACGCTGACCGTATGAGAAGCTGACATCCTGGAGTTCGACCAGGTTATCGCCAGATGTTCCAGGGGACATGGAAAAATAAGGGCTATCAGAATAGGGGGAAGAATTCTATATCATCTATAATCATCAGGCTATCTGCTTCGCGTCTACCAAGGGGAAAACGATGGAATTCGACCTATTTCACGAAATTGCCATGCCGCCCTTTCTGGAGCGGACGGAAGCCCAGGCCTATGCCGACGCACTGGATGAAATCGAGCTGGCCGACAGGCTAGGATTCCGCTGTTCATGGCTGGTCGAGCACCACTTCATGCGGCAATATTCACATTGCTCCAAACCGGAATTGCTGCTGGCGGCACTCTCGCAACGCACCCAGCAGATCCACCTGGGAATGGGCATCATCCCGGCCCCCTACCATCACCCGGTGCATGTCGCCGAGCGCATTGCCACGCTGGACATACTGAGCAGAGGCCGGCTTGAGGTAGGCCTTGGGCGCGGGTTTTCTCCTCAGGAGTATCAGGCCTTCGGCGTTGACATGTCGGAGAGTCGGTCCAGAACGGGCGAGATGCTGGATATTTTGCGTGCCAGTTTTTCGTCTCAACCGGTCACGTATAAAGGCCAGCACCACACGCTGGACAAGCTGGATATTCTGCCTCACATCATCCAATCGCCCCAGCCACCGATCTGGGCCGCTGCCGTCAGCCCGGAAAGTTTTGCCTGGGTTGCCGATCAAGGGCTAGGCATGCTGGTTGGCCCATTCAAACCCTGGCTGATGACTAAATTCGACATCAAGAATTATCTGGGCGCATGGAAAGGCCAAATTCCGCCCAGGATAGGCATGGCCGTCGGCGTCCTGTGCCTGCCAGATGGGAAAGCGCGCCAGACAACTGGCAAAACAGGCCTTGACCTGGTTTTATCACGAACTGTACAAAACAGCGCTGCCGATACTGGAGCAACTGTATCCAAGCTATGAACATTTTCGTGAACTGGGTAGATTCCGCGAATTTCTGAAACTTGGCATCAACCTGAGATTGCTGGAGAATTTTGGCATGGCCGTAGTAGGTTCTCCCGATGAGTGCATCGAACAACTGCGCAAATTCGAGGCAGCGGGCGTCACTCACATGCTGTGCGCAGTTGGCGCAGGCGCGGTTAAAACCGAAATTGTGCGAGAATCCATGCAATGCATCGCCGAAGAGGTCATGCCTGCATTTCGTCAGCGGTATTAACCCGGAAATTTCACAAATTCGCCCGCCCTCGCTTGCTCTTTTTTTATCCATATGAAAATTTTGCTCAGTCGGGCGTATGAATCACTACGCCGCTCTATCGAAAAATTCCCCTATGGATCAAAATCCTGCGCGATCATCGGGTGAATTTGTGAAATTTCCGGGTTAAAATCCCGACTCCCTTAACTACCGTCAAGTTCAGCATGGAAATTACTGTCAATGGCAAGGCCCACCAGTTGTCAGACACTTGCACCATGGCCCAGTTGGTAGAACATCTGGATTTGTCCGGAAAACGCATCGCGATCGAACACAACGGGGACATCGCTCCCCGCAGCCAATTTAACCACATACTTCTTGCCGAGGGCGACCAACTGGAAATCGTCGTCGCCGTCGGGGGAGGTTGACTCGACCTATGGATACCATGAACGAATTGACTATTGCCGGCACGACTTACGCTTCCCGTCTTCTGGTCGGCACAGGAAAATACAAGGATTTCGACGAGACCCGGCTTGCCGTCGAAGCCAGCGGCGCACAAATTGTCACCGTTGCCATCCGGCGCACCAATATTGGCCAGAATGCAGGTGAGCCGAGCCTGCTGGATGCACTCCCCCCCTCCCGCTACACCTATTTACCCAATACGGCTGGCTGCTACAGCGCCGACGATGCCATCCGTACGCTGCGCCTGGCGAGGGAGCTGCTCGATGGCCATGAACTGGTCAAACTCGAAGTGCTGGGTGACCCGAAAACGCTCTACCCGAATGTAGTTGAGACCCTGAAAGCAGCAGACATCCTGGTCAGGGATGGTTTCAAGGTCATGGTCTACACCTCTGACGACCCGATCATCGCCAAACAACTAGAGGAAATCGGCTGTGTCGCAGTGATGCCCCTGGCTTCACTGATCGGTTCCGGCATGGGCATTCTCAACCCGTGGAATTTGCAAATCATCATCGAGAATGCCAAGGTTCCGGTCATCGTGGATGCCGGCGTGGGTACGGCTTCCGATGCGGCCATCGCCATGGAACTGGGTTGTGACGGCGTGCTGATGAATACCGCCATTGCCGGCGCGCAAAATCCTATCCTCATGGCATCCGCCATGAAAAAAGCCGTTGAAGCCGGTCGTGAAGCCTTCCTGGCCGGACGCATGCCGAAAAAGCTGTATTCCGCCAGCCCAAGCTCTCCGACGGCAGGCATGATAGACAGGAAGTAAATCGATGGACGAGCAGACTCTTGCACCGCCCGGTGCGCAGCTTCGTGCTGCGCCAGGGGCGCATGTCAAAGGCGCAGACCCGCGCCATTGACACCTTGCTACCCCTGTATGGCATCCCGTTCAGCCACACCCATCTGGATCTGGCGTCAGCCTTTGACCATCATGCGCCGACTATTCTGGAAATCGGCTTCGGTATGGGGGACAGCACCGCCGCCATCGCGTTGCAGCACCCTGAGAACAATTACCTCTGCATTGAGGTTCATACCCCGGGGGTAGGCAGTTTACTCAAGCAAATTGAGGATTCAGGGATCAAAAACATCCGCATCATTCAGCATGACGCGGTCGAAGTTCTGGATGAGATGATTGATGTAAATGCACTGGATGGAGTGCATATATTCTTCCCTGACCCATGGCATAAAAAACGCCATCACAAACGGCGACTGATACAGGCGGGATTCATAAGCAAGCTGTGCGCGCACCTGAAACCAGATGCCTATATCCATGCCGCGACGGATTGGGAAGAGTATGCCGCCCATATTCTGGAAACATTCGCTGCCGAGCCATTACTCGAGAATACAGTGGAAGGGTACGCACCCAGACCAGCTTACCGGCCTCTGACCAAGTTCGAGCAGCGCGGCCTCAATCTGGGGCACGGGGTCTGGGATATCGTTTTCAGACGACGTTAGTCGGGCGCGACCTGTCTTTCTACCAGCAGGGTATGCAAGCGGCGGCTATCGGCGCGCAAGACAGTAAACTTGAGCCCTTCCAGGATGGCGACTTCGCCCCTTTTTGGCAGCCGCCCGAATTGGCTGACCACCAGTCCACCAACGGTATCGAATTCTTCGTCGCCAAACTCGGCACCAACAACTTCATTGAAGTTTGCGATTTCGGTCACAGCCTTGACCCGGAATCCGCCATTTCGATCCTGAATGATATTGTCTTCCGTTTCGTCAAAATCATATTCATCCTCGATTTCGCCGACAATCTGTTCAAGTACGTCTTCAATCGTCACCAGTCCAGCCACACCGCCGTACTCGTCCACCACCATGGCGATATGGTTGCGATTCATGCGGAATTCCTTGAGCAGCACGTTCAGCCGCTTGGATTCCGGAATAAATACTGCCGGCCTCAGCATCTCGCGGACATTGAAGGCCTCTCCTGCGTAGAATCGCAGCAGGTCTTTGGCAAGAAGAATACCAATCACGTCATCCTTGTTATCACCGATGACAGGGAAGCGTGAATGCGCAGTTTCAATCACAAAGGGGATAAAGGTTTCGGGCGTATCGACGATATCAATGACATCCATCTGTGCCCGAGGAATCATGATATCGCGCACCTGCATCTCGGAGACTTGCAGCACCCCCTCGATCATTGACAGGGCATCAGCATCCAGCAGATTCTTTTCGTAAGCTGTGTGGAGTATTTCCACCAGCTCTTCCCGGTTATCCGGTTCGGGCGAGAGCCACGCCCCCAAGCGTTCCAGCCAGCCAGGTTTGGCAGGTTCATCCATGCTGCGGTTTTACCTCTGTAACTTCGTAGGGGTCAGTATAGCCGAGCTTGCGCATGATGTGGGTTTCTACCGCTTCCATCGCAGCCGCATCCAGTTCGTGTTCATGATCGTAAGCTTGCAGGTGCAGCATCCCATGAATGATCATGTGTGCGTAGTGTGACTCAACCGGTTTGGCCTGTTCGACAGCCTCCTGTTCAACAACTGGAACGCAGAGAACTAGGTCACCCATGCATACAGGCGACGATTCATAGACGAAACTCAAGACATTGGTCGCGTAATCCTTGCCACGGTAGTCGTGGTTCAATTGCCGGCCTTCCTCGACATCAACCAGGCGAACAGTCACCTCGGCTGGACATTCCTGTGCGGCTCTTAGCCAGGCGCGTATCTGTTGACGAGAAGGGGTTGTGACTGACTTGGCAACAGCCTGCACGCTGAGGGAGAGAGGATATTTACTTGCCGGATTCATATTGCGTGTATGCATTCACAATGTGCTGCACAAGAGGGTGGCGCACGACATCTTCAGATTCAAAAAAAGTGAAGGCAATCCCGCGTACCTTGCCCAGTATGTCATGGACACTGGTCAGGCCACTTTTCTGTCCCTTTGCCAGATCAATCTGAGTCACATCGCCGGTAATAACGGCTTTCGTACCAAACCCGATCCGGGTCAGGAACATTTTCATTTGCTCGGGTGTTGTATTTTGCGCTTCGTCCAGAATAATGAACGAATGATTAAGTGTCCTGCCGCGCATATAAGCAAGGGGGGCAATTTCGATCGCGCCTCGCTCGAACAGCTTCCCTACTTTCTCGAAACCCATCAGGTCATACAGGGCGTCATACAATGGGCGCAGGTATGGGTCCACTTTCTGGGCCAGATCGCCAGGTAAAAATCCAAGTCGCTCTCCTGCCTCCACGGCGGGGCGAACCAGCACGATACGCTTGACGGCGTCCCGTTCCAGGGCATCGACAGCACAGGCAACCGCGAGATAGGTTTTTCCTGTACCGGCGGGACCAATACCGAATGTAATGTCGTGTGCTTGTATTTGCGTCAAATATTGATTCTGTCTGGGTGTGCGTCCGCGCAAGTCGTGTTTTCTTGTCAGCAATTGGGGCACGCTGGAATCAGCCTCCGTTTTGCTTTGCTTCATCAACTCGATGAGGCCAAGTTGAACTTCATCCACAGACAGAGCCTCGGTAGCGTGACTATAAAAATCGCTCAGTGCAAGTGCCGCCAGGCGTGCATTCTCAAGTTTTCCGCCGATTGAAAATTTTTCGCCTCTCCTTGAGATTGAAACGTCGAGCGCAGTTTCGATCTGCTTGAGATTGTCATCAAGCGCACCGCACAGATTCGATAAGCGCTGGTTGTCGACGGGCGAAAACTCTATTTCGATTGGCTTGCTCATCAGGATTCCTGCGTTTTGATTATTCCGCGCAGTGTACGCGCTGCGGCCCCAGTGATAACAACATCAGCAAATTGCCCAACCAGCCTGGGGCTACCCGGGAAATTTACTAAGCGATTATTTTCTGTCCACGCTGACAACTCATCAGCATTTTTTTTAGACTGACCCTTAACCAAAACCTTCTGGGTGCTACCCACCATTTTCTGGCTAATTAACCGGGTGTGTTCTTCGATACGGGATTGCAGTTGCAACAATCTTGCTTGTTTGGTTTCCGATGATATTTCATCAGGCATATCCGATGCGGGCGTCCCCGGTCTTGGACTATATATAAAACTGAAACTGGCATCGAATCCAACTTCATCGATAAGCTTTAGCGTCGCCTCGAAATCAGCTGACGTTTCACCGGGAAAGCCCACGATAAAATCTGAAGTAATCGAGATATCAGGTCGAATCAGCCTGAGTTGACGAATTTTCGACTTAAACTCAAGCGCAGTGTAGCCACGCTTCATGGATGCTAGCACGCGATCTGAACCCGACTGCACCGGCAAGTGCAAGACAGTTAGCCAATTTAGGGATAGTCTCATAGGCATCTATCAGGCTTTGCGAAAACTCGATCGGGTGAGAAGTGGTGAAGCGCAGGAGATCAATACCAGGAATCTCTGCCAGATAATGGAGCAACAAGGCCAGATCGGCTATTTCCCCATCGTGCATTTCACCCCTGTATGCATTAACGTTCTGCCCGAGCAGCGTAATTTCCCGAATTCCCGCCTCAGCCAACTTGCTTGCCTCAAGCACCACGTCATCAAAAGGGCGGGAGACCTCTGCGCCACGGGTAAATGGAACGATGCAATATGTACAATATTTACTGCACCCCTCCATTATGGAAATGTAAGCACTACACCCCTCTACATGGGCATCAGGTAGATGATCAAATTTTTCAATTTCGGGAAATGATATGTCAATCTGGGGACGTCCACTTAATTTTCGTTCCCGAATCAAGTGAGGCAGACGGTGCAGTGTTTGCGGTCCGAATACCACGTCTACATAGGGGGCTCTTGCGATAATGGCTTGACCTTCCTGACTGGCGACACAGCCTCCCACGCCGATCAGTAAATTCGGATTGCTTTGCTTGAGTTCTCGCCACCGGCCCAATTGGTGAAAAACTTTGTCTTCTGATTTCTCCCGAATAGAGCAGGTATTCAGCAGGAGGATATCGGCCTCCTCCGGATTGGTGGTTGTCACTGTGCCGTGTTCTACCCGCATGACGTCCAACATTTTGGACGAGTCATACTCATTCATCTGACAACCGAAGGTTTTAATAAAGATTTTTTTAGGCACTCGGGGGCTTCCAGGGAGACGAAGCATTCTACCATTCAAGGCGAGCCACAAACGCCAAAGCCCTCGCGAGGAGGGCTTTGGGTGGTGCATAAGGAGCTTGGCAGTGACCTACTTTCACATGGGTAATCCACACTATCATCGGCGCAAAGGCGTTTCACGGTCCTGTTCGGAATGGGAAGGGGTGGTTCCACCTCGCTATGGCCGCCAAGCATAACTTGTAACTCACAGCTGTCAGCATTGAGCATTCAGCTATCAGTAAAAAACGGAAGAAGTAATGGTATTTGATTGTACTGGCTTGGCGGTGACCTACTTTCACATGCGAGGTGCACACTATCATCGGCGCTAAGTCGTTTCACGGTCCTGTTCGGAATGGGAAGGGGTGGTTCCAACTTGCTATGGCCGCCAAGCATAACTTGTAACTCACAGCTGTCGAGCAATTCTGCTTTCAGCTATCAGTATTAAAACGGAAGAAGTAAGGGTATTTGATTGTATTGACTTGCTGAATGCTGACAGCTGATTGCTGAAAGCCATTACAGAAGCCGCTTAAGGTTATAGGATCAAGTCTCACGGGCAATTAGTATCGGTTAGCTTAACGCATTACTGCGCTTCCACACCCGACCTATCAACGTCCTGGTCTCGAACGACCCTTTAGCAGGCTCAAGGCCTGGGGAAATCTCATCTCGAGGCAAGTTTCACGCTTAGATGCTTTCAGCGTTTATCTCTTCCGCATATAGCTACCCGGCGATACCACTGGCGTGATAACCGGTACACCAGAGATGCGTCCACTCCGGTCCTCTCGTACTAGGAGCAGCCCCCCTCAAATTTCCAACGCCCACGGCAGATAGGGACCAAACTGTCTCACGACGTTTTAAACCCAGCTCACGTACCACTTTAAATGGCGAACAGCCATACCCTTGGGACCGGCTACAGCCCCAGGATGTGATGAGCCGACATCGAGGTGCCAAACTCCGCCGTCGATATGAACTCTTGGGCGGAATCAGCCTGTTATCCCCGGCGTACCTTTTATCCGTTGAGCGATGGCCCTTCCATACAGAACCACCGGATCACTATGACCTGCTTTCGCACCTGCTCGACCTGTCCGTCTCGCAGTCAAGCACGCTTATGCCATTGCACTATCAGTACGATGTCCGACCGTACCTAGCGTACCTTCGCACTCCTCCGTTACTCTTTGGGAGGAGACCGCCCCAGTCAAACTGCCTACCATACACGGTCCCCGATCCAGATAATGGACCTAGGTTAGAACCTCAAACACATCAGGGTGGTATTTCAACGTCGGCTCCATGAGAACTAGCGTTCCCACTTCAAAGCCTCCCACCTATCCTACACAGATGTATTCAAAGTCCAATGTAAAGCTACAGTAAAGGTGCACGGGGTCTTTCCGTCTAGCCGCGGGTAGATTGCATCTTCACAAACATTTCAACTTCGCTGAGTCTCGGGTGGAGACAGTGTGGCCATCGTTACGCCATTCGTGCGGGTCGGAACTTACCCGACAAGGAATTTCGCTACCTTAGGACCGTTATAGTTACGGCCGCCGTTTACTGGGGCTTCGATCAAGAGCTTGCACCCCATCACTTAACCTTCCAGCACCGGGCAGGCGTCACACCCTATACGTCCACTTTCGTGTTTGCAGAGTGCTGTGTTTTTATTAAACAGTCGCAGCCACCATTTCACTGCAACCCCATCGGCCTTCGTCCGCGAGGGACTACAACCTACCGGGGCGCTCCTTCTCCCGAAGTTACGGAGCTAATTTGCCGAGTTCCTTCACCCGAGTTCTCTCAAGCGCCTTAGAATTCTCATCCTGCCCACCTGTGTCGGTTTGCGGTACGGTCTTCATACAACTGAAGCTTAGAGGCTTTTCTTGGAAGCATGGTATCAATCACTTCGCGCTCAAAGAGCACTCGTCATCACGTCTCGGCCTTAGCCCTCCGGATTTGCCTAAAGGACCAGCCTACTCGCTTAAACCGGGACGTCCAACACCCGGCTGACCTAACCTACTCCGTCCCCCCATCGCATTGTATAAAGGTATCGGAATTTTAACCGATTTCCCATCAGCTACGCATTTCTGCCTCACCTTAGGGGCCGACTCACCCTGCGCCGATGAACGTTGCGCAGGAAACCTTGGGCTTTCGGCGAGGGAGCTTTTCACTCCCTTTATCGCTACTCATGTCAGCATTCGCACTTCTGATACCTCCAGCATCCCTCACGAGACACCTTCGCAGGCCTACAGAACGCTCTCCTACCATATGTGCAAGCACATATCCGCGTCTTCGGTATATAGTTTGAGCCCCGTTACATTTTCCGCGCAGGACGACTCGACCAGTGAGCTATTACGCTTTCTTTAAAGGGTGGCTGCTTCTAAGCCAACCTCCTGGCTGTCTATGCCTTCCCACCTCGTTTTCCACTTAACTATATTTGGGGACCTTAGACGGCGGTCTGGGTTGTTTCCCTCTTGACAACGGACGTTAGCACCCGCTGTCTGTCTGCCACACTCGAACTCCTCGGTATTCTGAGTTTGCCATGGTTTGGTAACCAGCAATAGGCCCCTAGCCATAACAGTGCTTTACCCCCGAGGGTTATATGTGACGCACTACCTAAATAGTTTTCGGAGAGAACCAGCTATTTCCGGATTTGTTTAGCCTTTCACCCCTATCCACAGCTCATCCCCAAATTTTTCAACATTTGTGGGTTCGGACCTCCAGTGCGTGTTACCGCACCTTCATCCTGGCCATGGATAGATCATCCGGTTTCGGGTCTACACCCAGCAACTAATCGCCCTTATCAGACTCGCTTTCGCTACGCCTCCCCTATCGGTTAAGCTTGCTACTGAATGTAAGTCGCTGACCCATTATACAAAAGGTACGCAGTCACGGAACAAGTCCGCTCCCACTGTTTGTATGCATGCGGTTTCAGGATCTATTTCACTCCCCTCCCGGGGTTCTTTTCGCCTTTCCCTCACGGTACTAGTTCACTATCGGTCGATTACGAGTATTTAGCCTTGGAGGATGGTCCCCCCATGTTCAGACAAGGTTTCTCGTGCCCCGCCCTACTTTTCGTACACTTAGTTCCACACTCTCCATTTCGCATACGGGACTATCACCCACTATGGTCGGACTTTCCAGACCGTTCTACTATGAAGTGTGCTAAAGAGTACAGGCTGTTCCGCGTTCGCTCGCCACTACTTACGGAATCTCGGTTGATTTCTTTTCCTCTGGCTACTTAGATGTTTCAGTTCACCAGGTTCGCTCCTCGTAACCTATGTATTCAGTTACGGGTACCCTTGCGGGTGGGTTTCCCCATTCGGACATCTCCGGATCAAAGCTTCATTGCCAGCTCCCCGGAGCTTTTCGCAGGCTTGCACGTCCTTCATCGCCTGTAATCGCCAAGGCATCCACCACATGCACTTATTCACTTGACCCTATAACCTTAAACAGCTTCCGCCATTCAAACTTACAGGTAATTCTAATTCTTAAGCATGTTTGCTCCCATGCGTCCGACTAAAAACGCATGTTCGCGATACAATCATTTACCCATTGATTGATTTCTTTCCGACCAACAGCCGCAGCCGTGGATCCTCCAGATCTCAATCTCTTTACTTCTTCCGTTTTTTTAAAGAACAATTCAGCCAATAACTTCATAAGAAGCTATAAATAAGGCACCCTTATTTATAGGCTCTCACCACAACCAATAAGTATTCATTTGCCACCACCCAAAGCGCATCACACCCTGGATTTCAATCTGGTGGAGGCAGACGGGATCGAACCGACGACCCCCTGCTTGCAAAGCAGGTGCTCTCCCAGCTGAGCTATGCCCCCAATATTCTGGTGGGTCTAGGTGGACTTGAACCACCGACCCCACGCTTATCAAGCGTGTGCTCTAACCAACTGAGCTATAGACCCGTACAGCCCTCAGCCTTTAGCTTTCAGCTTTCAGCTTGACGCTACGGATCTACCCGTTTTGCTTTTCGCTGACGGCTGACAGCTGACAGCTGACAGCTTTTTCAACAACCAATAAGTGTGAACACCTGCCGAATGAGCTCTCTCTAGAAAGGAGGTGATCCAGCCGCACCTTCCGATACGGCTACCTTGTTACGACTTCACCCCAGTCATGAATCCTACCGTGGCAAGCGCCCTCCCGAAGGTTAAGCTACCTGCTTCTGGTAATACCCACTCCCATGGTGTGACGGGCGGTGTGTACAAGGCCCGGGAACGTATTCACCGCGACATGCTGATCCGCGATTACTAGCGATTCCGACTTCACGGAGTCGAGTTGCAGACTCCAATCCGGACTACGATCGGCTTTCTGGGATTGGCTCCCCCTCGCGGGTTGGCGACCCTCTGTACCGACCATTGTATTACGTGTGAAGCCCTACCCATAAGGGCCATGAGGACTTGACGTCATCCCCACCTTCCTCCGGTTTGTCACCGGCAGTCTCATTAAAGTGCCCAACTAAATGATGGCAATTAATGACAAGGGTTGCGCTCGTTGCGGGACTTAACCCAACATCTCACGACACGAGCTGACGACAGCCATGCAGCACCTGTGTTACGGTTCTCTTTCGAGCACCAAGCCATCTCTGGCAAGTTCCGTACATGTCAAGGGTAGGTAAGGTTTTTCGCGTTGCATCGAATTAATCCACATAATCCACCGCTTGTGCGGGCCCCCGTCAATTCCTTTGAGTTTTAATCTTGCGACCGTACTCCCCAGGCGGTCAACTTCACGCGTTAGCTGCGTTACCAAGAGGGTTACCCTCCCGACAACTAGTTGACATCGTTTAGGGCGTGGACTACCAGGGTATCTAATCCTGTTTGCTCCCCACGCTTTCGTGCATGAGCGTCAGTGTTATCCCAGGGGGCTGCCTTCGCCATCGGTATTCCTCCACATCTCTACGCATTTCACTGCTACACGTGGAATTCTACCCCCCTCTGACACACTCTAGCCTTGCAGTTTCAAACGCCATTCCCAGGTTGAGCCCGGGGCTTTCACATCTGACTTACAAAACCGCCTGCGCACGCTTTACGCCCAGTAATTCCGATTAACGCTCGCACCCTACGTATTACCGCGGCTGCTGGCACGTAGTTAGCCGGTGCTTCTTCTTCAGGTACCGTCATCCATCACTCGTATTAAAAGTGACGATTTCTTTCCTGCCGAAAGAGCTTTACAACCCGAAGGCCTTCTTCACTCACGCGGAATGGCTGGATCAGGCTTTCGCCCATTGTCCAAAATTCCCCACTGCTGCCTCCCGTAGGAGTCTGGACCGTGTCTCAGTTCCAGTGTGGCTGATCATCCTCTCAGACCAGCTACTGATCGAAGCCTTGGTGAGCCTTTACCTCACCAACTAGCTAATCAGATATAGGCCAATCCAATAACGCGAGGTCCGAAGATCCCCCGCTTTCCCCCTCAGGGCGTATGCGGTATTAGCACCGATTTCTCGGCGTTATCCCCCATTACTGGGTATGTTCCTATATATTACTCACCCGTTCGCCGCTCGCCATCAGACCGAAGTCCATGCTGCCGCTCGACTTGCATGTGTAAAGCATTCCGCCAGCGTTCAATCTGAGCCAGGATCAAACTCTTCAGTTTAATCACTGCATTACTTTGTATTACTTGTCGCACTCATTTGCGTTACAGCAATTCTTTCAAATTTCTGTAACAGAGCGCTTGTATCATTTGAGTTGCTTCAACACCAAACCCAAAGGCCAAGTATCTCAGCTTACCCATCCGACAAGCGCCCACACTTATTGGCTGTATATTGTTAAAGAACGTTTACTTCTCTTCCCCGCCTTAGCGAGAGGTGCGCATTATACAGACCTCGCTCACCTTGTCAAATCGTTTTTGCGAAACTTTTTGACTCGCTTCGCCGCAGTGTTTCGCAACGAAGGGCGCATTATACAGATGCCTAATGCCGCGTCAAATCTTATTTTCCCGCCGATTTGCCCCGCTGCGCTGTGCTGCAACGAAGGAGCGCATTATACAGAGGCAAAACTGATGGTCAATGCTTTTCCAGCTCATTCATCACATTAAAATTCATGACTCATTAAGAACAGTCACTTACGTAACGAACAGCAAATCACGCAATAGTGACACGCGCAAATTTACGTTTACCAACCTGCAGCACGAGCACAGCGCCCTTAGGGAGAAGCAAGCCTTTATCACTCACTTTCTCACCATTCGCCCTGACACCGCCTTGCTGAATCATGCGAATTGCCTCGGAAGTGCCGACGGTCAACCCCGCCTGCTTAAGCGCTTGAACAATCGACAAGCCTTCACCCTCGGCAAACAAATCAATCTCCAGCATATCGTCAGGCACCCCGCCCTCACGGAAACGGGCTTCAAAATCGGCCAGTGCTCGGTCTGCCGCCCCTCTGTCATGAAATCTGGAAATAATCTCCTGCGCAAATATCACCTTGATGTCTCTCGGATTCCTCCCTTCATCCACTTCTGTCTTCCATTGGGAGACTACGTTCATAGGCTCAAATGACAGAAGCTCTATATAACGCCACATCAACTTGTCAGAAACCGACATCAGCTTGCCGAACATGTCATTAGGCGGCTCGTGAATACCTATATAGTTACCGAGCGATTTCGACATCTTGTTGATGCCATCCAGTCCTTCAAGGATCGGCATGGTTAACACCACTTGCGGCGCCTGGCCGTAATGCTTCTGTAATTCCCGCCCGACCAGCAGGTTGAATTTCTGATCGGTTCCTCCCAATTCGACATCTGCCTTCATGGCCACTGAGTCGTACCCCTGAATCAGGGGGTACAGGAACTCATGCACCGCAATTGGCTGACCGGACGTATACCGTTTTTGGAAATCATCCCGTTCCAGCATGCGAGCAACCGTATGCTTGGCAGCAAGGCCGATTAAATCAGCCGCGCTCATCTCACCCATCCAGCTGGAGTTGAACATCACCAGCGTTTTTTCAGGATCGAGAATCTTGAAAATCTGCTGTTCATAGGTACGAGCGTTTTCAATCACTTCGTCGCGCGTCAGCGGCTTCCTCGTTACGTTCTTGCCAGTAGGATCACCAATCATCCCGGTAAAATCGCCGATCAGAAACATTGCCTCGTGGCCCATTTCCTGAAATTGACGCATTTTATTAAGCAATACCGTGTGCCCAAGATGCAGATCCGGTGCTGTCGGATCAAAACCAGCCTTGACTCTAAGCGGCCGACCTGTCGACAATTTTTCTATCAACTCCTGCTCCAGCAAGAGTTCCTCGCATCCTCTTTTTATAACCTGGAGCGACTCTTTGATTTGACTCATTACGTTTTACCAATCCGGGAAATTTTAACTTTTCGCCACTTGTGTTTTTTGTTAAGCTTCGTGCTGACTCAAAAAACCACACAGGCAACATGTTGAATAATAAAGACCGCATTCTATCGCAAAAGCTTTTTCAGTCCGAACGAAAAATCCGCCTACGCTGGCTTGTTGGCATCTCAGCTCTGCCATTGTTCGGGGTTGTTGCCGCTTTTGGCATTGCGCCCGACACCGAAGTGCAGCAAGCCGTGACGACACGCACGGTAATCGAAGCTTTGGCTCTGCCGACTATGCAAGCCGAAGCGGGGAAAAGCGAGTCTTTCTGGCGTGAAGAACGCATCCAGCGCGGCGATACGGCGGGAGCCCTTCTGAATCGCCTGGATGTCAACAGTGCGGATGTACAATCCTTTCTGAGAGAGGCTCAACACGCACAGGCTCTTCGCCAGTTGAAACCGGGCAAAACCATTCAAGCCCAGACAACCCAAGATGGAGAATTATTATCCCTGCGCTACCACTTCGGTGGTGATTCCATATTACTGGTAGAAAAACAGGGCGACCACTTCACGACCAGCGAACAGGCTCTGCCACTGGAACGCAAGATTGAAATGAAATCCGGCCTGATTACCAGCTCCCTGTTCGCCGCTACCGACGATGCAAACATGCCGGATGCTGTCGCCATTCAAATAGCGGAAGTTTTTTCAACCGATATCGATTTTCACCGAGATCTGCAGCGTGGCGACAAATTCACCGTTGTCTATGAAGCTTTTTACAATAAAGGTGAGCAAGTCAAGTCCGGTCGCATACTCGCTGCAGAATTTATCAATAACGGCAAGCCCTACCGCACCGTTTACTTCCAGAGCCAGGATGGCCGTGGCGGGTACTACACGCCCGAAGGCAAAAATCTGCGCAAAGCTTTCCTGCGGTCTCCGCTGGAATTCTCACGTATCTCTTCTGGCTTTTCCAAGGCACGGTACCACCCCGTCCTGAAAGAATGGCGGGCGCACAAAGGTGTTGATTACGCCGCACCTACCGGCACCCGCGTCAAATCCACGGCCGATGGATTCGTGGCGTTTGCCGGACGGCAGAATGGTTATGGCAACCTCGTTGTCATCAAGCACCAAGGCAACCATGAAACCGTTTACGGCCATCTATCGGGTTTTGCAAAAGGGCTTCGCAAAGGTCAGCGCGTAAACCAGGGTGATGTAATCGGTTACGTCGGCATGACCGGACTTGCTACCGGCCCGCACCTGCATTATGAATTCAAGGTTGCGGGCGTACAGCGCAATCCGCTGTCGATTGAAGTCCCGGTCGCATTTCCCATCGCCGCCAGCCAGAAAGGTGAGTTTGATCGCTACACTCAACCCCTGACAGCACGCCTGGAGTTGCTACGCGGTACCAATCTGGCTGCACTCGACTAAACCCAGAACAGCGTGGTCTCAACTGGGCTTTATATCGGGCTGATGTCCGGCACCAGCCTGGATGGGATTGATGCCGCTCTAATCCAGTTTGATTCCAACGGCTTTCGCTTTGTGAAAGCCGTTTTTCATTCGTTCCAGCCCGCCTTGAAAAATGAACTTATGGGCCTTAACCTTGCCGGAGAAAACGAGTTGCTGCGCGCAGCTCAGGCTGGAAACATTCTGGCCGGCTGTTATGCAGCTGCGGTATCCGACCTTTTAAGCCAGGCCAAACTTTCTTCTGGTGATATTAGTGCCATTGGTTGCCACGGCCAGACCATTCGTCACCGTCCGGAACTAGGCGTTACCATTCAGATCGGCAACGCATCACTGCTGGCAGAACTCACTGGAATAACCGTTATCGCGGATTTTCGCAGTCGCGATATCGCTGCCGGCGGCCAGGGCGCTCCGCTTGTGCCCGCCTTCCATGCCGCAGCATTTCACCAACTGGATATCAACCGTGTAATCGTGAACAGCGGCGGGATCAGTAACCTGACATGGCTCCCGTCAACCGGCACCATCACTGGTTTCGACTGTGGCCCGGGTAATTTGCTGCTCGATGCCTGGGCCCAGATAAATCTAGGCACGCCTTTTGATCGTGACGGCGCCTGGTCTGACAGTGGCAAGGTTATTCCCGACCTGAAGCAGACCATGCTTGCGCATCCATTTTTCGCCGCGCCGCCCCCCAAAAGCACCGGGCGAGACATGTTTCATCTCGAATGGCTCAAGCGTCAGCTTCCCGCCCAGTATGCACCAGCAGACATCCAGGCGACCCTGCTGGAAGTAAGTGCATATGCAATTGCCGATTCCATCAATCGACACTGCCCTGGCGCAAATGAAGTTTATCTGTGCGGTGGCGGCGCCCATAATAGCGCCCTCCGGAAACGCCTGTCAGCGTTGCTACCTAATTTGACAATATTACTCACCAATACACTGGGCATTGATGCGGACTGGGTTGAAGCCGCCGCATTTGCCTGGCTGGCATATCAGACACAGCACGCGTTACCGGGGAATCTGCCGGCCGTAACTGGCGCGAAAGGGCCACGAATCCTGGGGGCAATCTACCCTGCATAAATAAACAAAGGGGCCGCAGCCCCTTTGTTTGCGTCCAGGCGAACATGGTTCATGAAGAGAACGAGGAGCCACAACCGCAAGTCGTGGTTGCATTTGGATTCTTGATCACAAACTGCGAACCATTCAGTCCTTCACTGTAATCGATCTCGGCGCCTGCCAGATACTGGAAGCTCATCGGATCGATCAGCAGCGTTACGCCATTTTTTTCAACGACGGTATCATCTTCATTGGTGACCTCGTCAAAAGTGAAGCCGTACTGGAAACCGGAACATCCGCCGCCAGAGACAAAAACGCGCAGCTTCAGGTCAGCGCTACCCTCTTCTTCAATCAGGCTCTTGACCTTGGCCGCAGCATTATCGGTAAAATTCAATGGACTTGGCATTTCAGTTACTGCGTTCATGGTTGCACTCCTAAGAAATATATTTCAAATGTTGTATTCTGCTAAACTATAGCGTTTTAGTCAACTACTATCGACCCGCCCACGGCTTCCGGCGATGGCAAAGCCAATTTCTCCTGATGCACCAGTTTGCCCTCGACAACAGCACCCACATGCATCTCGAGGGTTTTATAGTAAACATCCCCTGTGACTCTGGATTTCGCCTGAAGTTCGACGTATTCGGAGACATACACTGGTCCTGCAATCGTACCATTCACCACCAAGTGAGAGACCTCGATCGCCCCCTCGACTCGCGCCTGCTCGGAAAGCACCAGCGTGCTTGCCTGTCCGGCTCCGGCCCGGACATTGCCAATTATTTCGCCATCGATACGCAACCCACCGGAAAAGGAAATATCTCCGTCAATCCTGGTGCCATGTGCAATCAGGCTGTCAATCCGGCTTTGCGGTTTCGTGCTCTTTTTCCCAAACATAAACTCCCCTTGCAATTCAAGACAAGCTCACCGTCTTGCTTAATTTAGGCTGAGTTGAGCCTTCGCTGAAAATACGCGCTTCAACACTCTTGGCCACCAAGCCCGGGGCAAGCTGAAAATCGCCCTCGATGCTTTGGTAGGATTTTAGATTGACCCTGAATTTTGTATCCGCAACCGCATTGCCTGGAAATACCAGCACATGCTTCCTATCACTACCCTGGGCCTGCACGACAAGTTGCAGGCGACCTCGAAAAATACGCTCTTTTTGCCCGGCCTGAACCAGCAGCAGTTGAAAGCGATAAGAACCTTGGCTTTCATTTTTTACCGTAAAACGCTGAATATTCAGCGCACCGGAACGATCCGCAGAACTCATTCCACGAATAAAAGCCAACTCTTCCCTGAGCTTTGCATTCTCCTCCTGCAAAGCACTGAGATCACGTTCCAGACTTTTCTGTGCTTCTGCATCAATCTGGGTGTGCCGATCATATTTAACCTGAGCTGACCGGAGTAGCACATTCTCAGCTTCAAGCTGATGGACCCTGCTCATCAGTTGCTCAGCATCCGGCCCGGAAATCTCACGCGCTGAGCCGGTCGCCCCCCCGCCGACAACATAAAGCCACCAGGCAAGCGCCACACCGGCTCCCAATGCAACAATCAGGAACACGCCACGCCAGTACCATGCTACGTGAGTGCGAACAGCCACCCTCCGCAAGGCCATGTGGTACTTACGCCGCCTGGCGCGTAACAAACTCATGGCAAAATGGGAATATGCTGCAACCCAGTCGACTCAGGCAATCCAAATAGAATATTCATGTTTTGCACTGCCTGCCCTGCTGCGCCCTTGACCAAGTTATCAATGACGGACAGGATCACGACCGTGTCCCCACCTTGTGGACGGTGCACTGCAATGCGGCAGAAATTGGCCGACCTCACCGAACGGGTCTCCGGGTGACTTCCGGCCGGCATCACATCAGCAAAATATTCATTGGCATAGCGCTCTTCATAAAGCGCCTGAATATCAACATCCTTGTTCAGCCGGGCATAAAGCGTGGCATGAATACCCCGAATCAAAGGGGTCAAGTGAGGCACAAAAGTCAGCCCGACCGGCGCTCCTGCCCGTAACGACAAGCCCTGCACAATTTCAGGCAAATGACGATGACCCGCGACGCCATAGGCCTTGAAATTATCTGATGCCTCACTGAACAGGGCATGCACCTCTGCCTTTCGTCCGGCACCTGAAACACCCGATTTACAGTCTGCGACCAAGCCATCAAGCTCGATAACGCCGGCTTCGATTAGCGGCAGAAAACCCAGCTGAACCGCAGTAGGATAGCAACCCGGATTGGCAATCACGCGAGCGCCAGGAATCTCCGCCCGGTTGATTTCCGGCAAGGCATACACTGCCTCATTGACCAGTTCCGGGCAGGCATGCTGCATGCCATACCATTTCTCCCACACGGAAATATCCTTGATCCGAAAGTCCGCAGCCAGATCAATGACGCGAACCCCGGCATCCACCAATTCCCTGGCTTGCTGCATGGCAACGCCATTGGGCGTTGCAAAAAACACGACATCACATTTAGACAGCGGGGCATGCGCTGGGTCTTCAAACTTCAGTCCGACCCTGCCACGCAGATTAGGGAACATGTCGCTTACTGCCATCCCTGCTTCCTTGCGCGAGGTAATGGTTTCCAGTTGCGCCTCCGGGTGCTGCGCCAGCAAACGCAACAACTCCACTCCGGTATATCCGGTGCCCCCTACAATACCCACCTTGATCATTGCCAATACCTCTCACAGAAAGAGATTAATCATAAAAGCCTGTTCTCGCTTAAGCAACCCAACAGGCAATAAAAAAGCCGCCCTGAGGCGGCTTTTTTGACACACAAACGCAATTAACGCTTGGAGAATTGCTTACGACGGCGCGCTTTGCGCAGACCGACTTTTTTACGCTCAACTTCGCGAGCATCGCGAGTCACAAGACCAGCTTTGGAGAGTGCGCTCTTCAGATCGGCATCGTAGTCGATCAGGGCACGCGTAATGCCATGACGCACGGCACCCGCCTGGCCAGATTCGCCACCACCTGCCACGTTGACCATGATGTCAAAAGTGGTGAGGTTGTTGGTCAATTCCAGCGGCTGACGTACGACCATACGGCCGGTTTCACGAGAGAAGAACACGTCGACTGGCTTGCCGTTGACGACAATGTTGCCCGAACCGGACTTCAAGAACACGCGTGCAACCGAGCTCTTGCGACGGCCAGTACCATAGTTGTAATTACCGATCATGGCGATTCCTTAGATTTCCAATGCCTTGGGTTGTTGCGCGATATGCTGGTGCTCAGGGCCACTGTAGCACTTGAGCTTCTTGAGCATGGCGTAACCCAGAGGGCCTTTTGGCAGCATGCCTTTAACTGCTTTCTCCAGCACTCGACCGGGGAAACGCTGTTGCATTTTAGTAAAGTTGGTGGTGTAAAGACCGCCGGGGTATCCAGTGTGACGATGGTATAGCTTGTCTTCAGCTTTGGCGCCGGTGACTCGCAGTTTTTCAACGTTTACGACCACGATATAATCGCCCGTATCCACGTGCGGCGTGTACTCAGCCTTGTGTTTACCGCGCAAACGCGATGCAATTTCACTAGCCAGACGCCCCAAAACTTTATCCGTGGCGTCAACCAGGAACCAGTCACGTTTGACTTCGTGCGGTTTTGCAGAAAAAGTTTTCATGCAGAAATCCAGTTGTTCGAATAGAGAAAGGGGCGCATTTTAAGGCAGATCACCCACGCATGTCAAACAATAATCCTCATCTCTGGCGTGCGCATCCCGATTCGCGCATCCCGGATCTGATAACATACCGTTTATTTAGCCTTGGCAAGCCAGATTTTTCGCGCAGTTTATAAGAGGATATACATGAAAGCACGCATCAAATGGGCCGGAGAGGCCAGCTTCATCGGCGAAACCGAAAGCGGTCACGCAATCGTGATGGATGGCCCCCCTGACATGGGTGGGCGCAATATCGGACCGCGCCCCATGGAACTGCTGCTGATTGGAACGGGTGGCTGCACTTCTTTCGACGTAGTTCACATCCTGAAAAAAAGCCGCCAGCAGGTCACCGACTGCATCGCTGAAATCGATGCCGAACGCGCAACAACCGACCCGAAAATATTTACTAAAATTCATATCCACTTTATCGTCAGCGGAAAAGACCTGAAAACCGAGCAGGTTGAGCGCGCCGTAAAACTTTCTGCTGAAAAATACTGTTCGGCCTCCATCATGCTGGGTAAAAGTGCAGATATCACGCATGACTTCGAGATTGTCGAAATAGCCTGACCGGCCCGTATGCAATTGCAAATTCGATCTGCATCACCTAAACTGGCCTTAAATCCAACAGGTATCAGTTAATATGCTGTTTATTAAGAGAAATATTTTTCTTCAGGGCGCAGTAGCCTTGGCGACCCTTTTTTCAGCATCCACCTCACAGGCTGAGATCTACAAACACATTGACGCCCAGGGACGGGTGACTTACTCGAACGTCCCAATTAAAGGCGCAACCAAACTGAATCTTGAGCCGCTAACCACAGTGCCGGGGCCACGCGCAAAAACCAGCACCCCTACACCAGCCAATTTCCCCAGGGTGGATAGCGACACGCAAAAAAAACGCGATGACACACGGCGCAAGATTCTGGAAGAAGAACTGGCCACCGAAGAAAAACTTCTGGCTGTTGCCACTAAAGGGCAATCCAGGGAAGAGATCGAACTTCACGAAAAAAATATCTCCGCACTCAAAAAAGAATTGTCCAATCTGAAGTGATCCCTTCGCTATTTCTTGGCCTTGAACACCTGTCCACCGCAGTTCTCTTGCTGGACGAGAGCGGTGGAATCCTTTATGCCAACCCATCAGCCGAAAACCTGTTTGAAGTTAGCCTGAACCATATTAGCGGCCACAATTTGAAACAGGTTTTCGGTGCTGAGAGCCCGCTTGTTTCCGCTATCGAGCACATGCTCCCAGGCAACACCAGCTTTACGGAGCACGAACTTACTTTAAGCTCCGCTAGCCATGCGCACTTATCCGTCAGCTGCACGTTCACGCCCGTGGAAACCGGCTTAGTGCGCCTTATTCTGGAATTTCACCAGATCGACAAGCAACTGAAAATTGCCAGGGAAGAACGGATGTTGCTGCAACAACAAGCCAATCAGGAGCTGGTTCGCAATCTTGCGCACGAAATCAAAAACCCGCTGGGGGGGCTGCGCGGAGCCGCACAATTGCTGGAACTTGAACTACCCAAGCCGGAACTCAAGGAATACACCCAGGTCATCATCAAAGAAGCGGATCGCCTGCGTTCACTGATGGATCGCTTGCTTACGCCGCACCGCCCACCCCAATATCAAACGGTGAACATCCATGAAGTTCTGGAACGCGTTCGTAGCTTGCTGCTGGCCGAGCATCCTCAGGGCATCACTATCCGCCGCGATTACGATACCAGCCTGCCGGATATTTATGCCGATCAGGAACAACTGATTCAGGTGGCGCTGAATATTAGCCGCAATGCAGCTCAGGCTATGCATGGCCGAGGAGAAATCACGTTGCGGACGCGCATTGCCAGGCAAATCACTTTGGCAAAAAAACGCTATCGCCTTGCTCTGATGATTCAGATTATCGATAACGGACCCGGCGTGCCGGAAAACATCCGTGAAAAAATCTTCTATCCGCTGGTCTCCGGTCGCGATGGCGGCAGCGGCCTGGGCTTGACGTTGGCCCAAACGTTTGTGGCCCAGCACCATGGATCCATCGAATGCGACAGCAAGCCAGGCCGAACCTGCTTTACAATACTGTTGCCCGTAACCGTTGCCGCCTAACATTACCGAAATCACAATAAACCCATGAAGCCAATCTGGATCATAGACGACGATCGCTCCATCCGCTGGGTGTTTGAAAAAACCCTGACGCGCGCCGACATCGAATTCAAGACTTTTTCTTCCGCACAGGAGGCCCTTTCTGCTCTTGAAACTTCGACGCCGCAGGTCGTTGTGAGCGACATTCGCATGCCGGGTGAATCCGGTCTGGAGCTACTACAGCATCTCAAGCAACGCTACCCGGCGCTACCCGTTATCATCATGACGGCACATTCAGATCTGGAAAGTGCCGTTTCCGCTTTCCAGGGTGGCGCGTTCGAGTATTTGCCCAAGCCGTTTGATATTGACCATGCGGTCGACCTGATCCGCCGCGCCATTGACGAAAGCATGCGGCAAAGCGGAGAACAGGAAATACTTGAAACCGCGCCGGAAATTCTTGGCCAGGCCCCAGCAATGCAGGAAGTTTTTCGTGCCATTGGCCGGCTTTCACATTCCCATGTCACTGTACTCATCAACGGCGAATCCGGCTCCGGCAAGGAACTGGTCGCACGCGCCCTGCACCGCCACAGCCCGCGTGCAGACAAGCCATTTATTGCCATCAATACAGCCGCCATTCCCAAAGACTTGCTGGAATCGGAACTATTCGGGCATGAACGCGGCGCTTTTACCGGGGCGCAGGCGATGCGGCGCGGCCGTTTCGAGCAGGCAGATGGCGGCACGCTGTTTCTCGATGAAATCGGCGACATGCCGTCCGAACTGCAAACCCGCCTCCTGCGCGTTCTTTCCGATGGCCAGTTCTACCGCGTTGGCGGCCATTCGCCCATCAAGGTCAACGTGCGCGTGATAGCTGCTACCCATCAGGATATGGAACAGCGAGTCAAGCTCGGCCTTTTTCGCGAAGATCTTTTTCACCGTCTGAATGTGATTCGCCTGCGCCTTCCGCCTCTACGCGAACGACGCGAAGACATTCCGCTACTGGCCAAGTACTTCCTGCAGAAAAGCGCTCAGGAACTTGGCGTTGAAGCAAAAAAACTTTCCGAAGCTGCGCTCCGGTATCTGGCCACGCTGCCTTGGAGCGGCAATGTCAGACAACTCGAAAATGTCTGCCACTGGATCACGGTCATGGCGCCGGGGCAAAATGTGGAGGCGCTCGACTTACCCCCTGAGCTGCGCGAAGAAAGCCAGGCGCCGATATCAGCCGACTGGTCCAGCGCACTGGAAACAGCAGCGAATGCCGCATTTGATCGCGGTGAAAAAGGCATCATGGAAGCCCTGACCCATCAATTCGAACGCGTGCTGATTGCCCAGGCACTCAAGCATACCGGCGGGCGTAAAATTGAAGCGGCACTTTTGCTTGGGCTCGGGCGCAACACCCTGACCCGAAAAATTCAGGAGCTGGGCATGGAGGAGTGCGGCGAAGCCTGATTTCTGGCCATCAGTGCCGCCGCCTCCTCCAGCAGAAAAGCCTTGAACCCTGCCGCCACCGGCGACAGGCGCTTGTTCTGGCGATGCACGACGAACCAGTGGCGCATGATCGGGAATGATTCCACATCCAGCATAACCAGCCGCCCGGTTTCCAGCTCCAGCGTCACGGTATGCAGCGACACGATACCCAGCCCCATTCCTGCCTGCACCGCCTGCTTGATGGCTTCGTTGGTGCTCATCACCATGCTGGTTTTGAACGCAATATCGTGCTCCTGAAAAATGCGCTCCATCGCGCTGCGCGTTCCCGAGCCTGCCTCGCGCACCATGAAAGGCTCTCCCGCTAGCTGTTTCAGCTCGATCTGCTTGACGCCGGCCAGCGCGTGACCAGGCGAAGCAATGACCACCAGCGGGTTTTCCATGAAGGATTCGGCGCTGAGATCCTGGCCTTCTGGTGGCTGGCCCATAATCACCATATCGGTCTCGTTGTTGGCCAGTTGTTGCAGCAGCACTTCGCGATTGGTGACATCCAGACTGATAGTCACGCCGGCGTGACGCTGGGAGAAACTGGCCAGCAATTGCGGGGCAAAATAATTTGCCGTACTCGCCACAGTAATTTTCAGCTGCCCCTGGTCCAGTCCCTTCATGCGAGCCAGCACTTCCTCCATTTCCTCCAGCTGTCCGGCAATCGCCCGGCTGTAATGAAACATTTCCTGCCCTGCCTCGGTGAGAAAAATCTTTTTCCCCATCTGCTCGAACAGCGGCAGCCCGACGCTTTCCTCCAGCTGCTTGACCTGCATCGACACCGCCGGCTGGCTCAAGTAAAGCGCCTCTGCCGCACGCGAAAAACTGCGGTGTTTCGCTACCGATTCAAATACTTTCAATTGGCGCAAGGTCAGGTGTAACATGGACATCCAGTTATTTATGTATAAGCTTTAACTTATGGTAATTATCATAACAACTTAATGTTACTTATACAAACCAGCGAGTATAGTTCCCCTCATCGCATCACGACTATTCCTTCGGGAATACATTTATAACCACAGGAGAAAGTAATGGATCAATCCGCACGTTACGCTGACCTTAGCTTGAAAGAAGAAGACCTGATCAAGGGTGACAAGCACATCCTCGTCGCCTATAGCATGCATCCAGCCGCAGGCTATGGTTACCTGGAAGTGGCCGCACACATTGCTGCCGAGTCTTCCACCGGCACCAACGTTGAAGTGTCCACTACCGACGACTTCACCAAGGGTGTAGACGCACTGGTGTACTTCATCGACGAAGCCAAGGGCGTGATGAAAGTGGCTTACCCGAACGACCTGTTCGATCGCAACGTGACCGACGGTCGCGCCATGCTGGTATCGTTCCTGACCCTGGCAATCGGCAACAACCAAGGCATGGGCGACGTGAAAGATCTGCAAATGCAGGACTTCTATGTTCCCTGGTCCATGCTGCGCCTGTTCGATGGCCCATCCAAGGACATTACCGACCTGTGGGACATCCTGGGTCGCCCCCGCGTCAATGGCGGCTACATCGCCGGCACCATCATCAAGCCCAAGCTGGGCCTGCGTCCCGAGCCGTTTGCCAAGGCGGCTTACCAGTTCTGGCTGGGTGGTGACTTCATCAAGAACGACGAACCACAAGGCAATCAGGTTTTCTGCCCAACCAAGAAAGTCATTCCGCTGGTGTACGACGCGATGAAGCGCGCCATGGACGAAACCGGCCAGGCCAAGCTGTTCTCCGCCAACATCACCGCTGACGACCATTACGAAATGCTGGCCCGCGCCGATTACATTCTGGAAACCTTTGGCCCGGATGCCAACAAGGTTGCATTCCTGGTCGACGGCTACGTCGGCGGCCCCGGCATGATCACCACTGCCCGTCGTCAGTACCCGCAACAGTACCTGCACTATCACCGTGCCGGTCACGGTGCAGTGACATCGCCTTCAGCAGTGCGTGGCTACACCGCCTTCGTGCTGGCCAAGATGTCCCGTCTGCAAGGCGCTTCCGGCATCCACGTCGGCACCATGGGCTACGGCAAGATGGAAGGTGGCAAGGATGACCGCAATATCGCCTACATGATCGAGCGCGATTCTGCTGATGGTCCTTACTACCACCAGGAATGGCACGGTATGAAGCCGACCACCCCGATCATCTCCGGCGGCATGAACGCGCTGCGTCTGCCAGGCTTCTTCGAGAATCTGGGCCACGGCAACGTGATCAACACTTCCGGCGGCGGCTCCTACGGCCACATCGACAGCCCGGCAGCTGGCGCGATCTCTCTGCGTCAGTCCTACGAGTGCTGGAAAGCCGGCGCCGATCCGATCGAATTCGCGAAAGAGCACAAGGAATTTGCCCGCGCATTCGAATCCTTCCCGGGCGATGCCGACAAGATTTTCCCAGGCTGGCGTGAAAAGCTGGGCGTACACAAGTAAGCCTGGTTTGAATGTAATGCAGTGAAAATCGCCCCCACCCGCTGGGGGCGTTTTTTTCCGGGTGAAGAAACCCTTCATCCCGCACGGATTACGGAGGTAAGCATGACCGACAAAGATCAATACAAGGTTCACAAGGAACCTTTCTACCAACCTCAGAGCAACGAGGTCAAACTCTACGAAGCCGCCTATGCAGCCCGCCTGCCGGTGATGGTCAAGGGGCCGACCGGCTGCGGCAAGTCCCGCTTCGTCGAATACATGGCATGGAAACTGGGCAGACCGCTGATTACCGTGGCCTGCAACGAGGACATGACGGCATCCGATCTGGTAGGACGTTACCTGCTCGACGCCAGCGGCACGCGCTGGCTGGACGGCCCGCTGACTACCGCTGCACGTATCGGCGCCATCTGCTACCTCGATGAAATCGTCGAAGCGCGCCAGGACACTACCGTGGTGATCCACCCTCTGACCGACCATCGCCGCACCCTGCCGCTGGACAAAAAGGGCGAACTACTCGAGGCACACCCCGATTTTCAACTGGTGATCTCGTACAATCCGGGCTACCAGAGCCTGATGAAAGACCTCAAGCAATCCACCAAGCAGCGCTTCACCGCCTTCGATTTCGACTATCCGGATGCAAAGCTGGAAACGGGCATCGTGGCAAAAGAAACTGGCCTGGACGAGGAAACCACCGCAAAACTGGTCAAGATCGGCGCCACTGCACGCAACCTCAAGGGCCACGGCCTGGATGAAGGCATTTCGACCCGTCTGCTGGTATACGCAGCCACACTCATCAAGGGCGGCGTGGAACCGCGCGATGCCTGCCGCATGGCGCTGGTACGCCCGATTACCGACGATGCCGACATTCGCGATACACTGGATCACGCAATCGACGCAACATTTGGTTGAGGGACATGACCGTGGCTGAAGTGGAAGAGAAGACAGAGTACGAACACCCCCTGATGAAGGTGTACCGCGAGCAGCTCAATTGCGGCTTCCCGCAGGTTCGGGATGTCTTCGATGACTGCATGACGGAAGCCCTGTCCATCCTGTCGAAGGATGGCGTCAGCGCCTACCTCGAGACCGCCGGCTTTTTATGCCGGATGGGGCGCGGCGTCGATCCGGTGCTGGCCTTCCTCGAAGAATGGCCGTCCACCGCCAAACGACTGGGTGAACCGGCCCTGCCATTGGTGATGGATTTCATCCACAAGATGAACAAATCGCCTAATGGAAAAGCCATTGTGCCGTTCCTGCAGTCGATGGCGGCGCTTGCCCGGCGCCTGCCTTCCCGGGAGCAGGTGCAGGACTATATGGATCTGGCGCTGGATTTCATGGACCGCACCACCGGATCGATTCATGGCATCCATACCACTTTCCCCAGCCCCGGCCTGCCCAATTTCTTTGCCCAGACACCCTACCTGCTCAGCCAGATTTCCCTGCAGGGGCTGAAAAACTGGGTGGAGTATGGTATCCGCAATTACGGCGACCACCCGGAACGCCAGATCGACTACTTCAGCCTGCAATCCGCTGACAGCAAAGCCGTCATGCAGCGCGAACGGCACGGCACCCTGCTGGTAGACAATGAGCGCAAGCTCGATCTCTACCTGCGCGGGCTGTGGGAACATCAGGAATATCTGGTGCCCTATTCCCTGGGTTTCGACGAACTGCGCAAACCCGTCCCCTACTATGACAAGCTCGGCATACGCCTGCCGGATGTGCATGACGATTTCAACGGCATTTCTGGAATTGACCGCTACCGCGCCACGCTGGCCCATGTCATGGGGCACAAGCGCTGGACCACTGCGATTTTTGCTGACAATTTCAGTCCATTCCAGCGCATGGCAGTCGAGTTTTTTGAAGATGCCCGTGTCGAATTCCTCGCCATTCAGTTATATCCCGGCTTGCGCCGATTGTTCATGGCACTGCACCCTAGGCCGTTCGAAAACGCCTGCGACCCCGAGACCACTTCCTGTTTGCGCCATCGCCTGGCCATGCTGTCGTATGCCCTGCTCGACCCGGCGCACGGATATCAGGATGCCCATCTCAACGACTTCGTGGCCCGCTTCCATGAAATCATGAGCAAGGGCAACGCCAGCACCGAGGAAATCGCCGACCTCGCCATCAGCTATGTTGCCAGGACCCGCCGCCAGAGCGATCAGCTCGCCAAGGTCCACTTCGAAAACACCGAGATCGGTTATCGTGACGACAACCGCCACATGTGGCGCTTCCACGAGCAAAGCGACGATGAAGAGATGTTCGATGATCATCGCAAAATCGAGCTGGAGGAAGAAGAGCACAAGGGTCTGCCGCCGCGTCACTACCCGGAATGGGACTATCTCAGCCAGACCTTCCGCCCGGACTGGGTGAGCGTATACGAAGCATTACACCCCAAGGGCAAGGCCAGCGACATCGACAAACTACTGGCCAAGCACGATGCCCTGGCCAAGCGCCTGAAGCGCATGCTGGACCTGCTCAAGCCGCAGGAAAAAATGCGCATCCGCTATCAGGAGGAAGGCAGCGAACTCGATCTGGACATCGCACTGCGCTCCCTGATCGATTTCAAGAGCGGCGCAAGCCCCGACCCGCGCATCAACATGAGCCACAAGACCAGCGGGCGAGATATTGCCGTGATGCTGCTGCTGGATTTGTCCGAATCCCTGAATGAAAAAGTCGCGGGTTCCGACCAGACCATTCTCGAACTTTCACAGGAAGCGGTTTCGCTTCTGGCCTGGGCGGTGGATAAGCTGGGCGACCCCTTCGCCATTGGCGGATTCCATTCCAACACTCGCCACGACGTGCGTTACATGCACATCAAGGGCTACAGCGAACACTGGAACGACGATGTGAAGTCACGCCTGGCCGCGATGGATGCTGCCTTCTCCACTCGCATGGGCGCCGCCATGCGCCATGCCGCCCACTATCTGGAAGCCCAGAAGGCCGACAAAAAACTGATGCTCATCCTTACCGACGGGCAACCCTCCGACGTGGACACCAAGGACGAGCGCGTACTGATCGAGGATTCGCGCCAGGCCGTGAAGGAGCTGGACCAGAAAGGCATTTACACTTACTGCATCAATCTCGACCCCAAGGCAGATGAATATGTCAGTGATATTTTCGGCAAACAGTACACCGTGGTGGACAACATCCAGCGCCTGCCGGAGCGATTGCCTGAATTATTCATGGCATTAACCAAGTAGGCGTTATGATTTTCGACACTCTTGCCAATTCTGGCCGCTACACCGCCCTGCACCCGCTGTTCCCGCGCGCCTTTGAATTCCTGCGCAGTACCGATCTGCAAAACTTGACGCCGGGGCGCTACCCTATCGATGGTGAACACCTCATCGCAATTGTGGAAGCGGCTGCCGGGCGCAGCCGTAATCGGGCAAAGCTGGAGTGCCACCGCAAATACATCGATATCCAGCTGGTGCTGGAAGGTACGGACGAGATGGGATGGAAGCCGTTATTGGACTGCCACAAACCGCTCGCTGATTACAGTACCGAGAAGGACATCCAGTTCTTTAGCGACGCACCGGCAAGCTGGATCGCCACGCCGCCCGGGGCTTTTTGCATATTTTTCCCGGAAGATGCCCATGCACCGCTGGTCAGTGAAGGCAATATCCGCAAAGTGATTCTCAAGATTGCCGCAGCATGATGTAGCGAAACACCTTGCCGCTAACCATCTCGTGTCGACCCCCGCCCTTCTGTCAGATATCCAGACCCGGATGCGCAGTCTTGCCAGCCCTGAAACTGCTCGCATCCTGCAAGGATTTTTCAAGACCGGGCCAGGGCAGTATGGTGAAGGCGATGTATTTCTCGGCATCAGAGTGCCGACGATTCGTTCCATAGCCAAGGAATTCCCGGATGCCGGACTCGATACTGCCGTTGACCTGCTCCACTCCCGCTTTCATGAAGAGCGTCTGCTGGCGCTGCTTTTCCTGATGAGCCAATTCGCTGCCGGAAATGCCCATGCGCGCCAGAGCGCTTATCAAGCCTATCTGGAAAACACCCAATGGATCAACAATTGGGACCTGGTGGATATTTCCGCACCGCACGTGCCTGGCGCTTATCTGGCCGAACAGTCCCGTGCGCCGCTGTATCGACTGATACGCTCACCCTCCCTGTGGGAGCGGCGCATCGCCATGGTCGCAACATTTCATTTCATCCGGCGCAACGACTTCGATGATGCCCTGTTGCTTGCCGAGCACCTTCTGAATGACCCTGAAGACCTGATGCACAAGGCCGGCGGCTGGATGCTGAGAGAAGTGGGCAAACGCGACCAGAAGCGGCTGGAACAATTTCTGAATCAGCATGGCCAGTTCATGCCACGTACCATGCTGCGCTACGCCATCGAACGTTTTCCAGAGGCATTGCGGCAAAGTTATCTCAGAAGATAAGCGGCGTTTCAGGCCACCTCAATCCGGGGTAAAATCCGGAATCTTTTTTTACATTTTTTAGGAATTGCCATGACCGAAGCTCTTTTCCAATCCGACATCAAGAGCCTCAAGCTGCTTAATCGCGGCAAGGTACGTGACATCTACGAAGTGGATGGCGAAAAGCTTCTGATCGTCACCACAGACCGTCTGTCTGCCTTCGACGTTGTGCTCCCCACACCCATTCCTGGCAAGGGGCAGGTTCTGACCTCCGTTTCCAATTTCTGGTTTGAAAAGCTCAAACACATTGTCCCCAACCAGCTCACGGGCGTGGCGCCGGAATCCGTAGTCGCCGATGACGAAAAAAATCAGGTCGCGGGTCGCGCCCTGGTAGTCAAAAGGCTGAAGCCCCTGCCGATCGAGGCCATCGTGCGCGGCTATCTGGTCGGCTCCGGCTGGAAGGAATACCAGAAGAATCAAAGCGTATGCAGCATTCCCCTGCCAGCCGGTCTGCGCGAAGCAGATAAGCTGCCGCAACCGCTTTTCACGCCATCCACCAAAGCCGAAGTCGGCGCCCACGATGAAAATATCAGCTTCGCCAAGGCCGAAGAACTGCTCGGCAAGGAACTCGCGGCCAAAGTGCAGGAAGTTGCCATTGCACTGTACCGGGAGGCCGCTGAATACGCGGCAACCAAAGGCATCATCATCGCCGACACCAAATTCGAATTCGGGCTGGATGATGCCGGCACGCTCTATATCATTGATGAAGCGCTGACCCCGGATTCTTCCCGTTTCTGGCCTGCAGACCAATACCAGCCCGGCGCCAACCCGCCCAGCTTCGACAAACAATATGTCCGTGACTGGCTCGAATCCATCGGCTGGAACAAAAAACCCCCGGCCCCCGAACTGCCCGCTGATGTCGCGGCCAGAACGGGAGAAAAATACCGCGAAGCGCTGGACCGCCTGACCAAATAAGAGAGAGACCATCATCATGGCAATCAAGAAGCCCACCACCAAATCGGCAAGCGTAAAAAATCCTGCCACCAAGAAAGGTGCCGCCAAACCCGCAACAACCTCGATTGTTGCGGCAAGAAAAGCCCCATCAACAGCCAAAACATCAGCAAAACAACCTATTCTGGTCGGCATCCTGACTGGCAGCCCCAACGACTTGCCCACGGTGGTCAAAGTACGCGACACATTGACCGAACTCGGCATTGCCAGCGAGATCATTGTGGCTTCCGCCCATCGCACGCCGGACAAGGTCATTGCTTATATCGACAGGGCACACCGGGAAGGCGTACAGGTTCTAATCGGCTGTGCAGGCATGGCGGCCCATCTGGCCGGCGTAATCGCCGGCCACACGCGCCTGCCGGTTATCGGCTTGCCGCTTTCTGGCGGCATCGTATCTGGACTGGATGCGCTGCTTTCGACAGTGCAGATGCCGCCCGGCGTACCTGTCGCCACCGTAGCAGTAGACGGCAGCAAAAACGCCGCCATGCTCGCCGCACGCATCCTGGCACTGAAGTTTCCGGCCATCAATGAGGCGCTGGAGAAAGCGGCACTGAAAGAACGTGCCCGCTATGAACAAACCGCAGATGAGGCGTTGGCGAAATTGGTGCGCAGCTGATCTGAGAAAAACCTGTATTAAAGTAAAAAGGGTTAAGCATTTCTGCTTAACCCTTTTTGTTTGGTGCCGGATGTCGGAATCGAACTGACGACCTTCGCATTACAAGTGCGCTGCTCTGCCAACTGAGCTAATCCGGCGCTGGGGGTGGATTATAAGGGAGCTTGGCCTGCCGAGCAAACCCAATGAATCTTTTTTTTATTTAACAACCTTAAGCGAGGGCTTTCCGCGCTTTGGCGCCGGGTTCTCCGGTTGGGGTTCTTCCGCGACCTCGGGCTGCTCATTGTCCGGAAGTACCTCATCACGCCCAAAAAAGAGTCCCTGGCCATTTTCCTTGGCATATATGCCGATGACCGCACTGATTGGGACAGAAATCTCTCTTGCCACTCCGCCGAAACGCCCAGAGAACCCTACCCATTCGTTGTCAATGAGGAGGTTAGGCGTGGCACTTGCACTGATGTTAAGCACGATTTCGCCTTCCTTGACGAACTCCATTGGCACACGACAGTTTTTGTCGACGGCAACGGCCAGATAAGGCGTCAAGGCACTGTCCGAACACCATTCATAAATGGCCCGGATGAGGTAGGGCTTAGTCGATATTTCCTGCTCAGCCATGGCTTTACTTGCGCATGGCCTTTTCGGATGGCGTCATTGCTTCGATGTACGCAGGGCGCGAAAATATTCGTTCCGCGTATTTCAGCAAAGGTGCCGCCTGCTTTGGCAACTCGATGCCATAAAACTCAAGGCGCCACAGCAAGGGCGCAATTGCAACGTCCAGCATGGAGAAATCTTCACCCAGCATATATTTCTGTTTGGCAAATATCGGCGCCAATTGGGTCAGGTTGTCGCGAATCGTGGCGCGTGCCTTTTCTGCGACCTTGGGTGTGCCGTTCACGACGGCGCCCAGGTGGGCAAACAGTTCCTGCTCAAAACGGTACAGAAACAGGCGAGCACGGGCGCGCATTACTGGATCGGCCGGCATCAGTTGCGGGTGAGGAAAGCGCTCATCAATGTATTCGTTAATGATATTCGATTCATGCAGAATCAGATCGCGCTCAACCAGAACCGGCACCTGGTTATAGGGATTCATGACTGCCAGATCTTCTGGCATGTTTTGCAGGTCAACGTCAATGATCTGGAAATCCATGCCTTTCTCGAACAGCACAATACGGCAACGCTGACTGAAAGGGCAGGTGGTTCCTGAGTAGAGGGTCATCATGGGTTTATGCTACCTCTGGAGAATTAATTAATTTCTGGCTTTAAAAGACACGGCGCCGGAGCGCTTTTCAGGGCACACCGGCGCACACGTTTCATGCTTTTCTGGAATTATTAGTGAATATCTTTCCAGAATTCCTTTTTCAGGTAGTAGGCGACAACAAAGAATATACCGAGGAACAATAGCACGATTACACCCAGACGCATGCGCGTCTGCTGTGCGGGTTCACCCATGTATACCAGGTAATTGACCAGGTCAGCCACGGTCGCATCATATTCCGGGGTAGTCATGGTGCCGGCCTTGGCCATGACCAGATGACTGGTTTCATGCTCGCCCTGTTTTTCCACATGCATTACCTGCTCACCCTGCATGCTATAAAGCACATGTGGCATGCCGACCTTATCGAACACCGTGTTATTCCAGCCAGTCGGGCGGGTATCATCACGGTAGAAGCCACGCAGATAGGTATAGAGCCAGTCAGCGCCACGCGAGCGAGCAATCACAGTCAAATCTGGCGGGGTGGCGCCAAAAAACTCTTTTGCGTCTTTCTTGGTCATCGCCACATCCATGGTCTCCCCTACTTTCTCAGCAGCAAAAAGCAGGTTTTCCTTGATCTGGTCATCGGTCAGGCCGATATCCTGCATGCGGTTGTAACGCATGTAGGAAGCACTATGGCAGTTGAGACAGTAGTTGACGAAAGTCTTCGCTCCGCGCTGCAGCGAAGCCTTGTCGTTCAGGTCATACGGCGCCTTGTCGAGATGCACGCCGCTGCTTGCCATAGCCACCGCAGGCGCTGCCAGCGCCAGCAGCAACAGTTTCTTGATCATATTCATGTTAACGAACCCCATTCTATGCGTACTCATTAACCAGTCACCCGTTCAGGAACGGGCTTGGTCTTGTCAATCTTGGTATACCAAGGCATCAGGAAGAAGAAGGCGAAGTACACCAGGCTCAGAATCTGGGAAAAGATAGTGTAGAGCGGTGTGGACGGCAGCACACCGAGTACGCCCAGGCCAATAAAGCTGAAGACGAACAGGGCCAGCGCAACCTTGTAAATCGTGCCACGATAGCGGATCGACTTGACATTGCCCCTGTCCAGCCAGGGCAGGAAGAACAGGATCATCACCGCCACGCCCATGGCAACCACGCCAGGGAACTGGGAGCCGAACAGCGGCGGCACAGCGCGCAGGATGGCGTAGAAGGGCGTGAAGTACCAGACCGGTGCAATATGTTCCGGGGTCTTGAAGGGGTCAGCTGGAACGAAGTTGTTGTATTCCAGGAAATACCCGCCCATGTCCGGCGCAAAGAACACAATCGCCGAGAACACCATCAGGAACACCACCACGCCGACGATATCCTTCACCGAGTAATAGGGGTGGAAAGGAATGCCATCCAGCGGAATATGCGTTACCGGATCCTTGTTCTTTTTGATCTCGATACCATCCGGGTTGTTGGAGCCGACTTCATGCAGCGCGATAATGTGCGCAGCTACCAGGCCCACCAGTACCAGTGGCACGGCAATGACGTGGAATGCGAAGAAGCGGTTCAGAGTCGCATCGCCAATCACATAGTCGCCACGAATCCACACGGAAAGATCAGGGCCAACAACGGGAATTGCGGTAAACAGATTAATAATCACCTGGGCGCCCCAGAATGACATCTGCCCCCAAGGCAACAGATAGCCCATGAATGCTTCAGCCATCAATGCCAGGTAGATCAGCATGCCGAAGATCCAGATCAGCTCACGTGGCTTGCGATAGGAACCGTACATCAGGCCGCGCATCATGTGCAGATACACCACGACAAAGAAAGCAGAGGCGCCGGTAGAGTGCATGTAGCGGATCAACCAGCCCCAGGACACATCACGCATGATGTATTCCACCGAAGCAAAAGCCATGTTGACATCGGGCTTGTAATGCATGGTCAGGAAAATTCCGGTTACGATCTGCAGCACCAGCACCAGCATGGCCAGAGAGCCGAAGAAATACCAGAAGTTGAAGTTTTTTGGCGCGTAATACTCGGAAAGGTGCGCTTTCCAGTTGGACGTCAGAGGGAAACGCTCGTCAATCCAGCCCACCACTTTAGTCAGACTGTTCATTTATTTAGGCTCCCTTGCTATCGTCGCCGATCAAAAGACGGCTGTCACTCAAATACTTGTGCTTCGGAATCACCAGGTTGGTAGGTGCGGGAGCCCCGGCGAACACGCGTGCCGCCATATCGAACCGCGAACCGTGACAGGGGCAGAAGAAACCGCCCGCCCAGTCCGGACCCAGGTCAGCGGGGCCCATTTCCGGACGATAGGTCGGTGAACATCCGAGGTGGGTACAAATGCCGACTGCCACCAGAATCTCGGGCTTGATGGAACGCGTGGCGTTCTGGCAATATTCCGGCTGCTGCGGCGCTTCTGCTTTAGGATCAACCAGCTTGGGGTCGTTCTTGCTAAGCGCATCCAGCATTGCCTTGGTGCGGTTAACGACCCACACCGGCTTGCCCTGCCACTCGACGTTCAGCATCATGCCCGGTTCGATCTTGCTGATATCCACTTCCACCGGAGCGCCGGCAGCCTTGGCGCGTTCGCTCGGCAGCATGCTCATGACGAAAGGCACTGCGGCGCCTACCGCTGCGACACCACCGACTGCTGTGGTGGCGGCGATCAGAAACCGCCGTTTACTGCGATCCACTTCTTTCTTGCTCATATCCACATCCCTGTTCAACGAGACCTAAAAATTTTCAAAGCCGTGATTGTACGAATTTCTACCAGACAATTCCATCCTTTTTAGGAAAAAATAGTCATTTGGTACTAGACATTACAGTTTCAGCTTCTTCCAGATCGACTTTGGCATTGATATTGCGGAACGATTGCAGATCATCAAACGGTGCTGCCGTCCGATGCAACCCGGACTGCCATTCGCCTACTCTCCGACCGCCTTGCGCCAGAAATTCCCCCAATCCAGGAAGCAAATGCTTGTAGCCGAGGCAAATTGCCGGCTGCATCTGCCCCTCAACTTCCGCCACCGCCAGTTCGGCCTTGTCGGCCAGCAACGCTACATACAAACGCTGCACCAGATCCTCGGGAAGAAACGGCGTGTCGCAGGGGACACTCACCCATAATGAATGCCTTATCTCTGACATTGCCCGATGCAACCCGGCCAGCGGCCCTGGAAAATCAGGCATTTCATCCGGCACCACGGCATATCCCATCTTGCGATAGCGCTCCAGATTGCGGTTTGCGCTGATCAGCACCTCGCTTACCTGGGGCGCGATGCGATCCACCACCCAACTCACCAGCGGCTTGCCTTGCAGCAACACCAGCCCCTTGTCGGCTTCGCCCATGCGCCGCCCGCGCCCGCCCGCCAGCACGATAGCCGAAATCTCTTCTGCTGCATTCATGACTCCAGCAACGCCTTGATCACGGCGCCGGCCAGCATCATTCCGAAAAGGGGCGGCATATAGCTGATGGTGCCGTTCACTGCCCGGGCACGCCCTGGCCCATCGACCGGCTGTGGCGGCAGTGGCGCACGCGGCTGCTCATCGGAGAACACGGTCAGCACCCCCTTGCGCAAGCCGTAGTGGCGACTGAGCCGCTTGCGCATCTGCTTTGCCAGCGGGCACATTTCTGTTTTGCTGATGTCGTCAATCTTGATTTTTCGCGGATCGATCCGGTTGCCCGCCCCCATGCTCGACGCCACCCGCAGGCCGCGCTTCACACTCTCTCCCACCAGCGCCACCTTGCAGGCAAGGGAATCGATCGCATCCACGACATAGTCGCAGTCCGGCACCAGTTCGTTGACATTCTCGCTATTCAGAAAAGTGCGCAGTATTTCCAACCGGCATTCGGGATTAATGTCCATGATGCGGGCCCGCATCAATTCCGCCTTGGCCTGACCGACGGTGGAGAGCAGCGCCGGCAACTGGCGATTGATATTGCTGGTGGCCACGACATCATGGTCGAGCAGCGTCAAGCGCCCCACGCCTGCACGCGCCAGCGCTTCGGCACAGTAGGAGCCGACGCCGCCCAGCCCCGCGACGAATACGTGTTTCTGTGCAAGCGTGGCCAGGCCAGCATCTCCCAGCAGGATGTGTGTACGCTCGAATTGAGGCAACAGGCCGTTCATGAATTATCTCCGGAATGGGTTTCAATGGGTTCAACGTGAATAATGACCGAGGTTTGCGCCAGTTCACGCGCAATTTTTTCCTCAATGCGGTCGCATAAATCGTGGGATGCCCGCACGCTGATCTCGCCGGGCATCAGCAAATGGAATTCGATAAAGCGACGCGGCCCGGCTTTGCGGCTGCGCAAGTCGTGGAAAGAGGCCCCGGAGGGCAACATGGCGCGAATCGAGGCTTCGATGGAACGCGTCTCCTGCTCCGGCAATGCGGCATCCATCAAGCCATCCAGAGAGCGGCGCAGCAATTTCACCCCGGTCAGCACGATATTGGCGCCAACGACCACCGCCATGATGGGGTCGAGCACCTGCCACGCCGGTGGCGCAAACATCACCACCACCAACCCGCCCAGCACACCGACGGAGGTCCAGACATCGGTGAGCAGATGCCGGGCGTCCGCCTCCAAAGCGATGCTGTCCTTTTCTCGCGCCACTCTGAGCAGCATGCGCGCCGCCACCAAATTTACCAGTGCAGCCAGCCCTGAAACCAGCAACCCCGAACCAAGATGGGTGAGTGGCGCTGGATAAAAAAAACGTTCCATGGCGGCATAGATGATTGAAGCCGCCGCCACCAGAATCAGCGCGCCCTCGACACCGCTGGAGAAATATTCCGCCTTTTCGTGACCATAGGCATGCCCGGTATCCGCCGGACGTGCTGCAATGCTCAGCATCCAGAAAACCATCAGGCCTGCCGCAAGATTGACCAGAGACTCAATAGCATCGGAAAACAAACTCACCGAGCCGGTAAGAAACCACGCGCCAAACTTGAGCGCCAGCGTCACAATCGCCGCTGCAATCGAGAGTAGCGCCATCTTCCGGACCGCGATCACGTCAGCCCTTTCACCACGGCACGCGCATTGGCGCCAGTTGCCTGGACCACCGCCTCATATGGGATGCCGCGCAACTCTGCCAGAGCCTGCGCGATTTGCGGCAATGTTTCTGAGCTGTTGCGCCCCTTGCCAATCCAGACCGGCGCCATATCCGGCGCATCAGTTTCCAGCACGATGGCTTCCAGCGGTAGAGTGGCCGCCAGTTCCCGCAAGCGGGTGGCACGCGGATAAGTCATTGCGCCGCCAAAACCCAGCCTGAAGCCCAGTTTGATGAATTCATCCGCCTGCTGCCGGCTGCCATTGAAGGCATGGGCAATACCGCCGCAAACTCGTATCCGGCGCAAATGCTTGAGTACCTGGTCCTGCGCGCGGCGGATATGCAACAACACCGGCAATTCAGCATCCCGAGCGATCTTCAGTTGCTCGCTAAAATAGAATTCCTGCATTTCCTGATCATAATCAGGCACAAAGAAATCAAGGCCGATTTCGCCGATCGCCACCAGCTTTTCGAGTGCCACGGCAGCTTTCAAGTCAACGAGATCTTCAGGCTGCGCACGATCCACATACATGGGGTGAATACCCAGAGCCGGATAACAGCCGGCATAGCGCCTGCAACACTCCAGCACTGCTGCAAAATTACCCTTTTCCACAGACGGCACAATCTGGATTTCGACCCCAGCCGCGCGTGCAGCGGCCACATCCCGATCACGATCGGAGTCGAACTCGGCAGCATCAAGGTGGCAGTGGGTATCAATCAACATGGCAAGGCTTGCAATACATTGAATTGGCCACCATTATATGGCGATAAAATTTTGCGACAGTTTAGCATCGCCCCATTGATTCAGGATTCCCGGAATATGCAGACCAGAAAAACCATCCCCATTCATACCGTCCCTGAAGACGAGGCCGCCAGCGCCTGTTCCAGCGGTGAACCTTACGCCCTGATGGTGCTGGGCGACAGCATGCTGCCGGAATTCGAGAACGGCGACATCATCGTGGTCGAACCGGAAGGACTGGCGACCGACGGCTCGTTCGTGGTCGCCTTCCATAAGGATGAATACACTTTCCGCCAGTTGCTGATCCGCGACGACAAGTGGTATCTGAGCGCCCTCAACGATCTGTACCCCACCGAACTAATTTCCGGCCCGGAAGCCGTCAAGGGCGTGGTAATTCAGAAGAAAAAACCCGGCAGACGCAGCTCGATGAAGTCCTACATTTAAGAAACCCCTGACCAGGCCCATATTTTGAAATCCTTCTGAAAAGCTTGAGGGCGGCCTGACCGAAGACCTTCATGCCCGGCTTCTGGGCATTACCCGCGTGGATGGTGTACGGCATGCAGTCGCTTCAGCCGCTCCCGCGCCACATGGGTGTAAATCTGGGTTGTAGAAATATCCGAGTGTCCCAGCAGCATCTGCACCACTCTCAAATCAGCACCGTGATTAAGCAGGTGGGTAGCAAAAGCATGGCGCAAAGTATGGGGAGAAAGGGCCACAGACAAGCCCGCCTGAACCGCATAGCGCTTGATGAGATGCCAGAATGCCTGGCGTGTCATGGCGCCGCCGCGCTGCGTCACGAATACTGCCACATCAGGCTTGCCCGCCAGCAAATCGGGGCGCGCTTCTGTCAGATAGCGCTGCAACCAGTCTACCGCTTCGGCGCCCAGCGGAACCAGGCGCTCCTTGGAGCCCTTCCCCATCACCCGCACCACCCCCATTTCCAGGCTGAGCCCCTGTAGCGGCAATGACACCAGCTCCGACACGCGCAATCCGGTGGCATAGAGGGTCTCCAGCATGGCACGGTCGCGCAGTCCGAGCGACTGAGCAATATTGGGCGCATTCAACAGGGCTTCCACATCAGCCTCGCTCAGGGATTTAGGTAAAGGTCGTGGCAGCTTGGGCATCTCAATCTGCAGCGTGGGATCCACCTGAATTTTTCCCTGGCGCAGCTGGTAGCGGTAAAAGCGACGCAGGCTGGACAGCAAACGACTGCTCGTCGTCGCCTTGATGTGAGCAGCGAACCGGTGCGCAAGGTAGGCGAGAATGTCGACCTGGCCCGCATCGAGCGGACCCCGATGGCGCTCTCGTTCAAGCCACTCGGAAAACTGGCCAAGATCCCGCCGGTAACTCTCCAGCGTATTGCGCGCCAGCCCCTCTTCGAGCCACAGCGCGTCACAAAACTCATCCAGCAGGTCTAAAGGCAGGGACATGCTCATGCTCCAGCAACCAGCGTTTGATCTGCAGTGGGTTGCCATCTGCGTGGCGCATGAAGCCGCCCAGGCCCGTTTTGGCCAAGTACGCGGTGGCAAGGAATAATCACCGGGATGGGATTGGCGCCGCAGGCCTGACCGATTGCACGCGGTGCCGAGCCGAGATGCTTAGCCAGCGCACCATAACTTTCAACCTGGCCGGAGGGAATTTCCAGCAGCGCCTGCCATACCCTTTTTTGATAGGGCGTGCCCTGCGGTCGAAGCGGAAGATCGAAGTGAAAATCAGGATCGGCGGCATAGGCCTGTAATTGGGCGCAGGTTTTCAGAGCCAGAGGTGTTTGCGCGGGAAGGATAAGCGTCTCGTCAGGCAGAAAATCGATTTCTGTCAGATACTCGCCCTCGGTAACAATACCCAGAATACCGAAAGGCATGGCGATTCGAGCCTGGTAGATTTTCAAGAAAAACGCTCCCACAGCCATGCATATGGCGTCGATTCTCTTTGTATCGGGCGAACAACAGTCTCAGATTTTAGTGCTGAAATCCATGTAGACAATGGCGCGTCAAAAATGAGCGGGGGATAAAGCCAATAGCGCATCGCGCCATTCTAAACGCATCGGGGGAATTTGTGTGGCCTCCCTGCTGCCCGGAGCGAGCCGGGGCAGCAGGGAGGCCAGCGGGGAAAGACGCTGTTGCCGCTTACTTGCGGTTAGGCAGTTTTTCCTTGATACGAGCGGACTTGCCGGAGCGGTCGCGCAGGTAGTACAGCTTGGCGCGGCGCACATCACCACGGCGCTTCACTTCGATGCTTGCCACCAGCGGGGAGTAGGTCTGGAAAGTACGCTCCACACCTTCGCCGGAGGAAATCTTGCGCACGATGAAGGATGAGTTCAGGCCACGGTTACGCTTGCCGATGACCACACCTTCGTAAGCCTGCAGACGCTCGCGGGTGCCTTCCTTTACTTTGACCTGCACCACGATGGTGTCGCCGGGGGCAAAAGCAGGAATGGTTTTACCCAGGCGGGCGATTTCTTCCTGTTCCAGTTGTTCGATGATATTCATGTTTGCTTCCTTTTATTTTACGGCGTCTTGTTCCTGCTGATACTCAGTCAGCAGCCGAGACTCCTCTTTGGTCAACTGGCGTTTTGCCAGCAAATCTGGGCGACGTTGCCAGGTGCGTCCAAGCGCCTGTTTCAGCCGCCACTTCTGTATCAGGGCGTGGTTTCCGGACATCAAAACTTCCGGGACACGCTCACCCTGATAAACTTCGGGCCGGGTATAGTGCGGAAAATCCAGCAGGCCATTCACAAACGAATCCTGCTCGGCCGATTCCGCATCGCCCAGCACTCCCGGCAATTGCCGGATAATGCAATCCATCAGCACCATGGCCGGGAGTTCCCCCCCGGAAAGCACATAGTCGCCGATGGAAATTTCTTCATCCACCTGGCGCCGCAAGAGTCGTTCGTCCACCCCTTCGTAACGCCCGGCAAGTAAAATCAGTCCGCCCGTCGCCACCAGATCCATCACCCGGCATGGTCAAGCAATCTTCCCTGCGGCGAGAGATAAACCACCCGTGGCTTCTCCATACCCGCCGCGCTTTGCGCCTGACGCGCTGCCGTGATGGCCTGTTCCAGCGGTTCCGCCAGCATCACCATGCCGGGACCGCCACCATAGGGCCGGTCATCCACCGTGCGGTAATTGTTGCTGGTGAAGTCGCGTGGATTCCACAGCCGCAACTGGTAACTCGACTGCTCCTGCGCCCGTCGCGTGATGCCGCTTGCGGTAACAGCTTCAAACATCGGCGGAAACAGGGTGACAACATCGAACTGGTAAGGAATCACCAATCCAGACCCCAGTCCACCCGGATCGTGCCAGCCGCCAGATCCACTTCCTGTATCACTTGCGGAACGAAGGGAATCAATATTTCCCGTTCGCCCTGTACCACCAGCACGTCATTGGCGCCGGTTTCCAGCAGTTCGCTGACTTTGCCCAAGATCTGCTGCTCGGTATTGAGCACGCTCAGACCGATCAGGTCAGACCAGTAATATTCATTCTCGGCAGGTTCCGGCAATGCATCGCGAGGTACGGCAATTTCACTGCCACGCAACGCAGCCGCCGCATCCCGGTCATTACAGCCATCCAGATGCACCACCAGCGATTTGCTGTGCACTTCGGAATCCAGCACCTTGACTTCACGCCACTGGCCATTCTTGCCCAGCCACCATGCCGGATAGTCGAGCAGACCGTCAATGTGTTCGGTATGAGCATGGATCTTGACCCAGCCACGCACCCCGAACGGGACACCAATGTGCCCCATGACAACCAGATTATCAGGCTGCTGCGACACCTAACGATTTAGGCTGCTGCTACGGCGCCCGCGCGCTTGACCAGTTTTGCCACTGCGTCGCTCAACTGGGCGCCCTTGCTTTGCCAATAAGCCACGCGCTCGGAATTGATGCGCATTGCTTCTTGTCCTTCAGGCGCGAGCGGGTTATAGAAACCCACGCGCTCGATGAAACGACCGTCGCGACGCTCGCGAGAATCAGCCACCACCAGGTTGTAGAACGGGCGCTTTTTTGCGCCACCGCGGGCGAGTCGAATGATTACCATAGTTTCAGCCTACTTAAATTCTTGAAAAAGAGCGCGATTTTACGACACTCCAGTACAGGATTGCAAGGACGTTATCGCATTCCGGGCAGCATGCCTTTCATACCGCGCATCATTTTCGCCATGCCGCCGCCCTTGGAAAACATTTTCATCATTTTCTGGGTTTGCTCGAACTGACTCAACAAACGGTTCACGTCCTGCACCTGAACACCGGCCCCCGCCGCAATGCGCCGCTTGCGCGAAGCCTTGATAAGCTCCGGCTTACGGCGCTCCTGCGGGGTCATGGAATTGATGATGCCCTCCAGACGGCTAACCATCTTGTCGTTGACCTGGGCGTCGCCGGCCATCTGCCCCATCTGGCCGGGCAGCTTGTCCATCAGGGCGGCCATGCCGCCCATTTTTTTCATTTGCTGCATCTGCTGCTTGAAGTCCTCGAGATCAAAACTCTTGCCGGACTTGAGTTTCTTCGCCAGCTTTTGCGCCTCGTCCTGATCCACGCCGCGCTGCGCGTCCTCGATCAGCGACAGCACGTCGCCCATGCCCAGCACGCGCGAAGCCATGCGGTCCGGATAGAATGCTTCCAGACCAGTCGATTTCTCGCCCACACCGACAAACTTGATCGGCTTGCCGGTGACCTGCCGCACCGATAGCGCCGCGCCGCCACGCGCATCGCCATCCAGCTTGGTCAGAATCACACCAGTGAGCGGCAGCGCATCGCTGAAGGCCCGGGCCGTATTCACCGCATCCTGCCCCTGCATCGCATCGACCACGAACAGGGTTTCGACCGGATCAAGCGCCGAGTGCAGGCGCTTGATCTCATCCATCATGGCTTCATCAATCGCCAGGCGACCGGCCGTATCGACAATCACGACATCATGAAAATGCTTGCGCGCAAAATCCACCGCAGACAGGGCGATCTGCTCTGGCTGCTGCCCGACCTGAGAAGGGAAGAAATCCGTATCAAGCTGCTGCGCCAAGGTTTTCAGCTGCTCGATCGCGGCCGGGCGATATACGTCGCAACTGGTCAGCAATACTTTCTTCTTCATCTGCTCGCGCAAAAACTTCGCCAGCTTGCCGGCAGTTGTGGTTTTGCCCGCGCCCTGCAAGCCCGCCAGCAAAATTACCGCGGGCGGGCGCGCTGCCAGATCGAGCGTGGCATTGTGCTCGCCCATCAGGCGAGTCAGTTCTTCATAAACCACCTGCACCACCGCCTGCCCCGGCGTCAGGCTGGACAGCACTTCCTGGCCAAGCGCGCGCTCCTCTGACCTGGGCAATGAAATCCTTCACCACCGGCAGTGCCACGTCCGCCTCCAGCAAGGCCATACGCACTTCACGCAAGGCATCCTGAATATTGGCTTCCGTCAGGCGCGCCTGGCCGCGCAGGTTTTTGATGACGCCGGAAAGGCGTTGCGAAAGATTGTCAAACATTTGAATTCCTAATATTCTAGTAAGGAATGAGGGGCAAAAGCGAGGAGACAAGCACGAAGTCATGATTTAGCACCATTTTTGACTCTATACTCAAACCTCTCACCCCTAACTCCTCACCATTGATTGGTGTAGAATCGGAAAAATCTGAATTTTATCCCAAACCATGCCGGATTTATTACCTCTTTTCCTGACTGCATTTCTCTACGCCGGACTCGGCGCCTATTTCTGGCGCGCACTCTGGCTTGGGAAAAGACACCGCCACAACACCCCATGCATGGGAAAAGCCTGCCATTCTGCTGCCACTGCTGCTCCATGCATGGCTGCTGCTGCAACTGATCATCCAGCCGGACGGAATCAAGCTCGGTGTCGGGCACGCCATCTCGGCCATCGCCTGGCTCACGGTTCTGGTCTACTGGCTGGGCAGCCTGCGCAACAATCTGGAAGGCCTGCAGGGATTTGTGCTGCCCTTCGCCGCACTCAGTCTGGTCGCCCCCTCGACTCTTTCCCGCCACCCATACCCTGCTGCATACCGAAGCAAACCCTGTTCAAGATTCATTTATTCATCGCCACCCTTGCCTACAGCCTGTTTACCATCGCAGCCATGCACGCACTTCTGATGGCGGCTGTCGAGCGACATCTCCATTCCAGACCGCTCTCGACCCTGCTACAGAGACTTCCCCCGTTGCTCACCATGGAACATCTGCTATTCCGCATCCTGTGGGCAGGCTTCACCTTGCTCACCCTGACCCTGATGAGCGGCATGCTGTTTTCGGAGGAGTTATTTGGCAAGGCGCTGCAACTCAGCCACAAAACCGTATTTGCGCATGATCTCCTGGGGCATTTATGCCGCTCTGCTGGGGGGTCGCCTGCGCTATGGCTGGCGCGGACGCACTGCCATACGCTGGACACTGAGCGGATTCATGGCGCTGTTTGCTGGCTTATATCGGCAGCAAGTTCGTGCTCGAAATCGTTCTTGGTCGTTGAATAAATCCAATGTTCAAAGTTTCACAACTCCGCCAGTTTTTCATCGCATAAGGATTCCGTCCCTTGGACGACACCCCCATCAGCGTGCTGCTTGGCGCGCTTATCGTTCTTCTGATTCTTTCCGGATTTTTTTCCATTTCCGAAACCAGCATGATGGCGCTCAACCGTTATCGCCTGAAGCACCTTGCTCAATCCGGCCACCGCGGCGCCAGACTCACCACTCAACTGCTGGCCAGAACCGACAAACTGCTCGGCGTGATCCTGCTGGGCAACAACCTGGTCAATGCTGCATGCGCCACCCTGGTGACCGTTATCACCGTCCGCCTGGTCGGCGAAGGAGAGCTCGCCCTGTCCATTGGCACGCTGGCTGTCACTTTTGCCATCCTGGTATTCAGCGAGATCACCCCAAAAGTCATGGGCGCCGCCTACCCGGAACGGATCGCCCTGCCCCTGAGTTTTGTGCTGACCCCCTTGCTGAAACTGTTTTACCCCGTCATATGGTTCGTCAATCTGTTCGTTCAGGCACTATTGTGGATTTTGCGTCTGAAACCGGCATCTGCAACAACCAGCAGCTTGAGTCTGGAGGAGTTGCGCACAATGGTGCTGGAGGCAGGGCACTATATCCCGCAAAAACACCAGAGCATCCTGATCAATCTGTTCGAACTGGAAAACATTACCGTGGATGACGTCATGACGCCACGCAACCAGATCGAGGCCATCGACATCGATGCGCCAGCAGAAGAAATACGCCGCCAGCTTTCCACCAGCCACCACACCCGCATCCCGGTTTACCAAGGGCAACTGGACAACATCATCGGCCTGGTCCATGCACGCAAGGTGCTGCACCAGACCCAGATTGGAGAGCTCGACGCCGACTGCGCTTGCGTGACATTTTGCGCGAACCCTATTTCATCCCTGCCAGCACTGCGCTGTTTTCCCAGTTGCAGCATTTTCAGGAAAACCAGCGCCGCATCGGCATGGTAGTTGACGAATATGGCGAACTGCTTGGACTGGTCAGCCTGGAAGACATTCTGGAAGAAATTGTGGGCGAATTCACCACCCACGCCCCGGCACAGGGCGGCACCTATCGCCGCCAGGAGGATGGCAGCTGGCTGGTTGATGGAGGCAGCCTGTTGCGTGACCTGAATCGCAAACTTGGACTACAATTTCCACTCGACGGGCCAAAAACCCTGAATGGCCTGATTCTCGAACATTTGGAAAACATTCCTGAGGCTGGCATCAGCCTGAAAATCGCCGGTGTTCCCCTGGAAATCATGCAAACCCAGGACCGCTCGGTAAAAGGGGTCAGAATCTTCCCCCCTGCCGCCATGGCTGAGGAATAGCGTCTCCCGCCTTTACAAAAAAACATGCAGGGGGCATCATTTGAAAATCGTTCTACACACTGGGCAGAAAATTTAAGATGGTTGCAGCAACGGTTCCAACTGGATTAAGCGGTCTGGCTCGCGCCCTGGTTCAAGAGGGCCTGTTGCTTGACGCCGATGCCGACGCTATCCAGGCACAAGCCGCAGCAGTCAAAAGCAGTTTCGTCAGCCAGTTGCTTCAAAGCAATAAATTAAATGCACTGCAAGTAGCCGAATTTGCATCGCAAAATTTTGGCTTCCCCTTGCTCGACCTGAGCACAGTTGATGCCGAGCATCTGCCCAAAGGCGTACTGGACGCATCGATTGTACAAAGCCGGCGAATCATTGCCTTGCACCAGCGAGGCACCCATCTTTTTATCGCCACATCCGACCCTACCAATCTACAGACGCTCAATGATGTCCGTTTTCAAACCAATCACACTGTCGAACAGGTGGTGGTGGAAGACAACAAACTTGGCAAGCTGATCGAAAAATTTGTCGAATCCAGCGACACTTCGATGAAAAGCCTGGATGTCGAAGACATCGGCGATCTCGAATTCACCGATGACGAAACGCTGGCAAAACAGGACGAAAGCGCCAGTGCAGAAATCGACGATGCGCCGGTCGTCAAGTATCTCCAGAAAATTCTCATGGATGCAATCAATGGCGGCGCGTCCGATATTCACTTCGAACCCTATGAAAAATACTACCGTATTCGCTACCGCACCGACGGCATTCTGTATGAAGTAGCTCAACCCCCGCTCGCCATCAAGGACAAGATTTCCTCGCGTATCAAGGTGATTTCCAAGCTGGATATCGCAGAAAAACGCGTCCCCCAGGATGGCCGGATGAAACTCGTGCTATCCAAGAACCGTGCCATCGATTTCCGCGTCAGCACCCTGCCGACACTGTATGGCGAGAAGATCGTGATGCGTATTCTCGATCCTTCCAGCGCCACGCTGGGGATTGATGCGCTGGGTTACGATCCGGATCAGAAGGAAGCCCTGCTCAATGCCGTCGAGCGACCTTATGGCATGGTGCTGGTCACCGGCCCGACAGGTAGCGGAAAAACGGTTTCGCTGTATACCTGCCTGAATATTCTCAACAAGCCAGGCGTCAATATTTCCACTGCCGAAGATCCGGCCGAAATCAACCTTCCCGGCGTCAATCAGGTCAATGTCAACGACAAAGCTGGGCTGACTTTTGCTGCCGCGCTCAAGTCCTTCCTGCGCCAGGATCCGGACGTGATCATGGTGGGCGAGATCCGCGACCTGGAAACGGCCGATATCGCCATCAAGGCAGCACAAACCGGCCACATGGTATTATCCACCCTGCATACCAACGATGCGCCCGCCACTCTGACACGGTTGATGAACATGGGCGTTGCGCCTTTCAACATCGCCTCATCGGTCATCATGATTACCGCCCAGCGACTGGCTCGCCGTTTATGCAGTTGCAAAAAACCCATCGACATACCCCGCGAAGCCCTGCTGCGCGCCGGTTTTGCCGAGGAAGAACTGGATGGAAGCTGGCAACCCTATGGTCATGCCGGCTGTGAAAAATGCAAGGGCTCCGGTTACAAGGGCCGGGTCGGCATTTATCAGGTCATGCCCATCACCGATGAGATGAGCCGCCTCATCATGAAAAACGGCACCGCCCACGATATTGCCGACCAGGCGCGCCGCGAGGGTGTTCAGGATTTGCGCCAGGCAGGGTTGCGCAAGGTCAAGGCAGGACTGACCTCGCTGGAAGAAATTGAAGCCGTGACCAACGAATGAGGATCAACCCATGGCAGTCGCAAAAAAAATAGCCGTAAAAGAATACAACTTCAGTTGGGAAGCCAAGGACAAAAAAGGCAAGACCGTCAAAGGCGACATGGTGGCGGCAAGCGAAACTGTTGTCAGTGCGACGCTGCGTCGCCAGGGCCTGAACGTCCTGAAGGTGAAAAAACAGCGTACACGCGGCGGCAAAATCACCGACAAGGACATCACGCTTTTTACCCGCCAGCTTTCCACCATGATGAAAGCCGGCGTGCCGCTGCTGCAGTCATTCGACATCGTAGGCAAAGGCCACAGCAACCCGGCAGTACAAAAACTGTTGCTTGATATCAAATCCGATATTTCCACCGGCAGCAGCATGAGTCAGGCTTTCAAAAGATACCCCCTGTATTTTGACGCGCTATACTGCAACCTGATCAATGCGGGCGAGCAGGCCGGTATTCTCGACACGATTCTCGATCGCCTTGCCACCTACAAGGAAAAAATCCAGGCCATCAAGGGCAAGATCAAGGCCGCCCTGTTTTATCCAATATCAATCATCGTGGTGGCATTTGTGATTACTGCGGTAATCATGATTTTCGTGGTGCCTGCATTCAAGGATCTATTCACCAGCTTTGGCGCCGATTTGCCCGCTCCTACCTTGTTCGTGATGGCCATATCCGATTTTTTCGTTTCATATTGGTACCTGATTTTTGGCGGTATCGGTGGCGGCTTCTGGTTCTTTTTCTACACCTGGAGACGGTCACGCAAAATGCAGGAAGTGATGGATCGACTGTTTCTCAAAATCCCCGTATTCGGCCCGGTGATCGAAAAAGCCACCATTGCACGCTGGAGCCGCACCTTAGCCACCATGTTCGCAGCTGGCGTACCGCTGGTGGAAGCCATGGATTCCGTGGCAGGTGCAGCCGGCAACATCGTTTACTACAATGCCACCAAAAAAGTTCAGGGCGAAGTCAGCACCGGCACCAGCCTTACGGTGGCAATGCAAAATACCAATTTGTTCCCCAATATGGTGCTGCAGATGGTGTCCATCGGCGAGGAATCTGGCGCGCTTGATTCCATGCTGAGCAAGGTGGCCGATTTTTACGAAGCGGAAGTGGATGATGCCGTGGATGCGCTCGCCAGCCTGATGGAACCGATGATCATGGTGGTTCTCGGCACGCTCATTGGCGGCCTGGTGATCGCCATGTACCTGCCGATCTTCAAAATGGGCGCAAGCGATCTAAATAATACTGGTTTCGTCCCAGGGCCGGCGATAGCCGGCCTGCATCTTATTCCGGAACTCGCTCTGATGGACCTGTTGCAACTCTTCCAAACCACCCCAGTGGCTTTTATTGCACTGTGCGGCCTGCTGGGCCTGATGGTAGGCAGTTTCCTGAATGTCGTTATCCACCGACTGCCCCGCATGATGGAACAGGAGTGGCGCGAACAATGTGCATCGCTCGATGTCGACCCGGCCCAAGTTTCCCCCACCCCAAGCGGCCCACGCTACAATCTGGTTGTCCCGCGCTCTGCCTGCCCCGCCTGCGGGCATCAGATTCGTGCACTGGAAAATATTCCTGTACTGAGCTACCTGGCATTACGCGGCCGCTGCGCCCAATGCAAAACCCGCATCAGCCCTCGCTATCCCATTGTGGAAGTACTAACGGGTGCGCTTAGTGCCTTTATCGCCTGGCATTTTGGTTTTGGCACCGCAGCACTGGCTGCGCTGGTATTCGTCTGGGCGCTGATCGCACTGACCTTTATCGATTTCGATACTCAGCTGTTGCCCGACAGTATTACCTTGCCGCTACTGTGGCTCGGGCTGCTGGTCAATACTAGCGGCACCTTTACCAGCCTCCCGTCCGCCGTGCTTGGCGCAGTGGCAGGCTATCTCATTCTGTGGAGCGTGTACTGGCTGTTCAAGCTCACCACAGGCAAGGAAGGCATGGGCTTCGGGGATTTCAAGCTGCTGGCCGCCATCGGCGCCTGGCTGGGCTGGCAGGTGCTGCCACTCACCATTCTGCTGTCCTCTCTGGTAGGGGCGGTGGTAGGCATCACGCTCATTCTGTTCGCTGGCCGAGGCCGCCAGATTCCCATCCCTTTCGGCCCTTACCTCGCTGGAGGGGGTCTGATTGCACTGTTCTGGGGGCAGGCCATCACCCAGGCCTATCTCGGCGTTGCGCTCTAAACTGGTCATCGGGCTGACCGGCGGCATCGGCTGCGGCAAAAGTGCCGTAGCCGAGCTATTTGCCGAACGAGATATTTCCATTGTAGACACCGACCAGATCGCCCGACAACTCACGGCAGTGGGTGAACCCGCCCTGGCTGCCATTGCAGGTGAGTTTGGCTCCGATTTCCTGCTGCCGGATGGCGAATTGAACCGACCCCGCCTGCGCCATCTGATTTTTTCATCCCCCGAAGCGAAGGAAAAACTGGAAGCCATTCTCCACCCCCTGATCCAGGATGAAGTTAAACGCCTTCTTGCGCGGGCCCAATCCCCTTACGCCATTATTGCCGTGCCGCTGCTACTTGAAACAGGAGCCTATCGGGATATTGTGCATCGGATACTGGTCGTGGATTGTAGTGAGGCGCAACAGGTGGAACGGGTCGCGGCGCGCAATGGCCTCGACGAAACCGAGGTCCGCGCCATCATGGCTCACCAGCTCAGCCGCCAGGCGCGACTCGAGCAGGCGGATGACATCGTGGACAATCACGGCGTCAGATCTGCACTGAGACCGCAGGTTGAGCAATTGCATCAGCGTTATCTGGAGTTGGCTGCTTCTCAGGGTTGAGGCGGCTTGCGGCTCTCTTTTTCCATCTCGCGCAACTGGCGCAAGCGCGCCTCTGCCATCGAAAGCTGATAGAAATCGCCATCCCGGGTTTTAAGAGCAATCTGCAACTGAATGATTGCTTCCGTCAGATTGCCCTGCAAGACATAAGCCTCCGCCAGCGCACGGTGTTGCGGCACAAGCTTACCCAAGGCGGCATAGGCCTGGGCCTGGAGCATATACAGGCGTGCATCGTTATCGCGACTTTTTATGGCGCCGCTCACCAGAGATAACGCCTCGGTAGCCGCGCCGGTCTGCAGCATGATTTCAGCACAGCCATGGATCAGGGCAAGGTGATTGGGAAAACGCTTCAAACCACCGCGACAAATATCGAGCGCCGCCCCGGGCTGGCTTGTTTCAAGCTTGATCCGCATTGCCAGCACATCGAACATGGGATGCCCCGCCGGCTTTCGCGCCAGCGCCAGTTCCCGCTCTGCCCGACCATAATCCTTGCTGCGCAGCAGCGCACTGGCCAAGCCATAATGCTGTGCCACCTCGCTGCTGTATTTCTTTTCCGCCAGTGCGGCTTCAAACCCCCTGACCGCATTCTGGGCAGACCCCTCTTCAGCCTCCAGCTTGGCCCGCACCAGCTGAAAATCCAGACTATCCGGTATCTGGCGGTAAGGCAGAGCCTCCACCCGATTCTGCACATCGGCAATGCGCTCAGTGGTGAGAGGGTGTGTGCGCAAATAGACCGGCGCATTATTTTCGTACAGACGGCCATACTTCTGCATGCGCCCAAAAAAATCGGCCATTGCGCGGGGGTCAAACCCAGAGGAGTTCAGCACCTGAAGGCCAATTCGATCAGCCTCGCGCTCGTGTTCGCGTGTGTAATCAAGCTGACTCTGGATACCCGTTGCCTGCGCAGTCGCCACCGCAGCGTTCGCGACCTGAGGATTGGAGCGTGCAGCCAAAATAGCGACCGCCAGCGCGGCAAGGGAGGTCAGCATATTTTTCTGCGTCCCCGCAATGACTCTTGCCAGATGCCTCTGGGTAACATGAGAAATCTCGTGCGCCAGCACGCTGGCCAACTCCGATTCACTCTGAGCTGACAAGATCAGGCCCGTGTGAACCCCGATAAATCCGCCAGGCAAAGCGAAAGCATTCAAGGTGCTGTCCCGAATGACAAAAAACTCAAAACCGCCGGTCGACTCCTGACTGTTAGCCACCAGTCTCGCGCCCAATGCATTGAGGTAAGCCGTCACCTCAGCATCACCCACCAGGTCGCGGCTGCCACGAATATCCGCCATGATGGATTCGCCGATACGGCGTTCCTGCCGGGAAGAAAATACAGCTTGGGAGGATTCGCCCAGATCGGGCAGTTCATTGGCCAAGGCATGGGGCAGGAAGCCGACTAGAAACAGCAGTAAATAAATCAATTTCATGGTGCTATGATAGCTGCTCCTGCTAATAAGTTCACACACAACAAGGAGCTACGGTGAACCAATTCACCCATTTCGATGCACAAGGCCAGGCCCACATGGTGGACGTGGGAGACAAATCCGAAACCCGGCGCATTGCCCGCGCATCAGGCCAGATAGAAATGCAGCCGGAAACACTGCAACTCATCCTTGCCGGCAATGCAAAAAAAGGCGATGTCATCGGCATTGCACGCATCGCAGCCATCCAGGGCTCGAAACGCACTGCAGATCTGATTCCTCTCTGCCATCCGCTGGCGCTTACCCGCGTGGCTGTCGAATTCAACATCGACCAAAGCAATTCCACAATCGAATGCGTGGTAACAGCAGAAACGCTGGGGCGCACCGGCCTTGAAATGGAAGCGCTGACTGCTGTCAGCGTTGGCCTGCTGACCATCTACGACATGTGCAAGGCCGTCGACCGCGGCATGCGGATCGACGCCATCCGCCTGCTGGAAAAGCAGGGCGGCAAGTCCGGGCACTGGGTCAGGGAAGCCGCGTGAGGCACGTCGGCAACAGGGCTTCTGCAGGCAAGTAATGGTCTACCCGGCACAGAAAACATTTTTGCTCAGGAAAATCATGCATGCCTGATCTATCAGTCCACAGTGGCGTTGCTTCAGATGCTGACTTCGCCACCCAGGAGGCCATTAATAATGCCGCCGTCAAGGCGCTTTATCACACCAAGCATGAGGGCCGCAATCAGGCAATTCTGGCGACCCTCAACGAAAAATAGAAAGGCTGCACCATGTTCGAATACATTTTTTTTGATGAGGAACTGCGCCAGCGTTTTGTAGATCATGCACGCACACACGGTATTGACTGCACGCTGCTTCCGGATGACATGGGTCTGCTGGCCACGACACCTGAAGACATAGACGAACGCGTTTCCGATGAACTGGATACTTATTACGACACGCTAATGGAAGAACAAGCCGATCGTGTGGATGCAGCCGACCGTGAAGCGACCCATCAGGCGGCCGGTGTTCGCGTTACACTCTCCGATGGGCGGCCCTGCATGATAAAACTCGAACCAGCGCTGGCCAATCGACTACTTGCTGCGTTTACACTCGAGGAAATGCAGGAACTGGTAAATGCCATTGCCCTGAGTGTGGAGAACCCGGCAGACGGGCCTTTGTGCAAACGCTAGTCAAGCAAGCTGATATTTAGATCAGGTCTATTTATTGACGAATCAAAATAATCCGGTTGAGGAATAACTGGTTTTTTTGATAAATTCTCACCACTTAGCAGGACTGAGCCATGCCCTTTCTGCCCATCCCGTGGATATGCCATGGGCGTACCAGCAATTCAGTCTCACCTGGTTTCCCTAAAATAATGGAAAACACTGAGCCTGGTCACGGCGACCAGCGAGAGGAGATGATTTGATCTGCTACATTAGAAAATTCTGTTTTATTAATAGATGGGCGTCACAATCAAACCTCGTGGAAGCCAAAAAGCCCTGATTTTTCGGGCTTGCCAACTACTGAAAAAGGCTCTTAATGAACGCTCAAATACAGTTCGAGAATCACGACAAGCAGGAAATAAAATATACCACCTGCTACATGTGCGCCTGCCGCTGCGGCATCAAGGTCACGCTGGAAGAAAACAAGGTGCGCTTCATCCAGGGCAACCGCAACCACCCAACCAATCAGGGCGTGCTATGCGCCAAGGGTTCGGCCGGCATCATGAAACAGTACTCTGCTGCCAAGCTCAAGAAGCCATTGATCCGCAAAGCCGGCTCGCCACGTGGCTCGGGTGAATTCGAGGAAATTGAGTGGGAACAGGCGCTGGGTCTGCTCTCTTTCCGGCTAAAAAGGATTCGCGAAACCGATCCCACCAAGCTGGCCTTCTTCACTGGCCGCGACCAGATGCAAGCCCTTACCGGCCTGTGGGCACAGCAGTTCGGCACCCCCAACTGGGCGGCTCACGGTGGCTTCTGCTCGGTCAACATGGCAGTGGCCGGCCTGTATTCAATCGGCTTTTCCTTCTGGGAATTCGGCGCCCCGGACTGGGATTACGCCAAGTATTTCATCATGTGGGGCGTGGCGGAAGACCACTCCTCCAACCCGATCAAGATCGGCCTGGAAAAACTCAAGCGTCACGGCGGCAAGTTCGTTTCGGTCAATCCGGTGCGCACCGGCTACTCCGCCATTGCCGACGAATGGGTCCCGATCAAACCGGGTACCGACGGCCTCCTCGCCATGTCTATCGTGCATGTCCTGCTGTCGCGCGAACTGTTCGATTACGAATTCCTGATCCGCTACACCAATTCGCCCTGGCTGGTAGTGCAGACGCCGGGCAAACCCGGCGACGGCCTGTTCCTGCGCGACGCAGACAACAACCCGCTGGTATGGGACCTGGAAAAACAGGCTTTCGTCAGCGGCGCTGATGCAGATGTTGCTCCGGCGCTCTTTGGTGAATTCACCGCGCCCGATGGCCGCCAGGTCAAGACCGTCATGACGGTGACTGCGGAGCGCTATCTCGACGAGCGCTATTCACCGGCCAACGTGGCTCGGGAGTGCGGCCTGCCGGCCGAGTCCATCGAGCGCATGGCGCTGGAAATGGCCCATGTTGCATTCAAGGAGACGGTGGAACTGGACATCGAGTGGACCGACATCTACGGCCGCAAGCACGATAAGGTCGTCGGTCGCCCGGTGGCAATGTATGCCATGCGCGGGATTGCCGCGCACTCCAATGGCTTCCACACCTGCCGTGCAATCCACATGATCCAGATCCTGCTGGGGGCGCTCGACGGCCCCGGCAACTTCCGCGCCCGGGCGCCTTACCCGAAACCCATTCCGCCCCATCAGCTGCCGGAAAACAATCTCGACCTGATCCACGCGCCGCAGACCGCGCTATCGCGTCCACCGCTGGGTTTCCCCACCCGTCCGGAAGACCTGGTCATCGACGGCGAAGGCAATCCGGTGCGCATAGACAAGGCCTATTCCTGGGAAAGCCCGATGTCGAGCCACGGCCTGATGCACATGGTGATCACCAACGCCACCAACCATGATCCCTACGCGCTGGATACGCTGATCCTGTTCATGTCCAACATGGCGTGGAACTCGACCATGAACACCAAAAACGTGCAGCAGATGCTGACCGAACTGGATCCGGAAGAGCCGGGCATGATGTACAAGATCCCGTTTCTGGTGGTATCGGATGCCTTCCACTCGGAAATGGTCAACTTCGCCGATCTGGTGCTGCCGGATACCACATACCTGGAGCGCTTCGACACGATCTCCCTGCTCGACCGCCCGATTTCAGAACCGGATGCGGCGGCCGATGCGATTCGCCACCCGCTGGTCGAAACCGGACGCGATGTGCGGCCCTGGCAGGAAGTGCTGGTGGAACTGGCCTCGCGCCTGAAATTCCCGGCTTTCACCAACAAGGATGGCACGCGCAAGTTCAGCGGCTACAAGGACTTCATCGTCAATTACGAGCGCTCCCCCGGCATCGGTTTCCTCGCTGGCTGGCGCGGCAAGGATGGCGACAAGTCGCTTAAGGGTGAGCCCAACCCGAACCAGTGGGAAAAATACATCGAGAACCAGTCGTTTTTTGCCCACCACTGGCCCGACAACATGAAATACATGCGCTACGCCAACAAGGATTACCTTGAAGTAGCTGCAGACGTGGGCTTCATCGGCAAGGCAGAGCCCATCGTGATGCAGCTTTACTCCGAGCCGATGCAGAAATTTCGCCTCGCCGGTCAGGGCCTGTACGACGGCCCGCAGCCGCGTAACCAGACCGACCGCGAGCGCCTGGCAAAATACTTCGACCCCTTGCCGATGTGGTACGAGCCGCTGGAGAGTCAGCGCACCGACAAGGAAGAGTACCCCTTCCATGCCATCACCCAGCGTCCGATGTTCATGTACCACTCCTGGGATTCTCAGAATGTGTGGCTGCGCCAGATTCAGGCGCAGAACTACATGTTCATGAACGCCGGGCAGGCAAAGCGCCTGGGATTGAAAGATTTCGACTGGATCTGGGTGGAGTCGCACAATGGCAAGATCCGCTGCCAGATGAAAACCATGGAGGGTTGCCAGGAAGACACCATCTGGACCTGGAACGCCATCGGCAAGCAGGGCGGCGCCTGGGGTCTGAAACCCGACGCATCGGAAGCCACAAAAGGATTCCTGCTTAACCACCTCATTTCTGAACTGCTGCCGCCCAAGCAGGGCGAGCGCCGGCTTACCAACTCCGACCCGGTCACCGGCCAGGCAGCGTGGTTCGATCTGCGCGTCAAGCTGTGGAAAGCGGCGCCGGGCGAGGAAGGCAGCTGGCCGGAATTTCCGGCGCTCAAGCCGTTGCCGCAAGATGATGGCAAGCGTCCGGACATCCTGCGTTATGACGCAAAAACCGACCGCAAATAGCCCTGGCGCAAAAGGATAAATATCAATGAGATTAGGCTTAGTAATTGATCTTGACGTTTGCGTCGGCTGCCACGCCTGTGCCATCGCCTGCAAACAGTGGAACGCGTCCGGCATGACCGGCGCACTGACCGACTACGAACCCTACGGCGCAGAACCGTCCGGGGTGTGGTTTAACCGGATTCGCAGCTACGAAGTGGGCGAATATCCGGTCAGCAAGACCATCAACTTCCCCATGTCGTGCATGCATTGCGAGGACGCCGCCTGCGTCACGGTTTGCCCAACCGGCGCTTCGTATAAACGGGCGGAAGACGGCATTGTGCTGGTAGATCAGGACAAGTGCATGGGCTGCAATTTCTGCTCCTGGGCCTGCCCGTATGGCGCACGTGAACTGGATCGCGCCACCGGCACAATGAAGAAATGCACCCTGTGCGCAGACCGTATCTACGACCAGAATCTGGCCGTGGAAGACCGCCAGCCTGCCTGCGTGCTGACCTGCCCGGCCCATGCCCGCATGTTCGGTGATTTTGACGACCCCGATTCAGCAGTCAGCCGCACGGTGCGCGAACGCAGCGGTTACCAGTTAATGCCCGAACTCGGCTATAACCCGACCAACCACTACCTGCCGCCACGCAAGGCCAAGCCGATCCCGATTGAAAATCTGGGCAAGCCCGGTTTCAAGGAAAAGTTGAAGACATTCGTTAATAAGGTCGTGAAGAGGTAAAGCGTAAAAGTGAAATGTATGTAGCAGCATACGGTATTCACTTTTTACCTTTCACAATTCACCTTTCACGCTTCACGGAGTTTTAAAAATGCATCCAGCATTCAGCGTTATTTTCTTTACCGTCAGCTCTGGCGCCGGCCTTGGGCTTTTTGCCCTGCTCGTACTGGCCGACCTGTTCAAATTGGGCGGCGGCCTGGGAACCCAGGCTCTTCTCATGCCCGGCATTCTGGCCATTTTCCTGGTGGGAGCCGGCTTTCTGTCATCCGTGTTCCATCTCGCGAATCCAAAGAACTCCTGGCGTGCCGTGATGCGCTTCCGCACTTCCTGGCTGTCACGCGAAGGCGTATTCGGCCTGTTGTTTTTTCCCTTTGCCGCTCTTTATCTTGGCCTCGCCTGGCTGGCACCGGAAAGCTGGCTACCGGTGCGTTTTGTGTTCGGCATCATTACACTGCTGCTATCGTGGGCCGCCATCTTCAGTACCGGCATGATTTACGCCTGCCTGAAAACCATCCGGCAATGGAATACACCCCTGACCCCTGCCAACTATCTGGCGCTGGGACATTTCTCCGGTGCCCTGCTGCTGCTCGCCTTCCTCCCGCAGGAGAACCAGGGCCTGTTCGTTTTTCTGGCAATCGCCTTGCTGGCGGTCGCGGCCTTCCTCAAGGCAATCTATTATTTCTGGATCGTTGCCCCGCATATTTCGTCCACCATCAATACGGCCACCGGTTTTAACCGCTCCAAGGTCAAGCTGCTTGATCAGGGGCATACCCATGGCACTTTCCTGACCCAGGAATTCGGTTTCCAGGTAGCGCGAAAATACCGCCTGATCCTCAAGGCTGTCGTTTTCACGATTGCATTTATTTACCCCCTGATTGTCCTGATCGGCACACCCACTCAGGGAGAGATGGTGATGGCAGCAATCTGCGCCATGCTCGGACTGGTGGTTGAACGCTGGCTGTTTTTTGCGGAAGCGCGCCATGTGGTCAATCTGTATCACGGCGCACAGCGTTGCTAAACAGCGCAATACGCCTCCGTTTTTAGAGCAGGTTGCAATAAAACAGAAATTTGTTATATTAGTGGTTTCTAAAGTTCACCTGATTTAACGTTAAGGAGAAATCATGTTCGGCATTCCGGAAATCGACATTGGCGGTCTGGAAAAACTGAAGGCGGAAGGCAAGATCAAGCTGATCGACGTCCGCTCTGAAGGCGAGGTAGCGCGCGGCTACATTGAAGGCGCCGAGCATATTCCAATGCACCTGATCCCGCTCAAAGCGGGTGAGTTTTGTGCGCAAACACCGACGGTATTTTATTGCCAGAGCGGCGCTCGCTCGGGTCAGGTGACGGCCTTCATGTCGCAGCAGGGCTTTAGCAACGTAATGAACCTGCAAGGCGGCATCATGGCCTGGATGCGCTCCGGCCAGATGCTGTCCAGTCCAGCCTGACGGACTGGCGGTACGTATTTCGCGCTAAATTTTAGGTTGCAATAATCTTACAAACTCTAAATAATCTTTTTTCGTTGGCAACAATTAACCCGCTTAGGAGACTTACATGAATGCTGATAAAGAACTGGACGCCCGTGGCCTGAACTGCCCTCTGCCGATTCTGCGCGCCAAGAAGGCCCTCGCCGAAATCGGTTCTGGCCAGGTACTGAAAATCCTGTCCACTGACCCCGGTTCCGTCAAGGACTTCCAGGCATTTGCCAAGCAAACCGGCAATGAATTGATGTCCTCCACGGAAGCTGGCGGCGAATACACCTTCTTCATGAAGAAAAAATAAAATCTGTTCAGAAACAGACATCCGCTAACACTCATAAAACATAACGGCAACGAGGGGGTTTAGAAACAATGGATGATCAAAAGAAACTAACGATTATCGCCACCAAGGGGACGCTGGACTGGGCCTATCCGCCCTTCATTCTGGCATCCACCGCTGCGGCACTGGGCTACGAATCAACGATTTTCTTCACTTTTTATGGCCTGCAGTGCCTGCGCAAGGATTTATCCTGCCTCAAGATCAGTCCCCTGGGCAACCCTGGCATGCCCATGAAAATGCCGTTCGGACCAAAATGGTTCAAGGATATCAACTGGAACATTCCGAACATTATTCAGGCATCCATCCCCTGGTATGAAGACGTTGCCACTGCATTGATGAAAAAAACCATCGCCAACAACGGCGTGGCCACCATCGCAGAATTGCGTGAGCTGTGCCAGGAAGCGGAAGTCAAGTTTCTGGCCTGCCAGATGACAGTTGAGCTGTTCGGCTTCGAGCATAGCGACTTCATTGACGGCATTGAATATGTCGGCGCAGCCACCTACTTCGAGTATGGCGGCGAGGCAGACATCAGCCTGTTCATTTAAAGAACCGGTTGACCCCGAAAAACCGGCCTTGCGCCGGTTTTTTTTCGTCCATGACTTCGATCTTTCTCTCCGCATGTTTCCGCTTAAGAGTGACGCATTCCATGCCCGCTACATGGCATACTTACTCCTCAAGTTTGCTGCAACACCTCCAGAGACACCGAACAGGAACCATGATGAAAAATTCCGCCCATCTCCGCCATGTATTTGCGGCCTGCCTGTGCGCCACGCTCGTTTTACCGGCCTGCGCAAAAAAGCCTGAAGAGAAGAAATCCGGTCCGCCGCCCGCCATCATCACCACCACCCAGGCAGTCGCACGCGACGTCCCTGTGCTGGAACACTCGACTGGAGAAGCAGAAAGTGCCACTGCGCCCAAAATCGGGGCTGAGGTTGGCGGGCGCATTCTTAAAGTGCATGTGGAAATCGGCGATGCGGTCAAGAAGGGCCAATTGCTGGCGGAGATCGATGCCAGCGACTATGCCGCCGATGCCAGACGGGTCGAAGCTCAGGCCGTCTCCCAGCAGAAACTCACCGAGCGTTATCGTGAACTGGCCAATAAGGGTTTTGTCTCCCCGAGCAAAGTGGAGGAAATCGAGGCACAGAATGTTTCGTCCCGCGAACAGCTGACCCGCGCCAACAAAAATTTATCCCGCACCCGCGTTACCTCTCCGCTGGATGGCCGCGTAGATAACCGTTTTGTTTCTGTCGGCGACTGGATTGAGCTCGGCAAACCGATGTTTCAGCTCTCCACCAGCGAAGCCCTGCGCATTCGCCTGCCCTTCCCGGAGACCGTCGCCGAACGGATCAAGGTGGGTCAGGTGGTGACACTTTCCACCCCTACAGCACCGGAACAAAACGTAAACGGCACCATCACTCAACTCCGCCCCATGGTTGGCGCAAGCAGCCGTTCTTTCGACGCCATAGTTGAAGTCGTTAATCCAGGAAACTGGCAACCCGGCGCTTCTGTCAACGGCGAAGTGGTAATCGAAACCCATCCAGGCGCGATCACGGTTCCCGAACAAAGCGTTGTTCTGCGACCGGCTGGCACGGTTGTCTATATTGTTGATAGCGGCAAGGCGCTCCAGCGCAAGGTCAAGACCGGCGTCAGGCAATCAGGCTATGTCGAGATTCTCGAAGGCCTGAATGCCGGTGAACAGATCGCTGTGGATGGCGCTGGTTACCTCACCGATCAGGCCAAGATAGTGGTCAAACCAGTCGAGCAGAAGGGCACCGGCACCGCGGAGCAAGCCAAATGACGCTACCGGAACTTTCCATCAAGCGTCATGTGTTCGCCTACATGATGTCGGCGGTGCTGGTGCTGTTCGGCATTATCAGTTACCAGCGCCTGGGGATAGACCGTTTCCCCCATATCGAATTCCCCATCGTGTCGATTTCCACCACGCAAAAAGGTGCCAATCCTGAAATTATCGACGCTTCCATCACCAATCTGATCGAAACGGCGGTCAACAGCATTCCGGGCATCGAGCATATCAACTCCACCTCCTCGCCCGGCGTCTCTATCGTCGCCATCACCTTCAGCCTGAACAAGGACGTGGATATCGCCTTCAACGAAGTTCAGGCCAAAATCAACCAGGTGCTGAAAAATCTGCCCAAGGATGCCGACCCGCCTGTCGTGGCCAAGGTGGAAACCAATACCAGCCCCATCATGTGGGTAGCATTGCAGGGCGACCGTACCCAGCAGCAACTCAACCAGTATGCCCGCAACATCATCAAGAAACGCCTGGAAACCATCGATGGGGTGGGTGAAGTGCGCCTTGGCGGGCGCCGCGACCGCACCATCCGGGTTAACATCCTCCCGGCCCAGCTGGCGGCGCTGAACGTGACCGCCCAGGATCTCGTTGCGGCTTTTGGCCGCGAACATATTCAGATGCCCGGCGGTTTCGTGACCGGCGCCAAGACCGAGTATCTGCTCAAACTGGATCTGGAGTACCACCAGCCTTCAGAGCTGGGCGAGATGGTCGTCGCCTACCGCGATGGCGCACCAATTCGCCTGAAACAGGTAGCTGAAATCGAGGATGGTCTGACCGATTATCGCCAGATGGCCCGTTTCAACGGCAAGCCCACCGTGGGCATCGGCATCGTCAAGGTTGCCAACGGCAATACCGTGGCGGTGATTGACGCGGTGCAGCAACGTCTCGACAACGAAATCATTCCGCAGCTGCCGCCCGGCATGACCATCAAGCTGGCAACCAACGACGCAATTTTCATCAAGGAGATGGTCAAGTCCCTGCAGGAACATCTGATCGAAGGCACCCTGCTGGCTTCCCTGATCGTGCTGATTTTCCTCAAGAGCCTGCGCTCGACACTGATCATTGCCGTGGCCATTCCGGTTTCTCTGCTGGGTGCGATCTCGGTAATGTATTTCGCCGGCTTCACCTTCAATTCGCTCACCATGCTCGCCTTGCTGCTGCTGATCGGCGTGGTGGTGGACGACGCCATCGTGGTGCTGGAAAACATCTTCCGCCACCGCGAAACTATCGACAAAGACCCAGTCACAGCAGCGCTTTCAGGCAGCAAGGAAGTGGTGTTCGCCGTACTGGCGGCCACCCTCGCCCTGGTATCCATCTTTGCCCCAGTCATGTTCCTGGGCGGCATTATTGGTCAGTTTTTCAAATCTTTTGCGGTGGTGGTGACTTTCGGCGTGCTGGTCTCGCTGTTCGTCTCGCTGACGCTGACGCCAATGCTGTGCTCGCGCTATCTCAAGGTGGAAAAACAGCATGGCAAGCTGTATTACGCTCTCGATAGTATCTTTAATGCCATGGATCGCTTCTACCGCGCCATGCTCGGCCATGCCCTGGCCCATCGCTGGAAAATCGTGCTGTTGACCATCATCATCGTCGTTTCCTCAGGCTGGTTCTTTGCCAACGTAGGCAAGACTTTTGTCCCGGAAGAAGACGAGGGGCGTTTCATGGTGCTGGTAAAAACGCCGCTGGGCTCGAGTATCGACTACACCGACAGCCGCCTCAGGGAAGTGGAGAAGGTGCTCGCCAAGCATCCGGAAATTGCCAGCTATTTCGCCGCAATCGGCCTGGGCCAGGCAGGCCAGGTGAATGAAGCTTTTGCCTCTGTGCGCATGGTCAATCGCGAAGATCGCAAGCTCAAGCAATATGAATTGATGCCCATTTTACGCAAGGAACTGGCGCAGATTCCCGGCGTGAAGGCCTTCGCGGCTGCCGTGCCGATTGTCGGAGGACAGAGGGGCGAACCCTTGCAATTCGTGGTTTCCGGTCCGAATCTGCAGGAAGTGGCCCGATATTCGAAGCAGCTGCTGGAAAAACTTTCCGCCGAGCAGGCGCTGGGTCGTATCGACATGAATCTGCAGCTCGATCTGCCGCAACTGGTCATGCAACTCGACCGCCCCCGCGCGGCCAGCCTGGGCATTTCCGCCAGCGATGCGGCCACAGCGGTGAACATGCTGACCGGTGGCATCGATGTGGCGCGCTACAACGACGTGCCGGGCGATGGAGAGCGCTACTACGTCCGGCTCAAGGGCAAGACGGGTGAATTCAGCCAGCCCTCGGATCTCTCCAAGGTTTACCTGCGCAGTGCAGGCGGCAAACTGGTGCGGCTGGACACGGTAGCGAGCTTCAAGCAAACCCTGGGAGCCGCCACCATCGGGCGCATGGATTTGCAGTATGCCGGCCAGTTTTTCGCCACGCCCACCATCCCCCTGGGTGAGGCCGTCGGGATCGTGCAAGCCGCCGCCAGGGATCTGCTGCCCATCGGCTATAGCGTCAAAATGGTGGGGCAGGCCGAGGAGTTCGGCAAAACCGTCGGCTACATGATCTTCGCCTTTACCCTGGCGCTGATCCTGCTCTACATGGTGCTCGCCAGCCAGTTCAACTCCTTCATCCAGCCCTTCATCATCATGGTGGCGCAGCCGCTGGCCATCATTGGCGGAGTGATGGCCCTGTGGCTGTTCAACCACACCCTGAACATCTATTCCATGATCGGGCTGGTGCTGCTGATCGGCCTGGTGGCGAAGAACTCCATCCTGCTGGTGGACCTGACCAACCAGCAAAGGAGTGAAGGCAAAAAAATAGACGATGCGCTGCGCGAAGCATGTCCGATCCGCATGCGCCCGGTGCTGATGACTTCGCTCACCGTCATCCTGGCCCTGCTGCCGGCGGCGCTGGGACTGGGGGCGGGCGCGGAAACCAACGGCCCGCTGGCCGTGGCGGTGATCGGCGGCATGGTCACTTCCACGCTGCTGACCCTGGTTGTCGTTCCGGCGGTCTATTCCCTGATTGAAGGCGGCATCGAACGCTGGCAGATGCGCCACCCTAAAATGGCGGATTAAACCGAAAAGTTGCGTTTAACCACAGAGCGTCAGGGCGAACTGATCAACTCAAAGCACACCCGGCCATTCTGATTGCTGGTCAAGACAAGCCGGCAGCCGGCTTGGCGCGCCAGGCGCTCTGCCTGATATAAGCCAACACCCAGGCCATTATCGGACTGAACGGGTGTAGTGAGAATACGTTTTGCCAGATCATCGTCCAGGGCAGAGCCATCGTCGCAAACAGTCAGGGATCCGCCCCCCTCACATGAAAATCCGACCCGGATTGCAAGATCGCGTTCCAGCTTGCGTTTCTCAAGTGCATTCTGCAACAGGTTGTCCGCCACGCTATCGAACAGCTCCCCTGGAAGATGCACATGCATCTCCTTGTTCATGTCATAGGCTGCAAATTCAAGACGTTCACCCGCATAGCGCTGCTGCAATGCCTCCCACCAGGCATGTGCAGAAATACGCTCGATAGCCTCAGCCGCATTTACATTGGGCGACTTTAGCTTGTCCAGCGTCAGTTGCAGGCGCTGCACGATCTGCGGCAACTGACGCTGCATCAAAGCCTGCAAAGCCTGTGCCTGCCCGGCATCACTGCTGACCACCGCAGCACTCAGGGTTTTGAGTGATTGCAGCAGGTTTTTCACATCATGCGTCAGGCGCGCCCCAGTTTCATAAATTGCCTGGGTGTAAGCGTTGTATTTCTGCTCCTGTTCGCGATGCTTGGCCTCGTAGAAATGCCCGAGCAACTGTGTCAATAACTTGATATGAAGCACCAGGGCTGGGCTCAAGGCCCAGCGGGTATAAATCACCAGATGCACCTGATGGAAAGTGAACTCCACGGAGTGCTTCGAAATATCGCCAAATTCACCCCCGCCGCCCGGCGCCTGCCAGAGCCCCCCCGCCACCCAGGGCAAAGCGGCGATATCTTCCAGCGCCAGGCGCAAAAAACTGGCCGCATCGTTCTCCTGCTCGGCCAGGACCGCAAGATTGCGCAGCCAGCGTTCAAAAGGCAGTCCCACCCCCAGGAGGTAACGCGACATCAAATGGCCAACACCGGAAAAACTGCCATGCGGATTCCATAGCCAGCCCAGGACAAACAGAACGCCAGCGATTCCCATCAGGGCCTGCGCCAGAGCCAGAGGATAATTGCTCTGGCTGATCATCTTGACAGCAAAACTGCCCAGCACCAGCACCACGACCAGTAGAAACAGCATCAGACTATAGAAAAAGTCCACCGCATAAAAAGGCCTGACCTTCTGCCGCACCCCTGAAATCATGATCAGAAACGGCACCGCAACCAGACCATAGCGCGTCATCAGGAGCAGGGTCGTGTTGCCCTGAGTCTCACCAAACAGGTGCGGCACCACCGACAACAGGAGAATGGACAACAGATACAGCAAGGCAAACAGATGGCTGATGCGCTGACGGCGCTCTGTCATGCCCGCCACGTCGCCACCAACCAGTCCGACCAGGATGCCCAGCCACAGCGTGGCTGCCCACCAGCTGTGCCAGAACAGGATCAGTGCGCCGCCTCCCAGCAGAACCAGCACCACATGACTCAGGGAAAGCCGGTTTTCGCTGCGCCACACCGGCTGCCACAGTAGAAACAACCCCAGATGCACCAGCAGGGCAGCGCTGGACCACCACGCACCCACCCCCCAGGCAAGCGCCATATGCAGTGACAGCAACATCCCCGCCAGCAGCCAATGCGGGCGCTCGCTGCCCACGCGCTGAGCCATAATGGAAATCTTGCTGTTCATGGGCGCCCTTTATAAAGTTGAACAACGCACCGGATCAAACCTAGAAACCTCAGTTGGACGTGGTGGAGTGCGCGGTTTTTGGGGTGCAGGGCAAGGCGCAACGACGCGGAATGGTCGTTCCATTCCAAGGCGTTGCAACGCCGCCATGCGCCGCAAAAACCGTGCAATCCACCACGTAGCGGCATCACCAAACGAGTGGCCCCATGATTCAAGAAGAAATTAATTACATTCATAGCGTTACGCACTCAATAAAGCGGTCAACTAAGGTTTCTAGGTTAAATGCATCAGAACGATGCTGGCGCCAATTCTAACACCCGGCCTGCCCCACACAAGGATGACGAAAATCAGCGGATTGACGAGCCATCGACACGGGTGTCGAACATTCAACGCACCACTTCATTTTTCCTGCCAGAATCGCCCTGCCAGCCGCCAATCTTGCTGGCACAGAAAATGCATAACCCATGACACAAGGTAACCAGTCAAGCTAGGAAGACAAAAATGAAAACTCAACAAAGCGGTTTCACCCTGATCGAGATCGCCATCGTGCTGGTCATTATCGGCCTGTTGCTGGGCGGCGTACTCAAAGGTCAGGAGCTGATCACCAGTGCGCGGGTTAGAAACATGATTTCCCAGCAAGATGGCATCAAAGCGGCCTATTTTGGCTTTCTGGATCGTTACCGCGCACTGCCTGGGGATTACGCGGCAGCCAGACAGCAACATCAAGGGAGTGACGCATCAACGGAGATGGAGATGGTCAAATCTGAATCCACCAGACGGCAGCAGGTGACGAATCTATCCTGGCTATGGGACCACCTCAGCAAAGCGGGCTTCATCAATGGCAGCTATACCTATTCAGACGCAGCTGCTGACAGCAACACGCCAAAGAATCCTTACGCCGGCTTCCTGCAACTGATTTATGACGAAAAGTATGGCGACCCCACTGCCACCAATGCAAAGCGCCATAATCTGAAGACGGGCAATCAGGTGCCGGTCAACATCCTGGCGGAAGTGGACCGTAAAATCGATGACGGCCTGCCCTACTCCGGCGCATTCCAGTTCTCCGTCTACGCCGGTCCAGGCGGAACAGCACCAACTGCGGGTGACTGTATTGATGCAGCAGCTACACCCAGCACAATGGAACATCACCAAAGAATCCACCAACTGCGGCGGCGCAAGTATCTTCTAAAAAACATCCATTCGCTGATACCATAAAGCCCGCCTTGCGCGGGCTTTTTTTCGCCTTAACCCTGCAGCAACTTCACTTCCGCAAGCGCCAGATTTTCGGCCTCACCCAACAGCACCACCACATCCCCGGCCATCAGCTTCATTTCCGGCGAAGGCTCAACGCCGCGAATCCCTCTTCTGCGGATGGCTGTCACTTCCACCAGCAGGCCGCCCAGATCCAGTTCGGCCAGCGTCTTGCCGATGGAAGCAGCATGGTCGCCCAACGATACCGAGGAGAGACGAGGCTGCTCGTGCTCTTCCAGGCTGGACTCGGCATCGCTGCGGAAAACGCCGCGAAACAAACCATAGCGCTGCTCACGCACTTCACGAATACGCCGCAGCACGTGGGTAAGCGGCACGCCAAGCAGCATCAGGGCATGGGATGCCAGCATCAGCGAGCCTTCCAGCACTTCCGGCACCACTTCGGTCGCACCCGCCTGCTGCAGCTTTTCCAGTTCCGAGTCATCCAGCGTGCGCACCACCACCGGCAAATCGGGACGCATCTCATGAACCTGGCGCAGCACCTTGAGGGCAGAAGCCGTGTCGGCATAGGAAATCACCACTGCGCGCGCACGTAGCAAACCCGCCGCCATCAGCACCTCGCGCCGGCTGGCATCGCCATAAACCACGTTCTCTCCGGCGGCTGCGGCTGCGCGCACACGCTGCGGGTCGAGATCCAGGGCAAAAAACGGGATTTCTTCCAGTTCGAGAAAGCGAGACAGATTCTGCCCGCTGCGCCCGTAACCGCAGACAATCACATGCCCTTCCGTCCCCGCACTCTTGACCACGATTTCATGCAGTTCCAGCGCCCGGTAATTCCAGTCGTTGCGGCACAGGCGCGCCACGATCGCAGCACTGTGCTGCAGGAGCAAAGGCGCGATTACCATGGAAAGCAGCATCGCCGCCAGAATAATCTGCGCGACTTGCGGAGGCACCAGTCCGCCGGCATTGGCGAGGGTCATCAGGACAAAACCGAATTCACCTGCCTGGGCCAGAAACAGTCCAGTCCGCAGCGACACGCTGACATCGTGGCGAAACAGCCGGCTTAACAAAAAGACAATCGCGCCCTTCCCTACGACCAGAATCAACAGGGCAAGCGCGACCCAGCCCAGATTTGCAGCGACAACCGCCAAGTCCAGCAACATTCCGACCGTGACGAAAAACAGTCCAAGCAGGACATCGCGGAAAGGCTGGATATCGGCCTCAACCTGGTAGCGGTATTCCGTCTCTGAAATCAGCATCCCGGCCAGAAATGCGCCCAGCGCGAGAGAAAGCCCGGCCAGGCCAGTCAGGTAGGCCAGACCGAGCGTCACCAGCAAGACATTGAGCATGAACAGTTCGGGTGACTTGTGCCGAGCCACCCAGTGAAACCAGCGGCGCATCAGGCGCTGGCCGAAATAAAGCAGGCCGATCAGCAGTACAAGCGCCTTGAGAAAGGCCGCTCCGACTGCCTCAGTCAGATCTCCGCCACTGACAGCCAAGGCCGGGATCAGGATCAGCAAAGGCACCACCGCCAGATCCTGGAACAGCAGCACGCCGATCACCAGCCGCCCATGGCGCGACTGAAGCTCAAGCCGCTCTGCCATCATCTTGCTGACGATGGCAGTGGATGACAAAGCCAGCACACCGCCCAGCGCCACACCCGCCTGCCAGGAAAGCCCGAACAGCATGGCTGCTGCCACCACCAACCCCAGGGTCACCATCACCTGCGCGCCACCCAGGCCAAACACCACGCCACGCATGGCTTTCAACTGCGGCAGGCTGAATTCGAGGCCGATGCTGAACATCAGAAACACCACCCCGAATTCGGCCAGATAACGGGTTTCTTCCGTATCGGAAATCCAGCCCAGAGCATGGGGGCCCGCCACCATGCCCACCAGCAGATAAGCCAGAAGGGGGGGCAGGCGCAGGCTGCGGAACAGGGCTACCGCAAAGACAGCTGCGCCGAGCAGTACCAGTACGGCCTGAAGGGTGTTAGGTGCGTCATGCGGCATGAAACGATCGGTCCTCAAAAAGCGGCACAGCTTTATCCCATGTGCGTTCGGCCTTATACTATCACGACTTTATTTATACGCTGGTGAGCCACGCTCTCCGGCCAATCCTGATGACAACACCCGAAAAAATTCTGGGCCTGGCACGCCAGGTTCTGGCCATTGAAGCCGATGCCATCCATGCACTAAGCGCGCGCCTCGATCACAGCTTCACTCACGCGGTCGAATTGTGCCTGGCCTGCAAGGGTCGCATCATCGTGAGCGGCATGGGGAAATCCGGCCATATTGCAGGGAAAATCGCTTCCACCCTTGCCAGCACCGGCACGCCATCCTTCTTTGTTCATCCCGGCGAAGCCAGCCACGGCGACCTGGGCATGATCACCCCCGAGGATGTGGTCATCGCCCTGTCCAATTCCGGCGAAAGCCCGGAACTGGTAGCCATCGTGCCGCTGATCAAGCGCCTGGGCGCCAAACTTATCACCATGACCGGCAACCCCCAGTCCACCATGGCGCGCGAAGCCGATCTCCATCTCGATGCCAGCGTGACGCAGGAAGCCTGCCCGCTGGGACTTGCCCCGACCGCCAGCACCACTGCTGCGCTGGCACTGGGAGATGCACTGGCGGTGGCGCTGCTGGATGCGCGCGGTTTCGGCAAGGAAGATTTTGCCCGTTCCCACCCCGGCGGCGCGCTCGGCCGCCGCCTGCTGGTGCATGTGCAGGACGTGATGCATCAGGGCGAAGCCTTGCCAAAAGTGCATGCCGATGCCAGCCTGAGTGAAGCGCTGCTGGAAATGACCAGAAAGGGTCTGGGCATGACCGCGGTAGTGGATGCCAGCAACCACATACTGGGCCTGTTCACCGATGGCGATCTGCGTCGCCACCTGGATTCCCCGCTGGATATCCGCTCCACGCCCATCCGCGAGGTCATGACCACCCAGCCACTCACCATCCTGCCAAACCGGCTGGCAGCGGAAGCAGTGCAATTCATGGAACAGCGCAAAATCAACGGTCTGCTGGTCGCCGACGAATCAGGCCGACTGGTGGGCGCCTTCAACATGCACGACCTGCTGCGCGCAGGCGTGGTTTAAGGAACGGACACGATGCAAGCAGTTTACGAACTGGCACGCAACATCAAATTAATGATTTTCGATGTGGATGGCGTGCTTACCGACGGCAGTCTTTTTCTCGGCGATGACGGCCAGGAATACAAGGCATTCCACTCCCTCGATGGCCATGGCATCAAGATGCTGAAAAACAGCGGGGTGGAAATCGCCATCATCACTGGGCGCACCTCGAAAGTCGTGACTCACCGCGCCCAGAATCTTGGCATTAACCACCTTTACCAGGGCGTGCACGACAAGCTGGAAGCATTTCAGCACCTCACGGAAAAACTGGCCATCCGCTTCGAGCAATGCGCATTCATGGGCGATGACGTGGTGGATCTGCCCGCCATGCGCCGCTGCGGATTGGCGCTTACGGTACCCCAGGCCCCGGAGCGGGTGAAGCAACACGCCCATTACGTCACGCTCAAGGAGGGAGGGCGAGGCGCTGCACGTGAAGTGTGCGAACTGATCATGCAGGCGCAAGACACTCTGGAGGACCAGCTATCCGTTTATCTCAAGTAAGCGAACGCCTCTCGCTCTGGCTCCCCCTTGCGCTGCTGGGCCTGCTCGCTTTACTCACTTTCTGGCTCAACAGCACGGTCCAGGCGCCACTGGAAAAGCGCGATGGCAGCACGCGCCACGACCCGGACTACTGGGTGGAGAATTTCTTTGCCCGGCGCCTGGGACCGGATGGCCTGACGCTGCATACCCTGGCTGCGGTCAAACTGGAGCACTTTCCGGACGACGACACTTCCCATCTGACCCGCCCGCATTTTATTGCCATGAACAAACAGAATCCGCCGGTGCATATCCAGGCCCAGCAAGGTCTGGTATCCAGCAATAACGAAGAGGTTTACCTTAGCCACCAAGTCGAGGTCCTCCGTGAAGCCGGCGCAGAAAAAGGCTGGTTGACGATCCACACGGACTACCTGCATATTACGCCGGATCAGGAAATTGCCCGCACCCACAAGGCGGTCACAATTAAAACCCCGGCGGCACTGATCACCGCCACCGGAATGGAACTCAACAACCGCACCCAGGCCGTCAAACTGCTTTCCCGCGTGAAAGGGCATTATGAAAAACCCAAGATCTAGACTTGCAGCCGCCTATGGATGCCTGTGTTTCCTGCTTATTCCTGCCACAGGCCATGCCGAGCAGGCCGATCGCAGCAAGCCCATCAACCTGGAAGCGGATACCGTCAACCTCGACGACGCCAGCAAGGTCAGCATCTATCAAGGCAACGTGCAGCTGACCCAAGGCACCCTCCTGATCCGTGCGGACAAACTGGTCGTAAAGGAAGACACGGCGGGCATGCAGCACGCCACCGCCTATGGCAATCCAGCCAGTTTCCGGCAAAAGCGCGAAGGCACGGATGAATATATCGAAGGTTACGGACTGCGTATCGAATATGACGCCAGAGCCGAAAAAGCCGAGCTGTTCACTCAGGCCCGGATGAAGCGCAACCTGGATGAGGTGCGCGGCAATTACATTTCCTACGATGTCAAAACTGAATTCTTCCAGGTCATTGGCGGCGGCAAGGAAGCCGCAGCGCCAGGCAGGGAAAAAGGACGCGTGCGCGCCGTTATCCAGCCCAAACCCAAGGCAGAGGCCGCTGCCCCCGCTGCGGTGCCGTTACGTGGCACGGACAATATCGCCAACCCGCGATCGGAATGAGTTTTTCATGAGCGAACTCACGGTTAGCAGCCTGAAAAAATGCTACAAATCCCGCACCGTCGTCAAGGATGTCTCCCTTAGCGTCCGCAGCGGGGAAGTGGTGGGCCTGCTGGGCCCGAACGGTGCGGGGAAAACCACCAGCTTTTACATGATGGTGGGGCTGGTCCCGCTGGATGGCGGCAGCATCCGGCTGGACGGTAACGAATTGAGCCGCATGCCCATTCATCGTCGCGCCCGTCTGGGGCTTAGTTACCTGCCTCAGGAAGCCTCGATTTTTCGCAAGCTGACGGTGGCGGAAAATGTAGCTGCCATTCTTGAATTGCGCGGCTTGAGCAGCGAGGAAGTAGCCCAGCAGACGGACGAATTGCTGCACGAGTTGCATGTCCACCACCTGCGCGACAACCCGGCCCTGAGCCTGTCCGGCGGCGAACGGCGGCGGGTGGAAATCGCCCGTGCGCTGGCCTCAAACCCGCGCTTCATTCTGCTTGACGAGCCTTTTGCCGGCGTAGACCCCATCGCCGTACTGGAAATCCAGAAAATCATTCGCTTTCTCTCCGGGCGCGATATCGGTGTGCTGATCACTGACCACAATGTGCGCGAGACTCTCGGCATCTGCGATCACGCTTACATCATTAATGACGGCCTGGTTCTGGCCAGCGGCAAACCGGATGAAATCGTTTATAATGAAGCCGTGAGAAAAGTTTATCTCGGCGAGCATTTCCGCCTATGACACGGCCCTGAGTATCCGCCCTCAGGAATCCAATTGCCCATGAAACAAAGCCTCCAGCTCAAGCTCTCCCAACATCTGGCCCTGACTCCCCAGTTGCAGCAGTCTATACGCTTGCTGCAACTGTCCTCGCAGGAGCTCAACCAGGAGCTGGAACAGTTCATCGAGAACAACCCCCTGCTGGAGCGCGTAGACCCGGATTCCGATAACGCCAGCGCAGAAGAGCCCGGCACATTCGGCCAGACCGGGCAGGATGCCGCCACGGCTCCAGCTGAAGAACGTACCGAATCCTCGCAGCAAGAAGACAGCTTTAATGATGATCATGACATCTGGAATGAAGCTGCCCCCTCCCATGGCATCCGCGATGACAATGACGAGCCGGACTTTCCGCAGCAGGATGCAGGCGTCACCAGCTTGCGCGATCATCTGAACTGGCAGCTCAACCTGACTCAGCTCCCGTTGCGCGATCGAACCATTGTGTCACTGATGATCGATGCGCTTAGCGATGACGGCTACCTGACACAGAGTCTGGCCGAAATTGCAGAAATGTTGCCCGCCGAGCTGGAGATTGACCCGCTGGAAATCGATACCGCTCTGAAACATTTGCAGAACTTTGAGCCACTGGGCGTGGGCGCCCGTGATCTGGGCGAATGTCTGGCGCTACAGCTTGAAGCCCTGCCGCCAGATACCCCTTATCGCGATATTGCCTTGCACATTGCCCAGCAATATCTGGAACAACTGGCAAGCCGCGATTACAACAAACTGAAAAAACTGCTGCATTGTGATGACGACAGTCTGCGTGGCGCACAGTATCTCATCACTCACCTCAACCCCCGCCCAGGTTCGGATTTCGCCGCTGCTGACACGCGCTACGTCGTGGCAGATGTGATCGTCAAAAAAATCAAGGGCATGTGGATCGCCAGCCTGAACCGGGAGGCCATGCCCAAGCTGCGCGTCAACCGCATGTATGCCGACATTCTGAGCCGTAACCGGGACGCCGGCGGACAGCAACTCGCCAGCCAGTTGCAGGAGGCACGCTGGATGGTCAAGAACATTGAACAGCGCTTTGATACCATTCTGCGGGTATCACAAGCCATCGTCGACCGACAGAAGCACTTTTTCGAACACGGCGAAGTCGCCATGCGACCATTGGTGCTGCGTGAGATCGCAGAAGAAGTCGGACTGCATGAATCCACGATATCCCGTGTCACCACGCAGAAGTACATGCTCACACCCAGAGGCATTTTCGAATTAAAATACTTTTTCGGCAGCCACGTAGCGACCGAAACCGGTGGCGCCTGCTCGGCCACAGCGATCCGCGCGCTGATCAAGCAGTTGGTGGGCGCAGAAAACAGCAAGAAACCACTCAGCGATACCCAGATTACTGAAATTCTGGCGCAACAGGGTATCGTGGTCGCCCGCCGCACCGTGGCAAAATACCGCGAGGCATTACTGATCCCCGCAGTTTCACTACGCAAGTCTCTTTAACCCACCAGATTTACTATAACAAGGAGTATGAATCATGAACCTGACTATCACCGGCCACCACGTAGATGTAACCCCAGCCATTCACGACTACGTCACCAGCAAACTGGACAAGATCACCCGTCACTTCGATCAGGTCATTGACGTCAAGGTAATCCTGTCCGTTGAAAAACTTGTTCAAAAAGCAGAAGTTAGTGTACACATGCGTGGAAACGACGTATTTGTACAGTCCGAAGATGCCGATATGTATGCCGCGATTGATGCCCTGGTTGACAAGCTGGACCGCCAGATCCTCAAGCACAAGGAAAAAAACGGCAACCATCACAGTGATGTAAAACATCAGGTAGTCGAGGAATAATCGTTGCCATTTGACGCCCGAGGTTAAGCCATGGAGCTCATCGCAAAAATACTCCCGCTCGAGAATGTGATCGCGGAACTCGATGTGGGAAGCAAAAAAAGGGCTTTCGAACACGTCGGCGAAATGCTGGAACAAAGCCTGCATCTCGGCCGCAGCAAGATATTCGACAGCCTCTTTGCTCGCGAGAAACTGGGCTCTACCGGCCTCGGTCATGGCATTGCCATCCCGCATGGCCGGATCAAGGGCCTGCAGGATACGCTAGGGGTGTTCGTGCATCTGAAACAGCCGATCCCCTTTGACGCGCCGGATGGCGCGCCAGTTTCACTGCTGTTCGTGCTGCTGGTGCCGGAGCAGGCAACTGATTTGCACCTGCAAATTCTGGGCGAACTGGCTCACATGTTCAGCGACCACCATTTGCGCGAACAATTGAATGCCAGTCGCGACCGCGAAACCTTGCACCGCCTTCTCACCACCTGGGCACCACATGCCGCAAATAAGCGTTAATCAGCTTTTTGAGGACAAGGGCGACAAGCTCGGCCTGACGTGGGTAGCCGGCAAAGGGGGTGGAAACAAGCTACTGACCAGCGACACGGTACAGAAACTTTCACTGGCGCTGATCGGCTACCTCAATTTCGTGCACCCCAACCGCGTACAGGTACTGGGCTGCGCGGAAATGGATTACCTGCGCAGCCTGACGCCAGAAGCCCTGAACCAGTCGGTAAACAATCTGTTCGGCACCGAACTGGCGGCGATCATCGTTGCCAACGGGGAAGCCGTGCCCCAGTTGCTCAAGGAAGCGGCCGACCGCACCCTGACTCCGCTGTTCAGCTCCCAGGAACAGAGCCCCGACATGATGAACATACTGCGCCACTACCTGGCGCAGGTGCTGGCAGAATCCACGGTACGCCATGGCGTATTCATGGAGGTGCAGGGCATGGGTGTGCTGATTACCGGCGACAGCGCCGTCGGTAAAAGTGAGCTTGCTCTGGAACTGATTACGCGCGGTCACCGCCTGGTGGCGGACGATGTGGTGGAGTTCTATCAGGTATCTCCCGACACCCTGGAAGGCCGCTGCCCGGTCATGCTGCAAGATTTTCTTGAAGTACGGGGCCTCGGCGTGCTGGATATCCGCGCGCTGTTCGGAGAAGATGCCGTCAAGCTGAAAAAGAATCTCCGCCTGATCGTGCATCTGGAAAAATTGACTGAAAAAACCATGTCTCAGGACAGGTTACAGATCAATGCCTACTCGCAGCAGATTCTCGACACCACCATCCCCGAAGTGCGCATCCCGGTGGCGGCAGGTCGCAACATCGCGGTGCTGGTCGAAGTTGCGGCGCGCAATCACATCCTGCAGCTGCGCGGCATCAACAGCACCCAGCAGTTCATTGAGCGCCATGACCGCATGATGGCCGAAGACAAGTTCACCAACTGACGCCATGCAACTCATCCTGGTCAGCGGTTTATCCGGCTCGGGCAAAAGCATCGCCCTTAATGTTCTAGAGGACAGCAGTTATTTTTGCGTCGACAACCTCCCCCTGCCGCTGCTCACCGAAACCGCTCACTACCTTCTTGGAAGCGGCGTCAGGCAGGCTGCAATCAGCGTCGATTCACGCAGCAGCAGCGATCTGAACCAGCTCCCTCAGAGCATCGAGAAATTACGCAGGGAAGGACTGGACGTACGCGTACTTTTTCTTGAGGCCAAGACCGATGAGCTGGTCAAACGTTTCAGCGAAACCAGACGCCGCCACCCCCTGAGCGATCAGGGCCGCACCCTTACCGAATGCATCGAACATGAACAGGAACAGCTTGAGGCAGTCAGCGACCTTGGCCACCGTATGGATACCAGCGAAATATCGCCCAATACCCTGCGCGCCTGGATCAAGGATTTCATCAAGCTCGACCGCTCCCGGCTGACTCTCTTATTCCAGTCATTTGGCTTCAAGCATGGCATTCCACTGGATGCTGACTTTGTATTCGATGTCCGCTGCCTGCCCAACCCGCATTACGACCCGGCCCTGCGCCCACTCACAGGCAAGGACGCGGAAGTACGCGCTTTTTTACAGAAAGACCTTCTGGTGCAGAAAATGCTGGGCGATATCAGCCGCTTCGCGGCCGACTGGCTGCCCTGCTTCATTCGCGACAATCGCAGTTATTTAACCATTGCTCTGGGGTGCACAGGTGGACAGCACCGCTCGGTATTCTTTGCAGAAACACTGGCCACCCAGTTCGATGGCGAGTATCAAGTGCTGATCAGGCATCGCGAACTGTCATGAATTGGGGATTCAAGACAGGGGACTGGCTGACGATGCTGGCAGGCATGATGCTGGTCGTTTACCTGTTCCTGACATTATGGGGAGGGGGCAAGGGCACCACCCTGATCATCCGCAGCGGCGGCAAGATTGTTGAAAAAACAGATTTAATGCATAACCGCGACTATAAAATCAATGGGCCGCTCGGCACCACGCTGGTTACTGTCGAGAACCGCCGTGTCCGCGTTTCCAGCGACCCCAGCCCACGCCAATACTGTGTTAAACAGGGCTGGCTTTCACGTGCCGGAGAAGCCGCCCTGTGCCTTCCCAATCAGGTCAGCGTAGAACTGCTCGGCGCTGCCAGGCCTTATGACTCGCTTAGTTATTAAGCTCCCCGCCAGCCAGGAAGATCACCGCATTGCGCGCATGGCCGCCTTTGCCATCGGACTGTCGCTGGCGGAAGCTGCACTGCCCTCGCCGCTGCCCGGCGTCAAGCCCGGACTGGCCAACATCATCACGCTACTGGTGTTACAACGCTTCGGCTGGCGTGCGGCTGCCTGGGTTTCCTTGCTGCGCGTGGTAGCCGGGAGCCTGCTGCTGGGCAGCTTTCTCACACCAGGCTTTGTCCTGAGTTTTTCTGGCGCACTGGTCAGCCTGCTCGTACTGGGAACTGCCAGCAAGCTCCCTTCTGGTACCTTCGGGCCAGTCACGCATAGCATCCTGGCCGCATTCGCACATATTGCCGCACAACTGGGCGTCGTCTATTTCTGGCTTATCCCGCATGCTGGCGTGCTTTATCTGGCACCGGCATTTGCCACAGCCGCACTGCTGTTCGGCATTGTCAACGGACTGGTAGCGGCGCGTCTCCTTGACGAACCACGTCAGGCGCATCAACCTGTGCAGACATGAAATCATTTGGCCTGATTATTCTGCTCCTGCTGAGCCTGCCCGCTGCGGCGGCGGAATGGATCAGGGTTCGCCCGCTGGCTGAAGGCGACCAGTATTTTTACGACCGTTCCAAGCTTTTCATCAATGGCGAAGAAATCACCTACTGGAAGAAAGTGGCATTCAGAACGCCCGCAACAGTTAAAGGCCAAGCCGCAGTAAGCGGTCTTTATCGCGAACGCATTCACTGTGCCGAGCACACGCTCAAGTTGATCAGCTACCTCCTGTATGCGGGCGACGGCAACACCATTGAGTATGTCGCCAGCCAGGAAGGTGAGCCTGCACCCATCATTCCCGACACGATAGGCGATGTCTTCGAAAAGACCGTATGCGATCTGGTACGACAAAAACAGGAAGCCGCACGACGAAAAGCGTCAGAAGAAGCCAGAAAGACCGAAAGTGACAAAGCGAAACCGGGGCCGCAGAGTGGGAATTCAGGCAGTGAATCCGGGCCATCAGCAGAAAAGGGAGCGCTGCCAGATCAAGCGGAAGAGCCCGCCATTCCAGCGACCGCCCCGCCAGCAGTGGTGAATTAGGCATTCCCGTGGTTTAATCTGTAGCTATGAATTCTGCCCAGACCATCACCCTTGCACTCACCGGCGCTTCAGGCATGCCCTATGCCATGCGTTTGCTGGAATCTTTGCTGGCAGCAGACAAAACTGTCTATCTGCTCTACTCACAGGCGGCGCAAATTGTGGCCCAGCAGGAAATGAGGCTCACCCTCCCCTCCAGCAGCCGCGAGGTTCAACAACTGTTACGCGAACAGTACCGCCACCTGCCCGGCGAACTCCTGGTTTTTGGTCGCGATGAATGGTTCGCACCCATCGCATCGGGCACCAGCGTTGCTGACGCCATGGTGGTGTGCCCCTGCACCATGGGTACCCTGGCGGCCATTGCAGCAGGCATGAGTGACAACCTGATCGAACGTGCCGCTGACGTCAGCCTGAAAGAACAGCGCAAGCTGATCCTGGTCCCGCGTGAGACGCCGTTTTCCGCCATTCATCTCGAAAACATGCTCAAGCTGGCACGCCTCGGCGCCGTTGTTCTGCCTGCGAATCCAGGCTTTTACCACCATCCATCCAGCGTGCAGGATCTGGTGGATTTCGTGGTGGCACGCATTCTCGATCAACTCAATATTCCTCATCAGCTCATAGCACGATGGGGAGACGCCGGCGCCTGACCGCGCAGCATGCCACAGGACTTTATAGGCCGCGTAACGGGTCTACTGCATCGGGGGCAACGTCGTGAGCCTTTCGAGATTCCGCTATTCCCCCTCAAAACGGTACTATTTCCCGGCACACTTCTTCCGCTCAAGATTTTTGAGCCGCGCTACATGGAAATGGTAAGCGCCTGTCTTCAACATAAAAAGCCCTTTGGGGTATGCCTGATTCTTGAGGGAGAAGAAACCGGCAAACCCGCAAAGCATGTGGAGACTGGGTGTATAGCGGAGATCAACGAGTGGGATATGCCGCAACTGGGCATACTGCAAATCCAGGCGCTCGGGACCGAGCGCTTTCATATCGAAGATTTTCACATCGAATCAAACGGGCTAATCATTGCCAGCGCAACGTATGTCGCCCCCGAACCGGCGCAAGCGCTACCTGCAAACCACCATGCCTGCGCCACTTTACTGCAGCGCCTGATAGAGCACCTAGGCGAGGCGCGCTTCAAGCCGCCGCTGAATTACAATGATTCGGTATGGGTCAGCTACCGTCTGGCAGAATTGCTCCCGCTAAAACTTTCCGTACGGCAAAATATGCTGGAGATGAATGACAGTCAGGTCAGAATCGAAATCCTCTACCGCTTTCTTGTACAGCAGGGACTGCTGGCCTGAAGTATCTGGACTACTTTACCCGTCCCATACAGGTGATGAGCAAACTGCGCAAAATCCTTGCTCACCTTGCGGAACAAACGGTCTAAGTTGATGAGGGCATGCTCCACCAGATTGATGGCGATGAATGGGTGCTCCACCTTCATGCGCTTGTACATGGCGCGAGAGAGGCGCAACACCTGCGTATCCGGCGCACGGGCGACCAGCCTCACCGACCGGGGTTTGCGATCAAAGAATGACATGATGCCCAGCATTTCGCCCGGCCCCTCGCAAACGATCTCATATTCCTTTTTCTTTTCTGCCACCACCAGCGCGATTTCACCCTGCACAACCAGATATAGCGCCTCACCCACCTCCCCGATATCGGCCAGAATATCGCCTTCATTAAACTGGCGCAGCGTCAGATATTTAAGTAGGGTTTTGATTTCAGATGTCTTGAGCGACTGGCACAGGTATTGACGAGCCAGGAACACGGCAAGATCTGGGTTTTGCTTTTTTTTGCTTCCCTTGATGCGCGCTGATTTTTCAGCTTTATCCGACATTGCAACTCCTCAGTACTTGATTCATGGTCGGCGGCAGGTGAGAATGATGTCAGTCCAACCATGTAGAGATTGCCATGAAATTGTTGTGTTTAACGGCTTCGGCAAGCCTGTTTCTGGCCGCCTGCGGCGAGGAACAAAAACCCTATCAGCCGCCAGTACCGCAGACGCCGGCTTCTACCCTGCTCCAGCATGAGCGGCAGGCGCTGGAAAAAGCCAAGGGTGTCGAGCAAACAGCGGAAGAACATGCCCGCATGCTGGAACAAAAAACACGGGAACAGTAATTCTCATTTTTTTTGCCCGCCGGGCTTAGCGTATATGCCTGGCACTACATCATTGTGGGCACGTGAATATGCGGAAGTGTAGGGATCAATGGCCGTTTCCAGTTCTTCACACCAGGACGGGTGGCTGTAACTCAGATCCTTGAAAAACCACAGTCCACGCTCGGACTGGCAGGCTGCAGTCATCATGTGAATCTGCTCCCCCGCCTCCGGCCCTACAATGCACCCCCCCAGTAACTGGCCTGACTCCTCATCATGCACCACCTCGATAAAACCTTCGAAATCATGGTGCGCGCGCGCCTTGCCCGAACCGCCAAAACTTGCTCGCGCAACATCTGGCGCAAATCCTGCCGCCTCTGCCTGCTCCTCCGTCAATCCCACAGCAGCGATTTCGAAAGCCGAATTGATAACCACCGGAACCTTGTGATAGTTGGGATGAAATGCGTTACCGTTAATCGCATTGGATGTCGCCACCTTGGCGTCATGCAACGCAGCATTGGCCGTCATGGGGCCTTCCTTGACATCACCAATGGCGTATATCCCCGCCACGCTGGTTTCAAGATACTCTGAGACCTCGATGAAGCCGTTGGCGTCGACCCTGACTGCCGGTTTCTTCCAGCCCCAGGCCAGCGCTCGCCGGCTTGCGCCCTACGGCCACTAGCACTTTGTGAAAAGTTTCACATCGACCATCACTGAAAGTAACTTCCACGCCATCCGATACATGGCGGCTTGCCGTTACGGCAGTGTGCTTTCTGACTTCGATGCCAATGCGCTTAAATTTTCTTTCCAGCAGATTGCTCGCACGCTCAGAAATTTGCGGCTGATTCAGCAGGCGAGCACCTTGTTCGACTATGCATACCCTGGAACCAAACTGATGCAAGAAAAAACCAAGTTCGACGCCGATGGTGCCGCCACCCACGCACAACACAGATTCTGGTAACTGTCCGAGCTTAAACATGAAGTCGCGCGAATTGAGCACACGGCGTCCATCAGTCGGGCAATTTTCAAGTTCCTTTGGCTCTGCCCCGGTGGCGATAATAATCTTGGCGCCAACGAGCTTTACTGGCGCGGCGGACTCCGTCGAGCCCTTATTTTCACCCTGTCGCAACGCGTCAGATCCGGGTGCCCAGACGGGCGTCACCTGCACTTCCAGACCGGGAAGCAGCTTTGCCTCACCATGAATGACCTGAACACCAAGGCGTTTCAGCCATACGCTGAAATTGTCACGAATGCCCGCTACCACCGCATTCTTGTGCGCCATGGCCAAGGAAAAATCACCGCTGACCCTGCCCGCCAGCCCGCGCCCCTGAAGCTCTTGCACATCTTCAATCAACAGCGCGAGGTGAATCAGGGTTTTTTTCGGAATACACCCCTGATTCAGACAGGTTCCGCCGGGCAAGCCTTTTTCAATCAAAGCGACACGAGCGCCGAGATGGGCAGCAGTGATCGCTGCCTTGTATCCCCCGGGGCCGCTGCCAATTACGATAAGGTCGAATTTGCCCATTTCGGGTCGGATGTTAGTGGCAACCGCCTCCACCACCACCGCAACCACCGCAACCACTGGATTTGCCGCCACCACTTCCGCATGATGATCCAGCTGTGTCATTGGGGTTAATGAAAATAAACTGGAAATTGCCAGGACTCATTTCCACAAAATCCAGAATTGCACCGCCAAGCAGCGCCTGGCTTTGCTTGGCCACAAGCAACTTTAGGCCTTCTGACTCAATCAGCAGATCATCATCAGCCTGCTCATCGAATCCCATGCCGTATTCGATAGCGCCTTCATAATCACGCTTTGCGGCGATTCTCAACGCCATGCCCTCAGCACCCGCCTGTGCGGCGGCATTCTGGACTTGTACAGCTGCTTCAGCAGTAATTTTTACCATATCGTTCTCCTTTAATTATCAATACAAACCTTGCTTTTCTTCCGGCGCTTCACTTCCAGGACAAATTCCACGAAACGTTTCGCCCAGTTGTAGCCATGAAGGGAGCGAAAATGCGTGTAGCAGGCAAGCAGGTTCTTGTAGACAATACCGTCACTTCTTACCGTCAATGCCATGCCCACGCTGAACTTCAAAAGCGTATTTTAGGGCAGTTTCGACATTTTCCAAGCTTGAGTAGTGAAATTCATGTGCCAGCAACTCTCGCCCCGGCACTTCGCCCGGCCATCTGCATTGCCCGGTTGAACGCACCCGGACATACCCACGCCCGACTGGTTTGCCATGCATAACTACATCACCCGGGATGACGCCAACCATTTTGCAGGTTTTGCCCTGCCATGACAGACTGCGCGCCAGGTACATCAATCCTCCACACTCTGCATAGGCAGGCAACCCAGACTCGATTTCATCTCGTATCTGTTGACGCAGACTGGCGTTATGCTCGAGCTGTTCCATGAACAGTTCCGGAAACCCCCCACCGATAAACAAACCATCCAGTTGTTGCGGCAATGTCTCATCATGTAGCGTGTCGACATTGACGATCTCTGCGCCGGCAGCTCGCAAAGCCTGCAGGTCATCTGCGTAGTAAAAGCCAAACGACTGATCCCGCGCAACGCCTATCCGCACTTTCGGCTCCGAAGTCTCGACAATTTCAGGCACGTCAAGCTTGAATGTGACAGGATCAAGCGCAGGTGCGCTATTCGCAATATTAATCAGGGAATCAAGATCAACCTGCCCGCCCACCAAGCGACCGATCTCCTGTATATGCTGCAAAGACTCGCGAGACTCATTGCTTGGCATCAATCCAAGATGGCGTTCGGTAATCTGCAAACGGGGGTCATGATGAACAGCGCCCAGCACAGGAATATCCGTATAGTGCTCAATGACCGCTCGCAGCTTGCCCTCATGTCTTGCGCCCCCAAGATTATTGAGGATGACACCAGCAATGCGGATATCCGGATCAAAGGCCTGGTATCCCAGATATCAGCGGCGCGATGCCACGTGTCATACCGCGTGCATCAATAACCAGCACCACCGGCGCATGCAGCAATTCAGCCAGTGCTGCATTGCTATTGCTGCCGTCAAGATCAAGGCCATCATACAAACCCTTGTTGCCCTCAATCAGGCTCAGATCTGCCCCTATGGCATGCTGCTGAACAGTGGCAACAATCTCGTCTCGCCCCATCAGATAAAAGTCAAGATTGCGGCAGGGTCGACCAGTGGCAGCACCTAACCACATCGGATCAATATAATCGGGCCCTTTTTTGAAAGGCTGAATACTGAGACCGCGCTGGGTCAGTGCAGAGCACAGACCGATACTGACGGTGGTTTTGCCAGATGACTTGTGCGCTGCCGAGATAAGCAAACGTGACATGGATTCAACAAGCTCCACAAATGATTAACCCGAAGCAACCGGCGGCAGATTTGATGCTATCAATAGCATCCTGCCACAAGCAAGCTTCGGGTTAAATCGGGATATCGGGTATTAGTCGTTCAGCGCTTCTTTGCTGGCAGAATGAACATCATCCTTTGGCAAGAAGTTAAGCACTCGTACCGCAATGGTGGTAATCAGCAAAGCGATCCCCAATCCACCAACACCGAGTAGGAACTCCGGTAGACTTGGATTGTAGTGATGGATAGCGCCATCAAAAAAGGAGCTGGTTTCCTGCATGCCCGGGAACATTTCGAGCGGGAAAGCCTGGCCGCCAATAATAATCACATACAGCTGCGCAAAGCCACCCAGGATAATCAGCACCGCAGACAACAGGACTGTTTTGCTCTTGGTCCCGAGCGTTGGGTGCAACAGCAACCCGATCGGAATCAGGGTGCCGATCAGGATTTGTCCAACCCAGAACAAAGTAGTGAACACGCCGCCATCGATCAGAATAAAGTGCTCAAATGCAGCCTGCTTGGCGAAATACAGGTTGGTCATGTGATACACGATCGTAAAATACAGCACAGCACCTGCAAAAGTTGCCAGCAAATTTTTCAAGCGACGCAATATTGCAGAATCAAGCGTCATGCCGTTCCAGGCATACATGAATGACTGGACCAGAATAAACACAGCCAAACCGTAAGAGAACGACATGATAACGAACATTGGCGCCAGAATTGCTGCGTTATATGCCTGGCGAGCTACCAGAAAACCAAAGATTGAGCCGGTTGCAGTGGTCAGCGCCAGACGCCAGATAAAGGCCGAGAAGCCTGCATATTTTGAATATGCTTTCACTTTTCGATCCATCAAGGTCCAGATATAAACCGCTACGATGGCGAAAAATCCTGTGTACAGAATCACGTTAAGCGCAAAAATTGACTTGAAGTTGAAATGGGTCATTGCCACAATCAGCCGATCAGGGCGTCCCAAATCAAGCATCAGTACAGTCAACCCCCCAGCCAGCAACGCAATGGCGAGAAGGCCCGAAAGTGGTGCGCGCGCCTTGTAGACGGCTTTGCCAAACACGGAGCCGATTGAAGCCACATTGAGAACGCCCGATGCAGCAACAATCATGAACATCGCAAACACATGAGGCAGGCCCCATACAATCTGATTATTCATGCCGGTCACCACGTGGCCATGCGTTTCCATGTAGTGGGCAGCGCCAAGTCCTATCATGACGATCAGGCCTAACAAGCCGGCAAGTGCATAGAACGCTCGCCCATCAATTTTATGAGTTGCTTCAGTATTCATGTCGCTTAGATTCCCTGATAACGAACGCCAACATTAAGTCCCAGATCAGCACGTACCTGAGTCGTTGCAAGCGTCGCAACACGTTTGGAAATTTCACTGTTCTGGTCATTCAGATCGCCAAACAGAATTGCGTTATGCCCAGCAGCAGTACACGCGTCGGCACAAGCAGGCTGTCCACCGCGATCAACACGGTGCACACACAGCGTGCAGGATTCAACGCAACCTTTACCTCGCGGCACATCCGGATTCTGATCATGCAGTTCTTCATGCACGAAAGAACGCGCTTTGTATGGACACGCCATCATGCAATAACGGCAACCGATGCAGATATGGCGATCTACCAGCACAATACCGTCAGCACGCTTGAAAGATGCTCCCGTCGGGCAAACGTCAACACACGGAGGGTGCTCACAATGCTGGCACATCATGGGCAGGCTGTGAGACTGGCCGTTGCGCAGATCCTTGATCTCGACCTTGCGAATCCACTGTGAATCCGTTTCGCGCGTTCCAGAGAAACCATTCTCCTTGCCGCACGCCGAAACGCAGTCATTGCAACCGGTCGCACACTTGCCACTGTCGATCAGCATGCCCCAGCGAACCTTGCTGGATGCAGCCTCTTCAGGAGCACGTCCATGTGCCAGATCAAACAAAGTGACGCCAGGTGCGATCGCCAGGCCAGCCATGGCAGCGCCATAACCGATGAACTGGCGACGACTTCCGTCGCTTGGCTCGTTTTCAGTAGTTTTGTCCACATTGTGACTCATTTACTTGCCCCGCCTGTGGTGTTGGGTTCTACAGAAGCAGACTGCACTTCCTGTGGCATTGTTACCGCCAGCCCGGAATCCGCCACGGCTTTCACGCTCTGTTTGTCAGTGGCGCGAAATGCTGTAGCCGCCTTGGGTTTGCTCGCATGACACTCAAAACAATCCAGCTTGACTGCAGCGTAGGCGTGACAACTTTGGCAGAAACCATCTTTCCCCAGCACGCTGTTGGTTTTTTTGTCTGCGTGGCAATCTATGCAGCCCTGCAGACTCATTTCTGTGGTACGAATACCTTTGCGCATGGTGTCGTTGCGCTGATGCTTGAGTTCGTCCATGTGGTTGCGCCTCATGTACGACGTATCCTTCACACATTTTTCACCTGAAGCTTCAGTATGAACAGGCACAGTCAAACGACCGCGTGAAGAACTCTCATGTGCATCTGCCGATGCCGTCGCGACCGCGCCAGCTGCCAGCAGAGTCGCCAGAAAGGCTCCCCGCCGCCAACTCAACATCGCGCGCAATTTTACCAGGCTGACCATTATTTACTCACCCATACCCATTTTGATATACCCGGTCGGGCATACGTCTGCACAGATGTGGCAGCCAATGCACTTGGAGTAGTCGGTGTCAACATAGCGGCCGGTGGTAGAGTCCGTGCGCTTGACCTTGAACACAGCCACTTGCGGGCAATACACCACACAGTTGTCGCATTCAAAGCAAAGGCCGCAACTCATACAACGCTTGGCTTCCGCCACAACCTGCTTGTCGTCGAGCTTCATCAGGCGCTCTTCGAAGTGCCCCAGTGCTTGCGCGGCATTCAGCGTGATGTGTTCGCGCTTGTTACGGGAAACGAACGGGAAGTGGCCCAAAAACAACTCATTGGATGGAATGACATATTTGTCCGAGCGATCCTCGAAGTTATGCACTGCGTATTTTGCACTATCCGTGCCACGAAGCCCGAGATCGATATCCTTGGCGAATTTCTCAACCTTTACAAGCTCTTCCTTGTCGGCGGATTTATAACCAACAGGTGCATGTTCGGTTTCGACCAGCTTGCGCACCAGATCCCAGTGATGCACGTCAATCTTCGGACGCTTGTCCTGCGCTTCGCCCTTCAGATAGATATCAATACTCTCAGCAGCAATGGAACCGTGACCGATGGCAGTAGTCAGCAGATGCGGGCGAATCACGTCACCACCAACAAAATAACCCTTCTTGTTCGGCACTTCGTAATTCTTGTTGGCGTTAATCAAACCCTTGCCGTTATCAAAACCGTCGAAGCCTGTGAAATCTACAGCCTGGCCAATTGCAGAAACAATCAGATCGGCAGCGATTTCTTTCTCGGTGCCTGCCTTGATAATGGTCTCGCCCTTCACCACTTCGAATTCAGCAACGCGCAGTGCAGTCGCACGCCCATCTGCGCCCTTGACCACAGAAATTGGGGTTACGCCGCCAATGATTTCGATGCCCTCTGCCAGTGCCTGTTCGATCTCGTGTTTGTTGGCATTCATCTTGTCGATGGTTGCACGGGAAACCAGAATAACTTCGGCGCCTTCGCGGGCAGAAACCGCTGCGACGTCGTGAGCGACCTGACCAGCAATGATGTGTTCCGGGCGATCAGACTCGGTCGCCACAGTGATGTTGCCAAGGCGGCGAGCAACAGTAGCCACGTCGATGGAAGTATCGCCACCACCAATAACCACTACGCGCTTGCCTACGTGCTGGAGACGGCCGTCATTGAAGGCACGGAGGAATGCCATTGCGTTTACGCAGTTGGCGGCATCAAAGCCAGGTACGGGCAACATACGTCCAGATTGTGCGCCCATGCCCAGGAATATTGCGTCGAAGTCTTTTTCCAGCTGCTCCAGCGTAACATCCACGCCGATGCGGGTGTTCAGCTTCACCTCAACGCCCAAATCCAGAATACGCTGAATTTCAGCATCGAGCACTTCGCGTGGCGTACGGAAGCCAGGAATACCATAGCGCATCATGCCGCCAAGGTGAGCATGATCATCAAAAATCGTGCAGGCATGGCCTTTCATACGCAACTGATAGGCTGCGGACATAGAAGCAGGGCCGCCACCAATCAGCGCGACTTTCTTCCCAGTGCTGGCGCCAGCCTGTGGCAACGTCAGCTTGTTTTCAATCGCATAATCGCCAACAAAGTGCTCAACCGAGTTGATACCCACAAAGTCATCGACCTGATTACGGTTACAGCCACTTTCGCAAGGTGCCGGGCAAACACGGCCCATCACGGAAGGGAAGGGGTTAGCCTGGGTAATACGCTGGAAAGCATAAGTCTGCCAGTTGCTATCCTTTGGTGGTTTTTCAATGCCACGTACGATATTGAGGTATCCGCGAATATCTTCGCCAGCAGGGCAGCTGCCTTGGCATGGAGGGGTAGAAAGAACATATTCAGGACACTTATGAGTCCAGCCTGCCTGGAAGAACTTGTCCTGCAGCTGACGCCAATCATTTGTATTCTGGCCATCTTTGTAACGGCGGAAGTTCAGTTTCGTGTCTTTCATTTCTTCGGATGAGGCGGACATATATGCAATCTCCTAATCTACAAATTTTGAATGGCATGCGTACTAATGACGCAAGCCATATTACGTAAAAAAATTATGCTTCGGACTCTTCAGCTTCAGACTCTTGTTCTGTCTCTTCCGGTACTTCAAGCAGAATGGCCGTGGCCACCAACTGGTGCACACCACCCACCATGCTCATATCAAAACCGTAATACGGTATCACCTTGCTAAACTGCGACTTGCAGATTGCACAGATCAAAGCCAGGAAGTTGACCTGCTTGGCCTTCACCACATTATTGAAAGCTTCCATTCTCGGCAGCGCACCCTTGACGCGAAGCTCCATCAGGTCGTCAGTCAGAAGCCCACCGCCACCTCCGCAGCAGAAGGTTGCTTCATGAATGGTTTCAGCCTGCATGTCGTAAAAATTATTGGCTACAGCCTTGATAATTTCACGCGGAATAACAAACTGTCCACCTGGAATGTCACTCATTCGTGAACCACGCGCAACGTTACAGGAATCATGGAATGTAATAGTGCGATGATCATTTAATGATTTGTCAAATTTCAACTTGCCCTGCTGAATCAGGTCGTAAGTAAATTCGCAAATATGTTGAGGCGCCGGGTAGTTAGGATCCAGTTGTTGCTGCAATTGCCTTGCAAACGGGTCTTCGCCACCATGACCAACACCGGTCAAGGTATTCCAGAAACTGTATGCTACACGCCATGCGTGACCACATTCACCAACCACGATCCGCTTCACGCCAAGATCCAGGGCTGCATCTCGAATACGCATCGCTCCGCGTCGCATATTTTCGTAACTACCAATGAACAGTCCGAAATTACCTGCTTCGGAAGCTTTTGAACTCAACGTCCAACTGATTCCGGCGGCGTGAAATACTTTCGCATATCCAATGAGGCTTTCCACATGAGGCTCGGCGAAAAAGTCAGCTGATGGCGTCACCAGCATGATCTCTGCACCTTCCACATCTAGCGGCAATTTAACTGGAACACCTGTTGCGTCGAGAATATCTTCCTCTAGACCTTCCAGCGTATCTGCCAGCGCAGGCCCGGGCAGACCCAGATTGTTACCAATTTTGTGCATTTTACCAATAATTTCATTGGTGTATTTCTGGCCTATACCAACCGCATCCAGTATCTCACGGCCTGCCATGGTAACTTCAGCGGTATCAATGCCATAAGGACAATAAACCGAGCAACGGCGGCATTCCGAGCACTGGTAGTAATAGCTGTACCAGTCCTGCAATGTTTCTTCCGTCAGATCCTTCGCACCGACCAGTGACGGAAAATATTTTCCGGCAAAAGTAAAATGACGACGATAAACACTACGCATCAATTCCTGGCGCGCCACCGGCATATTCTTCGGATCGGAAGTGCCAATGAAATAATGGCATTTGTCTGTACAGGCACCACAATGCACACATGCGTCCATGAAAACCTGGAGCGAACGATACCTGCTGAGCAGATCACCCATTTTGGCAATCGCAATATCGTGCCACCCATCCGGCAATGGCCCAGGAAAACCAATACCTTCCTGAATGACATCAGAAGCAGGAAATGATTTGATATGTGCAGACGCACCTTCTTTGAGAGAAGGCACATCAATAAATCCTGTCAGCTTTGGCACATCAAATTTTGGAGCTGCCACTGTTCCTCCTGCTTACTTTTTAATTAATGCTTAATTTCTATCAAACCTGCGCCACAAGCAAATTACGCATTGGACTTGGTTTGCGCACCCGATTCCAATTTTGCTGCCCATGGTGAAATATGGCGGCGATCACGCGGGTCATCCGTCTGATTACGAGTCGGGCTAAAGAAAATACCCGGCGCATGCAACAATTTGCTGATTGGAAAAATTATCATCAGCAAAGTCACCAGAGAGAGGTGAACCAGCAACACGGGGTCAGCCGGCAGAGGCTGCAGGTCAAAAACCATCAGACCAAGCATGAAAGCTTTTACTGCGACAATATCCGTGTGCGCAACAAACTTCATACCAAGGCCAGTCAAGCCAATGGCGATCAGCAAAACCAGAATCAAATGGTCCGAAGGCGTTGAAATATAACGCACCCGGTCTACCAGAAAGCGACGCGCCCACAGTCCGCCCAACCCAGCCACCATGGCGAAACCAGCATACAAGCCAAAAGGTTGAATCATTTCAATTGGAGCCCATACAGGCTCGGTGAAATAGCGCAGATGGCGCAAAGTCACCAATAGCAGCGATACATGAAACAGGTAGCCGAACAGCCAAATCCATTTGTTGGACTTGAAAAGACTCTCAAATAAAGTCACTTCACGCGTCATGCGCAATACCACGCCAGACGTAGTCGTAGGTGCCGGCGTAGTTGGAATCTTCAAAGGCGCCGGCGTGCGGGCGTAGGTACGGATTTTAAGAAACAACCCGCCCACCAATATCGCGGTGGCTGCGTAAAACAAGCACGCAAACAGTACGGTCAGAAGCGACATGTACATCCCCTGGAGTAAATCGATCAGCAAGCCATGCTTGCCTTAATTATTCTTGGGAGATTCGGGAAGGTCCGCTGCCTTGCAGCAAAACCCGCCCCGAACTCACCTTGCTTTAAGTACTTAGATGCAACCAGTTGGCTTAGGCAGGCCAGCAATTTTACATGCCTGCTTGGCTGGACCATACGGGAACAGTTCGTACAGGTACTTGCTGTTACCTTTCTCAGGCCCAAGTTTCTTACCAATAGCCTTGGTCAGAACGCGCACAGCAGGGGCGATCTGGTAGTCGTTGTAGTACTCGCGCAGGAAGTTGATCACTTCCCAGTGCTGGTCCGTCATCTCGACTTTTTCTTCGATAGCCAGATATTTGGCCGCTTCTTCATCCCACTCAGCCAGGTTAACCAGGTAACCTTCTTCGTCTGTTTCGTAAGTCTTACCGTTAATTTCGAAGCCCATGTGTTTCTCCTTTAGTCAAATAATCAAAAAACGTTGCTTTTACAGCCAAGACATCACGGATTTGCTCTCTGCCACAAGGTCCACGAAGCCGTTGTAATCAACCTGCTTTACGCCGTCGATAACAGTATCCTGCATTCCGCGCGCCTCAAGGTCAGGCCAAAGAGCGGATACGGTGCAGTTCTTCATGGCCTCTTTTATCTGGCCCTCAACTTTGTTGCCTTTGGTTACAGCATAGATAGCATCTTCAATGAGAAGAATGGTGCTACCCGGCTTGACCATACGCAAGGCGCTTTCAAGAGAGTTTCTGTCCAGCGGCGATTTATTCACGATGTGCAACATCTGCATCCCCCTCCTAGAAACTAAGTACTACGTCTTGCTCTTCGAGCAGCGCAGCCATTTCAGCAGCAGCCAGCACTTCCACGTCAACGATTAGATCGTCGGCGGTCAGGCCACGGGCCTCCATTGACTCTTTTTCGACATACAATTTTTCGATGTCGTAGCCTTCAAGAGCGCGGTAGGTGGGGGAAAAGTTTTTCATCCCAACCGCCTTGGTTGCCTGCCCTTTTTTGAGCTGGTAAACACCGTCATCTGCAAACACCAGGCTGACGTCCTGATCGAAAGCGGCGCTGATCAGCACCACTTCCAGTGACTCCAAAGCGTAGATCGTTCCGTATGGGGCTTTGCGATTGATGAACGCAAATTTCTTTACGGTACCGGACATGTCTTCTTCCATTTCGATACCTCCCGTGCTTTCACTCATAAATTCACTCCTAACTTAATCGCCAAAGGTCACGAGGCGATCTGAGCGGATACCCGACTCAACCAGCTGACCCAATCCAGAAATCCGGAAACCGGCTGCCAGATTGTCGTCAACGATACCGCGGCGCAATGCGGCTGCCACACACACGACCAAATCCACATTATGTTCTTCAGCCAACTTGCTCCAGCGCTGAACAATATTACGGTCATCTTGTGGCGGTACGGTGAGCTTGGAAGCGTTGTTCACACCATCATGGTAAAAAAATACGCGGTCAATCTCGTGCCCTTTTTCAATCGCAGCCTTGCAAAACTGATAAGCAGAATCAGCGGCCTGATGATTATAGGGACCTTCATTTATCAAAATTCCGAATTTCATCCCTGAATGTCCTGTATCAATAAATAATAAAATAGAATTAATTCTCATCACGCTCAGTAAGCCGTGATGAGAACAAGTCCAATTAGAACCTGATGTGAGTCGAGGCGTTCAGGGTAGTACGGGAACCGCGCCAATCATCAATATGGTACTTGGTGAACGGCAGGCCGGTTTTTTCGAAGAAACGCGGCCAACCAATGCGGTCGATCCAGTCACCCATCCGCTCCCAAGGCTGGGCGTCCGCCTTGTAAACAGCAAGGATATTCTTCACAACTGCAGCCACTTCAGGCCAGCGTGGAAGGTTGTTTGGCAAGCCAGAAGCGACCAGTTTATGGAAGGTTGGCTTGGAACGCGCATTGGAGTTCTTGCCACCCACCCAGATCGCAATCTTGGAATGTTCAGGGTCATTGATCTGCATCGGCGGGCACGGCGGGAAGCACGCACCACAGCAAATGCATTTCTTCTCATCCACTTCCAGTGACGGTTTGCCATTCACCAGTGCCGGGCGAATTGCAGCTACCGGGCAACGCGCAACAACGGTAGGACGCTCGCACACGTTGGCAACCAGATCATGATTGATCTTTGGCGGCTTGGTGTGCTGCATGATAATCGCAATGTCAGCCTGACCACCGCAGTTGATTTCGCAGCAGGAGGTGGACAGCTTGACGCGGTTAGGCATTTCGCACTTGATAAATTCTTCGTGCAACTCATCCATCAGCGCCTTGACCACGCCGGAAGCGTCGGTACCAGGAATATCGCAATGCAGGAAGCCCTGTGTATGCGAAATCATGGATACGGAATTGGCGGTGCCGCCCACGGGGAAGCCGTGGCTGTTCAAGTCCTTGATCAGCGGGTCAACCTTGCTCTCGGCAGTAACCATGAACTCCACGTTGCTGCGCGCGGTGAAGCGCATGTGGCCATCAGCATGCTTGTCAGCCAGATCGCAAATCAAACGAATAGCGTATCCATCCAGTTGACGTGCGGTACCAAACTTAACAGTCCAGACTTCCGCGCCATTTTCTGCACGGTGGTACAGAACACCCGGCTTCGGGTGCGAATGGAAAACCCACTTGCCATAGTTTTCCCTCAACGTAGGATGCATGAAGGGCGCAGGATCTGGTACGCCGCACTCATCAGGTGCACGCAATTCAGCCATTATTTATTCTCCAAATATTAACTAGATTAACCAATTTCAACGCAGGATCAGGCAGCAGCCTTGCGCTCGTTCGCTTTCTCGACTTCTTCGTCCCAATCGTCCATACGTACGTATGGGTTGGCACGAGGATGATTGACCATGTTCGGGTCAACATCAATCTCAAGGCCTTCGAGGAAGTTCACCAGACCGATACGTTCGATCATTTCACCGGTGCGCTCATGCTCCAGCGCATTTTCTGCGAAGAAGTCAATGATGTTGCGGGACATGTCGTTGAGCTTTTCGAAATCTTCTTCGGACTCAAGCTTCATGAATGGAATAATGACAGTGCCCATGGTGGCGCCGATTTTCAGTACGCTCTTACCGCCGACCAGAATGGTCACGCCCTTGTCCTTGCCTGGCAACAGCGCGCCGGGCATAACGTTCAGGCAGTGCATGCAGCGTACGCAGTCGTGGTTTTCGATCTGCATCACGTGCTGATCATCAACAGCCACAGTGGAAATGCTGTCACCGGAAACCGCATCTGCCTTGTTGCGCAGAGTAATGGCGCGAGTCGGGCACTTGCTGATCACGTCATTGACCAGCTTGTCCATGCCGTGACCCTTCATGTAGTCACGAGCCTGCTGCTCGTTGACCTGAATGTTGTCACGCCAGGTACCGATGGTGGCCATGTCGGAACGCTGAATGGAGTTCACGCAGTCATTCGGGCAACCGGAGAACTTGAACTTGAATTTGTACGGGAGCGCTGGGCGGTGCATGTCATCGATGTTGGCATTGATGATGGTGCGTAGTGCCTTGGCTTCGTCGAAGCAGGACATTTCGCAACGTGCCGCACCTACGCAGGACATGGAAGTGCGCAGCGCAGGACCTGCACCACCCATATCGAAGCCCATGGCGTTGATTTCTTCCCAGGCTGGCTGGACATTGGCAGTCGTACAACCCTGCATCATGATGTCGCCAGACTGCCCGTGCAGACCAATCAGGCCGGAACCGTACTTGTCCCAGATATCGGCAAACTTGCGCAGGGTTGCGGTGTCGTAGTGCATGCCGGCAGGCGGCTGAATACGCAGGGTGTGGAACTCGGCAGCATCCGGGAACACTGGATTCTCATGCTCGTCCTTGAGTTCGGTGAAACGCGGAATCACGCCGCCACCATAACCGAACACGCCAACCGTACCACCCTTCCAGTAACCTTTTTTGGTCTTGTAGGAAGTTTCCAGCTGACCCAGCAGGTCAACCATGATGTCTTTTTTCGCGGCTTCGCGCTTAAGGCCGGTCACAAAGCTGGGCCATGGACCACTCTCAAGCTGGTCCAGCATCGGCGTATCGTGCATTTTTTTAGCCATATATATTCTCCAAAAAAAAAGTAACGTCCAGCTGCGCTGGTTTCTTAACCAGCACAAGCCATCTCGATTTTTAAGCTACAACTTTGCGTGTTTCTTTCTTAAAAAGACTGCGTCGGCACACATGCGACAGAATCGCCACCAATGCACCTGACTTCCAGCAGATAGACGCATACTACAACCGTTACACTTTCAATTTCCATCATTCTTCGCGGCTACCCCATCGCACAACAGGGAGTATCTTATGCCCCCGTCAGGGGTATTATGATGCTAGCCATATGGGGTATGCCCCTTGCAGTATCGGGCGCAGAACTTATATTTCGTTACAATCCTTAAAACTTGGAAGTTATCGCAACCATGAACGAACCCATAAGCTTGGATAAATTCCTGTCGACACCTTATCGTCAAGAAATAGAACTACAACAGGTCAACCACGAAGCAGGTTTCAGTACATTGCGCCTGCGGATTCGAGAAATCAAGCGTTTTACCATTTTCGAGATCGACAGTGAAACCGCTCAACGCTGGGGCAATGCCCTGCTAGACTGGGCAAAGACACAAGAACAAGGAGCAACAAAATCGGCTGGCTAAGTTACAACCAGGACACTTCCTCCGTCGACGAAACGCTGGTTACCGACGTCCAGTTTGATATCCGGGGTACGTTGCTGCCCATTGACCACGGCTATGAATTGTTCAATGAAATTGCACATCTGCTGCCCTGGTTTGCCGATGAAACACTTGGGGGCGTTCATGCAATTCATGGCGCCGACACCGGGCATGGGGAACTGATACTCAACCGGCGCACCAAGCTTATGGTCCGCGTAGCTTCCGCGCGCGCATCCGACCTGATGCAACTATCCGGGAAAACCCTGCACGTCGGCGGCAACGCAATCGAAATTGGCACAGGAAAGCTCCGTCCGCTTTCGCGCCATACCCCGCTGTTTGCTCATTGCGTTGCAACCGGCAGTGAAGATGAGCTGGATTTTTCAAACGATATTATGCGTCTGCTCGATGAGATGAAAATCGATTCCCGCTTCATTTGCGGCAAGCGCCAGGCCATCAGAACGCAGGACGGGGTGGTGAGCGGCTTCAGCCTGATGCTGCATGGCCTGCCGATGGAGCATTCGTTTTTGGTACAACAACAGGGACTAGGAAAATACCGTAAAATTGGCTGCGGTATTTTCATACCCCACAAATCCATTACCGCACTCACTTGAGTGCAATTGTTTTAATCAACGACCTTTAGACAAGGAGAAAACCATGGGTTACGTCGTAAATGGCACCGAACTGGAAGTAGATGAAGACGGCTTTCTACTGGAACCGGACTATAGCGATGAAGTGGTAGAAGTCATTGCGGAAGCCGAAGGCCTCAAGCTGACTGATGAGCACTGGACGGTGGTCAACTACATGCGCACCAAATACAAGGAAGAAGGTCAGACCCCGAACTTCCGCAATATGTGCAAGGACTTCGATGCCGATCACCCCGGCACCGACTGGAAAAAACACTTGTACGTCCTGTTCCCGATGCAGCCGAACCGTCAGTCCGCCAAAGTGGCCGGCCTGCCGAAACCGTTCGGAAAAGGCGGTTACTAAAAAGCTGCAAATCTCCGGGTTCCGGGTTTCGGGTTAAACTACGGAACCCGGAATCAGGAACCCTCCTCATGAAATTCACCACCCTCGTCAGTGCAGCACAACTGGCGCAACATCTAAATGATCCGGACTGGATCGTTTTTGATTGCCGCTTTACCCTGAGCGACCCTGATTCAGGCCGCCAAGCTTACCTGTCAAGCCATATTCCTGGCGCACGTTATGCGCATCTCAATGACGATTTTTCATCTGAAGTAACCGCTACCAGCGGTCGCCACCCCTTGCCGGATGCTCAGCTTCTGGCACAAAAACTGGGTCAGTGGGGCGTGGACAGCAGCAAGCAGGTGGTCGTTTACGATGACAGTCTCGGCTCCATGGCAAGCCGTATGTGGTGGGTTTTGCGCTGGCTCGGGCATGAATCCGTCGCCCTGCTTGATGGCGGGGTGCAACGCTGGATTCGTGACGGGCATCCGATGACGGCAGAAACATCAACTATCACTCCGGACGAAATTCACGGCGCATCCCGACAATAGCATGTGGGTTGACGCAAACTGCATCGAGAAGGCACTGCGCAGCGACAAGTGCCTGATTATTGACGCTCGCGCTGAAGAGCGTTTCAGCGGTGAACGCGAGATGCTGGACAAGGTGGCCGGACACATTCCTGGCAGCATCAATTTCCCTTTCGAGGACAATCTCGACATGGGCGGCACCTATATGACGGCAGAAGAACTGAAGGAAGCCTACCTCGATCTTCTGAATGGCGTCGATCCGCAGCGCGTGGTGCATATGTGCGGCTCCGGCGTTACTGCCTGTCACAACGTGATCGCCATGGAACATGCCGGTCTCAAGGGCGCACGGCTTTATCCCGGCTCATGGAGCGAGTGGATTACCGACCCCGGCAGGCCGGTCGAAACTGGAGAATAACTTAGAGCCTATTTCAGTAGGTTTCATACCTCGCGCCAGCATCATTTGAGGTGCAGTGTTAGGCGCGAGGGGCGCAGTTTGGTTGTTCCAAACAAGCTGCGAGCAACAACGCAATGCACCTCAAATGATACTGGCCCTCGGGGTTGAGGCCAGAAAGCGCGTCTGCGGCGTCGCGGGTCTTGCCAAGGGAATGACTATTGGCAAGACCCGCTTCTTGCAGCCATCACTTTCTGGCCTCAACGCGAGGCATGAAACCTACTTAATATAGGCTCTTAAGCATGGCAATTCGAGTCAAAAGCAAATGGCACACCCAAGGCGCACCCAAGAGCCCGTTTCAGGTGGCGACCGTGATTGCATCACTGATTTTTCGGGTGGCCGAAGAAAAAGCCACCCACATGCAACAGGCTCATTTCGAAATCAGCTCCAAGGAGCAGGGTTTCGCGATGATTTCCGAATACCTGGCCTTTCTTGTCCAATACACGGACCGCTTCGTCTACCAGCGCGTGGACGACGAATACCGCAGCGAGCTCATTAACATCATGGTCAAGCGTCTGGCGGAAATTATCGAAGACAATCAGATTGCCCACATGGGCCCATCGCCGGACAATTATCAAAAACGCTTCATCAACCTGCTGGTGGAACGTCTGGCCGAATATGCCACCTTCGATTACGAGGACGGCGAACCCAACTATGCCTGCCGCCGTTTTCTCGGCAGCAAGATTCTCGAACAGATGCCCAAGCGCGATCACTCCTGGACCATCGACCAGGTCGTTGAAATCGAGGTGCCCAACGCCCTGACCCTGGTCAGAAAAGGTCTGGACGGCCTGTTCGCGGAAGACTCCGGCACCCTGTAAAATCCTGGGCTGCGCGTGAAAGCACTCACCTTCTCCGTATTGCGGCAGCTTTCCAGCAGCGAATTCAGCTCAGGCGAAGCCATCGCACGCCAACTCGGCATCTCGCGTGGCTCGGTCTGGCAGGCACTGCAAGACCTGGACCAGCACGGCATCCGGATTTTTCGTCTGGCGGGGCGCGGCTACCGCCTGGCCGAAGCGGTGCACTGGCTGAACCGGGACGAAATCCATGCGGCACTTGGTAACAATAACCGCCTTATCCAGCTCGAAGTGATGGACGTCGCGGAATCCAGCAACAGCATCCTGATGCAGAAAGCCGCGCTAGGCGCGGAGCACGGCAGTTGCCTTGCGGTGGAACTGCAAACGCATGGCCGCGGCCGGCGTGGCCGGACATGGCACACCAGCCTGGGCGGCAGCCTGACCTTTTCTCTGCTCTGGCGTTTCAGCCAGGGCGCAAGCTTTCTGTCCGGCCTCAGCCTTGCCGTAGGCGTTGCGCTGATGCGCGCCATGGAACAGGCTGGCATTCGCAACACCTACCTCAAGTGGCCAAACGACGTGCTGCATCAAGAGCAGAAACTGGCCGGCATCCTGATCGAATTGCAGGGCGACATGCTCGGCCCCAGCGCGGCCGTCATTGGCATCGGCCTGAACCTGAAACTTGCCGCGCCTGCCAGGGCGAATATTGATCAGGCAGCCACCGATATCTCCGCCATTCAGCCCGACCTGCCCAACCGCAACCACCTGCTGGCGCTTATCCTGAACCATCTCTGCGATGTGCTGTTGCAGTTCGAGGCGGAAGGTTTCGGCAGATTGCGCGAGGAATGGAGCCGACACCACTTCTACCAGGACCTGCCGGTGCGCATGCTGCTCCCTGATGGCAGCGCATATCATGGCAAGGTGACGGGTGTGGCGGAGGACGGCGCGCTGTTGGTGCGCGGCGCGGATGGAGAACGACGCTTCACCTCTGGAGAAATCAGCATGCGGAGCGCAGCATGAACATACTCACCGTGGATGCCGGCAACACCCGCATCAAATGGGCCTGCCATGCCCACGGCGCATGGCAGGCCCAGGGCTGGACACCGACCTCACAGCCGCAACTGACTGCGCAATGGGCAAGCCTGAACACACCGGCCAGAATCATCGTATCGAATGTTACCGGTGCCGCAACAGAACTCGCCATCGCCAGCGCCTGCCGGCATTGGGGCATCGCCCCCCTGTACATCCGGCCCCAGCCATCCCAGTGCGGCGTGAGCAACGGCTACAACGAAGCGGAACGCCTCGGCAGCGACCGCTGGGCAGCGCTGATTGCGGCGCATCACCTGCACCCCGACCGGGATCTGCTGATAGTCCAGGCCGGCACAGCCGTGACGATTGACGTTCTTTCAGCGCAAGGCCATTTCCGGGGCGGCATGATCACCCCCGGGATCAGGCTCATGCTGGACGCCCTGGTACAAAACACAGCCGGACTGGAACGCCAGGACGGCGAAATCCTCACCTTCCCCTGCAATACGGCGGACGCCATGATGAGCGGTGCGGCAAACGCCCTTGCCGGTGCGGTTGAACGGGGATTCAGGCAGCTTGCAACACGCCCCCTGTGTTTGATCAGCGGCGGGGATGCGGATATCCTGCTGCCTTTACTGAACATTCCCATCCAGAAAGCCGAACGGTTGGTGCTGGAGGGCTTGCTCCGAATTGCCCTTGAAACTTGAAAGAAGACAAGAAATGAATACTTTGATTTGCGGCTCCCTGGCCTACGACAGCATTATGGTATTTCCCGACCAGTTCAAGAACCACATCCTGCCGGAGCAGATCCACATCCTCAACGTTGCCTTCCTGGTACCGGAAATGCGCCGCGAATTCGGCGGCTGTGCCGGCAACATTGCCTACAACCTCAAGTTGCTGAATGGCAAACCCCTCATCATGGCCACCGTGGGCGACGACTTCGAACCCTATGCCCAGCGCCTCGAAGGGCTGGGTCTGGCCCAGACCCACGTGCGCCGCGCATCCGGCTCCTATACCGCGCAGGCCTTCATCACCACCGATCTGGACGACAACCAGATCACCGCCTTCCACCCCGGCGCGATGAGTTTCTCGCATCAGAATCATGTGCATGATGCCAGCAATGTCGCACTGGGCATCGTCGCCCCGGACGGTCGCGATGGCATGCTGCAGCATGCGCGTGAATTCCATGAAAAAGGCGTGCCATTTGTCTTCGACCCGGGCCAGGGCTTGCCCATGTTCAACGGCGAAGAGCTGATGAATTTTGTCGCCCTGGCAGATTACGTCGCCCTCAACGACTACGAGGCCAAGCTGTTGCAGGAGCGCACCGGCAAAAGCCTGGAGCAGTTGGCGCAGAATGTGCGCGCCCTGATCGTGACCATGGGCGGCAAAGGCTCGATGATCTACAGTAACGGCAAAATACTGGAAATCCCCTGTGTGCAGGCCGAGCAGGTAATCGACCCGACCGGCTGCGGCGATGCCTACCGCGCCGGCCTGCTCTACGGCATCGTCAACGGCATGGACTGGGAAACCACTGGGCGCCTGGCAGCGCTCATGGGCGCGCTCAAGATTGCCAGCCGCGGTGGACAGAACCACGTCCACTCACGGGATGAAATTATCAACCGATACCGCGAGCAGTTCGGTACCCATCTGGAGTGACCAGACCCACCTCCCGTCTGGTGCGTGTGTGGCGCATTGCCCGGCTTGCGCTGCACATTCTGCGCGGACTGCTGACCGCCGCCATCGTGCTGCCGTGGAGTTCGCCTCACCTGCGTCTGGCGCTCGCACGGGAATGGTCGCGCAGTCTTCTGGCGCTGCTGGGAATTCGCCTTACAATCCATGGCACACCACTGAACGAAGCCAGCCACAACGTAATGGTGGTTGCCAATCACGTCTCATGGCTCGATATTTACCTCCTTAATGCAGCGAGGCCAGTGCGTTTCGTGTCCAAAGCCGAAGTGCGCAACTGGCCTGTCTTAGGGTGGTTGGCGGCAAAAACCGGCACGCTTTTTCTGGAGCGGGGAAAACGACGCGATACCGCGCGCATCAACCAGGCCATCACCACGGCGCTAGCCCATGGCGACTGCGTGGCCTTTTTCCCCGAAGGCACCACCACGGATGGCACCCACCTCAGGCCTTTCCTCGCATCCCTGCTGCAGCCAGCCATTGACGCCCGTGCGGAACTGCGCCCGGTAGCGCTGCGTTATCTCAACAGCGACGGCAGCATCAACACCCGTGCGGCCTACTTTGGTGACATGACGATGCTGGACTCCTTGCGCAACATCCTGGCCCAGCGTGAAATCCGGGCCGAACTGCAGTTCCTCGAACCGATCGCCTGCACCAACAAAACCCGCAAGGAGCTGGCACGGCAAGCGGAAGCCGCTATTTCCAGCGCTTTGAACCTGGCAAGCCCGCACAGGACACCTGGAATACCTGACGGTCTTCCAGCCGCAGCGCAGTAAGCTCGCCACTCCACAGGCAACCGCTATCAAGGGCCGCCAGATTGGGCCGCTGCATTAACCCCAGCGCGGACCAGTGACCAAAAAGAACCGTCACCTCCCGGCTGGCACGCCCCGGCACATCGAACCATGGCATCAGCCCTTCAGGCTGGCTGCCGAGCGGCCCCTTGTGCGAAAAATCGATTGTTCCGTCTGAAGTGCAGAAACGCAAACGGCTCATGGCATTGGTGATCAGGCGCAGGCGCTTCATGCCACGCAAGTCATTGCGCCAGCGGCGCGGCTCGTTGCCGTACATATGTTCAAGGAAATCCCGGTAGTTTTCTCCACGCAACACCGATTCGACCTCCCCCGCCAGTGCCAGTGCCTGTTTTGGGGTCCATTGCGGCAAAAGGCCGGCATGCACCAGGAAATAGTCGCCTTCCCGGTAGGCCAGCGGTTGCTGGCGCAACCAGTGCAGCAGTTCATCCCGGTCGGGCGCCTGCAGCACATCCTGAATGGTATCGCTGCGGTGTAGCGGCACGAACCCTTCCGCCACGGCCAGCGTATGCAGATCGTGATTGCCCAGCACCGTAACCAGTGCATCACCCAACCCCATCGCCCAGCGCAGAATGGCAGCCGATCCGGCGCCGCGATTGATCAGATCACCGACCAGCCAGATGCGGTCTTTTTTTGCATCGAATTCGATGTGCTCAAGCAGCTTTTCCAGCGCGGCGTGGCAACCCTGCAGGTCACCGATGACATAAGTGGGCATAAGGCCTGTTTTTTGTTAAGGTGTAGCCGTCATTCTACCGGAGCACGTGATGGAAATCGCATGGTGGCACTGGATTGCAGGCGGCTTGCTGCTAATTCTGCTGGAACTGGCCATTCCCTCATTCTTTATCATCTGGTTTGGCCTGGGCGCGCTGCTGGTGGGCACGCTCATGCTGCTGACGCCAGTTTCACTGGCAGCCCAGTTTACCGTGTGGGCCATTGCCTCTGGCGTCATGGTGTTCTTATGGATGCGCTACTTCAGAAATCCGGATCGCACCAAATCCGGTCTTTCCAAGGAAGCTTTCCTGGGCGAAACCGGCATGATCATCAAGGAAGTAACGGAATTGAACAAAGGCCAGATCCGATTCCAGAAACCCATTCTCGGCGCAGATACCTGGCCGGTCATCGCCGATGAAACCATTCCCGCGGGGGAACGCGCACGTATCGTTGACGTTATGGGACAAACTCTCAAAGTTGCAAAAAAATAGGAGCACAGGCAATGGAACTGACTTTTCTGGCATTTGTATTCTTCGTCTTTGTCGCCGTCACCGTGGCCAAGGGCGTACGCATCGTACCCCAGGGCGAGGAATGGGTGGTGGAACGCCTCGGCAAGTATCACACCACCATGCTGCCCGGCCTGCACATCATCATTCCCTACATTGATCGCGTTGGCTACAAGGTGCCCACCAAGGACCTGATTCTCGATATTCCCCAGCAGGAAGTCATCACCAAGGACAATGCCGTGCTGGTCGTCAACGCCATCGCCTTCGTCAAGGTAACGGACACGCAGAACGCCGTGTACGGCGTCACCAGCTTCGAGATGGCTATCGTCAACATCATTCAGACCACCCTGCGCTCCATCGTCGGCGAAATGGAACTGGACCAGGCGCTGTCATCGCGTGAACAGATCAAGGTTCGCCTCAAGGAATCCATTTCAGATGACGTGGCGGACTGGGGGCTGACACTGAAATCGGTGGAAATTCAGGATATCAAGCCCTCGCATTCCATGCAGGACTCCATGGAGCGCCAGGCCGCGGCGGAGCGGGAAAGAAAGGCCACCGTCACCAAGGCCGAAGGCGACAAGCAGGCCGCCATCCTGGAAGCAGAAGCCCGGCTGGAATCCGCCAAGCGCGATGCCCAGGCCCAGATCGTACTGGCGCAAGGCGCGGCGGAAGCCATCAAGCGGGTAACCGAATCGATCCCGGACCGGGAATTCCCTGCCTACTACCTGCTGGGCGAAAAATACATTCAGGCCATGCGTGAACTGGCTTCGTCACCCAACAGTAAAACCGTGGTGCTGCCGGCGGACATCATGCAGACCGTGCAGAACATGCTGGGTAAAAAATAGGCTGTCCGAAATTCAGGTTCGGCAATACAATTTCCAATATCGAACCAGTTTGGACAAGCATTAATCAAGGGGGGAACCATGTTTGGTAACGGTCAGTTAAAAAATGAAATCAGCGAACTCAAGGCCAAGCTTCAGTCTGAAACTTCATCCCATCAAAACGAAATTCAGCAATTAAAAGAAGAAAAGAACGCGCTGGCGGCCTCATTGAAGGCACAAAGCAACGAATCGCTGTTTTACACCGGCCTATTCCAGAATTTTCTGGCCTTCAGCCAGAGCCTGGCCGAATCCCAGAAGTCCATGGCGCATCTGTCCACTTCCATGAAACAGGAAGCGGAATCGTCCGACCAGACTGCCCAGGCAACCAGTACCAACCTGTCTTCGGTCCAGAAAATATCCGTCAATGTTGACGACATGGCAAACAAGACAAAGGAAGTGGCCAGCACGGTGGACAACCTGAGCGGGAGTGCTGACCAGATTGGCGGTATCGTCAAACTGATCAAGGAAATTGCCGACCAGACCAATCTGCTGGCGCTCAATGCCGCCATCGAAGCAGCTCGTGCTGGAGAACAGGGGCGCGGCTTCGCGGTGGTGGCTGACGAGGTGCGGAAACTGGCGGAACGCACCACCAATGCCACAGCCGAGATATCCATGCTGGTCAATGCCATTCAGCAGGAAACCGCCAACGCCCAGGCGAAGATTGAAATCACGCCCGAAACCGTCGCCAGATACGCACAGAACTCCCAGGATGCGCGCACAAGCATGCAAACCCTGCTGGACATTTCCAACCGTACTCGCACCACCATCCGTAATAGCGCGCTACGCACCTTTGTCGAAGTCGCCAAAATTGACCATCTGATATACAAGATGGAAATTTACAAAGTGCTCATGGGCCTGTCCCAGAAAACAGCAGATGATTTTGCCAGCCATACTGCCTGCCGGCTGGGCAAGTGGTATTACGAGGGCGATGGCATAGGCTGCTTCTCCAAACTGCCGTCATACAAGGACGTCGAATCTCCTCACAAGGATGTCCATGCCTATGGCAAGGCTGCCATAGCAAATTTCCTGAATGGAGATCACGAAGAAGCCTTGGCCCATGCCGGCAAAATGGAACAGGCAAGCGCCCAGGTGCTGCAACATCTGGAAAACATGGCCCTGCAGGGGGATGAGCAAACCTGCATGACTTGAATCAGGTATTTCATCAATTCAGTCAGCCACCCTATCTTCAAGACAAAGCGAACATGACGCGGCAGACGCGGAAGGGTAGAATAAGCGTTTGATTAAATTGTAGATTAAGAATGGCTATTAACTGGTTTCCCGGCCACATGGTTTCGGCGCGCAAGAAAGCCGCCGAAACCATGGAGTCAATCGACCTCATCATTGAGGTACTGGATGCTCGCCTGCCCGAGGCGAGCTGCAATCCGATGATCAAGGAGCTGCGCCTGCACCGCCAGCGCCCTTGCCTGAAAATACTCAACAAGGCCGATCTGGCCGACCCCGCCGCCACTCAGGCCTGGATCAACTTCTACAACCAGCAGAAAGGCGTCAAGGCCGTCGCGCTGTCCTGCAAGAAACCATCCGATGTCACCAAAGTGCCGGGATTATGCCAGGTCCTCGCACCGCATCGCGACTCCAGAATCAAACCCCTGCGCATGATGATCATGGGCATCCCCAACGTGGGCAAATCCACCCTGATGAATGCGCTGCTGAAGCGTCGGGTGGCGGCGGTCGGGGATGAGCCTGCCGTCACCAAAAACCAGCAGTGCTTCGACCTGAACGACCGGATGACAATCACCGACACGCCGGGCCTGATGTGGCCGAGGATCGAGCACGACAGCGACGGCTACATGCTGGCCGCCAGCCACGCCATCGGCCGCAATGCCGTGATCGACGAGGAAGTCGCCGAATTTCTTGCCAACATCCTGCTCGCACGCTATCCCGCCCTGCTTACCGCCCGCTATGGCTGTGCCGTGGAAGGCATGGATGGCATTAGCGTGATCGAAGCCGTTGCCAAGCGGCGCGGTTATCGCCTCAAGGGCGGGCATCCGGATCTGGAAAAAGCTTCGCTCGCCCTGCTCACCGACTACCGCACCGGCGCACTGGGCCAAATCAGCCTGGAAACACCGGAAACTCGCAGCATGATGCTCAGCGAACACCAGTTTGCGAAAGAAGCCAAACAGGCATCCGGCAAAGAACGCTCCCCCAGCAGCCAGGAAGACAGCGAAGCGTGATGAAAAACGCCAATGCAAGCGGCGGGCTGGTCTATTCCACCGAGCACGGCAAAATGTGCCCGGCATGCAGGAAACCCGTGGCCGAGTGTGTTTGCGGCCAGAAATCAGCGACGCCGGCATCTGACGGCATCGTGCGCGTTTCCAGGGAAACCAAGGGCCGCAAAGGAAAAGGCGTCACCCTGATCAAGGGTCTCGCGCTGGATACCGCCGCACTTGTGCAACTTGGCAAGCAGCTCAAGACCACATGCGGTTCCGGCGGAACGGTGAAGGATGGGGTGATCGAAATCCAGGGCGATCATTGCGCGCGGGTGATCGAAACGCTCCAGCAGCAGGGCTGGAGCGTCAAGCGAGCCGGCGGATAAACTCAGATGCCGTCCCGGCCGGGCAGGCCGGGAAACGACGGGAGACGAGTACTGGTGATACAATGCCGCCTGGCATTTTCCAGCCGACATTAAAATTATCTACAGGAGTTTTCATGAAGATTCTATCCATCGCCTTCGCCGGACTCGTTGGCTTCCTGAGCCTGACCTCATTCAGCGCCAACGCCGCAGAAGCCGGTATGAAGACCGTTGCCGCCCTGCACCAGAACAAGGCTTCCCTCGCCGGCCAGACGATCAAAGCCCAGGGCAAAGTGGTTAAAGTAAACAACAACATCATGGGGCGCAACTTTGTTCATGTGCAAGACGGAACGGGTGATGCCAATAGCAACGATCTGCTCGTCACCAGCAAGCAAACCGCCAATGTCGGCGACCAGGTCACCATTTCTGGCGTCGTGACATTAAACAGGGATTTCGGCAGCGGTTACTCCTACCCCCTGCTGATTGAAGAAGCCAGCATTACCCCCAAGAAATAAAGTCAAAACCGGCGGATTGATCCCGCCGGGCAATAAGCTGACTGCAAGCAGTCACCTGATGTCGTGTTAGCGGGTTCCTGAATTAACAAACCGATGGCACGACACCGGGGCTTCGTTATTTATCCAGCAACCACCGGGGCGCCCGGCCCTTCACACCCGGATCAAGTTTTCAGGCATCACTCCCATAGCTTGATGGTGTGACTCCCGCATGGGACAAGTATTCACGCAGGTGTTTGATCATCGTTTTATCACAGACGCTGCTTTGGTGGGGGTGATGCAGAAACTCCTCGAAACCGTTGAGTGTCACATGGAAACGCGCACCGTGAGCAGGCGTGATATTGGCGCCCAGATGACGTAACAGGGATTCGATTTCGCGCCAGTGAATATTCGCGCTGACCGGATCATGAAAAATGGCGCGCAGCAGATTGCTATGTTTGTGGCTCATGGCGTGGCTCCTTATAAGGTGCGTCCTGATGCCAAGTATTATCCCCTCATGCGTCAAGGTAAAGCAAAGTTGAGTGGGCTTTGCCCCGTGTGGAATAATTCCCCCTCCTTCTGAGTGCTTCCGTGTGAGGCATTCCGGCCAACCGAGATTTCAAAACGCAGATGTCCCAATTCGAACACGGTCACTCCAGCATGACGCCCCAGCCAGCCAGGACCGACTTGCATTCGATCGGGCGCCTGTTCCCCTATCTCTGGGAATTCCGTGGACGCGTGCTGCTGGCACTGGCCTTGCTGATTGGGGCCAAGCTGGCTTCGGTAATGGTACCGCTGGTCCTGAAAGAGATCATCGATGCGCTGGACCAATCGCGCATCAATCTGGTCTTGCCGTTAACGCTGATCATCACCTATGGCTTGTTGCGCTTTGCCAGCACCACCTTCTCCGATCTGCGCGACGTGGTGTTTGGCAAGGTCACGCAGCGCGCCATGCGCCGGGTGAGTATGGCCGTATTCCAGCACTTGCACGCGCTGTCGCTGCGTTTCCATCTGGAGCGTCAAACCGGCGGCATCACCCGGGACATCGAGCGCGGCACCAAGGCCATTTCCAGCCTGGTGGGGTTTTTGCTCTTTCGCATCACGCCTACCGTGCTGGAAATCCTGATGGTGGCAGCCATTCTATTCGTCAAGCTGGACTGGGTGTTCGGGGTGATCACGCTGGTGACGCTTGCGGCCTATATCGGTTTTACCATCACTATTACCGACTGGCGCACCCAGTTCGTGCGTCGCGCCAATACGCTGGATTCCGATGCCTATGGCCGCGCCATTGATAGCCTGCTGAACTATGAAACCGTCAAATATTTCGGCAACGAGCGCTATGAGGCGGCACGCTACGACGCCAGCCTGGCGGAATGGGAGCAGGTTGCCCTGCAATCCCAGCGCTCGCTCGGCATCCTGAATGCGGCACAGGCAGGCACCATCGCCATCGGTGTCACCCTGATGATTTTGCGCGCAGCCAACGGCGTGGTGGAAGGCACGCTTACGCTGGGCGATCTGGTCATGGTCAACGCCTTTCTGTTGCAGATGTTTCAGCCCTTGAGCTTTCTCGGCGTGATGTACCGCCAGATCAAACAGTCCCTGACCGACGTGGAACGCATGTTTACCCTGTTGCACCGTCCCAGAGAAATCGAAGATGCGCCAGATGCCCCCCCGCTGGCTGCGCATGGAGGCGAGGTCAAATTCGAGCAGGTCGGCTTTGCCTACAATGCCGATCGCCCGATTCTGCATGATGTCAGTTTCGCCATTCCGGCTGGCAAGACCGTGGCCGCCGTGGGGGCGAGCGGCGCAGGCAAGTCCACCCTGGCACGGCTGCTATTCCGCTTTTATGACGTGAATGAAGGCAGCATCCGGATCGACGGGCAAGACATCCGCCACGTTACTCAGGACAGCCTGCGCGCGGCCATTGGCGTAGTCCCGCAGGACACCGTGCTATTCAACGACAGCATCTACTACAACATCGCCTATGGCCGGCCCGAGGCCACGCGCGAGGAAGTGGTCGAGGCCGCCCGCGCCGCGCATATCCTCGATTTTATCGAATCCCTGCCGCAAGGCTGGGACAGCGTAGTTGGCGAACGCGGCCTGAAGCTTTCCGGCGGCGAAAAACAGCGTGTCGCCATCGCCCGGACTTTACTGAAAAACCCGACGATCCTGATTCTGGACGAAGCCACCTCCGCGCTCGACACCAAAACCGAAAAAGCCATCCAGGCCGAATTGCTGGAAATCGCTCGAAGCCGCACCAGCCTGATTATCGCGCACCGGCTTTCCACCGTGGTCGAGGCCGACGAAATCCTGGTCATGGAAGGGGGACGCATTGTCGAACGCGGCCGGCACCCTGAGTTGCTGGCCAAAGACGGTGTTTACGCACATATGTGGGCGCTGCAACAGCAGGCGGAAGAAGAAGCCCCTTAAGCCGGGATCAGAGCGTCGTCAAACGGGCAAGCCAGTCTCCGAACAAGGTTGTCAGCACCGTCACGGCCGGGATCACATAGAAAAACCCGCGCATCAGGTTGCGCAGCGTGCGGTTGGCGGTTTTCAGCTCCATGAAATGATCGACCACCATCCTGCCCTTGAAGGCCATGGTCAGGGCGATGATGATGGTGACAGCCAAACCCGGCTCGGCAGACTCCCCGATCCAGGCACCGCCCAGCGTCAGCGCCACCAGCAGGAGCCAGAGGCGATCAATCAGTTTTTCGTGCGGCATCTCGCCTCCTTGCCTCAGTGCAGAACATACAGAAGCGGAAAAATCACCAGCCAGGCCAGGTCGGTGGCATGCCAGTAGGAGGCAAAAGCCTCCAATCCGTCATGGTCCGCGGGAGAGTAGGCGCCGCTTCTGGCGCGCATCATCACCCACAGCAAGCCCATCATGCCCCATCCGACATGCACGATATGGGTAAAGGTGAGGTAATAATAAACGGTAAAAAACAGGTTCATGCCACCGGTGATGCCCTGGCTGACATTCCACTGAAACTCCAGGGCCTTGATTACCATGTAGCCGGATGCTGCCAACAGCACCAGGAACAGCCAGCGTAAGCAGGCCTGCTGCCGGTTCTGCCGGATTGCATGCACGGCCTTGGCCACAAAATAGCTGCCGGAGATCATCATGACGGTATTGAGCGTGCCGGCCAGGGTGCTCAAGCGGGCAGGGCCAGCCCGGAACACCTCCGGATAATGGGCTCTGGCAATGAAGTACACGCCGAACAGCAGCGCGAATTCGGTCATTTCGCTCAGTATGCCGGCCCACATTCCCTTGTTGCCAGGAATACGGCCTGCAGCGGGTTCCGGCAGTGGAGCGGCGGCGGTCCTTAACACATTGGGTCTCGCTTAATCATCCTTGCTGACCACTGTAGCAGGGTTTTAATGGACATGTCGAACCACTACCCAAGGCGATGAAACAACGGTTCGACATGTCCGCCCCCCTCTCTCCTAGCTCTCTCCCACAAGGAGAGAGGGACGATGTGTCGCTTCGCGCGTTTCGTTAACAGCACTGAAATGGTGGCAAATCACGCCCGGGAAGGCGTGATAAAATAGCCCTCCATTCAGGAGCAGTTTGCTGCATGCTTTCCAAACTCAATTCCCCGCAACGCGACGCCGTCAAGTATCTTGATGGCCCGCTGCTGGTGCTGGCCGGTGCCGGCAGCGGGAAGACCCGCGTCATTACGCACAAGATCGTCTACCTGATCGAAACCTGCGGCTTCAGCGCCAGCAACATCGCCGCCATCACATTCACCAACAAGGCCGCGAAGGAGATGCAGGAGCGCGTGGGTAAATTGCTGCAAGGCAAGTCGGCGCGCGGCCTGACCGTAACCACCTTTCACTCGCTCGGCCTGCACATCCTGCGCCAGGAAGCCAGACACCTGGGCTACAAGCCGCGTTTTTCGGTGCTTGACTCCTCGGACAGCGCGGGCATTCTCAACGACATCCTGAAAACCACGGACAAGAAGGAAATCCGCCGCGCCCAGTCCGTCATATCCAACTGGAAAAACGCGCAGCTGCCCCCTTCCCTGGCCGCACAACAGGCAGAAAATGAGGTCGAGCGGCAGCTTTCCGTTATTTATCAGGCCTACCAGGATACTTTACAGGCCTACCAGGCGATGGATTTCGACGATCTGATCCGCCTGCCGGTCGAACTGTTCGAGAAACATCCGGAAGTGCTCGAAAAATGGCGCGACAAGCTGCGCTACCTGCTCATCGACGAATACCAGGACACCAACACCTGCCAGTATCAGCTGGTGAAGCAGATCGCCGGCAGCCGTGGCGCATTTACTGCGGTGGGCGACGACGATCAGGCCATCTATGCCTGGCGCGGCGCCAATGTGGAGAATCTCAAAGCCCTGCAGGACGACTACCCCAATCTGCAGGTGATCAAGCTGGAACAGAATTACCGCTCCACCGTGCGCATACTGCGCGCCGCCAACACCCTGATCGCCAACAATCCCAAACTGTTCGAAAAGAAGCTGTGGAGCGACCTGGGGCACGGCGACCCGATCCAGATCATGTCGGCAAAAGATGACGATCAGGAAGCGGAGAATGTGGTCATGCGTCTGCAGACCCACAAGTTCCAGCATCGCACGCGCTTTGCCGATTACGCGATTCTCTACCGCGGCAACCATCAGGCACGCATTTTCGAACAGTACCTGCGCAACGAAAAAATTCCCTACCTGCTTTCCGGCGGGCAGTCTTTCTTTGACCGTAGCGAAATCAAGGACATCATTTCCTACCTGCGCTTGCTGGCCAACAGCGACGACGACCCGGCTTTCATCCGCGCCGTGACCACGCCGAAGCGTGGCATCGGCACCAGCACGCTGGAAAAACTGGGCACTTACGCGGCCGATCGCCATGTCAGCCTGTTCGCAGCCGCTTTCGAAGCCGGCATGGAACACCAGCTCGGGGCCAAGCAATACCATCCGCTGATGGCGTTCTGCAATTTCATCAATAGCCTTTCATTGCGTGCCGAGCGTGAAAGCTGCAACACCATCATGGCCGATTTGCTCAACGCCATCGGCTATGAGTCCCATCTCTTCGACCAGGAAGAAGCTCGCGCGGCGCAGAACAAGTGGAACAACGTGCAGGAATTCGTCGGCTGGATCAGCAAGAAAGGCGAGGCAGACGGCAAGACCGTAATTGAATTGACCCAGACCATTGCCCTGATCAACATCCTCGACAGCCGCGAGGATCAGGATGTCGACGCAGTGCGCCTCTCAACCCTTCATGCTGCCAAAGGTCTGGAATATCCCCATGTATTTCTGGTCGGCGTAGAGGAAGGCATCCTGCCGCACCGCGAAAGTGTCGACAACGGTCAGATAGAGGAAGAGCGGCGCCTGATGTACGTCGGCATTACCCGCGCCCAGAAAGGACTGACCCTGTCCCACTGCCACAAACGCAAGCGTGCCGGCGAATGGCAGGGCTGCGAGCCCAGCCGATTTATCGACGAACTCCACCAGGACGATCTGCGCGGCCATGGCAGAGGCCAGACCGACCCGCAGGCACAAAAGGACGAAGGATCTGCCCGGCTTGCCCAAATCAAGGCAATGCTGGCCAGCGGAGGCAAATAAAAAAGGCGCAGCGTTTTCGCGCTGCGCCTTTTTTACAGTTCTCTAAAATTTACGGGGCCGTAAACTTGGCACCACCGGAATTAGCCATGAATGCCACGGCACGGGCCAATTCCGCATCAGACAAATCAGCTGCACCGCCACGGGCCGGCATGGCACGAATACCTTCAATAGAATGCTTGACCAGCGTATCGTAACCCTGGCCGATACGTTTCGCCCAGTCGTCCTTGTTGCCCTGCTTGGGCGCACCCAGCGCGCCAGAAGTATGACAAGCCGTACACACAGCATTGAAAACTTCCTCACCGCTTTTTTCCACTTTGGGCACACTGGCATCCACCAAATGAATCTCGCCAACCGGTTTGATGCGTTCGGCAACCGTCTTAGCCTGAGCATCATCAGCATCCTGGTTCACATGGGACGCCTGAATACCGAGCACCAGTTGAATAATCAGGAAAATCGCAATCAGCGGGGCCACAAGGCCGCCAACAGTTGCAACGATAACCTGCATCGGCGTGGTTTTTGTCATCTCTTCGTGATGCGCGCTCATGAGTCGATCCTTAAGCTGGAATTCAAAGGTTGCGAATTATACCGACAAAACGCACAGTTTGCATCACCGGCACCGCCCAAGGAATGTACTTTAAGTTTGCACCATGCCAATATCAGTTTAAAATACATACCCCTTTTTATTTTTATATTCAGGCAACAAGCCGGAACACCAAAAAAATCATCGTCACGGGATTTCTCAAAAACACACTCTAATCTATTGATGATTAAACGATAAGCCAATACAATACATTTGGAATCATTACCGCCCTCTCTGGGTAAAAAAGCCATGATCAAACAACGCACTTTGAAAAACATCATCCGGGCAACCGGGATTGGCCTGCACACCGGCGAAAAGGTCTACCTGACCTTGCGTCCTGCCGCCCCGAATACCGGCATCGTATTTCGTCGCGTTGATCTCCCCGAGCCAGTTGAAATCCAGGCCAGACCCGACATCGTGGGCGATACACGGCTATCGTCCACACTGGAACAGAATGGCGCCAAAGTATCTACCGTTGAGCACCTGATGGCCGCTTTGGCCGGACTCGGCATCGACAACATCTACGTCGACCTTTCCGCCGCCGAGGTACCGATCATGGACGGGTCCGCCTCCCCCTTCGTTTTTTTGTTGCAATCAGCAGGCATCGAAGAGCAAAGCGCGGCCAAGCAATACATCCGTATCAAGAAAACGGTCGAAGTCCACGAAGACGACAAATGGGTACGTTTTGAACCCTACAACGGCTTCAAAATAAATTTCACCATCGCCTTCGATCACCCGGTATTCGAAACATCAGGCCAATCCATCACCCTGGATCTGGCACAGGCCTCCTTCATCAAGGAGATATCCCGCGCCCGTACCTTCGGCTTCATGCAGGACGTCGAAACGCTGCGCACACATGGACTGGCGCTTGGCGGCAGCATGGATAACGCCATTGTGATGGACGAGTATCGCGTACTCAACAGCGATGGATTGCGCTATGAAGATGAATTCGTCAAACACAAGGTACTTGATGCCGTTGGCGATCTCTACATCCTGGGCCACCCGCTGATCGGCGCTTTTACCGCCTACAAGTCCGGGCACGCGCTAAACAACCGCCTCCTGCGCACCCTGCTGGCCGATGCCGAAGCCTGGGAATTTGTCTCTTTCGACCGGGTTGAGCAGGTTCCAGGCGCCTTGCCGAATTTCAGCAACCAGACCGCTTGATCGTCCTCCGGCTTGTCATCTACCTGTCGCTGATCGGGATTGTTTCATCTCTGATCCTGGCCCTGTTGCTGCGTGACCGGCGTTACTTTCGCCTGGCATGGCAAATTCTCAAGTTTTCAGTCGTACTATTGCTTGTTTTTGCCGCTGTGATTTTCATGGGACGGGCTGTTCTCTACCGCATGCCGCTCTAGCATTGCCTCAAGCGCCCGTTTTAGGGGCGACTCTTCCAGTTGAACAGCGAGCTGGCGCAAGCTGGCCGCTCCCGCAGAACCCAGACGCAGCGTCTTGGGCGGCCTTTCCCGGGGCGGGCGGAAGTCGGCTTGCACTCGCACCAGAATTGCAGTAACCTCAACACCCCTTTTTTGGAATTTTTCCAGCACAGTTGGCGCCAGTTGCCGGGCCTTGGCCGCGATAGCGCCATTGTTTGCATACAACACTAAAATTCGGTCCTGTATACCACTTACCTTGCACATCTGAGCCAAGGGCGGCGGTGCGAGCTTCTCCCACAAACGTTGCAATTCGGACACATGCGCAACGCGTTCGGCCAAAGCAGCAAGGCCGGCGGTAGAAGTCAGGTAGGACTGCAGCTTGCGTACGCTCATGGAGGGTTTTGCCTCGTGAACATTATTTTCGTATCAAATAGTCTGGCCAGAAGCAAAAGTATCACACTTGGCCGCAATCAAATCATCATGCTAACGCTGGGATGGGCGATTTTACCCATAATCGTCGCACTCGGACTCTATTATTCCATGCTTTCCGGCACCCCGGCGCAAGCAGCGGGGAAAACCGCCCATGTGCAGGAGAATCTCAACGCCATGGCCGCCCGCCTCGGCCAGCTACAGGCACAGGTAATGCGCCTGGACGCAGTCGGTGGACGGCTTGCCAAACACTTCGGCTTGCCGGAACAGGAATTTGATTTCCGCAAGCCGCCGGGCCAGGGCGGTGCTGAAACGCCCGCCAGCCAATACCAGCTCGACACGCAACAGCTTGAAAACGAACTGGCCATGTTCGCCATGCAAATGGAGAAACGCTCCGCAAGCCTGAGCGTGCTTGAGGCCATGACGCTGCGCGAACAGGTCGCAAAAAGCACCTCTCCTACGCTGCAACCTGTCTCGGCGGGCTGGTTTTCGTCCAATTTCGGCTGGCGGATCGACCCCTTCAGCGGCAAGAAAGCCTTCCATGAAGGCGTGGACTTCATGGCGGAGACCGGCACCCCCATCCAGGCAGCCGCTGGCGGGGTGGTTGTTTACTCCGACTATCACCCTCAATATGGTAATATGATTGATGTTGACCATGGCAATGGCATGACAAGCCGTTACGCGCACGCATCGAAGCGGCTGGTCAAGGTTGGCGACATTGTCCTGCAAGGTCAGAAGATTGCTGAAGTTGGCTCCACCGGCCGCTCCACCGGTTCGCATCTGCATTTTGAGGTACTGAAAAACGGCGCACCGCAGAATCCGGCACGTTACCTGCAAACCGCCGGTTAACGAACAACAGGAGGCTCAGGGAATTCGGCATCCGTCTGGATGCGCAGAATTGTCTGAGCCTCCCTATTTTTGATAGAAGTTTCCATGATATCCAAGCTCGTCAGAAAAATCTTCGGCAGCCGCAACGACCGGCTGATCAAGCAATACATGCAAACCGTGCGTGCCATCAACGCCCTGGAGCCCGCCCTGCAGGCGCTCAGTGACGATCAGTTGCGCGCCAAGACCGATGAATTCAAGCAAAGGCACAGCAAGGGAGAATCTCTCGACGACTTGCTGCCGGAAGCTTTTGCTGTGGTTCGCGAAGCCAGCAAACGCGTGCTGGAAATGCGCCACTTCGACGTACAGATGGTCGGCGGCATGACGCTGCACTACGGCAAAATTTCTGAAATGCGCACCGGTGAAGGTAAAACCCTGGTCGCCACCCTGCCCTCCTACCTCAACGCACTGTCAGGCAAAGGCGTGCATGTGGTGACGGTCAACGATTACCTGGCACGCCGCGACGCGGAGTGGATGGGACGTCTGCACGGCTTCCTCGGGCTTTCAGTGGGCATCAATCTGCCCAACATGTCACACGAAGAAAAGCAGCAGGCCTATGCCGCAGACATTACCTATGGCACCAACAACGAATATGGCTTCGACTATCTGCGTGACAACATGGTCTACCAGCCAACGGAGCGGGTACAGCGCAGCCTCAATTACGCCATCGTGGATGAAGTCGATTCGATCCTGATCGACGAGGCGCGCACCCCGCTGATCATTTCCGGGCAAGCCGACGACAATGTCGATCTTTATTACCGTGTCAACGAACTGGCGCCAAAACTGGTCAAGCAGGCGCAGGAAGATGGCCCAGGCGACTACAGCGTGGATGAGAAGGCGCATCAGGTGCTGCTCACCGAAGCTGGCCACGAGCACGCCGAGCAACTGCTGACCGACGCCGGGTTGCTGCCGCCGGGGTCCAGCCTTTACGATGCGGCCAACATTGCCCTGATGCATCACATGTATGCCGCGTTGCGTGCCCATGCCCTGTACCACCGCGACCAGCATTATGTGGTGCAGAACGATGAAGTCATTATCGTGGACGAATTCACTGGCCGTCTGATGTCCGGACGACGCTGGTCCGACGGGTTGCACCAGGCAGTGGAAGCCAAGGAAGGCGCAAAGATTCAGCGCGAGAACCAGACGCTGGCATCGATCACCTTCCAGAACTATTTCCGCATGTACAACAAACTCTCGGGCATGACCGGCACGGCCGACACCGAGGCTTTCGAATTCCAGCAGATCTACGGCCTGGAAACTGTCGTCATTCCAACGCATCGCGACATGATCCGCGACGATCGAATGGATCAGGTATTCCGCACTGCCAATGAAAAACATCAGGCAGTCATCAACGACATCAAGGACTGCCAGAAGCGCGGCCAGCCAGTGTTGGTCGGCACCACCTCGATCGAAAGCTCCGAACTTCTGTCGAAAATGCTGACTCAGGCCAAGTTGCAGCATGAAGTGCTGAATGCCAAACAGCACGCGCGGGAAGCGGAAATTGTCGCGCAAGCCGGGCGCGCCGGCGCGATTACCATCGCCACCAACATGGCAGGGCGCGGCACCGATATCGTACTGGGCGGCAGCATTGAGCGCGATATCCACGCCATCCGCAATGACGAAAACCTGAGTGAGGAAGAGAAAGCGGCCCGGATCACTGCACGCAAAGCAGAGTGGCAACCCATCCACGATCAGGTGCTGGCCAACGGCGGCCTGCACATCATCGGCACCGAGCGCCACGAATCCCGCCGCGTCGACAACCAGTTGCGCGGCCGCGCCGGGCGCCAGGGTGATCCCGGCTCAAGCCGCTTCTTCCTCTCGCTGGAAGACCCGCTGCTGCGTATTTTTGCCTCCGATCGCGTGGCCTCCATCATGGAACGCCTCAAGATGCCCGAGGGCGAAGCAATCGAACACCCATGGGTGACGCGTGCCATCGAAAACGCCCAGCGCAAGGTTGAAGCGCGCAACTTCGATATCCGCAAGCAGTTGCTGGAATACGACGACGTTTCCAACGATCAGCGCAAGGTTATTTACGCCCAGCGCAACGAACTGCTGGAGACCGAAGACATTTCCGACACCATCCGTGCCATGCGCGAAGACGTGATCAGTCAGACTTTCGGCATGTACATCCCGCATCAAAGCATGGAAGAGCAATGGGATGTCCCCGGCCTTGAAAAAGCGCTGCAAGCCGAACTGCAATTGCAATTGCCGCTGACTCAGTGGCTGGAAGAAGATTCCAAACTGGGCGAGGAAGGCCTGCTGAAACGCGTCCTGGACGTTGCTCACAGCCAGTACCAGGACAAGCAGGAACAGGTTGGGGCAGGCGTACTGCACCATTTCGAACGTGCCATCATGCTGCAAAGCATGGATACGCACTGGCGCGAGCATCTGGCCGCGCTGGACCATCTGCGCCAGGGCATCCATCTGCGCGGCTACGCCCAGAAAAACCCCAAGCAGGAATATAAACGTGAGGCATTCGAGCTATTTTCCGCCCTGCTCGGACGCATCAAGACCGAGGTTACCCAGGTCACCATGACAGTTCAGGTAAAGGGCGAAGAAGATGTGGCCGCAGTGGAAGACCAGCTTCCTGCACCGGATAACGTCCAGTACCACCACGCCGAATACGATGCGGCGCTGGACCAGGGGGACGAGCGCGCTGAGGAAGGCGATGAAAAGCACGAGCCCTTCGTTCGCGACGAAATCAAGGTAGGCCGCAACGACCCCTGCCCCTGTGGCTCAGGCAAGAAATACAAGCAGTGCCACGGAAAGCTCAGCTAGGCGTTTGAAAAGTCTTCCTGCCCCCCTGGCCGCAACCGGGGGTGCAGGAGGATAGCCAAAGCCGGTCTTCTGAGTCATCATCGCCAGCCCCCTCTTGCAACCCCCTCCCTGCCATTCATCGTTCCGACCTGGCTGCGAATCAGCGAAATATCAAATTCACGATATCCACCGGCATATTGGCCAGATAGCCAGGTGAAGAACAAGTGCGGCCTGAATCATCCAGTGCCACCTTGATTTATAGCGACCACATGGGCACCAAAAGAAAATGCTGCTGTAGCCAGCAGCTTGATTCAGGGTAAAATTACGGGTCAAGCCAAGGAGCCGCCACTAAATGAATCCAGCCCCCTCACCAGCAAAAATCGGCCTCGTCACGATCAGCGACCGGGCGTTTCAGGGCACTTACGAAGACCAGGGCATTCCTGCTCTGCGTGTCTGGCTGGAAGCATCGCTCGCCACCCAGCACCAGATCGTCACTCGTCTGGTGCCTGACGAACAGGATCAGATTGAGACCGCATTAAAACAACTGGTAGACGAGGAGGCCTGCTGCCTGGTACTTACCACGGGCGGGACCGGCCCGGCCCCGCGCGACGTCACCCCGGAGGCCACGCTGGCCGTGGCGGACCGGGTGCTGGATGGCTTCGGCGAGCAGATGCGCGCGGCAAGCCTGAAATATGTGCCGACGGCCATTCTTTCGCGCCAGGTGGGCGTTATTCGCAAGCAGAGCCTGATCCTTAATCTGCCGGGGCAACCCAAGGCGATCAAGGAAACGCTGGATGGCGTTTTTGCCGCCGTCCCCTACTGCATCGACCTGATCGGTGGCCCCTATCTGGAAACGCTGCCAGAAGCAGTTCAGCCCTTTCGCCCCAAGTCGGCACAGCGCCCCAAACCGGAAAGCGCCTGAAATCCATGTCTTTTGCATCCAAATTTCCCAGCACGCAGAATCCGGCCACGCAAAAACAAGATAACCAGGGGGAGACATGTTTGATTTCAAGGGGTTGATCAACGCCCTTTTTCGCAAGGGCAGCGACGACCCCGTTGGCGATCTCAAGTCCGCCACCATCTGGGTGCAGGAGTTGCCACAGAATGACATTCACCAGGCGCAGCAGGAGATCGTCAAAGCGCTGGGCGGCCTCAACCGCAATCAAGGCGCCTCGCTCAAGGAGCGTATCAGGGTCCTGCTCTATCTGGACGACAAAGCCAGGTCCCTTCAGGAGACCCTGTGCCACGAATACCTTGCCGCAAGCGACGACACTGACAGTGCCGCACGCCAACAGCTTCCCACCATTCTGCAGTTCTGGGAGGAAATGGGGACGGCTTATGAGCATTGCATCCGTAGCTTTGCAAAAAACCCTGGCAACGCAAAAATTCGCGAACAATTGCCGCTGCTGACTGCCAAGGCGCTGCATTTTCATGCCATGCAGGCGAAATGGAGTCATCTCCGCTATCTGCCGGTCGAGACGCATGTCTGGCGCCGCCTGCACCGGCTATACCAGTTTGCCGAACAGGAAAAGATAGATCGCATTCCGGTGCAACTGGACCCGCAAAAGGACGACACCACTTGCACCAGCGAATATCTGCAACCGATGATGCTGCTTTTGGCCAACCCCGCCAGCCTGCGCCCGGCGCAAATCGAAAGTGTTGATCTATGGCTCGACAGCTGGGCAAAAAGCCTGGTGATCGAGGCCGATTTCCGCCCTCACCGCCAGCTCTATGCTGTCAACCTGGGCGACACCAAGCCGGCCAGAAAGCTGCGCCGCAACATGCTGGGAGAAAAATACCGCTACTGGGGCATCGGACTGATGCTGGTAGCTATCACAAAAATCGTGGAACAGCTCAAGCGAGGGGAGCTGCCCGCCCGGCTCAAACTGGGCGAGAATTGCCGTCTGCCCGTCCTGCCTCGACCTGATTGAAGAAGTCAGCGAACGCTGGTCGGGCCAGTCCACCACGCGCAAGCATGCCAGGGTAACGGCCGAAAAATCCCTGCTGGTGATGCAGGATTTCAGCAATATCGTGGCATATCTGCAGGGCGGCAAGAACAGCGGCGTCGCCGCAACTTTCAGCATCGAGAGCACAAATGCCCAACCCTCGCTCAAGCCGAGCGGCGAACCCGAATTGTTCGAATCGGGGGCGCAGCAATGGCAGGTAGAGAATGAATCCCTGAGCGGTTATGGCGTCACTTTCACGCGCAGCGGCAAGGGGCAGCTAAAAATCGGTACGCTGGTAGGCCTCAAGGCAAACACGGGCAAGAGCATTGCCATCGGTATCGTACGTCGCATCAGCAACGAACCGCCACACAAGGTACAAGCAGGTATCCAGACCCTGAGTCAGACAGCCATCATTGTCGAACTCCACCCTCTACCCGGCGAGCAGGGCATGTCAGGCCCCGCCATCTACTTGCCTGAACTGCCAAAACTGGCACTGGGGCGCAGCCTGCTGCTTCCCGCTTCAGCGCATGCGCCGGCCAGGCTGGTTCAACTCAAGGCGCAAGGAAAAAGCTACACCATTCGCCTGCATGCGGCAGTTGAACACGGCCCGGATTATGTCCAGGCAGGGTTTGATGTGGTTGCCAAAAACTGATGGAAGCGCTTGAAATTGCCACCGGCGCCAACCCCTCCAGTGCTGTCATCTGGCTGCACGGTTTGGGTGCGGACGGGCACGACTTTGCCCCCATCGTACCGGAGCTGGGTCTGCCTGTCGGAATGGAAGTGCGTTTCATCTTTCCGCATGCACCGCTGCTGCCTGTCACCATCAATAACGGCCATGTCATGCCCGCCTGGTATGACGTCAGAAGCCAGGATCTGCGCCAGATCGAAGACGAGACCGGGATCCGCGCCTCGCAGCAGCGAGTGGAGGCACTGATCCGGCGTGAAGAAGCGCGTGGCATTCCTGCCGCGCGCATCGTGCTGGCCGGCTTTTCCCAGGGCGGCGCCGTCGCGCTTCATACCGGGCTGCGCCATGCCGAGCCCCTGGCTGGGGTGCTGGCACTTTCCACCTATTTACCGCTGCCGCACACGCTGGCTTCTGAAGCCAGTATGGCCAATAGCGGAATACCGATTTTGATGGCGCATGGTTCAGCAGACAACGTCATTCCCATTGCCCAAGGCCTTGCCTCGCGCGATTGGCTGGAAAAAAGCGGCCATGCCATACAGTGGCAGGCGTACCCGATGGCCCATTCCGTGTGTCAGGAAGAAATCACGGATATCGGTCGGTGGCTGGCTCAGGTATTGACGGCAGAGCCGCACACAAGGGGAAAAACCGCCGTCTAGTGGTCTGCTTCCGAAATAGAGGGACAAAATGAAACGGATGGATTTTGTCGCGTGACAAGGCGCGAGGAGGCGACATAGCAAGCTCTATGGCAACGACGAGCAACGCCGCCACGTGGCAAAAGACGCCGTTTCATGTCTCGATATTTCGGAAGCAGACCACTAGCTTGACCGGATTTGCAGCAACGCCTCAACCGCAGCCAGCACACGCTCAACCGGGATTACTTCCAGACATTCGCTGCGCTTGCTGCCGCCGCAACCATCGTTGCCGCACGGGCGGCAAATATGAGCCGAAGTCAGAATGCGATGCGACACGCACCACGGCCCCCATTCGAGATCGCCGCTGGGGCCGAACAGGACAGCCACCGGTGTTTGCATCGCCGCTGCAATGTGCATGGGCGCCGAATCCACCCCGACAAATACCTTGGCCATCCCCGTCAGCGCGGCCAGTTGCTTCAGGCTCAACTGGCCGGAAAAGTCCACCACAGGTCGCTCAAGCGGTGCCAGCATCTCCCGCACCAGCGCCTGTTCGGCCATATCCGGGGCTGCCGTGACCACGATCTGATGCCCCCGGTCTTGCAGCGAACGTATCAGCTCCGTCATGTGGTACACCGGCCAGCACTTGAACAGCCAGCGCGAAGCCGGATGGATATGAATAAACTCCCTGCCCGCCAGACCGTGCTGCGCCAGCATTTGCTGCACATCGCTTCGTGCCGCCTCGCCCGGCTCCAGCGTCAGTTGACGCTCACTCGCGTCCGGAAAAATGCCAATCCGCCGCAAGGCGTCCAGATGCATCTCGACGGTGTGGCGGAAGCGCCCTGCCGGGACGGGAAAGAAATGGCTAAAGCTGTTGCGCCAGAAACGCCCCCGCCCGCGCACATTGCGCGTCACGGCATGAGGCACGCCCAGCAAGCGAGTCAGCCAGGCGCCCCGATTGTGTTCGGTAAGATGAATGATCAGATCGTAATGCCTCGCCTTCAGGCGCGAAAGCAGCCGCCACTCCTCGCCTGCCTGCCGCAGTGGGCCAAGCTTTTTCCAGTTCCGGTCTATGGTGTGCACTTCCGAGATGGCAGGGTGAAGCGTCAGCATCTCCGCCGTATCCTCATAGACCAGCGCGTCCACCTCGAGATGGGGCGCATGGTTTTTCAACACTGTGAACACGGGTGAAGTCAGCAACACGTCGCCATGGTGGCGCAGCTTGATGACCAGGATACGTTTGATAGCGGATAGATCGATAGCGTCAGGAGCCATGGCAGTCGTTAGTTGGCATAAAAAAGGCCGGAAAAACCGGCCAGTTCACATTACTTGAATGTATATTCCAGCGCAACCATGGCATTCCTTTCCGGCAACGGGTAAGCCTCGTAGAGATCTGGCGTAAAGTTGCTTCTTGCCGCATAAGTGAAATATTTCTGGTTGAACAGATTATTTACCGCAGCACTCAGGTTCCATAGGCCCATCTGGTGGGTCAACTTGACGTTTGCCACCGTGTAGGCCGGGATTTTTGCCCCAAGACTATTGGCTTCGTCATTATCCATATATTGCGCTGACACATAGCTGACGACTCCGCTCAGACGGGTTTGGGCCGTAATATCCCATGCGCCTTTCAGATTGAGTTTGTGGCGGGGAACCAGTGGAACGGTCTTGCCGGCAATGTTGATATTGGTGCCTATGAAAGCATTACCGGGAAAGGTGCCCTCAAGGAACTTGGCGCTGGTGTAAGTATAGCCTGCGCCAAGCGCCACTTTTTTGGATGCCTGCCATTTTGCATCAAGTTCCACCCCCTGTCGCCGGGACGGGGGAAGATTGGAATTACCAACACCGGCACTGAAAGGGTCGAGGTGGATTTCATCCTTTACATCCATCTGATACAGGGCGGCACGCAGGCTTCCCTGGGCGAAACCCTGCTCCAACCCGATTTCAGCCGTTTCAGCGGTCTGTGGCCGGAGAAACTGAAACTGATTGGTATAGCTGGTCGAACTTTCGTAGATTTCATCCACATTGGCAAAGCGAAAACTGCGCCCAAACTTGGCAGTCGCCGCAGTTGCAGGTAAAACTTGATGTCGCAGGCCAATCTCATAGGCTTGCTCTTTCTCTTTTTGTGCCCCAGCAGGCGCTTCCGAACCCGCAAACCAGGGATTCGTTGGCGCGGTCGGATCGTATTTGTCTTGTGCGCTGATACGCAACCATTCCTGGCGCATGCCAGCTGTCAGCACGGTTTTAGCCGATAACCGCAGCGTATCGTGCAGGTATAACCCGGTATTGTACTGATCTGCGCTCACACGGTTATAGGGCTGACTGATGTTAACGGGCAGGTTGGAAATGTTTTTGCGATAGTCCCAGCCGTACCAGTCGAGGCCAACAACCAGGCTGTTCTCCAACCCCACCAGCGGCTTTTCGATCTTGAGGCGAGGGGCGAAGGAAAGAACTTTCAGGCTGGCATCATTATAGATGGGCCATCCACCCTGATCGAAATAGGATTTCTGGCTCTTGTCGCGGTAACCGAAGTCGACATTGAATTCACCAATCCCGGTTTGATGCTGCCATTCCAGACTAGCCCTGTTTCCATCGCGACTGGCGTAATCAAGCGGCGTACGCGACCCACTCCGGTCGCTTTCGAGCTGGTTGAGACCTGTACTAGGCTGCACCCTCCGACCAGCAGGCAGGCGAATATCCTGCCTGTCCGCCCCGATTTTGAGTGCAACTGTTCCTGTTTCTGTCAGCCAACGCATGTCCGCCTGCAAGTTCGACTGCTCATTCCGGTTATTGGCTCGATACCCATCTGAAACATAGCTATTGGCTGCCACATTGATTCCGGCCTGTTGGCCAAAGTAATTGGCATTAAACTGAACATCATTGGTATTGTAAGAGCCTGTGCGGACGCCAACCGTTGCAGAATTACCCTGCTTTTCCGGGGCTTTGGTAATGATGTTGATCACACCTGCGCTGGCGCCCTGGCCGTACAGCACTGCGCCGCTCCCCCGCATGACTTCTATCCGTTCCACAGCAGCTAGTGGCACGGCCGCCCACTGCACACCCGATAGATCAATATCAGCGATACGACGCCCGTCCAGCAGAATTAGCGTATTCTGACCAGCACTTGCACCAAAGCCTCGCATATCTACAGTAGTGTTGGCCGCATTGCTGCCAAACAGGTCGCGAGTAGTGATACCCGTTTGCTCGGCAAGAAGGTCGGGCAAGGTTTTTGCAGCACTTTGTGTTATTTCCTGTTGCGATATCACTGTGATATTGACGGGCTTTCCCTGGTAAGCCTCAGAGAAACGCGTCGCCGTAACGACAATTTCATCAGCCTGATAAAGTGGAATTTCCTCGCCGAATGCGGGAAAAGAAAGGGCCAGAAAGCCCGGAAGCAAGCGTTTCATTTTAATCTCCTGAATGCGCAAGCCATCCCGCAAGCGCCAAGGTTGTGAAAGTTCAAAGGCCGGTCTCCGGGCTTGTAAGCATTAACTCGTCGCCTTCCCATGATCGTGCCTGTCTTAATGCAGGCACTGAATCACAGTGGCGCTGTGACAAGTTCGCGCTTACTTACCGTTGCGGGGGCAGCACAGGCTTATGTTCGATAATTGAACAGACCTGTTTCCCGTTTCACTCCGCTGCCGGATGGCAGACGGAACACCTTCAAACAGGCGCGGATTCTACCGCATGTTGCAATGCGCAAGAAATCTGCGCTCAAATAACATGGCAAAACACTTTTAAAACGCCACGTTAGCAGTTGACCTAGCTGGATTTTTCAAATTATAGTGTGCGCATGCAAGCGGAATTGAAATCCCTCGAAGAAAAAGTCACGCAGATCGCACGCATGTGCCAGCAGCTGCGTTCCGAAAATATTCAGTTGCGCCAGCAACTCGCCACCGCCCAGAACAGGGGAAAACTCCTGAACGACAAGATTCTGGGGGCGCAAACCCGCCTTGAAGCCCTGATGGAACAAATTCCGGAGTCCGCCGAATGAGCGAAATAAAGGGCCTGGACGTTACCATCATGGGGCGCGAGTTCCGCGTCGCCTGCCCCGAAGACGAACAGGAAGCACTGCTTCAGTCCGTGGACTACCTCGACAAGAAAATGCGCGAAATCCGCGACAGCGGCAAAGTCATCGGGGTGGAACGCATCGCCATCATGGCCGCGCTGAACATCACACACGAACTTCTCAATACCCACGTCGCCGGTTCTTTTGACATCGGCGAGTTCAAGAGTAGAATGAACTCCATGCAGGCTCAAATCGAGCAGGCAATGACGGAGCAGGATGAACTTTTTTAGCTGGCTGCGAAATAAAAAGTCCTTCGCAACCAGCTTACCGAGTTGTCCCCTGCGGTGTTCGTCTAGGCTAGATATTCTTTGAACCAATATATAAAGTTTGGTTGTAGCTATTAAGTGCGCTGTTGTGCGCGTCCCCTGCGGATGTGCCTGATGCGCTCTGGCCGCGACCCTCTTGGACCCCAGGTTCAAGATGATAGCCTGACGGCATGCGCGGGGGGCTCCTACCCCCTAACCTGTTGTCGTTTTTCCTTCGCCCACCTTGAATAAACCCCAACTGCGACGCCATTTGCGCCAACTGCGCAGCCAGCTTTCGCCGCACCAGCGACGGGCGGCGGCCAATGGCCTGCTGCGGATAGCCACGCGCGAGCGCCTGCTAATGCGCTATGGTCGTATCGGCTTTTATCTGCCCTTCGAAGGCGAGATGGATATGTTGCCCCTGCTCAACCAGGCATTGCGTTTGGGAAAATCCTGCTATTTGCCCGTGGTACCGCGCCGATTCCAGAAACATCTTTATTTCACGCGCCTCACGGCCCGCCCAAGCTGGTATCTCAACCGCTTCGGCATCCATGAGCACTGGTCGCCGAGACCGGTCCGCGCCAGCCAGCTGGACCTGTTGTTCATGCCGCTGGTGGGGTTCGATGAAAGCGGGTTCCGGCTGGGGATGGGCGGCGGTTTCTACGACACCAGCCTGGCATTCCTCGGGCGGCGAAAGATCTGGCGCAAACCCTATCTGGTCGGCATTGGTTACGAATGCCAGAAAGTGGCACATGTCCCACGCGACCCATGGGACATGCCGCTAGACGCCGCACTCACCGAACACCAGCTCTACCGCTTCCCGCAATCAGCCCATACCCATATCTGAATTAATACTTGCAAGCAGCTTGCGCACGGGCGTTGGGATGGCTGTCTCCATGGCGGCTTCAATGCTCAGCCACATTCCATCCTGCTGACTCACCTGGGGCAGTATTCGCCGGACATTGATGAGCAGGGGGCTGATATGCAGACGGAAATGGGTGAAATCATGCCGCATGACAGGTTTACTCACAGGACTATCCGACTCGAATCCAAAACAGGTAGTGCCATACTGCCGGACATTTGCCGCGCCATCACTTTCCGGGAAACTCCATAAGCCCCCCCAGATTCCAGCTGGCGGTCGCTTTTCCAGAAAAATTTTGCCCTGATGCATGAACAGCAGCATGGTGGTTGATTTTTCTGGCAGCGCCTTGCGCGGCCGGGACTGGGGAAATTCTGCCTGGCACCCTTGCTGCCTGGCTGCACAACTCGAGCTGACTGGGCAAACAACGCAATTTGGCCGGCTGCGGGTGCAGATGGTCGCTCCCAGATCCATCAAGGCCTGGGTATAGATTTCGATTGCGGCCTCCGGCAGCAAGGCCTCGGCATGGCGCCAGAGCACCTCTTCCACCTTTTTAGCTCCCGGGTAGCCGGCCACCACCAGATAGCGCGCCAGCACACGCTTCACATTGCCATCCAGAATCGCCCGGCGTTCACAGAAAGCAAAGGCACTGATCGCCGCCGCGGTGGAACGTCCGATGCCCGGTAATGCCAGAATCTGTTCGAATTCACGCGGAAACTCGCCGCCATGATCTTTCTCCAGGATTTGCGCCGCCCGGTGCAGATTGCGCGCCCGCGAGTAGTAACCCAGCCCGCTCCAGTGGGCCAGCACTTCATCCAGCGCGGCGGTTGCGAGGGACGCGATGTCCGGAAAGCGGAGCAGAAAGCGCTGGTAATATGGGATAACACTGGAAACCTGGGTCTGCTGCAGCATGATCTCCGACAGCCAGACCGCATAGGGGTCGCGGTTGCCTTGCCAGGGCAAGCCATGGCGACCGTGCTGCTTGTGCCAGAGGATCAGGCGTTGGGAAAAATCGTCGACCACTTAGCGGAACAGGTCTTTCAGGCCTTCTCTGAGCTTGTCTTCAGCACGATTTTTGATTTCCTGTTTGGCCGCCTCGCCCACCATGGCATTGAAATCGAGGGCATACTGCGGCGCCTTGAATGGGCCGCTGATCCTCACCGGCACCGTCACCCCCCTGAGCGCATCAAGCTCGCGCCCACCCTGCCCTTTCAATGTGCTGACCACCGTCGCCCTGGCCAGATAATTCAGCCTTTCCGCGCCGATATCGATATCCCCTTTGCCGGCCAGACGCAACAGCGGCGACTTGGCCGCGAGATCATCATTGTGCGCGACACCCCGCCGTATGCTGAAACTGGCCGTCAATTCTGAAAAATCCGTTTGTTCCTGAGCGCTGGCAGCCTGGACTTTTTCTCCTTTCAGCGTGCCTATCCGGGATTGGGCCTGACGCAAGACGGCGGCGATATTGATCCCCTTCACCGCACCATCACGCAGATTCACCGCAGCCGCCCCCTGCAATGATTTTTTCATGGCGCCCACAGTATTGCCATTGGCGGCAACATCAACACTGACGCTGCCCCGCCCCTCAAGCACATCCTTATCGAGCGCATCCCTCAGCAGCGGGCCGATACTGACACCGGCAATATTCTGCTTTACCGCCAGCGCCGGCCCTGCTGCATTCAGCGACAGGCTGCCGCTGGCGCTTCCCTGATACAGATTTGCGGCCAGCGGGCTCACATCCAGTTTGCCGTTTCCGGCCTTGAACTCCAGCCGGATATTGCTTGCCTTGACGCCATATAGTTTGAGGCTGCCGACTTTCACACTGCCGCTTGCATTAAGCGTCTTAAGCGCGGCAAAATCCAGCGGCTGCTCTGCCTGGGAGTCGCTCTCCGGCTTCTTTGGCGGCAAATAGCGATCCGCATCGATCTGGTCCACGTCCACATCAAGACGCAAATGTGGATTCGCAAAAGGGCTTGCGCCCAGATTTGCCCTGATGGTGCTTTCGTCTAGCCTGGAGACCAGCTTCGCCGTCACATTCTGCCGTTCGAGATCCAGTTCGGCCGAGCCGGTGATATCCAGATTCATCCCGCCCTTGGGTATTTTCCCAGCATTTGCTTCAAGATGGGCCTTGATTTCGCTCAGGGAAAAACGCCTGTTTTTCCAATTCCCGCTAACCGGCGAAGATAGCTTGCCCTTGTACTCGCCGCTCTCCTGAGAGATGCTCAGATCAAGGTTCAGCATGCCCGCCTTGAACGACTGGCTATCACCGGTCAGTGCTGGCAGATTTGCCACCAGGCCCAACTCCCCCCGAACTTGCTTAACCTTGGCCACCAGGTCGATTTTCTGTGATGCCATCTTGTCTGCCGACCATTCTATTTTTGGCGCCATCAGCCTGACGTCGACGTCATCCTTCCCTTTTTTGCCTGCCACAGCGACAGCAAGATTCTCCGCCAGCAACGCGCCTGCGCTCTGGTCATATGCCAGATCGCCCTTTATCCCAACAGCCAGATCGCTCAGATCGGCGGCTTCGCCTGTAATTTCCAGATTCAGGCCGCGGAGCGCAAAATGTTTTGCATTGGTGTCGAATGTCAGTTCCGTCTGCATCTTTACATCCGCCTTGATGTGCGGACTATCCCCACGCAGGATGAAGCCGAGTTCCGCCCGGGTCGGTCTAGCGTTCACCAGACGACCCGTTGCGAGCTCGATCTGGTTCAGCGCAAACTGGCGCCCGGCCATTTCATCCTTGAAAGTCAGCTCGCTTTGACTGATTTTCACGCTATCTATATCGAATTTGAGCTGCTTATCTTCCTCTTCCTTCTCCAGGAGATCGTCAAAGTTGGTACTGCCATCCTTGAAACGCACCAGACTGGCGCGGACACCATCCACCCGCACCTGATCCACCACCAGCTCATTTTTCAGCAAGGGCCACCAGGATAAATACAGGCGCGCACGCTCGATGGCTGCAAACTCCTTGTCGGACTGAAATTCGCTGATGGATGCGCGTCCCAGGTCAAAGCCCAGCTTGGGGAAAAAAGCCAGCTTGATATCACCCGCCAGCGTCAGGGTTCGCTGCTTCTTGTCCTTCACCATCTGGATGATTTGCGGCTTGTAGTCATTGGGATTGATGAGCAGTGAGGCCGTAACCAGCAACAACGCAAAGAGGAACGCCACACCGGCAACGGCTGCAAGGCTGTACTTAAGATAACGGTTCATAAAATCTGCCCGAAAAGCGTGGTGAAAAACAACATTGACCATAGCGCAGGCAGCAGTCAAAGACAAGCGGCACGCCCGGCAGTTGGAAAAATGGCCTATTGGTCACGCTGGCCTTCATTACACCTTCAAAGCAAACCAAGCTTTCACTTCTGGCCTGGGTCGACGCCCAACCTAACAATCAACTTTCACTGTTTTACGTATCTCCTTATTTCTAAAGCATATAAATTTTAGTTCACCTTTTTCGCCTAAGCCTTTGTCGCGTAAGAGAAAAGCCCCTTTTTAAGCTTGACCATGCCTGTTTTTTTATCTATAGTGGGAAAAAGTGGTGGACAGTGGGTTTTTGTGGGAGAACCCGGCTAAAACTACAGCGCAAAGGGGTGCCATGTTTCGCGGTGTTGCAACATTAAATCTGGACAGCAAGGGAAGATTGGCAGTGCCGTCCAGGCACCGCGATTTTCTTCAGTCCTATTGCGCCGGGCGCCTCATCGTCACGGCCGACCCCGGCAAGTGCCTGCTCATCTACCCTCTGCCCGACTGGGAGCCCATCGAGAAGAAGCTCAACAGCCTGTCCAGTTTCAATCCGCAAACCCGTAGCCTGCAACGCCTTCTGGTTGGTAATGCCAGCGATGTCGACCTGGATAGCGCCGGGCGCATCCTGGTGCCGCCCCCTTTGCGCCAGTTCGCCCATCTGGAAAAGAGCGTGGTACTGGTAGGCCAGGGCAACAAATTCGAATTGTGGGACGAAGAACAATGGAACCAGCAGCTTGCTGAAGCGCTGGTGTTCCGCGATGGCGGCATACCGCCAGAACTGGAAGGTTTCTCGCTGTGAGCAAGCCCCTCTCCCCCAGCCCTCTCCCGCGAGCGGGCGAGGGGGACGCAGAATCGCTGCGCGATCCCGGAATCAGGCAGCACGTCACCGTTCTGCTCGATGAGGCCGTGGAAGCGCTGAACATCCAGCCCGGTGGCGTTTATGTGGATGGCACCTTTGGGCGCGGCGGGCATAGCCGGCTGATCCTGGAAAGGCTGGGCAAGGATGGAAGGCTGATTGCGCTGGACCGCGATCCAGCGGCAGTAGAAACGGCGCGGGCCATTTCGGACCCGCGTTTTTGCATCTGTCACAGCAGTTTTGCCGGTATGGCGCAGGCCTTGCTGCAGCTGGGCGTAAACAAGGTGGATGGCATTCTGCTGGACCTGGGCGTTTCATCACCCCAGCTGGATGAAGGGGAGCGCGGCTTCAGTTTCCGTTTTGACGGCCCACTGGATATGCGCATGGATACGAGCAAGGGGCAAACCGCGGCGGAATGGCTGGCGCAGGTGCCGGAAGATGAACTGAGGGAGGTCATCAAAAGCTATGGTGAAGAACGGTTTGCTAAACAGATTGCAAGAGCGGTTGTTGCGGCGCGAGAGGGAGGGTCACTCTCTACTACACGACAGCTTGCCCAGGTCGTGGCAAAGGCGGTTCCCCGGCGCGAGCCAGGCCAGGACCCGGCGACGCGTACCTTTCAGGCTATACGGATTTTCCTCAATCAGGAACTTGAGGAACTATCGCTAGTGCTGCCTCAGTGCATGGATCTGCTCGTGCCTCACGGACGGCTGGTGGTGATCAGCTTCCACTCGCTGGAAGACCGAATCACCAAGCGCTTCATGCAGGGCGAAGCCAACCGCGACACCCTGCCCTCTCGCCTGCCGGTGCGCGCCAGCGATCTGCCGCAGCCACGTCTCCATCTGGCCGGCAAGGCGCGTCGCCCGTCAAGCGCCGAAGTGGCAGCCAACCCCCGCAGCCGTAGCGCCGTGATGCGTGTAGCCGAGCGCAGCGAGGAGGCGTAATGATTAAACTGAACCTGTTGCTGATGATCATAGCAAGCGCATGTGCCATGGGAGTAATCACTTCCCAGCACAAGGCGCGCACGCTGTTTGTCGATTTGCAGCAGGAACAGTCTCTGGCCAGGCAGATGGAAGTGGAATGGGGGCAGCTGCAACTCGAGCAGAGCACCTGGGCCATGCATGCCCGGATCGAAAAAATTGCCTCCAGTCATCTTCAGATGCGCGTACCCGACCCTGCAAAAATTCAGGTTGTTCCACTCCTGCCACCAGTGCGCGGCGTGGCGCCATGAGCCTGACCACTTCCACGACACGGGTTCATCTCCCGCTGTGGCGCGCATGGTTGGTCGTCGCCCTTTTGCTGCTGTGGTTTGTGGCGCTGCTGGTGCGTTCGCTCTATCTGCAGGTGCTGAATAACGACTTCCTGGTGCAAAAGGGTGATGCGCGCTACAGCCGGGTAATTGAAATTTCCGCCCATCGCGGCATGATTACCGACCGCCACGGCGAGCCGCTGGCCATCAGCACGCCGGTCGAGTCTGTCTGGGCCAGCCCGCAGGACATCGAACTGAGCGCGGAAAAAAAGCAGCAGCTGGCCAGGTTGCTGGATATGAGTAAAACCGAAATCGACAAGCGCCTCGCAAACTCCAGCAAGGAATTTGCCTATCTCAAGCGCGGACTCCCGCCCGAGCAGGCGGCGAAGGTCATGGAACTGGGTATTCCCGGCGTATTCCTGCAGCGTGGATATCGCCGCTATTACCCGGCCGGAGATGTGACAGCACATGTCCTTGGCTTCACCGGCGTTGATGACAACGGCCAGGAAGGCCTGGAGCTGACCTACCAGAAATGGCTCGCCGGCCAGGTTGGCAGCCGCCGCGTCATCAAGGACCGCCCGGGCCACATCATCGAGGACGTGGAAAGCATCAAAACGCCCCAGGAAGGGCGCAATCTGGCCCTGAGCATCGACCGAAAAATCCAGTATCTGGCATTCCGCGAACTCAAGGCGGCGGTTGATCAGCACCACGCCAAGGCTGGCGCCATCGTGGTGCTGGACGCCAAGACAGGGGAGATTCTGGCGCTGGCCAACCTGCCCTCCTACAACCCCAACAACCGGGTCAAACTGAATCGCAACAACACCCGCAACCGTAGCATCACCGACATCTTCGAACCTGGCTCGACCATGAAGCCGATCACCATCGCGGCTGCGCTGGAGACGGGAAAATTCACCTCAGAAAGCCGCATCGAAACCACGCCCGGACATTTTTCCATTGGCCCGGCAACGATTCGCGATGCGCACCCCCAGGGCGTAATCAGCGTGGCCCAGGTCATCCAGAAGTCCAGCAATGTCGGCTCGGCCAAGATGGCACTCACCCTTCAGCCAGAATATCTGTGGGGCGTTTTCAACCACATGGGGTTCGGCCAGTTGCCGCGCAGCGGCTTTCCCGGCGAGGCAAGCGGCAAGGTCCGCCCCTACAAGACCTGGCGCCCCATCGAGCAGGCCACCATGTCTTACGGCCACGGCATTTCAGTCAGCCTGCTGCAACTGGCGCGTGCCTACACCGTGTTCGCCAGCGACGGCGAGCTGAAGCCGCTTTCCATGCTCAAGCTCGAAGAAATGCCGGCAGGTGAGCGCGTGTTCTCGCCACAGACGGCTCGAGAAGTACGGGCCATGCTGGAACTGGTGGTACAGCCCGGCGGCACCGCGCCCAAGGCGCGCATCACCGGCTATCGCGCCGCCGGCAAGACCGGCACGGCGCACAAGCAGGAAGGCAATGGTTATGCCGCAGACAGATACGTTTCCTCCTTTGTCGGCTTCGCGCCGGCATCCGACCCGCGCCTCATTATTGCCGTCATGATCGACGAGCCGAGCAACGGCCAGTATTACGGCGGCACAGTCGCCGCCCCGGTATTCAGCAATGTCATGGGCGGCGCGCTGCGCATGCTATCCGTGCCACTTGACGCTCCCACCACCAACACCCTGCTGCCGGATGATGCACCGGAAGTGAAGGAGATGGTATGAGTTCAGCCATCAGCACTCAGCCATCAGCACTCAGCTTCCTGATCGGATGCGGCACAAAACGCCTGATTGCGGACAGCCGCAAGATCCAGCCGGGCGATGCGTTTGCAGCCTATCCCGGCGACGAATCCGATGGCCGGAATTTCATTCCCCAGGCAATCGCGGCCGGAGCCAATGCCGTGCTGTGGGACAGCGATGGCTTCAGCTGGAATGCTGACTGGAAAGCAGCCAATCTTGGCATTGCCGGCTTGCGTCAGGAAATCGGTGTGATCGCCTCGCATGTCTGCGGCGAGCCTTCGAAGCATCTCTGGACCATCGGCGTCACCGGCACCAATGGCAAAACGTCCTGTTCGCACTGGATCGCCCGCTGCCTGTCCGCAAGCGGCAAAAAAACCGCGCTGGTCGGCACGCTGGGCAATGGCTTTCCCGATGCGCTGACACCCTCTGCCAATACCACGCCCGATGCGGTGACGCTTCACAGCCTGCTGAAGGAATGCCTGAATCAGGGCGCCAGTGCTATAGCCATGGAGGTTTCCTCCCACGGTCTGCACCAGGGGCGGGTCAATGGGGTGCATTTCGATGTTGCCCTGCTCACCAATCTGTCGCGCGACCATCTCGACTACCACGGCGACATGGCCAGCTACGCCGCCGCCAAGGCCACGCTGTTTGGCTGGCCCGGGCTGCAATATGCAGTACTCAACCTGGATGACCCTTTCGGTGTGGAACTGGCCGGCAAACTGGGTTGCAGCGGGGTAAAAGTGGTCGGTTACAGCTTTGAAGGTGAAACCGAAGGCTGCCAGATGCTGATCAAGGGGCGCAATCTCGCCATGAACGAAAACGGCATGCGCTTCGAAGTTGCCACACCATGGGGCAAGGCAAATATTTCCAGCGCCATGCTGGGGCGTTTCAACGCATCGAATCTGCTTGGCACGCTGGCGGTGCTGCTGGTCAGCGGCATCGCGCTTGAAACCGCAGTGGCTGCGCTGGCCAAGGTCGAGGCCGTCGCCGGTCGGGTGCAGCAATTCGGCGGCGCGGGCAAGCCGCTGGTCGTCGTGGATTACGCCCACACCCCGGATGCGCTGGAAAAAGTGCTGCAAACCCTGCGCGAAATCAAAACAGCCGGGAGCCGCCTGATCTGCATATTCGGCTGCGGCGGCAACCGCGACAAGGGCAAGCGCCCGCTCATGGGCGCTGTCGCCACGAATCTTGCAGACAAGGCCATCGTCACCAGCGACAACCCGCGCAACGAAGAGCCGCGCACCATCATTGACGACATTGTTGCCGGCATGGGTGCGAATTTTCACATCGAGGAAGACCGCGCGGCCGCCATCAGCCAGACCATTCGCCAGGCCAGGCCAGGCGACATCGTGCTGATCGCAGGCAAGGGACATGAAGACTATCAGGAGATCAAGGGCGTGAAATTGCCATTCAGCGATGCCGAAGTGGCACAACGGGTATTGCAGGAGTATCAGCCATGCTGACCCTGAAACAGGCCGCGGCCGCCATCGGCGCAAACACACGGGGAAAAGACGTGACTTTCACCGCGGTCACGACCGATAGCCGCGCCGTGGCGGCAGGCGATCTGTTTGTCGCGCTCAAGGGTGAGCGCTTTGATGCGCACGACTTCGTCGGCAGGGCCATCGCACAAGGCGCGGTAGCTGCGCTGGTGACACAGACACAAGCCGAAAAACATGCGGACGAATGGAAAGATCTGCCGCTGATCCTGGTCGAAGACACGCGCCTGGCCCTGGGAAAACTGGCCGCATTCTGGCGCAGCCAGCAGTCCATCAAGCTGGCCGCCATCACCGGCAGCAACGGCAAGACCACGGTCAAGGAAATGCTCGCCGCCATCCTGCGCGAAGCCGCCGGACAGGATGGCGTGCTGGCGACCGAGGGCAATTTCAACAACGATATCGGCATGCCCCTGACCCTGCTGAAACTGCGGGCTCAACACAAATTTGCCGTGATCGAAATGGGCATGAATCACCCCGGCGAAATCGATTATCTGACAAAAATTGCCCGCCCCGACGTGGCGCTGATCAACAATGCGGGCGCCGCCCATCTGGCAGGCCTCGGCAGCGTGGAAGCCGTGGCACGCGCCAAGGGTGAGATCTTTGCCGGATTGGCCAGCAGCGGGGTCGCCGTGATCAATGCCGATGACGCTTTTGCCGCCTTGTGGAAAAAGCTGGCCAGCGATCACGCCATCATCGAATTCGGACTGGACCAGCCGGTTCAAGTAAGCGCCGCCTGCCAGCTCGGCGCACTGGGCAGCGAGCTGAAACTGTACACGCCAGCGGGCGAATGCCAGGTAAAGCTGCCGGTTCCGGGAATGCACAACGTGCGCAACGCACTTGCTGCGACGGCAGCCGCATGTGCGCTGGGTATCAGCAACGAGACCATTGCCGCCGGCCTGCAAAAATTCACCGCTGTCAAAGGCCGTCTCCAGCGCAAACCCGGCCTGCACGGTGCAACCCTGATCGACGACACCTACAACGCCAACCCGGCATCGGTCAAAGCGGCGATCGCCGTACTCGCCAGCATGCCGGGTAAAAAAATTCTGGTGCTGGGCGACATGGGCGAACTTGGTGCCGATACGCATACGCTGCACCGCGAGCTTGGCGCGACTGCAAAGCAGGCCGGTGTGGACATCCTGCTCTGCCATGGCGATATCTGCCGCGCAACAGCCGCAGAATTTGGCGCCAATGCCTGGTTTTTCGAACGTATCGAGGAATTGCTGGCCGACCTGGAAAACCTGCTCGCGCCGGATGTGACGGTACTGGTCAAGGGCTCCCGCTTCATGCAGATGGAACGGGTGGTTAAAAGCTTTGAAGTGAAGAGTGAAAAGTGAAGCGTGAAATGTACAAACCCGTTGTGAGCATAGCGAGGAGACAGCCGCCTCTGGCACTTCACGCTTCACGCTTCACGCTTCACATTTCACCCCTCGCACTGGAGGCAAAATGCTATTAGCGCTCGCCCAGTGGCTGGCTGAAGACATCCGCGCTTTCAACGTATTCAACTACATCACCCTGCGCGCGGTGCTGGCGATCCTGACTTCGCTGCTGATTTCCTTCCTGGTCGGGCCGGCCATGATCCGCAAGCTGACTGCCTATAAAATCGGCCAGTCCGTGCGCACCGACGGCCCGCAAACTCACCTGGTCAAAAGCGGCACCCCCACCATGGGCGGCGCATTGATCCTGGTCTCCATCAGCATCTCCACCCTGCTCTGGGCCGACCTGAGGAACCATTATGTGTGGGTGGCCCTGCTCACCACGCTGGGCTTCGGTGCGATCGGCTGGGTCGACGACTACCGCAAGGTGGTACACCGCAATCCCAAGGGATTGTCGGCCAAAGCCAAGATGTTCTGGCAGTCGCTGATCGCCATCAGCGTCGCCGCCTATCTTGCCTACAGCGCCAATCTGCCGGTGCATACCGAAATGATCGTGCCCTTCTTCAAATCCGTATCCATTCCGCTGGGCGCAGTGGGATTCATGGTGCTGACCTACTTCGTGATCGTCGGCGGCAGCAATGCGGTCAACCTCACCGACGGTCTGGACGGCCTGGCCATCCTGCCCACGGTCATGGTGGGCGGCGCGCTGGGCATTTTCGCCTATGTCGCCGGCCACTTCTACTTTGCCCGCTATCTCGGTGTTCCGCACATTCCCGGCGCCGGGCGAGCTGATCATCTTCTGCACCGCGCTGGCGGGAGCAGGACTGGGCTTCCTGTGGTTCAACGCCTACCCGGCGGAAGTTTTCATGGGCGACGTCGGTGCATTGTCGCTGGGCGCCGCGCTCGGCGTGGTGGCGGTGATCGTGCGGCAGGAAATCGTGTTTTTCATCATGGGCGGCGTGTTCGTGGTGGAAACCCTGTCGGTGATGATCCAGGTGGCCTCGTTCAAGCTCACCGGCAAGCGCGTGTTCCGCATGGCGCCGCTGCATCACCACTATGAGCTGAAAGGGTGGAAAGAAACCCAGGTGGTGGTCCGCTTCTGGATCATCACCATGATGCTGGTTCTGGTGGGTCTTTCGACCTTGAAATTACGCTAGAAAATATGGGAGCAATGGTGGAAATGCTGCAACTGGCAAATAGAAATGTTCTGGTACTGGGATTGGGTGATACCGGCCTGTCCATGGTGCGCTTCCTGCTGCGCCATGGCGCACGGGTGAGCGTCGCCGACAGCCGCGAAGCGCCGCCTCATGCCACCCGTTTCCATGCCGAGTTCCCCACCGTGTCGCTGATCACAGGCCCGTTCAGCGATACGCTGTTTAGCGGGATCGACCTGATCGCCATCAGCCCGGGCGTGCCGCTGGCCGACCCCAAAGTCGCCGCTGCCATCGCACGTGGCATACCAGTGGCTGGGGACGTGGAACTGTTCGCCTTGGCTATCAGCCGTCAGCTGTCAGCTGTCAGCCCTCACGTAATAGCCATCACCGGCTCAAACGGCAAGAGCACGGTCACCGAAATGGCGGGCGCCATGTGCCGAGCGGCCGGCCTCAAAACCACGGTGGCCGGAAATATCGGCCTGCCGGTACTGGATGCCCTGATGGAAGCGGAACAGAACGGCACGCCCGAGGCATTCGTGCTCGAGCTCTCCAGCTTCCAGCTGGAAACCACCTCCAGCCTCGACGCTTCAGCCGCCACCGTGCTTAACATCAGCGAAGACCATCTTGATCGCTACACCGGCATGGCGCACTACAGCGCTGCCAAAACGCGCGTGTTTCATGGCGCCGGCGTGCAGATCCTGAATCGTGACGATGCACGCAGCATGGCGATGGCCCTGCCTGGGCGAAAAGTCGAAACCTTCGGCCTGAATGCACCTGCCGATGAACGCGACTGGGGAATTCTGCTGCAAGGCGGCCAGCAGTGGCTGGCCCAGGGCACCAAGTGCCTGCTGCCAATCAGCGAACTGCCGCTGGCAGGCTTGCACAATGCCGCCAATGCGCTGGCGGCGCTGGCATTGTGCCGCGCCATCGACCTCCCGTTCGAGCCTCTGATCGACGCATTGCGCAATTTCAAGGGGCTGCCTCATCGCGTGGAGAAAGTAGCCGAAATCGACGGCATCAGCTTCTACGACGACTCCAAGGGCACCAACGTTGGCGCGACCGTGGCCGCACTGACCGGCATGCCGTGCAAGGTAGTTCTGATCGCTGGCGGCGATGGCAAGGGGCAGGACTTCAACCCGCTCGCACCGGCCGTAGCGCAACATGCCCGTGCCGTGGTGCTGATCGGCCGCGACGGCGCCAGGATCGGCGCCGTGCTGGAAAACAGCGGCGTCCCCCTGTTGCGCGCCGGCAGCATGGAAGAAGCGGTGCAATTCAGCCACCAGCAGGCACACGCCGGTGACGCTGTACTGCTCTCCCCCGCCTGCGCCAGCTTCGACATGTTCCGCAACTACGTGCATCGCGCCGAAGCCTTCGTCAGCGCAGTACAGCAACTGGACATGGAGTGCCAACACTGATGTATTACCCGGCCGCACAGCACGCACGCGCAGACTACGACCAGCCCTTGCTGTGGTCGGCACTGCTGCTGCTCGCCTTCGGCCTGATCATGGTGTATTCCGCCTCCATCGCCAGCTCGGGCGCAAGCCGCATGACCGGCTTCAACGAAAGCTATTTCCTGATGCGCCAGAGCGCTTTTCTGGTAGCTGGCTTGACCGCAGGCATCATAGCCTTCCAGATTCCGTTGCGCGGCTGGCAAAAACTTTCTCCCTGGCTATTCCTGGCCGGCATTGCGCTGCTAATACTGGTATTGGTTCCTGGCATCGGTCGCGAAGTAAACGGCAGCCAGCGCTGGCTTTCTCTCGGGATTGCCAACCTGCAACCCTCGGAGTTCATGAAACTGATCGTGGTGATGTATGCGGCCGACTACACCGTGCGCAAGGCCGCACTGATGGATAACTTCACCAAGGGCTTCATGCCCATGTTCCTGGTCATGCTGCTGATCGGCGGTCTGTTGCTGCGTGAGCCGGATTTCGGCGCGTTTGCGGTCATCATCTCCATCGCCATGGGTATCCTGTTCCTGGGCGGGCTCAACTGGCGCCTGTTCGCCGGCCTGATCGTGCTGCTGCTGATCGGTTTCCTGCTGCTGATCTGGACCTCGCCCTACCGCATGCAGCGCATCATCGGTTTCATGGATCCCTGGGCCGACCCTTTCGGCAAGGGCTACCAGCTTTCCCACGCGCTGATTGCCTTCGGGCGCGGCGAGTGGCTGGGCGTTGGCCTTGGCGCCAGCGTGGAAAAACTGCTGTATCTCCCTGAAGCACACACCGATTTCCTGCTCGCGGTTATCGCAGAGGAACTCGGCTTTGTCGGCGTGGCCGTAGTGGTGGTGGGCTTTGCCTGGATCACGGTCCGTGCCTTCCTGATTGGCCGGGCCGCCGAGAAACAGGAACGCCACTTCTCCGCGCTCGTCGCCCAGGGCGTCGGCATCTGGCTGGCAGTACAGTCCATCATCAACATCGGCGTCAATATGGGGCTTCTGCCCACCAAGGGCCTGACCCTGCCGCTGCTGTCCTTCGGCGGCAGCGGCATCGTCGCCAACTGCGTGGCGCTTGCCGTGCTAATGCGCGTGGATTACGAAAACAGACAATTGATGAAGGGGTATGCGGTATGAACCACGCCTCCTTATCCCTCACCCCTCACCCCTCACGAACACTGATGATCATGGCTGGCGGCACGGGCGGACATGTGATGCCGGCACTCGCCGTCGCCGACTACCTGCGCAACGAAGGCTGGAAAATCATCTGGCTCGGCACCCGCAGCGGCATGGAGGCCACGCTGGTTCCAAAACACGGTTACGAAATGGCCTGGATCAACTTCTCCGGCCTGCGAGGCAAGGGCTTGCTGCGGCCTGTATTGCTGCCGCTGCAATTGCTGCGGGCCTTCTGGCAAAGCCTCAGAGCCATTTTGACGCATCGCCCGGACGTGGTGCTCGGCATGGGGGGCTACCCGGCCTTTCCCGGCGGCATGATGGCGACCCTGTTGGCAAAACCACTGGTGGTGCATGAACAGAACTCCATTGCCGGCCTCACCAACCGCGTGCTGGCCTGTCTCGCCGACAAGGTGCTGGTGGCCTTCCCCGCCGCATTCCAGAGCAAAAAGGACAAACCCCTGCCCTGCGGCAAGGTAAAGGCCGACTGGTGCGGCAATCCGGTACGGGCCAACATTGCCGCCATCGCCGAACCCGAAATACGCCTTGCCGGGCGGGAAGCGCAGCTGCAGGTGCTGGTGGTTGGCGGCAGCCTCGGCGCAGCGGCTTTGAACGAGATAGTCCCGCAGGCCATAGCCATGATCCCGGCAGCACAACAGCCGCTGATCGTTCATCAGTCCGGTGCAAAACACATCGATGCCCTGCAGGCCAACTATCAGGCCGCAGGCGTGAAAGCAAACTGCATGGCTTTTATAGACGACATGGCCGCGCAATATGCCTGGGCCGATCTTGTCATTTGCCGCTCAGGCGCCCTGACCGTGGCGGAACTTGCGACTGCGGGCGTGGCCAGCGTTCTGGTGCCGTTCCCCTATGCCGTAGACGACCATCAGACCACCAATGCCCAGTTCCTGAGCAACAGCGGTGCAGCGCTGCTAATCCAGCAAAGCGAGCTCACGGCAGAAAAACTTGCGACGCTGCTTCAGGAACTCACGCGAGAAAAATTACTGGCCATGTCACAGGCAGCGCGCGCGCTGGCAAAGCCCGATGCGACGCAACACGTGGCGACGATATGCAAGGAGCTGGCTCATGCGGCATAAGGTAAAGAATATTCACTTCGTAGGCATCGGCGGCGCCGGCATGAGCGGCATTGCGGAAGTTTTGCTGAACCAGGGCTTCAAGGTCAGCGGTTCCGATCTTTCCGCCAGCACCACCACCCAGCGCCTGAAAAAAATGGGCGCCAAGGTCTTCAAGGGGCATGCCGGGGAAAATGTCGCCAACGCGGATGTCGTGGTCACCTCAACCGCCGTCAAGGACGACAACCCGGAAGTGATCGCCGCACGTGAAAACAACACGCCCATCGTACCGCGCGCCATGATGCTGGCTGAATTGATGCGCTTCAAGCAGGGCATTGCCGTCGCCGGCACCCATGGCAAGACCACCACCACCAGCCTCATCGCCAGCATCCTGGCCGAGGCCGGCATGGATCCGACCTTCGTGATCGGCGGCCGACTGGAAGCTGCAGGAACCAATGCACGCCTCGGTTCGGGTGATTTCCTGGTTGCCGAGGCGGACGAGTCCGACGCTTCCTTCCTGATGCTCAATCCCATTCTGGCGGTCATTACCAATATCGACCAGGACCACATGGAAACCTACGGCCACGATTTCAACCGCCTCAAGCAGGCGTTCGTGGATTTCACCCAGCACATCCCCTTCTACGGCATGGTCGTGGCATGCGTGGACGACCCTGTCGTGCGCGAGATTCTGCCGCGCATTACCAAGCCGGTGTGGACCTATGGCCTGTCCGAGGATGCCAAGGTGCGAGCCACCAAGGTAAAAGCCAGCAATGGGCAGATGAAGTTCACTGTGGTACGCGTCAACGGCAAGACTTCGAAGCTCGACATCACTCTCAATCTGCCCGGTATGCATTACGTGCTGAACGCACTGGCAGCCATCGCAGTGGCCAGCGAAGTGGGCGCATCGGATGAAGCCATCGTCAAGGCGCTGGCCGAATTCAAGGGTGTCGGGCGCCGCTTCGAACGCTATGGCGAAGTCAGCCTGCCGTCTGGCGGCAGCTTTACCCTGATCGATGACTATGGCCATCACCCGGTCGAGCTGGTAGCCACAGTGGAAGCAGCGCGCGGCGCCTTCCCGGGAAGGCGCCTGGTGCTGGCATTCCAGCCGCATCGCTATACCCGCACCCGCGACCTGTTCGAGGATTTCGTCAAGGTACTGTCCAGCGTGGACGCCCTGCTCCTGACCGAAGTTTACCCCGCCGGCGAAGCACCCATCGTTGCTGCAGACGGCCGCGCCCTGGCGCGCGCGGTCAGGGTGGCCGGAAAAGTGGAACCCATTTTTGTGGAAAGCGTCGGCGAATTTCCGGAAGCGGTTCAGGCCATGGTACAGGACGGCGACGTGGTGCTGGTGATGGGCGCGGGCTCCATCGGCCAGGTGGCCGGCAACCTGGCAAATAGCCCATCTGCGGAACAGAAATAACGGCAATCATGAACATGACCGAACCCAGCCACTTCACCCCTGCCGGATTGCGCGGCAAGCTGCAACTCGATGAGCCGATGTCCGCTCATGTGAGCTGGCGCGCGGGCGGCAGGGCGGAACGCTGCTACACCCCGGCAGACATGCAGGATCTGGCAGCTTTCCTCGCCACCTGCGAAGGACCGGTGTATTTCGTCGGCCTGGGCAGCAACCTGCTGGTGCGCGACGGCGGACTCAAAGGCACGGTCATCCTGCTGCACGGCGCACTGAACCAGATCAGCCTGACGGATACGGGACTGATCTACGCCGAAGCCGGTGTCAGCAGCCCGAAGGTGGCCAGCTTCGCGGCACAGAAGAATTACGAAGGCGCCGAATTCCTCTCCGGCATCCCCGGCACAGTCGGCGGCGCCCTGGCCATGAACGCCGGCTGCTATGGCAGCGAAACCTGGCAATACGTGGAGCGGGTACTCACCATCGACGGAGGCGGCACGTTGCGCGAACGTAAGCCACGGCGATTACGAGATCGGCTATCGGCACGTCGACGCTTCACCCTTCACTTATCACCCTTCAGGCCGAGGAATGGTTCGTCGCCGCCTGGTTCCGCTTCACCCCGGGCAATGGCCAAGCCGCAAAGCTGAAAGCAAAGGAATGGCTGGCGAAACGCATGGCCACCCAGCCCCTGACACTGCCCAATGCCGGCTCGGTATTCCGCAACCCGCCCGGCGATTATGCAGCACGCCTGATCGAGGCCAGCGGCTTGAAAGGGTGCACCATTGGCGGCGCGCAGGTTTCGGAAAAGCATGCCAACTTCATCGTCAATCTGGGCGATGCGACGGCTGCGGATATTGAAGACCTGATCGCTGAAGTGCAGGCCAAGGTGAAGGAAATGCACGACGTGGAGCTGGTGCGTGAAGTGAGAATTGTTGGTGAGAGGTGAAGCGTGAAAGGTGAAATGTTCGGCAAAGTAGCAGTGCTGTTCGGCGGCAAGTCCGCCGAGCGCGACGTATCGCTCAAGAGCGGCGCGGCGGTGCTCAAGGCGCTGCGTGCCAGCGGCGTGGATGCCCATCCCTTCGACCCGGCCGAACGCGATTTGCACGAGCTGAAAAGTGGGGGATTTACCCGCGCCTTCATCGCCCTGCACGGACGCTATGGCGAAGACGGTACGGTACAGGGTGCACTGGAACTGATGGGCATCCCCTACACCGGCAGCGGTGTGCTGGCCTCGGCACTGGCCATGGACAAATGGCGCACCAAGCTGGTGTGGCGCGCCGCCGGGTTGCCCATTCCTGCCTTTGAAATGCTGACGGCCAGCACGGATTTCGATGTGGTGGCCAGACAACTCGGCCTGCCGCTATTCGTCAAACCGGCCAATGAAGGCTCCAGCGTCGGCATCAGCAAGGTCAAGCATGTTTCCGAGCTGCGCGAGGCTTACGAGCTGGCTGCCAGATACGACACGCTGGTGATTGCAGAACAGTTCCTTGGCGGCGGCGAATATACCGCGGCGATGCTGGGCGGCGTTGCCTTGCCGGTGATCAAGATCGAACCGGCAACCGAGTTTTACGATTACGAGGCCAAGTATTTCCGCGACGACACACGTTACCTCTGCCCATGCGGACTGACAGCAGCGCAGGAAGAGGAAATGCAGCGCCTGGCGCAGCAGGGATTCGCCGTGATCGGCGGCGCCGGTTGGGGACGGGTGGACTTTCTCATGGATGAAGCGGGCAAACCCTATCTGCTAGAAGCCAACACCTCGCCGGGCATGACCGACCACAGTCTGGTGCCGATGGCAGCAAGGCAAGCCGGGATCCCCTTCGAGCAACTGGTGGTGAAAGTGCTGGAGTTGTCGCATGTGGGATAAACCGGCCCTGATGCTGTGGCTGGCGAACCTGCTGTATGCAGTGGCGGCAATTCTGCTGATGTATGCGGTGCTGTTTCTGGTGGTGCACCTGCCGGTGTTTCCGCTACGCGAGGTAAAAGTGAATGGCAAATTGGAACATGTGACGCGCGAGCAGGTGCAGTTCATCGTGACCCGGGCGCTGAAGGGCAATTTCTTCACCCTGGACCTGAACAAAACCCGGCGCACTTTCGAGAAACTGCCCTGGGTGCGCAACGTGAACGTGCGGCGGCGCTGGCCGGACAAGCTCGAGGTGACGCTGGAAGAACATGAAGTGCTGGCGCGCTGGAATAACACGGCGCTGGTAAACGCACAGGGCGAACTGTTTCAAGCTGCTTCGGACCAGCATCTGCCGGTATTCAGCGGCCCTGCCGATAGTGTGCAGGAAGTCGCCAGTCAATACCTGTATTTCAGGCAGCAACTGGCGATAACCGGGCGCAGCCCGCTTCAGGTCAGTCTGTCGCAGCGACGCGCCTGGCAGATCCGGCTGGATGATGGCCTGGTGGTGGAACTGGGACGCGAGCGCGTGGAGCAAAGAATGGAAAAATTCGTCAAGGTTTACGACCGCACCCTGGGCCGGTTGAACCAATTGAACAAAGCAGTCGATTACGTGGATCTGCGCTATCCCAACGGTTTTGCAGTGCGGCTGGGCACAGCGGCAGCACACAAACCGGCGGGGGCGTAAGGGGAAAATAATGAGCAGGATCAAAGAACAGAAAACACTGATCGTCGGGCTGGATATCGGCACCTCGAAAATCGTCGCCATGGTGGCGGAAATCCGCCCCGATGGTCGAATGGAAGTGATCGGCATCGGTCACCATCCCTCGCGCGGGCTGAAAAAAGGCGTGGTGGTGAATATCGAATCCACCGTCAACGCCATCCAGCGTGCGCTGGAAGAAGCCGAACTGATGGCCGACTGCAAGATCGTCGATGTCTATACCGGCATCGCGGGCAGCCATATCAAGAGTTTCAACTCGCACGGCATGGTGGCGATCAAGGACAAGGAAGTGTCTCAGATGGACGTGGACCGGGTGATCGAGACTGCCAAGGCGGTGAACATCCCGACCGACCAGCAGATCCTCCACATCCTGACCCAGGAATTCATCATCGACGGCCAGGAAGACGTGCGCGAACCGCTGGGCATGAGCGGCATCCGGCTGGAGGTCAAGGTGCATATCGTCACCGGCGCGGTCTCGGCGGCACAGAACATCATCAAGTGCATCAAGCGCTGCGGGCTGGAAGTGCGCGACCTGATCCTGCAGCCGCTGGCGTCCAGCATGGCGGTGTTGTCCGAGGATGAAAAAGATCTCGGCGTGTGCCTGATCGACATTGGCGGCGGCACCACCGACATCGCGGTGTTCACCGATGGTGCCATCCGCCACACCGCGGTGATCCCCATCGCCGGCGACCAGATTACCAACGACATCGCCATGGCCCTGCGCACCCCCACCAAGGAAGCGGAAGACATCAAGCGCACCCATGGCTGTGCCCTGCGTCAATTGGCCGATGCCAACCAGATGGTGGAAGTGCCGGGCGTGGGCGAGCGCGAAACGCGCCAGTTGTCGCGCCAGACCCTGGCTGAAGTCATCGAGCCGCGCGTGGAAGAACTTTATTCGCTGGTGCAGGCGGAGCTGCGCCGCAGCGGCTTCGAGGACCTGATGTCTTCGGGCATCGTCATTACCGGCGGCAGCGCGGCGATGCAGGGCATGGTGGAGCTGGGCGAAGAAGTATTCCACATGCCGGTGCGCCTGGGCGTGCCCAACTACACCGGCGGATTGGCGGAAGTGGTGCGCAATCCGCGCTTCGCCACCGGTCTGGGCCTCTTGATGTCGGCGCAGGAACAGCACCAGCGCCATCAGATCGCCAATATGGGAAGCACATCGCTGCAACAGATTTTTGAAAAGATGAAGAGCTGGTTTCAGGGAAATTTTTAGAAGTAATTGGTTTTTGAGTTTGGTTTGAGTTCTGGAAGAACGGCAATTAAAAAGGAGGAACAAAATGTTCGAAATCATGGAAGCACCAATGCAGGATGCAGTTATCAAGGTAATCGGCGTGGGCGGCTGCGGCGGCAATGCAGTTGACCACATGATCGTGAGCGGTCTGGAGGGGGTGGAATTCATCTGCGCCAATACCGACGCCCAGGCGCTGAAACGCAGCCAGGCACGCACCCAGCTTCAGCTGGGCGCGCACATCACCAAGGGTCTGGGTGCCGGCGCCAACCCGGAAGTCGGCCGCGCCTCGGCGGAAGAAGACCGCGATCGCATCGCCGAAATGATCCAGGGCGCCAACATGCTCTTCATCACTGCCGGCATGGGTGGGGGCACCGGCACCGGCGCTGCGCCCATCGTCGCCGAAGTCGCCAAGGAACTGGGCATTCTGACCGTAGCCGTGGTCACCAAGCCGTTTGCCTTCGAGGGCAAGCGCGCCAAGGTGGCCCAGCTCGGCATGGAAACCCTGGCCAAGCACGTCGATTCCCTGATCGTGGTCCCTAACGACAAGCTGATGCAGGTGCTGGGCGACGACGTCAGCTTCCAGGATGCGTTCAAGGCCGCGAATGACGTATTGCACGGCGCAGTTTCCGGCATTGCCGAAGTGATCAACTGCCCCGGTCTGGTCAACGTGGACTTTGCCGACGTTAAAACCGTGATGTCTGAAAACGGCATGGCAATGATGGGTTCGGCCTCCGCCTCGGGCGTCGACCGTGCCCGTCTGGCCGCGGAGCGCGCCGTTGCCAGCCCGCTTCTGGAAGATATCGACCTTGCCGGCGCACGCGGCATTCTGGTCAACATCACCGCCAGCATGTCCCTCAAGATGAAGGAATACTACGAGGTCATGGAAACCATCAAGGAATTCACCGCGGAAGACGCCACCGTCATCGTCGGCACCGTGATCGACGAAAACATGGGCGACACCCTGCGCGTCACCATGGTCGCCACCGGTCTTGGCGGCGCGATTACCCGTCAGCAGAACAAGCCTCAGCTGGTGGTACGCAACGGGACGGACAATGCCCCCATGAGCGTGAATTACGATGAACTTGAGCAACCAGCCGTGATGCGCCGTCGCGAACGCGGCGCCCAGCTTGAAGCCATGAAAGCCTCCGGCGTCGATTTCCTCGACATCCCGGCTTTCCTGCGCAAGCAGGCTGATTAAGCAGGTCTCCTGACGTTCCTCCAGAGCTGGAAACCGGTCGCAAGACCGGTTTCCTCTTTCCATTTATAAATGGCGCACCCGCTTGCGCGCATTTTCTTCGCCCGGCCCAGCCTGGCATCTGCCACACAATCAACCACAATCAGTTTGCGGTTCACCCTGAGCCCCCCTTCGGCTATGATTACCGATATCCAGAGCGCAAAACACGTTTAATTAAGTAAGCAGCATCCGCCCCTTTCTGTTTTCTACAGGCCAGGACGCCATGTCATTTCAACCGGGAATTTTGGAGATTTACCTGCCCGAATGGATGGAGGGATTTTTACTGGGGCACGCTTCCTGCATTTCGTCAGTTCAGGATCGCATGTCATTTGTCATCGAGGCCGCCCGGCTTAATATTTTCCAAGGTACCGGAGGCCCATTCGCCGCAGCAGTGTTTGAAACCGGATCGGGAAAACTGGTTTCACTGGGGGTGAACCTGGTGACCTCCGGGGGCATGTCCATGCTTCATGCGGAAATGGTGGCGATTGCGCTTGCACAGAAAAAAACAGGCAGCTACGACCTTGGCAGGCGGGATTTACCTGCCCACGAACTGGTCACCAGCACGGAACCCTGCGCGATGTGTTTCGGCGCGATCCCCTGGTCAGGCGTAAAAAAAGTCGTCACCGGTGCGCGCGAAGCGGATGCGAGAAAAATCGGTTTTGATGAAGGCCCAAAACTGAAAACGTGGAAAAAGGCGCTGGAAAAAAGAGGAATCGCCACTCTCTGTGATGTCGAACGCAAGGCTGCAGCTCGTGTACTGAACGATTACGCCGCGCAAGGCGGAAAAATCTATAACTCGCGAGAACCATAGCACCCATTTTCCTGCCATCGGCAGGCAAGCGGGGCCGGAAGGTGCTGGCTATCCTGTCCGGCGTACTCTGAATGCCGTTTCTGCATGGTCAAATACCCCTCCAGCCGTTATCATTACAGCCCATGTCCTACCCCAACAACATTATTCTCATCGGCCTCATGGGCGCGGGCAAAACCACCGTGGGCAGAATGCTGGCCAAGCATTACGGCATGCGTTTCATCGACTCCGATCACGAGATTGAACGCCGCACCGGGGTCAAGATCCCGCTGATTTTCGAACTGGAAGGTGAAGAAGGCTTCCGCAACCGCGAAACGGCCGTTCTGACCCAGCTGTGCCAGATGGACAACGTTGTGCTCGCCACCGGCGGCGGCGCAGTCTTGCGCGAAGAAAACCGCAAACTTCTCGAACGCAGCGGAACGGTGGTATACCTGCGGGCGCAGGTGCGCGACCTCTACCACCGCACCCGCCACGACAAGAATCGCCCCTTGCTGCAAACCGCCGATCCGCAGGCAAAGCTGCGCGAACTGTTTGGACAGCGCGACCCGATCTACCGCCAGCTCGCCAATATCATCATGGACACGGGCGACCAGAACATTCATGGACTGGTGCGCCGTCTGACACAGAAACTCACCGATGGACAAGCTTCAAACATGCAAACCCTGACTGTTGATCTAGGCGCACGCTCCTACCCCATCCACATCGGCGCAGGCCTGTTGCAGCAGGCGCAGCTGATCCTGCCGCACCTGGCGCAGAAACGCGTGGCGATTGTCACCAACACCACGGTGGCGCCGCTTTATCTTGACCAGCTGACCGCAACGCTGACAGGCCAGGGCGTCAACGTGCTGCCTATCATCCTGCCGGATGGCGAAGCCTACAAGAACGGCGAAACCCTGAACCAGATCTACAGCGCCCTGCTGGAAAACCGCTGCGAACGCAAAACCACGCTGCTCGCGCTGGGCGGCGGGGTCATCGGCGATCTAACCGGCTATGCGGCCGCCACTTTCCTGCGCGGCGTGCCCTTCATCCAGATACCCACCACGCTGCTGGCCCAGGTGGATTCCTCGGTAGGCGGCAAGACCGGCATCAACCATCCCCTCGGCAAGAACATGATCGGCGCTTTCTATCAGCCGCAAGTGGTGCTCGCCGACACCTCCACGCTCGACACCCTGCCGGCGCGAGAACTGGCGGCAGGCCTGGCCGAAGTCATCAAATACGGCCTGATCCGCGACTTGCCGTTCTTCGAATGGCTGGAACAGAACATGGACCGCCTGCTGGCCCGCGACAAGGATGCCCTGGCCTATGCCATCCGCCGCTCGTGCGAGAACAAGGCCGAAATCGTGGCTGCGGACGAACGCGAAGGCGGTGTACGCGCCCTGCTCAATCTCGGCCACACCTTCGGCCACGCCATCGAGGCCGGCATGGGCTACGGCAACTGGCTGCACGGCGAGGCGGTGGCTGGCGGAACGGTGCTGGCGGCCGATCTGTCGCATCGCATGGGGTGGATCAGCGAGCAGGATCTGGCGCGCACCCGGCGCCTGTTTCAGCGCGCCGGACTACCGGACTATGCGCCCGACCTTGGCGTGGAGGCCTACCTCGATTTCATGGGGCTGGACAAAAAAGTGGAAGACGGAAAAATCCGCTTCGTCCTGCTGAAATCCATCGGCACAGCGCTGGTCACGGCGGATATCGCCGCCGACAAGCTGGCTCAGGCACTAAAGGGCTTTGTGCGTCCGGTCGAACTCAGGCAGGCGCCAGCCCCGGGCTGAAAAAACCTAGCAGAACGCATACCCGTTTCTGACGGCTACCGGGGCTAACAGCATGCTGCAATTGATGCCTTTTCATGTCTTCACGCCATGCTTTTATTTTGTTAAAAGAGCCGGAACAGCGTTGATAATGGCATAATCGAAAGTGTCTGGATGGAAAAACCCCATTAATAAATGAAACTTTCCCTAGCACTTTTCTGCCTGATCTCCTTCCTCGTGCTGGAGTCGATCAACAGTGCTGCCATTTATTACCTTTACCAGGCCAGCCCCTCGCCTTCCAGGCAAGCCGAATCCACTGCGCCAACAGACGCCAAACACCTCCTGGCCCCCGCCATCATCGGGCTGGCGAGAAACATGTGCGCCACCGCTTCACATATTGCGCAGCTTCCCCAAACAATCCATGCGCTAAAAGCCGGCCCTGACAACAGCCAACAGGCGCAACTCGGCAATCTTCACACGCTTTACCCGGATGCCCGGATTCAGCGGACGCTGCCAAATATCGGCGCTGGGAGCAGTTCACCCATTCCACCGCTTTCGGTTGTGTATTCGAGCGTGCCTGAAGCTGCGGGAAAGCGCCCGGCTACCGCCGCTGACTTGCTCCCCACTGTCGCGGAGCCGGTCATTGAGCCGCAAAGCAAGGCGATACTCGGCTTTGTCGTCATCAGCAAAAGCGTTCCGGAAATCATGGCCCTGTTCGATTCGCTCCAGTTGCGCGGCGCTTATGCAGAACTGCAACAGGCCAACGGAAATGGTCCTCACGATGTTTTGCTGCAACGCGGCGATGCCCGCATTAAAACCAGCACCTTCCAGGAACTGATCGACCTGCAGGGAAGCGCATGGCGACTCGTGGTGTGGCGCACCCCGGCCTTGCCTGCCAAGCCGGTGGCCTCCTTATCCCAGCGCTACCTGACGGCATGGGCGCTCTCCTCGGCATTGTTGACGCTGGTCATGGCAGGGCTGTATTTTGTCATGCGCAAAACACTGAAAAACGACATCAACACCATCCTGATGTTTTTCTCGGATATTCGCCACGCCCGCCTGCGCAAGACGTACACCATCCAGATGAAGGATATCGAGCAAAGCTTTGGGCTTATGTACCGCCTGGGCAAGCTCATGCTGGGAAAGCATAAACAGGTCACAGAATCCGCCAGCATCGACCATCTCTCCCAGGTCAACAACCGTCGCAGTTTCGACATCAAGCAGAACGAACTGTTTAAGACGCTGGCAGATGGCTGGACGCACAGCCTGCTCATTATCGATATCGACAATTTCAAACAGGTAAACGACACGTTTGGGCACGACGCCGGGGATGCGCTGATCATACAATTCGGCAAAGCGCTTAAAGATCATTTACGCTCCAGCGATTTTATCGCCCGCCTGGGAGGCGACGAATTCTGCGTGATTTTCCCCAATACGCCGCTCAAAAAAGCGGCTGAACTTGCTGGCCGCTTGCGTCAGAACCTGCCTGCCGAAATGGAACTGACATCGGGGGTCATGCACAAGCTGCACTGGAGTGGCGGCCTGAGCGAATACAAGAAAAGCGATGGCACCGAAAACATGGCCTTGTCACGAGCAGATAACGCCCTGCTCCAGGCCAAGAGTGCCGGACGCAACCAGACCAAACTGGCAGCCTAATCGCCGCCCAGGCTGCCCCACATGGGCAATGATGCTATCCTTCCCCCTTTAAACCGCCTTGGCAACCCATGCCGGGCGTCATTGCAGACCAAGCCAGAATTGAGGTATTTACATGTCGGAACTCGCGCCCTACGCCGCGCATCCGCAGCACACTCGCGGCCGCAGATTTTTCGAACCTTCCCCCGCCGGGCGCAACGAGTTCGAACGCGACCGTGATCGCATCATTCACTCCACCGCTTTTCGCCGCCTCGAATACAAGACCCAGGTATTCGTCAACCACGAAGGCGATCTGTTCCGCACCCGCCTGACCCACAGTCTGGAAGTCGCGCAGATCGGCCGCACCATTGCGCGCAACCTGCAACTCAACGAAGTGCTGGTCGAGGCCATCGCCCTGGCTCATGACCTGGGCCACACCCCGTTCGGCCATGCCGGGCAGGACGAACTCAATGCCTGCATGAAGGATCATGGCGGCTTCGAGCACAATATTCAGTCGCTGCGGGTGGTGGATTTGCTGGAGGAGCGCTACGCCGAATTCGACGGGCTCAACCTGTGTTTCGAAACCCGCGAGGGCATCCTCAAGCACTGCTCACTCTCAAATGCCAGAGCGCTGGGCGAAGTCGGTGAGCGCTTCCTGAACAATCAGCGCCCCACTCTGGAAGCGCAGGTCACCAACCTGGCGGACGAAATCGCCTACAACAATCACGACGTCGATGACGGCCTGCGTTCCGGCCTGATCACCCTGGACCAGCTCTCCCATACCAGCCTCTTTGCCCGCCACCTGGCCATGGCGCAGGAAAAGCACCCCGGCCTCGATGGCCGGCGGCTGATCCATGAAACCGTGCGGCGCATGATCAATACCCTGGTCATGGACCTGATCGAGCAAAGCACCAAGAATATCCGCGCAGCCGCGCCCACCAGCCTCGACGACGTGCGTCGTGCGCCGCCCCTGATGGCCTTCAGCCCGGAGCTGGAAAGCGAGCAGCTTGAGTTGAAGCAGTTCCTGCGCGTGCATCTATACCGCCACTATCAGGTAAACCGCATGAGCAAAAAAGCACGCCGCATCGTGCGCGAACTGTTTTCCACGCTATACGACTCACCCACCCTGCTGCCGCCGCAGTACCAGGAGAAAGCGGACACGGACAAAGCCCGCACCATTGCGGACTACATCGCCGGCATGACCGACCGTTATGCCTACCGCGAGTACCGGCGGCTGTTTTCGATTGAAGAAATGTAAATGAAACGCGCCCTTGCGATCGCCCTGCTGCTGGTTTCGTTGCCTGTTGCAGGGGCCGGGCAAGTGCTGTGCCATACCACTTATGGCGGTGAAACACGGATTCATGCCGCTCAACCTGTGAAGACGCCCTATACGGAAAAAGGCATCAAGGTGGGCTCGTATTTCCAGTTTCGCCCGGTATTTCAGGACGAACCTGCCGGGCACGCAGCGATCAAGATCTATGCTTATGTCGACCGGGATGAAGGGCCAGCGCTGATCCACCAGGCCAGCTTCCCCTACCCCCCGCCAAACAATACAGGCAGCCCCTATGGTTTTACCGGCCTGCATTTCGTCTACGAGCCGGTGCGCGACAGCGAATTGCAGTACTGGTGCGAAATGGCAGCGGGCAACGGAGTCACGCGTTGAAGCGCCTGACTTTGCCTGGTCTGGCACTGGTGGGGCTGCTGTTCACCATCGCCCCGGCCTGGTCTGAGCCTGTACGGCTGATCTTCGCCGGCGACATCATGCTCGACGACGGACCGGGCCGGGTGATCCAGTCCGGGCGCGACCCGCTGGCCCACTTTGCCGCCACACTCGCCGAGGCCGACTTTGCGGTAGGCAACCTGGAGTGCCCGATCGCCACCACCGGCCAGCCGCTGGAGAGCAAGATTTTTTCCTTTCGCGCCCATCCCCGTGTGCTATCCATACTCAAAGGCCGCTTCAGCGCTCTGGCCGTCGCCAACAACCACTCCGGCGACTATGGCAAGGAAGCCTTTCTCGAAACCCTGACCCTGCTCGAACAAAACGGCCTGCCCTACTTCGGCGGCGGGCGCGACCTTGCCGCCGCCCATGCGCCCTTATGGATCGAAAGGAAAGGACTGCGCATCGCCCTCCTCGGCTACAACGAATTCAAGCCCCGCTCCTTCGAAGCGGGTCCGGACTGGGCGGGGATCGCCTGGAGCGAAGACAGCCAGGTCGTCGCCGACATCCGCGCCGCCCGGGCTGCAGGCGCGGATCTGGTGATCCCCTTCATGCACTGGGGCTGGGAACGCGAGTTGCAGCCTAGCGAGCGCCAGCGCCAGCTGGCCCGGACCATGATCGATGCCGGGGCGGACATGGTGATCGGCGGACATCCGCATGTGACGCAGGGGGCGGAATATTACAAAGGGAAGCTGATCGTCTACAGCCTGGGCAACTTCGTCTTCGACGGCTTTGATCCGCCGGAAATTCCGGAGACTCGGGAGGGGTGGCTGCTACGGCTGAGCGTGGATCGCAATGGCTTGATCGAGTGGGATACGGTGGCGGCGCGGATGGATCAGGAGGGAACGCCGCATCCTGTTCCTGGTGCTGAAACGCCGTGCGGCAAGGCGGGGGAAGCGGTGGTCATGGTGTGCAAAAACCCGTAATTTGTTGGCGACATCCATGAGCAATATGCCGACAGCGTACATATTTTTGGCCTGCCAGCCCGTGTAGGGCGCAATAACCAACGGGCATTGCGCCGCATGTTGAGGATTAGTGCTGTTTTGTGCGCTTCGCGCGATGTTTGATTGCCGGGGGCAGCCCGGCGGCTGTTTACCTTTCTTGCTTCGCCAAGAAAGGTAAACCAAAGAAGGCGACCCCCATCCACCGCCCCTAGCGGGGTTCCCTGCGCTGCTCGCCAAGCCGGGCGGCTGCGCAACTCGCGCTGCGCGCTCAGACAGTGCTCGCCGACTGCCCCCGGCTTGTCTGTGCTGCTCGGCGGTGGACCGAGGGGATTCAAAATCAAACCCATCCCCACCCTGGCCCTCCCCTTGAAGGGGAGGGTGCTCCTTCACTACGCGACTCGCGGTGGAATTTTTCTGAGCGACGAGCGTGGAGCTGCCACCCGCTTCCCCTCTGCGCCGCTTCGGTTTGGCCAACAAATTGGGGGCCTTCGGCTGCGCCCTGTCCGAGCTCCGCGGCAGGGCACGGTTTGTGTGCCCTGCTAGGGCGAGTTGCGCAGACGCCCAATTTGTTGGCCAAACCGAAGGAACCCGAAGGGCGGCGCAGCGGGGTCGCCTTTTCTTGGTTACCTTCTTTTGGCGAAGCAAAAGAAGTGACCCGCTCGCCGGGCGGCCCCGGCACCCAATCAAACATGCGCATAGCGCATTCCAATAAGGCCACCACCTACCAATTAACTTCCCAAGCCGTCTTATACCCCACCACACATTCCTCCAGCCCGGCAGGAATCCTCGCCGCATCTGGTCTGACAGCAATTCGCCCCGCCATGATTTCGGCCTCACGCTGCGGGTAGCGCGGCCCGTCACCCGGGTCGCCGAACCCTTCCGGATAGATTGGCTGGTTGGCGACGTCATACTTGTCCGATGCACCCAGGGCGTGAAACAGCTCATGCGTGATGACCACGTTGTTCTGCGAACTCTGCCTGTCTTGCGCGAATGCATGCACCACACCCACCAGACCTTTATGCAGCCCGAGCGAGTGTTGCAACGGCTTGCCTTCCTCTCCCCGATGATAGACCACGAACAAGCGGACCACGCCGAGGCTGTCCCAGAAGGGCGAGTTGTCGAAAGCATAGTGGCGTAAGCCAAGGCTCCAGAGGATGGCTGAGAGTGCTGAATGGCGTTCTTCCGGCGGGGGAGGCGGCAAAGTTTTTATTTCCCCGGCCAGCCGGATGTTCACTGGCGGCAGATCCTTGCCGCGATAACGCTCGGCCTGAATTGCGATGAAGCGCCCGATTTCCTGAAAATCATCCTGCTTGAGTCCGGCGATATATTCGCCCACTTCCACCGTTCCATCCCCATTCACCGGATAGATGGCAACCTCGAGTGGACGCAGCCAGTTACGCACCACCATGCTTTCCCAGTAAGTCATGCCGGCGACGGCAGCAAACAGGGCCAGCAACAACAGAATACGGATGGTGCGGAAAGACATGCGTTTACTCGCTAGTCATTGAAGACAGGGAAACTTACTCGCCCAGATAGGCATGGCGCACCTGCGGGTCATTGAGCAGCGCGGCGGACTCGCCTGAGAGGCCGATTGTGCCGCTTTCCATGACATAGGCGCGATGGCTGACTTCCAGTGCCAGCTTGGCATTCTGCTCGACTAGCAGAATGGTCACACCTTCGGCCGAGATGGCGCGGATGGTTTCGAATATCTTGTTCACCATCAGCGGGGCCAGACCCATGCTCGGTTCATCGAGCAGCAGCAGACGCGGGCGGCTCATCAGGGCGCGGCCGATAGCGAGCATCTGCTGTTCTCCGCCGGACAGGGTGCCGGCCTGCTGGACTTTGCGTTCGAACAGGCGCGGGAAGAGCTGGTAATTCTTTTCCAGATCATGCCGGATGGCCGGCTTGTCGCTGCGACTATAAGCGCCCATGAGCAGGTTTTCTTCCACGCTGAGGCGGCCGAAGATGCCCCGCCCTTCCGGCACCAGCGCGATGCCCTGGCGCACCAGGTCAAATACGGGTGTCTGCGCGATGGACTTGCCCTGGTAAAGAATTTTTCCGTGCGCCGGCAGGAGCCGCGCCAGTGCCTTGAGGGTCGTGGTTTTGCCTGCGCCGTTGGCGCCGATCAGACACACCAGTTCGCCAGCGGCAACTTCGAGATCGATGCCCCTGACCGCCTTGATACCACCGTAAGAAACATTCAGACCGCTCACCTCGAGCAAGCTCATGCGACGCTCCCGCCCAGATAGGCTTCAATCACCTGCGGATCGCGCTGCACCTCGGCAGGCGTGCCTTCAGCAATTTTTTTGCCGTAATCCAGCACCGCCACGCGGTCGCACAGGCCCATCACCAGCTTCACGTCGTGCTCGATCAGCAGCAGGGTCACGCCATCGGCGCGGATGGTTTGCAGCAATTGTTCAAGCGTTGCGGTCTCGCTCGCATTCATGCCGGCGGCGGGTTCGTCGAGCGCCAGCAGTTTGGGTTCCGTGGCCAGCGCACGGGCAATTTCGAGACGGCGCTGGTCGCCATAGGAAAGATTTTTTGCCAGGGTCCGCGAGTGCTTTTCGATGCCGACATAGGTCAGGAGTTCGTGGGCACGCTGACGAATGGCGGCCTCTTCCTTGCGCGTGCCGCCACCGCGCAGGATGGCGCCGAGCACCCCGGCATGGGTGCGCACATGACGCCCGACCATGACGTTTTCCAGTGCGCTCATGTTGGCGAACAGGCGGATATTCTGGAAGGTGCGCGCCAGCCCCAGACGCGTTACCTGGCTAGGCTTCTGGCCGTGAATGGCGTGGCCGTCCAGGCTGACTTGCCCGGCGCTCAGGGTGTACAGACCGGTCAGCACGTTGAACAGCGTGGTCTTGCCTGCGCCATTGGGCCCGATCAGGCCGAAAATCTCGCCCTGCCCGATGCTGAACGAAACCTCGGAGAGCGCTGCCAGACCGCCGAAGTGTTTGCTCACATTTTCCGCGCGCAGCAGGCTCATGGCTTACCTTTGAGCGTCATAGAGTGCATCCTGCTCATGCTCCAGCACCTCCGCTTCGCTGCTGAATTCGCGCTGGCGCGTCTTCGAGGGCCATAGCCCGGCGGGACGGAAAATCATCACCACGATCAGTGCCAGGCCGAAAATCAGCATGCGCAGGTCGGCCGGGTCCACCACCACGCGTCCGAACAGGGCTTCCTCGAGCGGGCCAATATAGCGCAGCGCTTCGGGCAGGACGGTGAGCAGGATGGCGCCCAGGATCACCCCCGGAATATGCCCCATGCCACCCAGCACCACCATGCACAGGATCATGATGGATTCCATCAAATGGAAGCTTTCCGGGCTGACGAAGCCCTGGAATCCGGCGAACAGGCCGCCGGAAATTCCGCCGAAACTCGCGCCCATGGCGAAAGCCAGCAGCTTGATGTTGCGCGTGTTGATGCCCATCGCCTCGGCCGCCACCTCGTCCTCGCGGATCGCCACCCAGGCGCGACCGATGCGCGAATCCTGCAGACGCAGCGAGATGAACACAATCAGCAGGGCCAGCATCAGGAACAGGTAGTAAATGCCATAGATACCCGGCACCTGCATGCCGAACAGTTCAAACGACTGGCTGAGAGACACCCCGCCCGCGCCGAGCGGGTCGATCATGCTGATGCCCTGCGGCCCGTTGGTCAGATTGACCGGCGCGTTGAGGTTGTTGAGGAAAATCCGGATGATTTCGCCGAAACCGAGGGTCACGATGGCGAGGTAGTCGCCGCGCAGCCGCAGGGTCGGCGCGCCCAGCGTCATGCCGAACAGCCCGGCCACCAGCGCGCCCAGCGGCAGGATCAGCCAGACCGGAAGATGCAGGCCAAAATGCGGCGAAGCCAGCAGGGCATACAGATAGGCGCCGACGGCGTAAAAGGCGACGTAACCCAGATCGAGCAGGCCAGCATAACCGACCACAATATTCAGCCCTAGCGCCAGCATGATGTAGAGCAGGACAAAGTCGAGTATGCGCACCCAGCCGTTGCCCAGACTCGCGCCAACCAGGAAGGGTGCGGCTGCCAGCAGCAGGCCGAGCAGCACGAAGGCCACATAGGCGGCGCGGCGGTCGGATTTGAGTCATTGCCAGTTATTTGGCATGACTGAGGCCATCATTAAAACCGTCATTGCGAGAAGCGAAGCGACGAAGCAATCTGTTTTCAGAGGGCTCCACGAAAGAGCGAGATTGCTTCGCTGCGCTCGCAATGACATCGTGGCGCCAGCTCATGGCCGCTCCGCCACCCGTTCGCCCAGCAGGCCGGAAGGCCGGAATACCAGCACCCCGATCAGGACGAAGAAAGCGAACACATCCTGATAGTGGCTACCGAGGAAGCCGCCGGTAAGGTCGCCGATATAGCCTGCCGCCATGCTCTCGATCACACCCAGCAGCAGGCCGCCCAGCATGGCGCCGGCGATATTGCCGATGCCGCCCAGCACCGCCGCGGTGAAGGCCTTGAGGCCAAGCAGAAAGCCCATGTAATAGTGCGCGATGCCGTAGTAGGCACTCACCATCAGCCCGGCGATGGCGGCCAGCGCCGAGCCAAGGATAAAGGTGAAGGAGATCACGGCATTGACGTTCACTCCCATCAGACCGGCAATTTCCGGTGCCTGGGCGGTGGCGCGCATGGCGCGGCCGATGCGGGTTTTGTTTATCAGCATGACCAGCCCAGCCATCAGCACCAGCGCCAGCAGGAAGATGAAAATCTGCAGATCGGTAACACCTGCGCCGGCGATGTCGTGGCGCGTCATCGGCAGAATGGGCGGAAAGGAAATGTACGACCGCCCCCAGATGATCATGGCCACGTTCTGCAGCACGATGGACACGCCGATGGCGGTGATCAGGGGGGCCAGTCGCGGGGCCTTGCGCAAGGGCCGATAGGCGATGCGCTCGATGGCGAAGCCCAGCGCCATGCAGACGCTGATCGCCACCAGCAGCCCGGCGGCAACGATCATGATGCCGGGGATGTCGACCCCGCTGGCCAGCAGCATGTTGACCACTGCCAGCGTTACCATGGCGCCGATCATGACCACCTCGCCATGGGCGAAGTTGATCAGTTCGAGGATGCCATACACCATGGTGTAGCCCAGTGCGATCAGGGCGTAGACGCTGCCCAGCACCAGGCCGTTGATAAGCTGCTGGAGGAAAATATCCAAAATGTTATTGCGCTGCTGCAGGCGCTGGCGCGGCACCACCTACGGTTTCCAGCACCTCCCACTTGCCGTTTTTCACCTGATAGAGGGTGATCGCACCATCCTTGATGTCGCCCTTCGCGTCGAAGCTGACTCTGGCCGTCACGCCGTCATGCGTGATGCCTGCCAGTACCGGCATGTACTTCGCCGGGTCAGCGGAGTCGGCCTTCTGCATGGCGGCGATCATCACGCTCACGGCATCGTAGCAATAAGGGGCGTAAAGCTGGATCTGGCCATATTTGGCAGTAAACCGATCACTAAATTCCTTGCCGCCCGGCATCTTGTCCAGCGGCAAACCGGGGAGTGAACTGTAAGCCCCTTCAGCATTGCCACCCGACAGTTTGATGAATTCCGGCGTGCTACCGCCATCACCCATGAGAAATTTGGCATTCAGCCCCAGGGTCTTGAACTGCTTGATCATCGGACCGCCCTGGGCATCCATGCCGCCGAAGAACAGCACGTCGGCGTTTTCGGATTTGACCGCGGTCAGGATCGCCATGAAATCAGTGGATCTGTCCGTGGTGTACTGGCGCGTCACGATCTCTGCGCCAGCCGCCTTTGCCGCTGCTTCGAACTGGTCGGCCAGTCCCTGGCCATAGGCCGTGCGATCATCGATGATGGCGACTTTCTTTGCGCCGAGCCGGGTCACGGCAAAATCGCCCAGCACCCGGCCCTGCTGCACGTCATTGGGCATCACGCGGAACGCGGTCCTGAAGCCCTGCTCGGTGTACTTGGGATTGGTTGCGGAAGGAGAAATCTGCACGATGCCGGCATCGGAATAGATTTTCGAGGTAGGAATGGTGGTGCCGGAATTGAGATGGCCGATGATGCCGTTGACCTTCTCGTCCACCATCTTCTGCGCCACGATGGTGGCGGTTTTGGGATCGGCCTGGTCGTCCTCGCTGAGGAGCTCGAATCTGACCTTCCTGCCGCCGATACTGATGCCCTTCGCATTGGCATCATCGATCGCCATGCGTGTGCCGTTTTCGTTATCCTTGCCCAGATGCGCCTGCGGTCCGGTCAGCGGCTGAATCGCGCCAATTTTCACCACCAGTTCGCCATCTGCAGCAGGGGCAGTTTCGTTCTTGCCACAAGCAGCAAGATTGAGCAGCATGGTGGCAAAGCAGCACAGCAAGCAGGCGTGATTTCAATTTTTTCTCCTAAATCATTTGTAGGCTCATGAAGCTGCCTATTCTATCCAATTTTCAGCGTTCCAAAAAACAAAAGCCAACCCGATGGTTGGCTTTTGCTCAAGCGGGACAAGCCCTCTCTTAGTACTTGCGGGTCAGGATCCAGTTCACCAGGGACTTGATATCCTCATCCTTGACTGCAGCATTCGGCGGCATCGGGATTTCACCCCACACGCCCTTGCCGCCAGCCTTTACCTTGGCGACCAGCTTGGCTTCAGCACCCTTGTCGCCTTTGTACTTGGCAGCAACTTCCTTGTAGCCAGGGCCGACAATTTTCTTGTCCATGCCGTGGCAGCTCATGCAGGCGCTTTTCTGCGCCAGCGCCGTCATCGCAGCTTCATCCGCCGCATTGGCGTAACCGGAAACCAGCACAGCGGCCGCAGCGGCCATTCCCAACCAGGTAGCTTTCATAATCGACTCCTCAAAAATATAGTAAACAATGAATTTACAACAAAATCACAGATTCTGGAGCTGGCTATCTTAAACCAACCTGCCGCCATTGCAAGAATTTTTGCACACGCTTGCTGACTGAAAGCTGAACGAAAACAGATTCGGAACACACAATCCGGCGGCTACTGCCCCGGCGGTGGCGTCACGCGCAGCACTTCTTCCATGGTGGTCATACCTGCTGCCACTTTCTGGGCGCCGCTGATGCGCAGCGGTCTCATGCCTTCCTTGTAGGCCTGTTCCCGGATCAGGGCGATATCGGATGAAGCTGCCACCAGTTTTTTCAGCGCCGGCGACAGGAGCATGATTTCATAAATGCCGGATCGTCCCAGATAACCGGTCATGCGGCATTCCAGACAGCCCTTGGGCGTCATTGATGCTTGCTGGCGGCGAGGCTTTCCAGGGCGCCACCATGGCATTCCAGGCATCCTCGTCGATGCTGGTTTTTTCCTTGCAGTGCGGACACAGGGTACGCACCAGCCGCTGGCCCAGCACACCCAGCACGGTGGAATTGAGCAGATAGCCGGGCACGCCGAGATCGAGCATGCGGGTAATGGCCGAGGGGGCATCGTTGGTATGCAGGGTGGAGAGCACCAGGTGGCCGGTCAAGGCAGCCTGGATCGCCATTTCTGCCGTTTCCAGATCGCGGATTTCGCCCACCATGATGATGTCCGGGTCCTGGCGCATCAGGGTGCGGATGCCGCTGGCGAAGTCCAGGCCGATGTTGTGCTGCACCTGCATCTGGTTGAACTGCGGCATCACCATCTCGATGGGGTCTTCCACCGTGCAAACATTGACCTCAGGCTGAGCCAGGGTGCGCAGGGTGGAGTACAGCGTGGTGGTCTTGCCCGACCCGGTCGGCCCGGTGACCAGCACGATACCGTTGGGCTGCGAAACCATCTGGTTCCAGCGCTGTTCTTCCTGCTCGCCAAAGCCGAGATCCTTGAAATCCTGCACGATCACATCGGGATTGAAAATCCGCATCACCAGCTTCTCGCCGAAAGCGGTGGGCATGGTGGAAAGGCGCAGTTCGATTTCCTGCCCATCCGGGGTGCGGGTCTTGATACGACCATCCTGCGGGCGGCGCTTCTCGACGATATCCATCCGCCCCAGACCCTTGATGCGGCTGGTGATGGCAATCACCACCGGGGAAGGTATCTGGTACACATGATGCATCACGCCGTCGATACGAAAGCGCACATTGCCCGAATCGCGCCGGGGCTCCAGGTGAATGTCCGAAGCGCGCTGCTCAAAAGCGTACTGGAACAGCCAGTCCACGATCTGGACCACATGCTGGTCGTTGGCATCGAGATGACCGGAGCGCGACAGCTCCACCAGCTGCTCGAAATTGGCGATCCCGGACTGCCCCGCGCCCTCATGCAGTTTTACTGCGCCTTTCATGGAGCGCGCCAGATTGTAGAATTCCGGCAGGTAACGCTTGATCTGCTCCGGGGTCGCGATCACGCGGCGAATCTCGCAGCGCAGGATCTGGCCGATCTCTCTTTCCCACTCGCGCTCGAAAGGCTCGGCAGTCGCCACCACCACTTCGCGCGGCCCGGCCGCAATCGGCAGGACCATGAAACGCGAGGCATAGGCATGCGACATGACCTTGGCTACAGCAGACACATCCACCTTGAGCGGATCGATGTGCTGGTAGGGCAGGCCAACTTTTCCGGCCAGCCACTGGGTCAATTCCTCAAGATCGAGGCTCTGGAAGGGCGGGCGCGGATTTTTCCATTTCTGGCTTGCCACCACCACCAGCGGATGCAGCTTGACGCCACCCTGGTTACGCGCAGGAAAATTGATCTTGTCGGCATTCGCCTGCGGCACAAGGCCATCCGCCACCAGTTCGGCCAGCACCTCGTCGAGAGTGAGTTTATGCTCGTGATCGGGCAGTGCCATGGCTTAACGCTTGAGTTGTGAAATGTCGCGCACCGCGCCACGAGCCGCGCTTGTCGTCATTGCCGCGTACGCCTGCAAAGCCTGGGAAACCAGACGTGCGCGTTTGACCGGCTGCCAGGCCTTGGCGCCCTTTTCTTCCATCAGCGCGCGGCGATGCGAAAGTTCTTCCCATGACACCATCAGGTTGATGCTGCGATTGGGAATGTCGATCTCGATGCTGTCGCCCTCTTCCACCAGGCCGATGGCACCGCCTTCGGCCGCTTCCGGCGAAACGTGACCGATGGACAGGCCCGAAGTGCCGCCGGAAAAACGCCCGTCGGTGAGCAGGGCGCAGACTTTGCCCATGCCCTTGGATTTGAGGTAGCTGGTCGGATACAGCATTTCCTGCATGCCCGGTCCGCCGCGCGGCCCTTCGTAGCGGATCACCACCACGTCGCCGGCCACGATCTGGTCGGCAAGAATGGCTGCCACGGCGTCATCCTGGCTTTCGAAAATGCGCGCCCGGCCGGTGAACTTGAGAATGCTCTCGTCCACCCCGGCGGTTTTGACAATACAGCCGTCCTCCGCGATATTGCCATACAGCACCGCCAACCCGCCATCCTGGGAATAGGCATGGGCCTTGTCGCGGATGCAGCCGTTGGCACGGTCAAGATCGAGTTCGGCGAAGCGCTTGTCCTGGCTGAATGCCACGGTGGTCGGCACGCCGCCCGGCGCGGCGCGATAGAAGGTTTTGACTTTCTCATCGGTGGTGCGGCACACGTCCCAGTGCTCCAGCGCCTGGCCCATGGATGGGCTGTGGATGGTCGGCAGGTCGCGGTGCAGCAGTCCTGCCCGGTCCAGTTCGCCGAGAATCGCCATGATGCCGCCGGCGCGGTGCACGTCTTCCATGTGGTAGGTCTGGATGCTCGGTGCAACCTTGGAGAGGTGCGGCACCTTGCGCGACATGCGGTCGATGTCCTTCATGGTGAAATCCACGCCCGCTTCGTGCGCCGCTGCCAGCAGGTGCAGCACGGTATTGGTCGAGCCGCCCATGGCGATATCCAGCGCCACGGCGTTCTCGAAAGCCTCGAAAGTCGCGATGGAACGCGGCAGTACCGACATGTCGTCGCGCTCGTAGTGGCTGTTGGCCAGCGCCACGATCAGGCGCCCAGCTTCGAGGAACAGGCGCTTGCGGTCGGCATGCGTCGCCACCAGCGAGCCGTTGCCAGGCAGGCCAAGACCCAGCGATTCGACCAGGCAATTCATGGAGTTCGCCGTAAACATGCCGGAGCAGGAGCCGCAAGTCGGGCAGGCGGAACGCTCGATAGCTGCCACATCCTCGTCGGATTCCTTGGCATCGGCCGCGAACACCATGGCATCCACCAGATCAAGCGCGATGGTCTTGCCATGAATGACCGCCTTGCCGGCTTCCATCGGCCCGCCGGAGACGAAAATCGTCGGAATATTGAGGCGCAGGGCCGCCATCAGCATGCCGGGGGTGATCTTGTCGCAGTTGGAGATGCACACCAGCGCATCGGCGCAATGGGCATTGACCATGTATTCGACGCTATCGGCGATCAGTTCGCGCGATGGCAGGCTGTAGAGCATGCCGCCGTGGCCCATGGCAATGCCGTCGTCCACCGCAATGGTATTGAATTCCTTGGCCACGCCGCCGGCGGCTTCGATCTCGCGCGCGACCAGCTGGCCCATGTCCTTGAGGTGCACGTGCCCCGGCACGAACTGGGTAAAGGAATTGGCAATGGCGATGATGGGCTTGTCGAAATCGCCATCGGTCATGCCGGTAGCGCGCCACAGGGCGCGGGCGCCGGCCATGTTGCGGCCATGGGTGGTGGTGCGGGAACGGTATTGCGGCATCGCGAGACTCCAGATAAAAACACGTATAATTAGGTTCTGTTAACATTGTTTTTGGGTTCGTGTTTTACCGAAAAGCGGCTTGGAACAAGGCGCATGGCGTGCTGCATAGCATTCCTATGCAAACGTTATGCAACGCCGTGCCAAGTCGCTTTTCGATAAAACCCGGAGGGCTGGGTCAAATGAAGTGTTCATTCCGCGTTACAAACCGCCAGCATAGATGGCTATGCGTCGCGTTTTGCGCCTTGACTGAACACTTCATTTGACCCAGCGCGAACCCAAAAACAATGTTAACAAAACCTATCTATTCTAACCGAATTATCCCGGCCCTCAATGCTCATCCATCCCCAGTTTGACCCCGTTGCGATCCATCTCGGCCCTCTCGCCATTCACTGGTATGGCCTGATGTACCTTACGGCCTTCGCCCTGTTTCTCGGGCTCGGCCGCTTCCGCATGCAAGCTCGCCCTGATCTGGGCTGGAACAAGCGCGAACTCGACGACCTGCTGTTCTATGGCGTGCTGGGCGTGGTGCTGGGCGGGCGACTGGGCTATATCGTATTTTACAAGGCGGCCTACTACCTGCAGCATCCGCTGGAAATTTTTGCTGTATGGCAGGGCGGGATGTCTTTCCACGGCGGTTTTCTTGGGGTGCTGGTGGCGATGTGGCTGTTTTCGCGCAAAAGCGGCAAATCCTGGCTGACCGTAACCGACTTCATCGCCCCGCTGGTGCCACTGGGGCTGGGCGCCGGACGCATCGGCAATTTTATCAATGGTGAATTATGGGGGCGCCCCACCGATGCAGCCTGGGGCATGGTTTTTCCCCAGGCCGGAGACGGCATCGCGCGCCATCCTTCGCAACTGTATCAATTCGCGCTTGAGGGGCTGGCACTGTTCGCTCTGCTGTGGTGGTTTTCCGCCAAACCTCGCCCGGCCGGTGCGGTTTCCGGTTTGTTCCTGATCGGCTATGGCAGCTTCCGCTTCCTGGCTGAGTTCGCCCGCGAACCGGACAATTTTCTCGGCCTGTTGAGCCTCGGATTTTCCATGGGCCAATGGCTCTCACTGCCCATGATTCTTGCCGGCATCGCCATGTTGCGCTGGGCCTATCGCTCTCGAGCGTAACCCGGAAAACACGAGGGCGCAGAGAACCCTCATCAATTTCATTTTTGCCGGGTCTGGGTTACCCTAAGCGGCATCCCGCATAAAACAGGAGCCCCCATGGCAAAGCCCAATTACTCTTATGAGAAGCGCCAGAAAGAACTGGCAAAGAAACAGAAAAAAGAAGAAAAACAGCAGCGGAAGAACGCTCCTGAAAATAGCCAGAGCGAAGAACCCGTAGCGCCACAAGCCGACCAGGCAGACGCTGACAGCTAAGCATCAAGCAATTCCCCCCTTGCACATGAGGGGGAAAATCAAAATTCTAAGGCAGGCAATACCTAGCGGGCCTTGCCGATGGTGCCCCCAAACAGGCTGAAATTCAGGACGACGCTTGTAGCGCCGGTTTGCGGATCCACTTCCAGTTTATTCGTCGCATAGACCGTCATGGTCTTGTTTTCTTCGTCATAGATAGCCATCGGCACGTACCCGGCTTCCATGACCTGCTGCGTCGTTTTTCCGACAGCCTTGAGTGATTCTTCATTTTCTTCCGGCATCGCCAATTCCTTTTTATCCAGCATGGCGATATGCAGAAAATCCGGTATGCAGTTTTTAGGTTTTATCACCGCGATGGCCGTTATGCCACGCTTTCTACCCCATTCAGCAGGCGTGTCGTAATAATGAAAAACTGCGTGGGCAAATGTTTTAGCGTCAACGTCTTCCGGGCAAGTGATATAAAAAATATGCTGCATTTGTTCTGTTGAAAAACCCACTTCATAGGTTTTGCTATTCTCTTCAGTTGCCATTTGATTTTCCCTCAATCCATTGACGATTCATTTTTGTGGCAAGGATTATAAACCGCTATCCGCCTGAATAAGCCATTCGCAACAATCCGCTGCAAATCATCACATCCTCTTGTGCCCCGGCCCGCTCAAACCCCCGGTTTTCAGTTAACCCCCGTTGAAAAAGTAAAGGCATCCGCAAAAAACTCATCCTCCGGCATTCCCTTTGCCGCAAAGGCCTGGCGTGCGGTACTTATCATCTGCGGGGCTCCGCAGGCATAGACCTGATATCCGGACAGGTCAGCAAAATCATCCAGGACCGCCTGGTGCACCCGCCCCGTGCGGCCTGGCCAATGATCTTCCGGAAGCGGCCCGGACAGGACGGGGATAAAGGTGAAGTTGGCGTGTTCCTGCTGCCACTGCCCGGCCAGATGCGGCATATAGAGATCGCGCAGACTGTGCACCCCCCAGTAAAGCACCATTTCACGCTTGCTATGTGCCTGAAATGCGTGCTCCAGGATGCCCTTGATGGGGGCAAAACCAGTGCCGCCAGCCATTAAAATGATCGGCTTGGTGCTGTCCTCGCGCAGGAAGAAACTGCCATGCGGCCCTTCGAAGCGCAGAATGGCCTTTTCCTGCATGGTATTGAAAACCTGATCGGTAAACAGGCCGCCCGGAACATGGCGAATATGCAGTTGCAGAAAATCGTCGTCATGGGGCGCATTGGCCAGGGAATAACTGCGCCGCTTGCCGTCCTTGAGCAGAATATCGATATATTGCCCGGCAAGAAATTGCAAACGTTCATTCGCTGGCAACTTGAGGTGCAGTATCATCACGTCATGTGCAATTTGTTCCATTTTCTGCACCCGGCAAGGCATGGTTTTGACTGGGATATCGCGCGCCGCCCCGACCTCCCTGCATTCGATCACCACATCGGTAAGTGGCCGGGCTGTGCAGAATAGCGCCATTCCGGCAAGCTTTTCGGTTTCACTGAGGGCTGTATCCTGATACTTTCCATAATCCACCTGGCCCTGCAGAATTTTCCCCTTGCAACTGCCGCAGGCACCATTGCGGCATCCGTAAGGGACAGCAAAACCCTCGCGCAGGGCCGACTCGAGAATGGTTTCATGCTCCGGCGTTGAATATTGGTGATTGCTGGGCTTGATGGTGACTTGAAATGACATGGGTACACCCTGACTAAGTAAAAAATGCAAAAATTATTGATCGTAGGTTTTGGCGACATCGGAAGCAGGGCTGCGGCGCGGCTATCCCACCGCTATCGCATTTACGGGCTGGCGCGCAACGCCGCGGGCGCGGAACGGATTCGCGCCCAGGGCGCGATGCCCGTTCCCGGCGATCTCGATCAGGCATCCACCTTGAGACGCCTGGGCGGCATAGCGGATGTTGTACTCCATTTTGCGCCGCCGCAGCGCCAGGGCCAGCACGATCAGCGCACCCGCAACCTGCTTGCCGCTCTGGCGCGTGGAAAAAGTTTACCACAGCGTCTGGTCTACATTAGCACCACAGGGGTGTATGGCGATTGTCAGGGTGGCGAGGTAGACGAGCTTCATCGCATTTGCCCCACCACTGCCCGCGCGGTGAGACGCGCCGATGCGGAAGCGGCCTTGCGGCAATGGGGACAACGCCACGGTTGCCGGGTGAGCATCCTGAGCGTGCCGGGCATCTACGCCGCTGGCCGCCTGCCGCAGGAGCGGCTGGAAAAAGGCATCCCGGCGCTGCGCGCAGAAGATGACGGCTACACCAACCACATTCACGGCGATGATCTGGCGCGCATTGCCGCCGCTGCATTAGTTCGTGGACGCCCCAACAGGGTTTACAATGCCAGCGACGATGCACCGATGAAAATGGCTGATTATTTCGACCTCGTGGCGGACCACTGCCGGATCGAGCGCCCGCGCCGTATTTCATGGCAGGAAGCGCAACAGGAAATCTCGCCAGGCATGCTGTCCTACATGTCGGAATCACGCCGCATCGTGAATCGCCGCATCAAGCTGGAACTGAAAGTAAAACTGGAATACCCCGGCGTCGCTCAAGGGTTGGCTCTGGAAACAGCATCTCACCGCAAAGGACGCAAAGGTTCGCAAGGTAAATAGCAGCTTAAAAATTTTCTGCGGATAAACGGAATTATGTTCTTCAGCTTTTGAATCCCATTGCGCTCCTTCGCGCCCTTTGCGGTTCAAAAGTTTTTTTAAGGTTGATTAAGGAATGACTCATGCAAGCTAATCCCGGCAACGCCATCGGCGTGTTCGATTCCGGCGTCGGCGGATTGACGGTCGTACGCGCCATGATGGAACGGTTGCCATTCGAAAACATTATCTACTTCGGCGACACCGCACGGGTGCCCTATGGCGTGAAATCGGTGGAAACCATTTCCCATTACACCCGCGAAATTACCGAATTCCTGCTGCAGAAGCAGGTCAAAATGCTGATCATCGCCTGCAATACCATGGCTGCCGTGGCCTCGCAGGTGGTGAAGGATCTTTCCCCGGTGCCGGTACTGGATGTGATCGACGCTGGCGCACTGGGTGCCATTGCAGCCAGCAACCACAGGAAGGTGGGTATTATTGGTACGCCCACCACCATCAACAGCAATGCCTACGCGCGTGCCATTCACCAGTACGAGCCGGATGTGCGGATTTTTTCCCAGGCCTGCCCGCTCTTTGTGCCGCTGGTGGAGGAAGGCTGGCTCGATCACCCCGTTACCCGTCTCACCGCGCAGGAATACCTTAAACCGGTACTGGCACAGAATATCGACACTCTGGTCCTGGGCTGCACCCACTACCCCCTGCTCAAACCCTTGTTGCAGGAGGTAGCCGGCAGCGACGTGAAACTGGTGGATTCAGCCGAAGCCATGGCAGAGGAGGCCGCCGCTTTGCTGTCCGACCTCAACCTGGCCAACCCGCAACGCAATCAACCAGACTACCAGTTCTATGTTACGGACGTGCCCTTGCGATTCCAGACCATCGGCGAACGCTTTCTCGGGCGGACGCTCTCCAATGTACATGTTGTGAAGTGGTAAGTTGTCATTCGAAGTGCGCTGATTCCAACTCACGCCCTAAATAAAAGGAACACATTAATGGCCAGGATATTGTATTTTTCCACGCTCGCTGAACGCCTCGGCAAAACTGCCGAGGAAGTTAAACTTCCACATAGCGTGCAGGATCTGCGCGGCCTGCTGGCTTTTCTGCGCCAACGCGGCGAAGATTGGCCGGTTTATCTGATTGACGACAAGATCATGGCCACGGTGAACAGGAATTTTGTCGAGCTGGATGCCGGAATCAATGACCTGGACGAAATCGGCCTGATGCTGAGCCGCCACAATTAACCGGACACGATCGCGAACTTATTGGGCCGGATTGTTTTTGTGTCCGGCGCTATCAATCTGTTGCAGGAATCCCTGGGCCAGAGTCTGATACAAGGGCTTGGGGCAGACAATTTTTGAAACCGTGAAAGCGATGAACGAGGTAGCCATGAGCGGCAGCACGAAATCATGGTTTTCCGTCATTTCCATCACGATGACGAATGCGGTGATTGGCGCCTGAACCACACCGGAAAAGTAGGCAACCATCCCGAGAACGATCACCGCCCCAGCCGGGACATAGGGCATCAGGGGCGCCAGATTGGCACCCAGCCCCGCCCCTGTGGCAAGCGAGGGCGCAAACACCCCGCCCGGAATGCCGCTCAGGTAGGAAACAAAAGTCGCCGCCATTTTCAAGACCCCGAAGCTTTCCGGCAGAGCTTCCTTTCCCTCCAGCAGTTGGGTGACTTCATGATAACCCGTCCCATAAATGGTGCTGCCGGAAGCTAGTCCGATCAGCGCCAGGACGAAGCCGCATAGCGCTACAAAGCGGATGGGGTATTGCTGTTTGAATGTTTGCAGCCTTCCCGGCAATTTCTGGCTGAACATGAGCAGCGCGCGGCTGAACCCGCCGCCCAGGACACCCCCGGCGATCCCGCAGATGGCGACTGCGCTCCATTGCCAACCCAGCTCGAGGAAGGCAGAGGTATGGCCGAAATAGGTGTAATTTCCCAGCAAGGCCTGCGCCGTCACACCGGCCAGGACCACTGAAATCAGAATCGTGCCGCTGGTCCGGTGCTCGAAAGAGCGGCTCATTTCTTCGATTGCAAACACGATACCGGCCAGGGGCGTATTGAAAGCCGCTGCCACACCCGCCGCCCCGCCAGCCAGAACCAGGCCTTTTTCCAGATCGTGGCGCGGGAAGTGCGCAAACCGGCCCAGCGAGTGCATGATCGATGCGCCAATCTGCACCGTTGGGCCTTCGCGCCCGATTGATGCCCCGGAGAAAAGACCCAGCAGGGTAAGAAAAATCTTCCCGAATGCGATGCGCAATGAAAGCAGCTTGTTGCGGGCAGAATGGCTCGGCAGACTGAGCGCAGCGATGGTCTGAGGAATGCCGCTTCCCTGGGAGCCGGCGAAATAACGATTGGTCAGGATGGCAACAAGCACCAGCCCAAGCGGCGTAATGATGAAAGGAAGATAGACGGATTCGGTGAGAGCAAGGCGAAACACCTTGTTGGCATATTCGCTGGCGATGGCGAACAGGGAGGCAGAAATGCCAACCACAATAGCGCCGGCCCAGAAAACCAGATTGCGCCGCCAGAATATGAGCTTGCGCTTCCAGTCCTGATTAGACCCCGGAATCATTGTTTGAAATTTTGCTTGATCATCAGTATCTGATGTTACTTACTTTTAGTGGCGCCGGCCAACCATATAGCGAATACATCAGACAAACACAGTACCGCAGGACACCCAGAGGACCGCTAATGGGCCTAGTTCAGCCTGGCGGAGGAGCAGCAGTCAGCAAAGCCAGTTGAGCCGCATCAAGATAGCACCATTCGCCTTCTTCCAGCCCAAGCGATTCCAGCGTCAGGAGGCCGATAGCTGAGCGCTGCAGGGCGCTGCAATGGTTACCGGCAGCCGCCAGCATGCGCTTGACCTGATGGTATTTCCCTTGCTCCAGCACGATTTCAATACGGTGCGTATCCAGCGTTCTGCAGCTCACAGCTGCCAGCGGGGCAGGTTCGTCATGGAGCTGCACGCCGGACAGCAATTCCGTGACCAGTTCCGGCGTGACCGGGTCATGCGTGGTGGCAATGTAGAGTTTTGGAATATGCCGTTTCGGGGATGACTGGGCATGAATGAAGGGTCCGTCATCAGACATCAGCAAGAGGCCAGTGGTGTCATGATCAAGACGGCCAACCGGTTGAACATCGCGCCAGGTGAATTGTTCCGGTAACAGTGTCAGCACGCCTGGATGGTGGCTGGTTTTTCTGGAACATTCGAAACCGGCGGGCTTATTCAGCGCAATATAGACGCGCTCGCGATAGACCCAGGGCTCATCAAAAACCGTGAAAGTCAGGCCAGCCGTTTCAAAACTGGCACGATTGAGGGTAACAGTTTCACCCTCAATCGCGACTTTTCCTTGTGCAATCAGTTGCTGACAACCCTTGCGGGTGCCGAAACCCTGCGACTGCAGGATACGATCCAAAGTCTGTTTGCTCACTGGCGCCCTTTTGCCTCTCCGTTACAGGAAAACCCAATCCGGCAGGCAGTCTAGCGCAGAACGAAAAGACCCGCCATGCGACGAATCTTCGTGCTGCGTGATTGACAGGCGCTGTTTGTCAGTGACGAGCCTTGAGGCTGGCGTCAAAGATTGCAACTGCAGTTTCAGGAAACTGGAATTCGGAGAAGGCGCGGTAAATTTCAGATTTGTTGCATTCGGCATCGCGCTTTTCGAAGCAGATGCCGATTGAGCGGCCATTTGAGGCCAGGGTGGTAAACGCATAACGCCAGCGTTGAGCTTCCGCCAGACGCTCGCGCAGTTCGCGTTCGTTGCTGATTTCAATGCCGGCTTTTTTCAGGGAATCGAGAAAAGTCTCAAAGGATTCGTTGCTAAGGCTGCCCATCTTACCCTCCGTTGGATGTCTGGTGGCAATCCACCATGGAGCATTCAACGCGGCAGCCTGAATCCGGGTTGACAAAAGATGACAGTTATTCAGTTTGTTAATGTGGCGGCTTGGGCACCCTGGTATGCAGCTTGAGCATGGCAGCCGGAAAGTCGCCGGCCAGCAGTTGCGGCAGCAGTGGCAGGCTCTTGTCCACTGCTGCATCGATCAATTCCTGCTCTTCGCGTCGGGCGGGGTGCAGCACGAAATCCGCAACCTGAGATTTGTCGCCGGGATGCCCGATGCCCAGGCGCAAGCGCCAGAAATCCGCCGTACCAAGATGCGCAATGATGTCGCGCAGGCCATTATGTCCGCCATGGCCGCCCCCCTTTTTGAGACGCGCCTCGCCCGGCGGCAAGTCGAGTTCATCATGAATCACCAGGATTTCTTCCGGGATGATTTTATAAAACGCCGACAGTGCCCCGACCGCCTGTCCGCTACGGTTCATGAACGTGGCGGGTTTCAGCAGCCAGGTTTCATGCCCGGCGAGGTGAATGCGCGCTGCCTGGCCATGGAATTTCTTGTCCATATTGAGCGAGGCACTTCGACCGGAGGCGATGCGGTCCACCCACCAGAACCCCGCGTTGTGCCGTGTGTCTTCGTATTCCCGGCCGGGATTGCCAAGTCCTACGATCAGCCGAATTGGCGGCATCTGGTTTTGTCCTTGTGAATAGAAAAAGCCCGTCAGGCGTTCTTGACGGGCTTTTCAATTTTAGCGCCAGGGGCGCCCGATCAGGAAGCGGCTTCTTCTGTGCTCGCTTCTGCTTCACCTGTACCACCACCGCGCGGAGTCGGAATGGTCACAACTGCGGCATCGTCGCCATGCGCCAGTTGCACGAATTCAACGCCCTTGGGCAGTTTGATTTCTGACATGTGGATCGAGTGTCCTGCAGCCAGGTTGGACAGATCCACTTCGATGAACTCGGGCAGATCCTTCGGCAGGCAGTTGACGTCCGCTTCGGTCATAACATGGTTCACGGTGCTGCCGGTCAGCTTCACGCCTGGTGCGACATCGGCATTGATGAAGTGGAACGGCACTTTCATATGAATCTTCTGTTTCAGGTTGACGCGCTGGAAATCCACATGCAGCACCAGTTGCTTGAAGGGGTGCATCTGGTAATCACGCAGCAGAACCTTTTCTTTTTTGGAATTGAGGTTCATGGTGAGAATGGAAGAGTGAAAGCTCTCATGGCGTAGTGCATGATAGATTTCATTGTGATCCAGTTCAATCACGGCGACTTCTTCACCGCTGCCATAGACGATGGCAGGGGTTTTGCCAGCATGGCGGAGACGGCGGCTCGCACCCGTTCCCTGCACCGTGCGCAAGGTTGCGTTAAATTCAATAGTCATTACATTACTCCAAAGTTATCAAAAAACCGCCCGCGACCAGGCGGTGTAACAAGCTATCAGCCATCAGCGATCAGTTGTCAGCTTGAAACTGACGGCTGAAAGCTGATGGCTGACTGCTATTCCATGAACAAGGAACTGACTGAGTCCTCGTTGCTGATTCTGCGTATCGTCTCGGCCATCAGTTCGGCGACCGAGAGCTGGCGAATGCGGCCACACTGTTTGGCTTCTTCACGTAGCGGGATGGTATCGGTCACCACCAGCTCGTCGAGATGGGAATTCATGATCCGCTCGACCGCACTACCGGACAATACCGGATGCGTACAATAAGCCAGCACTTTCTCTGCACCATGCTCCTTGAGAGCTGACGCTGCTTCACACAGGGTGTTGGCAGTGTCTACCAGATCGTCCATCAGAATGCAGGTACGTCCTGAAACATCACCGATAATGTGCATGACCTTGGCCACATTGGGCTTGGGACGACGTTTGTCGATGATCGCAAGATCCGACTCCAGACGCTTGGCCAGGGCACGGGCACGCACGACGCCACCCACGTCCGGCGAAACCACCATCAGATTCTTGTGATCGTGCTTCCAGATGTCGCCGAGAAGGATGGGCGCGGAGTAAACATTGTCCACGGGGATATCAAAGAACCCCTGGATCTGGTCGGAATGCAGATCCATGGTCAGCAGACGATCCACACCCACGCTCTGCAGCATGTTGGCCACGACCTTGGCGGTAATGGCCACGCGGGCGGATCGCGGGCGGCGGTCCTGGCGGGCGTAACCAAGATATGGGATGGCCGCAGTGATACGCCCAGCGGAGGCGCGCTTCAGCGCGTCCACCATGACCATGACTTCCATCAGGGTGTCGTTGGTTGGCATGCAGGTGGATTGCAACACGAAAACGTCCTTGCCGCGCACGTTTTCGAGCAATTCGACCATCACCTCTCCATCCGAGAAACGCCCGACAACTGCGCGCCCAAGATGAATATTGAGGTGCTTAACCACTTCTTCGGCAAGCCGTGGATTGGCATTGCCGGTAAAAACCATCATGCTGCCGTACGCCATGAGGTGCCTATCTCAGCGAATAAAAAAACAAAGGGGCGGGGTTTGAATGCCCGCCCCTGAAATTTGGCTGGGGAGGTAGGGATCGAACCTACGAATGCCGGAATCAAAATCCGGTGCCTTACCACTTGGCGACTCCCCAATTAATCTAGTCTGCAAAATCCTGCAACGGATGCCGGTCCAGCCCCTGCGCTACAAAGCCCTGCCATCCGGCAGGCTTGCGATTCAGAACCTGGCTTGCCTCATCTTCCGAGTCGAACGCTGCGAATACGCACGCGCCCGACCCTGTCATCCTGGCTGCCCCCTGCTGCTCAAGCCAGCCCAGATACTCCGCGACCTTGGGATACCTGCTGCAAACAACCGCTTGCAAATCATTGTGCAATTCGGCTGTCAGGAGGAGCGGTATTTTGATCGAACTCGTGTTTCGTGTCAATTCCGGCGCAGCAAAAATCTCAGCTGTCGGCACTGAAACCGGCGGGATCAGCACCACATACCATGCCGGAGGGAGATGAATGGGCTGGAGGCACTCACCCACACCCTCGGCAAAGGCGCTTTCGCCAAATATAAAGACCGGCACGTCGGCACCCAATTGCAAACCCAGTTGCTGCAATTGGGTACGTGGAAGATTGAGCTGCCACAGGCGGTTCAGGACCAGCAGGGTGGTGGCCGCATCGGAACTGCCGCCGCCCAGTCCGCCGCCCATTGGCAGGCGCTTCTCCACTGCGATCTCCACCCCCTGCGTGCAGCCAGTGTGTGCCTGAAGCAGGCGTGCTGCACGCACCACCAGGTCTTTATCAGGCGCAACGCCAGCCAGTTCCGTCTTGCGCACCACCTGTCCATCGCTGCGAAGCTTAAAGCGCAGGCTGTCGCCGTAGTCGATAAAACGGAATACGCTTTGCAGCAGATGGTATCCGTCCGGGCGCCGCCCCACCACGTGCAGAAACAGGTTTAGCTTGGCTGGCGCGGGATAGGCGATGTCGCTCATGGCAGCGCCCAGTCATCCACGATCAGCTTGAGCTCCAGGGTATCGTTGCGCATCGTGATGCGCGACGGCAGGACATAATTTCCTTCCATGCGGTAGTCCTGATATCTGATGTCCCACTCCTGCTGGCGCAAACGAACGATGCGCATGCTTTCATCGCGCTCGCTTTCGGCCATGCCGTCGGGTGCCGGGCGGCCAAGCACCCAGTATTGCATCCCATCCAGTGGCAGGCGCCAGCCCAGCACCTGCTCGGTCAATTCTGCCGCGCTTTGTGCGGTGTAATGACCTTCCGAGGTATCCAGCGTCACGATTTCCGCCTTGCGCTGTATGCGGGCCACGGTCTGCCCGAGAGGGGAGCGCAACTGGATCTCGTCTTCATTTACATGATGCCGCCAGCTCAAATTGCCTGAAAATCCCTGCCCATCATGTTTCACGCCAATCCGGCCATTCATCAGGAACGATTCCGGGGCAGTTTGAATGACCGCCGTTGCGGGCAACCTGGGCGCTGGCGTGGCGCAGCCTCCCAGCAGCAGCGAACCCAGCAGTATCAGCCAAAGCATGAAACCGCTATTTGAATTTTTGCATGACATTAAGCAATACTTCATTTTCCGGCGTTAATTTCAGGGCAGATTGCCACACCTTGCGCGCTTCATCATGCAGACCCTGAACCCAAAGCGCTTCACCAAGGTGCGCTGCAATTTCAGGATCCTGGCGCAGTTCGTGCGCTTTTTTCAGCCACTCGACGGCCTTGCCATGCGCGCCCAGGCGGAAATGAGTCCAGCCCAGGCTGTCCATGATGAGGGGATCGTTAGGCGCCAGGAAAAGTGCCTTTTCCGTCAACTGCAGCGCCTCTTCGAGACGGATGCCGCGTTCCGCAAAGGAATAGCCGAGAGCGTTGTAGGCATGAGCGTTATCGGGTTTGAGCTGGATCAGCTGGCGCAGGTCTTTTTCCATCACTTCCAGCAAATTAAGCTTCTCGGCAGCCATGGCATGGTCGTAAAGCAGCTCTGGCTGGCTGGGCAGTTTTTCCAGCCCTTTTCCCAGCACATCAAAGGCATCCTGATGCCGTTTTGCTTCGCGCAGCAATTGCGCCTCGGCCTGGATCAGCAAGGTACGCTGGGCAATGTCTTGCGGTTGAACCTGTTGCAGATGCGCGCGCGCCTCGTCCAGCCTGCCCTGTTTTGACAAAATGCCAGCATAGCGAATCTGGGCCCTGAGGTAGTGTTCTCCAGGCCCGATTTGCGCGAACCACGCCGCAGCCTGGTCCAGACGCTTGTCTTCTTCCGCAATCTGGCCAAGGTAGAAGTGCGCCAGGTCGGCATCCTTATATCCCGCAGCAAGCGCCTGCTTCAAATGGGTTTCTGCACCCGCCAGGTCGGCGGCCTGCAGAGCAAGCAAGCCAACTGCAAAACTGATTTCTGGGTTGTTGGGCGCGTCATCCAGCACCCGCTGAAATTCGACCCGAGCCTGCGGGTAATCTTTTTCACTTACCAGCAGGCGGGCGTAGGCGAGCCGCACTTCGCCGGACTTGGGGTAATCACGCAGAAAGGCGCGGTAAAATTCCCGCGCATCACTGGTGGAAACCTGCTGCAGCGCCTGTCCCTGGAACAAGGCCGCGGGCTGCCAGCCCGGGCGCAAACGATCGGCCAGGCGCAACGCCGCGATGGCTTCCTGTTGCTTGCCGGCGCTCCATGCAGCCTGGGCGATCGTGAAATGCGCCTCGGCGCTCTCCGGGTAGGGCTTCGCAAGCTCCTGAACCAGCACCAGCACGGCCTCACGGTCAGGCTGCCGCGCCAGCATCTGGTTCAGATGGAGGAACGCGGCAGCGCGACCGTCGCCCTCGGCGGCAATGAGCTTTTCGAGATAGGGGCGCGCTTCGCCCAGGCGGCCACTGTTGATGAGCAGGGCTGCCGCAGCCTGAGTGGCCTGGGCGGAGTCCGGATCGAGAGATTGCCACAACAATGCAGCATCACCCGCCTGGGCGGCCTGCCGCCCCTGAACAGCGGTTTCAGTCGCGCGCTGGGCCAGGCGCGGATCGCGAGTCTGTTTCGCCAGGTCCAGCAGCGCCTCTGCTGCGAGTTCCGGCTGGCCGCGTTGCAGCGCAACTTCGCCTACCAGATACTGATAAAGCGATTGCGCTGTCAATTCCTGGTTTGGAAGCGACGGTTTTTTCTCCTCGGGCTGAGGCTTTTCCGCGACGGCTGACGGCGATCTGGTCTGCAAAGGCGCGCATGCCGCAAGCGCCAGCAAAGAGGAGGCCAATAAGGCAGATTTGAGTTTCAGGGTAGGCATCTTGGTGCTCGGGGTCTCAAGTATAATGAGTGCTCGCCAAGTATAGGCACAACCCTTTGAACTGGCTACTCTGAACTCATGTCTTACGACTTTCATGCCTGAAATCCAGCCCGCCCTTCGTGCCCGTAACCTGAGCCGCCATTATGGAAAGAATATGGCGCTGGAGGCACTTGATCTGGAATTGCACCCGGGAGAGGTGCTGGGACTGCTGGGCCCGAATGGCGCAGGAAAATCCACCGCGATGCGGATTCTGGCTGGCAATCTCGCACCCAGCACCGGCACTGTCGAAATCTGCGGCATCGACCTGTGCAACAACCCGGTGGAGGCAAAAATGCATCTCGGCTACCTGCCCGAAATCCCGCCCCTGTATCGAGAAATGACCGTGAGCGAATATCTGCATCTGGCGGCTCGCCTGCACCGGATGCCCGAATCCGCCGTGGGTGCCGCCGTGCGACAGGCTTTGCAGCGCTGTGATCTGACGGAAGTGGCAAAGCGGCTGATCGGCCATCTGTCCAAAGGTTTTCAGCAGCGGGTTGGCATCGCCCAGGCGATCGTCCATGCACCTGCCGTGATTATTCTGGATGAACCCACGGCAGGGCTGGATCCGCTGCAGATTCGCGAAATTCGCACCCTGATTGCCGAACTGGGCCGTTCCCATAGCATGATCCTGTCCACCCATTTTCTGCCTGAAGCCGAAGCGCTCTGCAACCGGGTACTGATCCTGCGCCAGGGGAGGCCCGTTTTCAGCGGAGCGACTGAGGACTTGCGACAACAGTGCGCCGGCAGCAGCCTGGAAGACTGCTTCGTCCATCTGACCCGGTCAGAGAGAACGGCATGATCGTTACGATCGCCACCAAGGAATTCAGGGCACTGTTCGGCTCACCCCTTGCCTGGATTACCCTTGGGGTTCTGCAAGGAATTCTGGCATGGTTGTTTGTCAACCAGGTGGACGCCTTTGTCGGGCTGCAGGCCCAACTGGCGCTGCTTGCCAATCCGCCGGGCGTAACTGAAATGGTGGTGGCTCCACTGTTCGGGGCGACCGCCATGCTGCTGCTGGTCGTGACACCAATTCTCGCCATGCGCCTGATTGCGGAAGAGCGGCGCAACCATACCCTGCCCCTGCTGCTTTCCGCGCCGCTTTCGCTCTCCGACATCGTGCTGGGCAAATTTCTCGGGTTATGGGGATTTCTCTGCCTGATCATCACGCTCACCTTGCTCATGGCGCTTTCACTTTATGCCGGCGGACAACTCGACATAGGCCTGCTGCTTGCCAACCTTTCCGGCCTGGTGTTTTTGGCAGCCAGCCTTGCCGCGCTCGGCCTATATTTTTCCTGCCTCACCGCGCATCCCGCCGTGGCGGCCATCAGCGGCATCGGCGCTTCTCTCGGTCTGTGGTTGCTGGATATTGCGTCAAAGGATCTGGGGGCCTGGCATACGCTGTCGCTGCTGTGGCATTTCGAGCGCATCAGCCGGGGATTTCTGAATAGCGCCGATGTGATTTATTTTCTGCTCTTCACTGCAACTTTTCTGATGTTGGCAATACGCCGCCTTGACCGCGACCGGGTGTGCGAATGAGCGCCATGAAAACTTTCTCCCGGCTTCTGTTCTGGCTGCGCCGCCACCCACGGATATATGCGCTGTTACTGCTTGGCATCGTGAGCACTGCGGGTGTTTTGTCTCAGCGCCATGACTGGCAATGGGATGCCACGCAGAATGGCCGTCACACGCTGAGCCAGGCCAGCCAGAAAGTACTGCGTGAAATACCGGGAACGGTTTCCGTGACCGCCTATGCCACCTTGCAGGATGCGCGGCTTGGCGATCTGCGGAGGCCTATTCGCGATTTTCTTGCCCGTTATCAGGGTCTCAAGTCCGACCTGGTATTGAATTTCATTGATCCGCTCGCGCAACCCGAACTGGCGCGCATGGCCGGGGTTCGGGTCAATGGCGAACTGGTGCTGCGATACGGGGAACGCAGTGAGCATCTGACGACACTGAATGAGCAGGACTTTACCAATACCCTGATGCGCCTTGCCAGGGGACATGAACGCCTGGTTCTGGGCGTAAGCGGACACGGCGAGCGCAGGCTGGATGGGGGTGCCCCTCATGATCTGGGCGAGCTCGGGCGCCAGCTGGCGAACAAGGGCTTCCGCAGTGCAGTCGCAAGTCTGGCCCTTGAGCCAGAAGTACCCCTCGAAGTCAATGTGCTGCTGCTCACTCAGCCAGAGACAGAAATCGCACCGGGTGAAGCAGATAAGATCCGGCGCTATCTGGCACGTGGCGGCAATCTGCTGTGGTTACTGGAACCCGGTTCGCTCAAGGGTTTGCAGCCCATTGCAGAAACGCTGGGACTGGCACTGACGCCGGGAGTGGTCATCGATCCCGCCGCTAAAGAATCAGGCTTTCCTCTGACAACGGCCGTGGCGGCCCAGTATGGTCCGCATGCAATTACTTCCCAGTTCGATCTTGTCACGCTCTACCCCCATGCCCGCGCCATTGGCATGAATGACGACCCTGCCTGGCATGCGACACCATTGCTTGAAACCTCCGTGCGCGCCTGGGTGGAAAATGGCAGGGCGGATGAGCAGGCATCATTCGACGAGGGCCAGGATATCCCCGGCCCGGTCGTGATCGGCTGGTCGCTGGAGCGGGTGCAAGAGGATGTCAAACAACGAGTGGTCGTGATTGGCAGCGGGGAATTTCTCGCCAATGCTGCGCTCGGCAATGCCGGCAATCTTGATCTCGGGATCAATCTGTTCAACTGGCTGGCTGGCGACGAGAAACTCATTTTCATCCAGCCCAAGAATACGCTGGATGCCACGCTGGACATCAGCAAGACAGGGATGATGGCGCTCACGTCGGTTTTCCTGCTGATATTGCCCTTGTCCTTTTTCATGATTGCCATCGCTGTCTGGCGCCGCCGGCGCAACAGCTGAGCCGTTTTCATGCCCGAACTGCCCGAAGTCGAAACCACCCGCCGCGGCCTCGAACCCCATCTGAACGGCCAGTGCATCAAGGCGGCCATTGTGCGCAATGCTCGCCTGCGCTTTCCTGTTGACCCGGAACTGGTGCGGATTTTACCCGGACTAGCCATCCGTGGCGCCGCCCGGCGCGGCAAATACCTGTTGCTGGATTGCAGCCAGGGCTGGCTGATTCTGCATCTGGGCATGTCCGGCAGCTTGCGCATTCTGCCCGCCGCCACACAGGTAGAAAAACATGACCACTTCGACCTGGTGCTGGAAAATGGTTTCTGCATGCGCCTGCGCGATCCGCGGCGTTTTGGTGCCGTGATCTGGACAGAAACTGACCCAATGCGTCACCCCTTGCTGGTCAAGCTGGGCGTGGAGCCGCTGACTGACGACTTTGATGGCGCCTGGCTATACCGTATTACGCGCGGCAAGAAAACCAGCATCAAACAAACCCTGATGGACGGCCATCTGGTCGTGGGCGTGGGCAATATTTATGCCAACGAGGCTTTATTCCGTGCCGGCATCAAACCTACGCTTTCAGCTTTGCGCCTGGGGCGTGAGCGTTGTGACAAGCTGGCGCTAACGGTGAAAGAGGTGCTGGAACAGGCGATTGCTGCGGGCGGCAGCAGCCTGCGAGATTTTGTCGACAGTAGCGGCAAGCCTGGCTATTTTCAGCAGCAATATTTTGTTTATGGCCGCGCCGGCGAGCCTTGCCATGTCTGCGCCAGCACCATCTGTTTGCTGCGCCAGGGGCAACGCGCCACTTTTTATTGCCCCTGCTGCCAGAAATGATGAAATGTGGCATGTAAATTGCGTGCATACACGACACATTTCGAGCGTTCATGAGAATGCTTAGAACCCGCGCGGACAACATTGTTTAATTTGAATTTTATGCTAAAGTACGATGGCATCGTCCCGACAGGGTCGGTTACGGGGGAATTTCATGACAAATAAGAATCTGGTCGCACATTTCGAGGCTTATAGTGCCTGGCGCAACGGCCTGTCCAATAACATCAGCGGCTACCGCAACTGGCTGAACGAGCAGGAACTGAACGACGGCCAGACCGATCTGCGCATTCAGCACATTCTTGATCGCCTGCGCGATGACAAACTCAATGTGGCCTTTGTAGCCGAGTTTTCGCGCGGCAAGTCCGAGCTGATCAACGCCATCTTTTTCGCCGGCTATGGCCTGCGCCTGCTGCCATCCAGTGCCGGACGCACCACCATGTGCCCCACCGAGCTGCTGTATGAGGAAGGCCGTGAGCCTTGCATCCAGTTACTGCCGATCGAAACCCGGGCCACCGACACCACGACCACGGAATACAAACGCTACCTCGACGAATGGCAGGTTTTCCCGCTCGACGTCAATTCCGCAGAGGGCATGCTGGACGCTTTCCAGCAGGTCAGCCAGGTCAAGCGGGTCAGCAAGGAAGATGCGAAGCGCTTCGGGCTGTACGACGAAAATGATCCGGACAATGCCTTCACCCTGAATTCAGATGGCACGGTTGAGGTGCCCTGCTGGCGCCATGCCATCATCAATTTCCCGCATCCACTGTTGAAACAGGGGCTGGTCATCCTGGACACCCCCGGCCTGAACGCCATCGGCACCGAGCCGGAACTGACCATCAACATGCTGCCCAACGCCCATGCGGTATTGTTCATGCTGGCAGCCGATACTGGCGTGACCAAGACAGATATCCAGGTATGGCGCGATTATGTCGGCAATCCGCAGGGGCGGCAGAAAGGCCGCCTGGTCGTGCTGAACAAGATCGACGGACTGTGGGACGAACTCAAGACCAGCGAAGCCGTCGAACGCGAAATCGCATCGCAGCTTGCCAACAGCGCCGAGCTGCTTGGAATCAAGCCGTCCCAGGTATTTCCCATCTCGGCCCAGAAGGGGCTGCTGGCCAAGATCAACAATGACCCGCAGCTGCTGGAAAAGAGTCGTCTGCTGGCATTGGAAAAAGCCCTGTCCGACGAGTTGATTCCTTCCAAACAGGAAATCGTGCGCGACAATACGCAAAGCGAAATCGAGGACATGATGGAGGTGACGCACTCCATTCTCGATGCACGCATGAGCGGCGTGAGCGAACAGCTTGATGAGCTCAAGGGCCTGCGCGGCAAGAATCAGGACGTGATCGAGCACATGATGGAAAAGGTCAAGTGCGACAAGGAAAGTTTCGAAAAAGGCTTGCAGCGTTTTCAGGCGCTACGCAGCGTTTTTTCGCAGCAGACCAATATCCTGTTTACTTTCCTCGGCATGGACGCGCTCAAGGTCGAAGTAACGGTTACCCGCGATGCCATGGTCAGCAGCCGTTTCAGCAAGGGCATTCGCGATGCAATGAACAAGTTTTTCAGGGATGTGTCCGAAAACATCAGCAAGTCGGGCAAGCAGGTCGAAGAAATCAAGCACATGATGGACAGCATGTACAAGAAGTTCAGCGAGGATCATGGCTTGTCACAAAGCACGCCCCCACCTTTTTCCACCCTGAAATACCTGAAAGAGATCGCCAAGCTGGAGAAAGGCTACAACGACCATTTCAATACGACACTGAACATGCTGACCAACGAGCAGTTCACGCTGACGACCAAGTTTTTCGAGACCATCGCCAGCCGGGTAGTCCACGTTTACGAGGTGGCCAACCGCGATGTCGAAAACTGGCTCAAGGCGGTCATGGCGCCGATGGAAACCCAGGTGCGAGAGCATCAACTGCAATTGCGCCGCCGCCTGGAAAGCATCAAGCGCATCCACAAGGCAACGGATACGCTGGAAGACCGGATTACCGAGCTGGAGCAGATGGAGGCGGTCATCACTGCACAACTGGATGACCTCAGCAAGCTGCAACAGGGTCTGGCGCAGGCACTTGATTTCGAGAGCGGCTCGCAACAACTCGCCGCCTGACGAAAGCGCTGAAAACGAAACCCCCGCACCGCGCCGTCAGGCGCCTGAGTGCGGGGTTTTTTATGTCTGCGATTTAGCCTTGGGCGCTTAACTTCTCGTACTTGGCTTGCAGTTCGTCCTTGCTTTCGGTGTGTTGCGGGTCGACGATGATGCAATCTACCGGGCAGACCGAAATACATTGCGGCTCATCATAATGACCGACGCATTCGGTGCACAGGGCGGGATCGATGATATAGATTTCATCACCCTGTGAAATTGCGCCATTGGGGCACTCGGGTTCGCACACGTCGCAGTTGATGCATTCGTCGGTAATCATTAATGCCATGGCAGTTTCCTCGCTCGTTTAGTTAAGATTGATAATTCTGTTGCTCAGCTGTTCGCCCACCACGGGTTGCACGAACTGGCTGACGTCTCCGCCCAGCAACGCGATCTCGCGCACCATGCTGGCAGAAATAAACATGTACTGTTCGGAAGGGGTGAGAAAAATCGTCTCGACATTGGGGTACAGGTTGCGGTTCATCCCCGCCAACTGAAACTCGTATTCAAAATCCGATACCGCCCGCAATCCGCGCAATATGATAGCCGCTTCCTGCTGTTGCAGGAAATGGATAAGCAGGCCGGAAAAACCGACCACCCGCACATTGGCGCAATCGGCCAGCACCTCGGACGCCATTTCAACCCGCTCCCGCAGGTCGAAAAAAGGCTGTTTCGTCCGGCTGTCTGCCACAGCCACGATGATCTCATCGAACAGGCGGGCAGCGCGGCGAACCAGATCTTCATGGCCCCGGGTAACCGGGTCGAAGGTGCCGGGATAAACAACCTTGAGCATAATATCAGCCCGCTTTCTTCAAAAGATAGTAATGCACCAGGCCCGCCCTGCCCTGGCGCCAGACCTGCCATTCCGAAGCAAACGCCAGCGGGGCATCAGCTTCGGTATAGACCAGGCCATCGTCCTCCAGATGGGGCAGCAAGCGGGGCAAAACAAGAGGCAGCAAATTCAACTGGTAGGGCGGATCGACAAAAATCACGTCGAAACGCCGCATGTCCTGCCCGATGAATTTCAACGCATCGGCAACCACCAACTCAAAATTTTCCGCCTTCAAAATAGCGGCGTTTCCCTTCAGCGCGGCGGCCACCTTGCTGTCCCGTTCGACCATTACGACCTGCCGGGCGCCGCGTGAAAGCGCTTCGAACCCCAGCACACCGCTACCGGCAAAGAGATCAAGGCAACGCTTGCCGTCCATGATCTGGCCCAGCCAGTTGAATAGCGTTTCTCTGACCCGGTCGGGGGTGGGCCTCAATCCTATCACATCAGGAAAGGTGAGCAAGCGGCTGCGCCAGGCTCCGCCGACGATGCGTACACGATTACTTTTCAACGTCAGGCTGCGATTCGCGTAATGTTTCCGGGGCTGGCAGCGCGCCGGGTTGAACTACCATACTGCCACCCGCCGTCTCAGGCGCATTTTTTTCGGGCGCGCCACCGCCCACAATCACCGTCACCATCCGCGCCGGATCAATGCGGCGTTTAAAAGCGCCTTTGACATCTGCCAGCGTGATTTTTTCAATCTTGCCGGCAAACTCGTCGAGATAGTTCAGCGGCAAATGATAGAAGCCGATCAGGGCCAGATATCCGAGAATCTTTTTATTGCTATCGATGCGTAATGGAAAGCCCCCGCCAATATTCAATTTGGCGCGCCGCAGTTCGTCCGCTGTTGGCCCTTCTGCCACAAACCGGCCAAGCGTAGCGCGGACGATATCCAGCGCCTGCTGCGATTGTTCCTGCCTGGTCTGCAAGCCGATCTGGAATGGCCCCGGCTGGGCCAGCGGGAGGAAATAGCTGTACACGCTGTAGGCCAGACCGCGCTTCTCACGCACTTCTTCGGTCAGCCGGGAAGCGAAACCGCCACCGCCCAGAATATAGTTGCCGAGATAAAGGGCAAAATAGTCCGGATCGCTGCGACTCATGCCCGGCATGCCAAGCAGAATATGGCTCTGGCTAGCCGAATGGGGGATGTGATGAGTTTCTCCCCGTGCCGGGGGTGAAATCTGGGGTAGCACAGGCAGCGCTTCCGTGGTGCGCGCGAGGCCGGCGGAAAGCTGCTCGGCGATGGCTTCAGCCTGAGTGCGGCTGACGTCCCCGACCAAAGAGATCACCGCAGATTCGGCAACATAATGGCGGCGATAAAACGCAGCCACATCCTGCTGTTGCAGCACGGCCAGTGTCTCTATCTTGCCCGCACCGGGCAACCCATAGGGATGGGCGCCATAGAGCGCGGCATAAAAGGCTTTTTCCCCAATCGGCCCAGGCTGGGTACTTTCCTCCTTTAGTCCCGCAATAATGCGAGCTTTTTCACGCTCAATCGCTGCCTCTGGAAAATCCGGTCGCTGCAGAATCATGGCCAGCAACTCAAGCGACTGTTTGCGCTCGCGCTCGCTGCTCAGGGTGCGCAATGTCATCCCGGCACGGTCTGGCTCGAAAGTGGCCGCAAACTGCGCGCCAACATCTGCAAAGCGGCGGGAAATGGTTTCCTCTGACAGGCTGCCTGCACCCAGGCTCATGGTCTTGGCAGTCAGGCTCGCCAGCCCGGACTGAGCCGGGTTGTCGCGGCGCGCACCGGCATCGAAGTCAGCACTGATATCCAGCAACGGCAGGCCGCGGCTTTCCACAAAATAAACCCGGGCGCCATTGGCCGTTTGCCAGTGCTGAATGGGCAGGGCAGCTTCAACAGCACTTGCCATGAAAAGCGTCAGAATGCCCAGTAAAGGGCCAAAAAACCTAGTGCGCATGGCGTCCTCCCGCCGTATTCTGAACAGGGCGTTTTGTTTCCATCGGTTGCGGGTCAAGCGTGGCAAGCGTAAGCCCATCATCCTGCAGATATTTATTCGCCACGGCCTTGACCTCTTCTGCTGTGACGGCATTGAGCCGCTCCAGTATGGTTTTTTCATCACGCCAGGAAAGGCCTGCGCTTTCCATCTGGCCGATCAGCATGCCCTGGTAAAACATCGAATCGCGCTGATAGACCTGCGCCGCGACGACCTGGGCTTTGACTCGCAGCAACTCTTCCGAGCTGACGCCATCACGCTGCACGCGAGCAATTTCATTACGAATCCCCTGCTCCAGTTCGAGCACGCTTTTGCCTTCACTGGGGGTGGCCTCGATCAGAAACAGTCCCGGGCCGCGCGAAATGGCACCGTAGCCTGTGCCAACCTCAGTCGCCAGGCGGCTTTCACGCACCAGGGACTGATTCAGGCGCGCAGCAGCATGGCCGTCCAGCACGCCCGACAGGATTTCCAGCGCATAGGGTTCGCTATCCTGGCTCACATCACGGATGACAGGCACGCGATAGGCCAGCGCAAGATATGGCAGCTTGGCCTGCGCTTTTACCGTCACGCGCTTGATGCCGCGTTGCGCAGGCTCCTGCTGCGGTTTGCGGGTCGGCAATGGATGCGCCTTGAGCGGGCCAAAGTGGGTTTGTGCCAGCTTGAGCACCTCTTCATGGCGAACATCGCCGACCACCACCAGGGTGGCATTATTGGGGGCATACCAGCGCTGGTACCAGGCACGGGCATCCTCCACGCGCATGTTTTCCAGATCGTCCATCCAGCCGATGATCGGGTGATGGTAAGGGTGCGCGCTAAAGGCCGTGGCATTCAGTTGCTCGTAAACCAGGCCCTGCGGCTTGTCTTCAGTGCGCATGCGGCGCTCTTCCATCACGACCTGGATTTCCTTGGCGAATTCCTGTTCGGTCAGCACCAGATTTTCCATGCGGTCCGCTTCCAGCTTGAATGCCAGCGGCAATTTGTCGGTTTTCAGCTGCTGAAAATAAGCGGTGTAATCATTGGCAGTAAAGGCGTTCTCCCGCCCACCTGCTTCTGCGATGATTTTAGAAAACTGGCCTGCAGGCACCTTGCGCGTGCCCTTGAACATCATGTGCTCCAGAACGTGCGCCACACCGGTCGTGCCATTCTGTTCGTCCATGCTGCCGGCCCGGTACCAGACCTGAGACACCACCACGGGCGCGCGCCGGTCCTCCTTGACGATCACTTTCATGCCATTGGCCAGCCGATGTTCATACGGGTTCGCGACAGCTCCCCAGGACAGCCCAAGCAGGGTTGCCCCCAGCAACGCTTTTGTCAGCACGCAACCTCCTACCTTTTCAGGTTCTATTCGGGATAAAATGGTGGGAATTATAGCCCGGATATCCCGTAAACTGATCCAGGCCACTCCCATTCACTGCAATAACTCACTGACCCGAAAACACCATGTTTAGTTTCTTCAAGAAATCCGAAGCACCTGCCGTTGAAGCAGAGAGCAAGCCGGAGGGCTGGGCTACGCGCTTGAAGCAGGGTCTGACACGGACCCGCGAACAGTTTGGGCGCAAGGTGGCCAATCTGTTTGGCAGCGGCGGCAAAATTGATGACGCGCTGTATGAAGAACTGGAAACCATTCTTCTGACTTCCGACGTGGGCGTGGCCGCCACCCAGTATCTGCTGGATGACCTTCGCCTTCGCGTCAAGCGCGAGGGACTGGTCGAGGCAGGCCAACTGAAAGACGCGCTGCAGCAGTCCTTGCTGGCATTGCTTCAGCCGCTGGAAGCGCCGCTGGAAATCACCAGCCACCGCCCCTACATCATCATGCTGGCAGGCGTGAATGGCGCCGGGAAAACCACCACCATCGGCAAGCTGGCAAAATATTTCCAGTCTCAGGGAAAATCGGTGCTGCTGGCGGCAGGAGATACCTTCCGTGCGGCTGCCCGGGAACAACTAATGATCTGGGGCGAGCGCAACAACGTCACCGTGATCGCGCAGGAAAGCGGCGATTCCGCCGCTGTGATTTTCGACGCCATCCAGGCCGCCAAGGCACGCGGCATCGACGTGGTGCTGGCGGATACCGCAGGACGGCTGCCGACCCAACTGCACCTGATGGAAGAGATCAAGAAAGTCAAACGCGTCATCGCCAAGGCCGAGCCCAGCGCCCCGCATGAAGTCCTGCTGGTGCTTGACGCCAATACCGGCCAGAACGGGCTGGCGCAGGTCAAGTCCTTCGACGACGCGCTGCAGGTGACGGGCCTGGCGCTGACCAAGCTCGACGGGACAGCCAAAGGCGGCATCATTGCGGCCATCGCCCGTACCCGTCCGATTCCGATTCGCTTCATCGGGGTGGGCGAACAGCTCGATGATCTGCGCCCATTCGTGGCACAGGAGTTTGTCTCGGCCCTGTTCGAGTAAATTGCCTACAACAGCCCTAGGATAAACTGCCATTCCTTGGGATCAACCGGCGTGATCGAGAGCCGGTTGCCCTGCTGCAGAATACGCATGTGTTCCAGTTCCGGGTGGCTGCGCAGTTCCTTGATGCTGACCAGGCGGGTCTTCCTGACCAGTTTTACGTCCACATTCATCCAGCGTGGATTTTCCGGTGTCGCCTTGGGGTCGAAATACTTGTTATCGGGGTCAAACTGGGTCTGATCCGGGTAAGCCAGCTTGCTGACCGTCGCCAACCCGACGATGCCCGGCTCGGTACAGCTCGAATGATAAAAAAACACCTGATCGCCGACCTTCATCTGGTCACGCATGAAATTTCGCGCCTGGTAGTTGCGTATCCCATACCACGCCACGCTCTGGTCAGGCATGGCCGCAAGATCGTCCACGCTGACATCGGAAGGTTCGGATTTCATGAGCCAGTAACGCATAATATGTCCAGTAAGGTCCGAGAATGTGTTATTACACATTGATTAATCAGGAAATTATATAAATTCATGTCTTGCGTTATCCACCACCGATGGCGCCTTGCTGATCATGGCGCTGGATATTCCAGTTAGCGCTTCACTCGCTTAGAGTGGGTATTTTTGCATAGGCGCTGGCACATCAATTCCTGCATCACCACTCACAAAGACATCAGCGCCGATAAGTATCGCCGTTGCCAAATGGAGTGAATCCGGGGTACGTAACTTCGGAGTGGTTGCCCGCAATTTCGCTGCCAGGAATAGTTCCTGCCGCCCAAGTGGAATCGGTTCTATGAAAGTATCCAGAAGCCGCTCATATGCCGCTACCAGTTCATCATTGCCGACGCGAAACGGCAACACTAGAACCTCTGTAAAGGTAAGTTCGCTGCTTACCAGTCGCGCACCTGCCTGCTCGATTTCAATAAAAAGACCTTCAATGGACGCCTTGAAATCAGGATTACCCTCGGTCAGATAAATGATGGCATTGGTGTCGAGATAAACCGTTGCCCCCGTTCTGATTATTGATCCCATGAAGCACGGTCAGCAGACAAGGCTGCGTCGATTTCTTCGCGGGTTCTTGATGTTGTGCGCGATTCGTGAAGGAATTCCAGAATGCTTGGCTTGCGCTTAGGCATGTCCACCAAGTGCTTCGGGCGCAGCAAAATACCATCCTGATAAACAGATGCCTCAAGATAGTCGCCTGTATGAAACTGAACCAGCTCGCGTAATCGCGCGGGGATAGTGACCTGATATTTTTCCTTGACGCGCACAAGGTCGCCCATGACGGTCTCCTTAGTCGGAAAGTTGGAAATTACAACATTCATTATAATCAGGGGGTGTTGTATTGCAAGGAGAAGAGTTTCTTTGTGTCGACATGGCGTTGTTGAATAGAACAAAGCGCCCGGTACAAGCATTGAAGAATTAACTACGCTTTATTGTCTTGAAGCCCCGTTTTTATCCGCAGGCTAATACGCATTTTTGCTGATGAATCCCTTGAACACCGTCAGCAAAATAATCCGCAGGTCAAACCACAGCGACCAGTTTTCAATGTAATAGAGATCATACTCGACCCGCTTGCGCATTTTCTCCAAGGTGTCCGTCTCACCGCGCCAGCCATTGATCTGGGCCCAGCCCGTGATCCCCGGCTTCACCTTGTGCCGTTGCATGTAGTCGTCAACCAAATCCTTGTACTGCTCATTGTGTGAAATGGCATGCGGGCGCGGCCCAACGATGGACATTGTCCCTTTGAGCACATTATAGAATTGCGGCAACTCATCCAGACTGGTCCGGCGCAGGAAAGCGCCAAACGGCGTGATGCGGGCATCGCCCCTGGATGCCTGGGTCAACAGGCCGCCGGTTTCCTGATGCACCACCATGCTGCGGAACTTGTACACCTTGAAAGGTTGGCCATCCCAACCCAGCCGCTTCTGCTTGAACAGCACCGGTCCCGGCGAAGTCAGCTTCACCCCGAGTGCGATCAGCAGCAGCAGAGGAGAGATCAGGAGCAGGATAAGCAGCGCGAGCAATCTGTCCTCCAAGGCCTTTACCAGCCGGTTCACCCCCACCATCGGCGTGGCGGAAAGATTCATCACCGGGAGTCCTGCCACTTCTGTCACGGAATGATTCAGCAGCCGGAAGCCGAAGATATCGGGGACAAAGCGAATATCCACCACGACTATGGCGCAACTCGTGGAGCAAGGACTCCACCTTGTCCTGATCCTTGAGCGGCAGGGCAATCCAGACCTGGTCTATGCGCTCCCTTGCCACATAATCCGCAACATCAAGAAGCCCGCCCAATACCGGCACCCCCGGCTTTGGAGCGCCTGTGCCCGCATTAAAAAAACCCGCCACCTGCAGGCCGATCCAGGGAGATGCCAGCAGGCGCCCTGTCAGCTCCTCTCACCAAGCCTTCGGCCCCCACAATCACGATGCGCCGCTGGTTGAAACCATGGCTGCGCAACCAGCGCAAACCCACACGCAGCAGAATTCGCCCGCAAACCAGCGCACCCCAGCCCAGCAAGGCCCAGATCCCGATCCAGCCGCGAGAAAACTGAATCCCCATCTTGGTGGTAAAGGCAAAGGCAAAAAGCAGGAACAGCACCAGCGCCCAGGCCAGCGTCACCGCCCTCACCTCGTCGAAAAGCGATGCGCCGCGCCATG
>CAVUID010000014.1:0-76423 GCA_963741495.1 uncultured Gammaproteobacteria bacterium
CATTCAGCAAGCCAATACAATCAAATACCCTTACTTCTTCCGTTTTAATACTGATAGCTGAAAGCAGAATTGCTGACAGCTGTGAGTAACAAGTTATGCTTGGCGGCCATAGCAAGTTGGAACCACCCCTTCCCATTCCGAACAGGACCGTGAAACGACTTAGCGCCGATGATAGTGTGCACTACGCATGTGAAAGTAGGTCACCGCCAAGCTCCTTATAATGACAAAGCCCTCCTTGTGAGGGCTTTGTCATTTGCGCTGGATTGTCGCGCTCTGCTTCCTTGTGATATGGTGCTTTTCATGTCTGATTTAGATTCCGATTTGGTTTTTCCTGTTGAATTACCAATTAATATCTTTCCTGCCAATCCCAAGAAAATATTCATTAAAACATTTGGTTGTCAGATGAACGAGTATGACTCGTCTAAAATTGCAGATCTTCTGAATGTTTATGAAGGAATGATTCGGACCGATGATCCTGAGGATGCCGATATTCTTTTGCTGAATACATGTTCTATTCGGGAAAAAGCGCAGGAAAAAGTATTTCATCAACTTGGCCGCTGGCGGCCATTAAAAATCCGCAACCCGGATTTGCTGATAGGCGTTGGTGGATGTGTAGCCAGCCAGGAAGGCCATGCGATTCTTGCGCGGGTGCCTTATGTGGATGTGGTGTTTGGCCCCCAGACCTTGCATCGCTTGCCTCAATTGATTCGTGCGCGCAAGGCAACCGGCAAGTCACAAATAGACATTTCATTTCCAGAAATTGAAAAATTCGATCATTTGCCTGAGGCCCGTGTTGAGGGTGTTACGGCCTTTCTTTCTATCATGGAAGGTTGTAGTAAATATTGCACGTACTGCATCGTCCCATTTACGCGTGGTACAGAAGTGTCTCGACCATTCGACGACGTTCTGGCAGAAGCCGTTCAACTGGCTGAACACGGGGTAAAAGACATTACACTTCTTGGGCAGAATGTAAACGCCTATCGTGGTGAGATGCACGACAAAGATACAGCTGATTTGGCGCATTTACTGCACTATTTGGCTGAAATTCCGGGTATTGAACGACTGCGTTACATGACTTCCCATCCCGTCGAATTTTCTCAATCTTTGATTGACGCGTTTGCGTCGATTCCTAAATTGGTCAATTTTCTTCACTTGCCCGTTCAATCCGGTTCAGATCGGGTTTTAGCTGCGATGAAACGCGGTTACACGACGCTGGAATATAAGTCTAAAATCCGCAAATTACGAGCGCTGCGCCCGGACATATCAATTTCTTCTGATTTTATTGTTGGATTTCCGGGCGAGTCGGAAGAGGACTTTGAAGCCACGATGAGGTTGGTAGAGGAAGTTGGTTTCGATTCCAGTTACAGTTTTATTTATAGTGCTCGTCCGGGTACGCCTGCCGTTGATCTTGCCGACAAAACACCGTTTGCGGTGAAGCAAGCGCGCTTGCAGCGTTTGCAGTTTTTGTTGGAGCAGCAGGCACAGCAAATTAGCCAGGCCATGGTTGGGTCGATGCAGCGAATTCTTGTTGAGGGATCTGCCAAAAAGGATGAGCTGGAGTTGCGAGGCCGCACTGACAATAATCGTGTGGTTAACTTTGTTGGCCACTCTGAACTGATTGGTCAATTTGTGACTGTTTTGATTACTTCAGCTCAACCACATTCGCTGCGGGGTGAAATTCCCATTGGAGTCTCTTGAGTACGCATACTGAACATTTTTCTTTTTTGCCCGTCGATAATGCCCGCCTAAGCAATTTGTGCGGTGCACTTGATGAGAATCTGAAACAGATCGAAACTGCTCTTGACGTGGTTATTTCGAGGCGCGGTGAGAATTTCAGCATTGTCGGTAACAGTGAACATGCCCGCATCGCATTGCAAGCGCTGAAGAATTTTTATGATTTGTCCAAGCATGTGATTTCGATTGATGATTTGCAACTGGGCTTGATGGAGTTGATGAATGCTTCTCGCGCCAACTCATCAGGATTGCAGGGGGGCGTCATGCCGGTTCTGATGACGCGCAAACGTGATCTTCGTGGCCGCACCCCACGCCAGACCCAGTATCTGCTCCAGATTCAGGAGCATGACATTACTTTCGGCATTGGACCTGCCGGAACGGGTAAAACCTACCTTGCAGTCGCAAGTGCAGTTGACGCGCTTGAACGCGATGCAGTAAAGCGCATTGTGCTGGTTCGTCCGGCAGTAGAAGCTGGTGAGCGACTTGGTTTTCTGCCCGGCGATCTGGCGCAGAAAGTGGATCCTTACTTGCGCCCCCTGTATGACGCCCTTTACGATTTGTTGGGTTTTGATCGTGTGGGTAAATTATTTGAGCGAGGTGCTATAGAAATTGCTCCGCTCGCTTATATGCGCGGCCGAACGCTGAATCATTCTTTCATTATTCTGGATGAAGCGCAGAACACAACGCAGGAACAGATGAAAATGTTTCTGACTCGTATCGGTTTTGGTTCCAAGGCCGTGGTTACTGGAGACGTCACGCAGGTGGATCTTGCGCGTGGTCAAAAAAGCGGCCTGGCCGAAGTGCATACGGTTCTGGGTAAGGTACGCGGAATCGCTTTCACCTTCTTCGAGTCTGAAGACGTGGTACGGCATCCCCTTGTTCAGCATATCGTTAATGCCTATGCGAGTTATGAAAAAAACAAAGCCTGATTTAAGCCTGTCGGTGCAATATGCGACAAAACCAGCGGATGTTCCGGCTCGAGGCCTGTTCAGGGTGTGGGTCAATGCGGCGCTTGAAAGTGACGCGGCTGTTACTGTTCGTGTCGTTGATGAAACAGAGGGGCGTGGGCTCAATTTGGATTATCGCGGCAGGGACTATGCGACTAATGTTCTGACTTTCGTTTATGAGCAGAAGCCGACATGTATGGGTGATATCGTATTGTGTGCACCAGTGGTGAACCGTGAGGCAGTGGAGCAAGGTAAAGATGCGGAATCGCATTATGCGCACATGATCATTCACGGCATGCTGCATTTGCAGGGGTATGACCATGAAGCCGAAGATGATGCGCTGGCTATGGAAGCAGTTGAAACGCACATTATGAGGCGTCTCGGCTATACTGACCCCTATGCCATTTTAGAGGTCAAGCAACAGCATGGATGAGTCTGCCAAACCGGGCTGGGTGGAGCGCCTGGGAGCGTGGCTTTCGCCCGAGCCTGATAACCGCGAAGAGCTGGTAGAAATTCTTCACGCGGCTTATGAAAAAAACCTGATCGATGCCGATGCCCTGTCCATGATAGAAGGGGTGCTTCAGGTTTCAGAAATGCATGTGCGCGACATCATGATCCCACGGGCACAAATGGATGTAATTGATATCGCGGATTCACCGGCTGCATTCATTCCTTTTGTTATTGAAGCCGCCCACTCAAGATTCCCTGTGATCGGCGAGAACAAGGACGATGTGATCGGGATCCTGCTGGCCAAGGATTTGCTGCGCTATTATGCCGGCGAGGCTTTTGATGTGCGTGATATGCTGCGCCCGGCGGTATTCATTCCTGAATCCAAGCGTCTGAATATCCTGCTCAAGGAATTCCGCATGAACCGCAACCACATCGCCATTGTGGTGGATGAGTACGGCGGCGTGTCCGGTCTGGTGACGATTGAGGATGTGCTGGAACAGATCGTGGGTGAAATCGAGGATGAATTCGATTTTGATGAAACCGAGGACAATATCATTCAGGATCGGAGTGGTCGTTTCCGGGTCAAGGCTGTAACCGAGATTGAAAACTTCAACGAGGTGCTGGGCACCCAGTTCAGCGACGAGGATTACGATACGGTGGGAGGACTGGTCGTCAGCAAGTTCGGCCATCTGCCAAAACGCGGTGAGCACACCATTTTTGACGGCTTGAAGTTCCAGGTGCTACGCGCAGACAGTCGGCGTTTGCATACTCTGCTGGTAGAGAAAGTGCCTCAGGAAGCCTGATCAAACTTTCCTGAAAACGATATCCCATACACCATGCCCAAGCCTTAACCCGCGCTGCTCGAATTTTGTCAGTGGGCGGTATTCCGGGCGCGGTGCGTAATCACGCACACTGTTCACCAACCGAGGCTCATCACGGAATGTTTCGAGAATATGTGTTGCATATTCTTCCCAGTCCGTCGCGGCATGCAGGTAACCTCCGGATTTTAAGCGATCACAGATCAGCGCAGTAAAAGCGGGCTGAATCAGGCGCCGCTTATGGTGGCGTTTTTTGTGCCACGGGTCGGGGAAGAAAATATGAACCCCATCCAGCGTCTCCGGGCTTAGCATGTGCTGCAGCACCTCAACAGCGTCATGCTGGATAATACGAATATTGGTGAGTCCCATTTCCTCTGTGTATTTCAACAGGCTGCCCACCCCGGGAGTGTGAACCTCGATACACAGGTAGTCGTTTTCCGGATTTTCCTGCGCGATTGTGGCCGTGCTGTCACCCATGCCAAAACCGATTTCCAGTATTTTGGGGGCTGTTCTTCCAAATAATTGCGGCAGATCCAGCTTTTCCTCGCTGTATGGAACGCCAAACCGCGGCATCAGCGTTTCATGGGCCCGGGTCTGTCCTTTGGACATGCGTCCCTGACGCAGCACAAAGCTGCGTACCGGGCGGTGCTGCGTTTCGGTCATTAATGAACCCTTATTTGCCAATCATGCCGGTGGTTGGGGAACTTGGACTGGCAGAGTAAAGCTTCTTTGCCATGCGTCCGGCCAGAAAAGCTTCGCGCCCCGCCTCAACGGCTTTTTTCATGGCGGATGCCATGAGGATCGGGTCTTTTGCACCTGCTATCGCAGTGTTCATTAGCACCCCATCACAGCCAAGTTCCATGGCGATGGCAGCATCCGATGCGGTGCCGACGCCGGCATCCACGATCACAGGTACCTTGGCATTTTCGATGATGATCTGCAGATTCCAAGGATTAAGAATCCCCATGCCGGAGCCGATCAGCGAAGCTAGCGGCATGATGGCGACACAGCCGATTTCTTCCAGTTGTTTGGCGATAATGGGATCATCAGAAGTGTAGACCATGACCTTGAATCCATCCTTGACCAGGGTTTCTGCGGCTTTAAGCGTTTCCACTACATTTGGATACAGCGTTTGCGGGTCGCCAAGTACTTCGAGTTTTACCAGGTCGTGGCCGTCGAGCAGTTCGCGCGCCAAGCGCAAAGTGCGGATGGCGTCGTCAGCACTGTAGCAGCCGGCGGTGTTGGGAAGGTAGGTGTATTGAGATGGAGGAACGGCATCCAGCAGGCTGGGCTCTCCTGCATTCTGGCCGATATTGGTGCGACGAATGGCCACGGTGACAATTTCAGCGCCGCTGGCTTCAATGGCTTGGCGGGTCTGGTCAAAGTCCTGATATTTTCCTGTGCCTACCAGCAGGCGGGAAGAATAAGCTTTGCCGGCAATTTTTAAATTATCCATATATTCCAAATGATTGGTTTAGCCACCCCCGACGGCAACGACTATTTCCAGTCGATCGTCGTGATTCAGGGAGGTTTCGTTGAATTGGCCGCGCGGGACGATTTCGCCATTGCGCTCAATAGCGACACGTTTCCCCACCAGCCCAAGCTGATCCACTAATTGCGTGACGGTGAGCGGTGCGGAAAAATTCTGCGGCGTACCGTTGATAACGAGTTCTATCACAGCTGTGCCCCGAGTTTGTAACAATTTCCGATTTTAACACTCTGATGGATTACGGGCATTATCTTGGTCGTGATATTGCGCAAAGATTCTTGATGTATGCGGCGGCCAAGCTTAACTATTAGGCGGTATTTCCAGATGGTTTAATGAAAAGGCGGCATGGCGATTTCATGAAACCGCTCTAATTACATGGGGCGAAACCGGTGCCAGTTCGCGTGTTTGTTGATAATCCTGCTTGCAGAAGCAAGATTGCTCGCTGGATTGGATTTTGACTATAGTATAGAATTTCAGGCTTTGCTAATGTGCCCGGTCAATTATGTCCAGCGATAATCTGGTCGAATTTAATGATGTCAGTTTTGCCTATGGCAAGCGTCCGATTCTCAAGGGAATCAGCATGAACGTGCCGCGCGGCAAGGTGGTGGCGATCATGGGTGGTAGCGGTTGCGGTAAAACGACGCTGTTGCGCCTGATCGGTGGCCAGATCAGGCCTTCTCTCGGGAAGGTGCTGGTTGATGGTCAGGCTGTGCACGAGCTTGATGCTGATGGCCTCTACCACATGCGTCGGCGCATGGGTATGCTGTTTCAGTTCGGTGCCCTGTTTACCGATATGTCCGTGTTCGACAATGTGGCATTCCAGATGCGAGAGCACACTGATTTGCCGGAGAGCGTGATTAGTGATCTGGTGCTGATGAAACTGCATGCCGTCGGTTTGCGTGGTGCAAGAGATCTCATGCCTTCCGAGCTTTCTGGCGGCATGGCACGGCGTGTGGCCCTTGCGCGGGCAGTGGCGCTGGACCCGATGCTGATCATGTACGATGAGCCCTTTGCCGGCCTGGACCCGATTTCCCTGGGCGTGATCGGCAATCTGATCCGCCGCCTGAATGATGCCTTGGGCGCAACATCCATTGTGGTGACTCACGATGTGCACGAGTCACTGGAAATTGTCGACTATGTTTATTTCGTTTCAGATGGGGTGATTGTGGCCCACGGCACGCCGGATGAAATGCGTGCCAGCGACAAGCCTTTCGTGCATCAGTTTGTGCATGGCGAGGAAGATGGTCCGGTGCCATTTCATTACCCGGCAAACGCCTATGGAGCCGATCTGCGCCTGGGAGGTCAAAGTGCCTAGTCGTTTCGTGAAAGGTATTCAGGGAGTCGGCCACCGGGTGATCGACAGTTTGTGGCGCCTGGGTGTGGCAAGCCGTTTTTTTGTGCTGATACTGTTGCATTCTGGAACCAGTTTTCGCCGACTTCATCTCGTCATCAAGGAGCTTTTTTCGACGGGTGTGCTGTCGCTCATTATTATCCTGGTATCCGGGTCTGTTCGTTGGAATGGTATTGGGGATGCAGGGCTATGACACTCTTCAGCGCTACGGTTCGGAAGAGGCGCTGGGTGTGATGGTGGCCTTGTCCCTGGTGCGTGAACTGGGGCCGGTGGTGGCTGCTCTGCTGTTTGCCAGTCGCGCTGGATCGGCAATTACCGCCGAGATCGGCCTGATGAAAGCAACCGAACAGCTTTCGGCCATGGAGATGATGGCGGTCAATCCGATTGCCCGTGTCGTCGCCCCACGATTCTGGGCCGGTGTGATTTCCATGCCGCTGCTGGCGGCCATGTTTTCTGCCATGGGCGTGTTTGGCGGCTATCTGGTGGGCGTGAAACTGATTGGTGTGGACGAGGGTTCGTTCTGGTCGCAGATGCAGAATGCGGTGGATTTCCAGCAGGACATCGTTAACGGCATTATCAAGAGTTTTGTATTCGGTGTGGCGGTGACAGCCATTGCCCTGTTTGAGGGATATGATGCGCCGCCGACGGCAGAGGGGGTATCCGGTGCGACAACACGCACCGTGGTGACCTCATCGCTGGCCATTCTGGCGCTGGATTTCATGTTGACTGCATTTATGTTTCGGGGAGAAGGCTAATGGAGCGCACCACAATCGATTTGTGGGTTGGCTTGTTCGTGTTGCTGGGGCTGGGCGCTATTCTGGTTCTGGCGCTGAAGGTGGGAAACCTGGGCGGCGTAAACATGTCTGATAGTTATAGTGTAACGGCCAATTTCAGCAATATTGGCGGGCTCAAGGCGCGGGCGCCGGTGAAGAGTGCGGGTGTAGTGGTCGGTCGTGTCTCGGCAGTTCACTTCGATGGAGAGCGGCACGAAGCAGTAGCGACGTTCAAACTGGATAAGCAATATTCGTTTTCCAAGGACACCTCCGCCAGCATCATGACCTCCGGCTTGCTGGGTGAGCAGTACATCGCACTTGAAACAGGGGGCGACAGTGCCCAACTCAAGGAGGGTGACAAGATCAAGATCACCCAGTCGGCCGTGGTGCTGGAAAGCCTGATTGGGCAATTTCTCTACAACAAGGCGGCTGATGGCGGAGAAGTCAAATGAACAAACAATGGCTGGCAGTGACGCTGGGTGCATGGGCATTCATTTCTGCAGGGGCTGGGCAGGCCCAGACAGTGAGTCTGCAACAGGCGATCGATATGAGTCTGAATGCCGATCCGCGTATCCAGGAACGCGAACAACTGGTAGAGCATGCACGCGCCTTGCTGGAAGAGGCGCAGGGCAATAACGGTCTGCACCTGGACGCCAATCTTTTTGTCGGCCTGGCGCCCAAGGTTGAAGGTGGTTTTTACCAGGGCGGGGCAACTTCCGGGACCACGCCGCGCAATGATGCCTATGACTGGAAAGGGCTTTCTGACTGGACTTCGCTGCAGTTTTCCATCGTCAAGCCACTTTATACGTTTGGCAAGATCGAGCGTTATACCGATGCGGCCAAGGGCAATATCGACTTGAAGCGCCAGGATGTTCGCCTGCAGCGAGGCGATACCATAATGGACGTGAGCCGCGCCTATTACGGCTATCTGACTGCGCGTGATACACGGCGCATGCTGGAGGATGTGCGCGCCAAGGTCGATAATGCGGTGGCTCAGGTCGAGAAATCGCTTAAAGATGACAATGGTCAGGCAACGCAGTCCGATCTGTATGAAATGCAGGCCAAGCGCGCCTTGCTGAACAAGTATCTATCCCAGGCAAAAGCGGTGGAAACCATCAGCCTGAATGGCCTGAAGACCCTGACGGGGGTTGGTCTGGAAACTAATCTTGAGGTGGCGGACGAGGGGCTGAAGCCTGTTGCCCTGCCGGCTACGTCGCTGGCGGACTTCCAGGGCAAGGCCATTACCAGTCGCCCGGAAATGGCTCAACTGGAAGCCGGTCTGAGCGCCCGTCGTGCCTTGGTGGATGCAAAAAAAGCCGAAATGTACCCTAATATTTATGCCGGCGTGGTGGGTAGCTTTTCCTATGCGTCTAAACGTGACAAGCTGGAAAATCCATACATTTATGATGCCTTCAATCATGCCGGTGTGACGCCTGTGGTGGGCGTGAAGTGGGACATGGCATTTGACGTGGTGCCCGCCCGGGTGGCGCAGGCGCAGGCAGAGTTGGATGCTTTGCTGGCGAAGAACCGCTATGCCTTGGCCGGAATTCCTTTTGAGGTGGCGGAAGCTTACACCCAGATGCAGGCATACCATGTTGCCCAGAATGAATTGGCTTTGGGCGCAGCGGCAGCGCGACGCTGGATGGTGGCTTCCTACGCCGATTTCAATGCGGGCCTGGAAAAGCCGGAACGCGTCAGCGAGGCATTGAAGTCTTATGCCACAACGCAGGTCGAGTATCTGCTTGCGGTTAATGAATACAACATGCATGTGGCCCGTTTGGCCAAAGTGACGGGAGATTACAAATGATGCGCAGGATACATACTTTATTGGTGGCATGTGCGCTGATGGCGGGTTCCATTGCCGGCGCGGCAGAGATGGCTCCGGATATTCTGGTGAAGAACACGGCCCAGGAAGTGCTGAACATTATCAAGCAGGACAAGGATATTCAGTCCGGAAATTCACAAAAGGTACTGGAACTGGTGGAAGCCAAGGTGTTGCCCCATTTCGCTTTCGCGCGTATGGCTCAGCTTGCGGTTGGCCGTCACTGGCCCAAGGCTTCGCCAACGCAGAAGCAAGCCCTGATTCATGAATTCCGTACTCTGCTGGTTCGTACTTATTCAGGCTCTCTGACTTCCTACAAGGATCAGACGATTGATTACAGGCCGGCGAAACTGGCTCCAGGCGATACCGATGTAACGGTAAAAACGGTGGTCAATCAGCCTGGTGGGCTGCCTATTCCGATCGATTACAGTCTGGAAAAAGGCGCTGACGGCTGGAAGGTGTACGACGTGTCAGTCGATGGCGTCAGCCTGGTGACCAATTATCGTTCTTCTTTCAGTGCGGAGATTCAGAGCCGGGGGATTGATGGCTTGATCAAGATATTGGCAGGCAAGAACCGCAGGGAAGCCAACAGTAACGACGCGGCTGTGACGACCGGGAAAAAATGATAGTACGCAATGGCAACTGTTTCGACTTTAGCGGCCCGCTGACTATTGCTACCGTGAGCACGTGGTTGCGTGAGAGTGAGCCGCTGTTTGCCGAAGATGGCGTCTGGGAACTGAATCTCGCCGAAGTGGATGAGGTGGATTCGGCTGCCGTCAGCCTGTTGCTGGAATGGGCGCGCAGGGCTGCTCAGCGCGGTCATCAGTTGAGGTTGCGAAATCTTCCGGAAAATCTGCAATCCTTGTTGAAAGTCTATGACGTCCAGGAATTACTACCCATTGCTTGATGGGTGTAACTTCTTCATCTCTGCTTTTTCGTGAAACCTCCTGCAATTGAAATCCATCAGGTTCACAAGCGCTTTGGCAACGTGCAGGCACTGCGCGGGATTGACCTGACGGTTCAGCAGGGCGAGTTTTTTGCCCTTCTCGGCCCCAATGGCGCGGGCAAATCCACATTGATCAATATCCTTGCCGGGTTGGCCCTGGCTGATAGCGGCAGACTGGCCGTTCTGGGCCATGATGTAAGGGCTGACTATCGCCAGGCGCGCCGTTCCATCGGTGTTGTGCCGCAGGAGTTGGTGTACGACGCTTTTTTTACCGTGCGTGAAATGTTGCGTTTTCAGTCCGGCTATTTTGGTATTCGCAACAACAAGGCCTGGATTGATGAACTGCTGGAGCACCTGGCGCTGACCGACAAGGCGGATGCCTATGTGCGCCATCTTTCCGGTGGCATGAAGCGCCGTGTGCTGGTGGCGCAGGCGCTGGTGCACAAGCCGCCGGTCATCGTGCTGGATGAGCCAACCGCCGGCGTGGACGTGGCGTTGCGCCAGAGCCTGTGGGCATTCATCCGGCGTTTGAATCAGCAGGGTCATACCATCGTGTTGACCACGCATTATCTCGAAGAAGCAGAAGCTTTGTGCAATCGCGTGGCCATGCTGAAGCAGGGGCAGGTCGTGGCGCTGGATACCACTGCCAATCTGTTAAGCCGTCATGCAGGCATTCAGTTGCGACTCAAGATTACGCCCCCATGTTTGCCTGATGCGCTGCAAGAATTGTCATGCGGGCGGGATGGAGAAGTATTCAAGCTTTCCTTGCGCCATCACGCCGAACTGGAGAACGTGCTGGCGGTCTTGCGTGAGTCGGGCGTGGCGGTGGAGGATCTGGAAATAGTCAGGCCGGATCTGGAAGATGTCTTTCTGGAGCTGGTGAAATCATGACCGGGCTATTGACCCTGTTTTACAAGGAATTGTTGCGCTTCTGGAAAGTGAGCCTGCAAACTGTTTTGTCGCCGCTGGTCACGACCCTGCTTTATCTGCTGATTTTTTCTCATGTGCTGGAGTCGCATGTGCAGGTCTATCCGGGGGTCAATTACACGGCATTTCTCGTGCCCGGACTGGTGATGATGGCAATGCTGCAAAATGCTTTTTCCAATAGTTCCTCCAGCCTGATTCAGTCCAAGATGACCGGCAATATCGTATTCATGCTGCTACCGCCTCTGGCTTACTGGGAGTTTTTTGTTGCTTATGTGGCGGCCTCGGTGGCGCGCGGAGCAGTGGTGGGTCTGGGAGTAGGGCTGGCCGGACTGTGGTTTGTGCCGCTGACGCTGGCGCATCCGTTGTGGATGCTGGCGTTTGCCGTTCTGGGGTGCGCGATACTCGGGGCGGCAGGCATCATTGCTTCACTGTGGGCGGATAATTACGACCAGATGGCGGCCGTGCAGAATTTCATCATTGTTCCGCTGACTTTTCTGTCCGGGGTGTTCTATTCGATTCATTCCCTGCCGCCATTCTGGCAGGCTGTTTCCCACGCCAATCCGTTCTTTTACCTGATTGACGGTTTCCGCTACGGCTTTTTTGGCGTATCGGATGTTTCGCCGCTCTTGGCGCTTACGATTGTCGCCACCTGCTTTTTGGCATTATCATTAGCGACTTTGCTCTTGCTCAAGAGCGGATACAAATTGAGAAAATAATATGGTTACCGCAGATCAGATCAAACAATATATCCAGAACGATTTGCCGTGCGAGTACGTCAGAGTGGATGGGGACGACGGCCAGCATTTCGAGGCCGTGATTGTCAGCGCCGAGTTCAACGGCAAACGTACGGTGCAGCAGCACCAGCTTGTGTACAAGGCGCTGGGAGAGCGAATGGGCGGAGAAATCCATGCTCTGGCAATGAAAACTTTTACACCCGAGGAATGGCGCAAGCAGGCGGGTTAACATCAATTTAATTTCAGGAACAAATATCATGAACAAAGCAGCTTTGGAAAGAATTGGCCAGATCGTTAACGGGCACCCGGTGGTGCTGTTCATGAAAGGCACCCCGCAGTTTCCGCAGTGTGGTTTTTCCAACCTTGCGGCTCAGGTGCTGAAGGCCTGTGACACAGAGTTTTTTTCGGTCAATGTGCTGGCGGACGCCGAAGTGTATGAAAACCTCAAGGATTACGCCAACTGGCCGACCTTTCCGCAGCTTTATATCAATGGTGAATTGATCGGCGGTTCGGATATCGCCAAGGAAATGTACGAAAAAGGTGAGCTGCAGCAGTTGCTGGCCGGCACCAAGCAAGCCTGATCAATGGACAAGCTTGTTATTCAGGGCGGCGTTCCCCTGAGCGGTGAAATCCGCGTTTCCGGGGCCAAGAATGCCGCCCTGCCGATTCTGTGCGCCGGCCTTCTGGCCGACGGAACCTTGCAGGTTTCAAATGTGCCGCATCTGCACGATGTGACCACCATGATCGGCCTGCTGGGACAGATGGGCATGGGCATTTCGGTGGACGAAAAGCTGGGCGTCTCGCTGGATGCGCGCAATATTACCAATCTGGAAGCGCCGTATGAGCTGGTGAAGACCATGCGCGCCTCGATTCTGGTGCTGGGGCCGCTGCTGGCGCGCTTCGGTCGGGCGCGGGTATCGCTGCCCGGTGGCTGTGCGATCGGCTCACGGCCGGTGGATCTGCACATCAAGGGACTGGAAGCGATGGGGGCAAGCATCTCCATCGAGCATGGCTACATCAATGCGAGTGCAGGGCGACTCAGGGGGGCGCGAATTTTCATGGACCTGGTGACCGTCACCGGCACCGAGAATCTGATGATGGCGGCCGCACTGGCGGAAGGCACCACGGTACTGGAAAATGCCGCACGCGAGCCTGAAGTGGTGGATCTGGCCGAATGCCTCAAGGCGATGGGAGCCAACATCGAGGGTGCGGGCACGGACATTATTACCGTGCATGGCGTGGAGCAGCTGCATGGTGCCAGTTACAGCGTGATGCCGGACCGTATCGAGGCCGGCACTTTTCTGGTCGCAGCCGCCGCGACGCGGGGCAAGGTCAAACTGCGCAATGTGCGGCCTGATATTTTTGATGCCCTGCTGGACAAGCTGCGCGAAGCCGGTGCCGTGATCGAAACCGGCGATGACTGGGTGAGCCTGGCCATGTCCGGTCTGATCAAGTCGGTGAATATCCGCACCGCGCCTTATCCGGCCTTTCCTACCGACATGCAGGCCCAGTTCATGACTCTGAACACAGTGGCGCAAGGGGCGGCAACCATGACGGAAACCATTTTCGAGAACCGCTTCATGCATGTGCAGGAACTGCGCCGCCTGGGCGCGGATATCGAAGTGGAAGGCAATACCGCCGTGGTGCGCGGCATTCCGGAACTGAGCGGCGCGACCGTGATGGCCACCGATCTGCGCGCTTCCGCTTCGCTGGTGATTGCCGGCCTGGTGGCGCAGGGCGAAACCACAGTCGAGCGCATTTACCACCTCGACCGTGGTTACGAATGTATTGAAGAGAAGCTCTCCCAGCTGGGGGCGCGCATTAAACGGGTTCATTGACCATGATTACCATCGCCCTCTCCAAGGGACGTATTTTCGAGGAAACCACGCCACTCCTGGCAGCTGCCGGCATTGTCCCGCAGGAAGATCCGGAATCCTCGCGCAAGCTGATTCTGGGTACCAACCGCGAGGACGTGCGGCTCATCATCGTGCGTGCCTCGGACGTGCCGACCTATGTGCAATATGGCGCGGCCGACCTTGGCATCGCCGGCAAGGATGTGCTGCACGAGCATGGCGGCGCCGGCATGTACCAGCCGCTGGACCTGCAGATCGCCAAGTGCCGCATGATGGTGGCTGTGCCGCAGGGCTTTGACTATGAAGGTGCGGTCCGGCAGGGCGCGCGTTTGCGCGTGGCAACCAAGTACCTGCAAACGGCGCGCGAGCACTTCGCCAAGAAGGGCGTCCATGTCGATCTCATCAAGCTTTACGGCTCGATGGAGCTGGCGCCCCTGGTCGGTCTGGCCGATGCCATCGTCGATCTGGTGAGCAGCGGCGGTACGCTCAAGGCCAACAATCTGGTGGCCGTGGAAGAAATCATGCAGATCAGCTCGCGTCTGGTGATCAACCAGGCCGCGCTCAAGCTCAAGCATGCGCAGATTCAGCCGCTGCTGGATACCTTCGCTGCCTGCCTCAAGGCTTGAGGCAACGGGTATATAATTCCTTCTTTTATCAATCGACGTTTTCATCATGTTGAATATCAAACGCTTCAGCAGCACCCAGCCTGATTTTCAGGCGCAACTGCACGAGTTGCTCGCCTTTGAAGGCGCCCAGGACGAATCCATCGACCAGGTAGTGGCCGGGATTCTGCATGACGTAAAGGCGCGTGGTAATGCTGCGGTGCTGGAGTACACCCAGCGTTTCGACCGGCTGTCAGCGGCCTCCATGGCCGAGCTGGAAATGTCTGCGGCTCGCCTGAAAGCAGGCGTTTGAGGGCCTGCCGGCCGAGCAGCGCGAAGCCCTGCAGCAGGCGGCAGAGCGGGTGCGCGTTTACCACGAGAAGCAGTTGATGCATTCGTGGAGCTACACCGAGCCGGACGGCACCATGCTGGGGCAGCAGGTCACGGCGCTGGATCGTGTCGGCCTCTACGTGCCCGGCGGCAAGGCGGCCTATCCTTCTTCAGTGCTGATGAACGCCATCCCCGCCAAGGTGGCCGGGGTGAAGGAGCTGATCATGGTGGTGCCCACGCCGGATGGTGTGGTCAACGAACTGGTGCTGGCCGCAGCGCATGTCTGTGGCGTGGATCGCGTGTTCACCGTCGGCGGGGCGCAGGCGGTCGGCGCGCTGGCCTACGGCACTCAAACCATTCCGCAGGTCGACAAGATCGTCGGCCCCGGCAACGCCTACGTGGCAGCAGCCAAGCGCCGGGTGTTCGGCGTGGTGGGCATTGACATGGTGGCTGGGCCATCCGAAATCCTGATTATCTGCGATGGCCAGACCGATCCGGACTGGATCGCCATGGACCTGTTTTCTCAGGCCGAACACGACGAACTGGCGCAGTCCATCCTGTTGTCGCCAGATGCTGCCTTTGTTGACGCGGTTGCTGCCAGCATCAACAGACTTCTGCCGGAAATGCCACGCCAGGAAATCATCCGCACGGCACTGGAAAATCGCGGTGCGCTGATCGCGGTCAAGGATCTGGATGAAGCGGCTGAAATTGCCAACTATATCTCCCCGGAACACCTCGAACTTTCTGTTGAGGACCCGGTAGCACTCACCGCCAAAATCCGTCACGCCGGTGCCATCTTCATGGGGCGCCAGACCTGCGAATCGCTCGGCGATTATTGTGCCGGACCTAACCACGTGTTGCCGACTTCACGCACCGCACGCTTTTCCTCGCCGCTGGGGGTGTATGACTTCCAGAAGCGTTCCAGCCTGATCATGGTTTCCCCCGCCGGGGCGCAGACCATGGGCAAGATTGCTTCCGAGCTGGCTTATGGCGAAGGTTTGCAGGCGCATGCCCGTTCTGCGGAATACCGCATGGGGCCGTCAAAGTGATTTCTCTGCCGCTGGCTTTTACCCCGCTCTCCCTTTTTGGTAGGTCGGGCTTCAGCCCGACATTTCGGCATGAATGCCGACCTACGGTTTCATATTGCACCATGACTGAACTATTGGCTTCATTAAAAAAATGAGCCGCTACTGGAGTGCCGTGGTTCACGGCCTGACCCCCTATGTGCCGGGTGAGCAGCCCAAGCTGCAGAATCTGGTCAAGCTCAACACCAACGAAAATCCCTATGGCCCCAGCCCCAGGGCGCTGGAGGCAATGCGGGCGGAAGTGGGCGATAGTCTGCGGTTATATCCAGACCCCAATGCCGACCGGCTCAAGGCGGCGATTGCCGGCTATCACGGCATAACGCCGGCGCAGGTGTTCGTCGGCAACGGTTCGGACGAAGTGCTGGCGCACACTTTCCAGGCGCTGCTCAAGCACGAGATGCCGTTGCTGTTCCCCGATATCACCTACAGCTTCTATCCGGTGTATTGCGGCCTGTATGGCGTGAATTACAAGACCGTGCCGCTGACGAAAAACTTCGAGATTCGCGTCGATGACTACATGCAGCCCAATGGCGGCATCATTTTCCCTAACCCGAATGCCCCTACCGGGCGTCTTCTGTCTCTGCCAGAAATAGAACGCTTGTTGGAAGTGAACACTGACTCGGTGGTTGTCGTCGACGAGGCTTATATTGATTTTGGTGGTACGTCGGCGGTTACCTTGGTGGATCGATTTTCACAATTACTGGTGATCCACACCCTGTCCAAATCCCGTTCTCTGGCCGGGTTGCGCGTGGGGTATGCCATCGGCCATTCTGACCTGATCGATGCGCTTAACCGGGTGAAGGACAGCTTCAACTCCTATCCGCTGGATCGTTTTGCCATTGCAGGCGCAGCCGCCGCAATGGAAGATCACGCCTATTTCGATGAGACCTGTCGCAAGGTCGTGGCCACGCGTAGCCGGCTGGTGGCTGGACTTGAAGCACAGGGCTTCGAGGTGCTGCCTTCAGGCGCGAATTTCGTCTTCGCGCGCCATACTGGCCATGAGGGGGCAGAACTCACGGCAAAACTGCGCGAGCGCAGCATTATCGTGCGGCATTTCAAAAGTCCTGCACGGATTGCGCCATTCATGCGCATCACGGTCGGGACAGATGCGGAGTGCGATGCGCTGGTCGCAGCGCTGAAAGAAATTTTGTCGGCCTGAGCGATTCTCTTTTAAGCCCGCAAGCTCCTGGGTTAGAATGAACACCATTTTCTGCGACTTTTCCTATGCGTACAGCTCAAGTCACCCGTAATACCCTGGAAACCCAGGTCAGCGTCACGCTCAATCTGGACGGCAGCGGTCAGGCCAAACTGGCCAGCGGCGTGCCCTTTCTCGACCACATGCTGGATCAGATTGCCCGTCATGGGCTGATGGATATGGTGATCGCGGCCAAGGGCGATCTGCATATCGATGCACATCACACGGTGGAAGACATCGGCATCACCCTCGGCCAGGCTTTTGCCCAGGCGATTGGCGACAAGAAGGGCGTGCGCCGCTATGGCCATGCCTACGTGCCGCTGGATGAGGCCCTGTCGCGCGTGGTGCTGGATATTTCCGGCCGGCCCGGGCTGGTGTTCGAGGTGGAATTCACGCGTGCACGCATCGGCGAATTCGATGCCGACCTGGTGCGCGAGTTTTTCCAGGGCTTTGTTAATCACGCCGGCGTAACCCTGCACGTGGATTGCCTGCGCGGCGTCAACGCGCATCACCAGGCCGAAACGGTGTTCAAGGCCTTCGGTCGCGCATTGCGCATGGCGGTCGAGGCGGATGAGCGCATGGCGGGGGTGATGCCTTCCACCAAGGGTAGCCTGTAAACATGGCCGATATCGCAGTCATTGATTACGGCATGGGCAATCTGCGCTCGGTGTCGAAGGCGCTGGAGCATGTCGCGCCGCAGCTGGATATCGTTGTGAGCAGTGATCCGGACGTGATCGCCAGGGCGGGCCGTGTCGTGTTTCCCGGTGTCGGGGCGATGCCGGACTGTATCCATGAGCTCGAAAGCCGTGGTCTGCGCCAAGCCGTGACAGAGGCCGCAAATACCAAGCCTTTCCTGGGCATCTGCCTGGGCATGCAGGCCCTGTTCGAGTCATCCGAAGAGGGTAATTGTGCCGGACTGGGCATTCTGCGCGGCCGGGTGCTGCGCTTCCCGGTCGAAGCCATGGTGGATGAGATGGGGCAGAGGCTCAAGGTACCGCACATTGGCTGGAACGAGGTGCATCAGTCTGCGGATCATCCAATGTGGGCGGGTATTCCCGAAGCGGCGCGTTTCTATTTCGTGCACAGCTATTATGTCGAGGCTGGCGACCCGGACCTGGTGGCCGGCTTTACCCTGTATCCGTTTGCGTTTACTGCGGCAGTGGCCCGGGATAATATCTTTGCCGTGCAATTCCACCCGGAAAAAAGCCAGGCGACGGGCCTGACCCTGCTGGCTAATTTCGTGATGTGGGATGGGCAAGCGCGGAGCAATATCTGTGGCGCGGATGCCTGCCTGTAAATTATTTACGCCTGATTTTTTCAACCCTTCTGTTACAGTGCCTAGACCATGTTAGTGATTCCAGCAATTGATTTGAAAGATGGACATTGTGTCCGCCTGAAACAGGGCGAGATGGATTCCGCCACGATATTCTCCGAAAATCCCGCCGAAATGGCGCGGCACTGGGTCGAACAGGGTGGCCGTCGTTTGCACCTGGTAGATCTCAACGGGGCCTTTGCCGGCAAGCCGGTGAATGGCGAGGCCATCCGCGCGATTGTCAAGGAAATGGGGACCGAAATCCCGGTGCAACTGGGTGGCGGGATTCGCGACCTGGCGACCATCGAGCGCTATCTCGATAACGGCATCAGTTACGTCATTATCGGCACTGCGGCCGTGAAGAACCCCGGATTCCTGCATGAAGCCTGCGATGCTTTCCCGGGACAGATCATCGTCGGCCTGGATGCCAAGGATGGCAAGGTAGCGGTGGATGGCTGGTCCAAGCTCACCGGTCATGATGTGATTGACCTGGCCAAGAAATTCGAAGGCTATGGCGTGGAAGCCATTGTCTATACCGATATCGGCCGCGATGGCATGCTCTCCGGCGTGAATATCGAAGCAACTGTCAATCTGGCACGCGCCCTGACGATTCCGGTTATTGCCAGTGGTGGCCTGACCGATATTGAGGACGTGAAACGTCTCTGTGCCGTCGAGAGCGAAGGCATCATGGGCGCGATTACCGGGCGGGCCATTTATGAGGGCACGCTGGATTTTGCTGCCGCACAGAAGCTTGCCGACGAGCTGGGCGCCTGAAATGGGACTGGCCAAACGCATCATTCCCTGCCTGGATGTCACCGCCGGTCGCGTGGTGAAAGGGGTGAATTTTGTCGGCCTGCGCGATGCCGGGGACCCGATCGAAATCGCGCGTCGTTATGACGAGCAGGGCGCGGATGAGCTAACCTTTCTCGATATCACCGCCAGTTCGGACGAACGCGACATCATCCTGCATATCATCGAGGAAGTGGCGAACCAGGTATTCATCCCGCTGACGGTAGGCGGTGGCGTGCGCAGCGTTGACGATGTGCGGCGCCTGCTGAATGCGGGCGCGGACAAGGTCGGGATCAACACTGCCGCGGTGACCAATCCGCAACTGGTGGCTGATGCCTCGGCGCGCTTTGGCTCGCAGTGCATCGTGGTGGCGATTGATGCCAAACAGGTGTCGGCGGAAGGCGAGCCTTTGCTTTGGCATGTGTTTACCCATGGCGGGCGCAAGGACACCGGCCTGGATGCGGTGGAGTGGGCGAAGAAGATGGAATCGCTGGGAGCAGGCGAAATTCTGCTGACCAGCATGGACCGGGACGGCACCAAGATCGGTTTCAACCTCGATCTGACCCGCGCCGTTTCCGATGCGGTGAGCGTTCCCGTTATCGCCAGCGGCGGCGTGGGTAATCTCGATCATCTGGTGGATGGCGTCAAAAAAGGCCGTGCGGATGCGGTGCTGGCGGCAAGCATTTTTCATTACGGCGAATATACGGTGCGTCAGGCCAAGGAACATATGGCAAGAAACCTGATTGAAGTGAGGCTGTAGACCATGTCGGATGCCTGGCTCAGCAAAGTCAACTGGACTCATGACGGCCTGGTACCGGTCATTGCTCAGGACAAGGATAGCGGCGCGGTGCTGATGGTGGCCTGGATGAACCGCGATGCCCTGAAACGTACAGTGGAAAGCGGTGAAGCGGTGTACTGGTCGCGCTCGCGCAAGAAGCTGTGGCACAAGGGCGAAGAATCCGGCCATGTGCAGAAAGTGCACGAAATTCGCCTCGATTGCGACGAGGACGTGATTCTGCTCAAGATCGAGCAGGTCGGCGGCATCGCTTGCCATACCGGGCGGCATAACTGTTTTTTCAAGAAACTGGAAGGGCAGGAGTGGGTCTCTGTCGAACCGGTTCTGAAAGACCCGGCTGAGATTTACCGCGCGGCTCAGGCTGCCGTGCTGGATGGGGGTGAGATATGAGCGAGATTCTGAGCCGTCTTGCAGAAACGCTGGAAAGCCGAAAACTTGCCGACCCGGACAGTTCCTATGTGGCGAAGCTTTACGCCAAGGGACTGGATGCCATACTGAAGAAAATTGGCGAGGAAGCCACAGAAACCGTGATTGCTGCCAAAGGCGGCGACAAGTCTCAGGTGGTGTATGAAATGGCTGACCTGTGGTTTCATAGCATGGTCCTGCTTGCACAGCAGGGCTTGCATCCGGACGACGTGCTGGCAGAACTGGCGCGCCGTGAGGGATTGTCGGGCCTGGTGGAGAAAGCCAGCCGCGAGCAGAAGTAAGCGTGCGTCAAGGAGGAAATATGCTGGATTGCATCTTCTGTAAAATCGTCAAGAACCAGATTCCGTGTAAAAAGATTTACGAAGACGATGAACTGCTGGCCTTTCATGATATCCATCCTATTGCACCGGTGCATTTCATGATCATTCCCAAGATCCACGTGGATTCACTCGATCATTGCACGGTCGTGCACCAGGCATCGCTGGGAAGGATATTGTTGCTGGCGCCAAAACTGGCAAAGGAACAGGGTCTGGAAAATGGGTTTCGTACTATGATCAATACTGGGCATGGGGGAGGACAGGAAGTGTTTCACCTGCATGTTCATGTGTTCGGCGGTGATGCGCTACTGCCGCGCACCTAAATATTTGGAGAAAAGAAAATGGGTTCATTCAGCATCTGGCACTGGTTGGTCGTTCTGGCCATCGTATTGGTGATTTTCGGCACCAAGAAATTGCGCAACATGGGCGGTGATCTGGGTGGGGCGGTGAAAAGCTTCAAGGACGCGGTAAAAGAAGAAGAAAAATCATCACCCAAGGTCGAAGCTGGATCTTCCGGGCAGACCATTGAAGGTGAAATCAAGGAAAAGTCCAAGAGCCAGTAATGGGTAATGAGTGATGGGCAGGAGATTCCTTTTCATTACTTATCATCGACGACTCCTCACCAATCATGTTTGATTTTGGTTTCTCGGAACTGCTCCTGATCGGCGTTGTCGCCCTGGTCGTCATCGGACCGGAGCGCTTGCCAAAAGTGGCGCGTACAGCCGGGCATCTATTTGGCCGCATGCAGCGTTATGTGTCCGACGTCAAGGCCGACATCAATCGCGAAATGCAGCTCGACGAACTGAAAAAAATGCAGGAAGAAATGCACGCTTCAGTCAATTCCATCGAAAATGCAGTGAAGCGGGATATGCAGGCCGGGGGCGAAGCGTTGCAGACGGCGGCACAACAAATTCACGAAATCGTCGAGTTGCCTGCTGCCGAGGCAACCCCTCCGGAACCTGTGTTGCAGGAAATATCCCCACTCACCGAGGCGCCTCTGCCGCAACTTGAACTGGATCTGGAATCGCCGGATCAGCCAGGTGCAGGCCATGAACAAGCCGATGCCAAAGAAAATAAGCATGCCTCCTGATCTTCTGCCTGTCCAGGAATGGCAATGAGCGCTTCCGAACATGGTGAAACCTTTATTTCACACCTGATCGAGCTGCGCACCCGTCTGGTGCGTTCGATTATCGCGGTGCTGGTGGTGTTTGTGTGCCTCTTTCCCTTCGCCAAGGATCTTTATGCCCTGCTGGCCAGCCCCCTGCTGGCTAGTCTTCCTCAGGGTGGGCAGATGATCGCAACCGATGTGACCACACCCTTTTTCGTACCCATGAAAGTGGCCATGATGACGGCCTTTCTGATTACATTGCCCTATGTGCTGTATCAGATATGGGCGTTTGTTGCCCCCGGATTGTACAGCCATGAAAAACGTCTGGGCGCGCCGCTGGTGGCGGCAAGTACGCTGCTGTTCCTGTGCGGCATGGCTTTTGCCTACTTTCTGGTGTTTCCGGTGGTGTTTGGCTTTGTGACATCCGTGGCGCCGGAAGGCGTGGCGGTCATGACTGACATCAACAAGTATCTGGATTTTGTCATTACCTTGTTCCTGGCATTCGGCTTCACTTTTGAAGTGCCGGTGGCAGTCATTCTGCTGGTCAAGATGGGCGTGGTCAGTGTTGAAAAACTAAGGGAAATTCGTTCTTACGTAATAGTCGGTGCTTTTGTGATCGGGGCTATTTTTACGCCCCCAGATGTCATTTCGCAGATCATGCTTGCCGTGCCGCTGTGGCTGCTTTATGAAGCAGGCATCCTGGTCGCCTCGATGATGTCAAAGCCAACGGTGGCCGCAGAGGCTGAGCCTTACCGCCCGATGAGCGATGAAGAGATGGAGCGGGAGATGGACGTCATCGAGTCGAAGCAGGACAAGCCCGAGTAACTGGAGCGCGGCGTTACCCTTCAGCGGCTTATTCTGCTGCCTGGCGCTGTTCCATCCTTGGGCGTTTCCCCACACCTACCTGAAGCAATAGCTCGGTTTTGCTGCGCATCAGTCGAAGCGCGGCGGTTTTTCCGGGCGGCAGTGCGGAAATCTGGTTGAGCATGGTCGAGGAATCGGTGATCGGCTTATCGTTTACCGCCAGCAGAATATCCCCAGGCTTGACGCCCGCCTTGTCTGCCGGCCCACCGCGCAGAACGCCGGCGATCAGTGCGCCATTGGGTGCCGGTAGCTTGAAGGACTCGGCCAGCTCCGGCGTGATGTCCTGGACTTCAACCCCGATCCATCCGCGCGTGACCGCGCCATCCCGAATGATCTGTTCCATAACCTGTCTTGCCAGACTGGCGGGGATGGCAAAACCGATGCCGAGTGAGCCGCCGGATTTGGAAAAAATGGCACTGTTGACGCCGATCAGGTTGCCGTTCCCATCCACCAGTGCGCCCCCAGAGTTGCCCGGGTTGATCGCCGCATCGGTCTGGATGAAATTCTCGTAGGTGTTAATGCCAAGGTGGCTGCGTCCCAGGGCGCTGATAATGCCCATGGTTACGGTCTGCCCAACACCGAAGGGATTGCCGATGGCGAGTACGACGTCGCCGACCTGCGCCTCTTCCACCCGGCCGAAAGTGACGGCGGAAAGATTGGGAAGATCAATTTTTACGACTGCCAGATCCGTTTCGGGGTCGGTGCCGATTACGCTTGCCGAACTGGTGCGGCCATCAGCAAGGGCAACTTCGATTTCGTCTGCCGCTTCCACAACGTGATGGTTGGTCAGGATGTAGCCTTCCTTGCTGACAATGACCCCGGATCCAAGGCTGGATTGCTGTTGTGGTTCGGCGTCCAGGCGATCACCAAAGAAATGACGGAAAACCGGGTCGTCCATCAAGGGATGGCGCGGGACGGGTGTTTCCTTGCTGGTGAAAATATTGACCACTGACGGCATCGCTTTCTTTGCTGCCTGATTGAGTGGCGCCAGCTTCTGTAGGCCGTTCTGGGGCGCAATTTCCTGGATCAGGACGTTGCCGCCTCCGCGCCAGGGTAAAAGTTCCGGGCGGATCAGGGAGATCGCAAGCAGTATGCCAAGTGCGATGGTTGCACTTTGCGCGAAGATAAGCCAAAGTCTGCGCATGGAGTCAGGGAGAACGCTTTAATGTTGTTAAAGGAATTAGATCAATATATTGGGCAGTTGCTGGAAATTTCAAACTACCGCGATTATTGCCCAAATGGTGTGCAAGTGGAAGGACGGCCTGAAATCAGGACTATTGTGACTGGCGTCAGTGCCAGTCTGGATGTGTTACAGGCTGCCAGCGCAGTGGGTGCGGATGCAGTTCTGGTTCATCACGGGTATTTCTGGAAAAACGAGGCGCCCCGGATTACGGGCGTCAAACGTGCCCGCATAGCGCATCTGATGGAACATGGCATGAGTCTGCTCGCCTATCACTTGCCCCTGGATGCGCATCCGGTGCTGGGAAATAACGCACAGCTGGCCCAGTTGCTGGGTTTCCAGGCCGAGGGGTATTTTGGGGAACAGAATATTGCTGTGGTGGGCCGACTGCTGAAACCCATGTCCTTGCAAAGGCTGGGGGGCGCAGTGGAGGAAAAACTGCGGCGCCAGCCTTTGGTTGTGGGTGATGAGAGTGCCATTATCCGCCGCATCGCCTGGTGCAGCGGGGCGGCACAGGATTATCTGGCTGAGGCAATTGAATTGGGCGTGGACGCTTTTCTTACCGGCGAGGTATCGGAGCAGACTGTGCATCTGGCGCGTGAATCCGGCGTGGCATTTATTTCCGCAGGCCATCACGCGACTGAACGTTATGGCGTGCAGGCGCTTGGCGCCCATCTGGCGCAGCAGTTCGGTATCAAACATCAGTTCATCGAGATCGAGAATCCTGTCTGATTCTGCATTTTTCTGTATTTGGATGTAAAATCAGAGGAATAACAGAGGTTCTTAAAGCCATGTCGGAAAAAAAGCCAAGCTTGTTGATTGTTGATGATGATGCGCTGATTACCGATACCCTGCATTTTGTGCTGAGCAAGGATTTCGAGGTTTATGTCGCGGACTCTCGCGCCCAGGCGGCCAGCCTGTTGCGCCAGTTGGATCAGCCACCGCAGTTGGCCCTGGTAGACCTGGGCCTGCCGCCCTTGCCGCATCGCCCGGACGAGGGGTTCAGACTGATCGGGGATTTGCTGGCGCGGGTGCCGGAAATCAAGATTGTCGTGCTTTCGGGCCAGAATGATGATGCCAATGCGCGTCACGCTCGTGCGCTCGGTGCGGTGGAGTTTATTTCGAAACCGTGCGAGCCGGAGCGCATCAAGTCGCTGTTGTTCGACGCGCTGCGAATTCATGAAGTGGAGCAGTCAAAAGAGATCGAGCCCGGGCGTGGTTGCGATATTCTTGGTGCTAGCCTGAATGCCGAGAAATTGCGCCAGCAGATCCGGCAGTTTGCAGACGCCCCTTTCCCGGTGCTGATCGAGGGTGAGTCCGGTAGCGGCAAGGAACTGGTGGCGGGTTGCCTGCACCGCCTCAGTGTGCGCGCAAAAAAACCTTACCTGGCGCTCAATTGCGCCGCAATTTCTCCCACTCTGGTGGAACCGACGCTGTTCGGTTACAGCAAAGGCGCTTTTACTGGCGCGACGGCATCCCGTGCTGGCTATTTCGAGGATGCCAGCGATGGCACCCTGTTTCTCGATGAAATCGGGGAGCTTCCGGTCGAATTGCAGGCCAAGCTGTTGCGCGTACTGGAAAACGGAGAATATCAGCGCGTTGGAGAAACCCAGCCGCGACACAGCAATGCGCGCATCGTAGCCGCGACCAATCGCGATTTGCGCCAGGAAATCAAGGCCGGCCGTTTTCGTGCCGATCTCTACCATCGTCTCAGCGTGTTTACCGTGAGCGTGCCGCCGTTGCGCGAGCTGGGGGAGGACAAAACGCTGTTGCTGGAACATTTCCGTGATTTCTATGTGCGCCAGGGCGGGGGCGTGCCGTTTCGGCTTGAGCCGCCAGCACAGCGGGTATGGGATGGCTATCCTTTCCCGGGTAATGTGCGCGAATTGCGCAATATCGTGATCCGGTTAGTCACCAAACATGCAGGGCAGAGCGTGTCGCGCGAAGATTTACAGGCGGAACTGGATACCGAGGCCGATTTTCTGCCCGAGATGTTGCCCAGTGATCCAGCTGCGATGCAGGAGCTGGCGAAGAAGCATTTGCAGCTGCATGCCAATTTCAACCTCGATCAGACGCTCAAGCAGTGGGAGCAGGCTTATGTGGAAGCGGCGCTCAAGCTGACACATGGCAATCTCAGTCAGGCGGCCAAGCTGTTGGGCGTGAATCGCACCACGCTGTATAGCCGGATGCAGACCTATGGATCATCAGATTAAGCCCGGTACAGATCACTTCTGGCTTGGCCAGGGGTTGCCAAATCTGGAGCAATGTCGATAAATGTACCTCACCCATTTCGGCCTCTCTCAGCCGCCCTTCAGGATTACTGCCCATACCGAGTTTTTCTATGGCGGGGGCAATCGCGGTGCCATTCTGGATGCTCTGATCTATGCCATCCGGCAGGGGGAGGGTATCGTCAAGGTCAGTGGCGAGGTGGGGAGCGGTAAAACCATGTTGTGCCGCATGCTGCAGGAGCGCCTGCCGGCGGAAGTGGAGACGGTTTACCTTGCCAACCCGAGTGTATCCCCGGATGAAATTCTGCATGCCATCGCTTTTGAGATGCAGCTCTCACTGCCGCGTGAGGCGGCACGCCTGGAGGTCATGCAGGCTTTGCAGGAGTATCTGGTAGAACGTCACGCCCAGGGCAGACAGGTGGTGGTATTCGTGGAAGAAGCGCAAAGTATGCCGCTGGAAACGCTGGAAGAAATACGTCTGCTCTCAAACCTGGAAACGCAGCATTACAAGCTCTTGCAGATCGTGCTGTTCGGTCAGCCCGAGCTGGACAAAAATCTGGCCCGGACGGAGATCCGCCAGCTCAGGGAGCGCATTACCCACAGCTTTAGCCTCAAGCCGCTGACGGCCAGTGAAATCAGGGATTACCTGATGTTTCGCTTGCGCGCGGCAAATTACCATGGGCCCGATCTGTTCGGCCCCGCCGTCATCAAGCTGATCGCACGGGCCTCCAGGGGGCTGACGCGACGTGTGAATATCATCGCGGACAAGACCTTGCTGGCGGCATTTGCGGATAACACGCACACCATAAGCCTGAAGCATGTGCGCGCCGCGATACAGGACAGCGAATTCGATCTGGCGGAAAAGTCCGTGCCGTGGCCGAAATTTGCCGTGGGGCTGGCCTTGCTGCTGGCAGGGGTGGGGCTGGGGGCCATGCTGCACGTGTTTTTTCAGCCGCAGCCAGACGGGCAGGTTGAGCCTGCGTCCGAGGAAGCTGTTGTTTCGGTCTCGCCTGCGCAGGCGGCGCCTGTTGCTGAAGCCGTGCGGGTTGTCCCCCCTCGGCCGGAGACGCCCATGGCGGCTGTCGATATTGTTGACCAACGTTTGGCCGCAACACAGGGCTGGTTGTCCAGGCAGGGGAGCGCGACCAGCAGCATCCAGCTGATGGGCTCCAATGATCTTCAGCAGTTGCGCTGGCAACTGGCGCAACTGGGGCATGACGTTGAAATGGACCAGGTTTTTGTGTACCGTACCAAGATAAACGGGCAACCCGCATGGACAGTGCTTTACGGAAGTTTTTCCGGTCGTGCGGAGGCCGCGGCGGCCCTTGCGCACCTGCCTGAGTCACTCAAGGCAAATCGTCCGATTTTACGCACGCTGCAGGGCGTACGGGCCGAGATTGCGGAGCATCAGAAATGATGAAATATAACAACGATAAAGCTTGCAACATGGAGTACGTGATGAACCTGTTTGGGTTGCCGAAAATGAAGTATTGGCAGGGTTTTTGCGTCGCGCTGGGGGTTGCAGCGTTGACTGCGGGCTGCGCTTCCAACCAGCCGCCAATCACGATTTCCCCGAATCATATCCAGCCCGAGACGCAGGCCAAGGCCAGCGGTATCCCCGAGCCCGTCAAGGCCGGCGCGTTCGTGCCGCCACCCAAGCCTTCCGTCAAGCCGCAGACCTATAGCGTGGTGGTGAACGAAGTGCCAGTAAAGGAATTGCTCTTTGCCCTGGCGCGGGATTCAAAGCTCAATGTGGATATCCATCCGGCGATTCAGGGGCTGGTCACCATGAATGCGGTAGACGAACCGCTTGATGCCATTCTGGCGCGGTTGTCAAACCAGGTCAGCCTGCGCTACAAAGTGGAAGGGAATACGCTTGCCATCACACCGGATACGCCCTACCTGAAGACCTACCGGGTGGATTACGTGAATCTGTCGCGCAATACCACCTCGAACATCGGGGTGTCGTCACAGATCGCCGGGGTGGGAACATCGGCTACTGGCGGGTCCGCGACCGGTGCGACTGGCGCCGGGGGGGCGGGGAATAATTCGGCCACTGCGGTCAAGAGTGCTTCGGACAATAATTTCTGGGAGGTCATGGGAGATAATCTCCGTCATATCCTGAGCGCGACCCGCTCGGTCGCCAGCACGGCCGAGGAAAAGGCTGCCAGAGCGGAATTCTTGCGTACCGATCGTGAAGATCGCCTGCGTCAGGCGGAGGCGGTGGCGCGAGCCGGATCCGGTGCGCCGGCGCTGTTCTCCAGCGCATTCGGCAATGAAAAGGCATTATCTGCCTTGGGTGAAATCAAGGAGCAGGTGATTGTGAACCCGGTTTCAGGTTCGGTTTCGGTGCTGGGAACGGAGCGTCAGCACAAGCTGGTCAAGGAATATCTGGCCAGCGTCACCAGTTCAACTCAACGCCAGGTGCTGATTGAAGCAACGATTGTAGAAGTAGGGCTGAAAGACCAGTTTCATGCGGGTGTTGACTGGACAAAAATCGGTCGGGCAACGGGCTTCAGCATTGAGACTGTGGCGAACGCCAAAGACAATCTGGCCGGCAATCTGGCATCCTTTTTCAAGATTGGCTACAGCAGTGCCAACAACAACCTGACTGCTACCCTCAATCTGCTTGAATCCTTTGGCACAACGCGCATCCTGTCGAGCCCGAAAATCATGGCGATCAACAACCAGACGGCGCTGCTCAAGGTGGTTAATAATGAGGTGTATTTTTCCATTGAAGTGCAGCCAGGCACGGTGTCAACCGCCGGGACCGTTCTTACGCCAACCGTTTACACCACAACCGCGCATACCGTGCCAGTTGGCGTGGTGATGAGCGTGACGCCGCAGATCAGTGAAAGTGGCGTCGTCTCCATGACGGTGCGCCCCACCATTTCACGCGTCACGAGTTATAAGGATGATCCCAATCCGGCTTTGAGCGGGAATGTGAAGAATCAGGTACCAGTCATTCAGGTGCGCGAGATGGAGTCCGTGCTGCAGGTGAACAGCGGCCAGACCATTATCATGGGTGGCCTGATGCAGGATGATATCGCGCGCGGCAGGGATGGCCTTCCCATACTGTCCCGCCCGGTTGGCTGGGGGGCTATTTTTGGCCAGCAGGAACGCAAGGTCTCGCAGACCGAGCTGGTCATTTTCCTGCGTCCAACGGTCATCACCAATCCCTCTCTCGATAGCGAAGAATTGAGCGCCTATCGCCGCTTTCTCCCGGAACCGCAAGTAGCCGCCAAGCCATGAGCCTGTTGATGAAAGCCTTGAAGAAGGCAGAAGAAAGCCAGCAAGGCGCGCTTGGGGGTAGTGAGCCAACGCTGCAGGAGCTGGAGGCGGAGTTGTCCCTGGAGCCCCGGGCGCAAGATGCTGCACCAGGGGTCGTGTCAGCGAAGAAGGCCGCATTCGACACCCCGCCGGCATCCGGCAATGGGGCTGCACAGCAAGCGGCCAACCTGTTTGCCGCCAAGGAATCCCGGGGTGATGGCAGCAAACGGTTGCTCGCGGCCTTGTCTGCAGTCGCGCTGCTGTTTCTGGTTGGTGGGGGCGCATATGTTTACATCGCGATCAACAAGCCGGGCTTGCTGATCTCAGCCCAGCCCGTCAATCCGCCACCTTCCGAGGCGGCGCCTCTTTCGGTGGCTGCGTCTCCACTGCCGGCGGAAAGTCAAATGCCGTCAGCAGCGCCGGTGCCCACTCCGGTCGAGGCAATGGGCGAGGTGCTGGCGCAGGCACGTTCGGTTGGCGATCTGGTTTCCAATGCGGCGGCGCAGGCCGCGAAAAAAATGCAGACCCGGGTAGAGGAGCCGGTGCCTGAAAGCGCCGTCAAGGTTTTGCGCGGCACCCAGACTGAAATCAACCCCGATCTGGCTCAAGGCTACCAGGCCCTGCAGGAAGGGCGGCTGGAAGCGGCACAGGCTGCGTATCAGCGGCTACTGCAGCAAGAGCCGCGCAATATGGATGGCCTGCTCGGCATGGCCGCCGTGGCGGCGCGCTCAAACAATCCGGGCGAGGCCGGCAGGCTTTATCTGCGTGCGCTGGATGTGGAGCCGAAAAATACCTTTGCCCAGGCCGGTCTCTTGAACCTGCTGGGTAGTGCCGACCCTGCCGGTAGCGAGGCCAAACTGAAGCGTTTGCTGGCGGATCAGCCGAGTGCTTTTCTGTACTTTGCGCTGGGCAATCTTTATGCCGCCGGGGAACGCTGGCCCGATGCGCAGCAAGCCTATTTCCAGGCACATCACCTGGCATCCGCCAATCCGGATTACGCATTCAACCTGGCGGTCAGCCTGGAGCACATCAAGCAGCCAAAACCGGCCCTCACCTATTATCAGCGCGCGGTGGAATTGCTGGGCCGTGATGGTACGGCAAGCTTCGATCGCGTTGCGGCCGAGGCGCGCATCGTTAAATTGAAGCGGATGGCCGAATAAATGTCAGAGCAGCGCAAAAAGCTTCGTCTGGGTGAGTTGCTGGTTCAGCAGGGTTTGATCAGCCAGGACCAGTTGCGTATCGCCCTGATGGAGCAGAGCGAGCACGATATGCCGCTGGGCCGGCAACTGGTGCGCCTTGGCTTTGTCACCGAAGCCATGATCCGCGATATCCTGGCGCATACCATCGGCCAGGAAGGGGTTGACCTTTCCAACGTGGTGGCTGATGGCGAGGCGCTGGGCATGGTGGAAGAAGGGTTTGCGCGCCGCCATCGTCTGCTGCCTATGGCTTTCAACCCGGAGCGCAAAGAGTTGCTGGTGGCAATGAGCGACGTGTTCAACGTGGTGGCACTGGACCTGCTGCGCGCCCATCTTGGCGGACAGATCGAGATCCGCACCATGCTTGCGGGCGAGGCGCAGCTGGAAGAGTGCATCGACCAGTTCTATGGCTTCGAACTCTCGGTGGATGGCATTCTGCGCGAGATCGAAACCGGCGAGATCGACTACCAGAGCCTTCAGGCAGGCAACGAGGAATATACCCAGCCGATGGTGCGCCTGGTTGGCGCGCTGCTGGTAGACGCAGTCAAGCGCGGGGCGTCGGATATTCACTTCGAGCCGGAATATGCTTTCCTGCGCATTCGCTACCGTATCGACGGAGTGCTGGAGCAGATTCGCAGCCTGCACAAGACCTACTGGCCGGGTATTGCTGTTCGCCTCAAGGTGATCAGCGGCATGAATATTGCTGAAACCCGCGCGCCCCAGGATGGCCGCTTGTCGCTTAATCTGAATGGCCGCCCGATCGATTTTCGGGTGGCGGCACAGCCAACCATTTACGGCGAAAACATCGTGCTGCGTGTGCTGGACCGGGAAAAGTCGATTATCTCCATGGACCGCATGGGATTGAGTGCCGAAACGCAGGCCAGGCTGAAATTGATGATGTCGCGTCCAGAAGGCATCCTGATCGTGACCGGCCCGACAGGTAGCGGTAAAACCACGACGCTGTATTCGATGCTGAGTCACCGCAACGATGAAACGGTGAATATCATGACGCTGGAAGACCCGGTGGAGTACCCGGTCACGATGATGCGCCAGACTTCTGTCAACGAAATGGTGAAAATGGATTTTGCCAACGGGATTCGCTCCATGATGCGGCAGGATCCAGACATCATCCTGGTCGGCGAGGTGCGCGACCGCGAAACGGCGGATATGGCATTTCGCGCCGCGATGACCGGCCACCAGGTATTCACCACCCTGCACACCAATTCGGCGCTGGGCGCTTTCCCGCGTTTGCTGGATATCGGCATTTTGCCCGACATCATGGCGGGAAACATTATCGGGGTGATTGCGCAGCGCCTGGTGCGCCTGCTCTGTCCCCACTGCAAACAGGCTTATGTGCCGGGCCCGGAAGAGAGTCAGTTACTGGGCCTTGAGCCCGATGCCCAGATGCAGGTCTATGCCGCGAAAGGTTGTGGCCAGTGCAATCATCGTGGTTACAAGGGGCGGATGGCGCTGATCGAGTTGCTGCATATGGATGCCGATCTGGATGAGTTGATCGCACGTCGCGCCACAGCGCGGGAATTGAGCAAGATGGCGCTGGAAAAGGACTTCCGCACGCTGGCGGATGACGGGATCCGCCGCATCCTTGAAGGTGTGACCAGCCTGGCTGAAGTGTCTCGCGTGGTGGATCTGACCGGGCGACTGCATTGATTATCAGCCGTCAGCTATCAGCAAAATCATCCCGGTTTTTGCTTCATGCTGACAGCTGACGGCTGAAAGCTCAAAAATGCTGACTTACCAATACAGCGCGGTTGACAAGAACGGCAGCCCAGCCAGGGGCAAGCTTGCCGCAGTGAACGAGGTGGACCTTGAGCTGCGTTTGCAGCGCATGGGTCTGGATCTCATCACCGCGCGCAAGGTGAACCAGCCGCTGCATGTCGGCAACGGCAATATCACGCGTCAGGATCTCATTACTTTCTGCTTTCACATGGAGCAGCTTTCCCGTGCCGGCATCCCGATTCTGGAGGGCTTGGCCGACCTGCGCGACGGCATAGAGCAGCCGCGTTTTCGTGAAATCCTGTCGGGAATTCTGGAGGACATGGAAGGGGGTAAAACCCTGGCACAAGCCATGGTTGGTTATCCCATGGCATTCGATAATCTGTTTGTCAGCCTGATCAAGGCCGGCGAGCAAAGCGGCAACATGACAGAAGTTTTCGAGAATCTCGCCACTACCCTGAAGTGGCAGGATGAACTGGTGGCCCAGACCAAGCGGTTGCTGATGTACCCGGCGATGGTGTTCGTGGTGGTGGGTGGGGTGATCGTGTTCCTGATGATGTATCTGGTGCCGCAACTGATCTCTTTTCTTCAGAACATGGGGCAGGAATTGCCATTCCAGACCCGGGCGCTGATTTTTCTGTCCCATGTGTTCGTCAACTACTGGTATCTGGTATTCGGTTTGCCGATGGCTGCGGTCACCGTGGCCACGGTGATGGTCAGGAAAAACCCGCGCGCGCGTTACTGGTGGGATTATGCCAAGTTGCGCATCCCGTTTATCGGGCCGATTTTGCAGAAAATCATCCTTGCCCGCTTCGCTAACTTTTTTGCCTTGATGTATCGGTCAGGCATTTCAATTCTGGACGCAATAAAAACCAGCGAGGAGATTGTAGATAATCGTGTCATCGCTGACGGACTGGTGCGTGCCGGACAGCAGATCAGTTCCGGCGACAGCGTGGCGGACAGCTTCGAGAATCTGGGCATGTTCCCGCCCCTGGTGGTGCGCATGCTGCGTGTAGGCGAGTCCACCGGGGCGCTGGATACCGCCTTGCTGAATGTGACCTATTTTTACAACCGCGAAGTCAAGGAATCGGTCGAAAAATTGCTCAAGATGCTCGAACCCGCCCTGACCGTGATCCTTGGCCTGGTGCTGGCGGTGATCATGTTCTCGGTGCTGACGCCGATTTACGATATATTGGGCAAGATGAAATTCTGATTTGACCATGACTGCCAAAATAATTGTCTGCGTGACCACTCAAGGTGCCATCGGCTCGCTGTTCGAGCATGGCAAGCTGGGCCAATGCCGGAACTTCCCTGCTTCCGAAGCTGGCCAGCGGGAGTTCGGTGACCTGCTCCGGGCGCATCCGGCTGTACCGGTCCAACTGATGGTTGATTCGGTTGAGGAAGATTACCACGCGGAAGTGCTTCCTCATGTCTCCGGCCCTGCGCGGCATGAGCTGCTGCAGCGCAAACTGAAACAGCTTTACCGCAATACGCCTTATTACACGGCCTGGATACAGGGACGAGATTCGGGCAAGCGGCGAGACGACCGCTATCTGTTTGCCGCCCTGACCAATGTCGACATGTTGCGCCCCTGGCTGGATGTGCTGCAACTGCATCAGGCGCCGCTGGCAGGTATCTTCCTCTTGCCCATGGTGAGCCAGGAATTGCTGGCCCTGCTCAAACTCACGCAGCCGGATGTTTTGCTGGTGAGCAAGCACCACGATGGCTTGCGCCAGAGCTTCTTTCAGGGCGGGCAACTGAAAGCCAGCCGTCTTGCTGTGGTGGGTGCCGAAAATGTTGCTGCAGCATCGCTGGCGGCGGAGATTGGCAAAACCCGGCTTTACCTCAATAGCCTGCGTCTGGTTGCCAGGGAGCCCAGGCTGGCAGTGTTGCTGCTTGATAGCGATGATTCCCTGGAAGAATTGCAGCAACACCTTCAGGCTGATCCAACATTTGCCTGCCAGCGTTTGTCGCGGCAAGAGTTGAACTCCCGCCTCAAAAGCATTCCGTCTGGGCGTTGCCCTTACACCACGCACATGACCGTGCTCGGCCTGCGCCAGCCAGCCAATAATCTGGCGCCTGCCAGTGCGACACGCAGCCATTGGCGCTATCGGCTTCGTCGTGCAATGTATGGGGCCAGCATCGCGTTAGTTGCGTTGTCCTTGATCTGGGCGGGTGCAAATTTCTTTCAGAAATACCAGCTCGATGATGAAGCGCGCCAGCTTGCAGAGCAGACAAAGGCGCAGCTGGCACGTTATGACGAAGTGGCCAAAACCTTTCCCCAGTCGCCGACATCAGCCGACAATCTGGAAAAAGCAATACAGATCGCCGATCAACTGAAACAGGACCGTCGTACGCCAGAGCGCATGATGCAGGTCGTGAGCCGGGCGCTGGAAGCCAGCCCGGAAGTCGTTTTGATGCGCTTGGCATGGGGATATGGCGTGCCCGGAGAGAATCCAGACAAGGCAGCCAGCGCAACACCGGCCACTGGCAGCCAGGCGCGGGAATGGGGGGCGCTGGAGGCCGAGATCCGGCCATTTCGTGGCGACTACCGTGCTGCGATGGCAGATATCAACCGCTTTTCCGATAGGCTGAAGCAGGATCCGGAAGTCGCCAGTGTTGGCGTGACCCAGATGCCACTCAACGTGCATTCTGCCTCGGCCCTGAGCGGCAATACGCTGGATACGGCCAGCACGGATAGCGTGCGCGCCGAGTTCAAGCTCAGACTGGTGTTAAAGGCCCGACCATGAAATGGACTTCTGCTGACTGGCTTTTTTTACGCACTTCCTTGCTGACCTTGCTGGCAACGTTGTTGCTGGGCGCAGCGCTGGTATTTTTTACCTATCAGGGGCTCAGCCAGTCCAGGAGTGACCTTAAAAAGCAGCAGGACGCCCTGAAGGAAGCGCGCCACCGCCTGCACAAATCGGGTGATGAAAAAGACAGGATTCTGCGCTATCGCACCGATTTTCTCGCCTTGCAGCAGCATGGGCTTATTGGTGAAGAGCAGCGCATCAACTGGGTGGATGCCCTGCGAGCAGCGAGCCTGCAACTCAAGATGTTCGGCATTGGCTACCAGATCGAAGCGCAGCAAGCCTATCCGTTGCCGGCCAACACGGATGCGGGTCCATACCGTCTGCGCCAGTCGGTGATGAAAATCAACATGGGCTTGTTGCATGAAGAGGATTTGCCGCGCTTCCTTGCAACACTGGCTGCGCTGGAGGCCGGGTTTTTTATCGTCAAGGCGTGCGACATGCAGCGCCAGGGGTCGGCAAGAGCCGAAAACGTCGGGGTGCAGCCGCACCTCATGGCCGATTGCAGTCTTGCCTGGCTGACCATGAATGAAGCAAAAGGAGAGGCGCAGCCATGAAGCACCTTTCTGTCATGATGCTGCTCGCTGCATGGGCGCTGGGGTCCTCTCCCGCCTTTGCGGAGAATGCCCTGGGCCGGCTTTTTTATACGTCAGAACAGCGCGCCCGGATGGATGTGGCACGGCGGCATGAGCGCAGCGTCAGGATCGACGAGGTGGAAAACGTGCCGCAATCCACCAATATCCTGCTCAATGGATTTATTACCCGCAGCGATGGAAAATCCACGCTATGGATCAACAATCGCATCCAGAGCGGAGATTCACCGGTCGCTGCCGTGGGCAAGGGAGGAGAAGTCAGCGTTGTTACGCCGGATGCGCAGCGGACCATCCGGCTCAAAGTCGGGCAAAGCATCGACATGAGCAGCGGTGAGGTAGAGGAAGTGTATCGCCGCACGCCGCCTGCGACTATGCCCGAAAAAGAACGACCCTCCGCTCTCACTTCGCCCGGCGCAGAAAAGTTGCCAGTATCGTCTGGTCGCAAGGACGATGCCCCCGTCGATATTGAGGGTGAGATTCCCTCTCCGCGCTAGGACGGCGCCATGCCTGCTCTCCAGAACAAATATTTTCTCCTCGTGCATAACCAGCGCGGCGCGGCATTGATGCTGCTCTTGCTGCTGGTCAGCGTGGGGGCGCTGGCGGTGTTCGTGATCGGGCTGAATAGGGCGACGCAGCAACTGGAGCGGGACAGGATTACCAATTGCGCTGGCGAGGGCGAAGGAGGCCTTGATTGGATATGCGCTGCGAGGTGATGATGCTGCTACACCTAGCCGCCCGGCTGTTTTCCCTTGCCCGGATATGCATGTCCCGACTGACCCGACCCACCCGGCCAATGATCCTATGTACGGCACCTCTAGCACTCCATGTAGTGACGGCGCAATTGGACGTTTTCCTTGGCGGTCTCTGAAAATGCACGAACTGCTGGATGGCAGCGGCACACCCATCTGGTACGCTCAGTCAGGAAATTTTCGCAGTTCGCTCAGTATTATCAACAGCGATTCCAAAGGAACCTTGCAGGTTCGCGCGCTGGATGGCACTACGCTGCTGACGCAGCAAGGCTCCGAAGCCACTGCAATCCTGTTTGCTCCTGGCGAGACGCTGGCCGGTCAGGCAAGGGGAAGCGCGGCAGAAAAAACCACTGCCTCAAATTATCTCGAAGCTGTCGGCAGTATCAATAACGCAACAGGCGTGGCCATCACGGGCAACTGCAATGTGCTGAACCAGGGAGCTGCAGCGCAAACCAATTGCCCGACTTTTGTGGCCGGGAGCAAATCCGATACATTCAATGATCGCTTGATGATTGTGGCGCCCATGGACTTTCTGCCTATCGTAGAGAAGCGGGTCGCGAAAATCGCCGAGGCTGCGCTGACCGGATATTTTACCACTTGCGGTTATTATCCGCGCCCTGCACTGTTTTCCAATATTAATTGCCTGCCGGGAGGCAGCGTGATCAATTGCAAGCCTGACCCAATTGTTACGCAAGGGCGTTTCCCCTACTATGCGAGGACAGGTGGCAATCCAATCACTGACTGGGTCAATCTGCCCTTATGGTTCCTGGGCAACCGTATGGGATCGGGTCATCTATTATGCTGTAGCACCCGGTTATGTACGTGGTGCAGCAAGCCAGTCCTGCCCCGGAAATTGCCTGACCGTTGATGGGGATACACTAATTAGAAGATTGGTCGTGATGCCGGGTAATGCAACCAATGCCGGCAACCCGCGCCCGTCAATTTCACCGGCGGATTACCTTGGGAATGCCGAGAATACCAATTTGGACGATACTTTTATCACTCCGACAGTGGCTACCCTCGATCAGATGTTGAAGCATCCCCGTTCAGGAATGGTAACCGACTCTTCAGCTTTTACACCGTTAGCACCGAATTCAATGTGTGATTAGATGAATATCTGGTACTTAAAAAAACGACGCACTTCTCGCTTTTATCTGCAGAAAGGGTTTTCACTGATCGAACTGGCCATCGTGCTGGTGGTGGTGGCCTTGCTCCTGGGCGGGCTGCTGGTGCCGCTGACGATGCAGATCGAGCAGCAGAAAATACGGGAAACGCAAAAATCGATGGAGGAGATCAAGGATGCGCTGGTTGGGTTTGCACTGGCTAATGGCCGATTTCCATGTCCAGCAAGCCCAGCTATTCCTACAGGGCAAGTAAATGCAGGGGTGGAAAGCTCTTACATGTGCAAGCCCTAACAATTTTGGTGTTTTGCCTTGGGTAACGCTTGGGGTTCGAGAGGGTGATGCATGGGGGCGACCTATACGTATTATGTTACCCCTAATTTTGCGGACCCAATTGCAGCAAACACAGTTACGCCTCCTTCAACTCGTGTTGACACCCCGCTAAGTTCTTCATTTGCATTGTGTTCAACTGCGAATGGCAGTGTTAGGAATTCAACTGCTTCTGGAGCACAATAATATCGCATCCAATGTGCCAATTATTCTTGTTTCTCATGGGAAAAATGGTTATGGCGGGTATCAGGAACTAACAGGGATTAAAATCTCAATCAGTAGCGCGGGTGGAGATGAAACTGAAAATGCCAATGCAGATAATATCTTTGTAAGTAGAACTCAAACTGCCGTGCCCGACTCTCCGTGTAATGATACGGGCTCCCCTTTATGCGAATTCGACGATCTCGTCACCTGGCTTTCCCCCAACATCCTGTTCAACCGCATGGTGGCGGCAGGGCGTTTGCCCTGATTCTGTGTTTGGCTGATTGCGTGCAATTGTGATGTGCTACTTATGTGCTACATTGTGTCGGGTAGACAATTCAGACAAGGAGAGTGTGCCGTGATTACCGTGAATATTCGCAAGCAGGGAGGGGCTGCCATCATGACTATCCCCGCCGATGTGCTCAAGGTGCTGAATGTCGAGGTTGGCACGACACTGGAACTGGATGTGAGCGATGGGGCTTTCGTGGCTCGTCCTGTGCGCAAGACGCAACACAAGCACTATTCCCTGGCTGAGTTGATGCGTGGGGTGACGCCGGAAATGATGACCCAGCTTAACGCGGAAACAGAATGGGCGCGCGAGGGGGATTCCGTTGGGCGCGAGCTGGCATGATCAGACGTCGGATACCGCAGGCGGGAGACGTGTACTGGATTGACCCGAATCCCGTGGCTGGACGTGAAATGAAAAACCGCCACCGTTTTGCGGTGATTTCACCAAAGGAAATCAATGCACTGGGTATCGCCATCACGGTGCCGGTAACGAGCGGTGGAGCTTTCGCCCGTGAAACAGGGCTAACTGTTTGCATTAGCTGGGCACGACACAACCGGTGTGGCGGTCTGCAATCAGGTCCGGTCGTTCGATATTGAGGCGAGAGTGCGCGCCGGTACGGCTGCTTACGTGGAAACGCTGGATGCCGAAATCATTGGAGAGATCATTTCCAGGGTGGTCAGCGTGATTGACCCGGCCAGCTAACGCTTATTCCCCCGCCACCGTCATCTGTCCCACCAGAATCGAGCCGCACTGTCTTGCCCCGCGCACCAGCACATCGTTGCCCACGGCCACGATGTTGCGGAACATGTCCTTGAGGTTGCCGGCGATGGTGATTTCTTCCACCGGGTACTGGATTTTTCCGCCCTCCACCCAGAAACCCGCAGCGCCGCGCGAATAGTCGCCGGTAACGGGGTTCACGCCCTGGCCCAGCAGTTCGGTGACCAGCAGGCCGCGATCCATGGTCTTGAGCAGGGCGGCGAAGTCCTGGCCGGTGTCGGCCAGGATCAGGTTGTGGCTGCCGCCGGCGTTGCCGGTGCTGGTCATGCCGAGCTTGCGCGCCGAATAGCTGGAGAGGAAGTAACCCTGCACCACGCCGTTTTTGATCACGTCGCGGCTTTGCGTGGCGATGCCTTCGTTGTCGAAGGGGCTGCTGGCCAGGCCTTTAGGCAGATGGGGGAGTTCCTGCAACTGGATGAAGGGGGCGAAGATTTCCTTGCCCAGGCTGTCGAGCAGGAATGAGGATTTGCGGTACAGGCTGCCGCCGCTGACCGCGCCGACAAAGCTGCCGATCAGGCCGGAAGCGAGGGATGCTTCGAACAGCACCGGGACCTGCATGGTCTTGAGCTTGCGCGCATCGAGGCGGCGCACGGTGCGCTCGCCGGCCATGCGACCCACTGCGGCAGTGCTATCCAGGTCGGCAGCTGCACGCGCGGTGGTGTACCAGTAGTCGCGCTGCATGCCGTGGTCTGATTCTGCCACCACCGCGCAACTGATGCCCTGGCGTGTGGTCGGGTAGCCGCCAATGAAGCCGAGGCTGTTGGCGTACACGAACAGGGATTCGTGGGTGGAAACCGAAGCGCCTTCCGAATTGTTGATGCGCTGGTCCACGCCCAGCGCTGCCGTTTCGCATTCCTGCGCCAGTACGATGGCTTGCTCCACCGGCAGTTCCCAGGGGTGGTAGAGATCGAGCTCGGGGATTTGTTTTGCCAGCAGCGCTTCGTCGGCCAGGCCGGCAAAGTCGTCGCTGGCGGTGTGTTTGGCGATGCTGCAGGCCGCCTTGACCGTATCGCGGATGGCGTCCGGCGACATGTCGGAAGTGCTGGCATGGCCGCGCCGCTGGCCGAAATAGACCGTGACGCCCAGACCCTTGTCGCGGTTGTACTCGATGGTCTCCACTTCATTGCGGCGCACGGTCACGTTCTGGCCGAAGCCTTGCGAGACTTCGGCCTCGCAGGCGCTGGCGCCGGCTTTTTTGGCCTGATTCAGAATATCCTGGGAAATCTGCTGGAGGGTATCGAAAGAATGGGTAAAGCGGGAATCCTGCACGGTGACCTCAGTGGTATGGTTTCGCGTCAGCGACACCCTGCCCCCCTCTCCCTCCGGGGGAGGGCAGGGGTGGGGGGTAACAACGCGGCTGAAAGCGGGCTGAAATGCGGTTATGATAACAACTTTAATCAGCGAAGCGAAACCATGCAGGATAGCGATCAGACGGAACAGGAAGAAACCAGCCGCTCCCAGCGCAAGCGCGATGTGGAAGCCTTGCAGGATATCGGCGAAAGACTGGTGACCCTGAACGCTTCCCAGCTCGGGCAGCTTGATCTTCCCGACAATCTGCGTGATGCGGTGAAGGAGGCAAAGCGCCTCACGGCCAACGGCGCCATCCGTCGCCAGAAGCAATACATCGGCAAGCTCATGCGCAACATCGACCCGACAGCGATCGTGGCCAAATTTGCCGAATGGGACGGTTCCAGTCGCGAGCAGGCGGCCAAGTTCCATCAGCTGGAGCGCTGGCGCGACAGGCTGCTGGCGGACGACAAGGTTATCAGCGAACTGGTGCTGGCGCATCCTCGCGTCGATGTGCAGCGCATGCGCACGCTGATCCGCAACGCGCACAAGGAACTGGCCGCCGGCAAGCCACCGAAAAGCAGCCGTGAACTGTTCAAGGAATTACGCCTGCTGATGCTCGTGAATGCTGCGCCGACGCATGATGCGAATGGTGAAGACGAAAACCCAACCTATCAGGAAGATTGACCATGCCCGTGAATCTGGCACCGCTTGAAGCGGACAAACTGTTGCCCGTGCAGGGCGTTACTCTCGGCATCGCCGAAGCCGGCATCAAGAAAGCGGGCCGCAAGGATCTTCTGGTCATGCGCCTGGGTGATCATGCTCGCGTGGCCGGGGTATTTACCCTGAACCGTTTCTGCGCCGCGCCGGTAACCCTGTGCCGGCAGCATCTGGCTGGCGGCAAGACCATCCGTGCGCTGGTGGTGAATACCGGCAATGCCAATGCGGGAACGGGTGAGGAGGGTATGAAGCGTGCCCGCCAGACCTGCACCGAAGTGGCGCGACTATTGCAGTGTGGCGATGATCAGGTGCTGCCTTTTTCCACCGGCGTAATTCTGGAGCCGCTACCGGTGGACAAAATCATCGCCGGCCTGCCCGCTGCGGTGGCAAACCTGAAGGAAGCCAACTGGTTCGATGCCGCGCATGCCATCATGACCACCGACATCCAGCCCAAGGCCTTGTCGAAACAGATTGCGCTGGGCGGCAAGACGGTGACCATCACCGGCATTGCCAAGGGCTCCGGCATGATCCACCCCAATATGGCGACCATGCTGGGCTACGTCGCCACCGATGCGGCCATCAGTCAGCCATTGCTGGACGGGCTGGTGAAGCACGCCGCCGACCAGTCTTTCAACTGCATCACGGTGGACGGTGACACTTCCACCAACGACTCCTTCATTCTCATCGCCACCGGCGAAGCCGGCGCGGCGGAAATCACGGATACCGCCAGCGCTGAATATGCCGCCCTGCGCGATGCCATCACCGAGGTCTCGCAGGTACTGGCCCAGGCCATCGTGCGCGACGGCGAGGGCGCGACCAAGTTCATGACCATTGCGGTGGAAGGCGGCGCCAGCACCGCCGAATGCCGTCAGGTGGCTTACGCTATCGCGCATTCGCCGCTGGTGAAAACTGCCTTCTTTGCCTCTGATCCCAACCTGGGGCGAATTCTAGCCGCGATTGGTTACGCGGGTATTGCCGACCTGGATGTGGACAAGATCCGGCTTTATCTGGGCGATGTGCTGGTGGCGGAAAAGGGCGGACGCGCGGCCAGCTATCAGGAACAGGACGGTCAGCGCGTGATGAAGGCGCCGGAGATCACCGTGCGCGTTCAGCTCGGGCGCGGCGCAGCTGCGGCTATGGTCTGGACCTGCGATTTTTCCTACGACTACGTGAAGATCAACGCCGAATATCGCAGTTGATGTCATTGCGAGCGTAGCGAAGCAATCTGTACTTAAAGCAGAATTGCTTCGCTACGCTCGCAATGACGGGGCTTATGGAATGGCTCGCTTCGCCAGAAATTTGTCCAGCTGATTGGCAAACGCAGTGCGGTCGCTCTGGCTGAAGCTTGCCGGGCCGCCAGTCTCCACGCCGCTGTTGCGCAACTGCTCCATGAAATTGCGCATGCTCAGGTACTCCCGGATATTGTCCGGGGTATAGAATTCCCCCCTCGGGTTCAGCGCATGCCCGCCTCGCTCAATGATATTGGCGGCGAGCGGGATATCCGCCGTAATCACCAGATCGCCGGATTCGATTTGCTGGACGATCTGGTCGTCGGCCACGTCGAAACCGGATGGCACCTGAATGGCCTTGATAAAGGCGAGGGTGGCGTGCGTATCAACTGATTCGCCACCAGGGTAACGGTGATTTTGGCCCGTTCCGCAACGCGGAACAGGATTTCCTTGATGGTGTTGGGGCAGGCGTCTGCATCGACCCAGATCTGCATGGAATAACCCTGATTGAGTGGAAAGAAGAATGTGGTTTACACATGGGGAAAATCCGGATTGTGGGCGACCTCCCAGAGAAACCCGTCTGGGTCGGTGAAGTAGCCGGAGTAGCCGCCCCAATCGGTTGGCTGACCGGATTTGACCACTGTTGCGCCGAAGCCAGCCACATGCTCAAGCAATGCGTCCACTTCTGCTGGCGATCGCACATTGTGTGCCAGGGAAATCCCCCGGAAGCCCGACCCTTCAGGCGAAAGCCCGGCGTCAGCTGCCAGGTTCTCGCGTGGCCACAGCGCCAGCCAGGTTTGCCCCAGCTCGAAAAAAGTGATGGATGGCGGCGTTTTGAGTCGAGGCAGCCCCAGGCATTCCTGATAGAAGCGGGTGGCTCTTTCAAGGTCGGCTACGCCAAGTGTGATCAGGCTGATTCTCGGTTCCATGGGGTTGTCCTGGCGCGGATTGAACCTGCAGGCGCCGCTTGCAGGTGATCAGGTTGGCAAAGACCTTTTGCGGCGCTCTTATTGTCCACCATACAAGCGATCAGCATTCTTATAAGCCACTTTTGCAGCTGTTTCGGGACTTAAATGCGCGAGTAGCCCTTTGCGAATGATCCCGACTACCATTTCATATTCGCTCCAGGACTCGACGTCATCGATCCCAACTGTGAAGCGATCGGAGAAGTCTTCAATCACCTTGCGCCAATCGTCCTGCTGAAACCCATCTGCCGTGAAGATGACCACGGTCGGCGTGTGGTATCGATGTTTCCCCGGTCGAGAAGAGAGGTCGCAATACACATTGGCAAACTTCGTCATGATGGCGCGAATATCGTTCGCCGTCGATGTTTTGCCGCAATGTGCCAGTTTTACCGGAACACTCGGGTAGGCTGTGAGGGTGCGTTCTAACTGCTCGACCGTATCCGGGTCCCATTCGATATGGATGTCTACGGGAGCCTCGTATTTCCGGGCCAAATCAAAGACAGCCTTGAAAGTGGGGGAATCGACAGGCAGTTTGCGGCGCAAACCTGGTTTATCGGGGGCTGTATAGAGCGTGTTGACGTGCAACTCGCCAATACCCTTGAATCGCCCGTCCTTAAGCCCCGCCTCGATTTGGGACAACATTTCTGCTGCGGCCGGATGACTGGGGTTCTCGAAAGGCGCCGCACCATGCTTGGCATAGATGTTGACGGATTCTCGCTGACCGCCATATAACTTCAAGCGTTGTTTCATCACTTTATGGAATCTTGCCATTCGAGCATCAGGCGCCATATATCCTGCACCCCCAGTCCATTTAATCTTAAGGCTGTCCATCGCTTTCAATAGCGCATCTGGTTCCATAAAGATTGGAATGACATGAAAATGCGCATCGGAAATTGGAAGTTCCATCGCCTTTTCGACTCCCAACGCAGGCGCGTTGTCTGCTTCGCTACCATAGACTGTTACCTGATAGAGCAACATCAGTGTGGTAGCCGCCGCGAACAGAAAGGAATGTTTCATAAGTCATCCTCCTTTGATTTTGATTCATCATAGAGTGAATTAAGTCATACGATATAAGGGGGCTACAGTTCAAAATCAGCGGATGGCAAAAAGCGTAGCTGGAATGACTTGTTAAGCGACATTCGCAGCCGCCCCCCGCACTGCCTAGTTGAGCCTGACTTCGCGCCCACGATTCCACGGCATGTGCTTAAGTACAAGCGCTATGCTGCAACGCCCGAAAAAGGTCACCATGATTGTTCCCAACAGAAGGATTGTGTAGATGAATAACCGCACCTCGGGCCACAATCCAAAGAGCGTAAAGGCAAAATAGACAACCCGGATCTGGGTCGGAAATGCGGTCAGGCTTTTCTCTTGCACCAGAAAGAAAATAACCTGCAACGCGCTAATACCCATTACAGCGTAATAGCCCGGAATCCAGCCTGCGATAGCCGCAACAATGAAAGCCAGTGTTACCGTCCAAAACCACCAACGAATATCTGTCGCGTTAATTTTCAGTTCCATATTTCCTCCCGAGTGCGGTTGTTGAAATTGGGCCAGATACTTTTGGTTCGAGGCAAAATCAGGGTAAAACATTACAGCATCCGCACCGAAACGCAATATGTTAATTGGATAAAACGATTCATACTCTTTCACGACAAGCGCCATCCGAGAGAGTTGGGGGCAGAGCAGGCGGAGGCTTTTTTGACGCATTCGGCGGTTGTGGAAAATGTCGCTGCTTCGACCCAGAATCAGGGCTTGTCGGTCTTGCTGTTTTTATATCGGAAGTTCTGGAGATCGAGTTGCCTTGGCTGGATAATGTGACGCGGGCAAAGCAGCCTCAGCGCCTCCCGGTGGTATTGACGCGCAATGAGGGGCGCGCGGTGCTGGATCGGATGGCGGGGAGATTCTGATTTGCGATGGCAAGGCGGCGGTGTATTTGCCCGATGCCTTGGCAAAAAAATACCCGAATGCGCAGACGGAATGGGCTGGCAGTATATTTTTCCTTCGGGTAGCTATTCCGTTGATCCACGTGGCGGTGTCGAGCGGCGGCATCATCTGGATGAAAAACTGTTGCAGCGGGCGATGAATAAAGCCTCAGGCATGGAAAAATGGCCACCCCGCATACCTTGCGCCATTCTTTCGCCACGCATTTGCTGGAAGGCGGCTACGATTTTGGCTTAGGCGGCTTTTTGAGCTTAACCCGCTGCGCAGGTTAGCTAACGCCGCAACTGCGCATCGCTTGTTGTCGCACCGTGCAGGAGTTGCTCGGCCATTCCGATGTGAGTACGACGATGATTTATACTCATGTGCTGAACCGTGGTGGCCGTGGTGTCACCAGTCTTTTGGATACGATTTGATGAGTGATCTTGAACGTTTTTTGTCGCGTGCTGAAAACCTGCTGCAGCGCGTGGAGCAAATTCTCCCCAGCCCACTACCCGCGCCGGACTGGGGTGCATCGGTGGCTTTCCGCTGGCGCAAGCGGGGCGGGCAGGGTTTTCTCCAGCCGGTGGCGCATCCGCACCATATTCGTCTCGCCGATCTGCAGGGCGTGGAAAATCAGAAGAAGCAGATCGATCGCAATACGCGCCAGTTCGTGCAGGGGTTGCCTGCCAATAATGTGCTTTTGACCGGCGCGCGCGGCACTGGGAAATCCTCGCTGATCAAGGCGGTCATGAACGCGTATGCGGCCAAGGGTTTGCGCCTGATCGAGGTGGAGCGCATGGCGCTGGTCGATCTGCCGGATATCGTGGAGCTTTTGTGCCAGCGCCCCGAGCGCTTCATCGTGTTCTGCGATGATCTCTCATTCGACGCAGGGGAGCCGGGTTACCGCGCGCTCAAGGTGGCGCTGGATGGTTCGGTGGCTGCGCCGTCGGAGAATGTGCTGATCTACGCCACTTCCAATCGCCGCCACCTGATGCCGGAATTCATGGCGGAAAATCTTGAAACCAGGACTGTCGACGGTGAAATTCGCCCCGGAGAAACGACTGAGGAGAAGGTTTCGCTCTCCGAGCGTTTCGGCCTGTGGCTGTCCTTTTACCCTTTTGATCAGGATGAATATCTGGCGATCGTGCGCTACTGGTTGATTCATCTGAATGTGTCAGAGGTCGATTCGGAGGAAGTGCGGCGCGAGGCGCTGCAATGGGCGCTGGGGCGCGGTTCGCGCAGCGGTCGCTCGGCCTGGCAGTTTGCGCGTGACTGGGCGGGGCGCATGGGGTTGAAAAATAAAACCGGGAAAAGCAATTGAACCGCAAAGGACGCAATGGAACGCGAAGGAATTCGAAAAGAAGGGCGGTGCTGTTGAGGTTCCTTGGCCGACAGTTTTCCTTTGCGAGCCTTGGCGTCCTTTGCGGTGAAGTCGATTTAGGATAAGCGATGGAAGTAGGCAAAAAAATTGTGGATGTGGTCGCGGCAGTGATCCTGCAGCCGGATGGCCGTTTTCTGCTGGCGCGGCGGCCAGAGGGTAAGCCGTATGCCGGCTACTGGGAATTTCCCGGCGGCAAGGTGGAGGCAGGGGAATCCCTTGCGCACGCCCTGAAGCGCGAACTGCACGAGGAACTGGGGATCGAGGTGGAACAGGCCTGGCCGTGGCTGGTGCGGCATTTCGACTATGAGCATGCCAGCGTGAAGCTGCATTTTTTCCGGGTGGTGGCGTGGCACGGCGAGGCGCACGGGAAGGAAAGCCAGTTGCTGGAATGGCAGGTGCCGGGTGCGGTCCGGGTGGCGCCGCTATTGCCCGCCAACGGGCCGATTTTGCGGGCGCTGGAGCTGCCGCCCCTGTTGGCTATTAGTCAGGTCGAAAGCCTGGGCGAAGCGGTTTTCATGGCGCGCATGGAAGCGGCGCTGGCGCGTGGCCTGCGTCTGATCCAGATCCGCGAGAAGACTTTGCCGGCGGCAGCGCTGGAAAGCGTGGCGCGGCAGATGGTGACACTGGCGCATGCGCATGGCGCGCGCGTGGTGATCAATACCGAATCCGGGCTGGGGAAAAGTGTGGGCGAGGATGGCGTACATTTGCCCGGCGCGGCGCTGATGGCACTTGATGCGCGGCCGCCAGCCGGGCTGGTGGGCGCTTCCTGTCATTCTGCTGCCGAACTGGCGCGCGCTGCTCAACTCGGGCTGGATTATGTGCAGTTGAGCCCGGTGTTGCCGACCCTGACCCATCCGGGCGCGGAGACGTTGGGCTGGGACGGTTTTATGCGGCTGATTCGGGATTATCCGCTGCCGGTTTATGCGCTCGGCGGCATGGGGCTGGATGAGCTTGATACGGCCCGGCAGAAAGGCGCTCATGGTATTGCCATGCTGCGTGCCAGCTGGAGCTAGGTTTATTGGCCCAGATCTTCCGGATCTTCGTTCAGGCGCGTACCCGAATCCGGAACACGATATTCTTCATTTGCCCACTGCCCTAAGTCGATGAGTTTGCAGCGCTGGCTGCAGAAGGGGCGGAACGGGTTTTCGGGGGTAAAGGGCGAGGTCTTGCCGCAGACCGGGCAGGGGATTTTGCGATGTTTTGCCGGTGCCGAACACATGCTGTTTAGAAGTTGCACAGGGTCAGGTCGAATTCGACGCTGAGATCGCAGGGCCTTGGTTTTTGTATGCCGCCAAGCGTGGTGAAGCGGATATTGATGGCGTATTTGTTGGCGCTGATTTCGGGAAAGCATGGAACGTCGCTGCTCAGCGTGATGCGTATCATTTGCGCCACGCGGCCTGCCAGCATTTGCTGAAATGCGCCCTGCTGGGCAATCTGATGCGTGGTTTTGCCGCTGTCGCGCAGCAGGTTGAGCACCAGTCGCAAACCCTTGTATATCGGTAGCAGTGGTGCGAGCCATTCATGCAGCGCGATGCGCCGCGTCTCTTCATCCTGGCTGAGCCAGAAATGGTAGGAAGGCAGATCGAATTCGCACACGCCACCCGGAATGGTGGTGCGTTGCTTGATGCTCATCAGCCATTCGTTATCGCGGACATGCTGGCCCAGTTTGCCGGACAGTTCGTGCAGTTTGGCCGCCGTCTGGCTGATGTCCGTCAGAATGTTGTCCAGCGCTTCCTGCGAAATGGCGGGGTTGTGGCGCAGGGCTTCCAGAACGTGTTTCTGGCGTTCCAGTTCCTGCAGCAGGTCGGTTTTCAGGTCGGCGCGACAGGAAACTTCAAGAATTTCAAACAGGGAAAGCAGGGCGGCGTGGTGATCCAGCGCCTGTGACTGAGCGGCAAAAAATTCTGCTTTGGCGAACAAATCCTCAAGCCGCAACAAAGTGCGAACCCGTTCGTTGAGAGGATAGTCGTAGCTAATCATGTAACTGGACAGCCTTTATGATGCGGGCTAAAAAACCTTGCGGTTGCGCTTGGCGCGGGCGAAAAACTGGCACAATTCTGACGGAAAATCATGAGTTTGACAAACATATTTTATGCAGTTTGGTGGTATTGGTCAGGGGTGGGCTTGCATGGCGCCGAGTAATGGACATGACGTCCGGAAAAATATTGCAGTAATGTACTCATGGCACTGGTACATTCATACTACTTATTGAAAAATATAGATATTTTATGTTTTATTAGTTTGCATCCCGAAAAAAAATCGGTATGCTAGGCAACATCCGCTACGGGATAAAAAGCTAAATGGAGGATGAAACGATGCGCCAACGCATTTCCCTTTTGATGGTTGCACTTGTACTGGGCGCCAGTGTGAGCGGCTCCAGTATGGGCTGAAGAAGATGAGCCGAAGCAACGTCCGGCATGCCAGGTCAGGCGCTGGCTTTCAGCAACAAAAAAGGCAACTGCCTCGCTTGCCATGCCATGCCCGGCACCAAGGGTGAAATGGCCGGGTCGATCGCGCCACCTCTGATTGCCATGAAGCTGCGCTGGCCGGATCGTGCCAAGCTGCGTGCTCAGGTATGGGATGCCACTGTGGCAAATCCACAGACTTCCATGCCGCCCATGGGCAAGCACAAGATTCTGACCGAAGCAGGAAATCGATCAGGTCGTGGACTTTATTTACACCCTTTAATACCTAGTAAGGAGCTCCAAACATGAACCAATTGCGTAGAACTTTTCTGAAAAGCACCGGCGCTGCCGGTACGGTCGCAGTGGCGATTGCAGCCGGACTGCTCAAGCCGGGCCAGGTGCTGGCTGCCGAGTGGAACAAGAATGCTTTTGAAGCCAAGAACATTGCCGATGCCATGAAAGGTATCAATGCCGACGGTGCTGCCAAGAGCGCGGACATCCTGATCAAGGCGCCGGAAATTGCAGAAAACGGCGCTGTCGTGCCGGTGGAAGTCACCAGCAAGATTGCTGGCACCACGGAGCATCGCGATTTTTGTCGATCAGAACGTTAATCCGCTGATCGCCGATTTTACTTTGTCCAATGGTGCAGAAGGTTATGTCTCCACCCGCATCAAGATGGCCAAGACCTCCAATGTCACCGTGGTGGTGAAGGCGGGCGGCAAGTCCTACATGGCGTCCAAGGAAGTGAAGGTCACGATCGGTGGTTGCGGCGGTTAATGCGACTGCCGGTTTTCTCGTGATCGCCAGCAGCAGGTCTGCGAACACAAGATTAAGCTGGCAACCGCGATCTGATAACTGAATTACTAAATTTTAAAGGATATCAAAATGGCTGAACCGATGAAAATCCGCGCCCAGATGCAGGGCGACACCGCAGACATCAAAGTGCTGATGAATCACATCATGGAAACCGGTTTGCGCAAGGATGCCAAGACCGGCCAGATGATTCCGGCACATCACATTCAATCTGTGAATGTAACTGTAGGCGGCAAGACCGTTCTGGATGCGCAGTGGGGCTACGCCGTGGCCAAGAACCCCTTCCTCGGCTTCAAGGTCAAGGGTGCCAAGGCCGGTGACAAGGTCGTGATGAACTGGGTGGACAACAAGGGCGACAAGCGCACTGACGAAGCGGCAATCAGCTAAATACAAGCCGCGGGCCGGGGGTTTCCCGGCCCACCCCATCCGACGGAGGAATGGTATGAAAAAAATTGCATTGGCCTTGCTGGGAGCAGGCTTGGTGGCAAGTGCAGTGGCGCAGGCCGGGCCCGAAGACGATCGCAAGCAGTTGATTGCCCATTTCAAGAGCAAGTTGCCTACGGTTAAGCATCAGGATTACATTTATGGCGCGCTGGCTCTGGATAAGGACAGCAAGTCGCAATACGACAGCATCATGGAGTTCCCCCCATTTGAAGGCGTGGTTGAAGCCGGCAAGGAAATGTGGGACAAGCCGTTCAAGAATGGCAAGACCTTTGCCAGTTGCTTCCCCAATGGCGGCAAGAATGTGGCTGGCAATTACCCCCGTTTCGATGCGTCGCTGAACAAGGTGGTGACTTTCGAGACGGACATCAACCAGTGCCTCAAGGCAACGGTGAAGACCGAGTTCAAGTTACGCGACGTGAATACCATGGGTATTCTGACCGCCTATGCGCGTACCTTGTCCGATGGCATGAAAATGAATGTCAAGGTTGAGGGTGCCGCGGCGCTGGCTGCCTACGAGGCTGGCAAGAATTTCTACTTTCAGCGTCGTGGCCAGTTGAATTTCTCCTGCGCCACCTGCCATGTTGACAATGCGGGCAACCGTATTCGTGCCGAAGTGCTGTCGCCCACGCTGGGCCAGACCACGCACTGGCCGGTATTTCGTGCCGGCGAGCATCTGACGACGCTGCAGGCCCGCTTCAGAGGATGCAACAGCCAGGTGCGCGCGGTGCCGTTCCGAGCCTGGCAGCGAAGAGTACAACAATCTGGAATATTTCATGTCCTACCAGGACAATGGCTTGCCGCTCAAGGCGTCCGTATTCCGCAAGTAATTCGCATGTGGGCCGCGGCACGTCCGTGCTGCGGCTTTTTTTCGCCCATCACTTCCGGGCATCATAAAAACATAATACAAACAGACACATAGGAGCATCACATGTCCATGAATCGCCGTGAATTTCTGCAGCTGCTGGCTGCGGCGAGCGCAACCGGTTTTGCACTCAACAGCAAATTTGCACTGGCCTCGGCACAAGGTGGACAGTTTTACGATGTGCCCAAATTCGGCAATGTCAGCTTGCTGCATATCACCGATTCTCATGCACAATTGATGCCGATTTATTTCCGCGAGCCCAATGTCAACATCGGTCTGGGCGAACATTTTGGCAAGGCGCCGCATCTGGTTGGCGAAAAGCTGCTCAAGCAATTCGGTATCCGGCCCGGCACCTACGGAGGCCCATGCTTTCACCTATCTCGATTTCTCCGCTGCCGCAAAGACCTACGGCAAGGTCGGCGGCTTTGCGCATCTTTCCACGCTGGTGAAGAAAATGCGCGCATCACGTCCCGGCGCGCTGTTGCTGGATGGCGGCGATACCTGGCAGGGCTCGGCCACCTCGCTGTGGAGCAATGGCCAGGACATGGTCGATGCCTGCAAACTGCTCGGCGTGGATGTCATGACCGGCCACTGGGAATTCACGCTCGGCGCCGAGCGCGTCAAGCAGATCGTGGACAACGATTTCAAGGGCAAGATCGATTTCGTGGCGCAGAACATCAAGACCACCGATTTCGGCGACCAGGTGTTCCAGCCTTATACCATGAAGGAAATGAACGGCGTGCCGGTGGCCATCATCGGCCAGGCCTTCCCCTACACGCCGATCGCCAACCCGCGCTGGATGGTGCCGGACTGGAGCTTCGGCATCCAGGACGAGAACATGCAGAAAATCGTGAACGAAGTTCGTGCCAAGGGCGCGCAGGTGGTGGTGGTGCTGTCCCACAACGGCATGGACGTGGATCTGAAAATGGCCAGCCGCGTCACCGGTATCGACGCCATCATGGGCGGCCATACCCACGACGGCATTCCCGCGCCCAGCATTGTCAAGAATGCCAGGGGCCAGACGCTGGTGACCAATGCCGGCTCCAACGGCAAGTTCCTCGGCGTGCTGGATTTCGATGTCAAGAACGGCAAGGTAGCCGATTTCCGCTACAAGCTGCTGCCGGTCTTCTCCAACCTGCTCGAAGCCGACCCGGCCATGACGGCGCTGATCAACAAGCACCGCGCGCCTTACGAAGCCAAGCTGAACGAGAAGCTGGCCGTCACGGAAGACTTGCTCTACCGCCGCGGCAATTTCAACGGCACTTTCGACCAGCTGATCCTGGATGCGCTGATGGATGTGAAGGGCGCCGATGCGGCCTTCTCGCCCGGCTTCCGCTGGGGCACCACGCTGTTGCCGGGCGAGGCCATCACCATGGAACGCCTGATGGACCAGACCGCCATCACCTATCCGTCCACCACCCTGACCGAAATGACCGGCGAAACCATCAAGACCATCATGGAAGACGTGTGCGACAACCTCTTCAATGACGACCCCTACTACCAGCAGGGCGGCGACATGGTGCGCGTGGGCGGCATCCAGTACACCTGCGATCCGCGCCAGAAAATCGGCAAGCGCATCAGCAACATGACGCTCAAGGGCAAGCCGGTCAGCCCCAACAAGACATACAAGGTGGCAGGCTGGGCGCCGGTGGGCGAGGGCGTGACCGGCGAGCCGATCTGGGAAGTGGTGTCAAAGTGGCTGCGCGACAAGAAAGTGATCACGCCGCGCAAGCTCAACATGCCCAAGCTGGTGGGGGTCGAGGGTAATCCGGGGATTGCGAAGTAATTCTGGTTATTTCTTTAAAAGGGGGCTTTCGGGCCCCTTTTTTACGCCCAGGCTTTCCACAGCAGGGAAGCGCCACTTCCCAGCAGCAGGGCGCCGATCAGCTTGAGCATCTGCTCATTGGTCAGGCCGAGGTGGACCTTGTGGCCTATTTTCAGGCCAAGGGCCATGATCGGCAGGGCACCGATATAAGCCAGCAGCAGGCCGGGTTGCAGCAGCAAGCCGGTGACAAGGAACATGATCAGGCGCACCCCGCCGTCGATCAGAAACAGGCCCGAGAAAGTGGCGCGCAGTTCGACCTTGTCGCGCAGGCGGTGGGAAAGGTAAATGATGAAAGGCGGCCCGCCGGTGCCGAACAGCGCGCCCACCGTGCCGCCGCTCAGCCCCGCCGGGATCGCCCACCATTGCGAAGCGGGCTTGTCGCCATGCAGATTGAGGAGGTTGCGCACCCCGAAGACCATCACGAATACCCCCAGGCCGGTCAGCAGCGGCTCCTTGGGCAGGTTGATCAGCAGCGCCACGCCCAGCCCGATGCCGATCAGGCTGAAAGGAAGCAGAGGGCGGATTTCCTTCCAGTTGACGTGCTGTTTGGCCTTGTGGCCCATCACTACGGAGGCGGTGAAATCGAGCAGCAGAATGAACGGCACCACAAACTGCAAAGGCAGCAAGTGCGCCAGCAAGGGCACCGCGATCAGCCCCGAGCCAAAACCTGAAATGCCGCGGATGAAGTAGGCCAGCGCAAGAATGATGGGCGCGGCAATCAGCGCCTCAGTTGAGAATCCGGCTAGGATTTTGTCGCCCCGCTCAATGGTAATGCCCAGCCGCTTGACGCCGCGAATAAGGCCGAGCTTGGTGATGCTGATCCTGATCCAGGGCGTGCCGAATTCCTGCATCACGAGTTGCGCTAGATGTTCCGCCAGCGCCTCAACCAGCAGAAAATGTTTTTCAGCCAGCATCTGCTGAATACGCTCCACCACCTTGCCATAGTCGATGGTGTCGGCCACATCGTCACTGATGCCAGCGCGGCTGTGCGGCAGGCCGATTTCCAGGTCGAGCTGGATGGTTTGCGGTAATTCGCGTTCCCATGGATAAACGCCGATGATGGTTTCGGCCCTGAATTCGTTGAGGAAAATGATGTCCATGGTGTATGGGCGCGATCGTTATGCGGGCGCCCCTTTTTGCCGTAAAATTCGAAGCTTGCGATTTTAAGTGATTTGTTATGCCCTCGATAGTTTTTGTTGCCTCGCCTACCTGATCGGCTCCCTTTCCTTTGCCGTGATCGTGAGCAAAGCATTCGGCCTGGCCGATCCGCGCTCTTTCGGCTCGAAGAATCCGGGCGCCACCAATGTTTTGCGCACCGGAAAAAAACTCGCCGCGGCGCTGACCCTGCTGGGCGATGCAGCAAAGGGCTGGCTGGCGGTTTTTCTGGCGATTGCTTATGGGCCGGATTACGGCATTGGGGAGGCGGGGGTTGCCGCTGTGGCGCTGGCCGTGTTCGTGGGGCACGTATACCCGGTGTTTTTCGGCTTTCACGGCGGCAAGGGAGTTGCCACGGCACTGGGCATCCTGCTGGCGCTTAATGCGTGGATGGGGTTGGCGGTGCTGGCCACCTGGCTACTGGCGACTTACATGTGGCGCACTTCATCCCTTTCCGCCCTGATCGCTGCAGGCTTCGCGCCGCTGTACGGGATCACGATACTCGGGGCAAACAGTTACAGCCTGGCGGTCCTGCTGCTTTCGCTGTTGCTGGTGTGGCGCCACAAATCCAATATCCAGAACCTGTTGTCCGGCAAGGAAACCCGCCTCGGCGGGAAGCCGAAGCCGGGTGACTCGCCGCCGGAATAAAAGGGGGTGTCCATGACCTGGTTCCAGAAAGAAATGGACTACGCGCGGGAAAATCTGGAGCAGGTTTCCCGCACCGCGATCGACCACGCCAGCGAGAAGCTGGATGGCGTGGTGCGCGAAGGCATTGCCCAGGCCAGTGGAGAAATGCGCGAAGTGGTGCTGGGCGCGAGCCGGGAGGTGGACGCCAAGCTCGACAAGATTTCTGCCGAACTGCACAGCCAGCGCCAGTTTACCAAGTCAGACGTGAAGGAAATGGTGGATTACGCTGCGGATCGTCTGGGGGTCGCCATGGACGAGCGCACCCGGGTGATGAAGTCGGAGATTACCGCCCTGATTCAGGAAAAGGTCGAGTATCTCAAACAGGAAGTGGATGCGTTTTTCATCCAGCGCCAGCAGGATCTGGCGCGTGAACGGCGCCGGCTGATTGCCAATGTGCTGATCGCGGTGACGGCCTCTGTTGCGATGGGCATCTTGTCCCTGATGTTTCACCGCGTCGGAGAAGGCAGCGTGGACATGCTGGGCATCTTCCGCATCGTGTTCGCCTCGCTCGGTGGCGGCTACCTGGTGTATCTGCTGGTCAACATGGTGATCAAATACCGTCGTATGTCCGAGCACCGCAAGGATTTTGTGTTCCTGACCATGAAGTACTGGGGCATTCTGCGGCCGGAGAGTCTGTTCAGCCATGCGCTGGTGGCAGTGATTCTGCTCGTCTTTGGGGCGCTGCTGTTTTTTCCTGAATATCTTGGGCGCTGGCTGGGTAGTGAGACCTTGCTGCGCTGGGCGGCTCAGTTGAAGGGTTAGCCTGGCGCTTCCACAAACGTAGGTCGGGTTTTAACCCGACATGTCGGGCTAGTTAGGCGCAGCCAGCGTTTCCAGATCCCATCTCGGCTTGATCGGGAAATTCATGGTGTGGCGGCCTTCGTGGCGCAGGCGCATCGCGCCGGCAAAGGCGATCATTGCGCCGTTGTCGGTGCAGAATTCCAGCTTGGGGTAGAACACCTCGAATTTCTTTTTTGCCGCGGCATGGCTGAGCCCTTCCCTGAGCTGCTTGTTGGCGCCCACGCCGCCCGCCACGACCAGGCGCGACAGGCCGCTTTGCCTGAGCGCGGCAACCGATTTCTTGGTCAGCACTTCCACGATGGCTTCCTGAAAGGCGCAGGCAGATGTCGGCCCGGGTCTGTTCGTCCAGTTCCTTTCCGTCTGCCGTCTGTTGTCTGACCAGAGTCAGGACCGCGGTCTTGAGACCGCTGAAGCTGAAATTCAGGTCGCCGCTTTTGAGCATCGGGCGCGGCAGGGTGAAGCGGCCAGGCGCGCCTTGCTGTGCCAGCTTCGATAGCGCCGGACCGCCCGGATAGCCCAGCCCCAGCAGCTTGGCGGTCTTGTCGAAGGCTTCGCCGGCAGCATCGTCGAGCGTGTCTCCGAGCGTGACGTACTGGCCGATGCCGGTGACTTCCATCAGTTGGCGAATGGCCGCCGGAAACCAGCAGCGCAATGAAAGGGAACTCGGGCGGATTTTCTTCCAGCAGCGGTGCCAGCAGGTGGCCTTCGAGGTGGTGCACGCCGACAGTCGGCACCTTGAGAGCGAAAGCCAGCGCGGCGGCGATACTCGCGCCCACCAGCAGTGCACCGGCCAGCCCAGGCCCTTCGGTGTAGGCAATGCCTTCAATATCCTCAAGGGTGCAATCCGCTTCCTTCAGCACCTGGCGGGTGAGCGGCAGGACGCGGCGGATATGGTCGCGCGAGGCGAGTTCCGGCACCACGCCGCCGTATTCGGCGTGCATCGCCACCTGGGAATGCAGGGCGTGAGAAAGCAGGCCGCGCTCCGTGTGGTAGAGCGCAACGCCGGTTTCATCGCAGGAGGATTCGATTCCCAGAACTAGCATGGGGCGGATTATACGCAATCCACAATCTTGAGGGTGCGGCTAATCAGCAAGTCGATTTCTTCTTCGCTGATGATATACGGTGGCATGAAATACACGGTGTTACCCATCGGGCGCAGCAGCAATTCCTGTTGCAGCGCCTGCTGGTAGAAGGTGCGCGAAAAGTGCGGCGTGCTGCTTTCGACCTCGAACGCCCAGATCATGCCGGTGTGGCGAAAGTTTTTCACTCTGGGATGTTCGCTCAGCGGAAGTGCTGCCTGGTTGAAATAAGCGGCCTTTAAGCGATTGGCTTCGATCACCTTGTCCTGCTCGAAGATGTCCAGTGTCGCCAGCGCGGCGCGGCAGGCCAGCGCGTTGCCGGTGTAGGAGTGGGAATGCAGGAAACCTTTGGCCGTTTCATCGTGGTAAAACGCCTGAAAAACCTCATCGGTGGTCAGCACGGCCGAGAGCGGCAGATAGCCGCCAGTGATGCCTTTAGACAAGCACATGAAATCGGGCCGGATGCCGGCTTGTTCAAAGGCGAATAGGGTTCCGGTGCGGCCAGAAGCGCTGCTCCCGGACTCGGTGGGCGCGGAGCGCCGGGTGCGGGAAGGGGGCGCGGTTTCGGCATGCGTATCTGTCGATGAACGTATATTGGCTTGATCAAAGGCGAACATGGTTCCGGTGCGGCCGAAACCCACCGCAATTTCATCGGCAATCAGATGGATGTTGAATTCGTCGCAGATCGCCCGCGCCTGGCGCAGATACTCTGCATCGTACATGCCCATGCCTGCTGCGCCCTGCACCAGCGGTTCGATGATGAATGCCGCAGTTGTCGGCATGGTGCTGTTCCAGGTGGGTGCGCAGGTGTCCGGCGCAGCGAATTGCATAATCCCTGGGCGATTCCCCGGCTTCGGCATGGCGCCAGTCAGGCGTTGGTACTTGCGTGCTTTGCCGCAGCAGCGGTGCATAGGTGTCCTTGAACAGCGCGACATCGGTAACCGAAAGCGCACCGATGGTTTCGCCGTGATAGCTGTTTTGCAGGCTGATGAAGCGGGTTTTTTCTGGCTGGCCGCTATTGCGCCAGTAATGGAAGCTCATCTTCAGGGCAATTTCAGTTGCCGAGGCGCCATCCGAGCCGTAAAAGCAGTGCCCCAGACCGGTAAGGCCTGACAGGCGTTCGGAAAGCTCGATCACCGGCTGGTGCGTGAAACCGGCCAGAATCACGTGTTCCAGCTTGTCCAGTTGATCCTTGAGCGCCGCATTGATGCGCGGGTTGCAATGGCCGAACAGGTTGACCCACCACGAACTGATGGCATCGAGATAGCGCTTGCCCTCGAAATCGTACAGCCACATGCCCTGCCCCCGGGCAATGGGGACAAGCGGCAGGGTCTCGAACTGTTTCATCTGGCTGCATGGATGCCACACGGCATTAAGGCTGCGCTGCAGGAAGTCTTCGTTTTTCATGGGTGAATAATTGATTTATTGATCGATCTGCAGGTTAAGGCCATTGCTTCTTTGCTTATCCGGTGGGCGCGAACTGCATAAATTTGGAGTCTACGCCATCAGGCGGGGAATCGCACAGCGAGGCATTCAGGTTTAGATATGCCCTAAATAGTTGAGCGTCATTTGGCATACCGGCTTGGCAGCCATGAAATACAGTGTTTGCTTTATCGCAAGCTTACGTTCTCGACTCTATTCTTGATCCAAGACCGCAGCAACCGTGTCCTTTCGGTTGCTGGTATAGACCAAAGGAGAAAGAAAATGAGCAAGAAAAAATCAATTACCCCCATGCTGGATGAACTGGAGTCTGGGCCGTGGCCCAGCTTTGTCACCGGGATCAAGCGTCTGGCCGAGAAAAACCCCATGGCGTCAGGATTGCTGGGGCAGCTTGAGCATTCCTACAAAACCCGCCGAGGCTACTGGAAAGGCGGCACGGTTGGCGTGTTCGGCTATGGTGGGGGCGTCATTCCGCGCTTTACTGAACTCAAGGATGAAAACGACAAGCCCTTGTTTCCGGAGGCGGCCGAATTCCACACGCTGCGAGTTCAGCCACCTGCCGGGATGCATTACGACACCCAGACCTTGCGACAATTCGCCGATATCTGGGAGCAATATGGTTCAGGGCTGATTGCTTTCCACGGGCAGTCTGGCGACATCATGTTTCAGGGCATTACGAGCGAAAAACTTCAGCCTGCATGGGAAGCCATCAATGCGATGGGGTTCGATTTGGGAGGCGCGGGGCCGGCCTTGCGCACATCCATGTCATGCGTCGGCGCGTCACGTTGCGAAATGTCCTGCTATGACGAAGCGAAAGCCCTGCGCACCGTGATCAACAGCAATCTGGACGATATGCACCGGCCATCCCTGCCCTACAAGTTCAAGTTCAAGTTTTCCGGCTGCCCGAATGATTGCGTGAACTCAATTCAGCGCTCGGACATGGCCACCATTGGTATCTGGCGGGACAACATTCAGGTCAATGAACAGCTGGCGCGCGACTACCTGAAAACCCACGGCATGGGGAAACTGGTCAATGATGTGATCAGGAAGTGTCCCACTCAGGCGATTACGCTGGCAAAAAAAGGCGAAACGCTTTCCGGTGACAGTATCTCCAGCGTGGCGGTGGATGATGAAAATGTGTTGCAGATCGAGAATCACGATTGCGTCCGCTGTATGCACTGCCTGAATGTCATGCCTGGCGCCTTGTTGCCGGGCAAAGACAAGGGGGTGACGGTGCTGGTGGGCGGGAAAAGCGTGCTGAAAATCGGTGCGACCATGGGAACGGTAATCATCCCGTTCATGAAGCTGGAGTCGGATGAGGATTTCGAAAAACTTCAGAATCTCTCTCGCAGTATTCTGGATTTTTTCGCCGAGAATGCCCTCGAGCACGAACGCACAGGTGAAATGATCGAACGCATCGGTTTGGTGAATTTCCTGGAAGGAATCGGGATTGAGATTAGCCCGGAAATGATCACGCATCCAAGATCAAATCCCTATGCGCGGATGGATGATTGGGATGAAGAAGTTGAAAAATGGAATCGGCGCGCTTCCGCTTAGGAAAGGTCAGAACAAGTGAGCACGGTCTTGCGGGCGAAGCAATCTTGTTTTTCGACGAGTTGAAGGATTGCTTCGCCACTGCGTTCCTCGTGATAACCACTTATTCAGGTTCGCCTAGACGCCAATGCCGCCGTGCACCATGAGTCATGAATTTAGCGGCGCAGTGATACTTAATGAGAGGGTGTCTCAAATTTGTGCAAATCGAACATTAATTGTCTATAATATGCATTATGCACAATCCATATTAGAGAAAGGGCCTAAAATGAACCTCGCCGCCATTCAGGACATCGACAAAGCCAGCGTCCTCGCAGAAGCACTCATCAATGCCGGAAAAAATCTAGGCCTGAACCAAGCCTATTTGGGAGACATCATTGGCAAGGATCGCTCCGCCATCAGCCGTGGACGGATTGAACCGGGCAGTAAAGCCGGTGAATTGGCGCTGCTGTTTATCCGCTGCTACCGCGCCCTTTACGTCCTGGTGGGGGGAAATTACCAGCAGATGCAGCATTGGATGCAAACAGAAAACATCCATACAGGCGGCATACCGGCTGAGCAGGCAAAAACGGTACAAGGCCTGGTCACTGTGCTGGAATACCTGGATGCTATGCGGGGAAAACTGTAAGTGGTGGACTGGAATGCCTGCCTGGCAGACGCCAAGCAGGTCAAACTCTCAGGCAGCTTGCTTCGTCTCGTGGAAAGCCAGGAACAGGTGGCCACACACCAGCTTGTCAGTTCACTTGACCGGCAGGCCGCACTCGAAGACATGCTGGAAGCAACCAAGCCGCCTTTACGCAAAGGTTCCGAAGGCCTTCATTATCTCCTGGCCACGCCGTTTCGCTACCCGCCCCTGAAGCATGGTTCCCGCTTTGGCTCGCGCAACGAACCCAGTCTGTTTTACGGTTCTCAGGAAACCAGGACTGTCCTTATGGAAGCAGCCTACTACCGCTTCGTGTTCTGGTCTGGCATGACGACACCTCCATTCGGCAAGTTAGACACCCAGCACACTCTATTCGAGGCAAGCTATCAGACTGACAGGGGCTTCAGGCTACAAGCGCCGCCGTTCGCAACATATCGTGCCGAACTCACCCATCCCGCTGATTACCAGGCCAGCCAGGAACTCGGTGCTATCCTGCGAAAAGGCGGCATCCAAGCCTTTGAATTTACGTCAGCTCGTAATCCTGAAGGAGGCATCAATGTTGCACTGTTCACACCCGAAGCCTTCCCTGGAAAAAAACCCATTTCACAAGAACCCTGGTTCTGCGAATTAACGGGAGGGCGAGTCAGATTCCATGCCACCCACGGCACAGGTATCCATGAATTTCCTATTGAGATTTTTCTGGTGGGCGGCAAACTTCCGCAGCCCGCTTAAATAAAGATAATTAATGGCTTGGACAGCAAGATGATTGGTTGGAGATTAGCGTGCGTTAAGTCCGTTTTCAATCACTGAATCCGGATGCCCGTTTTTATTAAATGTTAGTAAGAGCTACCGCTGGATACATTGACCACTGTAATGGCGGACTATCAACTTTATTGGCAAAGCTATCAACATTATTGGCGAACGACAACAATTTCATTCGAATGCCCTTGAAATTTGAAGGGGCTATCCCTATTATTAGCACTCGCCAGACGTGAGTGCTAATAACTCCGTCGCCATGAGATTTCAAAAGTTAAACCAACAGGAGATTCAAGCAATGAAAATTCGTCCTTTGCATGACCGCGTGATCGTCAAGCGCCTTGAAGCAGAAGAAAAAACTTCGTCCGGTATTGTGCTGCCAGGCAATGCGGCAGAGAAGCCGGATATGGGTCTGGTTCAGGCCGTGGGCGAAGGCAAGGTCATGGATAATGGTTCGCTGCGCGCGCTGTCCCTGAAAGTGGGCGACAAGGTTATTTTCGGCAAATACTCCGGCCAGGCCGTTAAGGTTGACGGCGACGAGCTGCTGGTGATGCGCGAAGAAGACGTGATGGGCGTGATCGAAGGCTAACGGTTGAAACAATACGAAAAATCATGTTCGTAGGTCGGGTTTCAACCCGACATCTCGGGCTAAAGCCCGGCCTACGGTCAAAGAATTCTTAAGGAGATTTAGAACATGGCAGCTAAAGACGTAAAATTTGGTGATGACGTACGTCACCGCATGGTGGCCGGTGTGAACATTCTGGCCAATGCAGTAAAAGTGACTCTCGGTCCTAAAGGCCGCAACGTGGTTCTGGAGCGCTCTTTCGGCGCCCCCACCATCACCAAGGACGGTGTGTCCGTGGCCAAGGAAATCGAGCTGAAAGACAAGTTCGAAAACATGGGTGCCCAGATGGTGAAGGAAGTGGCTTCCAAAACTTCCGACGTGGCAGGTGACGGCACGACCACTGCAACCGTTCTGGCTCAGGCGATCGTGCGCGAAGGCATGAAATCCGTCGCGGCCGGCATGAACCCGATGGATCTCAAGCGCGGTATCGACAAGGCTGTTGAAGCCATCATCGCCGAACTGAAAAACATTTCCAAGCCTTGCACCACCAACAAGGAAATTGCCCAGGTAGGTTCCATTTCCGCCAACTCCGATGCCAATATCGGCGACATCATTGCCCAGGCCATGGACAAGGTCGGCAAGGAAGGCGTGATCACCGTGGAAGACGGTTCCGGTCTGGAAAACGAGTTGGACGTGGTTGAAGGCATGCAGTTCGACCGCGGTTACCTTTCCCCTTACTTCATCAACAATGCAGAGCGTCAGATCGCTGCGATGGAAAACCCTTTCATCCTGCTGCACGACAAGAAAATTTCCAACATCCGTGATCTGCTGCCAGTTCTGGAGCAAGTGGCCAAGGCCGGCAAACCTCTGCTGATCATCGCTGAAGACGTGGACGGCGAAGCGCTGGCTACCCTGGTGGTGAACAACATCCGCGGTATTCTCAAGACGGTTGCCGTCAAGGCGCCAGGCTTCGGCGATCGCCGCAAGGCCATGCTGGAAGATATCGCCATCCTGACCGGCGGCACTGTGATTGCCGAAGAAGTGGGCCTGACGCTGGAAAAAGCCACCCTGAACGATCTGGGCCAGGCCAAGCGCATCGAAGTGGGCAAGGAAGAAACCACCATTATCGACGGTGCCGGCAACGAAGAAACCATCCAGGGCCGCGTCACTCAGATCCGTAAGCAGATCGAAGAAACCACCAGCGATTACGACCGTGAAAAACTGCAGGAACGTGTAGCCAAGCTGGCTGGCGGCGTGGCTGTGATCAAGGTCGGCGCTGCAACCGAAGTGGAAATGAAAGAGAAGAAAGCCCGCGTGGAAGACGCACTGCACGCTACTCGCGCTGCTGTTGAAGAAGGCATTGTGGCCGGTGGCGGCGTGGCACTGCTCCGCGCCCGTTCCGCGATTACCAGCTTGAAGGGTATTAACCACGACCAGGATGCCGGTATCGCTATCGTGCTGCGTTCCATCGAAGAACCATTGCGCCAGATCGTTGCAAACGCAGGTGATGAGCCTTCCGTGGTGGTGAACAAGGTGTCTGAAGGTAAAGGTAACTTTGGTTACAACGCTGGCACCGGCGAATACGGCGATATGGTGGAAATGGGCGTGCTCGATCCTACCAAAGTGACCCGTTACGCGCTGCAGAATGCGGCTTCCGTGGCCGGTCTGATGCTGACGACTGACTGCATGGTAGCCGAAATGCCGAAGGAAGATTCCGCTGGTGGCATGGGCGGCGGCATGGGTGGCATGGGCGGCATGGAAGGCATGATGTAATTCCAGCTTTGCCTTAAAGCAGCAAGCAACAAGGGCCGTAGATCATGCGGCCCTTGTTTTTTATAAAAAGCGTTGTCGGGGTTTGGAAAAACAGTCTCACTCTGTTAGAATCTTCGCTTTTCCCATTTAATTTCTGTTTAGAGAAAGCCGATATGCCAAGTGTTCGCGTAAAAGAAGGTGAACCGTTTGACGTCGCATTGCGTCGTTTCCGCCGTACCATCGAACGTTCCGGTCTGCTCAACGAACTGCGTGCTCGCGAGTTCTACGAGAAGCCAACTGCCGAGCGCAAGCGCAAAGGCGCTGCTGCCGTGAAACGTCATTACAAGCGCCTGCGCAGCCAGATGCTGCCGACCAAGCTGTACTAAGAAAACATTCCCCTTTCATGAGTCTTAGAGCACGTATCACCGAAGATATGAAAGCGGCGATGCGCGCCAAGGATACGCCGCGTCTTGGCGCTATCCGCCTGCTCCAGGCTGCTATCAAGCAGCGCGAAGTGGACGAACGTATCGAGCTGGATGATGCGCAGGTGGTTGCGGTGATCGAAAAAATGCTCAAGCAGCGTCGAGATTCGATTTCCCAGTACGAAGCCGCTAAGCGCGACGATCTGGCGGATGTCGAGAAGTTTGAAGTATCGGTGCTTCAGGCTTACATGCCGCAGGCCCTGTCAGATGTCGAAGTGGACCAGATGGTGGTGGATGCAATTGCTGCTTCTGGTGCCGCTGGCGTAAAAGACATGGGCAAAGTGATGGCCGCAGTGAAACCGCAAGTGGCAGGCCGGGCCGATATGGGCAAGGTTTCCGCGCTGATCAAGGCGAAGCTGGGCGCCTGAGTGCTCTTTTGCCTGCTAAGGGCTTGAACTAAAAGCGCCGGGATTTTACCTGGCGTTTTCCTTTTTCCGGGTTTGCGCCAGCTTGTGATTCCTCAGTCTTTCATTCAGGATCTGCTGAATCGCCTCGATATCGTGGATGTCGTCGAGCGATATGTGCCTTTGAAAAAGGCCGGCGCAAACTACATGGCTTGCTGCCCGTTCCACGGCGAAAAAACCCCTTCCTTCAGCGTCAGTCCCACCAAACAGTTCTATCATTGCTTTGGCTGCGGTGCGCATGGTACCGCCATCAGCTTCGTCATGGAGTACCAGGGGCTGGGTTTTGTTGAGGCGATCGAGGACCTGGCGCGCAGTGCCGGCATGACCGTGCCGCAGGAGGCCATGGCCGAAAAACAGCGCACTGCCCAAAGCGCAGATCTGGCGGAAGTCATGCTGCAGGCGACCCGATATTACCGGGATGAACTGAAGCGTGCTCCCCTGGCAATCGAATACCTCAAGCGGCGCGGCCTTTCTGGTGAAGTTGCTGCGCGTTTTGGCATCGGTTATGCGCCGTCTGGGTGGCAAAATTTGAAGGATATTTTTCCCGATTATGATGCCAAATCTTTGGTGCAGGCCGGGTTGGTGATCGAGGGCGAAACCGGCAAGCGCTATGACCGCTTTCGTGATCGGATCATGTTTCCCATCATCAATCCGCGCGGTGCGGTGATCGGTTTTGGCGGGCGGGTGCTGGACCAGGGCGAGCCTAAATACCTTAATTCTCCGGAAACGCCCCTGTTTGAGAAAGGCCAGGAACTATATGGCCTCTATCAGGCGCGCAAGGCGATTCGTGAGGCCGACCGCGTGCTGGTGGTGGAAGGCTACATGGATGTGGTGGCGCTGGCGCAGCATGGCATCGAGTATGCGGTCGCTACGCTGGGCACGGCGACAACCCCGGTCCATGTGCAAAAGCTGCTGCGCCAGAGTGATAGTGTTGTGTTCTGCTTTGATGGTGATGCCGCAGGCAGAAAGGCTGCCTGGCGCGCACTGGAAAATAGCCTCGGACAAGTGGCGGATGGCAAACACCTGAGTTTTCTGTTTCTGCCTCAGGGTGAAGACCCGGATTCCTATGTGCGTGGTAACGGCAAGGCGTCATTTGAGGCCATGCTGGGCGAGTCATTGCCCTTGTCGCAATTTCTCTTGCGCGAACTGACTGCGCAGGTGGATATGCAGACGCAGGAAGGGCGGGCGCATTTGCTGCAATTGGCGAAACCGCTGCTGATGCAGGTGGCGGCGCCGGCGTTGAGCCTGATGCTTCGCAAACGGTTGGCAGAGCTTGCGGGCATATCGCAAGCGGAGCTTGAGGATCTCTTTCAGATAAGAGTGGTTCAAAAGCCCAAGGCTTTGCCGAAAGGAAAGCGCAATCCGCCTTCTCTGGTGCGGCAGATGATCCAGCTGCTGCTGGTGCAGCCGAAGTTGGCTCAGGGGGCCGAATTGGGGGTTCTGGAAGGGAACGGCGACGAAGTCACTTTGCAGGCTTTGCTTGATTTTCTTGCGGCGCACCCGCAATTAAGGGATGCAGCTCCTGTTATTGAGCATTTTCGCGGATCTGCTCATGAAACCAGATTACGCGATGCGGCGGCGGAAGTCATGCAGTGGGAAGACCGCTTTGCGGAGGGTGAAATCGAAGATGAATTTGCTGGCGCATTGACACAGCTGAAGCAGAAGGTTGAGCGTAAGGAGCTCGAGGCATTAAAGGCTCTGGCGCGTGATCAGGGTCTGGATGAAACACAGAAAATGCGATTGCTGCAATTGCTGCAGCGAGGTCGTGGGTGAAAATTGATACGGAAGTAGGGTATAATGCCCTGTTTTGTTAAACGCTTTTTCGGGACAAGGTATGGCGACAGAAAACGACAATGTTGATATCCGCGTGAATGATGCAGACGCGCGGCGCATGCGCTTGAAAAGTCTGATTGTATTGGGCAAGGAGCGCGGCTACCTGACCTATGCCGAGATTAACGATCACTTGCCTGACGATATGCTTGATGCCGAGCAGATCGAAGGCATCATCAGCATGATCGGCGACATGGGCATTGCCGTTTACGATGAAGCGCCCGATGCCGAAACCCTGCTCATGTCTGATGCCACGCCCGCCGTTGCTGACGAAGATGCGGTGGAAGAGGCAGAGGCGGCACTCTCTACAGTGGATTCCGAGTTTGGCCGCACCACCGACCCGGTGCGCATGTACATGCGCGAAATGGGTACGGTTGACCTGCTGACCCGCGAAGGTGAAATTGAAATCGCCAAGCGTATCGAGGATGGCCTCAAGCACATGGTGCAGGCCATTTCCGCTTGTCCCACCACGATCGCTGAAATTCTGCGCCTGGTGGACATGGTCGAGCGCGAGGAAATGCGCATTGACGAACTCGTTGATGGCGTGCTGAATGGCCAGAGCGCGGATGAATTCAGCGAGGAAATGGCTGAAGCTGCTGAGGCGACTGAAGAAAAAGAAACCAAGGAAGAAGAATAATAGCGACGACGATGGCGATGATGGCGACGAGGGTGCCGCCATTGCAGCGGCCAATCTGGCCCAGCTAAAAGTTGATGCGCTGGAGCGTTTTGCCGTGATTCGCGAAGCCTTCGCCAAGATGCAGGACGTGCTGCAGAAAAAAGGCTCGCGCAACAAAGTTTACAAGGAAGTCCAGGAACAGATTTCCAACGAATTGATGGCAATCCGCTTTTCCGTCAAGCAGGTGGAAGCGTTGTGCGACGGTTTGCGCGGCCTGGTCGAAGAAGTTCGCAATCACGAACGCACCATCATGGATTTTGCCATCAGCAAGGGCGACATGCCCCGTGCCCACTTCATCAAGGTTTTTCCCGGCAATGAAAGCAATCTGGAGTGGGTGGTAGAGGAAATCGCAGCCGGAAAAGCTTACAGCGAAAAACTCAGCCGTTTCCAGCATGCCATTGTTGACCAGCAGCAACGCCTGATCGATGTGCAGACCAGGGTCGGCATTCCGCTCAAGGAACTGAAAGAGATCAACCGGCAGATGACCACTGGCGAAGCCAAGGCGCGTCGTGCCAAACGCGAGATGATCGAGGCCAACCTGCGCCTGGTGATCTCCATTGCCAAGAAATACACCAATCGTGGCCTGCAGTTCCTCGATCTGATTCAGGAGGGCAACATCGGCCTGATGAAGGCCGTGGACAAGTTCGAATACCGCCGCGGCTACAAGTTTTCGACTTACGCCACCTGGTGGATTCGTCAGGCCATTACCCGTTCCATCGCTGATCAGGCGCGCACCATCCGTATCCCGGTGCACATGATCGAAACCATCAACAAGATGAACCGCATCTCGCGCCAGATCCTGCAGGAAACCGGGCAGGAGCCCGATCCCGCGATTCTGGCTGAGAAGATGGAGATGCCGGAAGAGAAAATCCGCAAAATCCTCAAGATTTCCAAGGAGCCGATTTCCATGGAAACCCCGATCGGGGATGACGAGGATTCCCATCTGGGTGACTTCATCGAGGACGTGTCCACTTTGGCACCAGCAGATGCGGCCATGTACGCATCCCTGCGCGAAGCGACCAACGAAGTTCTGGGCTCCCTGACGCCGCGCGAAGCCAAGGTGCTGCGTATGCGTTTCGGTATTGAAATGAACACCGACCATACGCTGGAAGAAGTGGGCAAACAGTTTGACGTGACACGCGAGCGGATTCGCCAGATCGAAGCCAAAGCGCTGCGCAAACTGCGTCATCCCACCCGTTCCGAGCGGCTGCGCAGTTTCCTGGATAACGAGGGTTAAGTCTTATCGGGCCTGTAGCTCAGTTGGTTAGAGCAGAGGACTCATAATCCTTTGGTCCACGGTTCAAGTCCGTGCGGGCCCACCATAAAAACAACGGCTTAGGGTTAATTCTCTAGGCCGTTTTCTTTTGCATGTGTTTCGTGTAGGCGTCATGTAGGTTTTTATTGGTAATGCTTTGCGGTTTATTGTTAGCCCAAACGCGCAAGCGACCGCGCAGCAAAAAGCGAAGGGGCGACGATCCACCAGCCCCGTTTTGCTGCCTTTCCCCGCCGGGGATAAAAGGGGCGATGGGTTTGCCGTGTGGCGGTTTTTACCCGCAGGGCGCAAGACATAACGGCTTCTTATGCGAACCCGAAGGGCGGGCGGCAGTTTGCCCGGCGCTGGCGCTTTGCATAAGACGCCGTTATGTTACAAACCGCCACAGATGCCAGCGCAGCGCGACAAGACCGCGAACCGTTGCGCGGGCGCTGAACTGACCGGCTGCCACCGCACTAGCCGCCTGCGAACCGCAAGGGCTTGATGGCGCAGCCGTGGGTTTGGGCGGAGCCATGAAGGCCGCAGTGGTGAAGCGGCGGCGGAATCGGAGCGGGACCAACGTGGCAAGGGCGGCAAGCCGATGGCGGGGTTATGCCTTCGGCGCTTTGTCAGGTGGGCACGGTGTAGCGATGGCGCGGGGCTTGCGGGTTTTGTTGCAAGCGCCGTGACTGAGCAAGCACGGCACTCAATCCTAAAGCTGGGTGTCAAGCGCCATTAAGCATCCTTTTTTCCTATACTGACCCACCCCAAGGGGGGAATGAACCTGGCAGGGGGTAGGGTGACATATCTATGTCACGTATAAAATTTTCCAGATTTTCAGGCCTAACTTACATCCCTTATAGTGTTTTTCCCTATAGCTGACGTGGGTTATTGGGAATATGATCGGGTTTTGTTTTCAGCGTGATTGATTTCAATTATGCCCCGTATAACACTTGGAATTTTAGGCTTACTTCTTGCCATTTGGACTCAATCTGCTTTTCCCCAAAGCGCTGTCCAAGTTGACGCGGGGAGTTTTGCATTTTCTGTGTTGCCTCCTGCTGGGTGGACAAGACAGGCTCCCGCCTCGCCAAACTCAAGAGTCAAATTTGTATCTCCGCCCAATACACTGCCTGCTGAGTGCGCAGTAATCGTACAAGATTATCCTGCCCTGCGGGGGGTGACTCAAGCCCTTTTGAACCAACAAATGGCTTCTCCAATAACGCCGGGAGAGATTGCCGCCGGTTTAAGTGCAACCTATAACAATGTACGGATAATAAGTTCCACGAAGACGGCTCTAATTGGCTACCCGGCTAACCAGTTCAGGGTTGAAATGAGTGTGGGCAACAGGGGTTCCGACACTTGGATGAATAGCCTATATGTACAAACCGCCACCACGCCGGGTTTGATTTGGACCGTGAGCTGTGGCGGTACGGGAAAAACGGCTGGCGCCGCTCAGCAGGCATTTTCTTACTGGCAGCTTGATATTGCCAAATTTCCGATGGGCATCAAAATTCTTCGGAATTAACGAATTTATTCAGTGTAGTATCAAAAACTCAAACGCACAAATTACGTGAAAATACAATGAAAACGAATAATGCGATAGGCTTGGTAACATTCGCGGCTGGTATTTATAGCGGCACTGTACACGCAGCAGATCCTCAAGCGTTTTATACAGAAGCTCAAAGAGAGAGTGAGGAAAGTTTTTCCGGCGGTAGCGGGGGACCAGGACTTGAAGCCGCTTTGCTTTGGATCGCAATATTTGTAGTGTGGATAACTACCTTCAAAAACTCAGGTAGCCGTCTACTATTTCTTTTTATTATTGGCGGTTTGACCTTGATTCTTCATCTCACCGGAAGAGAGACCGTAGCTCTATATCTTGTGACAGCGTTGGTAGCAATCACATGGTTTTTTGGCAAGAAAGAGGTCAAGCCGATGACCCCAGAAAAAGCTAAAGCGGTTTTAAAAGAATTAGAAAAAATGAACAAAGAATCAGTAGTGTCCAATGTTCCGTCAATATCTACTGAAAACCAGAAACCACAAAATCAATCTGCTCAGTCTGGTCAACTAATAGGTAAAGGCGGATACGAAGTGCAACGCGGTTGAATGATTGCATAAAAACCTCGTGAGGAGTTTTCCAGTCGAGACGTTTTCGTGGTCGGTGATTCAGGCGTTGCACTATGATGGCGACCTCCTCGTGGGTGATAGTCGTAAATGATCTGGATTTGGGCAGGTACTGGCGTACCAGACCATTGGTATTTTCATTGGTCCCACGTTGCCAAGAGGCATAGGGGTCAGCGAAGTAAGAAGTTGATCCAGGAGCCAGATCGATTTCGCCGTGTCTGGCGAACTCCAGACCGTTGTCGAAGGTCAGGGTGGAACTCTGGCCTTGATAGGCATCAGTGACCGGATGATGGCTTGGCTCACGGCCTCGCTGGTTTTGTGTGAGACATGCGCCACAAGCAGTACCCTGACTTGCGCTCAACCAGGCTGACGAGAGCTTGTTTGTGACCGGCACCAATGATCGTGTCGCCTTCCCAGTGACCGACCCGGCATCGGGTTTCGACAGAGGCGGGGCGGTCTGCCAATGGGCGGCGGTTCGGAATGCGGCCACGGCGCTGCTGGCCGCTGGCGTAGCGTTTCCGGCGCTGTTTCTGGCAACGCAGGTTGCGCCACAAGTCGCCGCCTTGAAGCTTATCGGCATAGATGTGCTGATAGAGGGTTTCATGGCTCACTGGCAGTTGGGCGGCGACCTGCTCCGGACTGTGCGGCTCCGCGCAAACGCTTCTGTGCAGCAGCCCAGACAGCCGGTTCGATGCGCAGAGCATTGCGGCTGAGCTCGCACGCCCCTCGCATAAATGTTGCGCCTGTTTCGGACGATAGCCACGCTGTCCGCGGTTGCGGGCAAGCTCACGGGAAATCGGTAGATGGATCTGACGCTTCATTAACCGGGAGCCATTGGCTATGGCCTGCTTTCAGAAGGATGTAAATTTGGTATCGTTCGTCTTGGGTCAGATGTGTGTAGTTCATTGGGCAACTTCGACTTGGCGGTTGATGAGCAAAATGCTTCCGCATTCTGACCCATCTCCTCGTTAATCAAAATTGCACTTCAAACTTGAATCCAAGAAATATTGTGTCTATTTGTCAGGAAATCTATTTTCCATCGGTTATGTACAGCATCTCCCACGTTCAAACTTTTAAATGATTCACGGTCACGAACTAAAGCCCCCCTGACCCCTGAGGTTTTCGCTAGCCAGGAGGTGGCAACGTAGGCAAGTTGCCACTGGTCTTTCATGAAATCTCCACGGCGATTTACTTCGTCCTTGGATTCAAGTTTGAAGTGCAATTTTGATTAACGAACAGATGGGTCAGAATGCGGAAGCATTTTGCTCATCAACCGCCAAGTCGAAGTTGCCCAATGAACTACACACATCTGACCCAAGACGAACGATACCAAATTTACATCCTTCTGAAAGCAGGCCATCACCAAATCGAGATTGCCCGGTTAATGAAGCGTCATCCTTCCACCATCTGCCGTGAACTTGCCCGCAACCGCGGGCAGCGTGGCTATCGTCCCAAGCAGGCGCAGCATTTATGCGAGGCGCGTGCTGAGCTTAGCCGCAACGCCCTGCGCATCGAACCGGCTGTCTGGTCAGCGGCACAAGCCCGTTTGCGCGAGCAGCACAGCCCGGAACAGGTGGCCGCCCAACTACCAGTGAGCCATGAAACGCTCTATCAGCGCATCTATGCCGACAAGCTTCAAGGCGGCAACTTGTGGCGCAATCTGCGCTGCCAGAAGCAGCGCAGGAAACGCTACGCCAGTGGTCAGCAGCGCCGTGGCCGCATCCAGAACCGCCGCTCTTTGGCTGAACGCCCCACCTCAGTCGAAACCCGATGCCGGGTCGGTCACTGGGAAGGCGATACGATCATCGGTGCCGGTCACAAACAAGCCATCGTCAGCCTGGTCGAGCGCAAGTCAGGCTACTGCTTGCTGGCTCATGTCTCACACAAAACCAGCGAGGCCGTGAGCCAAGCCATCATCCGGTCGCTGATGCCTATCAAGGCCAGAGTCTCCACCCTGACCTTCGACAACGGTCTGGAGTTCGCCAGACACGGCGAAATCGATCTGGCCCTGGGTTCAACTTCTTACTTCGCTGACCCCTATGCTTCTTGGCAACGCGGGACCAATGAAAACACCAATGGTCTGGTACGCCAATATCTGCCCAAATCTCGATCCTTTACGACTGTTACCAACGAGGAGATCGCCATGATCATGCATCGCCTGAATCACCGCCCACGAAAACGTCTCAACTGGAAAACCCCTCACGAGGTTTTTATGCAATCATTCAACCGCGTTGCACTTCGTAATTGAATCCGCCTTTCCTAAAAGAGAGACGAACCTTAAAATAGGTGGAGCTACGCTAAAGATTGACTTTGACTCTTTGGATATTGAGCAGGTGGAAAACTTAATTGAGGCGCATGAACAAAAGCAAGCGAATGAAAAAGCCAAAGTAATGGCGCTACAAGCCAAGCTGATTGCGCAACGTGCGGTCGGAAAAAAAGAAAAGGTAACGGCGCTAAGAGCACGAGTCACATCGTCTGAAAAGGAAACTCGGGAACAGGCGAAAAAATTTAAGCGCGACTTGCATAAGCAGGTTGCTAAAGTTCCTTGTTGCCCCTACTGTGCGGGTTCCGATTCACGGATCAGAATGTGCATTTAGATCACATTTGGCCTGTATCCAAAGGTGGGCAATGAGCGCAAAAAACTTGGTGTTCGTCTGCGACAATTGTAATAAAAATAAGACGAATTTGACTTTGCGAACTTTCCTTATGAAGTTCCAATTGGACGCTTTGGAGGTTCATAAGCGTTTGGAACTGCTTGAGAAAGATTTCTAACGAACGAGCTCACGGTTGCCATCATTCTTAACTCTGGCGGACTACTGACTGGTAAGGTTAAGACTGCCCCAAGCCCATTTCACCCGTTATCAGTCCCAGCGCAAATCACCTTGCTCGAAAATGAAGAGACATTTGTCCACACTGAGGGCATTTATAGTTCTTATCGGTCAGCTTCAAATCTCTTCCCAGCTCCTCCTTCATGCCCCATTGCAAGACTACGCCTTGTTCTGGACGTCTTGTCTGATGCCAGACCAGAGCAAGAACCGCTCCCATTTTCCACCGGGGGTTTTTCTAGTCGCTCTCCGATAGTGTCGGATCGTCGTATGGAATGACTGCCCCTGCATTGCACTGCGGGCATTGCATGGGTTCGGAGAGAAGATTGACCTGAACAACGGTATGGCATTGCTCACAGAGACAAGGGAAGTAGCAGGTTGTCATGTGGTTATACATGCCGCCGCCAATCCTGATGCTGGTGTTTACGCCACATTGGCATGTGGCTATGACTTCTGATCCCATTCTTGCTCCCCAGAATTGACCCTCAATGCCCTCATATGCGAGTGTAATACGGGTCGTATAGCAGAGTGTAAAATTCTCCCATTATTCGAACCTAGCCATTCGGCGCAACCCAGTACCGATGGTACTGGCCACGGGAATTCCACTTTCGTTTTCGCTGCCAGCCCAGCTTGAGCAACACCGGGCTGATGTATCGCCCTTGGGATTTCAACGCGGCTTCAAACTCCTGCATGGAAAACGGCCGCTCTCGTGTAGGCTCGGGCAGGCTGGAGTACCAGTCCTGAAATCTGCGCATGAGTGGGTGGCGGGTAGACACACCCTGATCGGTTCGGGCTGCTTCTGCTAAGTGTTTAATGTATGCGCTCATGCGTGCTGCTCCATTCTGCCGCTGGTGGTTGAGCGGGATTGCATGTGAATAACATCATTTCGTTCGTATGACGGGGGTAAAGTGCGTCGTGTGCGTCGATAACAGCCCTTTTCCTAAACTTTTTCTAAACACTTTCTCATAAGAGAAGTTTATGAAAACAGCCCTAACTCGGAGCACTCGACGCCCCCGGTCACAACCGGTCACAACCGGTTTGCCGCCATCATGCCGTCCGGGTCAGTGCGCTCCGCCAATTGTCCGTTTGTCAGGCAGCATGGGGTAGCCACGTTCCCCCAGTCGATGGGTGAGCCGCCGCTGCGCCATCGGATGATGGCCGTTTTGATATCGCCCATGACCGGTATGCCTTATATGCTTCGGTTTTTTTGACGGTCATGCCCGAGCCAGTGTTGAAGTGCTGCACGAACCCAATCCCCGATAATGTCCTGCTCGTCGCGGTATGCCGCCGTTGCTGCCGTGATGCTTTGTGGGATAGCCAGGCCGCCTTGCTGCCACTTCCGCAACCCATTCAGCGCCCAGTTCAGAATGCCTGACCCTTCTGCCTTGAGCTTTTCCAGCAGTTTTGGGTCACGCTGGCTGACGGGGAAGGTCACGCCAAAATCCACCAGCAACACCTTGCGCCACATGCCATCCCCGTTATCAGTTATTTCCGGCTTGTAGTTGCCGACGATCATGAGCTTGTGGGTCGGGGTGAAATTGACGTCGGCTTTGCCATATGGAACGCGGCCCGTCAGGGTGTCACTGCCAGTCATTTCCTTGACGCGGTTGCTGTCGAGTTTCCGGCCTTCCGCTGTATCGATTCGCATGAACCGCCGCCCCTTCAGCGCCACAATGTCCGGGCTGGCTGCTTGCGGGCTGCGTTGGTGCTGCATTAGCATTTCGGTGGCGATCTTCCGGGCATAGTCGCCCAGGAGCCACGCCATCAGCTCGACAAAACACCGATTTGCCGTTGGCTCCGTGTCCGTGCAGAAAAACAAACGCCTGCTCCTGAACACTGCCGGTCAGGCGGTAGGCCGACCCATCGCTGGATGAATTTCCGTACCAGCGGGTCGGGCTGAACCTCGACCATGAACTGCACCCATCGCGGACACGTTGCCGCTTGGACGTATGCGACCGCGCAGCGCTTGGAAACCAGCAGTTTCGGAGATACTGGCAGTAGTACGTGCTGCTGAAGATCGAGAACACCGTTGGTCACGCCTAGTTGCAGCGGGTCGGCATCGAATTCATGCAGTCCCCGCGTCATGCCCGGTTCTGATTTGGCCATTTCGATCATGGCGTGAATGACCGGGGCTTTGCTGGTACGCTTGACTTCCTCCCGCATGAGCTTGGTTTTCGGGTCATCTGGCGCTTCGCCGTAGCGCTTGACTGCTTCCTTGTGCATCGCTTCCAAGACCTGTTTCGGACCAGCGCGGTCATCTTCTCCAGGCGGTGCCGATAGCCAGCCCGCATCATCCTTGAACAGCAGCACGTCATTCGTCTCGTGGACGAACAGCAGCTTATCCCGGAACATGCCTGCAAATCGCTTTCCGTTGGCTACGTCGCCCTGACTACCGGCAGCGTGCTGGGCAGTGCCCACCGACGTGTCCTGCCAGCCATTCTGTTTTGCCAAGTAGACCAACGTGCCGAAGCCCACGCCGTTGGCCTTGCCTGGTTCATATGAATGCCACAACGTGTTGAACGCTGCGTCGTCAAACCTTTCCGGTGCGCTCGCGCTCCAGTAGCGTGCCAGCTCTTCCGCGCACTGCCAGCCAGTTGATGCAACGGCCCACACCACGTTGCGCCACTGCTCATACCCACAATCTGCCGGGATAGCCGCCAGCATGGATTTGACGCGCTCGATGTTCTCTGCCGTTTCGGGTGATGAGTCTTTCGCTGTGCTTGTTGTCCATATCGACTTTGGCCGGCGGCTGGGGGGTGCAGTGAATTGCGTGTGCGGCGTTTATTGCATGCGTGAATTCATCGAAACGAAATGTCTGGTTTGTTTCGGAGTAGCTTTACGTCACGTGGGATGGGTTTCTTGTGGTTATGTGTGCATGGTGGCCGCAGGATGCTGGCGATTTCCGCCGTGCGGGATGGGTGAGGGTGTAAGAATTTTTGTGTAAACGGTCATTTGGCAGGAAACTGCCGTCCTGGAGAAAGGAGCTGTAATGACCGTAAGCAACGAACTGCTCGACAGCCTGCTGGCTGATTACAAGAAACCCGAAGACCTGATTGGCGAAGATGGCCTGCTCAAGCAGCTCACCAAGAAACTGGTGGAGCGTGCGCTTGAAGCCGAAATGGCCGAACACCTTGGTCATGGCGAAATGAGCCGGTCGCCAATCCCGCCGGCAACACCCGCAACGGCAAGAGCAAGAAGACGCTCAAGGGCGAATTCGGCGAGCTGCCGATTGAAATTCCCCGCGACCGCCACGGCAGCTTTGAGCCACAGCTGATTCCCAAGCACCAGACCCGCTGGACCGGCTTCGACGACAAGATCCTGTCGCTCTACGCCCGCGGCATGACGGTACGGGAGATACAAGGCCACCTGGAAGAAATGTATGGCACCGAGGTCTCGCCCTCGCTGAT
>CAVUID010000015.1:0-697087 GCA_963741495.1 uncultured Gammaproteobacteria bacterium
CACATTGATTGAAGTGATGATCGTGGTTGCGATTATAGGGATATTGGCCTCGATTGCGTTGCCTGCCTATAACCGCTACCTTCAGCGCGGAAAGGCTCAGGAGCCCATTAGCTTCCTGTCAGATCTGCGAGTGAAGCTTGAGCAGTCTTTTCAGGATGGCCGAAGGTACGATAACTATGTGGCTGGTGATTGCGACTTAATTAGTGGTGGCGGCTCCGCAGTGGCAGGGGCTAAATATTTCACTTATGTTTGTACTACCACGGCAAATACCTACACCATTACGGCGACTGGTATCGGTAGCGAGGATATGGGGGGCTACAGCTATACCATCGACCAGGACAATAATAAAACTTCTTCAACTCCTGACAGCGGCGGGGGAAATTGCTGGGTCACGAAAGCGGGGCAATCGTGTTAAAAGCTCTGCATGGCAATGGGGAAAGTGGTTTTTCCCTGATCGAGTTAATGATCGCAATTGCACTTCTGGCGCTCGTGGTTGCTCTGGGTGTACCCGGATATAAAACCTGGGTTCAGAATACCCAAATCCGCAATGCGGCTGAGTCCATGTTGAACGGACTCCAGGTGGCACGCATGGAGTCCGTTCAGCGCAATCACGGCGTCAAGTTCGAACTGGCCGCTGGGACTGGCTGGAAGGTTAGCTGTGAACCGGTAGATGCTGTGTGCGCCGATGATCCTATACAGGAGCGCTCTTCCAGTGACGGATCGTCTGGTTCCATTAACGTAACGCCTGCTGCAGTTGTTATTATTTTTAACCAGTTGGGTGGAAGTGACGGAGTATACACTCTGGATATTGACTCTTCTGCGATAGCGGCATCTGATCAGCGACCATTGCGTATTATGGTTGATGTTGGTGGAAGTAGTCGGATGTGCGATCCAGATTCTGGTCTCGATTCATCTGACCCGCGTAAGTGTTAACGAGGTTCCGAAGATGCACAGAAAAGCCAAAATTCTCTTGAACCACCCCCATGTGGCTTTGCCTCGGCGTGAGCTTCTCGCAAATAGTAGAGTTGCAAGGCATGCTCAGAATGGCGTGGTGTTGTTGGAGGCGCTAATTGCAATCCTGATATTCTCCATGGGAATACTCGCTGTGGTGGGTTTGCAGGCAGCTATGATAAAGAATACATCTGACTCTAAATACCGTGCTGATGCCAGTTATATCGCGCAACAAAGAGTGGGGCAACTTTGGGTGGATCAGGCCAACCTAGCTAATTATGCTGAAAGCGACACGGATATATCTGATTTGCTGCCTAATGGCACGCGCACAACTATCCGGGATGGCGTCAACCCCAATCAATTTACCGTGATGATCGGGTGGCAACAGCCTGGCACAGATGCCCAGCATACCTTTACCACCATTGCTCGTATTGATGGAGGGTTATGATCATGCCATCAAGTAGCAATAAAATATCCTCTCATCAAGCTGGTTTCAGCCTGATGGAAATCCTTGTGGGCCTGGTAATAGGTTTGCTTGCCACCATGGTCATCATGCAGGTGTTTGCTGTTTTTGAAGGGCAAAAGCGCAGTACTACCGGAAGCGCCGATGCCCAGACCAATGGCAGTATCGCGCTCTATGCCGTTGCACGTGATGCGCATATGGCAGGCTACTCACTAATGCCCGTTGCAGACTCTCCGTTCAAGTGCACAACTCTAACCTTTGGCACAACAGGGATTACAGGCATCTCTCCTGTCACAATTACCGATGGTGTTAGCGACACAATTATCATCCGCTACGGAAATTCTCCCTCTGGCGGTATTCCGACTACGATTGACTCCATGGGCGTACCGAGTGCTAATGATGCGACCGTAGTCAGTAATTTTGCATGCCATGCGAATGATATTGCATTTATTACCAATGGAACCACGTGTGCGATGACAAGAGTAAACGCTGTTGCAGGAGCCAAAACAGTAACTCTGGCAGAAACTGCCGCAACGGCAATCGGTGCTAATCTTGCCTGCTTGGGGCCATCTTGGAATGAGATAGCCTATGACGTGAATAATGGCACTATGGAACGAAGTGGTAACCCAAGCGTGGCAGGCGTTGTCAACCTTCAGGCGCAGTATGGGGTTGCCGCCGCTGGACTGCTTAACAGCGACCCTGATTTTAATACGGTTGTTCAATGGGTCGATGCGACAGGGACATGGGCTGCACCTACTATTGCTGATCGCAACCGTATCAAGGCAATCCGCGTCGCAGTGGTGGCGCGCAACAGCCAGATGGAAAAGGAAAATGTGACCGAGGCGTGCAGTTCGACTTCGTCTGCCACGCCTACTGGCCTGTGCGCATGGGCAGGAAGTGGCACCTCACCTGCGCCGACCATTGATTTGACTGCTGACGCAGATTGGCAGCGTTATCGCTACCGGGTATATGAAACCATCATTCCTCTGCGCAATATGATCTGGGCCAGGGATACATTATGAAACCACTATCCAAAATCTATACCCCTGGGGGGATAAAACAACGCGGAGTGGTGCTTTTTATCGCTCTTATCGCGCTGGTTGTAATGTCGCTTGCAGCAGTTGCGCTGGTGCGCTCTGTCGACACCTCGACCATTATTGCGGGCAATCTTGCATTCAAACAATCAGCCACCAGTTCCGCGGATAGTGGGTTTGAGGACGCGATTACCTGGTTGGCGGCAAATAGTACAGCAGAAATCTGGACGAATCCCGCTCATGTGCTCAATGTGACCAATGCTGGGGGCGGGTATTATTCAAATTTTGATGAAACTGGCCTGGATATTACTGCAGACGCAACTTGGACTGCTGGCAGCGCGGATGGCGGTACCGATGCCACAAATAATGCCATCCGTTACATTGTTCAGCGCATGTGCCGAAATGCCAATCAGGTGGTTACAACTACAGACTGCCTGTTCGGGCCTTCAGGGCCCGGAGGCGGGGGGAGCCAAAAGGCCGAGCCCACAGGGTATTTGGGGATTTCTTCAAGCGGTTCGCCCATGTATCGCGTCACTGCTCGGGTTACCGGTCCGAGAAATACCGTCAGCTACATACAGGCATTCGTTTACTAGGAGGCAAGCATGAAACACTACCCGGACACTCATCGAATGGCTTACCGCATGCTCAGCCTTGCACTCATGGTCGGCTTGGCTTTTCCTCTGCCCTCTCTTGCTGCACCGGTTGCGCTGGCGACTGCGCCGCTGAATAATGCAACCACCACGGCGGTTCTGCCCAACCTGATGTTTATTCTGGATAATTCCGGGAGTATGGGACAGGATTTCACGCCGGATTACATGTCGACGTATAACGTATCTGCGGCTAGTGGGGCTAATCCGTGGACAGATAGCTCCTGGAGTCCGGCCAGCGACGAAAAAGTCTGCAAGGATAGTGCTGACGATGATGGCAGTGTGTCAAATGTGATTACTTCTTCGACGAATCCACTGGATTTGTGCGTGGTGGGTGATGTGCCCTACATGACCAGCGCGATGAATTCTCAGTATTACAACCCGGCAATTCGGTACACTCCTGGGGTCAATGCTGACGGGAGTGAAAAACCTAGCCAGACCAATCCAACCAGCGTGCTTACCGACGGTTACAACAAGCAGAACAGGACCCAGTTGTATGTCAGTACGACTTCTGTCAACTTAACCACTTCTTATCCTGACCGGGTGTGGTGTACAAAAAACAATCCCACTTCTGCAGAATTGACTAACCCATCTGTATGCCAAGTAAATAGTAATTACCTTTACCCCGATGCTACCTACAAATACGGGCGTAGCAGCAGCGGCAGCAGTAGTGATGTCTGGGGCATCTACGGTAATCCTTATTACTACGATGTGGTCCCTACCGAATACTGCACTGCAGCAGACCTGAAAACCTGCATCCTTTCATCAGTTTCGACTGGAACCTACACTTTCCCGGCTAAATCACGCTGGTGCAGCGATACTGCGTTGACAACCTGCCAGGCTACCAAAACTGCGACCTACAAGTACCCGCGTTACGTGGGGGCGAGCACCACTAGCGTGGCCGCTTCGGGAACGATTGTTGTGAGCGGAACATCAAGAAACCAGAATGTTTCAAGCATGAAGGTAAACAACGTCGAGATCCTGGGCGCCACGGTTAGTTGGGGGAATACTGAAAATGATGCCGGTTTTGCCGCGGCAATTGCTGCCCAGATCAATGCCTATGCTTCCAACCCCGAATATACAGCCACGGTAAGCAGCACAACAATTACTGTTACCTCTACACAGGCTGCAGGAGCTACCGCAAACGGTGATGTGAATCCTATGACAAAAGCGCAGGCCCCACATTTACCATGCCTCTCTCGCCTGACATCAAGGGCGGCGTGACTGGGACATCCACAGCGCCCTATACTTTTGCCCGCACCAACATTGTTTCCAGCTAATAACAGCTATTCCAAAGCGGCTAACCGTACCGACTGTGCTGGTGCAACCTGCACCTATGCCGAAGAAGTCACCAATTTTGGCAACTGGTACGCCTACTACCGTACCCGCATGCAGGGTATGAAGAGCGCTGCAAGCAAGGCATTCAAGACAATTGACAACCGTTATCGTGTCGGTTTTTTCACACTCAACAGTCAGAGTACCAATTATCTGCCAATCGCCCGGTTTGATAACCTGTCTTCTGGTTCCGAGGCGGTTAATCAGAAATCAACCTGGTATTCTCGGCTGTTCAATGCCACGCCGGGTTCCGGCACGCCATTGCGTTCAACGCTGAGTACGGTGGGGCGTATTTTTGCCGGCAAGAAGCCAGTTGGATCCTCAGACCCGATGCAGTATTCTTGCCAGCAGAATTTTTCTCTGCTCACGACAGATGGTTACTGGAATACCGATAGCACGAGCGATGTCCAAGGATATCAATGGATCGGCAATCGGCAATCTGGATGCTGCACCCACTGCGCGCCCGATGTATGAAGGCCCATCTGCAACTTCCGCCACGCTGGCCGATGCCAGCAAGTATTACTACGATACCGATATCCGCAACCCCGCGCTGGGTAACTGCACTGGTAGTCTGGGGCTGGATGTGTGCGAGGATAATGTGTTTGTCGGTAGCACGGACAATAACCCCAAACAACACATGACCACCTTCACTTTGGGCTTGGGCGTGGATGGAACTTTGACCTTTAGCGGTGATTACAAAACGGTTAAGGATCTGACTTCGGCACCGTCGGATGCACGGCTTGATTATTACAATCTTTACTATGGGACCGGTTCGCCAGCTGTGAATTGGCCAGTTCCCGTTTCCGGCAACGAGACTACGGTGGATGATTTGTGGCACGCCGCCGTTAATGGTCAGGGTACCTATTTTAGCGCCAAAGATCCCGCTGAACTAAGCAGTGGCCTGAACGATGCACTCCAACAAATTGGTGCAAAACTGGGCGCGGGTGCGGCAGCTGCAACCAGTTCTCTTGATCTTACCCCCGGTGAAAACTTTGCCTATCTGGCTACCTACACCACAGTAAAATGGACCGGCAATCTGGAAGCTCGGTCTGTTAATGTGGATACTGCTGTTCCCAGTTTGGCCGCGACCTGGTGCGCCGAAGATGTTGTCTCCGGTTCCTGTGCTGCGCCAGGGGCTATCGCAGCTGAGGTGAGCGGTGGCAGCACAATTTATTATTGCGTGACACCCGTTTCTACGCCGACTGACTGCAACGCCCCAGGCATACTTGATGGCACCACCTGCAAGGTCGAAGTAGCCACTTCCTGCACCGGTACCATGCGGCCCCTGGTGAGTGCCAGTAGCGATTCACGAACGATCTATACCAAAGTGGCGGGTAGTCGGGGTAATTTTGAATATGCGAATCTGAACCCAGCTTATTTTACGGGTACGGGCCTTAGCCAGTGGTCAACACTGACCGCAGCTCAGCAGACTGCTGCCGCAGGAGAAAATCTGGTTAATTTCTTGCGTGGTCAGACCGGGTATGAAGACCGACCCACAAATGACGCTACCCAGAGGATTTACCGCTATCGTGAGGCGGTGTTGGGGGACGTGGTGGAATCCCAGCCGGCCTTTGTTGGAAAGCCGTCCTTTGAATATACCGATACGGGTTACAGCAGTTTCGTTACCGCACAAACATCTCAGGGCTCGCACGGTATATATGGGCGCCAATGATGGTATGTTGCACGCTTTCGATGCGGATACCGGAGTAGAGCGCTGGGCCTATGTGCCAAGCATGGTTATTCCCAATATGTGGAAACTGGCGGACAAGAACTATGCCACCATGCACAGCTACTATGTAAATGGCTCTGCAACTGTCGGTGACGTCTATGACGGAAGCAGTTGGCGCACCATCCTGGTGGGTGGGTTGGGTGGAGGCGGGCGCGGTTATTACGCGCTGGATGTCACCAATCCTGCCAATCCTGTTTTGCTTTGGGAACTTACCACGGCTCAAGATAGTGATATTGGATATAGCTTCGGTTACCCAGTCCGGACCAAGCTGGCAGATGGAACCTGGGTTGTGCTGGTTACCTCAGGTTATAACAATATCAGTCCAGGAACGGGTAAAGGATTTTTGTATGTACTCAATCCAGTGACGGGTACTGTTATTAGGAAGATCGACACGGGTGCTGGCGATGCCACCACTCCAAGCGGTTTGGCGAGATTCTCTGTATGGGTGGACGACGCACTTAAGGATAATACTGCTGGTTACGTATATGGAGGAGATCTGCTTGGCAATGTTTGGCGGTTCGATATCAATGCAGGGACGGCTATGAAATTTGCCGAGCTGAAAGACAATACGGGCAATCCGCAACCTATTACTGCGGCACCGGAATTGGGTGAAGCCAATGGCAAGCGCGTGGTGTTCGTGGGAACAGGTAAATATCTTGAAAACAGTGATCTGACAGATGGACAGCTGCAATCACTTTACGCAATCAAGGATGATGAAGCGACCTCGACTCTGGTTAATCCACGAACCACGTTGGTTGAGCAGGTACTGACTACCAATGCCAATAAACGTACTGTTACCAATAATCCAGTGAATTTCACTGCTGATCGTGGCTGGTATGTTAATTTCCCGGATCCCGGTGAGCGAGTTAACGTAAATCCATTGCTGGCTTGGGGTGTGCTTGTGGCACCAACTATCGTGCCAACTCCTTCTGTTTGCTCCCCGGGGGGCTATGGCTGGCTCAATTACTTTAATTACAAGACAGGCGGTACGGCGCCGGGTGCGGCAGGCAATCTGGCTGGTCAGAGATTCGACTCACCCATTGTGGGTGTCACTCCAGTCAAGAAGAGTGATGGGAAAGGCGATATATTGGTTACCAGTGGTGATGGTAGCCTGAAAAAACCACCTGAAGATCCAGGCCTGGGAGGTGAGGCAGGCGGGTCCGAATTCAAGTCCAAGCGAGTGATATGGCGCGAACTGGTTCAATAATACGGTGTAAAGACACTACTGATTGCGGCTTGAAAAGATTGGAAGTGTGAAAGCACCCTGTAACTTGGCAAAATTTAAACCCCGCTTCTCACCAAGAAGCGGGGTTTTTTTCTGATTGGTTACTTCGCTAGATCTGAGTGAATAGTTTTTTATTGTCAGTTTAGAAAAGAGGGGGTTCCCCTTTTAGTTTTGCCTCACGCAATCCACATAGTAGCGCTTCTTGCCATCGACCGATTCCTGCACCAGTCCATGAATATCGGTCTCGAAGCCGGGGAATTTCTCGTTGAAATCGCGTGCGAACTTGAGATAGCGCACAATGGTGCTGTTGAAGCGTTCGCCCGGAATCAGGAGGGGAATGCCCGGCGGGTAGGGCGTGAGCAGCACGCTGGTGACGCGGCCGGTCAGGTCGTCGATTTCCACCCTGTCGATTTCACGATGCGCCATTTTGGCAAAAGCATCGGTCGGCTTCATCGCCGGCTCCATGTTGGAGAGGTACATTTCAGTCGTCAGGCGTGCGATGTCGTTGGCCTTGTAGATGCCGTGGATGCTGTCTGAAAGATCTTTCAGTCCGACCCGCTCGTAGCGCGGATGCTTGGCGACGAATTCCGGTAGCACGCGCCATAGCGGCTGGTTGCGGTCGTAATCGTCCTTGAACTGCTGCAATTCGGTGAGCATGGTGTTCCAGCGGCCTTTGGTGATGCCGATGGTAAACATGATGAAGAAGGAATACAGGCCTGTTTTTTCCACGATAACGCCGTGTTCGGCCAGGTATTTAGTGACGATTCCGGCCGGGATGCCTGAGTCGGAGAAGCCGCCGTCCATGCTTAGCCCTGGTGTGATGATGGTGGCCTTGATCGGGTCGAGCATGTTGAAGCCCGGTGCCAGATTGCCGAAACCGTGCCAGTGCTCGTTGTCGTGCAGCATCCAGTCTTCGCGATCGCCGATGCCTTCCTCCGCCAGATTGTCTGGCCCCCACACCTTGAACCACCACGAGTCGCCGAATTCTTCATCCACCTTGCGCATGGCGCGGCGGAAGTCGAGTGCTTCGAGGATCGATTCTTCTACCAGCGAGGTGCCGCCGGGCGGCTCCATCATCGCTGCCGCCACGTCGCAAGAAGCGATGATGGCGTATTGCGGGCTGGTGGAGGTGTGCATCAGGTAGGCTTCGTTGAATACATCGCGGTCGAATTTTCCAGTATCCGAATCCTGCACCAGGATCTGCGAGGCCTGAGACAGGCCTGCCAGCAATTTGTGGGTGGATTGCGTGGCGAAAATCGTGGATTCCTTCGGACGCGGCCTGTTCTTTCCGATGGCGTGCATATCCTTGTAGAAGTTATGGAACGTGGCATGCGGCAGCCAGGCTTCATCGAAGTGCAGGGTGTCAATCTTGCCGTCCAGCATGCGCTTGATGGTTTCTACGTTGTAGATCACGCCGTCATAGGTGCTCTGGGTGATGGTCAGCACGCGTGGTGCGCCCGTGGCTTCGCGCGCAAACGGATTGGCAGCGATTTTTTTCTGGATGTTTTCCCACTTGAATTCTTCCAGCGAGATCGGTCCGATGATGCCGTAATGGTTGCGCGTCGGGGTCAGGAAGACGGGGATTGCGCCGGTCATGATAATGGCGTGGAGGATGGACTTGTGGCAGTTGCGGTCAACCACCACCACATCGCCCGGCGCCACGGTGGAATGCCAGACCATCTTGTTCGAGGTGGAGGTGCCGTTGGTGACGAAAAACAGGTGGTCGGCGTTGAAAATCCGTGCGGCATTGCGCTCGGAAGCGGCAACCGGGCCGGTATGGTCGAGCAGCTGGCCGAGTTCATCTACGGCATTGCACACGTCGGCGCGCAACATGTTCTCGCCGAAAAACTGGTGGAACATTTGTCCCACCGGGCTCTTGAGGAAAGCCACGCCGCCGGAATGGCCGGGGCAATGCCAGGAATAGGAGCCGTCCGCCGCATAATGGGTCAGGGCGCGGAAGAATGGCGGCGCCAGTGAATCCAGATAAGCCTTGGCTTCGCGCACCACGTAGCGGGCGATGAACTCCGGCGTATCCTCGAACATGTGAATGAAGCCGTGCAATTCCTTCAGCACATCGTTGGGGATGTGGCGCGAGGTGCGGGTTTCGCCATACAGGAAGATCGGGATCTCGGCATTGCGGCGGCGGATCTCTTCAACAAAGGCGCGAATCTGGGCAACAGCGTGCTCCGCCGCTTCCGGCGTGGAAAACTCTTCATCGTCGATCGACAGGATAAAGGTCGAAGCACGGCTCTGCTGCTGTGCGAATGAGGTCAGGTCACCGTAGCTGGTGGCACCCAGCACTTCCAGGCCCTCTTCTTCGATGGCCTTGACCAGTACGCGGATGCCGATGCCGCTCGCATTCTCCGAGCGGAAATCTTCGTCAATAATAACTACGGGAAAACGGAATCTCACAATTTCTCCTCGGGAATTTCTCCCTCCCCTTGAAGGGGAAGGGACAAAAAACTATCGCAAACTGACCGAACTGGATGAAAGGGGGGCAAGCCAGCTTTTTGCCATTGCCGCGCCAAAGCGCTTGGCTACGCGCTCGGCAAAACCTTCCTGCGGTGTGTAATCCATCATGTTCTCGGCCTTGATGACTTCGCGCGCAACATATTCGGCGCTGCCCAATCCGTCGGCCAGTCCGAGCTGGATGCTTTTTTCGCCACTCCAGACCAGGCCGCTGAACATTTCCGGTGTTTCCTTGAGGCGCTTGCCACGGCCCTGGCGCACAACCTGGATGAACTGGTTGTGGATTTCGCCCAGCATTTCCCTGGCATATTCTTCCTGCTTGGGGTTGGCGGGCGAGAAGGGGTCCAGAAAGCCCTTGTTTTCTCCCGCTGCCAGCAGACGGCGCTCGACGCCTAGCTTATCCATCGTGCCGGTAAAGCCGAAGCTGTCCATGATGACGCCGATCGATCCGACAATGCTCGCCTTGTCGACGTAAATCTTGTCAGTGGCTGCGGCAACGTAATATCCACCGGATGCGCAAATGTCCTCCACCACGGCGTACAGTGGTGTGTTCGGATATATGGCGCGCAGGCGTCGAATTTCGTCATTGATGTAGCCGGCCTGTACCGGACTTCCCCCCGGACTGTTGATGCGCAGAATGACGCCCTGGGTATTCTTGTCCTTGAAAGCGGACTGCAAGCCGTTGATTACCCGTTCGGCGTTGGTGTCCGCGCCGATGCCGATAACACCGTGGAGGTCCACAACAGCGGTGTGCTTGCCAGAACGTGGAATTTCGCCACGATCCATCCAGCCCATGGCGAGCGCCAGCAATATAAGCAAATAGATGAACGTCAGCAGCTTGAAAAAAATGCCCCAGTGGCGCGAGCGGCGTTGTTCCTGCAGCGCGGAAAAGGCAAGTTTCTCGAGGGTTTTACGTTCCCAGTTATCGGGATCGGACATGGTTGTCGGTTTCTCTATTGGTGAGGATTTTGAAGGGGAATTATTTTACCCGAATTGGCCGATGATGCAGGCTTAATATGTCAATCAGGCATTTTCACGCAGCCAATGATGCAATTCGCTGAAATTTTCGGCGCAGGCCAAGGGCACGAATTCCATCAGGCCTTCTCTGGGGTGGGCGCCATAAGCAGCGCCCACGCAGGGAACCCCGGCGTTAACGGCCATTTGCAGGTCGTGACTGGTATCGCCGATCATGAGGGTTTTGTCAGGCATGGCGCCCAATCGTTCCATTAATTCCAGCAACATCTGGGGGTGGGGCTTGGAGAAACTCTCATCCGCACAGCGCGTGGCATGGAAATAAGGCCTCAGGCCGGTATGGTCGAGCACCCGGTCCAGTCCGCGGCGGCCTTTCCCGGTAGCGACGGCGAGCAGAAAGCCCTCTGCATGGAGTTCCTGAATAGCTTCTTCCGCACCTGCAAATAGAGGGATTTCCGCATCTTGCGCCGTGAAGTGGACGCGGTAGCGATCAGCCAGACGGCTGTAATCTTCCGTGGGCATGTCAGGAAAAAGGGCTGCGATCGCTTCACTCAAGCCCAGGCCGATAATATGGCGTGCTGCCTCATCGCTGGGTTCATCCGCGCCGATATCCCGGCTGGCCGCCTGGATCGAGGCCACGATGACGGCTGCAGAGTCCATCAGGGTGCCATCCCAGTCAAAAACCAGCAGATCAAATTGTTTCGGCATTGTCTTGTTTGTCCAGAGAGCTCAAGAATTTTTCCAGTTCCTGCGGCAGCGGCGCTTCGAGGGTCAGTTGCTCACCACTGATCGGGTGCCGGATTACCGCCTTATGTGCGTGCAGGAACATGCGTTTCAAGCCTTGGCGCTGTAATTCCTTGTTCAGGGGAAAGTCGCCGTATTTATCGTCCCCCGCGATGGGGAAGCCGAGGTGGGAGAGATGAACGCGAATCTGGTGCGTGCGGCCGGTCTTGAGTTCGGCTTCGAGCAGGCTGAAACTTTGCCAGCGTTTTTGCAGGGTAAAAATGGTGTGTGAGGCCTGACCGTCTTCGCGCACAGAGACGCGGCGCTCGCCTTCCGGGGTCAGATATTTGAACAAAGAAAGCTTTACATGGCGCCGCGCGTCCTGCCAGGCACCCTTGACCAGGGTGTAGTAAAACTTGTCCATTCCCCCCTCGCGCATAGCTTCGTGCAGCTTGACCAGAGCGCTGCGTTTTTTTGCCAGAAACAGCACGCCGGAGGTTTCCCGATCGAGGCGGTGAGCCAGTTCGAGAAACTTGAGTTCGGGGCGTTCCAGTCGTAGCTGTTCGATGACGCCACGGCTGATGCCGCTGCCACCATGCACGGCCATGCCGGAGGGCTTGTTGATTACCAGCAGTGCGCTATCCTCAAAAATGGTGCAGGATGCCAGTCTGGCGGTAACAGGCTGAGGGTTGACGGGCTCGCGTCGAGCCATCTGCACCGGCGGAATGCGCAGCACATCGCCCAGAAGCAGCCTGTAGGTTGCATCGACACGCTTCTTGTTGGCGCGCACTTCACCCTTGCGCAAAATACGGTAAACATGGCTTTTGGGGACACCCTTAAGCCGCTTCAGCAGGTAGTTGTCGATGCGCTGACCTTCGCCGTCTTCGCCTATGGTGACCATGGCGACGGAATTTTTGCCCAATTCATTCATTTTGCTTATACTAGCCGGGTTGTGCAGGTAAGGGAAATATTCCATATTATCCGCGACACGGTTTCTGCAACAAATACAGTCAGCGTTTCGCTCATAAGGGAACGTGGCTGGAACTGGTTACAACGCTCACCATTTATAAGTAGCGATAGTGGTATTTGCGCGCTCTGATACAGGCGATATTTTCAAGTTTTGCCCGAACGATACGCCCCGCATAGGACGCTCGACATGGCCTGGTTTACAGGGCTGAGTGCCGTGGGGATGGAGCCGGCATGATCCGGTTTCCTGAGAATGTATTTTGTTTTGTGGCCCGGCATTTGATGGCGTTAAACGCATCGTGCCAGCGTCAATGTTCTGGTGCAGGACGACAAAATTTAGTAAACAACCCGGTCCGGGAAATTGATTGAAAATCATAACAACATGATTCGATAAAGATAAACCGCATCCTTGCGTACTTTTCATACAGGTGCGCGAGGAGGGTTGTTTTGCCCCGTGGAGAGCGCGGGGGAAATATGTAATGAAACGTATGCTGTTCAACGCAACTCAGGCTGAGGAGTTGCGCGTAGCGATCGTCGATGGTCAGAAACTGATTGATCTCGATATCGAATCAGCCGGAAAAGAACAACGCAAAAGCAATATCTACAAGGGTGTCATCACCCGTATTGAACCTTCCCTTGAAGCCGCTTTTATTGACTATGGTACGGACCGTCATGGTTTTCTGCCATTCAAGGAAGTTGCGCGCAGTTTCTTCAAGCTGCCTGAAGGCGTAGAGGTTTCCAAGGCACGCATTCAGGATGCGCTGAAAGAAGGCCAGGAACTCATCGTTCAGGTCGAGAAGGATGAGCGTGGCAACAAGGGTGCTGCGCTGACCACCTTTATCAGCCTGGCTGGCCGCTACCTGGTACTGATGCCCAACAACCCCCGAGGCGGTGGCGTATCGCGCCGGATCGAGGGCGAAGATCGCGAAGAATTGCGCGAAACCATGTCTCAGCTGGACGTGCCTGCCGGCATGAGCATCATTGCCCGTACTGCGGGTATCGGCCGCACCCTCGAAGAACTGCAATGGGACATGAATTATCTGCTCCAATTGTGGCGTGCCATTGAAGGGGCTTCCACCATCCAGAGCGGCGCTTTCCTGATTTATCAGGAAGGCAGTCTGGTGATTCGCGCCATTCGCGACTATTTCCAGCCAGATATCGGTGAAATTCTGATCGATACCGCTGACGTTCATGAACAGGCAGTGCAGTTCATGAGCCACGTCATGCCCAACAACGTGGGCAAGGTCAAACTCTATACCGATGATGTGCCGCTGTTCTCGCGTTTCCAGATCGAGCACCAGATCGAAACGGCTTTCTCGCGCGAAGTTTCCCTGCCTTCCGGCGGCGCTATTGTGATCGACCACACCGAGGCGCTGGTCTCCGTGGACGTTAACTCCGCCCGAGCCACACGCGGTTCGGATATCGAGCAGACCGCGTTCAATACCAATCTCGAAGCCTCCGACGAAATCGGCCGCCAGTTGCGCCTGCGTGACCTTGGCGGTCTGGTGGTGATCGATTTCATCGATATGGAAAGTCAGAAGAACCAGCGCGAAGTCGAGAACCGCCTGCGCGACGCGTTGCACCATGACCGCGCACGGGTGCAAATGGGCAAGATTTCCCGTTTCGGCCTGCTTGAATTGTCACGCCAGCGCTTGCAGCCTTCCCTGGGGGAAACCAGTCATATCCCATGCCCACGCTGCCATGGCACCGGTCATATTCGTGGCGCCGAGTCGTCCGCCCTGCACATCCTGCGTATCCTGCAGGAAGAGGCGATGAAGGAGAACAGTTCCGCCATCCACGCCCAGGTGCCAGTGGATGTCGCCACTTTCCTGCTCAATGAGAAACGTGCCGATATCTATGGCATCGAATCGCGCCATAAAGTCAGCGTGGTGCTGATTCCTAATATCCATCTTGAAACGCCGCATTACTCCATCGTGCGCCTGCGTCATGAAGATGTCGCCGAAGGTGCGCTGCCAAGCTACAAGATGGTCGAGTTGCCTGCTGAAGCCACGGAGACTGAAATACAGGCGCAGGAAGCCAAGCCGGTTCGCCCGCAGGCGGCTGTTCGCGGTATTACGCCGGCTCAGCCGGCCCCGACGCGTCCTGAGCCGGTAATCGAAACGCCATCTATCTTTGGCAGGATCAAGGGGTGGCTGCAAAAAATCGGTGCCGCCAAGGAAGAAGCGCCGGTCGAGAAACCCAAAGCGCCAGCCCAGCGTGCGCGTCGCCCGGAGCGTGGCCCGCGTGAACCGCGCCAAGGCCAGAGTCAGGAGCAGGGCGGCCGTGGCCAGCAGCGCCGTGGTGGCGGCCAGGGTGAAAATCGTGGCGAACGCGGCGAGCGGCCTGAGCGTGCTGAACGCGCTCAAAGTCGTGATCGTGGAGAGCGCGGAGAGCGCGGAGAAGGGCGCGGCGATCTGAGGAAGGAATTGGCTGCCAAGGCCGAACAGGGCGCATCGCAGGCATCTGCGGCCGTTGAAAAGGGATCTCAGCCGGCCGCAGGTGAGGCCGGAACAGAGGGACGCGGCAAACGCAACCGCCGCGGCGGACGTCGCGAGCGTGAACGTCGCGAAGAAGGCCGCCCAGCCATCGGTGCTCCGCTTGAAACCGTTGCGGAACAGGGTGAAGTGATTGCCGCGCCTATGGCCGTGGAACAAACTGTTGCACCAGCCGTGGTGGAGCAAGTCATTGCGCCCGTCGTGGCGGAAGATGTTGCACCGGAGGCTGTGCCCGCAGAAATTCAACAGGTGCAGCCCGAAACAGCGCTTATAGTGGAGGCGCCAAAAAATCCACAGCCGGAAATGACTGCTCCTGTAGCAGAAGAGGTCAAAGTGGAGATTCAGGCCCCTGTCATCATGGCATCCGAAGCGCCGGCTTTGTTGGAAGTCGCTCCGGTGGAACGTCCAGTAGAACCGGTTTCGACGTTGCAGCAGGTGGAAACGGCGCCGGCAACTGCCACAACTGAGGCGGAAGCAGAGCAGCCGGCAAAACCCCGCGCACCACGCCGCCGGCGCCGCCCGGCTGCTGCCGCAGCTGCGGAGAGTACAGAGGGTGGGCTGGTACAGGTAGAAACCAAGGCTGAGCGTCTGCAGCGGTTGGAGGCCGAGGGTGCCGAAGCAACCGCGCCTGCTGCACCAAAGCCACGTCCTGCTCGTTCGAAACCAGCCAAGGAGGCTTCTCCGGAGCCTCTCATGCAGGTGGAAACGCGCAAGTCAGAAATGGTATAGATTGGTTTCTGAGCAATAAAAAAGGTGGCTTCGGCCACCTTTTTTATTGCCGGCTATTCGGCTAAAAATTTTTGTTTGTACTATAAAAAGCAGTTAACCACGGAGTTCACGGAGAACACGGAGTAAAAATCATAGATTGCATGATATCTGGCATTCGCCCGTTGGGTGAGGCCATAAATGACCGCAAACTGCCTTTCTCCGTGTTCTCCGTGCCCTCCGTGGTTATCGAACTGAGGTTTCTAGGTTTATTTTTCAAAAAGTGCGATGGATTCGACATGTGCCGTATGCGGAAACATGTTGGCCACGCCTGCCGCTTTTAGCGTATATCCCTGTTCATGCACCAGCAGGGCGGCATCGCGTGCCAGGGTGGACGGATTGCAGGAGATATACACAATGCGTTGCGGGCCATTGCTCCCCAGCGACTTGATCAAGTCCGCCGCGCCGTCGCGTGGCGGGTCGATCAGCATTTTGTCGAAATGGCCGAGTGCGGCCAGACTTTCCGGTGTGGCCTGAAACAGGTCGGCCTGCCTGAATTCAGTCAAGTGTGCCAGGCCGTTATATTCGGCGTTGGACACGGCGCGGGCCACCAATGCAGCACTGCCCTCCACGCCGACGACCGTCGCGCCGCGCCTGGCGATGGGCAGGGTGAAGTTGCCCAGGCCGCAAAACAGGTCGGCGATGCGCTCGCCCGGCTGCGGGTCAAGCAGGGCAAGGGCACGGCGCACCAGCAGGCGGTTGATGACCGGGTTGACCTGGGTGAACTCGGTGGGTTTGAAAGGCATGGTGATGCCGAACTCGGGCAGGGTGTAATTCAGGGCTGGCGCATCCAGCGGGTAGAAGGGGCGCACCGTGTCCGGCCCCTTGGTCTGGGTCCAGAATTGAACCTTGTGCTGATCCGCAAAAGCCTTGAGCAGGTCTTCGTCGGCAGGTGAAAGTGCTTCGAGGATGCGTAATACCAGCACGTTCACATCCTGCCCAAGTGCGATTTCGATTTGTGGCAACTGGCCGCGGATGGAGAGTTGTCCCACCAGTTGGCCCAGCGGGGAGATCAGGGCGGAAATGTGCGGCGGCAAAACTTCGCAGCAGTGCATGTCGACCACGAAGCCGCTGCGTTTTTCGTGGAAGCCCACCAGCACCTTGCCCTTTTTGAGCGACATGTCTTTCACCGAAATCCTGGCGCGCTGGCGATAACCCCAGGCTTCGCCATGAATGGCTTGCAGAATGGACTGGGCCTTGACCTTGCCGATGTGCCACAGGTCATCTTCCAGTACCCGCTGTTTGACCGCGACCTGGCCGGATTCTTCCAGATGCTGCATGCTGCAGCCGCCGCATATGCCGTAGTGCGGGCATTTCGGCGTCACCCGCATGAAGCTGGAGCGCATGACTTCCTTCATGGTGGCCATTTCATAGCTGGGCTTTTTCTTGAATACGGCATAGGTGACTTCCTCGCCAGGCAGCGCGCCTTCGATGAAAATTACCTTGCCATCCACGTGAGTAATGCCACGACCTTCGTGGTCCAGGGATTCGATGCTAGCGCTCATAATGCGATGCCAATCTTGCGTCCAAACGGGTTAATAAATGTTGCAGGGAAGTGGTATTCAGTAGCCAGCCGAGTGCGACACCCAGGCTGTCCGCCAGCAAATCCAGCCAGTCTGCGGTACGGTAGCCGCTCCAGCCTTGCAGCAGCTCGATGATCCCGCCGAAAGCAACGCAGGCGAGGGCAAGGTAAATGCGTTGCATGCGTGTGGCGTAAATCTGGCAGAACCAGCTCATCAGTGCCGCGTAGGCAATCAGGTGTTCCAGTTTGTCGGCATGGGGAAAGCGCATGGGCGCAGGCGGCGAGGGGATGAGCGAGATATAGGCGATCAGGAAAATGAGCAGCCAACCGGCGGCAAGCCATGTCTTACGGTAAACCATAACGAATCAGGCGATCCAGGCAGCCAGAAATTCTTGCCAGTGAGCGGCGTCGATCTTGCCTAGCTGGCTGCGTACCAGCTCGCATTCTTCCTGATATTGCGCGGGCGTGAGAACGCCACGCATCAATTGAAAACGCAGATACACCAGATAGGTGTTGGCTACATCGGTCTCGCAGTAATTGCGGATGGCGACGATTTCGCCCTTCTGGAAAGCATCCCACACCTTGGAGCCGTCCATGCCCAGCTTTCCCGGAAAGCCGCACAGTTGGGCGATCTGGTCGAGCGGCGCGTTGGCGCGCGGCTGGTAGAGTGCCATCAGGTCCATCAGGTCGAGGTGGCGAGTGTGGTAGCGGCTGATGTAGTTGTTCCACTTGAACTCGCGGTCATCCTCGCCCATGTCCCAGTAGCGCGGTGCCTGGATGCCATGCATCAGGGCGCGATAGTGCAGCACCGGCAGGTCGAAGCCGCCGCCGTTCCACGACACCAGTTGCGGCGTGTATTTCTCGATGCCCTCGAAAAAGCGCCGGATGATTTCGGCTTCGCTGTCTTCCGCCGTTCCGAGGCTCCACACGCGAAAGCTGTCGCGTTCGCGCAGGCTGCAGGAGATGGCAACCACGCGGTGCAGGTGGTGTTGCAGGAAATCGCCGCCGGTGGACTGACGGCGCTGCTGGAAAGCGATTTCCGCTACCTGGGCGTCAGGTGTGTCCGCGCTCAGGCTGTGAAGCGTGCGCAGCCCTGCAACGTCGGGAACGGTTTCGATGTCAAAAACGAGGACTGGCGTCACTTTTTGGCCCAGGCTCCGCTTGCATTCTGGTACCACCAGCCGGAAGCGGCCTTGCTGATCCAGCGCTGGGCAAAAGTGGAGCGCACTTCATCTTCCCATTCGGGGTGCCCGTTAGCGTGGGCGATTTCCCGGTACAGGGCTTTGCGGTCCTGATTTTCCGCGGCCACCAGCGAATTCATCGCCTGCCGCTGGGCCAGGGGAGCAGCAGCAGGGTCGCGCACCGCGACCAGGCCGTCGCGTGTCAGGCCCACCGCGCCGCTGGCGTAGAAACCTGCCAGATCGCCATGGCGTTGCTGCATGACATTTTTCAGACTGGTGATGGCGGGCGTGTTGATTTCCAGGTCGGCAGCGGCCAGGGCCAGCGGGGACCACCACAGGGCGAACAGAAATAGCCAGGAAGAAAGACGGGTGAGTGATTTCATTTGGTTTCCCCTTGCGTTTCAGGTTGAGGTTTTTTGCCCTGCTTGAGTTGCCAGATATCGTCGATGATTTTGTCTGCGGCTTTTTCTGCGGCAGCAGCCGGAAAATAGATGTTGATGGTAACGCATCCTGCGGTCGTGCCGCCCAGCAGCAGGGCCGCTGCCAATATGGTCGTTTTCATGTGGTCCTCGCTATTGAACTATGGGCTTGGCATTGCCTTGTGTCACCCGCTGCAGGCGGGCAATCAGTTCATCCCAACTGACGCTGCGATTGTAACCGATTACCGTAATCGCCGGTATGCCGCCCCCTTTGACAATGACATAGCCATTGGGTGCGGGTTCGACGCCATCCATCAGGCAGACGCTGTTGCGCAGCACGCACGAAAGGCCAATCTGGCTATAGCCGAATTCCTCGAAAAATCCCAGAAAGCTGCGCTGGATCGCGGCGGCTGCACCTGCTCCGCCCAGGGCGGAAATATTCTGTACCGCGCGCTGGGAAATCTTGCGCGGATAATTGCCGGGGCTGCTGCGTACAGCGGCGTCGAACGTCACCGGCTTCCAGTTGGACAGTTCCAGGCCCTTGACTGTTACATCGATGCGCCCCTGCATGTTGCCGAAGGAAAAAGCCCGCGTCAGCAGATCAAGATCCAGATTGCGCATGTCGAGGCTGGCCTGCATGCGCGGCGCGTGGCCGAGCACATCGAGCAGCACCAGATCCTGAAGCACGGCCGTGCCGTCGAAAGCCTTGACCAGCAGCGCGCCATCCAGCGCCAGCTTGCCTGATTCGTAATGGACGCGGGGCACGACGCCGGCCAGAGTGCCATGCATTTTCGGCAAGTGCAGGGCGCTGGAAAGCTGTTCCATGGAAACGGGCGTTAACCCGCCCTCGAATTCCCAGCGCCAGCCTGCTGTGGCCTGGGTGGCCCGAAAATTCTCGATATTGAGGCTGCCACCCAGAATCGGGATGGCAAGCCTGGGAATACTGATGTTTTTGTCCTGCAAGTGAATCGTGCTTTTGAAGCTGCCGATTGGCAGCGCCAGAACCCGCCCGCCGCCAATTTCGAGATCCGCCATGCTTGCCGAGCGGGCGCGCCATGGCAGGGTGAAATGCACGTTGTTCAGTGCGAAACGCCCTTCCTTATCCTGAAGCGAAACTTTGCTCAGGTTCAGGTCGAGTGCCTGCACTTCCCCTTTGACAATGCGGCTGGAAAAGCCGACTTTTCCAGCCGCAGTCGTTTTGGCGAGAGCGGTTTTTTCCAGAAAGGGCAGCAGGAAGGTGGCATGCAGCGGGCCAAAGTTCAGTTCCTTGCCCTCAAATGCCGCTGTAGAAAATTGTCGAGCAACCCCGTCCCATACGGCAGAGGCCTTGACCTCGCCGATATCCGGCCAGTTCAGCACGCCTCGCTCCAGTTCGACGCGCTGTGGGCTGAAGTGGCCGCTGGCGCTAAGTTGCACACCGCCGCCGCTGACATACAGCGGGTGCCAGTAGATTTCGCCCTGATCCCACGACACGTGACCCTGCCAGGCCATGTCTTTACGTTCCTGACGTGCCTTGAGTGTCATTTTTCCACTGATTTTTTCTCCGGCATGAAGGCCGCTGGCATCGCTGAAACCGAGGTTGTTGATCCGCAGATCGGCGTCGGCTGAAAGCAGTTTCGTCATGCCGCTCAGGCGGAGTTTGCCGCTGACGTTTCCCGCGCTTGGGGTGGGGATGTTGGCCGGCAGCCAGGGGGTGGCGTAAGCGATGTCGCCGTTTTCGATGTCAGCCACGATTTCCCAGTGTTTACCCCAGCGCGCATCGATATGCCAGCGCTCCTTTTCGGCGGGGCGGAGATCGAGACTCAGTTTTTTTGAATTGGGTGAGAAGCTGAAGCGCACCGGCCAGCTTTGCTTTTCCTTCAGAACGCCCTGATCGCAGGCGATGGTGTCGTGCTCAAGGCGTATTTTCGGGCAGCTCAGTTGGACGTTTTTCCAAGTCTGGCCTTGAAGGGTAAGTTCCCCGATACTGACTGAAAAGCGGTCATTTTCCAGGTGGGCTGCAATCCCTCGAATCTTGAACGATGGCGAGGCGACATCCTCGATGCTCAGGCTGATTTGCTGGCCATGGGCAGAAGAAAATACACCCAGCAGAAGCAAGAATACAGCTAGCAAAGAAAAGGGCCAGCAGTTAAAAACTGCCGGCCCTGATCTGGTGCCGATGACCGGAATCGAACTGGTGACCTTCGCATTACGAATGCGCTGCTCTACCAACTGAGCTACATCGGCGACGGTGCGCATTATATAACGAAAGTTTTCGTGACGGCTATTTTGCACCCGGATCGAGAATCTGGTCTTGCCCTCACGATATAGGGTTTTACATTGAAAGCGCTGAGGAGCTAGGTGTTCAAAAGGATTGAGAGCCTCAAGCCATGTTGGTGGGGGCAAATGGTAAAGTCCGGGAATTTTCATTACAGTTGGCCAGATTCAGCTGTAAACAAGAAATCACCCTGTGAAATTTAAAGCCTGAAGCTTGGCTAGGCGTTGTGTGAAGCGGGGGACGAAATTCCAGCAAGCAACCCATTCTGTCCCAGTTTGGCCCTCGGTGCAATAATCCGGTAAAATCGCCCGCTTGATTTAGATAGATTGCGTTTTTACCGAACTCGATGACCAAGCCCACTAAAATAGCTCCGCCGAAAAATTTCGAAAGCGCCCTGTCCGAACTGGAACAGGTTGTCTCTGCCATGGAGGTGGGCCAGATGCCGCTGGAACAGTCGCTGACTTCCTACCAGCGGGGTATGGAACTGCTCAAGTACTGCCAGGCGACACTTCAGGACGCACAGCAGCAGGTAAAAATTTTCGAGGCGGGTTCTCTGAACGATTTCAATGTGGATGGCGGCAATTCAAGTGCTAACGAATAATGATTTTCAGGATTGGGCGCGGCAGCGCCAAATGCGTATGGAAACGGTGCTGGACGAGTTTCTGCCTTCCCCGGAGCTGGCGCCTCAGCGCCTTCATCAGGCCATGCGCTATGTCGCTCTGGATGGGGGCAAGCGGGTGCGGCCGTTGCTGGCCTTTGCTGCGGGCGAGCTGAGTGGTGCCCCGCTGGAACGGGTGGAAGCCGTGGCAGCAGCAGTGGAATTGATCCATGTCTATTCGCTGGTGCATGATGATCTGCCGTGCATGGATAACGACGACCTGCGGCGCGGGAAGCCGACCTGCCACGTTCAGTTTGACGAAGCCACGGCGTTGCTGGTGGGCGACAGTCTGCAAAGCCTGGCTTTTCAGCTCGTGGCGGAGCGTACGATAGCTCACAGCCCGTCCCTGCAGCTCGAAATGGTGCGGCTGCTGGCACTTGCCGCCGGCTCGCGCGGCATGGCGGGGGGGCAGGCGATCGATCTCGATTCGGTGGGCAAGACCCTGAACCAGACCGAACTGGAGTTTATGCATATCCACAAGACGGGCGCCCTGATTCGCGCTGCTGTGCTGCTGGGTGCGCATTGCGGCAACGGCATTGAGCCGGACCAGCTCGATGCGGTCAATCATTATGCGAAGTGCATCGGGCTCGCCTTTCAGGTCGTGGACGACATTCTCGATGTGGAGGCCAGTACCGCCACGCTGGGCAAGACTGCCGGCAAGGATGCGGAAAACAACAAACCGACCTATGTCAGTATCCTGGGGCTTGCTGCAGCACGCGAGCTGGCGGAGGAGCTGCACCGGAATGCGCTTTCAGCGCTGGTGGAGTTTGGCGACCGGGCCACAAGGCTGGTTCAATTGGCTGATTTCGTCTTGCGGCGTCAGTCCTGATGTACCCGTTGCTGGAGTCTATCGATAATCCTGAACAGCTGCGTGCGCTCGAAAGCAAGCAATTGCTGCAGCTTGCCGGGGAATTGCGCGCTTTCCTGGTCGAGAGCGTATCGCGTACCGGGGGGCATCTTTCTTCCAATCTGGGCACGGTGGAGCTGACGATTGCGCTGCACTACGTGTTCAATACGCCCTCCGACCGCCTGGTATGGGATGTGGGGCACCAGACTTATCCGCACAAGATACTCACCGGGCGGCGCGAGGCGATGGCAGGAATGCGCCAGCTTGGCGGAATTGCCGGCTTCCCGCGCCGCGATGAGAGCCCTTTTGACGCTTTTGGGGTCGGCCATTCCAGCACTTCCATCAGCGCTGCCCTCGGGATGGCGGTAGCGGCGAAGCAGCAGGGCTCCGGACGGCGCGCAGTGGCCATCATCGGCGATGGCGCCATGACGGCGGGAATGGCGTTCGAAGCACTTAACAACGCCGGCGCCATGGACGCCAACCTGCTGGTGGTCCTTAACGACAACGACATGTCTATTTCTCCCAATGTGGGTGCGCTCAACAATTACCTTGCCAAGCTTATGTCGGGCCGCTTCTATGCCGCCGCTCGAAAGGCTGGGGAAAAGATGCTCTCGGTGGCGCCGCCCATACTCGAACTGGCCAAGCGTGCCGAAGAGCACATGAAGGGCATGGTGATTCCGGGCACCCTGTTCGAAGAGTTTGGTTTCAACTATATCGGCCCCATCGATGGGCACGATCTGGATGCGCTGATTCCTACCCTGAATAACATCAGGAAGCTCGAAGGGCCGCAGTTCCTGCATGTGGTGACCCAGAAAGGCAAGGGGTTCAAGCGTGCAGAGGAAGATCCCTGCCGCTATCACGGCGTCACCAAATTCAACCCTGAAGAGGGCGTGATGGATAGTCAGCCGGGCAGCCGGCAAACCTATACCCAGGTGTTCGGCGACTGGCTGTGCGATATGGCAGCGCTCGATACGCGCCTGGTGGGCGTCACGCCGGCCATGTGCGAGGGCTCGGGTATGGTGAGGTTCTCCGAAGATTTTCCCGCCCGTTATTTCGATGTCGGCATAGCCGAGCAGCATGCCGTCACATTTGCAGCCGGACTGGCCTGCGAGGGGTTGAAGCCGGTAGTGGCGATCTACTCCAGCTTCCTGCAGCGTGCCTATGATCAGTTGGTGCATGATGTCGCTCTGCAAAACCTGCCTGTGGTTTTTGCCATCGACCGCGCCGGACTGGTTGGGGCAGATGGCCCGACGCATGCCGGCAGTTTCGATCTTTCCTTCCTGCGTTGTATCCCCAATATGGTGGTAATGGCGCCGAGCGACGAAAACGAGTGCCGTCAGATGCTTTACACCGCCTTCCAGCTCGACCAGCCCACAGCGGTGCGCTATCCGCGCGGGTGCGGCACGGGTGCGGCGATCGCCGCCGAGATGTCCTCCCTCCCGCTGGGGCGTGGCGAGATACGCCGGCGTGGCGAGAAAGTGGCGATTCTGGCCTTCGGTAGCATGCTGACACCGGCATTGCTGGCGGCCGAGGAATTGAATGCAACGGTGGCCAACATGCGCTTCGTCAAGCCGCTGGACGGAGAAATGGTTAAAGAGCTTGCCGCCAGCCACGATCTGCTGGTGACGGTTGAGGAGAATGCGGTCATGGGCGGTGCGGGCAGTGCAGTGGCAGAGAGCCTGCAGGATCAGAACGTGACGGTAAGGCTGCTTCATCTGGGTTTGCCGGATGAATTTATTGAACAGGGCTCCGCCGCCGAATTACTGGCGAAATGCGGGTTGGATAAAGATGGTCTGGTGCTCGCCATCAGAAAAATATTACCCGAGTAGTTTACTATACTATTAGAAGTGGTTATACTGAATCCCAGCATAACTTCTCGATGTAAGGATTATTAATGAGCAATTGCAACGTTCCCTGTGACGGATCCGTAGCCGCCTGCGAGATTGCCGATGTCCAGTCTTCCCACGATACGCGCCAGATCGCCATCGACAAGGTCGGCATCAAGTCCATCCGTCACCCGGTGAGAGTGGCGGACAAGAGCGAAGGCGTCCAGCACACTATCGCCGTGTTCAATATGTACGTGCACCTGCCCCACAATTTCAAGGGCACCCACATGTCGCGTTTTATCGAGATTCTCAACGGCTATGAGCGCGAGGTCTCGGTGGAGAATTTCGAAACCATGCTGCGCGAGATGGTGGTGCTGCTGGAAGCGGATTCTGGCCACGTTGAGATGACTTTCCCCTATTTCATCAACAAGACGGCGCCTATTTCCGGTGTCCAGAGCCTGATGGATTACGAAGTTACTTTCACGGGCGAAATCGATCATGGGAAATACCGTCAGACCACCAAGGTGGTCGTGCCTGTAACCAGTTTGTGCCCGTGCTCAAAGAAAATTTCGGATTATGGCGCTCACAACCAGCGTTCGCACGTCACCATTACGGCGCGCACCAATGAAATGGTGTGGCTTGAGGACATCATCCGTCTGGTGGAAGATCAGGCATCGTGCGAAGTTTATGGCTTGCTGAAACGCCCGGACGAGAAATATGTGACCGAGCGTGCTTACGACAACCCGAAATTTGTTGAAGACATGGTGCGCGATGTGGCTGCCGTGCTGAATGAAGACAAGCGGATCGATGCCTACATCGTTGAGTCTGAAAACTTCGAATCCATCCACAATCATTCAGCCTATGCCCTGATCGAAAAAGACAAGACAGCAGGCTGACGAAACAAAGGGATTCGACGTTTCTGAGGAGACTAATCCGCGTAGCGGGTTATGTCGGAACTAAAACTTCGAATCTATTCACAACCATTCAGCCTATGCCATGATCGAGCGGGACAAGACCAAAAAATGATGTGCGGGCTCAGAATCGCCTGGTCAACACCATGTGATTCCCTTCCCGTTTCATGTTCACCCGGTTAAGGAAGCTCATACCCAGCAGCACCACGGGCATGGCGCTTTCATGCACGATTCCCTGAATGCCGTTGAGGCTGATGTCGCCCACCTTGACGGTGTTCAGACTGACGATGTAAACCTGCGTTACGCCATTGGCAGTGGATGAATACCCGCGCTGGCCGTTGAGATAGGAAATCCCCAGCCGTTTGGCTTCGGCGCTGCTCATGCTGATGGCGCTGGCGCCTGTATCAACAAGGAAGCGGGTGGGGCTGCCATTGATGCTGCCGGTAGTGATGAAGTGCCCCTGTGCGTCAGCTGTCAGCGTTACGCTGGCTTTGCCGTCCGAATCCCCGACCCCTCCCGTTGAGACGCCCTGACCCAGGCTCAGGGTTTGCTGCTTGCCATCGATTTCCAGAACGGCCTGATTTGAATCTGCGCTGATGAGCTTGACTCCCTCAGGCGTCTTTTCTCCCGCCTTGAGCAATTTCTGAGTGCTGCCATTGATAGTGACAATCGCTTTGCCGCTGAACAGTCCCACTACGCTGACATTGGTGGCGTGGGCCGAAACGGAGAATAACAACACTGTCATCAAGGCTAGGCTAGAATATCGTTTTTTCATGATGCTGGAGGCTCCCTAGAATGAAACCGGTTGCTATATTTCGCCATGCCAAAAGTGAAGGCCCAGGTTATTTTGCCACATTCCTGGATGAAAAAAATATTCCATGGCGTTTGCTCGCGATTGATGAAGGCGAGTCTGTGCCGCAAGATGCACAGGCATTTTCCGGCCTGGTTTTTATGGGCGGTCCGATGAGCGTTAATGACGATTTGCCGTGGATTTCGTCCACTCTGGCGCTGATCCGGCAGGCTGTCGCCGCCGGCATTCCAGTGCTGGGGCATTGTCTCGGCGGGCAACTCATGGCCAGGGCCCTGGGCGGGACGGTGGGATCCAATCCGCTCAAGGAAATTGGCTGGGGTGAGGTGGCCGTGGCAAAAAATACCGAGGCTCGAACATGGTTTGGTGAGGTCACTGAATTTACGGCATTTCACTGGCATGGCGAGACGTTTTCTCTGCCGTCAGACGCGACCTTGATCCTGAGCAGCGCGTATTGCCAGAATCAGGCTTTTGTAATGGGGCCTCACCTGGCTATGCAGTGCCATGTGGAAATGACTGAAGAAATGGTGAAAGAGTGGTGTGCCATCGGTGCTGAAGAGGTTGCTGCGGCTGCTGCCAGCCCAGGTGTGCAGTCGGTCGGAGTAATCCAGCAGAATTTGCCAGTTCATGTGTCAGGGTTGAATCAGGTCGCAGGACGACTCTATCAGCACTGGATCGAAGGCTTGGCGCCGTAGGGCCTTTCCATAATGTAATTGTTCGCAGGCTGGCGACTGTGCAATAATTTACGTTTTTCCCAGAATTTCTGTTAATGAGCGCACAAACGCTGTACGAAAAATTGTGGCAGTCCCATGTGGTGCACACCGAACCGGATGGCACCACGCTGCTTTATATCGATCGCCATCTGCTGCATGAAGTGACCAGCCCCCAGGCCTTCGAAGGCCTGCGTCTGGCTGGCCGCAAGCCGTGGCGTCTGTCCGCCAATCTTGCCGTGGCGGATCATAATGTGCCCACTACCGACCGCAAGAATGGTATCGCCGACCCCATTTCCCGCCTGCAAGTGGATACACTGGACCAGAACTGCAATGAATTCGGGATTACCGAATTCAGGATGAACGACGTACGTCAGGGCATTGTCCATGTCATCGGACCCGAGCAGGGGGCCACGCTTCCCGGCATGACGGTGGTGTGTGGCGATTCCCACACCAGTACGCATGGTGCTTTCGGCGCGCTGGCGCACGGCATCGGCACCTCCGAAGTGGAACATGTGCTGGCCACGCAGTGCCTGTTGCAGAAGAAATCCAGAACCATGCAGGTGAAGGTGGAAGGTGTTTTGGGCAAGGGCGTGACTGCCAAGGATATCGCCCTGGCGGTGATCGGCAAGATCGGCACTGCGGGCGGCAACGGTTACGCCATTGAGTTTGCCGGCTCTGCGATACGCTGCCTTTCCATGGAAGGGCGCATGACTCTGTGCAACATGGCGATCGAGGCCGGTGCGCGTGCCGGGATGGTGGCTGTGGATGACACCACAATCGATTACGTCAAAGGCCGGCCTTTTGCGCCATCCAGTCAGATGTGGACGTCAGCCGTTGCTTACTGGCGTACCTTGCATAGCGACGAGGGCGCTGAATTCGATTGCGTGGTGGAACTGAATGGTGCAGCCATCAAACCCCAGGTGACGTGGGGAACTTCGCCTGAAATGGTGGTGGCAATTGATGGCAAGGTGCCTGATCCGGTGCTCGAGGCCGACTCGGTGAAACGCGGTGGCATGGAGCGGGCTCTGGCTTATATGGGTTTGCAGGCTAATACACCGATAAACCAGATTGCAGTGGACAAGGTCTTCATCGGTTCCTGCACCAATTCCAGGATTGAGGATCTGCGCGCGGCCGCTGCTGTTGCCAAAGGCAGGCGGGTGGCAGCCAGTATCAAACTGGCGCTGGTTGTTCCGGGCTCCGGTCTGGTGAAGCAGCAGGCCGAGAAAGAGGGTCTGGACAAGGTATTCCTCGATGCAGGTTTCGAATGGCGCGATCCGGGCTGTTCCATGTGCCTGGCAATGAATGCCGATCGTCTGGAGCCGGGTGAGCGTTGCGCTTCTACCTCCAATCGAAATTTTGAAGGACGCCAGGGGCCGGGTGGGCGCACCCATCTGGTCAGCCCGGAAATGGCGGCTGCGGCTGCGATTGCGGGTCATTTTGTGGATGTGCGGGAATTTTAGGAGTCTGAATGATGAAAAAAATTGTTGCGCTGATGGTTCTCAAGACTTCCCTTCTGGTTGTGTTTGCCACAGGGGCTGTGCTCAGCATGAGCGGTTGCAATACCGTGGAAGGGTTGGGGAAGGACGTCTCCAAGCTGGGTGATAAGATCGAGCAGAAAGCGGAAGAGAAAAAGAAGTATTAAATGGAAAAATTTACCATTCTGGACGGATTGGTGGCGCCGCTGGATCGTGCCAATGTCGATACCGATGCCATTATCCCCAAGCAGTTCCTGAAATCCATCAAGCGCAGCGGATTCGGGCCGAATCTGTTTGACGAGTGGCGCTATCTCGATCATGGCGAACCCGGTATGGATAATTCCGGACGCCCGCTCAATCCGGATTTCGTGCTCAATCAGGTGCGCTATCAGGGTGCGGAGATTCTTGTTGCGCGTGAAAATTTTGGTTGCGGATCAAGCCGGGAGCATGCGCCATGGGCACTGCTGGATTACGGTTTTCGCGTCGTGATCGCGCCCAGCTTTGCGGATATCTTTTTCAACAACTGTTTCAAGAATGGCATTCTGCCCATTGTGCTGAGCGCTGCTGAAGTGGATCAGCTTTTCAGTGAAACCTTCGCTGTGGCGGGTTATCGCCTGACAGTCGATCTGGAAGCGCAAAGCGTTACCACACCGAATGGGCTGGTGTTCAACTTTGCGGTGGATCCATTCCGCAAATATTGCTTGCTGAACGGTCTGGATGATATCGGTCTGACTTTGCAGCATGCCGACAAGATCAGGGCTTACGAAGAGCGGCGTCGCCAGTCGGAGCCGTGGGTGTTTAACTAGCGATCAGCAATCAGCTTTCAGCGGTCAGCTGTGAAAAGCTCCGCTTGAAGGCTGGTTGCTGAAAGCTGATTGCTGAAAGCTATCAATCATGAAAATTGCAGTGTTGCCCGGTGACGGTATCGGGCCGGAAATCGTTGCGCAGGCGGTCAAGGTATTGAAAGCGCTGGCCAATGACGGCATGAAAATCGAACTGGAACAGGCGCATATTGGCGGCGCCGGTTACGATGCGGCAGGTGACCCATTGCCTGAAGCAACCATGAAACTGGCGCTGGCTTCGGATGCCGTATTGCTGGGCGCGGTGGGCGGCTGGGAATACGACAAGCTGCCGCGCCCGATGCGTCCGGAGCAGGGGCTGCTGCGTATCCGCAAGGGCATGAGCGTATTTGCCAATCTGCGCCCGGCGCTGCTCTATCCGGAGCTGGCCAGCGCCTCCACCCTCAAACCAGAAGTGGTGTCCGGGCTGGATATCATGATCGTGCGCGAACTGACGGGCGATATCTATTTCGGCCAGCCGCGTGGCGTGCACATCAATGACAAGGGCGAACGCGAGGGCATCAATACCATGCGCTACAGCGAATCCGAGATTCGCCGTATCGCCAAGGTGGGTTACGAAATCGCCATGAAACGCAGCAGGAAGCTGTGCTCCGTGGACAAGGCCAACGTGCTGGAAACCACCGAGCTGTGGCGCGAGATCGTCACCGACATGAACAAGGATTACCCGGAAGTCGAGCTGTCGCACATGTACGTGGACAACGCCGCTATGCAGCTGGTGCGCGCACCCAAACAGTTCGACGTGATGATCACCGGCAACATTTTTGGCGATATCCTGTCGGACGAGGCTTCCATGCTAACCGGCTCCATCGGCATGCTGCCTTCCGCATCACTGGACGCCAACAACAAGGGGCTGTACGAACCCAGCCACGGTTCTGCGCCGGATATCGCGGGCAAGGATATCGCCAATCCACTGGCCACCATTCTCTCGGCTGCAATGATGTTGCGTTATACCTTCGGCAACGAGGAAGGGGCTACCCGGATTGAGAACGCGGTGAAAAAAGTGCTGGCACAAGGTTATCGTACGGTGGATATTTATACTGAAGGCACGCAGAAAACTTCCTGCAGCGCCATGGGTGATGCGGTGGCCAAGAATCTGTGAAACGTGAAAGGTGAAGCCGCTTCGCTGTGAAAAGTGAACGGCCCACATTTCACATTTCACAACGAAGGCGAAGCCGAGTGGCTTCACATTTTACAACTTTTGAGGTCAAGAAAATGATGCGAGTAGGACTGATCGGCTGGCGTGGCATGGTGGGCTCGGTGCTGATGCAGCGTATGCGTGAAGAAAAGGATTTCGATGTGATCGATCCGGTATTTTTCACGACCTCCAATCCTGGCGGCAAGGGGCCGAACATCGGCAAGGATGTGCCGCCGCTCAAAGACGCGAAAGACATCAACGAACTCAAGGCCATGGATGCCATTATTTCCTGCCAGGGCGGCGATTACACCAAGGAAGTGTATGGTGACCTGCGCGCTGCCGGCTGGCAGGGTTACTGGATTGACGCAGCTTCAACGCTGCGCATGAAGGACGAGGCGATCATCATCCTTGATCCGGTCAATAAAAATGTGATCAAGGACGGCCTGACCAAGGGCGTCAAGACCTATGTGGGCGGCAACTGTACTGTCAGCCTGATGCTGATGGCGATTGGCGGTCTTTTCGACAAGGGCCTGATCGAGTGGATCAGCCCCATGACCTATCAGGCTGCTTCTGGCGCCGGCGCGCGCAATATGCGCGAACTGATCCAGCAGATGGGTGCTGTTAATAGTGAAGTAAAGCCGCTGCTGGACGACCCCGCTTCCGCCATTCTGGAAATCGACCGGAAAGTCGCGGACTTCATTCGCTCCGACCGTTACCCGGTGGATGCCTGGCCAGTGCCGCTGGCGGGTTCGCTGATTCCCTGGATCGACGTTGCGCTCGAATCCGGCCAGAGCAAGGAAGAGTGGAAGGCGCAAGTGGAATGCAACAAGATCCTCGGTCGCTCCGGTAACCAGATTCCGATTGACGGCCTGTGCGTACGAATCGGTGCGATGCGTTGCCACAGCCAGGCACTGACCATCAAGATGAACAAGGATGTGCCGCTTGACGAGATCCATGCCATCATTGCTGCTCATAATGACTGGGTGAAAGTGGTGCCGAACGACCGCCAGATCACCATGGAACAGCTGACTCCGGCTGCCGTCACCGGTACGCTGACCGTGCCAGTCGGGCGCATGAGAAAACTCAACATGGGCCCACAGTATTTGTCCGCCTTCACTGTCGGCGACCAGTTGCTTTGGGGTGCCGCCGAGCCGCTGCGCCGCATGCTGCGTATCCTGCTTGAAGATTGACGCAAATTACGGATCTGTTTATAAAAAGCCCGCTGAAAAAGTAGCGGGCTTTTTATTGTTCGGTAAGCAATTGATTTAATGGTAAAAAACAGACTCAATCTGACATATAAGTTTAGCTTGCATCCCTAACTATATGATGTTAAGTTATTTAACGTAGCCAAAATTATAGAATTGGGGATGGCATGGTGCGTACATTCAAATTAAAACCGTGGGTATATGCGGGCCTGTTGGCTCTGTCGCCAATGACTGCGGATGCAGCCGGATTGGGGCGATTGACTATCTCTTCTGGTCTTGGGCAGCCTTTGCGGGCAGAGATCGAACTGCTCTCGGTGCAGAAGGATGAACTAGGCTCTATTGCGGCCCGTCTGGCTTCAGCGGAGGCCTTTAATGAGGCTCGCATTGAACGTAGTGTTTCCTTGCAGGATATCAAGTTCAGTGTGGAACAAAAGGCGAATGGCGTACCCGTCATCAGACTCGTTACCACTCAACCGGTCAACGAACCCTTTCTGGATATGCTGGTTGAGTTGAATTGGTCGGCAGGTCGTTTGCTGCGGGAATATACCGTACTGCTCGACCCTCCCGGGTTTTCCGTGCCCCAGGCCACGCAGCCTGTTTCATCTCCCGAAGTTAAATATGCGGCATCTCCGGCACCACAGCGCGGTGATGCCGATTCCCTTTCCGCGACAAGCGTTAAAACCACTGCCGCCAAGACGGGCAAGCTCGAAAGCAAGCCCACTGAGTCACAGCGAATTGCTGTTGATACTGGTAGCTACGGTCCAGTGAGGAAAGGTGAGACGCTGACTGCGATTGCTTCGCAGTTGAAGCCTGAGGGGTATAACCTCGAGCAGATGCTGGTGGCCTTGTATCAGGCGAATACTCAGGCATTTTCCGGCAAGAATATGCACCGCCTTAAAACCGGCCAGATTCTGCGTGTTCCAGACGAGCAGCAAATGGCATCTGTGAGTCGAGCCGAGGCCAGCCATGAATTGAAGGCTCATACGGCAGACTGGAATGCCTATCGTCAGAAACTTGCAACTGCGGTGGATGAAGCGCCAGCGCCAAAGGGTGACGAACCCAAGCGTATGGCTGAGGGCAAAATTACTTCTGCGGTCGAAGATAAAGCAGCGCCACCACCTGCACCTGGCAAGGATGTGCTGAAAGTTACCAAAGGCGAGGCGGTAGGCGGTAAGGATGCCCAGGCGCTGCAAAGCCGGATTCAATCATTGCAGGAAGAATCCATCGCACGTGAGAAATCGCTCAAGGAATCAAATGAGCGCATCATTTCACTTGAAAAAAGCGTCAAGGAAATGCAGCAACTCCTCGAGCTGAAGAACAAAAACCTGTCAGATCTGCAAAAACAGGCAGAAGCCAAGCCTGAGGAAAAACCAGCAGAAAAGCCGTCACCCGCTTCAGTCAAGCCAGCGGAGCCAGTTGAACCAGTGGCTGCTGTGGTGGAAAAAGCCAAGCCTGAGGCTGAAATGCCAATGGCCAAGCCCAAGGTGGAACCCGCCAAACCCGAGCCAATGGCAGAAGTCAGCATGCTGGACAGCTTGACTGGTGATCCCCTGTATATGGCTGGTGCGGCAGGCGCACTGGCCCTGCTCGGTGGCGGCGCGCTGATTGCCATTAACCGGCGGCGCAGGAAGAGCCTGTCCAGTTTTGAGGACAGTATCCTTACCGGCGGCGATCTCAAGGCCAACACTGTTTTCGGTGAGACAGCCGGCGGCGTGGTGGATACTGGTGATACTTCTTTCCTCACTGACTTCAGTCAGGCCGGTCTGGGCACAATCGATACCAACGATGTTGACCCGATTGCCGAGGCAGAGGTTTACATGGCTTATGGCCGCGATGCCCAGGCCGAGGAAATTCTGAAAGAGGCAATGGCCAAGGACCCTGGCCGCCATGAAATTCATCTCAAGCTGCTGGAAATTTACGCTGCCCGGAAAAACCTCATTGCGTTTGAAACCCTTGCAGGTGAGTTGTATGCCGCAATTGGTGGTCAGGCCAATCCACTGTGGGACAAGGCTGCCGAAATGGGGCGTGCACTTGATCCAAATAACCCGCTTTATGGCGCGAAAGAGGGCGGGGCTGCAAAAGAAAACATGGAGGCTGGGGCAGTCGTTGCACCTGTGGCTGCGGCTGCAATGTTTGATGGTGTTGACCTGAATGAGCCCACGCAGGGGCTGATGGAAGCAGATGCGCCTGCTGAAGATTTGTCACCGGATCTGGACTTCGGTGTCGATGAGGTTGCAAGCGATGCAGAAGCAGAGTTGCTGCCTGAATCATTTGCCGCAACCGAGAGTCCCGTTCAAGAGCTGGAACCCGCTGAAGAAGATTCTGGCGTGCTTGAGTTCAATCTCGATGCATTTGCCGAGGCGCCAGTTGAACCTGCTACACCTTCTGAAGACCTGCCATCGAATGAGATGGATCAGACTCTCGAGTTTGATCTGGGCGATTTGTCCTCGCCTCAGCCAGCAATGGAGGCTGTTGAACCTGAAGAGAAGGCAGCAGAACCCGAGGTCGGTGGACTAGAAGTCGAACTGGATGCATTGATGGAGCCATCCGAAACAGCCGAAATGCCTGGAGAGGCCGTTGACGAGGAAGCGCATGATTTTTCATTCGATTTGCCTGCTGCCGAACCAGAGGCTGAGGACGTATCGCCTGCGCTGCCAGAAGTGGAGGAGGAGACTATTGATGTAGGTGCTGCTCCAGTCCCAGAGGAAGAAACCCACCTCGATTTCAATTTTGATCTGGAAACAGAAACCGAAACCGAGACGTCCTCCGTCGAAGAAGAGCGCGTTGCGCCAACGCTTCCTGAACTTGATCTCTCCGGAATCAGCCTTGATCTGGATGAGCCGTCATCAACAGATGAAGTAGCCGAGGCTGCTGAGCATGCTGAGGATGAGGGTGCCAGCGGGGAGGTGGCTACCAAACTCGATCTCGCCCGCGCCTATGTGGAAATGGGTGACAAGGATGGGGCGAAGGAAATTCTGGAAGAAGTATTGAAAGAAGGTAACGCCCAGCAACAGGCTGATGCGAATCAGTTGCTTGCCTCTCTCTGAAGCGGGTTTCTGTAGAAGGCCCTCCATGGCAGTTTCGTGGAGGGTTTTTCATTTCTTGAACGAGATTTTTATTCAATTCCATCCCGCTACCAAAATTCTGTTATGGCTTGGATTCGCAATATCCATACAGGGTCTTGAATTAGAGTTTCTTGCGCTGATTTCTGTTTTGGCTGCCGTGCTGTTACTGATCGCTCGTACGGTCGGTCCCCTGCACATGGTGCGCCGTGCTCGCTGGCTACTGCTGTCTCTGTTGCTGATCTATGCCTTTGCCACTCCAGGTGATGCTTTGTTTCCAACGCTGGGGACATTCAGCCCATCACTCGAGGGGCTGCACGGAGGCGGATTGCAGGCATGGCGCCTGCTTCTGCTGTTGCTTGCGCTTGGGTGGTTGTTGCGATCCTGCCCGCGGAATTCACTGTTAAGCGGGCTCTATGTTTTGATGCGTCCGTTCAGGGCGGTGGGGCTCGACGCAGACCGTGTTGCAGTGCGCCTCTGGCTCACGCTTCAGTACGCTGAGCAGCAGCCACAGCGCAATGCCAAGGCGTGGTGGAATGATCTGCGTTCGACGCTTGACCCTGTTCCTGAAGCCGCCACGGAGATCACACTGGAACTGCCCGCCTTTGGCTGGCACGATGCAGCGATCCTGGCCGCTGCTACCCTCCTGATCGGGCTGATCTGGTGGTAAGGATCGCACTGGGTCTCGAATACGATGGCAGCGGCTTCTGTGGCTGGCAGAGTCAGCCTTCACGCTGCGGTGTACAGGATGCGCTGGAACTGGCCCTGGCCGGGATCGCTGGAGAACCTGTCCGAGTGCATGCTGCTGGGCGTACAGATACCGGCGTGCATGCGCTTGCTCAGGTCGTGCATTTTGAAACTTCTGCCGTGCGCCCAGAATCGGCCTGGGTGCGCGGTTGCAATGCGCTTTTGCCTGAAAGCGTCAGTATTCAATGGGCGCGTCAGGTAGCTGATGATTTTCATGCCCGGTTTTCTGCACAGGGTCGGCGCTATCGATATTTGTTGCTTAATCACCCGGTGCGTCCGGGATTATTCGCTGGGAAAATGGGCTGGTTTCATGCACCGCTAGATCTCGAATTGATGCGCGATGGGGCAAATTACCTGCTGGGTGAACATGATTTTTCTGCCTTCCGTGCCTCCTGTTGCCAGGCAAAGTCACCCGTGAGGCATTTGCGTCACCTGACGCTTGAACGGCAGGGCGATACCCTGATTTTTGATCTTGCCGCCAATGGTTTTTTGCACCATATGGTGCGCAATATCGTGGGTTGTCTGGTGTATGTGGGCAAGGGAAAATATCCGCCAGAGTGGATTGCCGAACTGTTGCAGCAAGCCGATCGAACCCGTGCCGCACCCACTTTTTCCCCGGCTGGCCTTTACTTTTGCGGTGCCGAGTATGGTCCGAAATGGAATTTTCCAAGCGCGGGCCGGATGCTGAGTTTTGGATTAGAATACCCGCCCGGAACCGATATTCTTAAGTAAGATCATGACCCGCTCCAAAATCTGTGGCATAACCCGTGTTGAAGATGGTCTTGCGGCGGCGCAGTATGGCGCTGATGCAATCGGGCTGGTTTTCTACCCCCCCAGCCCGCGTCACGTTTCGACTGCGCAGGCTGCTGTCATTGCGGCCGCATTGCCTCCATTCGTTACAACAGTGGGTCTGTTCGTTAACCCAGATGCGGCTGACGTCAGGGCGGCCCTGGGTGCATTGCGTCTGGACCTCTTGCAGTTTCATGGCGATGAAACGCCAGCGTTCTGTGCCAGTTTCGGTGTGCCTTATCTCAAGGCTGTACGCGTCAAACCGGGTGTGGATTTGATACAATACGCAATTCGTTTCCGTGGCGCCAAGGGGCTGCTGCTGGATGCCTTTGTCGAAGGCAAGGCTGGTGGTACGGGGGAATCTTTTGATTGGAAACTGATTCCGGACGATTTGCCATTGCCGGTCATTCTGTCTGGCGGTCTGGATCCGGCTAATGTCAAAGCCGCCATCGAACGGGTCAGGCCCTGGGCAGTAGATGTGTCGAGCGGCGTCGAAGCCAGCAAGGGTATTAAGGATGCGGCCAGAATTGCCGCATTCATGCGGGAAATACGCAAGGAGTGTGTATAAGTGCAAATGTATGATCTACCGGATGAGCACGGCCATTTCGGCCCTTATGGCGGTATTTTTGTGGCCGAAACCCTGATCGAGGCGCTGGAGGAACTGCGCATTGCCTATGAGCAATGCCGCAAGGATCCGGTGTTTCAGGCTGAGTTCGTGCGCGAACTGAAACATTATGTCGGCCGTCCAAGCCCTATTTACCATGCCAGTCGCTGGTCCGAGCACCTTGGCGGGGCGCAGATCTATCTCAAGCGCGAAGATCTCAATCACACCGGCGCACACAAGATCAACAATACCATCGGTCAGGCGCTGCTGGCCCGGCGCATGGGCAAAAAGCGCGTCATCGCCGAGACCGGTGCCGGTCAGCATGGGGTGGCGTCAGCAACAGTGGCAGCTCGCTATGGCCTGGAGTGCGTGGTTTACATGGGCAGCGAGGACATCAAACGTCAGGCGCCCAACGTCTACCGCATGAAGCTCTTGGGCGCCACGGTGGTGCCGGTAGAGTCCGGCTCGAAAACGCTCAAGGATGCCCTGAACGAGGCCATGCGCGACTGGGTCACCAATGTCGAAAGCACTTTTTACATTCTGGGTACGGCGGCAGGCCCGCATCCCTACCCCATGCTGGTGCGCGATTTCCAGTGCGTGATCGGCGAGGAAGCCAAGGTGCAGATGCCGGAAATGATTGGCCGTCAACCGGACGCGGTGATTGCCTGCATCGGCGGCGGGTCCAATGCGATCGGAATTTTCTATCCATATATTCCGGTGGATGGCGTCAAACTGATTGGCGTCGAAGCAGCCGGCCTGGGGCTGGCAAGCGGCAAGCATGCGGCGCCGCTCAATGCCGGCGGCGTCGGTGTGCTGCATGGTGCTCGCCAGTACCTGATGCAGGATGCCAACGGCCAGATCATCGAAACCCATTCTATTTCTGCCGGCCTGGACTATCCTGGTGTAGGACCGGAGCACTGCTGGCTCAAGGACAGCGGTCGTGCCGAGTATGTCGCGGTCACTGATGACGAAGCCTTGCGCGCCTTTCATGACTTGTGTCGCTTCGAAGGCATCATTCCGGCTCTGGAATCGAGCCACGCCCTGGCCTATGCAGCCAAACTTGCGCCAACACTGGCCAAGGACAAGGTGTTGCTGGTCAATTTGTCCGGCCGTGGCGACAAGGATATGAACACGGTGGCCGAGCTGTCGGGCATCAAGTTTTAAAACGGAATTTTCATGTCACGCATAGCAGCTACTTTTAAAAATCTTCATGTTCAGGGTAAAAAAGCCTTGATCCCTTTCATTACCGCGGGCGATCCATCTCCTGCCCATACTGTGCCGTTGATGCACAAGCTGGTCGAGGCGGGGGCGGATATCCTTGAACTGGGTGTGCCGTTCTCCGATCCGATGGCGGATGGGCCCACCATTCAGCGTGCAAGTGAACGAGCCTTGAAGCATGGCGTCAGCCTCAGGGATGTGCTGGCGCTGGTGGCTGAGTTTCGCAAAACCAACTCGACTACGCCAGTGGTGCTGATGGGCTATGCCAATCCAATTGAGGTCATGGGCTACGAACAATTTGCCCAGGCGGCGGGAAGCGCTGGCGTGGATGGCGTGCTGACGGTGGATTATCCGCCGGAAGAGTGTGCTGGCCTTGCTGCTGCCTTGCAGCAACGCGACATCGATATGATTTTCCTGCTTTCGCCCACCACCCCTGACAAGCGTTTCGAACTGGTGGCAAAACTGGCGCGGGGTTTTATTTACTATGTTTCACTCAAGGGCGTGACGGGTTCGGCGAATCTGGATCTGCAGGAAGTCAGCCAAAAAATTCCCCTTATTCAGGCCGCTGCCAGCCTGCCGGTGGGTGTCGGATTTGGAATTCGCGATGGGGAAACGGCTCGGGCCGTGGCCCAGTTTGCCGATGCGGTGGTGATCGGCAGCCGTATCGTGCAGGAAATAGAAAATTCAGCAGCAGATGCCGTGGCGCAAAATGTCTTTACCCTGGTCAAGGGTATTCGCACTGCCATGGATAATTAAGTAAACAGCCATCAGCTGTCAGCCATCAGCAGTCAGCAATTGAGAAGCGGCTTTGCCGCGCATTTACTGACTGCTGATGGCTGACTGCTGACAGCTAATTTAAGGATATATCATGAGCTGGTTTCAGAAACTTCTTCCCCCCAAAATCAAGCGCAAGATCGATACCGACACCAAGAAATCCGTTCCCGAGGGGCTGTGGAGCAAGTGCCCCACTTGTGAGTCCGTACTGTATCGGACGGATCTGGAGAAGAACCTGGAAGTGTGCCCGAAGTGCGGGCATCACTACCGCATCTCTGCCCGTACCCGTCTGCATGTTCTGCTTGATGCCGAAGGGCGTCAGGAAATCGGTGCTTCCGTGACGCCGGTCGATAGCCTGAAATTCAAGGACAGCAAACGCTATGTCGAGCGTCTTGTGGATGCGAAGCGGGATACCGGCGAGACGGATGCGTTGGTGGTGATGCAGGGCAGCGTTAAAGGCGTCAATCTGGTTGCAGCTGCTTTTGAGTTCAAGTTCATGGGCGGGTCCATGGGCTCGGTGGTAGGTGAGCGTTTCGTCCGTGGCGTGGATGTCTGCCTGGAAAAACACATTCCTTTCGTATGCTTTTCCGCCAGCGGCGGGGCGCGCATGCAGGAAGGTTTGCTGTCCCTGATGCAGATGGCCAAGACCAGTGCCGCACTGGCAAAGCTGGGCGATGCCGGTCTGCCGTTCATCTCGGTGCTTACTGATCCGACCATGGGCGGAGTTTCCGCCAGTTTTGCCATGCTCGGCGACATTATCGTGGCGGAACCTAATGCCCTGATCGGCTTTGCCGGTCCGCGAGTGATCGAGCAAACAGTGCGTGAAACCCTGCCTGATGGTTTCCAGCGCGCAGAATTTCTGGTTGAGCATGGCGCTGTGGATCTGATTATCGATCGCCGTCAGATGCGTGACCGGCTTGCCAGCCTGCTGACCATGATGTCGCGGATGCCCGCAGCGGCCTGAGATCGGTTTGGGCTGAGATCACCCTGAACCGTGGCTATGCCTCAGCCTCCAGCCGCCAGTTCGCCGACTTCGTTGCCGGACTGGCTGGCCTATCTGGAGCAATTGCACCCGAAGACCATCGAACTGGGGTTGGAGCGGGTGAGTCAGGTCAAGGCACGGCTGCAACTCAGGCCTGCCTTTCTCATCATCACCGTGGGTGGCACCAATGGCAAAGGCTCTACCTGTGCGATGCTGGAAGCCATTCTGTCCGCAGCCGGTTACAAGACGGGCCTCTATACTTCACCTCATCTACTGCGCTACAACGAGCGGGTTCGCATCGCCATGCAGGAAGCGTCCGACCCCGCGCTATGCGATGCATTTGCCGCAGTGGAGACCGCGCGCGGCGAAATATCACTGAGTTATTTCGAATTTGGCACGCTGGCCGCCATGTGGCTGTTCCAGCAGCAACAGGTCGAGGTGGCCGTTCTGGAAGTGGGTCTGGGCGGGCGTCTCGATGCGGTGAATGCTTTCGATGCGGACTGCGCCATTGTGACCAGCGTGGATCTCGATCACATGGATTACCTGGGCGATAACCGTGAAATTATCGGCTGGGAAAAAGCCGGTATATTCCGGGCTGACAAACCTGCCGTCTGCGCGGATGCCAGTCCGCCAAATCGCCTGCTGGATCACGCGGCACAAATTGGGGCCAATCTGAAGCTTATCGGCAAAGATTTCGTTGCACAGCGAGACGATTCGCAGTGGCAATTTTCCAGCCAGGGCGGCTGGCATTTAAGCCTGCCATATCCGTCTTTGCGCGGGACTTATCAAGTGGATAACGCCAGTGCCTGCCTTGCTGCCCTGGAGACGCTCAGGGAGCGCCTGCCCGTTACGCCAGATGATATTCGCCGCGGCCTGCTGGAGGCATCTGTGCCGGGGCGTTTTCAAGTGCTGCCCGGACACCCGGTCGTGATTCTCGACGTGGCCCACAATCCGCATGCGGCCCGTGCGCTTGCGAGCAACCTGGGCCAGATGAGGCGGGACGGCAGGACGATTGCGGTGTTCGCCATGCTTGCGGACAAGGATATCAGCGGGGTGGTTGCCGCCTTGAAAGATGTGATCGACCTTTGGCTGGTGTCCGGGATTGATCATCCACGTGGAATGGCAGCGGATGCATTGGCGGCTCATGTGGCCGATCAGGCTCATGAGGTGTTCCCGGATATCGCCGCTGCTTATCGCCATGCCTGCCAAATTGCAGGCGGAAGTGATAGAATCGTGGCCTTCGGTTCTTTCCATACCGTAGCCGAAATCATGCAGCAACGTACACCCATCTATTCATGAATGAGCGCTTAGACTGAATGGCAAACCAGCCTTCCCCAACTGTTGAAGAAATTCAGCTCCGCAAACGCGCACGCCGCCGCCTGATCGGTGCAATCACGCTGGTGATACTGATGGTCACGCTGTTGCCCATGGTGCTGGACGACGAACCGAAGCCCGTGGGGCAGGATATCACCATCAATATCCCATCCCCTCAAGGTGCTGATGCCTCATTCAAGGCCGCACCTGAACCGGTGACTTTGCCGTCAGCGCAACCTGTTGTTGCAGAGCCTGAAAAGCCAGCGGCAGTGGCGGAAAAAGCACCTGAACCCAAGCCGAAACCAATGCCTTCCGTGAAAGCTGAAAAACCAGTAGAAGCGCCCAGGCCACCAGTCGAAAAACCCAAGGAAGCCAAGCCAGTCGCCAAAGTGGTTGAAACACAGCACACCGGCACCAGCTATGTGGTCCTTCTTGGCGCCTTTCTGGGCGAAGCGAATGCCCGGCAGCGGCAAGCCAAGCTGAAAGAGCTTGGCGTCAAATATTACGTGGAAAAAATCAAATCGCCGGCGGGTGATAAAATGGCAGTTCGTGCCGGCCCCTACGCCAGCCGCCAGGATGCAGAGCATGTACTGGCCAGGCTCAAGTCGGCAGGCATCCAGGATGGCATGGTGGCTGAGAAGAAATAATGTTTTCAGTCTGACATCCAAAGACGAATGACGGTTTTTGATTACTCGGTATTATTGATTGTCGGGCTTTCCATCCTGCTCAGCGTGATGCGCGGTGCAGTGCGTGAAATTCTTGCGTTGGCTTCCTGGGTGGCGGCCTTTCTGGTGGCCAATGCTTATGGCGTGTGGCTGGCGGCGCAATTGCCGGAGGCCATTCCGGGGGAGCCGCTGAAACTGCTGGCCGCATTTGTCATTCTGTTCCTGACCATTCTGCTGCTGATGAGCCTGTTCTCCATCGCATTGTCGGAACTGGTCAAGACGGTGGGGCTGGGTACATTTGATCGCGGACTCGGTGCGATCTTTGGTTTTTCACGAGGTCTGCTGATCGTGATGGTGCTGGTGCTGCTGTCAGGACTGACTGCCTTGCCACACCAGCAGTTCTGGCGCGATGCAATGTTCAGTGCGCCACTGGAAGCGTTGACCATGAAAGCCAGGGTCTGGTTGCCGGATGATTTTGCCAAACGGCTCAGTTACGAATAACTATCTGAAATAGGCTCTAAACCATGTGTGGAATTCTCGGCATCGTCGCTAAAACTGCGGTCAACCAGCTGCTTTACGATGGCTTGCTGGTGTTGCAGCACCGGGGGCAGGATGCTGCGGGCATTGTGACCAGTGACGGCAGCACATTCCACATGCACAAGGCCAATGGCCTGGTTGCAGACGTGTTTCGTACCCGCAATATGCGTTCCCTGCTGGGAAACATGGGGATTGCGCATGTGCGCTATCCCACTGCCGGCGATGCTTTTTCGTCTGCAGAAGCCCAGCCCTTTTATGTCAATTCTCCTTTTGGTATCGTGCTGGCGCATAACGGCAATCTGACCAATGCCGACCAGTTGCGCCAGGACCTCTATCGACTCGATTTGCGCCATATCAATACCACTTCAGATTCGGAAGTGTTGCTCAATGTGCTGGCGCATGAACTGCAGGCCTGCACCCATAACGACCACCTTGACCCCACAACCATTTTCAAAGCGGTGGCCGGGGTGCATCGCCGCTGCCGTGGCGCTTATGCCGTGGTGGCAATGATTTCCGGTTATGGTCTGGTCGCCTTTCGCGATCCCCATGGAATTCGTCCGCTGGTGGTGGGACGAGCCGAAACTGAAAATGGCCCGGAATACCTGGTGGCATCTGAAAGTGTTGCGCTGGACGTGCTGGGCTATAAACTGATTCGTGACATCGATCCCGGCGAAGCCGTCCTGATTGACGAGAGCGGTAATTTTCACAGCCAGCAATGTGCCGAAACCAGTGCGCTCAACCCCTGTATTTTCGAATATGTGTATCTGGCACGTCCTGATTCAGTCATTGATGGTATTTCGGTGTATGAAACCCGGCTGCGGATGGGTGTCAGCCTGGCAGAAAAAATCAAAAATCAGTTTGGCGATCTGGATATCGACGTGGTTATCCCGATTCCAGACACCAGTCGCCCCAGCGCCCTGCAACTGGCGAATCACCTGAATGTGCCTTACCGTGAAGGCTTCATCAAGAACCGTTATATCGGCCGCACCTTCATCATGCCGGGCCAGTCGCTGCGCAGGAAATCGGTACGCCAGAAGCTCAACGCCATCGGTATCGAATTTCAGGGCAAGAACGTGCTGCTGGTGGATGATTCCATTGTGCGTGGTACCACCAGTAAGCAAATCGTGCAGATGGCTCGCGAAGCCGGGGCGAACAAGGTCTATTTTGCGTCTGCTGCGCCACCAGTGCGTTTTCCGAATGTGTATGGTATCGACATGCCAACCCGCGCCGAATTGCTGGCCACTGGCCGAACCGACGAAGAGATTGCGCTGGAAATCGGTGCCGATGCGGTGATCTATCAGGATATCGAGGCGCTGGTCGAAGATGTGCGCGCGGCTCGTGAATCCATTACCCACTTCGACACTTCCTGCTTCAATGGCGAATATATTACCGGTGATATTACACCGGAATACCTGGCCGAGATCGAGGCCGCGCGCGGCAGGCCCAAGGCGCCGGGCGCTGGTCTGGCCAGCCGCCAGCTCGATTTGAACCTGAATGAAGAGGATGACGAATCATGAAGGACGATTTTGATCTTGAAACCCTGGCCGTCCGCGCCGGGACCGTGCGCAGCCAGTTCAACGAGCATTCCGAGGCCATGTTCCTCACTTCCAGCTTTGTATTCGAGAACGCAGCACAGGCGGCCGCGCGTTTTGGCGGGCAGGAGCCGGGCAACATCTACTCGCGCTTCACCAACCCGACCGTCAGCATGCTGCAGGAGCGGCTGGCAGCACTGGAGGGGGCGGAGTTCTGCGTTGCCACCTCCAGCGGCATGTCCGCCATTCTGGCTTGCGTGATGGGCCTGCTTTCCGCCGGCGACCATATCGTTGCCTCGCGCAGTATTTTCGGTACCACGGTTCAACTGTTCGGCAATATCCTCAAGCGCTTCGGGGTGGAAACCACCTTCGTGCCGCTGGCCGAGCCCGACGCCTGGGCAAAAGCGGTACAGCCCAACACCAAGCTGTTTTTCGTCGAGACGCCGTCCAATCCGCTCACCGAAGTGTGCGACATCGCCGTGCTGGCCGAAATCGCACATAAATCTGGCGCCTGGCTGGCGGTGGACAATTGCTTCTGCACGCCGATGCTACAGCGCCCGCTCGATCTGGGTGCGGACATCGTGATCCATTCCGCCACCAAATACCTTGATGGTCAGGGCCGCGTACTGGGTGGCGCGGTGCTGGGCAGCAAGCAACTCATGGAAGGCGTGTACGGATTTTTGCGCACTGCCGGACCGACGCTTTCCGCATTCAATGCCTGGGTGATACTCAAAGGTCTTGAAACCCTGAAGATTCGCATGGACGCCCATTCTCGCAATGCGCTGGAACTGGCGCAGTGGCTGGAAGCCCAGTCCTGGGTGGAGCGGGTGTATTACCCGGGGCTGCCTTCGCATACCCAGCACGCGCTGGCGATGAAGCAGCAGAAAACCGGTGGCGGCATCGTGGCATTCGACGTCAAGGGCGGCAAGGACGCCGCCTGGAAACTGGTGGATGCGACGCGCATGGTTTCGATCACGGCCAACCTGGGAGATACCAAAACCACTATCACCCATCCAGCCTCCACTACCCATAGCCGTGTTACGGCTGAAGCGCGCGCTGCGGCGGGGATAGGCGACGGGTTGCTGCGCGTGGCGGTAGGGCTGGAGTCGGTTGACGATATCAAGGCCGATCTGGCGCGAGGGCTGGCCGGCTGACGGTGCCGGTTGGATTTAAAAAGGGGGCCCAGGCCCCCTTTTTTGTTGCTTGTCCCGATCGTATTGCGCACAATGGGGCGACAAAGCAAGGGAGAATGAAATGACCAAATATATCGGCATCCTCACTTCTGGCGGCGATAGCCCCGGTTTGAATGCAGCCATTCGCGGTGTCGGAAAAACCGCACTAAACCATTACGGCATGCAGATTATCGGCTTTCGCGATGGATTCCGCGGCTTGATGGAAAACCGCACCATGCGTCTGGACGGCGGAGAGCTTTCCGGCATCCTCACGCGCGGCGGCACCATTCTCGGTACCAGTCGTGACAAGCCTCATCGCATGCCGGTTGGTGACAAGAAACTCGATATGACCGATGTGATCGCTGGTCATTACCACGACAGGCATCTTGACGCGCTTGTATGTCTTGGCGGCGGGGGGACGCAGAAAAACGCCCTTCGCCTCATGGAAAAGGGGCTTAATATCATTACCTTGCCCAAGACCATCGACAATGATGTTGCCATGACCGATATCACTTTCGGCTTCGATACCGCACTGGGCATCGCCACCGAGGCTATCGACCGTCTTCACAGCACGGCGCACAGCCATCATCGCATCATTGTGGTGGAAATCATGGGCCACAAGGCCGGGTGGCTGGCGCTGGGGGCTGGTATTGCCGGTGGAGCGGACGTGATTCTGATTCCCGAGATTCCCTACGATGTGGAAAGGGTTGCCGAGGCGATTCGCGAGCGCAGTCGCAACGGAAAGCCGTTCAGCATCGTGGCCGTGGCAGAAGGGGCGATTTCACGCCAGGATTTCGAAGCCCTGCTTGCTGCAAAAGAAAAAAAATCCAAGGAAGGCAAAAAAGCCAAAGTTGGAAAAAAACCCGTGTCGGAAATACAGTACGCAGACCACACCTTGCGTCTGGCTAAAAAACTCGAACATCTGACAGGGCTGGAGGCGCGGGTCACCATTCTTGGGCATTTGCAGCGCGGCGGCACCCCCTCTGCGGCAGATCGCCTTCTGGCTACTCGTCTGGGTACGGCCTGCGCCGATCTGATCAATCAGGGACATTATGGTGTCATGGTGGCGGCCAAGGGGGATGGGGTTCGGGCAGTCAAGCTCGCTGACGTGGCTGGAAAGATCAAAACTGTACCGCCCGATCATCCGTGGGTGGAGAGTGCTCGCCGTGTAGGCACCAATCTGGGAGATTGATTGCCAGCACAGAATTTTCAATATCATCGGTGGTTCCAAAAATAAAGGAAATGAGATGGATGGAGAAAATCGTGGGGCAGCAAAGCCAGTGCCGGATAACCTGAATCAGTTTCTCAATGAGTTACAGATGATGGCGTTGCGCCGGATCGAAAGCTTTGGCTGGGAACTGAGGTTCGTGCGCCGGCCTGATATGCAACTTGCCATTCCCGTGGTGTCTAACGCTGAAGGCACGACCATAGGCGTGCTGGAGGACGATGGCCGGGTCAATCTGGAACATGAGGTCAGGCTGCGCGGCTAACTTTGTTATTTCAAACGGTTTTTGATTGGAGACAGCGAAATGAACAAAACGGCGACACGTTCCAGTAATCCTGAATTTGATAGTCTGGTTCCCAATATCCCCTTTAATCGCCGGGCTTTTGTTATCACCATGCTGGGGGCGGGTTTTGCTCTCGCCACCCAACCGGTGATGGCCGAGACCGTGATCAAGACCGGCACTGAGGGTCTGGTGGCGGGTGAAATCAAGGTGCCCGTCAGCGATGGTGAAATGGTTGCTTATCGCGCGCAACCAGCTAAAGGTGTTGATTTCCCAGTGGTCCTGGTGATTTCAGAGATTTTCGGGGTGCACGAACATATCGCCGATATCTGCCGGCGGCTAGCCGGACTCGGTTATCTGGCCATCGCGCCGGAACTGTTTGCACGTCAGGGTGATCCTCGCAAGATCAGCAGTATCCAGGAGATCATCGACACTATCGTTTCCAGAACACCAGATGCGCAGGTCATGGCCGATCTGGATGCCTGCGAGTCCTGGGCCAAGACCCATGGTGGCGATGTGTCTCGGATGGCGATCACCGGCTTTTGCTGGGGTGGCCGCATCACCTGGCTATACGCGGCTCATAATCCTCGCCTCAAGGCCGGGGTGGCCTGGTATGGCCGGATTGACGGTGAAGTCAGCGATAACACGCCGAAATACCCGCTTGACCTGGCTGCGCAGATGAAAGCGCCGGTGCTGGGGCTGTATGGCGGTCAGGACCAAGGCATTTCGCAGGACGATGTGGAAGCCATGCGTGCAGCCATCAAGAAAGCCGGCGGTCAATCCGAGATCCATGTCTACGCGGATGCGCCCCATGCCTTCCATGCCGATTACCGTCCCAGCTATCGCAAGGAGGCGGCGGAAGATGGCTGGAAACGCATGCAGGCGTGGCTGAAGAAAAACGGGGTGTAATATGGCGCTGGAACGAGTGCCGCATGCTTGGTCATGGCGGCGCCTGTTCCATCCTTATGCCGTCCCGGCATCCAGATTTTGCGCCCAGACCAGGGCATCAATATGGTTGATGTTTACCTGGTCAACATCCAGGTTCAGCAGTTGGGATAAGCTGGCAATTTTGTGGGCATCGAATTCCTCACAGGCGGTCGCCAACGCCAGATAAGGCGCAAAAGGCCCTTCACGTGCGATCAGGGCTTGCGTCACCGCCTCAGGCAATTTCAGGTTCTCCAGAGCCTGATCCATCGGCACTCTTAGCAGCACATCCAGGAGGGAGAACATGCCAGTCACGAAAAGATCTTCTTTCTGGCTGGCGTCCATTTTATCGGCGCCTAGCAGTTCCGTCAGACGCGCCCGGACAAGGGCGTTTTCCATCAGCGCGGCGTCCAGTTCTTCGACGCTTCCGCTGACAAACAGCAGCAGGGTTAGCCAGCGGTAAAGTTGCTGCTGGCCGAGAATCAGCAGCGCATGCTCAAGCGTGGATGCTGGTTTGGACAGACCGCCAGCCGGCGAGTTGATATAGCGCAATATTTTGTAGGATAAAACCGGATCCTGCCTGAATAAAGCTGCGATTTCGGCGGTTTCAGCATTGCGCCGGACCAGGTTCATGATCTCCAGCACTTTCAGTCTGCCAGTATCCACGCGGGGTTTATCCCACTTTTCCCTGCTTGTCACAAACGAGCCCTGAAAATAGGTAAAAGGCAATTTCTTGCAGACCTGCAACATTTCCAGTGATTCGATATCCTGCGCAACCAGTTTTTTGGAGAAGGCATTGCGGCTGATCGCGTTGATTTCGGTTGTAATGTCGGGCAGTGGCCGGTCGGATACGTCGATCAGCATGTATTCGGCGAGATCCAGAAGAGGCTGCATTTCTGGGCTTTCACGATAATTCGCCAGGCCAATCCGGAACCCCAAGGCTCGAAGATCATGCAACCTTGGCAGAATGGGATAGGCATTATCTGTGGTGTAATCATCAGAACATTCAAGCACCAGCACAGTATTGGATGCAGGCAACTGTTCAATCAGAGCGTTGTTCAAAGAATAAACAGACAGCGGAATAAAGGCCATGCGATGGCCAAGCAGGCGATCGATATTCATTCGCAATACATTGCGGATCAGCACTTCATCATAAAGGCGGTGAATGGTGTCGGCTGAATGGCGAATCCGGTCGCGCTTGGCTTTGTTCAGCCGGAATTCGTAGCCTGCAACACGCTGCTCGAGGTTGAGCACGGCTTCCCGGCAAATAAAAGATTTGGTGGTTTCTCCGTTGGCCAGACTGACGGCTTCGTTTGTTGCAGACGCCGAATGGAGAGTCGGGCTGACAATGGGGGCAAGTTGATTGAGCTGCTGAAATGCGGCATCCTGCTGGCCGGAGGGGGGCGTTTTACGATCCGCCCGGTGCTTGTCGCCCGTGTCTTTCCCGCTGATTAATTTAAATAATCGATTAAACAAGGGGGCGCTCCAGTGTGTCGAGTTCGAACATTTTATAAGTTAATGCCTGATCTTGCCGGTAATTCTTTGATTTATACTCACGCCCTCTACTCCGGCGGTCGGGTGTTGATAGCCCGCTCGGCCGCCTTTGATCCGAACTGAAAGATGGTGAACGCAAATAAAACCCGGCTGGAAGACCAGCCTGCGTATGTCCTGCATACCTATCCCTACCGTGAGACCAGTCTGATCATCGAGGTGTTCAGCCGGAATCACGGCCGCCTGCCGCTGGTGGCACGCGGGGCGAGACGGCCCAAGTCGGCTGTGCGCGGGTTGCTGCTTTCTTTCCAGCCGCTGCAGCTGAACTGGTTCGGCAAATCTGAACTGCGCACTTTGCACAGCGCGGAGTGGCAGGGCGGGCAGCCGTTGCTGCAGGGCAAGGCGCTGATCTGCGGCTTTTATCTGAATGAGCTGCTGCTCAAGCTGCTGCCGCGTGACGACCCGCACGAATTGCTGTTCGAACATTATCGAGAGGCGCTGCAGCTGCTTGGCGCCAGCGACGAACATGCGGCCATTCTGCGTCGTTTTGAGAAGCGCCTGCTGCAGGAGCTGGGCTATGCACTGACGCTGGACCGTGAAGCCGATACGGGTGCCCCTGTTGAGGCGGGGAAGGACTATCGCTTCGTGATCGAGCGCGGCCCGGTGCGGCAATCTGCGGGGCAAAACGGTGTAGAATTGCTCGGCAAAACCCTGCTCGATCTGGCGGCTGACGATTACAGCGATCCGGTCACGCTGCAGCAGGGCAAGGCGCTGATGCGCACCCTGATCAATCACTATCTGGGCGACCAGTCGCTGCATACGCGGCAATTATTGAGGGATTTACAGCAATTATGATTCAGCTTGGCGTCAATATCGACCACGTTGCCACGCTGCGCCAGGCGCGCGGCACGCTTTATCCCAGCCCGGTGCAGGCGGCGCTGATGGCGGAATCCGCCGGGGCGGACGTGATTACTCTGCACCTGCGTGAAGATCGCCGCCATATTCAGGATGCGGATGTGGAAATCCTGCGTCAGGCGCTGCAGACGCGCATGAACCTGGAAATGGCCGTGACCGACGAAATGGTCCAGATCGCGCTGCGCATTCGTCCGCAGGACGTGTGCCTGGTGCCGGAAAAACGCGAGGAGCTGACCACTGAGGGCGGCCTGGATGTGGTTGGGCATTTCGATAAGGTGAGCGCGGCCTGCGCCGCACTGGGTGATGCCGGGATTCGTGTGTCGCTGTTCATCGATGCGGACCGCAGCCAGCTGGATGCCTCGAAGGCCGCCGGTGCGCCAGTGGTGGAGATTCATACCGGCCATTATGCCGATGCCTCCGGTCATGCTGCACAGCAAAAGGAATTCGAGCGCATCGCCGATGCGGTGGCCTATGGGCAATCCATTGGCTTGCGGGTCAATGCCGGGCACGGCCTGCATTACCACAACGTGCAAGCCATCGCCGCATTGCCCGGCATGGGCGAACTCAACATCGGCCACGCCATCGTGGCTCAGGCCCTGTTCGTGGGCTGGGAAAACGCGGTGCGCGAGATGAAGTCGCTGATGGTGGCTGCTGCGGTGTCATTGCGAGGAACGAAGTGACGAAGCAATCCCGGTTGAAGCAAGCAAGATTGCTTCGCTATGCTCGCAATGACGGCGCGAAGGTGGGCATGGGCTTGTCTCGATGATCTTTGGCATCGGCACCGATATCGTTTCCACCAGCCGCATCGTGGCAGTCTGGGAACGGCATGGCGAGGCCTTTGCGCAGCGCATTCTGGCGCCAGAGGAGTGGGCCGGTTTTGTTGAGGCTGGTCAGCCGGCCCGCTTTCTCGCCAAGCGTTTTGCTGCCAAGGAAGCTTTTGCCAAGGCGCTGGGAACGGGGATTCGCGCCCCGGCCACCTGGCACAATATTCGCGTGACCCACGACGATCTGGGTAAGCCCATGCTGGATTTCGCTCCCGAGCTGGCCGCCTTGCTAGCGTGCCATGCCATCCGCAGCCATCATCTTTCCATCAGCGATGAAAAGGAACTGGCGGCGGCTTTCGTGATTCTGGAAAAATAAGGAGCAGGCATGTCGCTTGGCCCGGTAATGCTGGACGTGGTGGGAACGCAATTGTGCGATGACGACCGGCGGCGGCTGAAACATCCGCTGGTGGGCGGGGTGATCCTGTTCAGCCGGAATTACGAGTCTTCCGAACAACTGCGCCAGCTGACCGCCGAAATCCATGCCCTGCGCACACCGCACCTGCTGATCGCGGTGGATCACGAAGGGGGGCGGGTGCAGCGTTTCAAGGAAGGTTTTACCCGCCTGCCGCCAATGCGCGAACTGGGCATGATCTGGGATGAACATCACAGCCGCGCTAAAACCCTCGCTCAGCAGACTGGCTACGTGCTTGCCGCTGAGTTGCGCGCCCATGGCGTGGATTTGAGTTTCACGCCGGTGCTGGACATCGATTATGGCGCCAGCGGCGTGATCGGCAGCCGCGCTTTTCACCGCAAGCCGCAGGCCATTGCCGATCTGGCGCATCATCTCATGCTGGGCCTGAAGCAGGGTGGCATGGCAGCCGTGGGCAAGCATTTCCCCGGCCATGGTTATGTACGTGCCGACTCTCACCATGAGGTGCCTGTTGACGAGCGCGCCTTTGCCGATATCGAGATGGAAGACCTGCTGCCTTTCCAGCAAATGATCAACTTCGGCATGGCCGCCATCATGCCTGCCCATGTGATTTACCCTCGGGTTGACCCGAATCCAGCCGGTTTTTCCAGCATCTGGCTGAAGGATATCCTGCGCAAACGGCTGGGTTTCGATGGCGTGATTTTCAGCGACGATCTTTCCATGGCCGGCGCACACGTGGCCGGCGGCCCTGCGCAGCGCGCGGAGGCGGCCCTCAAGGCAGGTTGCGACATGGTGCTGCTGTGCAACAAGCCGGACGATGCGGACGAGTTGCTGGCTAATCTCCGCTACACCATGCCGGCGGTAAGCATGGCACGGCTGGTGCGCATGCACTGCAAGCCCCACCCGCTTTCCATGTCGAAGCTGCACGAAGACGCCGATTTCATGAAGGCGGTTCACACGGTGGGCAGCATCGGCATCCACGAGGGCAACCTGCCGCTGGATGACCCCACGAATAGTTGTGGGCATGCGTAAAACTCTTAACTCCTCCCAGCCTCCCCTTGTCAGGGGAGGGGAAAATCAAGGCCTCCCCCCTGACAAGGGGGGATTGAGGGGGGTTAAGCCCTTTCTTTCCTACAACAAAAACCTCACCCTGTTCGCCCGCGAAAACCGCAAGAATCCCACCCCCGCCGAAACCCGGATGTGGCAGCAAGTACTGCGCATGCGGCAGCTTGCCCAGTACAAATTTCTTCGCCAGAAACCCATTGGCAGTTTTGTCGTTGATTTCTACTGCGCTGAACTCAGGCTGGCGATCGAGATCGATGGGCATGATCATGCGGAAAAGACTGGAGATGACCTGAAGCGGACCCAATTCCTGAATGGGCTTGGCTTGACGGTTATTCGCTATGCCAACGATGAGGTGATGGGGAATATGGAGGGGGTTTATGATGACCTGGTGAGCCAGATTCAAAACCTAACCTCAACCCCTCCCAACCTCCCCTTGTCAGGGGAGGGGCAGGCCGGAGAGGAGTCCACGTCTCCTCCCCTGACAAGGGGAGGTCGGGAGGGGTTAGGAAACTGTGATAAATCCTCCGAGGACAACCAAACCCCATGACCCTTGCTTCCTGCCGCCAGTGCCCGCGCCTGGCCAGCTTCCTCGATGAAGTCAAAACACAGAACCCCGCTTACTACGCCCGTCCGGTACTACCCTTTGGCGACGAAAATCCGCGTCTGCTGATCGTGGGCCTGGCACCCGGCATGCACGGTGCCAACCGCACCGGGCGGCCTTTTACCGGGGATCATGCCGGGATTCTTTTGTACCAGACCCTGCATCGTTTCGGCTTTGCCTCCGGCCCGGAATCCGTCAGCGCAGACGATGGCCTTCGCCTTATTGACTGCCGCATCACCAATGCAGTGAAATGCCTGCCGCCGCAGAACAAGCCGGATACGGCCGAAATTCGGCAGTGCAACGCCTACCTGCGCGAGGAGCTGGCTGCCGTGCCGCGTGGCACCGCGGTGCTGGCGCTGGGCAATGTGGCGCATCAGGCGGTGCTGTGGGCGCAAGAGCTGAAGATCAAGGCTTATCCCTTCGGGCATGCGACCCGCTATGATCTGCCCAGCGGGTTGAGCCTTTATTCCAGCTATCACTGCAGCCGCTACAATACCCAGACCCGTCGGCTCACCACCGAGATGTTCGAGGCGGTGTTTGCCGATATTCGCAATCATCTTGATGGAGTTTCATGATGCCTTACGTCAATATCCGCATCGCCGGCAGCCTGACCCGCGAGCAGAAGCAGAAGATCGCCGAGGAAGTCACCGATACGCTGGAGCGCATTGCACACAAGCCCAAGTCCTATACCTATATCGCTTTTGACGAGCTGCCGGACGAGAACTGGGCGATTGCCGGAAAGCTGCTCGACGAAGAATAATAGCCGGATGTTCGACAGCAAGCCTTTTCTCGCCAGCCTGAGCCATCTGCCGGGTGTGTACCGCATGCTTAATGCGGCGGGGGAGGTGATCTACGTCGGCAAGGCGCGCGACCTGAAAAAGCGCGTTGCGTCGTATTTCCAGAAGTCCGACCACGTGCCGCGCACGCGCCTGATGGTGTCGCAGATCGCTGCGATCGAAACCACGGTGACGCGCAGCGAGGCCGAGGCACTGCTGCTCGAAAACAATCTGATCAAGTCGCTCGCCCCGCGCTTCAATATCCTGTTCCGCGACGACAAGTCCTACCCTTACATCATGCTGACCGGCCATCGCTTTCCGCGCCTTGCCTACTATCGCGGCGTGCAGCACAAGGGCAACCAGTATTTCGGCCCCTTCCCCAATGCCGGCGCGGTCAAGGAGAGCATCCAGTTGCTGCAGAAGGTGTTCCGCCTGCGCACCTGCGAGGACAGCGTGTTCAGGAACCGCTCGCGCCCCTGTCTGCTGCACCAGATCCAGCGCTGCACTGCGCCCTGCGTCGGCCTGATCGATGAAGAAAACTACCGCGCCGACATGCACAATGCGGCCCTGTTCATGCAGGGCAAGGACCAGCAGGTCATGGAAGCGCTGATGAACAAAATGCAGACGGCAGCGGAGCAGATGCGCTATGAGGAAGCCGCGTTGTATCGCGACCAGATTGGCGCCCTGCGCCGGGTTCAGGAGAAGCAATACGTCAGCAGCGGCAGCGGGGCGGATGCCGATATCGTTGCCTGTTGCGAGAAGCAGGGCATGGTGTGCGTCAATCTGGTCATGGTGCGCGGCGGGCGGCATCTGGGCGACAAGAGCTTCTTTCCCAGCCACGCCGATCAATGCGATACGGCAACGGCGCTGGAGGCTTTTCTGGGGCAGCATTACCTGAACCAGTTCGTGCCGCGTCAGATTCTGGTCAGCGAGCAGTTTGATAGTGAAGCGCTGGAGACCCTGCTGAGCGAGCAGGCCGGGCACAAGGTGCAGATCAGTAGCCGGTCGACCGGCGAACGCCGGGTGTGGGTGGAAATGGCGCTCACCAATGCCCGTCTGGCAGTCGAGCAGCGCCTCAGCCAGCAGGCCAATCAGGAAGCGCGCCTGCAGGCCTTGCAGCAGGCGCTGGATTTGCCCGAAGGCGTGCAGCGCATCGAGTGCTTCGACATCAGCCATACCATGGGAGAAGCGACGGTAGCCTCGTGCGTGGTGTTCGATCAGGGCGACATGCGCAATGGCGAGTATCGGCGCTACAACATCAGCGGCATTACGCCTGGCGATGACTATGCCGCGATGCGCTCTGTTCTGGAACGCCGCTACCGCAAGATCGCAGCGGGCGAGGGCAAGATGCCGGACCTGATCCTGATTGACGGCGGAAAAGGGCAGCTCAGCAGCGCGATGGAAATACTCACTGAGCTGGGTCTGAACGACGTGGCCGTGGTCGGCGTGGCCAAGGGCGAGGCCCGCAAGCCGGGGCTGGAGCAGCTTATTTTCCCGAATCGCGACAAAGCGTTACAATTGCCCAAGGATAGCCCGGCCCTGCACCTGATCCAGCAAGTGCGTGATGAAGCGCACCGTTTTGCCATCAGCGGCCACCGTGCCCGCCGCGGCAAGGCGCGCACCCACTCCTCGCTGGAAGATATCAGCGGTATTGGCGCCAAGCGGCGGCAACGTCTGCTGGCGCGCTTTGGTGGCCTGAAAGGCGTGGTCGAGGCGAATGTGGATGAACTGGCCCAGGTGGAAGGCATCAGCCGCACATTGGCGGAAAAAATTTATCAGGAACTGCATTAGCGTTAATTCGCCATAAATCAATATGCCCTTGAATATACCCAACCTGCTTACCTGGCTCAGGATTGTCCTGATCCCGGTTTTCGTCGCCGTTTTCTATCTGCCAGCAACGTGGATTGATCCGCATGTGGTCAACTTTTACGCAACCATGATCTTCGTCGTGGCGGCCATGACCGACTGGCTGGATGGCTATCTGGCGCGAGCCCTGAATCAGATGTCGGCGTTCGGCGCCTTTCTCGACCCGGTTGCAGACAAACTCATGGTGGCTGCGGCGCTGGTCGTGCTGGTCAAACTGCAACGGGTGGACGTTAGCATCGCGCTGATCATCATCGGGCGCGAAATTGCAATTTCCGCTTTGCGCGAATGGATGGCGGGCATCGGCAAGAGCAAGAATGTCGCAGTTTCCTTCATCGGCAAACTCAAAACCATGGCGCAAATGGCCGCCATCCTGCTGTTGCTGTACCACGATCCCATTGCGGGAATGTTCAATTCGCATGCTGCGGGAACGATCCTGATTTATATCGCAGCAATTTTGACTTTATGGTCAATGGCTTATTACCTGAAGAAGGCCTGGCCGCAGATCGCCGGGCAAAATTGATGGTGCGTGATGCTTGACATCAAAGGCCAAATCATTAGAATAGCGGCTTCTCAAACGCGGGAATAGCTCAGTTGGTAGAGCGATACCTTGCCAAGGTATAGGTCGCGAGTTCGAATCTCGTTTCCCGCTCCAGATTCAAGGGAAAGCGTCAGCTTTCCCTTTTTAGTTCCGGTTGCTACAGTTCACCGGAATTAACGAAAGCTTCAATAGCCAGGCCACACTGGCGGGGTAGCAAAGTGGTTATGCAGCGGCCTGCAAAGCCGTCTACGCCGGTTCGATTCCGACCCCCGCCTCCAAATTCCCAGCCCGGGTGGCGAAATTGGTAGACGCAACGGACTTAAAATCCGTCTTCCGCAAGGAAATACCGGTTCAAGTCCGGTCCTGGGCACCACTCCAACTTGAGTTTTTCAGTCACCCAGGTGATGCGATTCTTCTCCCGGCAAGCCGGTTTCAGGGTCGATCCAGTCTGCGATGCCTAATTCTGCTTCTGCTTCTTCCAGCGTTTCTCCTGGTTCGTAATCGCTTTCATCGTTGTATTCCATGTCCTGCGTAGCATCCAGCAACGTCTGAAACGGGCCGAATACCTTGTCGGTCATTTTGTCCTGCCAGTAGTAGCCATCCGGTCGTTCGATGATGCGGGTTTGATCTGCTTCGGGTGGAGGGGTGTGTCCTGTCATTGTTGATGTCTCCTCGCAGTTAGCATTTGTGACAAAAACTGATTTTATTATAGACCCAAATCGGGGGGGGGCAGTAAACCCTGTTGGGGATCGCATGAAATGGTTTTGGCTTGCCAAGCACGATAGTTTGCAGTAAACCTGTAACCTATGCCGCTCAAAAATCATCTGTTTCTGTTTACGCTGTTTCTGTTTGTTCAGTTGCTTTTCTGGACGCAGCCAGTGGCGGACGCAACTTCCTTTTCGGAACGGGAGGACGTTCGGCAGTTTGTGGCTGAAATGGTTAACAGGCACGGCTTCGATGCGGATGAACTGAATGCGGTATTTGCTCAGGTGACACTGCGCCCCAGAGTGGCCAAGACCATGACCAGCAAGGTGACGAAGCCGCCTTCCTGGTCTCGTTACCGCGCCAATTTTGTGAATCCGTGGCGCATTGATCATGGTGTCAGTTTCTGGAATCAGAATGAGGCCGCTCTGACGCGTGCGCGCCAGATATATGGCGTGCCCGAGGAGGTGATCGTTGCCATTATCGGGGTGGAAACCCGTTATGGGACTTACCCCCTTTCCCATCCTGTTTTGGACACTTTGGCTACACTTGCTTTCGATTATCCGCGCCGCGGAGAATTCTTCCGCAGTGAGCTGGAGCAGTACTTGCTGTTGATGCGTGAGGAGGGCAGGGATCCTCACTCGATTCGTGGTTCATTTGCCGGGGCGATGGGTATCCCCCAGTTCATGCCCAGTAGCTACCGGGCTTATGCAGTGGATTTCGACGGTGATGGGCGGCGCGATCTGTGGCGCAATTCCAGCGATGCAATTGGCAGTGTTGCCAATTACCTTAAGTCCCATGGATGGGATTCGAATCTGCCTGTAGCCATGCGCGCTTCGCTGCAGCAGGATGCAGCTTCCAGCGATCTTCTCGGCGGTAGCTTGAAACCGTTGCACAGCATGGAGAAATTGCATTCCCAAGGTGTGATGGCTGCCGAGCCTTTGGCCCCGGATACGCTTGTTGCACTGCTCTCCGTGGAGGTCGCCGATGGGCAGGAATACTGGCTTGGGCTGAATAATTTCTATGTGATTACGCGTTATAACCGCAATTTGTTTTATGCGCTTTCTGTTTACCAGTTGAGCCGGGAAATCCGGCTGGCGCGGATCTCCTCTCTTAACTAAGGAACAATCGCATGGCTTTGAATGTGCACGTTTATGGTTTTGGTGGGCTTGCCTTGCTGCTGGCAGCGCAGGTGCAATCTGCTGATGTGCCGGAGAAACTGAGTTCACTCAATGATCAGCAGCAGGTGGCGGTGACTATCTACAACGAGAACCTTGCTTTGGTTAAAGACCAGCGCCGAATTGCGCTGGACAAGGGGATGAATCGCCTTGCCTGGCGCGACGTGAGCGCGCGCATCATGCCTGAAACAGCCTTGCTGCGTAGCATGGCCGTTGGTGAGGGGGTTACCTTGCTGGAGCAGAATTTCGATTTCGATTTGCTGACGCCGCAGAAATTGCTGGATAAATATGTCGGCCAGAGCGTGACGGTAATCCGCACAAATCCTGCGACCGGCGTGGAAAGCAGTGAGGTGGCCACGGTATTGAGCACCAACGGTGGCGTGGTGCTGAGGTTTGCTGATCGCATTGAAACCGGGTTGCCGGGGCGGCTGGCATTCCGGTCTGTGCCGGACAATCTGCGCGATCGGCCGACGCTGGTGATCAGTTTCATGGCGCCCGCGACTGACGAACGCCCGATGGAACTGAGCTATCTCACCGGTGGGTTGTCCTGGCGCGCTGATTACGTGGCCGAGTTGAACCCGGCAGATGACAGGCTCGATTTGAACGGCTGGGTCACGCTGACCAACGTCAGTGGAAGCCGCTATCCCAATGCAAAACTGCAACTGGTGGCCGGGGATGTGAACCGGGTACGCGAGGAGATGAATTTTGAACAGGATGGGCGGGTCATGAAGGCCGCCTCCATGGCTGCGCCTGCAATGGCGGAAGAAAGCCTGTTCGAGTATCACCTTTACTCGCTGGCGCGCCCTACCACCATTGCCGAGCAGCAAACCAAACAGGTGGCGTTGTTGTCGGCGAGCCGCGTTCCCGTTCACAAGGAGCTTTTGTTGCAAGGCCGGGATTATTACTACCACAGCAGCTACGGTGATCTTGGGCAAAAAATGAAGGTGGGCGTTTTTGTCGAGTTCGAGAACAAGGGGGGCGGGCTGGGTGTGCCTTTGCCCAAGGGCGTGATCAGGGTTTACAAAAAAGATGCGGCAGGCAACGCCCAGTTCGTGGGCGAAGACCGCATTGACCACACGCCACGTGGAGAAAAGGTGCGACTCAAGCTGGGTGAAGCATTCGATGTGACGGCAGACAAGAAACAGACCCGTTTCCAGAAGATAGCCGGAACCAGTCGCTATAGTACTGTTATCGAGAGCGCTTACCAGATCGAGTTGAAGAATGCCAAGGATGAAGCGGTGACGGTGCGGGTGATGGAACCAGTGCCGGGTGACTGGGAGATGCTCGCTGAAAGCCACCCCCACCAAAAACCGACGAGCAATACGGCGGTCTGGCAGATACAGGTGCCGGCAAAAGGCAAAACCGTGCTGGATTACCGGGTGAGGGTAAAGCTCTAGGGGCCTTGCTTGCTATGAATGCCTGAATTTCTTGAAGTGATTGATCAATCCGTTGGTTGATGCATCAAAGCGGGTTGCCATTTTGTCGTGAGCCAGTTCCGGCAGGATGTTGCTGGCCAGTTGCTTGCCCAGTTCCACGCCCCACTGATCGAATGAATTGAGATTCCAGATGATGCCCTGCACGAACACCTTGTGTTCGTAGAGTGCGATCAGCGATCCCAGTGTGTGCGGCGTGATTTTCCGCATCAGGATGGAGTTGGTGGGCTTGTTGCCGGGAAAGACCTTGTGCGGCAGCAACTGCTTCAATTTTTTGCCACTGATGCCTGCTGCTTCGAGTTCGGCACGAGCCTCGTCTTCGGTCTTGCCCTGCATCAGCGCCTGTGTCTGGGCAAAGAAATTGGCTATCAGAATGCGGTGATGCTCTCCGATGGGATTCTGACTGTCGATCGGCACCAGAAAATCCGCCGGGATTAGTTTGCTGCCCTGGTGGATGAGCTGGTAGAAGGCGTGCTGGCCGTTGGTGCCCGGTTCGCCCCAGATCACCGGTCCGGTCTGGTAGTCCACGGCCCTGGCGTTGCGTGAAATACGCTTGCCGTTGCTTTCCATATCCAGTTGCTGGAGGTAGGCCGGCAGGCGGTGCAGGTATTGATCGTAAGGCAGCACGGCGTGGCTCTGGGCGCCGAAGAAATTGTTGTACCAGATGCCCAGCAGGCCAAGAATGACCGGCATGTTCTGCTCGAAGGGGGCATGGCGGAAATGCTCATCCATCTCGAACGCGCCATCGAGCAGGGCCTCGAAATGATCCATGCCGAGATAGAGTGCTATCGGCAGTCCGATGGCTGACCACAGCGAATAACGACCGCCTACCCAATCCCAGAATTCGAACATGTTGGCAGTGTCGATACCGAATTTGGCGACTGCCACTGCATTGGTCGAAACGGCGACGAAGTGCCGGGCGACTGCAGATTCATCCCCGGCGGTACGAAGGAACCATGTACGTGCCGACCGGGCATTGGTCAGGGTTTCCTGGGTGGTGAAGGTTTTGGATGCGATCACAAATAATGTGGTTTCTGGATCGATGCGCTTGAGTGTTTCGACCAGATGTGTGCCATCGACATTGGACACAAAATGGACGTTGAGTCCGGGTTTTTCGTAATGTTTCAGGGCCTCGGTTACCATCACCGGGCCAAGGTCGGAGCCGCCAATGCCGATGTTTACAATGTCGGTGATGGTCTTGCCGGAATAGCCCAGCCACTGGCCACTGCGCACCTGTTCCGAGAATTCGCGCATGTGCGCCAGAACACGCTTCACATCTGGCATGACATCCTTGCCATCCACCAGCACCGGCTTGCCGGAGCGATTGCGCAAGGCGGTATGCAGAACGGCACGGCCTTCGGTGAAATTGATGGCTTCGCCCGCGAACATTTTTTCTGTCCACTGGCTCAGGTGGGCTTCCCGTGCCAGTTGCATGAGCAGGGCAAAGGTTTTTTCCGTGATCCGGTTCTTGGAGTAATCGAGAAGAAAGTCACCCTGATCAAGCGAGAAGCGAGCAAAGCGCTGAGGATCCTGCTGGAACAGGTCGCGCATGTGCAGTGGTGCAATTTCTTTCTGGTGCAGTTTTAATGCTTGCCAACTGGGCAGGCGGGTAAGGGCGGACATGATTTCGAACTCTATAACTATTTTTCAGGGCTTAAAATGATTCCAGACAAAGGCGGAATGGTGATCACCAGAGATTGTTCAAAACCCATCCAGGGTTGCTCCTGGGATTCCAGACCAGCGCCGTTACCGGTATTGCTGCCGCCATAATAGGTGGAGTCACTGTTGAATATTTCCCGATAGAAGCCGGGGTGGGGTACGCCGATTCTGTATCCCTGGCGCGGCACAGGCGTGAAGTTGAGAACCACAACGACGACGCTGCCATCCTTGCCCCAGCGCAGAAAAGACAGGATCGAATGATCTGCGTCATGGCAGTCTACCCAGGAAAATCCGGAGACATCGAAGTCCTGCTGGTGTAGTGCGGGCGTGTCGCGATAGAGGTGGTTAAGATCGCGACTAAGACTCTGAATGCCTTGATGCCAGTGATATTGCAGTAGCCCCCAGTCAATCTCTCCGCCTACACGCCATTCTCGCCCCTGGCCGATTTCGTTACCCATGAAATTGAGTTTTTTGCCGGGGTAGGCTATCTGATAGGTGAGAAGCAGGCGCAGGTTGGCGAATTTCTGCCAGGTATCGCCGGGCATTTTATCCAGCAGCGAGCCTTTGCCGTGCACGACTTCGTCATGCGAAAACGGCAGCATGAAATTCTCTGTATAGGCATAAAGCTGGCCAAAAGTCAGTTCGTTGTGATGGAAGCGGCGGTGAATGGGTTCGTGCAGCATGTAGCGCAGGGTGTCGTTCATCCAGCCCATGTTCCATTTCATGGAGAAGCCCAGGCCGCCAAGATAGACCGGCCTGGAAACCATGGGCCAGGAGGTGGATTCCTCGGCGAAAGTCAGGGCGCCAGGGAAATTGTCATGCACCATGATGTTGAGGTTGCGCAGGAAATCAATGGCATCGAGATTCTCGCGCCCGCCGAACTTGTTGGGAATCCACTCGTCTGCCTTGCGCGAATAGTCAAGGTAGAGCATGGATGCCACGGCGTCGACGCGCAGGCCGTCGAGGTGAAATTCGGAGAGCCAGTAGTGGGCACTGGAAAGCAGAAAACTCTGAACTTCAAGGCGCCCGTAGTTGAAGATGTGGGTGCCCCAGTCCTGATGGAAGCCGAGGCGCGGGTCCTCGTGCTCGTACAGGGCGGTGCCGTCGAAGCGCGCCAGAGCCCAGCTGTCCTGCGGAAAGTGCGCCGGCACCCAGTCGAGAATAACGCCAATATTGGCCTGATGGCAGGCATCGACGAAGAAACGAAAGTCATCCGGTGTGCCGAAGCGCGAGGTGGGACCGAAATAGCCAGTGGTCTGGTAGCCCCAGGACTCATCCAGCGGATGCTCGGATATCGGCATAAGCTCGATATGGGTGTATCCCATGTCATTGATGTAGGGTACAAGATGTGCTGCCAGTTCGCGCCAGTTGTAGAAACGGTCATCCGGGTGGCGCTTCCATGATCCGGCATGGATCTCATAGACATTGAAAGGCGCCTGCAGCCAGTCGAGTTCCTGGCGCTGCTTCATCCACGCCTGATCGCCCCAGCTGTGCTGAGTGGGGGTGGATACTTTTGCCGCGGTACTGGGGCGCAACTCGTATTCCTGGCCGTAGGGGTCGGTCTTGGTCAGGATTTGCCCACTGTGGCGGTTGCGGATTTCAAATTTGTAGAAACTGCCAGCTGGCAATTCAGGGATAAACAGTTCCCAGACTCCGCTTGAGCCCAGGCTGCGCATGGGATGAACGCGACCATCCCAGCGGTTGAAATCGCCCACGACACTGACCCGTTCCGCATTCGGCGCCCACACCGCAAAGCGAATCCCTGAAATACCCTGGAGGATGGTGTGTTGTGCTCCCAGCGTGCGGTATCCCTGATGCAGGCGGCCCGCACCCAGAAGGTATATCTCCATTTCGCTGATTTGCTGAGGAAAAGCGTATGGGTCAAAAAATTCGTGGTGCCCATCGCCTCGAGGCACTCTCAGGCGATAGGGGGTTTCAGGCTTTTCGTCGCCAAACCAGAAAAACACGCCGTCCGGATGAAGTTTCTCCAGTGGCAGCCATTTGCCGTCAAGGTGAATTTCTACCTGTTGTTCGAACGGGAGAAAGGTGCGTACTGACCATGCCTTCCCTTCCTGATGCAGTCCCAGAAAGGCAAAAGGATCATGATGACGGGCCTTGAGCAGAGCCTTGAGGTTTGTGTTAACTTTGGCGCTGATATTGGGTTTCATGGAATTGTCGCTACAGCAGGATAATGTATTAAGAATATGCCAGAAGGCAGCTTTAGGCAAACGCCGGAGCCGCTCAAAGGGGTATAATCAACTTGTCGCCTAACACAAGTGAGGGAGAAATTCTTGTATTCATCCACTACGCCTCGTTTCATCAGTTTGCTGACCAAAAATACGGTTGCACTGATCCTTGCCGGCGGGCGGGGGAGCCGCCTTCATGCGCTGACAGACTGGCGCGCCAAGCCGGCAGTACCTTTCGGCGGCAAGTTCCGCATTATTGATTTTCCGCTTTCCAACTGTGTCAATTCTGGCATTCGCCGCATTGGCGTCGTCACCCAGTACAAGGCGCACAGCCTGCTGCAACACTTGCACCGTGGCTGGAGCTTCCTGCGGGGCGAATTCAATGAATTCGTTGAGTTGTTGCCAGCGCAGCAGCGCATTCAGGAATCCTGGTACAAAGGAACGGCGGATGCGGTTTTTCAGAATCTCGATATCATCCGGGGCTACAAGTCCGAGTATGTGCTCATTCTGGCGGGCGACCATATTTACAAGCAGGATTATGGCGAGATGCTGGCGTTCCATAGCGCCCATGCGGCTGATTTGACCGTGGCCTGTATGGAAGTGTCGGCGGAGGAGGCTTCGGCGTTTGGCGTTATTACGGTGGACGAACAGCAGCGCGTGGTGAAATTTACCGAAAAACCCGAACATCCGGATGAAATTCCGGGCAAGCCGGGAAGGGTCATGGTGAGCATGGGGATTTACGTGTTCAACACGAATTTCCTGTTCGAGCAACTGATCCGGGATTCAGATGATTCCCACTCCAGTCACGATTTTGGTAAGGACATCATCCCATATCTGGTCAACCGCTATCGGGTATATGCGCATCCTTTCGAAGATAGCTGTGTCGGCCTTCAGAACGGTGAGCCCTACTGGCGTGATGTGGGAACGATCGATGCCTATTGGGAAGCCAATATGGAAATGACCAAAATCACGCCCTTCCTCAATCTTTATGACAAAGAGTGGCCGATCTGGACCTACCAGGAGCAATTGCCGCCAGCCAAGTTCGTCTTTGATGATGATTCCCGGCGTGGCTATGCGGTTGATTCCCTGGTGTCCGGCGGATGCATTATCAGCGGGGCTTCGGTACGCCGTTCCCTGCTGTTTTCCAGTGTCAGTGTCCATAGCTATGCCGAGATTGAGGATTCAGTTGTTCTGCCCAATGTGGAGATTGGCCGTTATGTCACTCTCAAGAAGGTGGTGCTGGACAAGGGATGCATTATTCCCGAAGGCATGTCGATAGGCGTTGACCTGGCTGAGGATGCCAAGCGTTTTCATGTCACAGAAAAAGGTGTGACCCTGGTGACGCCTGAAATGCTTGGGCAGCAAGTTCACCAGGTTCGTTAATTTTCCCTCCCTGATTATTGAGTGTCCCCCGCCTGGTGCGGGGGGTGCAGGTTGTTATCGTTTATGAGCATCCAGAAAAAGCTGAAAATTGTCCTGTGCTGGCACATGCACCAACCGGATTATCGTCACCATGTCACGGGTGAGTTTGCCTTGCCATGGACCTATCTCCATGCCATCAAGGACTACACCGACATGGCCTACCACCTGGAGCAGACGCCGGGTGCGCGGGCGGTGGTGAACTTTGTCCCTATCCTGCTTGAGCAACTGGAAGATTATGGCGATCAGTTCAGCAGCGGGAAGTTGCGCGATCCCCTGTTGCGCCTGCTCGCGGCGAAAGATCTGGAACATGTGACGCAGGAGCAGCGCAAGCTGATCCTGGAAAGCTGTTTTCGCAGCAATCACAGCAAGATGATCGAGCCTTATCCGGCTTACAAGCGTTTGTATGATCTGTTCAAAATGCATGAAGCGCAGGAGATGGAGCATTTCCACTATTTGTCCAGCCAGTATCTGGCCGATCTGCTGGTGTGGTATCACCTTGCCTGGACCGGCGAGAGCGTGCGGCGCGAGAATGAACTGCTGGTAGCCATGATGTCCAAGGGCAGCATGTTTACGCTCAAGGAGCGCCAGCAACTGGTGGCCCTGATCGGCGAACTGATTAAGGGCATCATTCCACGCTACCGGAAATTGGCTGAAGACGGGCAGATTGAACTTTCCACCACGCCTTATTACCACCCCATCGCGCCACTCATGCTGGATTTGAACAGTGCGCGTGAAAGTGTGCCCGGGATTGAGCTCCCTGTGTCGCATGCCTACCCCGGTGGGGCGCAGCGGGTGTCATTTCATGTGTCTGAAGCCTTTGCCATGCACGAGCATTATTTTGGCCAGCATCCGGCCGGCATGTGGCCTGCGGAAGGCGGCGTTTCCCAGGCGGCTGCGCTGCTGATGGCGAAAAGCGGCTGTCGCTGGATCGCCACAGGTCAGGCTGTTCTGAGCAATAGCCTGCGGCTGGCACAGAAGGAAAAAGCACTTCAGAGTCCCTTTAATTATCTGTACCGGCCCTATCGCATTGCGGATGATGGGCATGAGATCGCCTGTTTTTTCCGCGATGATCAGTTGTCAGACAAGATTGGTTTCGAGTATGCCAAATGGTTTGGGCGCGATGCAGTGATCGATTTTGTCCAGATTCTGGAAAAAATCTGGCACAACAGCAGCAGCCACGAGAATCCTGTTGTCAGCATTATTCTGGATGGCGAGAATGCATGGGAATATTACCCTTACAACGGCTACTATTTCCTCTCCGAGATGTATGAAATGCTGCAGGATCATCCTCATATCGAGATGACCACATTCCGTGATTATCTGGACGAGTGCGCTAAAGAAACTCGTGATGAGGATCATTCTGCCTACCATTGTGCAGAAAGCCGGGACTTGCCGCATCTGGTGGCGGGAAGCTGGGTCTATGGGGATTTCACGACATGGATTGGATGTCCGGAAAAAAATCGAGCCTGGGATTTGCTCTGCCAGGCCAAGCAAAGTTATGATCTGGTCATAGCCAGTGACCGGCTGAGCCCGGATCAGAAAGACAAGGCTTCCCGCCAACTGGCTGTGTGCGAAGGTTCGGACTGGTTCTGGTGGTTCGGCGACTATAACCCGGGCGATAGCGTAAGAAGTTTTGATCAGTTGTATCGCGAGAATCTTGCTGATCTGTACCGCATGCTGATGCTGGTTCCTCCGCATGAACTTGAAGTGACCCTCAGTCAGGGCGGTGGCAATGCTGAGGCGGGCGGAACCATGAGACGCGGCTCCTGAGTGGGCCTCCGGATGGGCAAAAACTTAAAACAGAGAATCTCTGAATCATGACAAAATCGGTCGCACTCCTGCTTGGCGTTCACGCTCATCAGCCTGTAGGCAACTTTCCTGAAGTTTTGCAGGATGCCCATGCGCGCTGCTACGGCCCATTCATTCGCACGCTCTACCGCTATCCGGATTTCCCTTTTGCGTTGCACTTTTCCGGTTGGCTGCTGGATTATTTGCTGCAGCATTATCCAGAAGATATGGCGATGTTGAAGGAAATGGTGAAGCGCGGCCAAGTGGAACTGGTTGGCGCAGGGGAAACCGAGCCGGTGTTGGCGGTCATTCCAAATCGCGATCGCATCGGCCAGATCGTCGCGCTGTCGGACAAACTGGAAAAGAAATTCGGCCAGCGCCCGGAAGGCGCCTGGCTGACAGAACGGGTATGGGAGGCGACGGTAGTGCCTGCCCTGGCAGATGCGGGGATAAGCTACGTTACGGTGGACGATTACCATTTTCTGTGTACCGGCAAAGAGGCCGCCGAACTCAACGGCTTCTATACGACTGAGGAAGACGGGCGCCGCCTGGACCTTTTTCCGATTTCAGAGGCGCTGCGTTACCGCTTCCCTTTCTCCCCCGCACACGAGGCAGTTCAGTATCTGGAGAGTCTGTCAGGAGAAGGGCAGGAAGCTGCAGTCTATTTCGATGACATCGAGAAATTCGGTATCTGGCCGGAAACCTATGAGTGGGTGTATGAAAAAGGCTGGCTGGAAGATTTTATCCGCGGTGTGCTGGCCTCGCCGCTGATCCGGCCCATGAAGTTCAGTGACTATCATGCTGAGGCGCACACTTGCGGCATCGTATATCTGCCCACGACTTCCTACATCGAGATGAACGAATGGACCTTGCCCGCGCAGGCTGCCAATACCTACGCGGATCTGGTTCATGAGGCAAAATCAAAAGGCCTGTTCGATCGTGACAAGGCTTTTTTGCGGGGTGGAATATGGAAAAACTTCATTACCCGCTATCCCGAGTCAAACTGGATGCACAAGCGGATGCTGCAGTTGTCGCAACGTTTCCATGCGCTGCCGGAGCGCAAGCAGTCCGGAGAAATGCTTGATCTGCTTTACCAGTCTCAGGCCAATGATGCCTATTGGCATGGCCTGTTCGGCGGCTTGTATCTTCCCCATTTGCGGCGCGCCATCTACAACGCCATCGTGGCGCTGGAGGCCTTGCTGGACAAAGTGGCTGCACGCCCATCGCTGATGATCGAGGATCTCGATTTCGATGGCAGGAAGGAAGTGTTTATTCATAATGACGAGGTGCAGGCAGTAGCGCGCCAGGATGGCAGCGCTGCGATATGCGAACTGGATTCCTATCTTCTGAAACATAATTTTGGCGATACGCTGGCGCGCCAGTCCGAACATTATTATCGAAAAATGCATCTTGACCAGGGTGCGCAGCATGACGGTGAGGGTATTGCCAATCCACATGAGCGGGTCAGCTTCAAGCACCATATAACGCCGGCGGACCTGGTGCTGGATGATGTTCAGCGCATGCTGTTTCTTGATAGCGTGGTTAATGGCGAAGCCGTGACCCCCTTGCGGAGCTATATTCTGCGTCCGGCAGATGGCCGGGCCGCACATGCGATGTTTAGCTGCGAACATGACAATATATTGATCGATAAGCGGATTTCTGTTTCAGGCAAACGTCTGCGCGTAAGTTACCAGTTCAACGGCGAAATGCAGGGGCAGTTCCAGACGGAGATCAATCTGGCCATGCCAAGCTGCGATGGGCCGGCAGGCCGTTTTGTTTTCAATGACCAGATTCCGGGTGGATTTGGCCAGGCTTTGCATTTCGAAAAAGCCAAGAAGCTTGAGATGCAGGACGAGGTGCTGGGTGGCATGCTCTCCCTGCACCTCAATAACCCAGCCTTGATTCAGAGCCAGCCTCACTTCTCGGTCTCGCAGTCCGAAGCGGGTTTCGAGAAAATCATGCAGGCGGTCACGTTGACGCTGACCTGGCCGCTGATCCGCCAGATGAAAGAACTCATTGTGGATATCGATGTCAGCAGGCTTGGTGCCTGATGCTTGCCCGGGCTACAATCCCACCCTTTCAAAATTAATTAAAGATGATGCGCCATGCCTGATGAAAAAGTTGCCAGGAATAAGGCTGTTTACGTTACATATTCGATCATCAACCAGTCTGGAGCGGTGTTTGAACAGTCGGACGTGCCTGTAGGCTATGTTCACGGCTGTAACAGCCCCCTGTTCGAGAAAATCGAGCTGGCACTGGAAGGCCACAAAATTGGAGACCGGGTTGAAGTTTCGCTCAATCCCGCCGAAGGCTTCGGTCCACACGATCCCAATCTGACGTTTACCGATGATATCGAGAATGTGCCTCCAGAGTTCCGCCGCATAGGAGCGGAAGTTGAGCTGGAGAATGCGCGAGGGGAGAGCAAAACCTTTCGTGTCAGTCATATAGCTGATGGCAAACTGACGGTTGATGCCAATCATGCGCTTGCGGGCCAGACTGTCACCTTTGTGGTGGATGTGGTCAGTATTCGCAATGCCAACATGGACGAGATCGTCAATGGCCTTCCTGCCGATCAGAGCCATTCTCTGCATTGACAGGACACTGGGGTGCAGGATTGTTTTGCCGGAAAAAACTGGCTATCCTGTACCCAAATCTGAACAAGGAAAGATTTAATGGCATTTATCGCATTCTATATCGTTGCCATCGCAATCCTGGTTGCACATTTCACCGGCTGGCTGGCACGCCATAACGTGGAATGGCTGGTGCTGGTGCTGGCAGCAGCGGTGTTCCCGGCCGTTATCTTCCTCTGATTTTTCTGCGTGTCTGAGTATCGACCCATCTCCTGCGTTCAGCATGAACGTCTTGAATTCAGCGTTTTACGCAAAATCCCCCTGCAAATTGAATATTGTCACGGCCTGGAAAATATCTCACAGGCTGTGATGCCGCTTGATGTGACCACACGCCATGGCGCAGAGTGGTTGAAGTTCAGGGTGATTGGCTCAGAGGATGTGACCGAAATCCGCCTCGACAGTATTACTTCCTTTGTCGAGCAGTTGTCTTCCTAGACATTTTGTCCGCAGGCCTGCGATAAAGCACAAACACCGTGGGGCGTTTGTCGCAATCCGGCAGTTTTCTTTTCCACTCGGCAATGCTTTTTGTGCCGATGTTCTCGCTTGTCAGGGTCAGGTCCGTCGCAATGCACAACTCGGTTTCGTCAGCGCAGGTGGCAACCAGATCCTGCAGCATTTGCTGGTTGCGGTAAGGCGTCTCGATAAAGATCTGGGTCTGGTTCAGGCGCAGTGAAAGTTGTTCTATTTCCTGAATTCTCTTGATCCGTTCGGATTTTTCTGCCGGCAGGTAGCCGAGAAAGGCGAAACTCTGGCCATTAAGCCCAGAACCCATCAGGGCGAGCAGGATGGAGGAGGGGCCAACCAGAGGCACGACCCGGATGTTGCGTGCATGCGCAAGCCGCACCAGTGTTGCGCCGGGATCGGCCACTGCCGGGCAGCCAGCTTCGGACAGCAGCCCGACATCCTCTCCATCGAGCAGCGGCTGCAACAGGCTTGCCAGTTCATCCGGACGCGTGTGTTCGTCCAGGGTGGACATGCGGATTTCCTGCAGTGCAACGGCCGTGCCGGTCTGTTTAAGAAACTGGCGAGCGGTTTTTGGGTGCTCGGTGACGAAGGTGCGCAGTGAAGCCGCCAGGCGTCTGGCCTGCTCGGGAAGAATGGCCGAAAGGTCGCTTCCTTCGCCGAGCGTGGTCGGAATCAGATATAAAGTGCCCAGGCTCATGATGAATCAGATGACCGGAAAATCTTCATTGTTGAGCATGTCGATCAGGGCGATCAGCGGCAGCCCGATCAGGGCGTTGGGGTCTTCGCCTTCCATCCTGTCGATCAGGGCGATCCCCAGTCCTTCCGATTTGGCGCTGCCGGCGCAGTTGTAGGGCTGCTCCTTGACGAGGTAGTGTTCGATCTGGGCATCGGTCAGCTTGCGGAAGCTGACCGTGAAAGGAATCAGGCGATTCTGGACGCAGCCGGTCTTGCTGTTGTAGAGGCACAGTGCGGTATTGAATACCACCTGCCTGCCGCGCATGCGACGTAACTGAAGTGTGGCGTTTTCGTGGGTATGCGGCTTGCCGAGCTGCTCGCCATCGAGGGTGGCGACCTGGTCCGACCCGATGATGAGTGCATTCGGAAATTGAGCCCCGGCGACTCGCGCCTTGGCTTCGGCCAGACGAGTGGCGGTTTCAACGGCGGTTTCGCCCGGCAATGGCGTTTCGTCCAGATCCGGCGCGAAGGGGGTGAATGGAACCTGCAGACGGTTCAGCAGCTCGCGCCGGTAGGGTGAGGTGGATGCGAGTATGAGTTCCATCATTCTGGCTGAATCTCGATCAGTGCTTCATCCGGGGTGACGGCGTCTCCCTTGGCCACGAATACCGCAACCACTGTGCCGCCGATCGGCGCCTGAACCTCGTTTTCCATTTTCATGGCTTCGATCACCAGTACCGGATCTCCGGCTTTGACCGTGGCGCCTTTTTGCGCCAGCACCTCGACGATGGTGCCGGGCATGGCCGTGGTGACATGGCCGGGGCGAGTGGGGCGTGGGCGTTTACCTGCTGTCGTTTTCTTCTCACTAGCAGATTCCCGGGTTTTTCCACTGCCAGTCGCAATACCACCTGGGCCGCCAAGGATTTCGATTTCGCTCAGAGCTTCGACCAAAACCTCTTCCGGTACGCCATCCACGGAAACATAGAAGGGGCGGGTGTCTGCACCGTGCTGGCCGGATCCGGTGACGTGAATGTGGTAGGTTTCGCCGTGCAGTGTGACGTTGAACTCGTTGGCGGCATAGAACGGGCCGCAAGCCATGTTCGTATCGGGCGGCAGAAGCTGTTCCGGCTTCAGGGCGCCGGCTGCGCGCTCCTGCAGGAAGTTGCGACCCAGTTCGGGGAACATGGCATAGGTCAGAATATCTTCCTCGCTCTTGGCCAGGCTTTCGATCTCGCCGCGCAGCTTGTCCATTTCGTCCTGCAGCAGATCGGCCGGGCGGCAGGTGATGACTTCCTGGTTACCAATGGCAATGCTGCGCACTTCCGAATTGACGCTTCCCGGTGCCTTGCCATAGCGCCCTTGCAGGTAGTTCTTGACCTCGGTGGTAACTGATTTGTAGCGTTCGCCGGTGAGTACGTTGAGCACGGATTGCGTGCCGACGATCTGCGAGGTGGGCGTGACCAGCGGCGGAAAGCCGAGATCCTCACGCACACGGGGGATTTCTGCCAGCACTTCATCCATGCGGTTGAGGGCGTCCTGTTCCTTCAACTGGTTGGAGAGGTTGGAGATCATGCCGCCCGGCACCTGATTGACCAGCACGCGCGTATCCACGCCGGTGAAGTCGCTCTCGTATTGCCAGTACTGTTTGCGTACCTCGCGGAAATAGGCGGTGATTTCCTGCAGTGCGGCCAGGTCAAGGCCTGTATCGAATTCCGTGCCGGCCAGGGCGGCTACCACGCTTTCAGTGGATGGGTGACTGGCCCCTTCGCCGAAGGATGAATTGCAGGTGTCGAGAATGGTGGCGCCGTTTTCCACCGCCTTGAGAAAGCACATGGCAGACAGGCCGGAGGTGGCGTGGCTGTGCAGGTGGATGGGCAGAGAAATGGCGGATTTCAGCGCCTTGACCAGTTCGCCCGTGTGGTAGGGCGTCAGCAGGCCAGCCATGTCCTTGATTGCCAGCGTATCGCAGCCCAGGGCTTCCAGTTCTTTGGCCATCTGGACGAAATAGGGGATGTCATGCACCGGGCTGGTGGTGTAGCTGATGGCGCCCTCGGCCATCTTGCCGGCCTTCTTCACCGCTTCGATGGAAACCTTCATGTTGCGCAGGTCGTTCATGGCGTCAAAGACGCGAAATACATCGACGCCGTTGTCAGCGGATTTCTGCACGAATGCGCGTACCACGTCGTCGGAATAATGCCGGTAGCCGAGCAGGTTCTGCCCACGCAGCAGCATCTGGATGCGGGTATTGGGCAGCGCCTTGCGCAGGCTCTTGAGGCGGTCCCACGGGTCTTCTCGCAGGAAGCGCACGCAGGCGTCGAACGTGGCGCCGCCCCAGGCTTCGAGCGACCAGAAGCCGATATTGTCGAGTTTCTTGCAGATCGGCAGCATGTCCTTGGTGCGCATGCGGGTCGCGATCAGGGACTGGTGGCCGTCACGTAAAACAAGTTCGCTGATGAAAACTTTAGCCATGCTCTATTCCTAAATTTTGGATTTCTACAGGCCCATATGGGCTGCAATTGCCGCAGAAATGGCGGCTGCCACTGCATCCCTGGGCGGGCGAACAGAATAGTTCACCAGTTCAGGGTGTGCTTCGACAAAGCTGGTATCAAACTTGGCGTTACGAAAATCGGGATGTTTCAGAATTTCCTGGTAATAAGGGATGGTCGTTTTCACGCCATATACCACCATATCGTTCAATGAACGCTGGCCGCGTGCCACCACGCCTTCCCAGGTCAGATTCCACACCGTCAGTTTCGCGCACATGGAGTCGTAATAGGGCGGGATCACATAGCCGGAGTACATGGCTGCATCGGTGCGCACGCCCGGGCCGCCCGGTGCGTAATAGCGCGTGATGCGGCCAAAACTTGGCAAAAATCCGTTCTTCGGGTCTTCTGCATTGATGCGAAATTCCATGGCGAAGCCGCGGTAATTCACCTCACTCTGCTTGTATTGCAGAGGCAGGCCGCTGGCGATGCGTATCTGTTCCTGCACGATATCGATGCCGGTAATCGTTTCTGTCACGGTATGCTCCACCTGCAGACGGGTGTTCATTTCCATGAAGAAGAACTTGTTGTTCGAGTCGAGCAGGAATTCCACCGTGCCTGCATTGACGTAGCCAACGGCCTTCGCGGCATTGACTGCCAGGTCGCCAATGTGGCGGCGCTGAGCTTCGCTGATCTGGGGGGAGGGGGCGATTTCGATCAGTTTCTGGTTGCGGCGCTGAATCGAACAGTCACGTTCGAACAGGTGAATGACGTTGCCAAAGCTGTCGCCCATCACCTGAACCTCTATATGGCGCGGGTTGACTACGCATTTTTCAAGAAACACTTCCGGTTTGCCAAAAGCCTTGCTGGCTTCGGACACCACGCGATCATAATTTTTGAGCAGTTCTTCTTCGTTGTCACAGCGCCGGATGCCGCGTCCACCGCCCCCGTTGGTGGCCTTGAGCATAACCGGATAACCGATTTTGCCAGCCAGCTGGCGAGCTTCTTCCACGTCAGCCAGATTGCCTTCGCTGCCGGGGACAACGGGCACGCCGGCTTCGATCATGGCCTTGCGAGCCTGAATTTTGTCGCCCATCTGGTGAATGACTTTTGAAGATGGGCCGATGAAGGCGATGCCGCGCTTGGCGCAGATATCGGCCAGGACCGGGTTTTCCGAGAGGAAGCCGTAGCCCGGGTGAAGTGCGTCGCAGCCGGCAGCCACCGCCAGATTGACGATGTTATGTGCGTTGAGGTAGCCAATGACAGGGTCGGAGCCAATGTTATAGGCTTCATCCGCTTTCTTTACATGCAGCGCATGACGGTCGGCATCGGTATAGATGGCAACGGATTTAATGCCCATTTCGGAGCAGGCGCGTACAATGCGGACGGCTATTTCACCGCGGTTGGCAATAAGAATTTTTTTGATCACTTGACAACCCGAATCTCAATTTGTTTTTTATTGATTCTGGTACCGGCAGTCCAGTATCAATCGTGAGCAGCAGGCGGGGCGCTTTGACCTTTTAAGGGGCAGCTTCAAATACTGGCTTGCGCGGGTAATGCATACCCCTGGTGTTTAATGAGACTGCTTCTAAAAACTAAAGCCCTTTAAAGGCTTTTTGACACAAAAGCCGAAAAATTATATCATGCGCGGCTTATGTCTGAACAGGCGCTAATTGACAACCTGGACTTTGCCCGGAACGGGCGGACGCTAAGCGGCAATGCGCCGCTGGCGGGGTTCGAAAGATTGCAGGATTCGCTGCTGTCCAGCCAAGGTGTTGTCGATTATACCCTGTCAGGGAAAACCGGCTTGAAAGGCGAGCCACTGCTGAATTGCAGTATTGATGGCAAACTTGTTTTGCGGTGCCAGCGTTGTCTTGAGCCGCTGGAATATCCGCTTCATATCGAGTCCCAGTTGCGTTTGGTGCAGGGTGCCACGCAATTTGACGATTTTGATGATGGCGATGAAGATGCAGATTCGATACCGGTCAGTGCCGAGATGGATGTGCTGGCACTGGTTGAAGACGAAATATTGTTGAGTTTGCCGATTTCACCCCTGCATGATCCAGATCACTGTCTGGCAAAAGGTGGGGCGGTAGCGGCAAATGAAAAAGGAAGTAACCCTTTTGGCGTCCTGGCGGCACTGAAGGTTAAATGATTATTCAAGGAGTTTGAAATGGCTGTTCAGCAGAACAAAAAATCCCCGTCCAAGCGTGGTATGCACCGCGCACACGATTTTCTCACCAACCCACCCCTGGCCGTTGAGCCTACAACGGGTGAGGTGCATCTGCGCCACCATGTAAGCCCGAGCGGCTTCTACCGTGGGCGCAAAGTTGCTCGCGCCAAAGGCGAATAAGAAGCTTATCCCATCCGCGACCGGACTCCTCCGGTTGCATGCAGCTGATTAGCTGTTCTTATGGATATTACTGTTGCGATTGACGCCATGGGCGGCGACCATGGCGCGCATGTTACCGTGCCCGCTGCGCTGGAAATCCTGCGCCGTGATGCCGATATCAATATCGTTCTGGTCGGCCTGACCGAAGCCATCGAGTCCGAGCTTCGCGCGTGTCGCGCAGAGGTGAGCCCGCGTCTGCGCATTCATCATGCCAGCGAAGTGGTGACCATGGACGATCCGCCTGCCCAAGCGCTGCGCAGTAAAAAAGACTCTTCCATGCGGGTCGCCATCAATCTGGTCAAGAGCGGCGAGGCCAACGCCTGCGTTTCTGCCGGCAACACCGGCGCCTTGATGGCAATCTCCCGGTTTGTGCTGAAAACCCTGCCCGGTATCGATCGACCTGCCATTGCCAGCATGCTGCCCAGCCTCAAGGGACATGTTTATGTGCTTGATCTGGGGGCGAATGTGGATTGCACTGCTGAACACTTGTTGCAGTTCGGTATCATGGGCGCAATGCTGGCATCAGCTGTAGAACACAAGGAAAATCCCAGCGTTGGTTTGTTGAATATCGGCGAAGAAGATATCAAGGGCAACGACGTGGTGAAGCAGGCGGGTGAATTGCTGCGCAACAGCCACCTCAACTTCTACGGCAACGTGGAAGGCGACGATATCTACAAGGGCACAACCGACGTAGTGGTTTGCGATGGCTTTGTCGGCAATGTGGCGCTGAAAACATCCGAAGGACTGGCCCAGATGATGGGCAAGTTTCTGCGCCAGGAATTCCGGCGCAATCTTTTTACCAAACTGCTGGGGCTGCTCGCCATGCCGGTGCTGAGCGCATTCAAGAAACGCATGGATCACCGCCGTTATAATGGCGCAAGCCTGCTGGGTTTGCGCGGTATCGTGGTGAAAAGCCATGGCTCGGCGGATAGCTTCGCATTTCAGTTCGCCATTGAGACCGCTGTTGAAGAAGTGCGTAACGGCGTATTGAGGCGAATTACAGAAGAAACGTCGTTGTCACATAAAGAACAAGGAGCCGTCTGAATGTTTTCCCGGATCACCGGTACCGGCAGCTATCTGCCGAACAAGGTGCTGACCAACCATGATCTGGAACGCATGGTGGATACTTCGCACGACTGGATTTTCAGTCGCACTGGCATCAATCAGCGCCATATTGCAGCAGAGGACGAATCCACCAGTGATCTGGCGCTGCATGCCAGTCGGCGCGCTATCGAGGCGGCCGGAATCGATGCGCAGCAGATTGATCTGATTATTGTTGGAACGACAACGCCCGACCAGGTTTTTCCCAGTACGGCCTGCCTCCTGCAAAATAAGCTAGGCATCAAGAGTGGCGGGCCGGCATTTGATATCCAGGCTGTGTGCAGCGGCTTTGTCTATGCGCTTTCAACCGCTGACCAGTTTATCCGCAACGGGCAGAGCAAGTGTGCCCTGGTCGTTGGGGCGGAAACCATGTCGCGTATCGTAGATTGGACGGATCGCAATACCTGTGTGCTGTTCGGCGATGGCGCCGGTGCGGTGATCCTTCAGTCGAGTGATACGGAAGGCATCATTTCCACCCACCTGCATGCTGATGGCGCCTACAAGGATCTGCTGTCGGTGGACGGCGGCGGTTGCGGCGTAAAGCGGGAAGGCGATCCGCGCGTGGTGATGGATGGTACTGCGGTTTTCAAGTTTGCCGTAGGTGTGCTGGATTCCATCGTGGAAGAAACTCTCAGCGCCAATGGCATGCAGAAATCCGACATTGACTGGCTGGTGCCGCATCAGGCCAATATCCGCATTATCCAGGCAACCGCAAAAAAACTGGGCTTGCCCATGGAGCGCGTCGTATTGACCGTGGACCGCCATGGCAATACTTCGGCGGCTTCCATCCCTCTTGCGCTGGACACAGCGGTGCGTGAAGGCAAAATCAAACCGGGCGAGACACTCCTGATGGAAGGCGTCGGCGGTGGTTTTACCTGGGGTTCGGCGCTGGTGCGCTGGTGAAGTAGCTTTCAGCAGTCAGCCTTCAGCCGCCAGCTGCATCATCTGACGGTATTTTTGCTGACGGCTGATAGCTGATAGCTAAAGGATAAATATGAAATTGGCATTTGTATTTCCAGGTCAGGGTTCTCAATCGGTCGGAATGATGCAGGGTTTCGATGCGCTGCCGGTGGTGCGTAAAACTTTCGAAGAGGCAGGCGAAATCCTGAAGCTGGATTTGTGGCAGATGGTGTCGTCCGGCCCGGCTGAGGTCATCAACCAGACCATCAACACCCAGCCTGTGATGCTGACTGCCGGTGTGGCCGTATATCGTGCCTGGCAGGAAATGGGCGGCAGCCAGCCGGCATTCATGGCAGGGCATAGTTTGGGCGAATATACCGCGCTGGTTGCTGCTGGCGCATTGTCGTTCGCCGATGCGCTGCCGCTGGTGCGCTATCGTGCTGAAGTGATGCAGGAAGCGGTGGCCGAAGGCGCTGGCGGCATGGCGGCGATTCTCGGGCTCGACGATGATATCGTACGTGCGGTTTGTGCCGAGGCGGCGCAGGGCGAAGTGGTGGAGGCTGTCAATTTCAATTCACCGGGCCAGGTGGTCATTGCAGGCAGCAAGGCAGCTGTGGAGCGCGGTATGGAACTGGCCAAGGCCAAGGGTGCCAAACGTGCGCTACCCTTGCCGGTGTCTGTGCCTTCGCATTGCGCACTGATGAAACCGGCGGCGGAGAAACTGGCTGTTTATCTTCAGTCGGTTGCCATGCAAACACCGCAGGTGCCGGTATTGCACAACGCCGATGTCAAAAACTACAGCGGCGCAGCGGAAATAAAGGATGCGCTGGTGCGCCAGCTTTACATGCCGGTGCGCTGGGTTGAGACGGTGCAGGCGCTGGCTGCCGCTGGTGTGACGCATGTCGCCGAGTGCGGGCCGGGCAAGGTACTGACCGGGCTGAATAAACGAATCGTTGCGGAACTGCAGGGTCTGGCGCTGATCGATGTTGCAGCACTGGAGCAGGCAAAATCAATCTGAGGAAAATCAATATGCTGGAAGGACAAGTCGCGCTGGTCACGGGTGCCAGTCGGGGTATTGGTCAGGCAGTCGCGCTGGACCTGGGCCGCAATGGGGCAACCGTGATTGGCACAGCCACCAGCGCCGGTGGCGCGGAAAAGATTACTGCTTATCTGGAAGAGGCTGGCATCAAGGGTGCGGGTTTCGCGCTGGACGTGAATGACAAGGCACAGGTTGCCGCCGTGCTGGAGGCCATTCAGAAACAGTTTGGCGAGATTGCCATTCTGGTCAACAACGCAGGCATCACCCGCGACAATCTTCTGATGCGCATGAAGGAAGACGAGTGGGATGCGATCATGGAAACCAACCTGAAATCGGTCTTTCGCATGAGCCAGGCGGTATTGCGTGCCATGATGAAAGCGCGTTATGGCAGGATCGTCAGCATCGCATCGGTTGTCGGCACCATGGGCAATGCGGGCCAAACCAATTACGCTGCTGCCAAGGCAGGCATTATCGGTTTTTCCAAGTCGCTGGCGCGCGAGGTCGGCAGCCGCAACATCACGGTTAATTGCGTGGCGCCCGGTTTTATCGATACCGACATGACGCGCGCTTTGTCCGAAGAACAACGCAATGGCCTGCTGGCGCATATTCCTCTTGGGCGCCTGGGTCAGGTTGCAGACATTGCCGCTGCCGTAAGCTTCCTGGCCTCACCCCAGGCGGGATACGTCACAGGCACTACATTGCATGTCAACGGCGGCATGTACATGGATTAATGCGACTTTCCGCGCCATTGGTACGGCGTCTAAAGTCTGTTAAAATACCGCGAATTTTTCGCTGTAACCCAACGTAAATACTAAAGGAAATAAAGATGAGCGACATCGAACAACGCGTTAAGAAAATTGTGGCCGAGCAACTGGGCGTGAATGAAACCGAAGTCAAGATTGATTCTTCCTTTGTTGATGATCTGGGTGCAGACTCTCTCGACACCGTAGAACTGGTGATGGCGCTGGAAGAAGAATTCGACTGCGAAATTCCTGACGAAGAAGCTGAAAAAATCACCACCGTGAAACAGGCTGTTGACTACATCAACGCCCATCCCAAGTAATTTCCCGTTTTAAACCCGGTAACGGAGTCACTTTGGCTAAACGCAGAGTAGTCATTACCGGCCTGGGCGCAGTATCCCCGGTCGGTATCGGTGTCGGTGAGACATGGAGCAACATCGTCGCCGGCAAATCCGGCATCGCCAGGATCACCCGCTTCGATGCTTCCGCTTTTGCTTCCCAGATTGCAGGCGAAGTGAAGAATTTCGATGTCACGCAGTTTCTTTCTGCCAAGGAAGCGCGCCGCATGGATATTTTTATCCATTACGGCATGGTGGCGGGTATGGAGGCGTTCAAGGATTCCGGCCTGGAAGTGACAGCGGAAAACGCTGACCGCATCGGGGTCAACATCGGTTCAGGCATCGGCGGTCTGCCGATGATCGAAGATACTCACAACACCTATCTGGAAGGCGGACCGCGCAAGATTTCTCCGTTTTTCATTCCGGGCACCATTATCAACATGATTTCGGGCAACCTGTCGATCATGTTTGGCCTGAAAGGCCCCAATATCGCCGTGGTAACTGCCTGCACTACCGGGTTGCACGCAATTGGTATTGGCGCACGCACCATTGCTTACGGCGATGCGGACGTGATGGTTTGCGGCGGGGCTGAATCCAGCGTATCTCCCCTGGCTGTCGGCGGATTTGCTTCCGCCAAGGCGTTGTCTTCGCGCAATGATGATCCCGAGACGGCAAGCCGCCCCTGGGACAAGGGACGGGATGGCTTTGTGCTGGGCGAGGGTGCCGGTGTGCTGGTGCTGGAAGAGTACGAGCACGCCAAGGCCCGTGGCGCCAGGATTTACGCTGAACTGGCGGGCTTCGGCATGAGCGGCGATGCCTACCACATGACTGCGCCGGATACCGACGGTCCGAAACGTTCCATGGTCAACGCTTTGCGCGATGCGGGCGTCAATCCGGACGAAGTGAATTACGTCAATGCGCACGGCACTTCCACGCCGCTGGGCGACAAGAACGAAACCGAGGCCATCAAACTGGCTTTTGGCGCTGCGGCACACAAACTGGTGGTCAATTCCACCAAATCCATGACCGGCCACCTGCTGGGTGGCGCAGGCGGTCTGGAATCGGTGCTGACCACGCTTGCCGTGCATCATCAGATATCGCCGCCCACCATCAACATTTTCGAGCAGGACCCCGAGTGCGATCTGGACTACTGTGCCAACACCGCACGGGAGATGAAGATCGACGTGGCGCTGAAGAACAACTTCGGCTTCGGCGGCACCAACGGTTCACTTGTGTTCCGTCGCGTTTAATACCTTCAGGTAAGCAGCGTGCCGGCCATTGCGTTACCCGGCGCGCTGCCTGATCTGCTGGCGCTGCATGCACTGAATCGGCAGCGCTATCCCTATCTGTTGCAGAGTCTCGGTGGTAGTGGCCGCTGGGACATTCTGTTCGCTTTCCCGCAACAACATTACCCGCTTCATGCGGACGGCTCTGCCGACGCTTTTTTGCCAACCCTGGATAGCCTGTGGCGCAAAGCCGCAGAACAGATTGAGCCGGATGCTTCGGCATCACATCTGCCTTTTCGTGGCGGCTGGTTCCTGTTCTGTGGATATGAATTGCTTCAGGCAATTGAACCCTCCGTTCAGGTGAAGCTTGCGCACGATGGTTTTCCACTGGCCTGGCTGACGCGTATTCCTGCCGCGGTGCTGGTGGATCGTGAAAACAGGCAGAGCTGGTGGGTAGCGGAGCCGGGGTATGAAAATCTATTAGCGTCATTTCAGGACGATCTTTTACACGCTGAAGCTTTTCAGCCGGCATCGATTGCGGTGGCCGAACTGCGTGAGGAAGACCCGGAGCAGTTTCTGCAGGGGGTGTCCCGGATCAAGCGCTACATCAGGGAAGGGGATGTGTTCCAGGTCAACCTGGCGCGGCGCTGGGAAGCACGGCTGGAGCAGGGTGCCGGCGCTGACCTGTATGCCGTTCTGCGTGAACGGAATCCGGCGCCTTTTGCCGGGCTGGCTGACTTTGGCGATAGCCAGATCATCAGTTCATCGCCGGAGCGGCTGGCGCGCATACAGGCAGGCGAGATCGAAACCCGTCCGATAGCTGGAACGCATCCCCGCGCCGCGTCTCCGGAAGAGGATGCCCAACTGCGCGAGGCGCTGATCTCCAGCGCCAAGGAACGTGCCGAGCACATCATGCTGGTGGATCTGGAGCGCAACGATCTGGGACGCATCTGTCAGCCGGGCAGCGTGCAGGTGGATGATCTGATGGCGGTGAAGAGCTACGCGCACGTGCATCACATCGAATCCAGCGTGCGCGGACGTCTTTGTCGTGGCACAACGCCGGGGCAGGTGCTGCGCGCCCTGTTTCCGGGCGGCACCATTACCGGCTGCCCCAAGGTCCGTACCATGCAGATCATCGCCGAACTGGAAGCCAGCCCCCGCCAGGCTTACACCGGCAGCATGGGTTATGTGAATCACGATGGCAGCATGGATCTGAATATTCTTATTCGCACTTTCATGCTGCTCGGTAAACAACTCAGTTTCAAGGCGGGGGCGGGTATCGTTGCGGATTCCGAACCGGAGCGCGAACTGGCGGAAACACGGGCCAAGGCGAAGGGGCTGTTACGGGCGCTGGACGTTTAGTTACAGCGCTTATCCTGGATAACGACATTTCATCCTATAAAAAGCAGTTAACCACGGAGTTCACGGAGAACACGGAGTAAAAACAATAGATTGCATGATGTTTGGCATTCACCCGTTGGGTGAGGCCATAAATCACCGCAAACTGCCTTTCTCCGTGTTCTCCGTGCCCTCCGTGGTTATCGAACTGAGGTTTCTAGGTTCATCGACCTTTGCGGTTTAGTTGTTGTTGCCGGATTTATCCAGCCACACCCCGATACCCTGAGCATTGAGCTCGAAATCCATGCCCAGCAGCCTGCTGACCTCTTCCAGCGGCAAATCGCAGCCATGGGCCTGCAATACCTGAAGCATGATTTCTTCCACCCCCGCTTTAAGGAGCTCATGACGTTTTACGCCCGCATCATGCAGCTGCCGCCCCAGTTCGACGTAAGCATCCAGCATGTGGTGCAGATCGGCTGCAAGCCTTTCCAGCTGGGTGATGCGGCTGTAGTGGGTAAGGTAGACCTGACCTGGTTTCATGGCCATGATGCGGTCTATTGAAGCGTGCGCCGCATCGGGTTCGAATTGCACCGGTGTGCAGGTAGGGAAAATAAATTCCCGGCCTTTGATGTCGAATTCCCGGTAGGAAATCCCGAAGGTGTCGCCGCTGAAAACGGAACGGCTGCGTTCGTCCCAGATGCAGAAGTGGTGGCGTGCATGGCCGGGCGTATCGAGGAAGACCAGTTTTCGGCCATTGAAATCGAGTTCAAAGTTGTCCGGTGCTTCGATCACGCGCTCTGCAGCCACCGGAATGATTTCTCCATAGGTCTGCCAGACCACAGCCTCGCCATACACTGCCGAGGCGCCTGCCACCAGCTTTGCGGGGTCGATCATGTGGCGTGCGCCGCGCGGATGCACGACGAGTCGGGCGTTGGGGAACTGCTGCATCATCAGGCCGGCGGCCCCGGCGTGATCAAGATGCACATGAGTGACGATGACGTAAGACACGTCCTGTGGTGAAAGCCCCTTGCTGTTCAGCGTCTCCAGCACGTAAGACAAGGAATAATTGGTGCCGGTGTCAATAATGGCGGCCCGGCCCTGTTCCTTGATCAGGTGGATGGCGGCCAGATGCGGGCGTACGAAGTGCGAATCGATGGCGGTAATGCCATGATCGAAATCCTGGTATTCGGTGTACATGCGAGGATTCCATCAAAAGGATGCTAGTGGTCTGCTTCCGAAATATCGAGACATAAAACGGCGTCTTTTGCCACGTGGCGGCGTTGCTCGTCGTTGCCATAGAGCTTGCTATGTCGCCTCCTCGCGCCTTGCCACGCGACAAAATCCATCCGTTTCATTTTGTCCCTCTATTTCGGAAGCAGACCACTAGTGACGCTAGCAAAAGGGGGCGTGCCTGTCCAGCCTCGTTGTGTGTTGACCTTGACGGCGCTGCGGTGCAAAGTGGCTGGATTGTTTTCAGAAAGATAAAGCATGAAAAATATTCAGGCTCTCATGAATCCACGCGTGCAGGATCGCGTGGCGCTGCTCGAGTTTGCTGAAGCCCTGACTGACCGCGCGCCGGATATCGAACGCGACATGGCGCGCCTGGCCCTGGCGCCAACGGACCGGGTGGTGATCGCCGATATCTTTCGCGCCATGCATAACATCAAGGGTGACGCGGCGATGTGCAAGGTGGAGATGGCTGCGCTGATCGCCCACCCGATCGAGTCGCTGCTCACGCGCCTGCGCTCAGGTGAACTGCGGTATTCAAGAATGCTGGGTGAGATCGTCCTGCTGGCGGTGGACCGCCTGGAACTGGCAACCGAAGCGTTGGTGGCGAAGAAGCCGCTGGGCCAGCTGAAACTGGTCGAACTGGTGGAAGGTCTGGAGAATCTGTGCCAGGCGCAGCAGTCCGAACTGGAGCGCCTTGCGGCTCAGACGATTCAGGCGGTCACGGGTTTCAGGCCGCAAGAAACGCTCAAGGAAAAGCCTGGCAAATTGCCGGTACAGCCTGAGGTGGCGGATCATCTTCTGCCGGATTTGCAGTTTTTTCGATCCCTGGCGCTGCAGTATGAAGCGCGCTCGCCATTGCTTCAGGGACGTACCGGGCGGATTCTGGAACTGGCGCTTGAGACCAACCGGGCGGCAGGGTCCCCGGTGGACGCAACGCAACTGGAAGCTGCGGTTTTCATGCACGATGTTGGCATGATGTTTCTGCCGGAATCGGTCTGGCTTAAGACGGGAAAGGTCAGCGCGGAAGATCGCCATGCGCTGCAAGCCCACCCCGGCTTTGCCGCTGGTCTTGTCGAGCGCATGCAGGGCTGGCAGGCGGCGGCCGACATGGTGCTGCAGCACCATGAAATGCCGGATGGGGCGGGCTATCCGAATGGAATCAGGGGCGATAAAATCTGTGGTGGCGCCAAGATTCTTGCCATTGTGGATGCGTTCGAGGCGGTAACTCTCAAGCATGATGTGCGCGGCCACAAACGCTCCATATTGAGGGCCATTGCCGAAGTGAATGCGTGCGACAAACAATTCGCCCCAGAGTGGATTGAACCCTTCAATAGCGTGATCCGACGCATGTTGGAACAGCAATAAGAGCAAATCATGACCATTATCAAACAGGAAGATTTCATATCCAGCATTGCAGATGCGCTGCAATACATTTCCTATTACCACCCGATCGATTACATCAAGGCGCTGGGCGAGGCCTACGCGCGTGAGCAGTCTCCCGCCGCAAAAGACGCCATTGCCCAGATACTTACCAACTCGCGCATGAGTGCGGAAGGGCGCCGCCCCATCTGCCAGGACACGGGGATCGTGGTGGCTTTCGTCAAGGTGGGCATGGAGGTGCGCTGGGAAGCCGATATGGGCGTCAGCGACATGGTCAATGAGGGGGTGCATCGCGCCTACACCAACCCGGACAATATTCTGCGCGCTTCCGTGCTGGCTGACCCGGCAGGGGCACGCAGGAACACGCGCGACAACACTCCGGCGGTGATCCATTACGAGATCGTTCCTGGCGACAAGGTGGAAATCACCGTTGCAGCCAAGGGGGGCGGCTCGGAGAATAAATCAAAATTCACGATACTCAACCCCTCGGACAGCCTGGTGGAATGGGTGCTGAAAACCGTGCCCACCATGGGTGCCGGCTGGTGCCCGCCGGGAATCTTGGGTATCGGCCTCGGCGGCACGGCGGAAAAAGCCATGCTGCTGGCCAAGGAAGCCCTGATGGAGCCGGTGGATATCCACGAATTGCAGGCACGCGGCCCCAATAACCGGGTCGAGGAGCTGCGTCTGGAACTGTATGAAAAGGTCAATGCGCTGGGCATCGGCGCGCAGGGACTGGGCGGCCTCACCACCGTGGTGGATATTAAAATCAGGGACTACCCGACCCATGCCGCCGGCCTGCCAGTCGGCATGATTCCCAACTGCGCCGCCACCCGCCACATTCATTTCACGCTCGACGGCAGCGGACCGGCAGTATTGACGCCGCCCTCCCTCGATGAATGGCCGAAAGTGGATTGGCAGCCTCACGCCGATGCGCGGCGCGTCAATCTCGATACCGTGACACGTGAGGAAATCGCCAGCTGGAAGCCGGGCGAAGCCCTGCTCCTGTCTGGCAAACTGCTCACGGGGCGTGACGCCGCCCATAAACGCATTGCCGAACTGTTCTCCAAAGGCGAGGGGCTGCCAGCCGGCGTGGATTTCACCAATCGATTTATTTACTACGTCGGCCCGGTCGACCCGGTGCGCGACGAAGTGGTCGGCCCCGCCGGCCCCACCACGGCAACGCGCATGGATAAATTCACCGACATGATGCTGGATAAAACCGGCCTGGTCGGCATGATCGGCAAGGCCGAGCGTGGACCGGAGGCAATCGAGAGCATCCGCAAGCACAAGGCGGTCTATCTCATGGCGGTCGGCGGCGCTGCTTACCTGGTCTCCAAGGCGATCAAGTCAGCCAGAGTCATCGCCTTCGAGGATCTGGGCATGGAGGCGATCTACGAATTCGTGGTGCAGGACATGCCGGTGACGGTGGCGGTGGATGCGGGCGGCACTTCTGTCCACACCACTGGCCCGGCAGAATGGCGGGGCAGGATAGGCAAGATTCCAGTCGTATCTGAATAAACTGCTGCTGGAAAAAATATGATGCGTAATCTGTTGTCGGCCATGAATCGTCCCGGAACACAAAAAACCCTGCTGTGGGTCGGGGGCGGGTTTATTGCCTTTGTCGTGCTGGGTTTTCTGGTTCTGCCGCCGCTGGTCAAGCATTTTGCTGAAAAAGTTCTGGGCGAGAAGTTTCACCGCACGGTGGCGATTCAGTCCGTGAGCATCAACCCGCTCAACCTGTCGCTGCGCGTCAAGGGTTTCTCCATATCGGAGCAGGGAAGTACTTCTCCCTTTTTTGCCATAGATGAACTGTACGCCAACCTGGAATCGGCTTCCCTGCTCAAGGGCGGGGCTGTTTTGCACGCAATCCAGGTCAAGTCGCCTTACCTCCGAGTGGTGCGGCGTGAAGATGCGACCTACAACGTGGACGACATCCTGGCCGAGTTTCTCAAGCCTTCTGAAGACCCGCCGGTCAAATATTCCCTCAACAACATCCAGCTCCAGGACGGCAAGGTCGAATTCGATGACCGGCCCAAGCAGGCCCTGCACACGGTTTCGGATATCCAGCTCAGCATTCCATACTTGTCCAATCTGGCTTATCAGGCCGAGATTTATGTGCAGCCGGATTTTTCTGCCAAGGCCAATGGTTCGACGCTGCATCTGGTGGGGAAAATGAAGCCTTTCAGCAAAAATCATGAAAGCGCTGTTTTTCTGGAGCTTGCCAACCTCGACGTGGCACGTTATTTCGAATATATCCCATTGCAGAAAAAAATCGACGTTCCCTCGGCATATCTGGATGCAAAGCTCAGCATTGCTTTCACGCAGCCACCCGAACAGCCGCCCGCCATCACCATTTCCGGCACAGCCGCGCTGCGCGATGCCGTGGTGATGCAGGGCAGTGAGCAGCCGCTGGCACGCTTTTCGCGGTTGGCGGTGGACCTCCTTTCGGCAGATCTGCTGCACAAGAAAGTCCGGCTTAAAAGTCTCAGCCTGCAGCAGCCCGAACTGTATTTTGCGCTCAGCGAGGGACATGAAGTGGCCGCAAGCGCGGAGGAAATCAGGCTGAGCGGCGGCGAGCTGGATTATGCCGGCGCAGCACCAGCATTGCTGCAACCGGCGCTGGAGTCGACCGCCTTGCGCTTGCGGCGTACCAATGAGAAGGAAGCCTTTGTCGACATTGCAGCCTTTGCGCTCAAGGACATCGTGCTCGATCTGGGCAAGCGCAGCGTGACTCTGGGCGAACTATCCAGTTCTGAGGGCAAGATTCTGCTAAAGCGCGGCAAGAACGGCGCCATGGACGTGGTCGAAACTTTCAGCGCCGTGCCGGACAAGAAGGCGGCCAATGAAGCGCCTCAGTCGAAGACCCCGTTCCAGTTCGAAGTGCGAAGACTTTCCCTGGCCGGGTATGGCGTCCAGTTCTCCGACTCTTCCCGGGGAGACCCCGTTAGCTTGAACGCGGAGAACATCCGTATCGATGCAGAGAATTTCTCCAGTCAGAAAGACCACCAGGGCAAGCTGACGCTGGCGATGAACCTTAATAAAACCGGCGCGCTGTCGGCATCTGGCGAGCTCGGCATCAACCCTTTGATCACGCGACTGGCGCTGGATATCAAGGGTGTCAAGCTGAAGCCCTTCCAGCCGTATTTTACCGACCAGCTCAATATCACCATCACCGATGGAGCCGCCTCGGCCAAGGGTGAGCTCAAAGTGGCAGATGAAGGCAAGGAAGCGCCCAGGGTTTCGTTTGCAGGCGACGCCAGCCTGGATCACCTGGCCACCGTCGACAAACTGGATGAAGAGGATTTTCTGAAGTGGAACCGCTTGTATTTGAAGCGCATTAACTTTGCCTCCTTACCACTGCGAGTCGATATCGCCGAGATTGCGCTGGCGGATTTCTACTCGTTGTTGACCATTCATCCTGACGGCAGTCTGAACCTGCAACAGATCGTGAAAGAGCAAAAGCCAGTAACGGCTGCAAAACCCCTTGCCGCGAGCGCTGATACGTCTCCGAAACCTGCCGCTGCAACGGCAGACAAGCCGAGCATCACAATCGCCAAGCTCATCCTGAAAAAAGGCCAGGTGGACTTTTCAGACCATTTCATCCAGCCCAACTACTCGGCGCACCTGACCGGGCTGGGAGGAGAGGTCAAGGGGCTTTCGTCGGATGTCAGCACCCTGGCCGAAGTGGCGCTCAAGGGCAGGGTGGATAATCAGGGGCGGCTGGACATCAGCGGCACGATCAACCCCCTGTCAGGCAATCTGGCGCTTGATCTGCTGGCCAACCTGAACGATTTCGAGCTTTCATCCCTGACACCCTATGCCTCCAAATATGCTGGCTATGGGATTCAGAAAGGCAAGCTTTCCTTTGATGTGAAATACAAGGTTGAGAACCGCAAGCTGACGGCTGAAAATCATCTTGTCCTCAATCAGCTGACTTTCGGCGACAAGGTGGAAAGCCCGGATGCCACCAAGCTGCCGGTGATGCTGGCAGTGGCGCTGCTCAAGGATCGCAAAGGCAACATTGATATCAGCCTGCCGATTTCCGGTTCTCTGGACGACCCCGAGTTCAGCGTTGGCGGCATCATCGTCAAGGTGATCGTGAACCTGATCGTGAAGGCGGTGACGGCCCCCTTTGCCCTGATCGGCAGCCTGTTTGGTGGCGGTGAAGAACTGGCCTACCTTGAGTTTGATTATGGCAGGGCCGAAATTTCTGCCGCTGGTGCAGGCAAGCTGGCAAATATCGCCAAGGCGCTGCATGACCGTCCTGGACTCAAGCTCGATATAGCCGGACAAGTGGATGCTGAACTGGACCGCGAAGGGCTGAAGCGCGCCATGCTTGAACGCCGCGTCAAGGCCCAGAAATTCAACGAGCTGCAGGGTAAGGGGAGCGATATTGCCGGGATCGACCAGGTCAAGATCGAGCCGACGGAATATGCAAACTACCTGAGCAAAGCCTACAAACAGGAAAAAATTCCCAACAAGCCGCGCAACGCCATCGGTTTCGCCAAGGATCTGCCGGTGGCCGAAATGGAAAAACTGATGCTCGCCCATTTCCAGGTAAACAAGGATGATCTGCGTGAGCTGGTCAATCACCGTGCCATGGAAGCCAAGGAATACCTGATCAACGAAGGCAAGGTGGAGCCTGAACGCATTTTTATCGTGACCCCCCAGGTAACTCAATCAGGTCAGGAAAAAGAGGCGGCCCAGGGAAAACTCAGCCGGGTTAATTTTTCACTGGGCGCACGTTAGTCAGGTGGCGGGAAGAGACTAATTGCCATGTTACGCAAGGCGCAACACTCCATAAGATGAAAGCCCGGTCAGTTGCAAGGACGGAGCAGGATAGGCCGGATTCCGGTGGCGCAGGGTTAATGCCAGGCCTGTTAAAGTAGGTTTTTCGGGCCTGCGCGGATGGAATGGGGGTTCAAGAAAAGGTTTGAACTTACTCGTGCCGCAGGGCGTCGATCGGGTTGAGGCCGGCAGCACGCCGCGCCGGGAAATAGCCAAAGATCACGCCAATGGCCGCTGAAAACAAAAAGGACAGCAGGTTGATGCTTGCATCGAACAGGTAGGGGATGCTCATCAGGTTTGACAGGGCGATGGACGCGCCGGTGGCCAGGGCAATCCCGATCAGCCCGCCCAGACTTGAAAGCATGACGGCTTCGATCAGGAACTGCAGCAACACTTCCCGTTCCAGTGCGCCGATGGCGAGACGAATGCCGATCTCGCGGGTGCGTTCGGTCACCGATACCAGCATGATGTTCATGATGCCGATGCCGCCCACCAGCAGGCTCACTGCGGCCACGGCACCGAGCAGCGTCGTCATCACCTTGGTCGTGCCCGAAAGCGTGTCGGCCAGCTGCTTGGTGTCAAGCACGTTGAAGTTGTCTTCGTCGGTGTCGGCCAGGTTTCGGCGCTCGCGCAGCAGCTGCGTCAGGCTGGCCTTGACGCGCGTGCTGTCGCTGTCGTCGGCCATGGAAACGAGCAGGTCGTTGACCTGGGTGTTGCCGGTGATGCGGCGCTGCAGCGTCTTGATCGGCACGAGGACCAGGTCGTCCTGGTCGTTGCCGAACGATCCCGGCCCCTTGGCGCCGAGCACGCCGATGACCTCGCAGCTGATCTGCTTGACGCGCAGCGACTCGCCGAGCGCCGGGCTGCTGCCGAAGAGCTCGCGTCGCACGGTCTCGCCGATCATGCAGACCGACGCGCCGGCGCGCAGCTCGGCGTCGGAGAACTCGCGACCCTGGGCCAGGGTCCAGTTGCCGATCATGAGCCACTCGTTCGTGCTGCCCGTGATGATGCTGGCCCAGTTGCGGCCATTGGCCACCAGCGTGCCGCCCGTACGCGATTGCGGTGCGGCGGCCGCGACGCCACCGATCTGGGTGGCGATGGCCTCGGCGTCGCCCTCCTTGAACAAGGGCGCGCTGGAACTGCCGCTGCCCGGCCCCATGCGCTGGCCCGGGCGGATCTGCAACAGGTTGGTGCCCAGCCCCGAGATCTGGTTCTGCACCGACAGGGTGGCGCCATTGCCCACCGTGACCATGGTGATAACGGCGCTGACGCCGATCACGATGCCCAGGATGGTGAGGAAGGAGCGCATCAGGTTGCGCCGGATCGAACGCAGCGCGAGCAGGAGGGTGTTGAGCCACATGGTCAGCCTGCTCCCATGGCCGTGGCCACGTGTCCCGCCTGCAGCCCGACCGGGTCCGGGTTGCGCTCGTCGCTGGACACCACGCCGTCGACGAAGTGCACGATGCGCCGCGCGTAGGCGGCCATCTCGGCCTCGTGCGTGACCATCAGCACGGTGATGCCCTGGTCGGCATTCAGGTGCCAGAGCAGGTCCATGATTTCCTTGCTGCGGGCGGTGTCGAGGTTGCCGGTGGGCTCGTCGGCCAGCAGCACGGCCGGCTCGGTGACGATGGCACGTGCGATCGCCACGCGCTGCTGCTGGCCGCCCGAGAGCTCGCCTGGTGTGTGGTGCTCCCAGCCCTTGAGGCCGACAGCCTCGAGCGCGCGCGCGGCCATCGCGTGCCGTTTGGTGGCCGATTCGCCGCGGTAGATCAGCGGCAGCTCGACGTTTTCCTTGGCCGACGTGCGCGCCAGCAGATTGAACCCCTGGAACACGAAGCCCAGGTAGCGCCGGCGCAGGCGGGCGCGCTCGTCGCGGCTGAGCGACTTGCACCTGCACGCCCTCGAACTCATAGGTGCCGGTGGTGGGGGTGTCCAGGCAGCCCAGCATGTTCATGGCAGTGGACTTGCCCGAACCGCTGGGGCCCATGATGGCCACGAAGTCACCCTTCTCGATGTCCAGATTCACGCCTTTTAGCGCCTGGAACGCCGTGTCACCCGTGCCGTAGACCTTGGTGATGCCGCGCAGACGGATCAGCGGTGGTGCCTGGCGGTTTTCATTCACCGTCATGGCGCGGCGCCCGCGCTGCGCTGGTCGGTGATGACGGCCATGCCGGGCGTGAGCCGGTCGCCGCTGACCTCGGTCATGCGGCCGTCGCTGATGCCGGTCTGTACCTGCACGGCCACCGGCTGGCCGCCTTGCAGTACCCAGATCTGGCGCGCGCCCGGGGCCTTGCTTTCGGTGCCAGCCACCTTGGTGCTATTGCTGCGCGGCGGGCGCGGCATCATCTTGGACAGGATGCTGCTGCTCCCGGAGGACTTGCTCGCCACGGCTGCTGCGGTGGGCGAGAAGCGCAGCGCCGTGTTGGGCACCAGCAGCACGCCCTCGCGCTCGGTGGCCACGATGGTGGCCACCGCCGTCATGCCGGGGCGCAGGCTGAGGTCGCTGTTGCCCACGTCGAGCGTGGCCACGTAGGTCACCACGTTGTTGGTGGTCGTCGAGCCATAGGCCACGCGGCGGATCGTGGCCGGGAACCGGCGCGAGGGATAGGCGCTGACGGTGAAGCTGGCTTTTTGCCCCACCTTCACGGCGCCCACGTCGGCCTCGTCCACGCTGGCTTCGAGCTTCAACTGGGTCAGGTCCTCGGCCACGGCAAACAGGGTGACGGCTTGCAGCGAGGCTGCCACCGCGTTGCCCGGGTCGACCGAGCGGCTGAGCACCACGCCGTCGATGGGCGAGCGGATCGAGGCTTTGGAGAGGTTGGTTTCATCCGTCGAGAGCGTGGCTTTGGCCACGCCCACGTTGGCGTCAGAGCTCGATTCGGTAGCCACGGCGCGGGCCAGTGCGGCGCGCGCGCTGTCGAGCTCGGTGGCCGAAGGCACCTTGCCGCCGGAGAGCTTGGAGACTTCCTCCAGGCGCGCAAGGCTGGCGCGCGTTTCGGTGACGGTGGCCTTGCTTTGCACAAGCTGGGCCTGGGCGGCGGCCAGCGAGGCGCGCGAGCGGGTCACCTGGTCGCTGAACTTCGAAGCGTCCAGTTCAACCATTACCTGGCCGGCCTTGACGTGGTCGTTCACGTCCACCAGCACGCGCTTGACCGTGCCCGAGAGCTCGCTGCCGATGTTGACCGAGCGCGTGGGCTGTAGCGTGCCGTTGGCCGAGACGCTGAGCGTGAGATTGCCCTTGCGCAGTTCGGTGGTCACGTAGGTGGGCGCGGCCTTGCCCGCGTTTTGCGCCTGCCAGTAGTAGACGCCGCCGGCCACGACCAGCAGGGCGACGAGACCGAGCCAGAGCGTGCCGCGCTGCCACCAGCGCGGCGGATGGTCTTTGCCCAGCAGGGTCTGCAGGTCGGCGGGGGGGGCGGTGTTATTGTCGGTCATGGCGTGTCGCTGTGTTGTGTGGTGGTGATGGGAGCGCCGGATGCGCTGTCGTTCGTCCAGCCGCCGCCGAGGGCCTTGTAGAGCCGGATCTGGGTGTTGCTGGTTTCGCCCGTGCCGGTGGCCAGTTGATCTTCGAGGGTAAGCAGCGTGCGCTGGCTGTCCAGCACGGCCTGGAAGTCGGCCAGCCCCGTTGCATAGCGGTTCCGCGCAATCTCCAGGGTCGAGCGGGCCGAGTCGGTGGCGCGCGCCAGTTGTGCCTGGCGCTGGCGGGCGTTGGCCAGGCCGGCCAGCGCGTTCTCGACTTCCTCCAGCGCAGTCAGCACGGCGGCCTGGTAGCCGATGCGGCTTTGCTCCAGCAGTGCATCCTGCACCGCGATGTTGCTGCGGATGCGGCCGGCGTCGAAGATGGGCGCGGTGATGCCGGCCAGCAGCGAATGGGTAGCCGCGCTACTGCCGGCCAGACTGCCCAGCGTCAGGGATTCAAGCCCCAGCGAACCGCTCAGCTTGAAGCTCGGATAACGCGCGGCTTCCGCCTCGCCGAGCCGCGCCGTTTGCGCCGCAAGCCTGCGCTCGGCGGCGCGTACGTCGGGCCGCTGGCGCAATGTGTCGGCAGGAATGCCGGTGGAGACGGCGCCCGGCGCAACGGGCGTCGCTGTATTCGTGGTCAAGCGCGCGTCCAGTTCCCCGGGCGCCCGACCCAGCAGGATGGCCAGCCGGTTACGGGATTCTGAAATCGCGGTGCGCAGGCTGGGCAGTGCGGCCCGCGTCTGCTCCAGCGCAGTCAGCGCCTGGGCCTCGTCGAGTTGTGAGACCAGCCCGGCCTGCTGGCGCCAGCGGGTCAGGTCGTAAATTTCCGCTTGTGCGGCCAGATTGGCCTCGGCAATCGCCAAACGGCGCTCGCCGGTACGCAAGTCCATGTAATTGCTGCCTACCTCGGCCACCAGACTGACGCGGGTGTCGCGCAAGTCTTCTTCACTTGCCTGCAGATCGGCTTCTGCAGCCTCTACGCCGCGCCGCGTTCCACCAAAAATGTCCACTTCCCAGCTCGCGTCGAAGCCCGCGCTATACAGCTCGCGCGTCAATCCGCTGCCGGCCTCTGCGCTGCTCTTGCTGCGGCTTTCCGAGATGGAAGCGCCAATGGTCGGGAACTGGTTGGCCCCGGCAAGACCGCGCCGGGCCCGCGCCTCGCGCAGTTTGGCCTGTGCGCTGTGGAGATCGGGGCTGGCCAGGAGTGCCTGTTCGACGAGATCGGTCAGCAGCGGGTCGTGAAATTGCTGCCACCATTGCGACAGATCCTGCGCCGCAGCGGGTTTTGCCTGAGCATTGGCCCAGTTCTCCGATACGGCAAGTTCTGGCCTGATATAGTCCGGCCCGACCGAAGCGCAGCCGCCCAGCATGGCAAGAAGGACGGCGTGTAGGGCAAAGTCTGTAAGTGTTTTCATGGCTGTGCTTAAGCTTGTTTACCCGTTGTCCTGTTTACCCGTGTACTGCATGAAAGTTTGACAGAAGTCTCCGTAAATCGGAGTCAACGCCTTGTAAAAATAAGTAAAGCCGGATTGTTCATGGACCGGCACAGCACTAACAAAATCAATTGGTTGTAGGTCGGGTTTTAACCCGACACATCGGGCTGAAGCCCGACCTGCGCCTAATGGATTATTCGGGGTAAAGCTTGTTCCAGTGTTCGAGTTCCTTCTCTCATCAACGTTCAATCGCAATGCCTGGCGTTAACTCCCGCCCCCCAGCGCCTTGTAGAGCTGCGCAGATGCGGCAAGCACAGCGCGCCGGGTCTGTACCGTGGATTGCTGGGCGGAGAAGGATTCGCGCTGGGCATCCAGCACTTCGAGGTGGCTGGTGATGCCTGCCTTGTAACGCGCTTCAGCCAGGCGCAGGCGCTCGTTCTGGGATTTTTCCGCGGCCTCTTGCGCGCGCAGTTGCTCGGCCAGATGGGTGCGGGCGGCGAGGAGGTCGGCTACTTCACGGAAGGCCTGCTGGATGGTTTTCTCGTATTCGGCCACGGCGATGACCTTGCGCGCCTCGGCGAGATCCACGCCGGCTGCGCTGCGGCCTGCATCGAACAGCGGCAGGCGCAGTGCCGGCTGGAAATTCCAGCTTTCGCTGCCGCTGCCGAACAGGCCGGAAAGCGCGCTGCTTGCCGTTCCCAGCCCGGCGGTCAGGCTGATGCGCGGCAGGAAGGCGGCGCGTGCGGCGCCGATGTTGGCATTGGCGGCAATCAGCTTCTTTTCCGCAGCCAGCACGTCGGGGCGCTGGAGCAGGACTTCAGCCGGCAGGTCAGCGGCCAGATCGGCCACGATGCCCTGGTCCGTGAGCGTGCGGCCCACAGGCAGGCTGGACGACTGCTGGCCGACGAGCAGCGTCAGCGCATTGGCGGCGGCGGCCTGCTGGCGCTGCAGGCCGGCAAGTTCCGCGCGCACCCCTTCCAGTGCGCCGTCCGCCTGCAGGAAGTCGAGATCGCCGGCCAGGCCGACTTCGCGCCGGCGGTCGATCATGGTGCGGGTTTCCTCGCGGCTTTTCACGGTTTCACGCGCAAGCCGGGTGCGTTCGTCCAGTTCCAGCAGGGAGAAATAGGCATTGGCGACCTCGGAAACCAGCGACAGGTGCAGGGCGCGTTGTGCTTCTTCGCTGGCCAGGAAGCTGGCCAGTGCCGCTTCGTTGAGGCTTTTCACCCGGCCCCAGAAATCCAGCTCGAATGACAGCAGGGAAAGGCCGGCGTCGTAACGGTGGCTGATCGCGGTTTTTCCGGTGTACGAAAGGTCGCCTGGCGTGCGCGCGGCTTGTTCGCTGGCGACGGCATCGATGCCGGGCAGGCGGTCGGCGCGGGTGATGCCGTAGAGCGCGCGGGCTTCCTCGACGCGCGCGGCGGCGATTTTCATGTCGCGGTTGTGTTCGAGCGCGGCGGCGATCAGGGCTTGCAGCTTTTGATCGGGGAAGTAGGCGCGCCATGCCGTGGCGCTTGCCTTGCGCGCGCCATCCGGTTGAGCCGTTTGCGGCCATTGCGCGGCGACCGGGAGATCGGGGCGCTGGTACTCCGGCATCAGCGAACAGCCGGCCAGAAGAGCGCGAGGAGCATGAAACTGAGTACCTATTTTTTCTCGCAGGCGTTAACCCCCCCATCCCCCCTTATCAGGGGAGGGAACTGGCTCCTCCCCTGAAAGGGGAGGATGAGAGGGGTTACAGCGTGGTGAAATACCAATAATCAATGGCTTACGCATGATCGTTCTCCTCGTGGCGGCGGGGATGGCCGGGGAAGATTTTCCGTACCACGACAAAAAATACCGGGACCAGGAAGATGGCCAGGAAAGTCGCCGCAATCATGCCGCCGACCACGCCGGTGCCGATGGCGTGGCGGCTGTTGGCACCGGCGCCGGTTGAAACCACCAGCGGCATCACGCCCAGAATGAAGGCAAAGGAGGTCATCAGGATCGGCCTGAAACGCAGGCGGCAGGCCTCCAGCGTGGCATCGGTCAGGCTCATGCCTTTCTCCTGCAGGTCACGCGCGAATTCAATGATCAGAATGGCGTTCTTGCTGGAAAGCCCGATGATGGCAATGAGGCCGACCTTGAAATAGACGTCGTTGGGCAGTTCGCGCAAGGTCACTGCCAGGGTGGCGCCGAAGATGCCCAGCGGCACCGCCAGAAGGACGGCAAAGGGAATCGACCAGCTTTCATACAGTGCGGCCAGCGCAAGGAAAACCACCAGCAGCGACAGCGCGAACAGGAAGGGCGCCTGGCTGCCGGAGAGTTTTTCCTCGAAGGAGGTGCCGGCCCACTCGAAGCCGAATCCCGCCGGCAGTTCCTTGGCGATGCCTTCCATGGTCTGCATTGCTTCGCCGGTGCTGTGGCCGGGCGCCGGCATGCCGGCGATCTTCATGGCGGGCACGCCGTTGAAGCGATCGAGCTTGGGCGAGCCGACAATCCAGCGCGGCGTGACCAGTTCGGCCAGCGGCACCATGCCGCCAGTCTTGTTCCGGACTGACAGGCGCAGGAGCATCTCCGGCGTGGTGCGCAAATCCGCTTCGGCCTGCATCTGCACCCGCAGAATCCGGCCCTGGCGTTCGAAGTCGTTGATGTAGGCGACACCCATGGTGGACTGCAGGGTTTCGTTGAGGTCGGCAATGGAAACGCCGAGGGTTTCGGCCTTGCGGCGGTCGACATCAAGTAGAAGTTGCGGCCCGGCTTCCTGGCCTTCCGGTCGTACGCCGGCCAGATTCGGGTTCTGCCCGGCCATTCCCAGCGCCATGTTGCGCGCTTCCAGCAGTTTATCCCGGCCGATGCCGCCACGGTCCTGCAGGCGGAAGTCGAAGCCGCCGGTGGAGGCGAGTTCCGGAATGGGCGGCGGGTTGACCGCGAAAATCATCGCCTGCTTGATCTGGAACAGCGCCATGTTGGCGCGCTGCACCATGGCCGTGGAGGAATGTTCCGGCCCCTTGCGCTCATCCCATTCCTTCAGCCGCACGAAGGCGAGGGCGGCGTTCTGGCCGCGGCCGAAGAACGAGAAGCCGACCACGCCGATGACCTTGGCGACTTCCGGCTGCTTGAGGTAATACTGCTCGACCTGCTTGAGCACCTCGATGGTGCGCTCCTGCGAGGCGCCCGGCGGCAGTTGCACCATGTTGATGAAATAGCCCTGGTCCTCGTCGGGCAGGAAGCTGCCGGGCAGGTGCATGAACAGCCAGCCGGTGGCGCCGATGATGGCGGCGTACAGCACCAGATAGCGACCGGTTTTCTTGATCGCGCGCGCGACCCAGGCCTGATAGCCCAGCGTGGTGCGCTCGAAGAAGCGGTTGAACCAGCCGAAGAAGCCGCGGGTGGGCCGCGTGTCTCCCGTTTCGTGCTTGAGCAGCGTGGCGCACAGGGCCGGCGTCAGCGTCAGCGCCATGAGGGCAGAGAACATCATGGTGAGGACCAGGGTGACGGCAAACTGGCGATAGATCACGCCGACCGAGCCGCCGAAGAAGATCATCGGCGCGAACACCGCGGACAGCACCAGGGTGATGCCGATGATGGCGTTGAAAATCTGGTCCATGGCCTTGCGCGCCGCTTCCCGCGGAGCCAGGCCTTCCGAGCGCATGATGCGCTCCACCGCCTCCACCACCACGATGGCGTCGTCCACCACGATGCCGATGGCCAGCACCATGGCGAACAGGGTAAGCACGTTGATCGAGTAGCCGAAGACATACAGACCGGCCATGGCGCCGGTCAGGGCGACCGGCACGACGATGGTGGGAATCAGCGTGGCGCGGAAATTTTCCAGGAACAGGAACATGACCAGGAACACCAGCACCACCGCTTCCGCCAGGGTGATCAGCACTTCCTGGATGGAAATGTCGACGAAGCGGGAAGTGTCGTAAGGCACGTCCCAGCTCACGCCTTTGGGAAAGTAGGGTTCCATCTCGGCCATTTTGGCGCGCACCGCCTTGACCACGTCCAGCGCGTTGCCGTTGGGCGCCACGCGAATGGCGATGGCCGCGGTGGGCTGGCCGTTGAGGCGGGCGAAGATGTTGTAGTCCTGCGAGCCGAGTTCGACCCGGGCGACGTCCTTCACCCGCACGGCAGAGCCGTCCGGCTGGGTGCGGATCAGGATGTTGCCGAACTCTTCCGGTGTCGACAGGCGGCTGCGCGTGACGATTACCGCGTTAATCTGCTGGCCTGCCGCTGCCGGCGCCTGACCCAGTTCGCCGGTGGCCAGTTCCACGTTCTGGGCGCGCACCGCGCGGGTGATGTCGCCGGGCGAGAGGTTGTAGGCATGAAGTTTTTCCGGCTGGAGCCAGAGGCGCATCGAATACTCGGTGCCGAACAGAAGCGCCTCGCCCACGCCCTTGACGCGCCGCAGCGGGTCGAGCACGCTGGCCGCGGCGAAGCTGCCGAGGTCGACCGCTTTCAGACTGTTGTCAGGCGAATGCAGGGCGACGAACATCACGTAATTGCGCGACGGCTTGGTCACCGTTACACCCACCCGGCGCACGTCGTCGGGCAGGCGGGCCTCGATGCGTTTGTAGCGGTTTTGCGCTTCTACCGAGGCGATGTCGATGTTGGTGCCGGGCTCGAAGGTCAGGGTCACCGTGCCCGTGCCCAGTTCCGAAGCCGACTCCATGTAGAGCAGGTGCTCGATGCCGTTCATTTCCTGCTCGATCAGGGCGGTGACCGTCTCCTCCACCACTTTGGCGGAGGCGCCCGGATAGACGATGTTGAAGGCGATGGCAGGGGGCGCGACAGCCGGGTACTGGGACAGCGGCAGAGCCCTGAGTGCGAGGCCGCCGGCAAGCATGATCACCAGCGCGATCACCCAGGCGAAGACCGGACGGTCGATAAAGAATTTTGCGAACATGGCGTACCTTTTACCCTTAAAACCTACAGTGATTAACCACGGAGAACACGGAGGGCACGGAGAGTGATGGTCCTGTACCTCTTAAACTTTCTTGTTATTACTCCGTGTTCTCCGTGAACTCCGTGGTTAACTTGTTTTTCCAGCTTATTTATTTTGCTCAGCCGGCAGCGGCACTGCCTTGACCGGCGTGCCGGGTCGCGCCTTCTGCAGGCCGTTGACGATTACCTGCTCGCCGCCTTTCAGGCCTTCGACGATGACGAAGTCGCTGCCGCTCATGCCGCCGGTTTTCACCGGTCTGGGTGCAGCCTTGCCTTCGCCATCCACGATCATCACGATCTGTCCCTGAGCGGTCGGCTGCACGGCGCGCTGGGGCACCCGGATGGCCTGGTCGAGCAGGGCCTCCGGGAAGCGGATGCGGATAAAGGCGCCGGGCAGCAGCTCGTGCCGCGGGTTGGGGAACACGGCGCGCAGCGAGACGCTGCCGGTCGCCGGGTCGATGGCAAGGTCCGAGAACATCAGCTTGCCCGGCTGCGGGTAGATGCTGCCGTCTTCCAGCACCATCTCCACTATGGCCTGCTCAACCGCCTTGAGCCTGCCCGCCTTCACGGCCTGCCTGAGGCGCAACAGATCGCTGCCGGGCTGGGTGAAATTGGCGTAGATCGGGTCGATCTGCTCGATGGTGGCCAGATGGGTTGCGTCAGCCCTGCTCACCAGCGCGCCTTCCGTTACCAGGGCGCGGCCGATGCGGCCGGAAATCGGCTGCCGGCACGCTGGCGTTTTCCTGGTCGATGCGGGCGCGGGTCAGCGCCACTTCGGCCTGTTTCACTTTCGCCTCGGCCAGATCGACTTCCTGCTGGCTTACTGCCTTGATGGCGAGCAGGGGGCGGTAGCGCTCCAGCGTCAGGCGCGCGACATCCAGGTCTGCCTTTGCCGCGTCGAAAGACGCCTGATAGTTGCGCGGGTCGATACGGAACAGGGTGGCGCCTGCCTTGACATCGGAACCCTCGGTGAACAGGCGTTTTTCCAGAATGCCGTCCACCTGGGCTCGTACCTGTGCGGTGCGGAAGGCCTGCAGCCGTCCCGGCAGCTCCTTGGTGAGGGTGGCCGAACCGGGCGTGACGGTGATGACATCGACTTCCGGCGGCGGCATGGCACCACCCGGTCCGGGGCCGGAAGCGGGTTTCTGGTCGCCTCCTTTACCGCAACCCGCAAGTGCGGCGATCAGCAGAAGTACCAACGGGAAAGTGCGGTTCATGTTCGATTCCTTGTTCAGTAATTTAACGTGAAACAGTTTTGTGAAGCGTGAAACCACTCGCTACGCTTTGTTCGTGAAGTGTGAAATGTAAAACCATCTACTGAGCCTGCTTTTACATTTCACACTTCACAGCAAGGGCTTAGCCCAAGCGGTTTCACATTTCACTTGTTTCATGATCCTGGGTGGTAATTTGTCATGACCGTTAGTCGTAGGCGCGCAGGAAGCAGTCGATAATCTGCCCGATCCGGGTTTTTTCCCCGGCTTCCGGCAACTCGGCATTGCCGCTGATGCGGCGAAAATGGTCGATGTTGTTGAGCATGCCCAGCAGCATCTCGGCGGCAAAGCGCGGGTCGTCCTGGCGCAGGTGGCCGGCTGCCATGGCACGGCCAAGAAAATCCGCCAGCCGGGCGGCGGTCAGTTCCGGACCCTTGGCGAAATAGGCCTGGGCCAGGGAAGGGAAGCGTGCCGCCTCGGCCATGAGGGTGCGGAACATGGCCAGCCCCTCGGTGCCATGCACTTTCTGGCGGAAGGTCGTGCCAAAGCGGATAAGGGTAGTGCGCACGTCGTCAGTCTGGCCGTCCAGCGAAACCACGATGGCACCTGAAATCAGGCCGGCAGACTCGCTGAACAGTTCGTCCTTGCCCGGGAAATGGTTGTACAGAGTCTGCTTGGCAACGCCGGCGCGTGCGGCGATGCCGTCTACGCTGGCCCGGTAGCCTTCTTCCATGAAGGCTTCCCTGGCTGCATGGATCAGGCGGGTGCGGGTTTCGCTGGCGACGGTGTCCTCGGCAGGGGACATGGCTTTCCTTGTGAAGGCGGAATGTGGACTGGACAGTCTAGTCTACCGAATTTCGGAAATCAACCGCGTTGATGAGGCGGTTATCACTTCATGGTTTTCAGGCCAAAAAAAGGCCGGTCATGACCGGCCCTTGCTGGAGAAAAGTGGTTTTATGCCGAAACGGACAGGGTTCCTGTCGAAGAACTCGCGCTTGAAACCAGGCTGGTGTCGCCATAGGCTTTCACCAACTGCATGATGTTCATCATCACCTGTTCCTCGCTGCTTGCGCTGCCGGATGCACCACCTGCCTGGGTGGACTGGTTGTAGGCCATGGCTTCCTGTGCGCTGACTTTTCCATCACCATTGGTGTCTGCACTGTCGAAATTGTTTATCAGATTGGTCAGGGCGCTACTGCTTGAGCCACTTTCATTCGATATGCTGGTGAGCTGGTCCTTGGTGAGGTCACCCATGTCACCTTTGCCGCCCATGCCGCCCATGCCACCCATGCCACCCATGCCACCCATGCCACCCATGCCACCCATGCCACCCATGCCACCTTTTCCGCTCGTGCGCATGCTGTTGAACTGGCTGTCGAGTTGCTCCGCCAGCTTGGTCAGGCTGTCGGACATTTCCTGTTCGGTGATTTTGCCGTCGCCATCGCCGTCGAGTTTACTTGAAGACCTCGTCGACATTGGCCGATTTGCCGGAACCGGAAATCTGGTCGAAAGCGGATTGCAGGTCGCTTTTTTCGATATAGCCCTGGTTCTTGGTGTCCAGTTGCGAAAACATCTTGCTGGCCATTTGTGACGGATCGGGGCGTTGCATCATTGATGCAACCGAGCTGCTGCCTATGCTGCTTACCATAATTCACTCCTTATCTTTTGCCGGTTGTAAAAATTGCGTGGGGTGCCGGGAGTGGTCACCGTGCAACGCTTCCATGCAATATATCGGCCAGATTAGCCCAGACTTGGCGGTGATTTGTGTTAAGAGAAGTAAAGTTATGTTAAGACCTGCCGGATTTCCCCAGGGAATTTGTCGGAGCACCCGCTGGAAGATGCCTGAATTGCGTGATTTTTCGGGGCAGGCATGCCCTGCGGCAATTATTGCCGCAGGGGGTAAATTAATGTAAATCCAGGTGCCGGGACTGTCCCTGGCGGCAGCGCTTCGCTATCATCGTCCCCATTCTGTTCAATGGCGGTATGTATTGCAATGTCAAAGGTTCTGCTGGTGGATGACGATGTCGAACTGGTCGAAATGCTCAAGGAGTACCTGGCGCAGGAAGGGTTCGATGTGACGACTGTCCATGACGGCGAGGCGGGCGTGTCTGAAGCCTTGTCCGGCCAGTACGCGATTGCGGTGCTGGACGTGATGATGCCGCGCCTGGGCGGCGTGGAAGCACTGCGGCGCATCCGCCTGAAAAGCGCCATGCCGGTGATCATGCTTACCGCCCGGGGAGACGATACGGATCGCATCGTCGGGCTCGAACTCGGCGCCGATGATTACGTGCCCAAGCCCTGCACGCCACGGGAGCTGACGGCCCGCATTCGCGCCATTCTGCGCCGCACGCAGGGCGCTCAGGGTGAAAACGAACCCACCGTTTTGACGGTCGGGGCCTTGAGTATATGGCCGGGGCAGCGCCGCGTGGAATGGTCCGGGAAGCCTGTGGACCTGACCAGCACGGAATTCAACCTGCTGGAAGTGCTGGCCCGCGAGGCTGGCCGGCCAGTCAGCAAGAACATTCTCTCCGAACAGGGCTTGGGCCGTCCGCTGGCCCGTTTCGACCGCAGCATCGACGTGCACCTGAGCAGCATCCGCCACAAGATTGGCCTGCTGGCAGACGGACGCTCCTGCATTCAGACCGTGTACCGTCAGGGCTACCAGCTAATAAGAGAATGATATGGGCAGGCTATTCTGGAAATTCTTCTTTTTTATCTGGCTGGCGCAGTTGTCGGCCATCCTGGCGACCGGTACAACATTCTGGCTGGAGCGCCGCGCACAGGACAAAATACTGGAAGGCGTAAACCAGAGCCCACCCGCCAGCTTGCTGGTGGAATCCGCCACCGTCACGCTGCAATACGGTGGCGTCGACGCCTTGCGCAGTTTTCTGGGCAAGCAGGTACACGCGCCGGTTTATGCCGTTGATGAGCAAAACCGGGAACTCCTCGGGCGTGACTATGCGCAGGCCACGCTGGAACGCGTGCGACGGATGCTGGACGCGGATCCCGCCGCGCCTGCGGTGCGCAAAGTGCCGGGTTCCGATGGGCATGTCTATGTCCTGTTCTCGCTCTTTCCGGAACACCGCTTCGAGGAGCGGCCACACATTCGCGGCAAGCCCCTGTTCCCTGCTGTTCCGCTGGTGGCGACCCTGCTCGCCAGCCTGATTTTTGCCGCACTACTGGCCTGGTATTTCTCGAAGCCGATCCGCAGTTTGCGCTCGGCATTTGAGGCCATGGTCGGCGGCAATCTGGAAGTTCGTCTCGGTCCCGTCATGGGCCAGCGCCGCGACGAACTGGCCGATCTCGGCCACAATTTCGATCGCATGGCCAGCCACCTGAATGACCTGATCGACGGCCAGCGGCGCTTGCTGCACGACGTTTCGCATGAGCTGCGCTCCCCCCTGGCCAGACTGCAGGCGGCAATTGGCCTGGCGCGTCAGCAACCGGAAAAGCTGGAGTCCTCCCTGGCGCGCATCGAGCGCGAGAGCGTGCGCATGGACAAGCTGGTGGGAGAACTGCTGACACTCTCCCGCCTGGAAGCAGGTGTGATGGGGACAATGGAAGAAGAGATCAATGTGGAGGAACTTGTTTCCGACATCGTGGCAGACGCCCGCTTCGAGGCAGAAGCGAGTGGACGCACTGTGGAATTTACCGAGTGCAGCGAAGTGCTCGTCAAGGGCGATGCTGAATTGCTGCATCGCGCGATAGAGAATGTGGTGCGCAATGCGCTGAGGCATACTCCGGCTGGCGGCAAAGTGATGCTGGAAATCCGTCTGGATGCAAACAGTGTGCGGCTTGCCATCCGCGATCAGGGCTCTGGCGTTCCCGAGAGCGAACTGAATGCGATCTTCGAGCCTTTTTTTCGCGGCAACGGAATAAAAAATATTGATAATCATGGCCATGGCCTTGGGCTGGCGATTGCACGGCGTGTCGTTGAGGCGCATGGCGGAACCATGCGTGCGTCGAACATCGCTGAAGGCGGGTTGAACGTCGAAATCATCCTGCCGGTCTAAAATTTCCCGCGTTCCTCGTCCGGTGCATGTTTAACATGCTTTTACATGCCATTAACCGCTCTTTACGCTTAGTTGAGCGAGACTGTATGCAACAGACGAGGCACCCGATGCTCCGGCTGGATCCGCCCAAGTTAAATTAAGGAGTTAATCATGAAAACACGCAATCACACACTCACTGCTTTCCTTGCCGCCAGCAGCATTGCCCTGGCTGTTCCCCTGTTTGCCCAGGCGCGTCCGATGATGGACGGGATGGACGGCTGCAACGCGCCGCAGGCCATGCAGGGCAAGCGCGGCTTCTCCGGCGACCGCGATGGCCTGCCGCCGATGATGAAACGCCTCAAGCTGACACCCGAACAGGAATCCAAGATTACCCAGTTGCGCAAGCAGGACGCCGACCTCATGGGTGAAAAGTTCAAGACGATGCGCGACAGCCGCGCGCAGCTTCACGAGATGCAATTGAAAGGCGAATACGATGAGGCTCAGGTCAAGTCGTTTACCGAGAAGGGCGCTCAGGCGATGGCTGAAATGGGGCAGATTCGTGCTCGCCAGCATCATGAAATGATGCAGATCCTCACGCCCGAGCAGCGCAAGCAGTTCGAAGCGCAGCGCGAACGGATGATGAATCGCGGGGAGCAGCGTCGCGAAGGGCGCCCTGCCAAGGGCTGACTCGCATCGAGGTGAACAGTTATGCCGCGCGCACTAATTGAGCTGCTGCCTCAAGTTGCGATACAAAAGTTCACCGGAAATTTCTTGAGCTTCGAGTGATTGTGGAGAAATACCGTTGATCGCTCAAATTACCGGCAGGCGCGGGCTTGTTTTCAGGCTGATTACGCCGCTCAGTATAATCAGGGCAATCCCCAGCCAGCTGCCGAATGACAGGATTTCCTGCCACAGCACCATGCCCCACAAACTGGCGAATATCACAGTGATATAGGCCAGACTGCCGACCACCAGCGTTTTTCCGGTGCGGTAGGCACGGGTCATGGCGAGCTGTGCCAGGGTGGCCGTGGTGCCCATGCCGGCAAGAATGAGAAAACTGTGCAGCGTGACCGCATGAAAGGTGTGAAATGCCATCCAGAGACCGCCGCCGAGCGTCGAAATCAGGGTGAAATAAAACACCACGCGCCATTCCGATTCGCCCAGCGCACCCAGTTGTTTGACATTGAGGTAGGCGATGCCGGCAAGAAAACCGGAGGCCAGTCCCATCAGCCCGGCCGTGATCTGGTCGGCATGCAGGGTGGGGCGCAGCAGCAGCGCCACGCCGATGAATCCCGTGATGATGGCGAGAATCAGCAGCAGACCGGGTTTCTCCTTGAGGATCACCACGGTGAACAAGGCGAGGAAAAGCGGCGAGGTGTAATTCAGCGTGATGGCGGTGGCCAGGGGCAGGGCGCTGATGGCATAAAAGAATAGCATCAGGGCGAAGAAACCCGACAGGCCGCGCCACAGATGCATTTTCCAGTAGACCGTGGCGATGGGAACTCTCCGCACCAAGATGATGAGGTAGATCACCAGTAGCCCGAACAGGGAGCGGTAAAATACCAGTTCGGCGCTGGAGAAGTGCGCCGAGCCCAGTTTGACGAACACCCCCATGATGCTGAACAGGATGCCCGCGACGATCATCCAGGACGAAGTCATCCCTATAGCACGATACGCATGGACAGATCGACGGCCCGGATGTCCTTGGTCAGGCTGCCGATGGAGATGCGATCCACACCGGTTTCCGCAATGGCGCGCACGCTCTCCATGTTGACCCCGCCGGATGCCTCCAGTGCAGCCCGTCCGGCAGTGGAAATGACCGCCTGCCGCATGTCGGCAAGACTGAAATTGTCGAGCAGGATGAGCTTGGCGCCAGCCGAAAGTGCCTGTTCGAGTTCGTCCAGGCTTTCCACCTCAATCTGTACTGAAACGCCGGGTGGCGCGGCGCGGTGGGCCTGTGCCAGCACAGCGGCGATCCCACCGGCGGCGAGGATGTGGTTTTCCTTGATCAGGATGCCGTCGAATAACCCAACGCGCTGATTCTCCCCGCTGCCGGTCCTGACCGCATACTTCTGCGCCAGCCTCAGGCCGGGTAGGGTTTTTCGGGTGTCCATGATTACTGCGCCGGTGCCTTTGACAGCATCCACGTAACGGCGCGTGGCAGTGGCGGTGGCGGACAGGGTTTGCAGGAAATTTAGTGCCGGGCGCTCGGCGGAGAGCAGGGCGCGGGCGTTACCTGTGATTTCGCACAGGACCTGATTGGGTGCGAGTTGGTCGCTTTCAAGCGCCAGCCATTTGATCTCTGCTTGCGGATCAAGCTGGCGAAAACAGGCCTCGAACCAGAGCGTTCCGCACAGCACGGCAGCCTCGCGGCAGATCACCGTAGCCCGTGCAACGGCGTCGGCGGGAATCAGTCCGGCAGTCAGGTCGCCTGCGCCAATGTCCTCGGCCAGGGCGGTTTCGATGTTCCTTGCGATCTCTGCTGCCAATGCCATGCTTTTACCTGTGAATGCCAAATTCAGAAGGGCAAATTGTACCCAAGGATAAAGAACCGATGTTGGGCGTGATGGCTTGGCCTGACATTACTTTTCGCTTGGCGTCATGGATTTGCTGACTCGTGCTGTCGGGAAAATTTACACTATTCAGCTGTTGATACTTTTGGCAAACATTGACGCCGCATAATTTCAGTCAAAATTCATGAACTTACCTTGCCTTTTACTTGTGTTGGAACGTTTATTGCATTTGTGGAGTAAAAGATCCTGAATGGTGTTGAGGCACCATTAGTACATTGCGAATTTACTAATAATGGAGGCAATCATGAAACGCTACCTAGCGGTTTTGATACTCTGTGTTGTTGGCTTATCGGCCCAGGCAACATACGCAAGTCTCATCGACCTATCGCCTGTGGATGATGGAATTATTACAACCAATGCGCTCGGTTTCTGGAAAAGCAACACTACGGGCAGCACCTTACATCTCAGTCGCTCAGGGAGCCTCGTTGAATATGGCATTCTCGAATTCGATTTTGCGCAAATTCCGGATTTGGCAACGTTAACCGGAGCCACGTTACATTTGACGACAGCCAGCATCATTACCAACCCGGGCAATGTTCCGGCAACACTTTATGTTTATGGCTTTATAGGCAATGGCGTCGTCGCCAATGGTGATCAATATGCTGCGGCTACCTTGCTCGCCTCTGACACATATCAGACGGGGGCTGGCAATAGCCCGCCCACTAATACGCCGTTGTCGCTTTCTTTTAACAATATTGATTTATTAGCCAACGCAGCTTCAGGAGATAATTTCCTAACCCTTCGTCTCTATGTGCCGAGCTACGTCACACTGCCGGTTTATAGCAGCGAGGCCACCACCGAAGCTTACAGGCCATATCTGTCAATCGGCTATGATTTGCAGCAGGGTGGTAGCGTGCCCGAACCAAACAGTTTGGCTTTGGCTGCGCTCGGGGTGCTCGTGCTGGTGGTTTCACGGGTTCGTTTGTACTGAAGGCAACGACGCGTTTAAGTTTCATTTCTCAACAAGTTGAGAATTTCAATGAAGAACCAAGCAGTGTCGTTTGCTGCTTGGTGGGTGCCTGGGTCGGGCCTGTCGAGCGGAAATAACCTGATGTGCGCTGTCAGGTTAAATAAAAATTCCAGCGGTTCTATTTGGCGGGCAGCAACTCGCTGATCGCCTTGACGTATACAGGCTCATCCCATTCCGCGCCCCCCTGCAGGGTGTAACGGATATTGCCCTGTGGGTCGAGCAGAAAAGTGGACGGCGCGACGAACACTTTCCAGGCACCCACGCCATTCCCTTCCTCATCCATCAGTACAGTGAAGTTTAGGTTCATCTTTTTCACGAACTCGCTGACGTCCTTGCTTGTTTCACCCATGTTGACGGCCAGAATGACGAAAGGCTTGCCGGTCATTTTCTTTTCCAGGCGCTGCATGGCGGGCATTTCCTTGAGGCAGGGCGGGCACCAGGTCGCCCAGAACTGCACCATGACCACCTTGCCGCGATAATCTTCCAGCTTGTGGGTTTTGCCGTTGATGTCTTTTAGTGCCAGCGGCGGTGTTGCAGTCCCTTTCCAGGGTTTGAGTTCATGAGCTTGCGCGGAGGAGAGAAGAAAAAGGCAACACAGGCCGACAAGCAGTTTTTTCATGGCTTTATTTCCAGTTTGTTGAGCGCGTCCAGCACCAGTTCAGGCAGTTTTTCCGCCATGGCATTTTCTGCTGGCGAGGCATCAGGGCGGACGAAGAAGTGGCTGCGCACCTTGGGCAGGATGCTGCTCTCGACCTTTGTGCCGCCACGGGCGAATTCCACTTTGAGATGTTCCAGCCACCAGCGCCCCGGTGACAGTTGACCCTGGTAGATGAACAGCGGCAGGCGGGTCTGGGTGACGATGGGGTGGTACTGCGCTTCCACGCCGGGGGCAGGGGCGACGGAATAGAGGTCGGGGTAGAATAGCAGCGCGCCGGCGAGTGCGCTCCGGCCTTGTTCGGTGGCTTTGTCTTGCCAGGCTTTCGCGCCACGCAGGATCGGGGTGGCACCATGGCCGGCAGTGACGAGTACGATTTTTTTGCCGCTCAGGCGAATCGCCTGGGTGATGATTTCCTTGATTTCTTCGGGCGGGATCTGCTCCAGACTGCTGGGCAGGATGGGCAGGAAATGGGCATCGAGCATGTCCGGAAACCAGGTTTCATAACCATGAGCAGCGAGCTCCCCGGCAGTGCGCGCTTCGTGGCTGCTGTGCCCTTCGTCGCATACAAACCACAGCAGCAGGGTGTTCCCCTGGGCAGGATAGGTGCGTAGCTGAACATCGGTGCCAGTAGACAAGCTGAGGGAGGGCGGCGGTGCTGCAAATGCCGAGCCCAGCGTAAGCAGCAGCGCCAGTCCTGGGGCGTAAAGCCGGGAGAAAAGCAAGGCCGGATTCCATTCAGGTGAGGAGTGAACGAGTTTAACCCAAACCGTCTGGGGCTGTAATGGCACGAATGGACTACGGTTGTTCTGGTGTTCGCGCCTTGCCATCGCTTTCTGTGCCGGGAACGAATTCCATGATGCGCTGCAGCAGAGGTTCGTCCAGGAAGGCCTCGGCCTGGAAGGTGCCGGCATAGGCCTGTTGCTCCTGCTTGAGTTCGTAGCAGTTCGCCCCGTCGATGTCCATCAGCAGTGCATCCATGCCCGCATCGCGGAAGGCGCGGTGGCGCTTGATAAAAAAGTGGCTGCAGCACATGCCCACGTAGGCGCTGGTGCCCTCGGCACGCATCTCCTTCAGGGTGTCCACCAGTTGTTCGTAGCGAACAATGGTTTTTACTGACATGCCGCGTTCACGGCCAAGTCGGTAGGCCTCGCCCACCTCGCACAGGCCGCACTCGATGCACTCATCCTGGTGGCGCCATTCGCACCAGGCAGGCTTGGCGCAATAAGGCACCAGCATCACCGAGGCGCGTTCGAGAATATTTTCCGCAGCGGCCTTGCCAGGGCTGTGGATCATCAGGCGGCTGGCCTGTTGCCGGCTCAGTCCCAGGCTCTGGCAGCCATGGTGCTTGTCGAGCAGGATTCTGGCCAGCCCGCAAAAGTCTTCTGCGCTCATCCCCGGCGTGTCTTCCGAATGTTTTCCGAATCTGCGGCGGATCGCTTCTTCCAGCGCCACTACTGGTATGCCGCTCATGGCTTGCTGCAAGTCGGCAAAGAAAGTGGCTTCGGCAGCCTGGCAGTCAGTAGCGAATTCGATGCGGCCGACAACGCCTTCCGGTGTGAAGGTGGCGCGACCGCGCAGCAGCACGCCAGTGGGCGTTTTCCACAGCGCTTCCAGCCAGTTTTCATCCTGCCCGCTCCAGTCGATGGCGTGGGCCGGTAATGCAGATCGTGCAGTCGCTCCTGATATGGCCGTTTCGCCGGGGCTGACGGATTGCAGGGAGAGAGAAAAAGCGCGTGCCAGTTGCGCTTCAAGTGCTTGTTGCAAAACCTGTTCCGGCACATCGGGGCATCGCTCGCTGAATGTCGCGAAGCGGTCCCGGGCGGCAGAAAGGCCATCGGGAGAAAGCTTCTCCGTCGGCACCCGCAAGGCTTCCAGCATGGCCCGGATGTCCACATCGAGCAGCAGTATTCCCTGGAGCAGCAGCACGCCTTGCTCCACCACGGCAAATACGCTGGCAATTTTTCGCCCTTCGATTTCTACGTCGTTGGGAAACTTGAAACCGGCTTCCAGACTGAATTCGGAGAGTGCTGCGATAATCGCTGCGCAAGCGGCTTTCAGATTGGATTCCAGGCTACCTTTCGCATCGCCCAGCACCAGGGTGAAATTCATCTGTCGGGGATCATGGTACAGGGCGCCGCCGCCAGTGATGCGCCGCGCCACCTCGATGCCCCGATCCGCGCAATGCGCCAGCCGCAGTTCCCTGTCGATGGCCTGAAAGCGCCCCACGCTGGCGCAGGTTTGAGTGCGGTAGAAGCGCAACAGGTCCGGGCGTTGCCCGTCTGCGCACAGGGCCAGCCATGAATGGTCGAAAGCCAGATGGCGAAGCGCGCTGTCGGTGCCGGCGTTGAACAGCAGGGTGGGGCGCGAGGCTAAAGTTTGTCCCGGGCAATAAGGCATGGATGAGGTGGATGGTGGAAAAGCCCTTTCTATACCTCTGAGCCGTTTGCGGTCAATAGAATACTCAGTGATTGCTTGAAATCACCTCGACCCTCCCCAAAGTAGGGGTTAATTCAATGCGAGGACAATGCCATGCGTTTTGACAAGCTCACCACCAAATTCCAGCAGGCTATCAGCGATGCACAGAGTCTGGCTGTCGGCCTGGACAACCAGTTCATCGAGCCGCAGCACCTGCTGCTGGCCCTGCTCGAGCAGGATGACGGCGGCGCGGGTTCGCTGCTGCAGCGTGCAGGCGCCAATGTCGGCGGGCTGAAGGCCGCCCTGCAGCAAGCCATGGAGCGCCTGCCCAAAGTGGAAGGCCACGGCGGCGAGGTGAGCATTTCACGCGATCTCAACAACCTGCTCAACCTGACCGACAAGGACGCGATGAAGCGTGGCGACCAGTTTATCGCCAGCGAGCTGTTTCTCCTGGTGGCGGCGCAGGACAAGGGCGAGACCGGGCGGCTGCTGCGCGAGAACGGTGTGGACAAGGCCCATCTGGAACAGGCCATCAATGCGGTACGCGGAGGTGAAAACGTGCAAAGCCAGGAAGCGGAAGGCCAGCGCGAGGCGCTGAAGAAATACACGCTTGACCTGACCGAGCGCGCCCGCATGGGCAAGCTCGACCCGGTGATCGGGCGCGACGACGAGATCCGCCGGGCGATCCAGGTGCTGCAGCGCCGCACCAAGAACAACCCGGTGCTGATTGGCGAACCGGGCGTGGGCAAGACCGCCATCGTGGAAGGTCTGGCGCAGCGCATCGTTAACGAGGAAGTGCCGGAAACCCTGAAGGGCAAGCGGGTGCTGGTGCTCGATATGGCGGGCTTGCTGGCCGGCGCCAAGTATCGCGGCGAATTCGAGGAACGCCTGAAGTCTGTGCTCAAGGAAGTGGGGCAGGACGAAGGCCGCATCATCCTGTTCATCGACGAACTGCACACCATGGTCGGCGCCGGCAAGGCGGAAGGCGCGATGGATGCCGGCAATATGCTCAAGCCCGCCCTGGCGCGCGGCGAGCTGCACTGCATCGGCGCCACCACGCTGGACGAATACCGCAAATACGTCGAGAAGGACGCTGCGCTGGAGCGTCGCTTCCAGAAAGTGCTGGTGAACGAGCCGAGCGTGGAAGATACCATTGCCATCCTGCGCGGCTTGCAGGAGAAGTATGAGCTGCACCACGGGGTGGATATCACCGACCCGGCCATCATTGCCGCAGCCGAGTTGTCGCACCGCTACATCACCGATCGCTTCCTGCCCGACAAGGCCATCGACCTGATCGACGAGGCGGCCTCGCGCATCCGGATGGAGATCGACTCCAAGCCGGAGGTCATGGACAAGCTCGACCGTCGCCTGATCCAGCTCAAGATTGAACGCGAGTCGGTGAAGAAGGAAAAGGACGAGGCTTCAAAAAAACGTCTGGCCCTGCTCGACGAGGAAATCGTCAAGTTGCAGCGCGAATACAACGATCTGGAAGAAGTATGGAAGGCCGAGAAAGCCCAGGTGCAGGGCAGCCAGCACATCAAGGAAGAGCTCGACCGGCTCAAGATCGAAATGGAAGCCGCCAAGCGCAAGGGCGACTGGCAGCATGTTTCCGAGCTGCAATATGGCAAAATTCCGCAACTCGAAGCGCAGCTGAAACACGCGGATACGGCGAGTGAAAAAGAAGCCAAGACCCACTGGCTGCTGCGCACCGAAGTCGGCGCGGAGGAAATCGCCGAAGTGGTTTCGCGTGCCACCGGGATTCCGGTTTCCAAAATGATGGAAGGCGAGCGCGACAAGCTCTTGCAGATGGAAGGCAAGCTGCACGAGCGCGTGGTGGGGCAGGACGAGGCCGTGCGCCTGGTGGCGGACGCCATTCGCCGTTCGCGCGCCGGGCTGGGCGACCCCAACCGGCCCTATGGTTCCTTCCTGTTCCTCGGCCCCACCGGCGTGGGCAAGACCGAACTGTGCAAGGCGCTGGCCGGATTCCTGTTCGACTCGGAAGATCACCTGATCCGCATCGACATGAGCGAATTCATGGAGAAGCACAGCGTCTCGCGCCTGATCGGCGCGCCCCCCGGCTATGTGGGCTATGAGGAAGGCGGCTACCTGACCGAAGCGGTGCGGCAGCAAGCCCTATTCCGTGATCCTGCTGGACGAGGTGGAGAAGGCGCATCCGGACGTGTTCAACGTGCTGCTGCAGGTGCTGGACGATGGCCGCATGACCGATGGCCAGGGCCGGACGGTCGATTTCAAGAACACCGTGATCGTGATGACTTCCAACCTCGGCTCGCAGAACATCCAGGCCATGGCGGGCCAGCCTTACGATCTCATCAAGGCATCGGTGATGGACGACGTGAAAACCTATTTCCGTCCCGAATTCATCAACCGCATCGACGAAGTGGTGGTGTTCCACGCCCTGGGCGAAGCGCACATCAAGTCCATCGCGCGCATCCAGTTGCAGTATCTGGACAAGCGTCTGGCGCAGATGGAGATGAAGCTGGAAGTCAGCGAAGCCGCGCTCTCCGAGCTGGCGAGCGCGGGCTTCGACCCGGTGTTCGGCGCACGTCCGCTGAAACGGGCGATCCAGTCCCACCTGGAAAATGCTTTGGCGAAGGAAATTCTGGCCGGACATTTTGCGGCCAAGGATACGATCCGGGTGGATTGCAAGGATGGCGTGTTTTCATTCGTGAAGGCTTGATAACAGTGACTCTGAAAACCGGGCGCCTCGGCGCCCGGTTTTTTTATGCCCCAAACCCGGGGTTATAATGCTGTTATGAAACAGACTCAGGGTATTCTGGAACTTGCCAATCGTGGACGCGGTTTATATGCCTTCACGTCCGAGGTGGCGCGCTGGATTGCCGCCTCGGGTATTGCCGACGGACTGCTGACGCTGTTTGTCCAGCATACTTCCGCCAGCCTGCTGGTGCAGGAAAACTATGATCCGGATGTGCAGGCCGATCTGGAGCGTTTTTTTGCCCGCCTGGTGAAGGATGGCGACCCGCTGTTCGCGCACAGCCTGGAAGGGCCGGACGATATGCCGGCGCATATCCGTGCTGCGCTGACCCAGACCCATCTTTCCGTCCCGGTACAACAGGGCAAGATGATGTTGGGGACCTGGCAGGGCATCTATCTCTACGAACATCGCCACCAACCGCAACATCGCAGGGTGGCGGTTCATTTGATAGGGGAATGAATTTGGTAATCAAGAAAGTTTTTCTGCGTTTACTATTTGCGGTACTGGGCGCCTTGAGTATGGATGCCGCACTGGCGGTCGCGCTGAATGATGCGAACGCCGTGCCCCATATCAACGCTGCCGGTCGCGAGGGTTATCAGGCTTTCCTGCATGCTGGCGGGCACCGGGCTTTTGCCATTGCGCCGGGCGGCGCCTGGGCATGGAAGGGCGACGAAGTCACTGCGGACATGGCTGCCGATGCGGCTTTGCAGTTCTGTCAGAACAGCACGGCTCAAACCTGCGTGCTGTATGCACTGGACGACAGGGTCGTATTTGACGCAAAAAACTGGAGTGCCTTGTGGCGGCCTTACCGGAGCCGGGATGAAGTGGCAAAGGCTGATACCGGCAAGGCGCGAGGCGAGCGCTTTTTCGATCTCGCCATCAAGTCGCCATCCGGCAAGGCCATGAAATTATCCGATTTGCGCGGCAAGGTGCTGCTGGTGCATTTCTGGGGAACCTGGTGCCCGCCGTGCCGCAATGAAATGCCCGAGTTGCAGAAACTGCACCAGGCCCTGGGGAATGCCAAGGATATTCAGCTGGTGTTGTTGCAGATGCGCGAGGATTACGGCACGGCCAGCCTGTGGGTGGATGCCCAGGGCTTCAAGCTGCCGCTATTCGATTCCGGCTTGCTGGATGCCGGTTCGGATACCTTGACTCTGGCCAATGGCAAGCAGATACGCGACCGCGAACTGGCCCGGGTGTTTCCGACCACTTATGTGCTGGACAAGCACGGGATGGTGGTGTTTTCCCACGTTGGGCCGGTATCGGGCTGGCTGCAATATTTGCCGTTCCTGCGCGATGTGGCGGCCCGATCCGGAAAGTAGATGAAGCCCCGGTCAGGCGGTCCTATTTTGGCTCTGCAGCCGGCGTTTTGAGTTCCGGGGTCAGATGCGGCGCGATTGCCTGTAGCAGTTGCCCGAAAACTTTCGGGTTGCCGGCAATGATGTTGCCGCTCTTGAGGTAATTCTCGTTCCCTTCGAAGTCGCCCACCAGACCACCCGCTTCCTGCACCAGCAGGCAGCCGGCCGCTATATCCCAGGGCTTCAGGCCAATCTCGAAAAAGCCGTCAAAACGGCCCGCAGCGGTATAGGCCAGATCGAGCGCGGCAGAGCCCGGACGGCGCAGCCCGGCGGTTTTCTGGATGAGGTCGCGGAACATGCCCATGTAGGCATCGATATGGGCAAAGTTGGTATATGGGAAGCCGGTGCCGATCAGCGCGTTTTTAAGATGTGTTTCCTTGGTGACGCGCAGGCGGCGGTCGTTGAGGTAGGCGCCGCGACCTTTGGTGGCGGTAAAGAGGTCATTGTCGGACCGGGTCGTAGATTACCGCCTGGTTCAGAACGCCTTTATGAAGCAGGGCGATCGAAACTGCATATTGCGGGAAGCTGTGGAGGAAGTTGGTGGTGCCATCGAGCGGGTCGATAATCCACTGGTATTCGGATTCGCCGCGAACGCCGCTTTCTTCTGCTAAAATTTCGTGGCTCTGGGTAGGCTTCCAGCAGGATTTCAATTATCGCGTCCTCTGCGGCGCGATCCACTTCGCTGACAAAATCATTGTGGTTTTTGCTTGTTGACCGTCAGTTTGTCGATGTCGAGAGAAGCACGGTTGATAATATTGCCGGCGCGGCGCGCGGCCTTGACCGCGATGGTGAGCATAGGATGCATAGTGGTTTCGATGACTTTTAATGAACGGAAATTAGGCGCTATTTTACATGGGAAAGACCTGTTTTGAGTAACTCCGTGCTGGACAACATTCGTGTCGTGCTGAGTCACCCCAGTCACCCCGGCAATATTGGCGCGGCGGCGCGGGCCATGAAGACCATGGGGCTGCACAATCTTTTTCTGGTGAACCCCAGGCAATTTCCCGATCCGATGGCTGATGCCATGGCCTCAGGCGCGAATGATGTGTTGCAGAATGCCAAGGTCTGCGCCAGCCTGGAGCAGACCTTGCAGGGCGTGGGGCTGGTAGTGGGGCTGACAGCGCGGCACCGCGATTTGTCGCATACTATGTTGACCTTGCGCCAGGCGGCGCCGCAAATACTGGAACGAGCTGGCGAAGCGCCTGTGGCCCTGATTTTTGGCACGGAAATGTCGGGTCTTTCCAATGCGGAACTGGAAAAATGCCAGTTGCTGATTACCATCCCGGTCAATCCCGAATACAGTTCACTCAATCTGGCCGCTGCGGTGCAAGTGGTGAGTTATGAGTTGCGCACCTGCGGTGTTGTGACCGAGCCCATATCAAAAGACGCGCCTCGGGCCGTTTTCGAGGATGTCGAGCGGTTCTATGCGCATCTGGAGAGCGCACTGATCGAAATCGATTTTCTTGACCCCCTGGATCCCCGGCGCCTGATGACGAGATTGCGGCGCCTGTTCTCCCGTGCCGGGATGGAAAAGGAAGAAGTAAATATACTGCGGGGAATTTTGACGAAGGCCTGTCGAGGACGGATTCCCAAGTAAATAGTTGACTAAATCACTTGGTTATAGAATAATGCGATCATTGTATCCTGTTAGACAACATGTTCAAACATCTGCGTGAAGATATTGCGGTGGTGTTCGACCGCGACCCTGCTGCCCGTTCCCGTTGGGAGGTATTGACCTCCTATCCCGGCGTGCATGCCGTCCTTTTTCATCGCCTGACGCATCGCTTGTGGGGATGGAAGTTTTTCTGGCTGGCGCGTTTTACTTCTCATTTTGCGCGCTGGATAACCGGGATTGAAATTCACCCCGGCGCCACGATCGGACGCCGTGTGTTCATCGACCATGGCATGGGCGTGGTGATCGGCGAGACGGCCGAGCTGGGCGATGACGTAACGCTGTATCACGGCGTCACCCTGGGCGGTACTTCATGGAAAAAAGGCAAGCGCCACCCCACGCTCGGCAAGGGCGTGGTGATTGGCGCCGGGGCCAAGGTGCTGGGGCCAATCAATATCGGCGATGGCGCCAAGATCGGTTCGAATGCGGTGGTGGTCAAGGATGTTCCGGCCGGCGCCACGGCGGTGGGCATTCCCGCGCGCATTCTGGACGGCGAGCAGGCCGAGAAACGGGAAAATCAGGCTTCCAAAATGGGGTTTTCCGCTTATGCGATCAGCGAGGACATGAACGATCCCATGGTCAAGGCGGTGCACAGCCTGCTGGATCATACGGTGGTCACCGACCATCGCATCCAGCAGATACTGGATCATCTGAGCCGTCTGGGGGTCGAAATCAGCGATGTTGAAAAGACATCGGAAAAATTCGATGTCAATTATTTGAATAAAATAGTTGACTAAAATGGTAGGGTTTCATATAGTATTACGCAAGATGTACCCATTTCAAAGAGGCTAAACATGCGTTTGACCACCAAAGGACGTTTTGCGGTAACGGCGATGATTGATCTGGCCATGCGCCATGGCGAAGGACCGGTGACGCTGGCCGGAATCAGCGATCGTCAACGAATTTCACTGTCGTATCTGGAACAGCTGTTTGGCAAGCTGCGCCGTCACGGCCTGGTCGAAAGCGTGCGCGGACCGGGCGGCGGTTATTGTCTGGCCATGGAGCTGGATAAAATCTCCGTGGCGGATATCATCCAGGCAGTGGACGAACCAATTGACGCGACCAAGTGCGGCGGTTTGGGCAATTGTCACGATGATCTTCCCTGCATGACGCATGATCTGTGGACCAATCTCAATGTAAGAATTTTTGATTACCTGCAATCCGTGAATCTGGCACAACTGGTCGCATCGCAGCATGGAAGCAAGCATTCGGCGCATTTGGATCATCGTTTCAAACACGGCGAGGCGGCACTTCTGACGTGATCATGGCTCAGGCTTATTTCGACCACAATGCCACTTCGCCCCTCGATGAGCGCGTGCTGGCGGCAATGATGCCCTGGATGCAGGAGCGGTTCGGGAATCCCTCCAGCCGGCATGGTTTTGGCCGTGTGGCGCGCCAGGCAGTCGAAGAAGCGCGTGAGCAGGTCGCAGATGCAGTGGGGGCACACCCTTCACAGGTATTTTTTACCAGCGGTGGTACCGAGGCCAATAATCTGGCCGTTCGCGGCATGGCGGCAGTGTTGCCGCCGACTCAGGTGGTGTGGGGCAGCATCGAACATCCCTGTGTGGCAAAGCCGTGCCAAAGCCTGAAAGCACAGGGCTGGACATCGCGCCCGCTGGCGGTGGATGATGCTGGCCGATTTGTTATGAACGATTTGGCTCAGGCGCTGGAATCGCCGACGGGCCTGGTCAGCGTGATGCTGGCCAATAACGAGACTGGCGTGTTGCCAGGATGTGGCCGAAGTGGCAAAACAGGCGCGCGCGGCGGGTGCCTGGGTGCACACCGATGCAGTGCAGGCGCTGGGCAAGATCAGGCTGGATTTTGCTGAACTGGGCGTGCATGCCATGAGCCTGTCGTCGCACAAGATTTATGGCCCCAAAGGTGTCGGCGCGCTGGTACTCGACAAGCGCATCGAATTGATGCCCCAGATGACCGGGGGTGGGCACGAAAAAGGCTTGCGTGCCGGCACCGAGAACGTGCCGGGTATCGTCGGTTTTGCTGCTGCCTGCGAACTGGCCGTCAGTCGCATGGAACAGGATGCAGAGCGGTTTTGCCGGATGAGGGATGAGCTTGAAACGGGCGTCGCTGCCCTGGGTGGCGTGATATTCGGTTCCGACGCGCGGCGTCTGGCAAATACCAGCTATTTCGCCATACCCGGCATCGAAGGCGAAACGTTGCTGATCGCATTGGATCGTGCAGGGTTTGCCGTGGCCAGCGGCTCGGCCTGCGCCAGCGGCAGCACAGAGCCCAGCGCGGTGCTGCTGGCCATGGGCGTCGAGCCGGAACTGGCTAAAGGCGCGATTCGGGTGAGCCTGGGACGTGGCAACAGCATGCAGCAGATAGAAGAATTTGTACGGGTTCTGCAGGTGGAACTGGAGCGTTTGCGAACCCTGTCATCCGTAGCAGTCATGTGATTTTTTGGAGAATGTAATGAAGTTGCCGATTTATCTGGATTATTCCGCGACCACGCCGGTGGATCCCCGTGTGGCGGAACAAATGATTCCCTACCTGACCGAAAAGTTCGGCAATCCGGCGAGCCGCTCCCATGCCTTTGGCTGGGAAGCCGACGAGGCAGTGGAAAACGCCCGCAAACAGGTAGCCGATCTGGTCAATGCTGACCCCAAGGAAATCATCTGGACTTCCGGTGCGACGGAATCCAACAACCTTGCCATCAAGGGCGCGGCCCACTTCTATTCGGGCAAGGGCAAGCATCTCATCACCGTCTCCACCGAGCACAAGGCCGTGCTGGATACTTGCCGCGAACTGGAGCGCCAGGGCTTCGAGGTGACTTATCTGATTCCAGAATCCAATGGTCTGGTGGATCTGGACAAATTCACAGCGGCGATTCGCCCCGATACCATTCTGGCTTCGGTGATGTACGTCAATAACGAAATCGGCGTGATCCAGGATATCCCCGCGCTGGGCGAAATCTGCCGCAGCAAGGGCGTGATCTTCCACGTGGATTCCGCACAGGCCAGCGGCAAGGTGGTGATCGACCTGCAAAAGCTGAAAGTGGACCTGATGTCCTTTTCCGCCCACAAGATCTACGGTCCCAAGGGCATCGGTGCATTGTATGTGCGCCGCAAGCCGCGTATCCGCCTCGAAGCGCAGATGCACGGCGGCGGCCACGAGCGCGGCATGCGTTCCGGTACGCTGGCAACCCACCAGATCGTGGGCATGGGCGAGGCATTCCGTCTGGCCAGGGAAGAAATGGCGGCAGAAAACGAGCGCACACGCATGTTGCGCGACCGCCTCTACAACGGCCTCAAGGAAATCGAGGAAGTGTATGTCAACGGCGACATGGACAATCGCGTACCGCACAATCTGAATATCAGCTTCAGCTTTGTCGAAGGCGAATCGCTCATCATGGCGATCAAGGATCTTGCGGTATCAAGTGGCTCCGCCTGTACTTCCGCCAGTCTTGAGCCTTCCTATGTACTGAAGTCGCTGGGGCATAGCGACGAACTGGCGCACAGCTCGATCCGTTTTACCATCGGCCGTTTCACCACCGAGGAAGAAATCGACTACGCGATTCAGCTGCTCAAGAACAAGATCGGCAAGCTGCGCGAACTGTCGCCGCTGTGGGAAATGTTCAAGGACGGCATCGATTTGAATACCGTGCAGTGGGCAGCACATTGATTAACTGGTGAGGCGTGAGGGGTAGGGGTGAGGGGAAAAACCTTCGCCTCACCTCTCACCTCTCTCCCCTAACCGGAGAATTAAAATGGCATACAGCGAAAAAGTACTGGATCACTACGAAAACCCGCGCAACGTCGGTTCCTTCGGCAAGGAAGAGGATGGCGTGGCGACCGGCATGGTGGGCGCACCGGCCTGCGGCGACGTGATGAAGCTGCAGATCCGCGTCAACAAGGATGGTGTGATCGAGGACGCCAAGTTCAAGACCTACGGCTGCGGTTCGGCGATTGCATCGAGTTCGCTGGTGACCGAATGGGTCAAGGGCAAGACGCTGGATCAGGCGCTGGATATCAAAAATACCCAGATCGCCGAGGAACTGGCTTTGCCGCCGGTGAAGATTCACTGCTCGATTCTGGCGGAAGACGCCATCAAGGCTGCCGTGGCCGATTACAAGGCCAAGCATGGCGAAAAGGTGGAGACCAATGCCTGCAAGGGAGCGTGCTGATCATGGCAATTACGCTGACTGAACAAGCTGCCAAGCACGTCAGCAACTTCATCGCCAAGCGCGGCAAGGGCGTGGGCTTGCGCCTGGGTGTGCGCACTTCGGGCTGCTCCGGCATGGCTTATACGCTTGAATTCGCCGACGAAATCGGTGCGGATGATTTGCAGTTCGACAGCCATGGCGTGAAAGTACTGATCGACGCCAAGAGCCTGGCCTATCTGGACGGCACCGAACTGGATTACACCCGCGAAGGGCTGAACGAAGGATTCAAGTTCAACAACCCCAACGTCAAGAATGCGTGCGGTTGCGGCGAGAGCTTCAATGTATAGCTTTCAGCCATCAGCCGTCAGCCGTCAGCAAAGACGGCACGGGTGGTTCAAGCTGACTGTTGATAGCTGACAGCTGAAAGCTATCCATGCTCTTCGACTTCAGCAAAAACCATTTCGAGCTGTTCGGACTGGCGCCCGCTTTCCATGTGGATGTGGGGCGCCTGGATCAGGCTTACCGCGAAATTCAGACGCTGGTTCATCCCGACAAGTTCGCGCATCTGGGCGATCAGGAAAAGCGCCTGTCGATGCAGTGGGCGACTCACGCCAACGAGGCCTACCAGACGCTGAAAAAGCCGCTTTCCCGTGCGCGCTACCTGCTGCATCTGCATGGCGTGGATACGCAGGAAGAAAGCAATACCGCCATGCCGGCGGAATTCCTCATGGCGCAGATGGAGTGGCGAGAGGCCATCATGGAGGCGAAGGAAGCGCAGGATATTTCGGATATGGAACAATTGCACAATCGCCTGCGTTCCGAGATGCGCGAGCAGCATCAGGAACTGGGGCGTCTGCTGGACGAAAAGGCAGACTACCAGGCAGCATCCGGCCTGGTGCGCAAGCTTAAGTTCATGGAAAAACTGGGCGAGGAAATCGATACCGCCCTGGAGATGATGGAAGCCTAACCCCTCCCGGCCTCCCCTTGTGTGAGCAACCGCTGCGCGGATGCTCACACAAGGGGGATTTGAGGGGGGTTAGCTTGTGTTTTGAAAAGGATTTTCATGGCATTACTGCAAATCGCCGAACCCGGCATGAGCGCCGCACCCCACCAGCACCGGCTGGCGGTGGGTATTGACCTGGGCACCACCAATTCGCTGGTGGCCACGGTACGCAGTGCGCTGGCCGTGGTGCTGAACGACGAGAATGGCCGTTCCCTGCTGCCTTCGGTGGTGCGCTATCGCGCCGATGGCGTGGATGTCGGCTGCCATGCCATGCACGCGCAGGCGACGGACCCGCAAAACACCATTGTTTCGGTGAAACGTTTCATGGGGCGCGGCTTGCCCGATATCGCCGATGCAGCGCACATGCCTTACCACTTCGTGGATGAGCCCGGCATGGTGCAAATCAGCACGGTGGCCGGGGTGAAAAGCCCGGTCGAAGTCTCGGCGGAGATCCTCAAGGTGTTGCGCCAGCGCGCCGAAAAATCCCTGGGCGGCGAACTGGTGGGCGCGGTCATCACCGTGCCGGCCTATTTCGACGATGCCCAGCGCCAGGCCACCAAGGATGCGGCCCGGCTGGCAGGCATCAACGTGCTGCGCCTGCTCAACGAGCCCACCGCAGCCGCCGTGGCCTATGGCCTCGATAATGGCTCCGAAGGCGTGTTTGCGGTGTTCGATCTGGGTGGCGGCACTTTCGATATTTCCATTCTCAAACTTTCCCGCGGCGTGTTCGAGGTGCTGTCCACCAATGGCGATTCCGCCCTGGGCGGCGATGATTTCGACCATCGCATTTATTGCTGGATACTGGAGCAGGCCGGCCTGTCCGGATTGAACCACAAGGATGCCCGTTTGCTGCAGACCCATGCCCGTGCTGCCAAGGAAGTCCTGACCGAGCATGAGGAGGCGGCGATTACAGCCGTGCTGTCTACCGGTGAGATGGTGGATCTGACCTTGAATACGGAAGTATTTGCCAGCATCACCCAAAGCCTGGTCAGCAAGACGCTGGCACCTACCCGAAAAGCCTTGCGCGATGCCGGCTTGACGGTGGAAGAGGTGAAGGGCGTGGTCATGGTCGGCGGCTCCACCCGCATGCCGATCATTCAGCATGCAGTGGGCGAGTTTTTCGCCCAGGAACCGCTCAACAATCTCGACCCGGACAAGGTGGTGGCGCTGGGCGCCGCGATCCAGGCCAACGTGCTGGCCGGTAATCGGAGCGAGGACGACTGGCTGCTGCTGGATGTGATTCCGCTGTCGCTGGGCCTGGAAACCATGGGCGGCCTGGTGGAGAAGGTCGTTACGCGCAATTCCACCATCCCCGTGGCACGCGCTCAGGAGTTCACCACCTACAAGGACGGCCAGACCGCCATGAGCATCCACGTGGTGCAGGGCGAACGCGAACTGGTCAGCGATTGCCGCTCCCTGGCCAAATTCGAGCTGCGCGGCATTCCGCCCATGGTGGCTGGTGCGGCGCGCATCCGCGTGACCTTTCAGGTCGATGCCGATGGTCTGCTTTCGGTCATGGCGCGCGAGCAGAGCACCGGCGTGGAGTCTTCGGTCACGGTCAAGCCCTCCTATGGCTTAAGCGACGAACAGATCACCCAGATGTTGCAGGCTTCACATACCCATGCCAAGGACGACATGCTGGCGCGCGCATTGCAGGAAGCGCGAGTGGAAGGCGGCCGCCTGATCGAGGCGGTCGAGGCGGCACTGGAAGAAGATGCGCATTTGCTGAAAGAGGGCGAGAGTGACAAAATCGCTGCCAGGATTGATGCTTTGCGTGAGGCCATTGCCGGTGACGATCACCGCCGGTGACACAAGCGCTGGAAGCCCTGAATCACGCCACCGAATCCTTTGCCGCGCGGCGCATGGACGCCAGCGTCAACAAGGCCCTGACCGGGCAAAAGCTGGAAGAACTGGAAAATTGATTTTATAGTTGTCAGCAGTCAGCCATCAGCTGCCAGCAAAAACTGATGGCTGATCACTGATAGCTGATAGCTGATAGCTAAATACTGAGAGCTAACAATGCCCCAACTGATTGTATTACCCCACGTCGAACTGTGCCCGGATGGCGCGGTGATCGAAGCCAAACCCGGCGTGTCCATCTGCGATATCCTGCTCGAAAACGGCATCGAAATCGAACACGCCTGCGAGAAATCCTGTGCCTGCACCACCTGCCACGTGATCGTGCGGGAGGGGCTGGAGTCGCTCAATGAAGCCGAAGAGCTGGAAGAGGACATGCTCGACAAGGCCTGGGGCCTGGAGCCGAATTCACGCCTCTCCTGCCAGACCATTGTGGATGCCCAGGATCTGGTGATCGAGATTCCCAAGTACACCATCAACATGGTCAAGGAAGGACATCACTAAATGAAATGGACCGACGTACACCAGATTGCCGAGGCGCTGTACGACAGCCAGCCCGATACCGATCCCCAGTATGTGCGCTTCACCGATTTGCACCAGTGGGTGACAAAACTGGACGGTTTCAGCGACGACCCCAATCGCTCCAGCGAAAAAATTCTCGAAGCCATCCAGATGGCATGGATAGAAGAGGCCGAATAAGCACTTCATGATCGGCGCTTAAGCCCATTTCGGCTGGTTTCATGCCATGTTAAACTTCTGCTCCAAAGAGGGCGGAAATGGCTGAAGACAGCGATCTTGAACGTACAGAACCTGCGTCGCCGCGACGAATAGAGCAGGCAAGAGAGAAGGGCCAGGTTGCGCGTTCGCGCGAGCTGACCACCGTTGCCATCCTGCTCGCTGCCGGCGGCAGCCTGATTTTTATGGGCGGCAGCATGATGGAGCATCTGCGCTCCATGATGCGAAATGGCCTGACACTGGATCGGGCGGTTATTTTCAACCCCAATCAGATGCTGCAACAACTGCATCTGCATTCGCTGGATATCCTGCTGGCTATTTTGCCTTTCCTGGGTTTGATGGTGCTCGTCACTGTGGCTTCATCCGTGATGATTTCAGGCTGGCTGTTTACAACCCAGGCACTGGAGCCGGATTTTTCCCGCCTCAATCCCCTGAAAGGGATCACCCGCATCTTTTCCTGGTCGGGTATCGTTGAAATGTTCAAGGCAGTAGGCAAGGCTGCGCTGATTGGCGGCGTGGCCACGTGGGTGATGTGGCAGGACGTGAATGAAATCGTGTCGCTGGTGGCCGAGCCTCTTGATGCGGGCCTTCCCCATGTGGCTCGCATGGTGGGTTTTACCTTCATGGCGGTGTCGGGGTCGATGCTGTTGATCGTCGCGATCGATGTGCCTTTCCAGCTGTGGAATCATGCCAAGCAACTGCGTATGACCAAGGAAGAGGTGCGCCAGGAAGCCAAGGAAACCGAGGGCGATCCGCATGTCAAGGCGCGCATTCGCCAGCTTCAGCGTGAAGCGGCGCGGCGTCGCATGATGTCAGAGGTGCCCAAGGCCGATGTGATCGTGACCAACCCGACTCACTATGCGGTGGCGCTGCGCTACCAGGAAGGGAGGATGGGCGCGCCACAGGTGGTGGCCAAGGGGGCTGAGCTGCTGGCGCAACGCATTCGCGAGCTAGGTGAGGAAAATCGGGTGCCCATTCTGGAAGCGCCGCCACTGGCCCGTGCCCTCTACCGGCACGCAGAACTGGGGCAGGAAATCCCCGCCAAGCTGTATACTGCGGTGGCTGAGGTGCTGGCTTATGTGTACCAGTTGCGTCGCTATCGTACTTACGGTGGCGCCGCGCCCGAAACGCCGCGTGAGTTGCCGGTGCCGCCGGAACTGGATTTTGTAAGGGAAGCAGTTTGATTCAATCTGAGGTTGCCAAATGAACGCCCGGGTGGATGCGCCGCCCCTGCAAAACCGCCGTGGCCTGAAGGGCCTGGTGGGGCCGGTTCTTATCATCCTGATTCTGGCGATGATGGTTTTGCCGTTGCCGCCGTTTCTGCTCGATCTGCTGTTCACTTTCAATATTGCCATCGCGATGATCGTGATGCTGGTCAGTCTGTATACCCAGAAACCGCTGGAGTTCGCGGTATTCCCCACGGTGCTGCTGGTGACCACCTTGCTGCGCCTTTCCCTCAACGTGGCGTCGACCCGGGTGGTGCTGATGGAAGGTCATACCGGGCCGGATGCCGCAGGCAAGGTGATCGAGGCCTTCGGACACTTTCTGGTGGGCGGAAATTACACCGTCGGCATTATCGTGTTCATCATCCTGGTGATCATCAATTTCGTGGTGATCACCAAGGGCGCGGGAAGGATTGCCGAGGTCAGCGCGCGCTTCACCCTGGATGCCATGCCCGGCAAGCAGATGGCGATCGACGCCGACCTCAATGCCGGCCTGATCGGCGAGGATGAGGCACGCAGGCGGCGGGCCGAAATTTCCCAGGAAGCGGATTTTTTCGGCTCCATGGATGGTGCCAGCAAGTTCGTGCGCGGCGATGCCGTTGCCGGCATTCTGATCCTGTTCATCAACGTCATCGGTGGTTTGCTGGTAGGCATTTTCCAGCACAATCTTGATGTTGCCACGGCTGCCAACAACTACACCCTGCTCGCCATTGGCGACGGCCTGGTGGCGCAGATTCCGGCGCTGATCATTTCCACTGCTGCCGGCATGGTGGTGAGCCGCGTGGCGACCGATGAAGATGTAGGGCAGCAGTTGATCGGCCAGCTCTTCAACCAACCCGCCGTGCTTTACATTACCGCGTCTATTCTGGGCTTGCTCGGAGTGATTCCGGGTATGCCGCATGTCGCATTTTTTATTCTGGCCGGCACGCTGGCGGGCACGGCTTACTATATGGAACAAAAGGCTCTGGCGCCGGCTGCATCCGCTGCGCCACCGCCGGAAGCCATACAGGCGCCGGAAATGCAGGAAGTGAGCTGGAATGACGTGATGCCAGTGGATGCGCTTGGGCTGGAAGTGGGTTATCGCCTGATTCCTCTGGTGGATCGTACTCAGGATGGTGAGCTATTGCGCCGGATTCGCGGCATTCGCAAGAAATTCGCCCAGGATATGGGCTTTCTGGTGCCGCCCGTGCATATCCGCGATAACCTTGAATTGCGCCCCAACGCCTACCGCATCAGCCTGAAGGGTGTCGAGATCGGACAGGGCGAGGCCTATGCCGGCATGTATCTGGCGATCAACCCGGGGCGGGTGCTGGGCAACCTGCCCGGTACCACGACGACTGATCCGGCATTCGGCCTGCCGGCCGTGTGGATTGAAGCCAACCTGCGCGATCAGGCACAGACCTTCGGATATACGGTGGTGGATTCCAGCACCGTGGTGGCGACCCATCTCTCCAATATCATCCAGACCCATTCGGCCGAACTGCTGGGGCGCGAAGAGACACAGCAACTGCTGGATCATCTCGCCAAGGAATCGCCCAAGCTGGTGGAGGAACTGGTGCCAAAACTGCTGCCTCTGGGTGTGGTGCAGAAAGTGCTGCAGAACCTGCTCGATGAAGGTGTGCATATTCGTGATATGCGCACCATTATCGACACCCTGGCCGATCATGCGGCCCGCACCCAGGATACAGCTGACCTGACGGCTGCGGTTCGCGTCGCGCTGGGCCGTGCTATCATGCAGCAAATTTACCCGGGAGCCGCAGAGTTGCAGGTGATGACCCTCGAACCCGATCTCGAACAGATCATGATGCATGCCGCTCAGGGCATGGGCGAAGGTTTGGGACTGGAGCCCGGGCTGGCGGAAAATCTGGTGCAGCAAACCGCCAAGGCGGTGCAGCAGCAGGAACAGATGGGCTTGCCCGCCGTGCTGCTGGTGCCTGCCGCGTTGCGGCCATTGCTTTCCCGCTTTCTGCGGCGCGTGGCCCCTCAGCTTAAAGTGATTTCCCACGCTGAAATTCCCGACTCCAAAAATATTCGCGTGACTGCCGTGCTGGGTGCCAGAGCATGAATGTAAAAAAATTCCGCGCTGCCAATACCCGCGAGGCCCTGCGCCAGGTCAGGGATGCCCTGGGTGCGGATGCCATTATTCTTTCCAATCGTTCAGCGGATGGCATGATCGAAATCATGGCAGTGGCCAATATGGATGTGGCTTCCCTTGCTACGCCTGCGCTGGCTTCGGCGCCGGTAATCAGCCAGCCGCGCAAGCCGCAAAATCAGCCGCCGCGCCATGAACCTCCCTTAAGTGCTGCCGGCGAGGAACCACGCCCGCTCAAAAGAGAAGATATCAGCGTACTCCAGCGTATCCGGCAGGAAGCCATGCTGGATGCAGTTTCCCCCGCTGCCTCGCAGCAAGTTAAGCCCCAGGCCTCGCCCGTTGCTGCACCGAATGCCATGGATGGCGTGGTGCAGGAAATGATGCATGAAATCCGTTCCCTGCGCGGCATGCTGGAAGGGCAACTGGCTGGGCTGGCGTGGGGTGAGTTGCAGCGTAGCGACCCGGTCAAGGTGGAGGTGCTGCGCCATATGCTGGCTGTGGGATTCAGTCCGGCGCTATCGCGCCAGTTGCTGGAAAAACTGCCGCCCGGCGGGGATTTTGCGCGCGGCATGAAATGGGTCAAGGCGGCGCTGGTGCATAATCTGCGCGTAGTCAAGGAAGGTGACGACATCATAGATCGTGGCGGCGTCTATGCTCTGGTTGGCCCCACCGGGGTCGGCAAGACCACCACGGTGGCCAAGCTCGCGGCGCGTTGCCGCCTCAAGCATGGCGCCAACAAGCTGGCGTTGTTGACAACCGACAGCTACCGGATTGGTGCGCACGAGCAGTTGCGGATTTACGGGAAAATTCTTGGCGTGCCGGTGTATGCAGTCAAGGACGAGGCGGATTTGCAGTTTACGCTGGCCGATCTGCAGAACAAGCATCTGGTGCTGATCGATACCGTGGGCATGAGCCAGCGCGACCGTCGTCTGGAAGAACAGGTGGCCTTGCTGACCAGCGGCGGCCGCAGCGTCAAACGCCTGCTGCTGATTGGCGCCAACGCGCAGGGCAGCACGCTGGAAGATGTCGTGCGGGCCTACAAGGGGTCTGGTATGGATGGCTGCATTCTGACCAAGGTAGACGAGGCGATCAGCTTTGGTGGCGCGCTCGATGTCATTATCCGCCACCAGTTGCCGCTGAATTACATTACCAATGGGCAGCGCGTGCCGGAAGACCTGCATCTGGCGAATGCCTCATATCTGGTGGACCGGGCATTCCGCCCACCTGAAACGCATGCTTCGTTCAGCCTGGAAGAAGGGGAGTTCCCTCTGGTGATGGCGGGTGTCAGCGATGAGAGCACATCCGGCGCGGGGACGCTGCGTGGCTGAAGTCATGCAGGATCAGGCCGCAGGATTACGCCGGTTGTTGTCCGGTGATTTTGTACGCATTGTGACGCTGACCAGCGGCAGGCGCGGCGTGGGGAAAACCACTGCGCTGATCAATCTGGCGGCTGCGCTGGCCAAACGCGGCAAGCAGGTGATGGTGCTGGATGAGCATCAGGGTGCGCATAGCGTGGTTGGCATGCTGGGCCTTACCCCTTACTACGACCTGAGCCACGTCGTCAGGCGCGAACGCAGCCTGGAACAGGTCATGCTGTCCGGCCCGGAAGGCATCATGGTGGTTCCCGCAGGCAAGAGCGTGCAGTCCCTCGCTGCTCTGGGCGCGGAAGATCAGGCTTCGCTGGTACATGCTTTTGGCCAGCTTTCGCTGCCGGTCGATGTGGTGCTGGTCGATGCCGTCGCGGGTGTGGCGAGTCATGTTCTGCCGCTCAGTCTGGCCGCTCAGGAACTGGTGCTGGTGGTGGATCCCCGGCAGGCTTCGATGACCGATGCCTATGCCCTGATCAAGGTGCTGAATCAGGGGTTTGCGCGGCGCAGTTTTCATATTATTGTGAACCGTGTGGCCCGTCCGGAAGAGGGCGAGGCGGTGTTCAGGAATGTGGCCGCCGTGGCGAGCCGTTTTCTCAAGGTATCGCTGGATTACATGGGATGCGTGCCGCTTGATGAGAAGCTGCATCGCGCTACCCAGCTGGGACGTACAGCTCGTGGATGCTTTCCCTGCAACTGCGGCGGCCCAGACATTTCGCGATCTGGCGGAAGCCGTGGATCAGTGGCCTCATCCCGATGGAGATGGGGGACAGTTGGAGACTTTCATGCAGCGCCTGATTCAGACCAGTCGTGCGGCGGCGTCTGGACCCGGTTTGCCTGGGCGGGTTTGACGGCAATATGTATCAGGCAAACGGCAAACTGCAGAGCAACGAGCAGTATGTGGCGCAGTATGCGCCGCTGGTCAAACGCATTGCGCATCATCTGGCGGCAAAGTTGCCGCCCAGCGTGCAGGTGGATGACCTGATTCAGGCCGGACTGATTGGCCTGCTGGATGCGGTTAGTCACTATGATGCGACGCAGGGCGCACAGTTTGAAACTTATGCCAGCCAGCGAATTCGCGGCGCCATGCTGGATGAGTTGCGCGATGCGGACTGGGCGCCACGTTCGGCACGCAAGAGCATGCGCACCATTGAGGCCGCAGTCAGCAAGCTGGAACAGCAGCTGGGACGATCTCCGGGTGAACAGGAGCTGGCCCGGGAACTGCAATTGCCGCTGGAGGCGTACCAGCAGATGCTGCTGGATGCGCGTGGCCACCAGTTGGTGCATTACGAGGATTATCGGTCCGAAGGTGAGGAAGATTTTTTCGAGCGCCATGCGGCCGATGAGCGGCCAGATCCTCTGGGGTGTATCGAGGATGGCGCGTTTCGTGGTGCGCTGGTGGAGGCGATCAAGCTTCTGCCTGAACGCGAGCAGTTGATGATGAGCCTGTATTACGAGGAGGAGTTGAACTTGAAAGAAATCGGTGCAGTACTGGGCGTTACCGAATCACGCGTTAGTCAGCTCCACAGCCAGGCAGTGGCGCGTCTGCGCAGCCGGCTCAAGGACTGGTTGAACCACTGATGCGAGGCGGCGTGGACCTGATCAGCATTGCCGGCCTGCTACTGGGCGTGGCTGCCATTGTTGGCGGACAGATTCTTGAAGGAGGGAACGTTGCTTCCCTGATACAGGTTACGGCATTTTTCATCGTGATCGGCGGCACCATGGCTGCTGTCATGCTGCAAAGCTCGCTGCCTGTATTTCTCAACGGAATGAGACTGCTCAAATGGGTAATTGTGCCGCCGCAGGCGCACCCGGCAGAGTTGATCGGAGAAATTCTCGGCTGGAGCCAGATTGCCCGTAAAGGCGGCCTGTTGGCCCTGGAGCCGCTGATCGACGATCTGTCCGACCCTTTCAAGCGTAAAGGTCTGCAGATGCTGGTTGACGGTGCGGAGCCGGATAAAATTCGCGAAGCACTGGAAGTGGAAATCAATACCTATGAGGAGCACCAGCGCCAGGCCGCGAAGGTATGGGAATCGGCGGGTGGTTACGCCCCTACTATCGGTATTCTGGGTGCGGTGATGGGGCTGATTCACGTGATGGAGAACCTGTCCGACCCCTCCAAGCTGGGCGGGGGGATCGCCGTGGCATTCGTTGCTACCATCTATGGTGTTGGCTCAGCCAACCTGTTGTTTTTGCCCATTGCCAACAAGCTGAAGGCCCTGATCGCACATCAGGTTACGATGCGGGAAATGCTGATCGAGGGCCTGGGTTCGATTGCCAACGGTGAGAATCCGCGCATTATCGAGACCAAGCTTCAGGGATATGTTGTGTAAGCAGTATGGCGCGAAAAAAGAAACCTGAAGAGCACGAAAATCATGAGCGCTGGCTGGTTTCCTACGCCGACTTCATTACCCTGCTGTTTGCCTTTTTTGTCGTGATGTATGCCATTTCATCGCTCAATGAAGGCAAATATCGTGTTCTCAGCGATTCACTGGTCGATGCTTTCAAGCGTGCGCCTACCAGTCAGGAGACAATACGCTTGAAGACAGAGTCTCCCTCGCTGTCCTCGACGGGCAAGCCCAACGTGATCATGCAGAAAATTCCGCAGAGAACCGATCCGGTTCAGGAAGCCAAGCGCAAGCAGCAGGCAGAAAAGATGAAGGAGGTCGCCAGCGATATTCTCAAGGTGATGGCGCCGCTGGTTCAGGAAGGCCATGTGCGCGTTACGCAGAGCATCCTCGGCATCTCAATTGAAATCAATGCCAGCGTACTTTTTGCACCTGGACAGGCTTTGCTGGAAAAACAATCCATACAGGTGTTGAGCGCTGTTGCGCAAGTGGTCGCCATGGTGCCCAATGCAGTGCAGATCGAAGGGCACACGGATAACATTCCGATTGCCACGCCAGCCTATCCATCCAACTGGGAACTTTCGACTGCGCGTGCCAGCAGCGTGGTGCGGCTATTCATCGAGAATGGCGTTGATCCGGCGCGCCTGACCGCTGTTGGTTTCGCTGACCAGCGACCCGTAGACCCCAATGACACGAACGAAAGCAGGGCACGTAACCGGCGCGTGACTGTCATGATTGAACCAGACGTCAAAGTGCCGAAAACGGTGTTGCAGTAAGGTATGGTTTTGCAGCTTTCAGCTTTCAGCTAGCGCTATCACTATAATTTCGCTGACCGCTGACCGCTGACCGCTGACCGCTGACCGCTGACCGCTGACCGCTCCTCAGGCTTTGTCGAGCCGCCGACCGCTTGCGGCGGCGCTGATCTGGCCGTTCGGCCCATACAGGCTGGCCATCGGATTGGCTGCGCTCTTGAGTGCGGAAAGCGCTTGCTGATTGTGGCGCAGGCGCGTATCAATCAGGATGCCGTTGCTGCGGTTGACCTGATCCACTTCACGGGCCAGATCAAGCAGTTTTCCCCACATCTCGCGAGTTGAAGTTTGAGCCTTGACGGCGTCAAGATAAGTAGCGATACCGGCGGCGTCGTTAGTGCAACCGGCTGTGGCAATGAGGCCGTGACGCTGGGCGCCGAGCCCTGCCAGTTTTTCAACCAATTCGGATTTCTGGCTTGCGAGTCGCAAGAGCTGGTCGGTGTCGCCTTTGATGAGTGCGTCCTGCTCCTGTTGCAGTAATTGATGAAATTCCTGAAATCCGCCAAGCTCCGCCTTGATCAGCGAGGCGATAGCGGTGTCTGAATTCGCGTCCAAATCAGGCTCTGGGTTCTGTCAGCAGTTCTTTGACTGAGTTCAGCAAACCGTCAGCAATTTTTTCCGGGTTGATTTTAAAGCGTCCCTCGGAAATTGCCTGTTTGATGGCTTCCACTTTGGCGGTGTCCATCGGTTGGCTTTCACCGCTTCCTCCCAGCGCCTGAAGCTGGCTGGAGGAGGTCAGTTTGACCTCGGTGGCGCCGCCGGATTTAGGGGTTTCCGGGGTATTGGCGCCCTTGTCGCGTACGACCTTGCTCTCACCGCTTGGCGTGGCAATGGTCTTGCTGATGGAGTTGTCTATTTTCACGATATTTCCTTTGCGCTAATCCTGATTGTTCAGGGCAATCCTGTCATATGTCATAGCGGCACCCTTGAAAGAAACTTTAGCTGATGTCAGGAAAATTTCCACGGCCAGTATAACAAAATCACATCGATCTGAGACACATTCAGAACGGGACTTCCACGATGCCGCCTTCTCGTGCCGTGCCTTTGATGATCTGCCCCGATCCGCTGCGTACGGAAACGATCTGGCCTGCTGCCGCATTGGTCAGCGCCTTGCCTTCTGCATTGACCTGGAAGCCCTGGCCTCGGGCAAGAATTTTTACGCTTTGACCCTGCTGGATTACATAAGGCGCACGCAACATGTCAATCCGCAGTGGATATCCTGCCGCCACGCCGATGGTGGTGGTTTTCCCCAGTGCCTGCCTGACGTCGGTAATGACGCCCGATGCAAACTGGGTAATGTCGTCATTTTTCAGCAGAATATCTGCTTCTGTGATGGTCTGGCCTGAGCCGATGGGGCGGGCGGCGAATACGACTTCACTGGTGATGCTGACCGTGATCGGGATGTAAACGGTCCAGGGCGAGGGTGTGTTGCAGCGTGCGCCGATGTTGCTGTTGCCCCACAGGCGTGTTCCGGTGGGAATGAAGAAATCGATGGACTGGCAGTCGGAAAGGCGCAGGCGAGGATCCAGCGGTATGGCCGTGACAGATACGGTTCCGGGCTGTGCGGCACTTTGTTGCCGGGCAAACTGGATGGCGCCATTGCGGACGGCTTCGAGATCCTGCCACTGCGTGCCGGCAAGCGCAGGAAACGAAAAAAGCAGAAACAAAAAAAATGGCTGGAAGCGCGTCGACATGCTTTGATTGTATCTGAAAAAGTGCGGGTGCTATACTGCTCCGGCGAATCCCCCTATGGTCCAAACTGAACATGCCTGCCTTTACCAATCCCACCGATATCGCCCGTGAAACCCTGAAAACTTTGGCGGCACGGCGGATTGCTCCGAACCCGGAAAATTACCAGGCTATTTATAACGAAATTGCCGGCATTTCGGCGCCGGCTCATTCACCAAAAGCCGAGCAATCCTCTTCGCTGAAATCCGGGGCTGGGAGTGAGCCCAACTGGGCCGAGCTGATTCGTGAGTTGATCCGTCAGTGGGACCTCAAGCAGAGCGGGATGACCGCATCGCGCAAGAAAGAGGGCCTTGGGCGCGTGCTGAGCAACTTTTCCAAAGAGCCTGCGGTGCTGTTCACGAAATTACAGGCGCTGGTTGGCTCCTGGGGTGACAAGGGGGCGCAGGCAGGCGTGGCGGTGGATGGCGGCGAGCCGGATGAGGTCTTGCAGAATGAGCCGGCTGCGATACCGGCGTCAGTGGCCAGCGTGGACATTTCGCTTGCGGATGTGCCTGGCGCATTGCGCGAAATGCTGGCACAAACAATCCAGACTGGCGTGGTGCCACGCCTGTCCCATTTCCCTGATCTGCGTGACGAAGCGATCCTGCTTGCCCAGCAGACGCGCGACGCGCGCGATTCCCTGGCGATCCAGGGGGTGGCAAAAAAACTCAAACAGTTCTGGCTCAAGCTGGAACTGCGCAATGACTCCGATGCGCAGGTGCTGGATGGCCTGGTGCGTTTGTTAAGGCTTCTGGTCGACAATATCAGCGAATTACTGCTGGATGACAAATGGTTGGTGGGCCAGATTGCCGTGGTGCAGGACATCATTTCCCAGCCTCTGGACAGCCGCGTACTGTATGACGCCGAGCGCAGCTTCAAGGAAGTGATATTCAAGCAGGGCAATTTGAAACACAGCCTGATGGAAGCCAGAACCACCATCAAGAGCATGATGTCGACATTTATCGATCGCATGTCCGAAATGTCGGCCAGTACCGGCGAATACCACAGCAAGATCGAATCGTATGCCGCGGCGATCAGCACGACCGAGGATATCAATCAGCTCAACCAGATTCTGGGTGACCTGATGAAAGACACCCGGGGTATGCAGCTTGACATGATTCGCTCGCACGATGAATTGGCGCTGGCTCACAGGCAGGTCAAGGAAGCCGAGGAAAAAATCCGCCAGCTGGAAATGGAGCTGGATCAGGTCAGCGAACTGGTGCACGAAGATCATTTGACAGGTACGCTCAACCGGCGCGGCATGGAGGATGCCTTCGGACGCGAGCTGTCGCGCGCCGACCGGCTCAACGCGTCAATGTGCGTTTCGCTGATGGATATCGATCACTTCAAGCGTCTGAATGATACCTACGGCCATGATGCTGGCGATGAGGCGCTGGTGCACCTGGTGCAAGTGACCAGGGAGGCGCTGCGCCCAACGGATGTGATTGCCCGTTTCGGCGGCGAGGAGTTCGTGATCATTCTGCCGGACACCGGCATGGATGAAGCGGTCAAGGTAATGACGCGAGTGCAGCGCCATCTCACCAAGAATTTCTTCATGCATGACAATCAGCGTCTCTTGATCACCTTCAGCGCCGGCGTGGCGCTGAGAGGCGATGGCGAAGGTGCCGAATCCATGATTTCCCGTGCCGACAAGGCGCTTTACCAGGCCAAGGAAGCCGGTCGCAACCGGGTGATTCCGGCGGCCTGAACGCCTTTGCCGCTGCGGCAATTTTTGCCGCTGTTTCCTTCCTTTGTGAAATGTAAAGCCACTTGGCTTCGCCTTCGTTGTGAAGCGTGAAACGTGCAAAGGCGGGGCTTTACGTTTCACAGCGCAGCGGCTTCACCTTTCACCCTTCACACATCTTCCTGCTGGCACGTTTCGTGCTCATTTGCCTGCACACCATATTTTTTTGGGTTTGCGGCGATGAATAGCAGGATAGACGACGAAATCGGATTCATGAGCAAGGCGCTCAATCTGCATGCACACCGTCAGCAGTTGCTGGCCGGCAATATCGCCAATGCGGATACGCCTGGCTACAAGGCAGTGGATATCGATTTCTCCAAAGCGCTGAAGTCGGCCATCGGATCCAGTCAGCCGGTGGGTCTGAATACGACAGCGCCCGGTCATCTGCAACCCAAGGGCGGCAATCCTCTCGGCGCGCAAACCCTGTACCGCCAGCCCGCTCAGCCCAGCATCGACGGCAACACCGTGGACATGGACGTGGAGCGTACCCAGTTCATCGACAATGCCCTTCGCTACCAGTTTGCGCTGGATCGCGTCAGCAGCAAATTCAAGACCCTTGAACTCGCCTTGAGAGGTCAGTAATCATGTCCCTGTTCAATCTGTTCGATATTTCCGGCTCTGCCATGACGGCGCAGTCACAGCGCCTCAACGTGGTGGCCAGCAACCTGGCCAACGCCGATAGCGCCACCAGTTCCACCGGGCAGCCCTATCGCGCCAGGCAGGTGGTGTTCAGCGCCACGCCGCTGGGCGGCAATAACGGTGCGGCAGCCGGCGTGCGCGTGAGCAGGGTGATTGACGACCCGGCACCGATGAAGCTGATGTATGACCCCAAGAATCCGCTTGCCGACGAAAAAGGCTACGTCACCATGCCCAACGTCAACGCGGTGGAGGAAATGGTGAACATGATTTCGGCTTCGCGTTCGTACCAGAGCAATGCGGATGTGATGAATACAGCAAAAACGCTGTTGCAGAAAACCCTGCAACTGGGCCAATAAGGAGATAGGAAACCATGACAACGGTAAATGAAGTATCGGCTTTGACGACGACCACGGCCACCACCAAAACGTCCGCGCAGGAGTCGGAAGACCGCTTTCTCAAGCTGCTGGTGACGCAGATGCAAAACCAGGACCCCCTGAACCCGATGGACAATGCCGAAATCACCTCGCAGATGGCGCAGCTTTCCACGGTGACCGAGCTGGGCAAGCTCAATGATGCGGCAAGCGCCATGACGGCCTCCATTCTTGCCGGGCAGTCATTTCAGGCGGCAAGTCTGGTTGGCCATGGTGTCATGGTCCCGGGCGACAAGATGCAGCTTTCCGGTGGCGTGGCCTACGGCGGCGTGGATGTGCCCCAGCCGGTGGACAAGTTGACGGTCAATATCAAGGATGCTTCCGGTGCGGTCATCCATACCGCTGATCTGGGCGCCCAGAGTGAAGCGGGCAGCGTCACATTCCAGTGGGATGGTTCGACTGATAGCGGCACTGCGGCACCGGACGGCGCCTACACCTTCGAAGTGCTCGCCGAGCAGGGCGGTACAGCGGTTGCAACCACTGCGCTGGCGGTGGGGCAGGTTGCCAGCGTGTCTCTGGGCGTGCAGGGCGCGACGCTGAATGTGATCGGGCTGGGTCCGGTTGCCATGTCTGAAGTCAAAGAAATTCTGTAAGGAGAAATATCATGGGTTTCCAAACCGGATTGAGCGGGCTCAATGCCTCTTCCAAAAACCTGGAAGTGATTGGCAATAACGTGGCCAATGCGAGCACGGTGGGTTTCAAGACTTCACAAGCCCAGTTTGCTGACGTTTTTGCGGCTTCGCTGGCAGGCTCAGGTGCCAGTCAGGTGGGTATCGGCACCAAGCTGTCAACGGTGGCGCAGCAGTTTACCCAGGGCAATATCAGCGTCAGCAACAATACGCTGGATGTGGCGATCAACGGCAAGGGCTTCTTTGTCCTGAGCAACAATGGTACGGCCAGCTATACGCGCAACGGCCAGTTTCAGCTCGACAAGGAAGGCTACATCGTGACCAGCGGCGGGCTGAATGTGACAGGGTTCCAGGTTGACAGTGCTGGGAGTGTGACTGGAGCAATGGGTGACCTGCGGTTGAATACGGCGGATATTCCCCCAAATCCGACGACGCTTGCTTCGCCCGTGGTGAATCTCGATTCGGGTTCGACCGTGCCAACCGGCGGGGCATTTCCGGCCACGCTCACTGCGGTTGTGCCAGCCACGACGCCACCTACTTATGTGCAGCCTACTGCGGATATGTACAACTCATCGACTTCAACCACCATCTATGACAGCCTGGGTAATTCGCATGTGGCGACCTTGTTTTTCAGTAAAGACAGCACCGGTTGCCCGGTGCCGCCAACCTGGGATGTTCACGGTATCGTAGATGGTGGTTCCAATAACGGTGGCGCAGTGCTTGACTTTGGATCAACTGGTGTTTGATACATCGGCAAGCTTGTTACCCCGCCGGTCCTCCGTTGGTTTGACAGCTGCCCCAGCCATAGGCTGGACAGACCCAGGGTGTGGATGTGCGCAAACGCTGGAATCTCAATTTCAATGGCACAACCCAGTTTGGCAGCCCCTTCGGCGTCAATGCCCTGACCCAGGATGGCTATGCTTCTGGTCGTCTGGCTGGCTTCAGTATCGGAAGTGATGGCCTGGTGCAGGGGCGCTACACCAATGGACAGACCAATACACTGGGTCAGGTCGCACTGGCAAACTTCGCCAATCCGCAGGGTTTGCAGCCGATGGGCGATAACCAGTGGTCGGAAAGTCCCGCTTCCGGGCAGGCGCTGATTGGCGCCCCCGGCACCTCCAGTCTCGGGGTGCTGCAATCTGGTGCGGTGGAGGAGTCCAACGTCGACCTGACCGCCGAGCTGGTCGCCATGATCGTGGCGCAGCGCGCTTACCAGGCCAATGCCCAGACCATCAAGACCCAGGACGCCGTGTTGCAGACGCTGGTGAACCTGAGGTAAGGCCGTGAAGCGTGAAGCCGCTGCGCTGTGAAGAGTGAAATGTGACGATCCTACCAAGAAGGTTTTTCATTTCACGCTTCACAACAAAGGCGCAGCCGAGTGGCTTCACATTTCACTTAAGCAGGAGTACTTATGGATAGATTGATCTACATCGCCATGACTGGCGCCAAGCATGCGCTGTGGCAGCAGGCTTCCACAGCGCACAATCTGGCCAATGTCACGACCACCGGTTATCGCGCCGAAAGCAACGCATTCCGTGCCCTGCCGGTATACGGCGAGGGCGCCAAGACGCGGGCATTCGTGGTTGACTCCACCACCGGGTCGGATTTCAGCCCGGGCGTGATTCAGAATACCGGCCGCGAGCTCGATGTGGCGGTGCAGGGCAAGGGCTGGATTGCGGTGCAGGCGCCAGACGGCAGCGAGGCCTATACCCGCAACGGCAGTTTTCAGATCAGTCCGAACGGTGTGCTGCAAACCCGCAATGGCCTGAACGTGACGGGCGATGGTGGCCCGATCGCGATTCCGCCCGACAATGATATTACCGTGGCCAATGACGGCACGGTTTCTGCTATTCCAACCGGCCAGACGCTGACTTCCGTGACTGCGCTGGGACGCATCAAGATGGTCAATCCGCCTGAGGCAGACCTGGTGAAAGGGCAGGATGGCCTGTTCCGGCTCAAGAGCGGGCAGCCTGCGCCGGCTGATGTGAATGTCAGGCTGGCGTCGAATTCGCTGGAGAGCAGCAACGTCAATATGGTGGAGTCGCTGGTCAATATGATCACCCATTCTCGCAATTTTGAATTGCAGACCAAGCTGTTGCAGAAAGCCGAGAGCAACGAGGCCAAGGCCAGCCAACTTTTGAATTTGAATGGTTAATGAGGGTTAAAACATGATTCGCTCACTGTGGATTGCCAAAACGGGTCTTGATGCGCAACAGATGCAGATGGACGTGGTGTCGAACAACCTGGCCAACGTCAGCACCAACGGTTTCAAACGTAGCCGCGCGGTATTCGAGGATCTGCTCTACCAGACCCTGCGCCAGCCGGGTGCGCAGTCGTCGCAGCAAACACAGGTGCCTTCCGGTCTGCAGATTGGTACCGGTGTGCGCCCGGTTGCCACCGAGCGCATCCATATGCAGGGCAATTTGCAGAAAACTGAAAATCCGCTCGATATCGCTATAAATGGCAAGGGATTTTTCCAGATTTTGATGCCGGACGGCAGCACCGCCTATACGCGTGATGGCGCTTTCCAGGTTGATAGCCAGGGGCAGGTCGTGACCGCCAGCGGTTATCCGGTGCAGCCGGCGCTAACCATTCCCGCCGATGCCCTGAGCGTGACCATCGGCCGGGATGGGACGGTGTCCGTTTTGCAGGCGGGCAGCGCCGCGCCGACTCAGGTTGGCAGCTTGCAACTGGCCAGTTTCATCAATCCGGCTGGCCTGCAAAGCGAGGGCGAGAATCTCTACAAGGAAACCGCAGCTTCCGGCTCGCCTGCGGCGAATACGCCCGGAACCAACGGCCTCGGCGTCTTGAATCAGGCGTACCTGGAGACTTCCAACGTCAACGTGGTGGAAGAAATGGTGAACATGATCCAGACGCAGCGCGCCTACGAGATCAACTCAAAGGCGATTACGGTTTCAGACCAGATGCTGCAACGCCTGACGCAGATCTGACAAGGAGTTTGATCATGCTTGACGGCTTGAAGAGTATCGTACTGCTTGCGGCTTTGCTGGCCGGCTGCTCTACCGTGCCGCCGGTTGCCATCCATCAGCCAATGACGGCACGACCGGTGCCGAGTGCGGAAGCGCCGGGCGGAAACGGATCGATCTATCAGGCGGGCTATACCAACCGCTCCCTGTTCGAGGATCGTCGCGCGCGTAACGTGGGCGATACCCTGATCATCACCATCAACGAGAAAATGTCCGCCAGCAAAAAATCCAGTTCCTCGGCGGATCGTAATGGAACCAGCAGCATGGCTGTGCCCCTGCTGGGCGGTTTGACGGTGCCAAGCATCCTGGGTTCCCCGATTTCGGGCAGTTCGGACAGCACCTTTGAAGGCAAGGGTGACAGCAGTGCCAACAATGCCTTTACCGGCACCATTGCCGTGACGGTGATTGAAGTGATGCCCAACGGCAATCTGCTGGTGAGTGGAGAGAAACAGATGAACATTAACCAGGGGGGTGAATTCGTTCGCTTCTCCGGGGTGGTCAATCCGATGAATGTCAGTGCCGCCAATAGCGTATCTTCGACCCAGGTGGCCGATGCGCGCATGGAGTACAAAGGCACTGGATACATCGACGAAGCACAGACCATGGGCTGGCTGGCAAGATTCTTTTTGTCGGTATTGCCATTCTAGAAGATCGGTGAGGGGTGAAGCGTGAGAGGTGAGGAGAATCGCATGAAACACTTTATTGGCGCACTGGCGGGCGTTTGCCTGCTGCTTGCCGGAACTGCGCAGGCCGAGCGCATCAAGGATATGGCATCGGTGCAGGGTGTGCGCACCAACCAGCTGGCTGGGTACGGACTGGTGGTGGGGCTGGATGGTAGCGGTGACCAGACCACGCAGACACCTTTTACGGTACAGAGCATCATCAATATGCTGGGGCAGATGGGCGTGAACCTGCCGCCATCCAGCCTGCAGCTGAAGAATGTTGCCGCTGTGATGGTGACGGCCAGCTTGCCCGCATTTGCCCGGCCCGGTCAGAATATCGACGTGACGGTCTCTTCCCTGGGTAACGCCAAAAGCCTGCGCGGCGGCACGCTGATCATGACCCCGCTGAAGGGCGCGGATGGCCAGATCTATGCGATTTCCCAAGGCAGCGTGCTGGTGGGGGGCGTAGGTGCGTCCGCTGGCGGCAGCAGCGCTCAGGTCAATCATCTGGCGGTTGGTCGTATTCCGGCGGGCGCTACTGTCGAGCGGGCGGTGAACACGCAGCTGGGGCAGGGCGACTATATCAATCTGGAATTGAACACGGGCGACTTCACTACTGCCAACCGGGTGGTCCAGGCCATCAACAGCCGCTTCGGGGCAGGCACGGCAAGTGCCAGTGATGCGCGGCAGATTCGGGTCGTCGCGCCGCGCGACAACAATCAGCGGGTGGCGTTTTTGTCCCAGGTGGAAAACCTGCCGGTCAATGCCGGCAATGGCGCAGCAAAAGTCATCGTCAATGCGCGCACCGGATCCGTGGTGATGAACCAGAATGTGGAAATCGACAACTGCGCCGTGGCGCACGGCAACCTGGCGGTCACGATCACCAGCGATACCCAGGTGAGCCAGCCCAATCCCCTGTCGCAGGGCGAAACGGTGGTAACGCAAAATGCCCAGATCGACATCAAGGCGCAAAAGGGTGAACTGGCAACGCTGCCAGCCAGCCCGTCGCTGGGAGAAGTGGTCAAGGCGCTGAATGCGGTGGGCGCTTCCCCGCAGGATCTGCTGGCCATCCTGCAGGCCATGAAGGCGGCAGGCGCGCTCCGGGCCGAGCTCGAAATTATCTGACGCATCTGCCTTGCCCCGGTTCTGGCGTGGGCAGGGTGCGGGGCGGCGTGAACGGATGCCGCCTTCAGTCAATGACTGGCATGGAAAATGCTAGTTTCCTGTCATGATCACTACCGTCAACGATATTTCCTCCCGGCTGGCGCTCGATGTTCAAAGCGTCGGGCAGCTCAGGCTTCAGGCGAAGAACGACCCGGTAGCGGGCGCGCGCGCTGCGGCGCAGCAGTTCGAGGCGCTGTTCATGAACATGATGCTGAAGAGCATGCGCGAGGCGACGCCCCAGGAAGGCTTGTTTGATAATTCCAATACCCAGCTCTACACCAGCATGCTGGATTCCCAGCTGGCACAGAGCCTGAGCAAAGGCAAGGGCATCGGTCTGGCGGATATGCTGGTGCGCCAGATGCAAATGCAGGGTGTGATACCGAAAGATGCCCTGACAGGCACGGCTAAAGTGGCAAGTGGCAACATCGAGCGGCAGCTATTGCCGGTTGCAACGGCAAAACCGGCTCGGATGAGCAATCCCCCTCTGGAACAGATTTTGTCCGCGCTGGAAATGGCCCCCGCCGTTTCGATTGGCGCCGTAACCAAAGCCGGGTTTTCCGACCCGGCTGATTTTGTCAACACGCTTTGGCCTCATGCTACGGATGCGGCCCAGACGCTGGGGATTCCAGCGCATTTCATGCTTGGCCAGGCCGCATTGGAAAGTGGCTGGGGCAAGCGGGAAATTCGCGATGCACAGGGTAACAACAGTTATAACCTTTTTGGCATCAAGGCAGGAAAAGGCTGGACCGGGGCCGTGGTGGAGGCCCAGACGACCGAATACGTCAATGGCGTGGCACAGAATAAAACGGAGCCGTTTCGTGCTTATGATTCCTACGCTGATGCATTCAGGGATTATGCCGGACTGCTCAAAAATAACCCGCGCTACGCGTCTCTGTTCGATCAGACACTCGATGCATCAGGATTTGCGCGTGGCCTTCAGCAGGGCGGGTATGCCACCGACCCCCTGTATGCAGACAAACTGACGCGCGTGATCAATAGTGCGGCCTTGCGTCAGGCACTGGGATAAAGTTTCTGGACTTTGTGCCGATAAAATAGCCAGAGGAAATCAAAATGGGCGACGGAATTTTCGGTATCAGCATCACGGGGCTGCGGGCAGCGCAAACCGGGTTGGCCACTGCGGGCCATAACATCTCCAATGCAAGCACGCCTGGCTTTAATCGCCAGCAGATCGTGCAGAGCACCAATACGCCGCTTTATACCGGCGCGGGCTTTCTCGGGCAGGGCACCAATGTCGATACGGTCAAGCGTGTCTACAGCCAGTTTCTGGATAATCAGGTTCAGTCGGCGCAAGCCCGGAGCAGTTATCTTGAGACCTATTCTGCGCAGATCAGCCAGATCGACAATATGCTGGCTGACCCCAGCTGCGGGATTGTCGCCTGCACTGCAGGACTTCTTCACCGGGGTGCAGGATGTCGCAGCCAACCCCGCATCCGTGCCGTCGCGGCAAAGCATGCTCAGCTCATCCGAAGCGCTGGTGTCGCGCTTTCAGTCGCTGGATGGGCGGCTTCAGGAGTTGCGTGATGGCGTGAATTCCCAGATCACTTCCAGCGTCGGCCTGATCAATTCCTACGCCCAGCAGATTGCCACTCTGAATCATCAGATTGTGGTTGCCGAAGCCGGCGGTAACGGCCAGCCTGCTAACGATCTCCTGGACCAGCGCGACCTGATCGTCGCCAATCTGAACAAGGAAATCAATGTCAGCGTGGTGAAGCAGGATGACGGCAGTTACAACATCTTCATGGGCAAGGGGCAGGCGCTGGTGGTAGGGCAGCAGGCCCTGACCCTGAGCGCAAGACCCATGCCGGACGACCCGGAGAGCATGGGCGTGGCTTATGTGAGTTATGGCGGATCGGCCCAGATGCTGCCTTCAGATAGCCTGGATGGCGGGAATCTGGGCGGGCTGCTGGCTTTCCGGAGTGAGACGCTCGACAAGGCGCAGAATGAACTGGGGCGGGTAGCGATTGGCCTGGCGCAAACTTTCAACGACCAGCATCGCCTGGGGCAGGATCTGAATGGCGATTTGGGCGGAAATTATTTCAACGTGCCTGCCGAGCGCCAAGGTGGTTGCGAATACGCTGAATGCCTCTTCATCCGGTGTGCCTCGCGTGACGCTGACCGATGTCAGCAGCGTGACGAGCAGCGATTACAGCCTGAGCAAGACCGCCGCTGGGTATACGCTGACACGTCTTTCAGACAATACCGCAACCGCTTATCTCGCTGCGGCTTTTCCTGTAACCGTGGATGGCTTGACCATCACGGCGCCAGCCACAACTTCAACGGGGGATAGCTGGCTGATCCAGCCGACCCGCAATGGCGCCAAGGATATCAGCGTGGCGATCAGGGATACGGCAAAAATTGCAGCTGCCGCACCAATCAGCACGGCTGCTGACCTATACCAATACCGGCTCGGGCACGATCAGTGCCGGCATCGTCAATTCACCGCCACCCACTAAACGCCAGCTTGCAGCAACAATGTGACGATTACGTTTATCGACGCCATACGATGTTCAGTGTCGACCGTAACTGCGACCGTCGACCGTGCTTGCCGGCAAGTGTGCTCAGGATCCTACACCGAAGGCGCGGATATCACGTACAACGGATGGACAGCCCAGTTGACGGGCACGCCCGGCAGCGGTGATTCATTTTACTGTCGGCCCCAATACCGACGGTGTTTCAGATAATCGCAATGCATTGCTGCTGGCCGGATTGCAGACCAAAAATACCTTGGTCGGGCAGCACCGCCACCTACCAGAGCGCATATAGCCAGATCGTCAGTTCGATCGGGGTCAAGACGCGCGATATCAGTGTCACGGCGCAGGCCCAGGCCAGCCTGGTGACGCAAACCCAGCAGGCTCAGCAGAGCCTGTCCGGCGTCAATCTGGATGAAGAAGCTGCCAATCTGCTGCGTTATCAGCAGGCCTATCAGGCATCCGGCAAGATGATGCAGATCGCTTCCACCCTGTTCGACACCTTGCTCAGCCTGGGCAGATAAGGAGTTTCGCCATGCGTATCAGCACCAATACTATTTATGATCTGGGCGTTGCCAGCGTCCAGCAGCAAAGCTACGACGCTGCTCAAGACACAGCAGCAGGTTGCTACTGGGCGCCGCATTCTCACACCTTCGGATGATCCCGTGGCCTCGGCGAGGGTGCTGGAAATCACCCAGTCGAAAGCGCTCAATGCCCAATATGACGTGAATACGGATTCGGCAACCAGCAGCCTGGGGCTGGAGGAGGCTGCGCTGGTGAGCGTTGGCAACCTGATTCAGGATGCACGGACAACCGCGATTAACGCCGGTAATGCCACGCTGAACAATAGCGATCTGGCCAGCCTTGCAACCGATCTGCGCGGCCGCTACCAGGAGTTGCTGGGGATTGCCAACAGCACCGATGCCAATGGCCAATACATGTTTTCCGGTTACAAGGGCTCGACCCGTCCTTTTTCAGAAACTTCACCCGGCAATGTGGCTTACAACGGCGACCAGGGGCAGCGGCTGATGCAGATCAGCCCATCGCGCCAGATTGCAGTGAGCGATTCCGGTGCCGATGTTTTCATGCAGATCAAGAACGGCAATGGCACGTTTGTGACTGCCGCCGCTGCGGCCAATACTGGCACGGGTGTGGTCGGTTCGGGGTCCGCAACCAGTACCTATGACGGCAATATCTATCAGATCAGTTTTACCAGTGCCACGACTTACGATATTAATCAGTTGAATGCCCTGGGTGCTGTTATCGCTACGCCGGTCAGCAATGCTGCTTATACCAGCGGTAGTGCTATTCCAGTCGGAGGCAGTCAGGTCGAGATTACAGGCGCGCCCGCCAGTGGAGATGTCTTTACCGTTAACCCCAGCGCCAACGAGAGCATTTTTACCACGCTCAATAACCTGATTGTTGCGCTGGAGACGGCAAATGTTCCCGGTGATCGCGCCGGCCTGACGAATAGCCTGAATGACCGCGCTGACCAATCTCGATAATGGTTTGAATAAAATACTGACGGTGCGCGCCTCGGTTGGTGCGCGCATGAATGAAAACGACGCGGTAAAAAGCACCGGTCAGGATGTTGCGCTGCAATACGATCAGACGCTGTCCACCCTGCAGGATCTCGACTACGCCAAGGCACTCAGCGATCTGGAACAGCAGACAGTGATCCTGGAAGCCGCGCAGAAATCCTTTGTGAAAATACAGGGGCTGTCGCTGTTCAATTATATTTAGCTATCAGCTATCAGCTATCAGCTATCAGCTATCAGCTATCAGCGAATAATTTGCTGCTGACGGCTGACGGCTGACGGCTGACCGGCTGACGGCTGACTGCTGACATTACACTTCGTCGGCGTTACCCAGTGCGGTGATGTTGAAGCCGCCATCCACATAGGTGATTTCGCCGGTCATGCCACTGGCGAGATCGCTGCACATGAAGGCCGCTACATTGCCCACTTCCTCGATGGTGACATTGCGCCGCAGGGGGGAGTGTTTTTCGTTGTAGCTCAACAGTTTGCCAAAGTCCGAAATGCCGCTGGCGGCCAGCGTTTTGATCGGGCCGGCGGAGATGGCGTTGACGCGGATGCCCTTGGGGCCCAGGCTGGTGCACATGTAGCGTACATTGGCTTCGAGGCTGGCCTTGGCCAGGCCCATTACGTTGTAATGCGGCACGTAGCGCTCCGCACCCAGATAGGAAAGGGTGAGCAGCGCAGCGTTACGGCCCTGCATCATGGGCAATCCGGCTTTAGCCAATGCGACGAAGCTGTAGGAGCTGATGTCGTGCGCGATCTGGAAATATTCGCGTGTCACGGCATCCACGTAATCGCCGGCCAGCGCCTGTTTTGGCACAAAGGCGATGGAGTGCACGATGCCGTCGAGGCCGTCCCAGCGCTTGCCCAGTTCGGTGAACAGGTTGGTGATTTCTTCGTCGCTGGCGACGTCGCAAGGCAATACGATCTCGCCACCAAATTCCCGGGCCAATTCCGTTACGCGGTCCTTGATCTTGTCGTTCTGGTAGGTGAAAGCCAGCTCTGCGCCTTCACGATGCATTGCCTTGGCGATACCGTAAGAAATGGAGCGGTTGCTGATAAGGCCGGTAATCAGTATTTTTTTATTGCTCAGAAATCCCATGCTCGATTCCTCAAGTGTGTTTTTTGAATGGCGTGAATTATAACCCAATTTGAATCATGGCGATGCGGGTTGGCTGGTTTGGAGCCTTTAAGCTACACTGCACCGCAATGAAAATGTTGATGCGCAATCTGCTGGTTTTTCTCCTCTTGCTGACGGCATGCCGGGGCGTTGCCGCAGCGCCGGCGCAGGCACTGGGCTATGTGCCCAAGTATCCGCCGGGTTTTACGCATTTTGACTATGTGAATCCGGATGCGCCCAAGCGCGGCAGACTCGTGCTTTCCGTCACGGGCAATTTCGACAGCCTCAACCCTTTCCTTCTCAAGGGCATTCCTGCAACAGGGATGAATGAGCTGGTATTCGAAACCCTGATGGAGCAGTCGCTGGACGAACCCTTCAGCCAGTATGGCTTGCTGGCAAACGATGTCGAGCTGGCAAGCAACAGGCTGGCGGTCACTTACCGCCTCAATCCCCAGGCCCGTTTTTCGGATGGCTCGCCGGTGCAGGCGGAAGATGTAAAGTTCTCATTTGATACTTTGATGAGCGAGTCTGCGCACCCGCGCTACCGTTTCTATTGGGCGGACATCAAGCGGGCCGTGGTGGTGGATGCGCGTACAGTGCGTTTCGAATTCGCTCGTGTCAATCCGGAGCTGCATCTGCTGACCGGGCAGATGCCGGTATTTTCCCGCAAGTGGGGCGGGGGAAAGCCATTTGACAAGGTGGTCATGGACACCCCTCTGGGTAGCGGGCCTTATCAGGTGGATGAGGTTCAGCTCGGAAAGAAAATCAATTTTCGGCGCAACCCCGGCTACTGGGCGCGGGATCTCAATACCCGGCGCGGCATGTTCAATTACGATCGGTTGAGTTTCCTTTACTACAAGGATGAGACGGTGCAGCTGGAGGCCTTCAAGGCGGGCGAGTTTGATTTTGTTGCGGTTTACAATTCAAAGCAGTGGGCGCGCGATTACCGGGGGGCGAAATTCAACCGTGGCCTGATCAAGAAGACGGAGATGAAACACAGCAACAACGCCGGCATGCAGGGTTTTATTTTCAATACCCGGCGCACCATGTTCAAGGACCGGCGGGTGCGCAAGGCCATCCAGCTGGCGATGGATTTCGAGTGGTCCAACCGGAATCTTTTCTTCAATCAGTACCAGCGCTGCGACAGCTATTTCAGCAACAGCGAGTTGGCATCTTCCGGCATTCCCGAGGGCGAGGAGCTGGAACTGCTGGAGCCGTTCCGTGCCCAGTTGCCGCCTGAAGTGTTTACCCGTGCCTGGCAACCGCCCTCCACGCGGCCGCCCGGCTCGTTGCGCACCAATTTGCGCCAGGCCAAGGCTTTGCTGGCGGATGCGGGATGGGTGTACAAAAATGGAGCTTTGCGCAATGCTCAGGGGCAGCCCTTCGAATTCGAGCTGTTGCTGGCGCAGAAAGGCTTCGAGCGCATCTCCGGTCCCTTTGAGCGCAATCTGGCCAAACTGGGCATCCGGATGCACTACCGCACCGTGGACGTAGCGCTCTGGCAGCGCCGCGCCGATACTTTTGATTATGACATGATTGTGCATGTCTTCGGCCAGTCGCAGTCGCCCGGCAATGAACAGATGAATATGTGGCATTCCAGTTCCGCGGACAAGGAGGGCTCGAACAACATGATCGGCATCAAGGACCCGGTGGTGGATGCGCTGGTGGAAAAAATTGTCTACGCGCCCGATCGCAAGGCGCTGGTTACGGCGACTCATGCGCTGGACCGGGTGCTGTTGAACGGCGAATATCTGGTGCCCAACTGGTTCGTTGCCACCCATCGCATCGCCTACTGGGACAAATTCGGTTTCCCCGCGAAGCTGCCGCTGTTTTACTCGGCCACGGAGTGGATGTTGCGTTATAGCTGGAGCCGTCAGTGATGTGGGCCTATGTTTTCAAACGCCTGCTCTTGATGATCCCCACCCTGTTCGGGGTGATGCTGATCACCTTCGTGGTGACCCAGTTCGTGCCGGGCGGTCCGGTGGAGCAGTTGATTCACCAGATGAAGGGGCAGGGAGCTGGCGGGGAGGCGAGTGGAACCACGGCAACGCTGTATCGCGGCGATCGCGGGCTGGACAAGGAGCGCATCGAAAGCCTCAAGGCACTGTATGGCTTCGACAAGCCGGCGCACCAGCGCTTCTTCGAGATGATGAAGAACTATGCGACTTTCGATCTGGGTCAGAGCTATTTTCACCACAAGTCAGTGATGCAGCTGGTGGTCTCCAAACTGCCGGTTTCCATCAGCCTGGGAGTATGGACCTTTTTCATCGTCTATCTCACCTGCATTCCGCTGGGCGTGGCCAAGGCGGTGCGCGACGGTTCCACGTTTGATGTGATCTCCAGTACGGTCATTCTGGTGGGCTACGCCATTCCCGGTTTCGTGCTGGGCATCCTGCTGCTGGTGCTGTTCGGTGGCGGCAGCTTCTGGGACATATTCCCGCTGCGCGGGCTGGTGTCGGACAACTGGGCCACGCTGCCGTGGCATGCCAAGATCACCGATTACCTGTGGCACATGGTGCTGCCGATCACGGCGTCGGTGGTGGGCAGCTTCGCGGTGATGACCATGCTGACCAAGAATTCCTTCATCGAGGAAATCCGCAAACAGTACGTGCTGACGGCGCGCGCCAAGGGACTTTCCGAGAACACGGTGCTCTACAAGCATGTCTTCCGCAATGCGGTGATTCCGCTGGTGACTGGGTTTCCGGCTGCATTCATCGGCGCCTTCTTTACCGGCAGCCTGCTGATCGAGACCATTTTTTCTCTCGACGGCCTGGGCCTGCTGTCCTACGAATCGGTGCTGAAACGGGATTATCCGGTGGTGCTGGGCACCCTGTATCTCTACACCCTGCTGGGGCTGGTGGCCAAGCTGCTGTCGGATCTGAGCTATGTGCTGATTGATCCGCGTATCCAGTTCGAGAGCGTGGACCGATGAAGGCCATTTCTCCTTCAGGCCGCGCCTGGCTGCGTTTCAAGTCCAACCGCAGGGGCTATGTCAGTCTGTGGGTTTTCTTGATCCTGTTTGTCCTCAGCCTGTTTGCCGAAATTCTCTCCAACGACAAGCCGCTGCTGGTGGCCTATCAGGGGGAGTATTACTTCCCAATTGTGAAAAATTATCCGGAAACCGTTTTCGGTGGGGATTTCGCCAGCGAGACGGACTACAACGACCCCTTTATCGTCGAACGCATTACGGCTGGGGAAAATTGGGCCTGGTTCCCGCTCAACCGCTATAGTTTCAATAGCATCAATTACTTTGCCGAATCGCCCAATCCGGCTGCGCCATCACATCAGAACCTGCTTGGCACCGACGACCGTGGCCGCGATGTGCTGGCGCGGCTGATCTACGGTTTCCGCATTTCGGTGCTGTTTGCCATGGCGCTGACGCTGGTCGGCACGCTGGTGGGGATCTTCGCCGGGGCTCTGCAGGGCTACCTGGGCGGACGCTTCGATCTGCTGTTCCAGCGCTTCATCGAAGTCTGGGGCTCGATGCCGGAGCTGTACCTGCTGATCATCTTTTCCGCTATTTTTCAGCCCAGCATCACCTTGTTGCTGATCCTGCTTTCCCTCTTCGGCTGGATGGGCCTGGCCGACTATGTCCGCGCCGAATTCCTGCGCGGCCGCAACATGGATTACGTCAAGGCGGCGCGGGCGCTGGGCGTGTCTAACCGCGCCATCATGCTGCGCCATCTGGTGCCCAACAGCATGACGCCGGTCATCACCTTCCTGCCGTTCCGTATTTCCGGCTCCATCCTGGCCCTCACCAGCCTGGATTTCCTCGGCCTCGGCGTGCCGCCGTCCACCCCCAGCCTGGGCGAGTTGCTGGCGCAGGGCAAGGACAATATCGATGCGTGGTGGCTGTCGCTGACCACTTTCGGCGTGCTGGTCGGGACGCTGGTGCTGCTGATTTTTATCGGTGAGGCGCTGCGTGAAGCGATGGATACGCGCCGTGGTTGAGATGATGCCCAAAACAGCACCCCTGCTGACCCTGGAGCGTTTGTCTGTGTCCTTTGGGCGTCCGGGGCAATATGCCGATGCGGTGCGTGAGGCCAGCTTCAATATCCAGGCTGGAGAGAAACTGGCGCTGGTCGGCGAGTCCGGCTCGGGCAAATCGGTGACTGCGCTCTCCGTTTTGCAGTTACACGACCCGCGTCAGGTACATTATCCGGGCGGCTCGATCCGTTTTCAGGGGCGCGAGTTGATGGGGTTGGCAGAGTGCGAATTGAGAAAAATCCGCGGGCGCGATATCGCCATGATTTTCCAGGAGCCGATGACTTCCCTCAATCCGCTGTATTCCATCGGTGAGCAACTGATGGAACCCCTGCTGGCACATGAGAGCATCAGCAAGCCGGCGGCCAGGAAACGCATGGTCGAATTGCTCGCCCGCACCGGCATTCCCGAACCGGACAAGCGCTTTGAAGATTTTCCCCACATGCTTTCCGGCGGCCAGCGTCAGCGCGTCATGATTGCGATGGCGCTGGCTTGCAGCCCGAAACTGTTGATTGCCGACGAGCCCACCACTGCACTGGACGTAACCATTCAGGCGCAGATCCTGGAATTGCTGGAGGACTTGCAGAAAGAATTTTCCATGGCGGTGCTGCTGATTACCCACGATCTCAATCTGGTGCGGCGCTTCGCCGACCGCATCTGCGTGATGCAGCAGGGGCAGATCGTGGAACAGGCGCCGGTGGCTGGTTTGTTCGCTGCGCCGCAACATGCCTATACCCGGCATCTGCTGCAAAGCCAGCCGCAGCGGCTGGTGACCACCGAAGAAGTCCAGGCGCTGGAAGCCCGTCCGACTTTACTTGAGGCCAGCGGCGTCAATTGCGTGTTTTCGTCAAAAGCGGGATTGTTCCGGCGCACAGTCAGCTCAGTGCGGGCTGTGAATGACGCAGCGCTTTCCCTGCGTAGCGGTGAGACGCTGGGCATCGTGGGCGAGTCGGGATCGGGAAAGACCACGCTGGGCATGTGCCTGCTGCGACTGCAGGACTGCACCGGACAGATCCGGTTCGATGGCGCCGATCTGTCTGGGCTTAGCCAGCGCCAGCTACGCCCCTTGCGGCGGGATTTCCAGATTGTTTTTCAGGATCCCTACTCATCGTTGTCACCGCGCCTGACGGTGGAGCAGATCGTGGGCGAGGGGCTGGGCATCCACTTCCCGCAGCTCGACCGGCGCCAGCGCCGCGAGCGCATTCTGGCCATCATGGACGAAGTCGGGCTGGAAGAATCCATGCTGTGGCGCTATCCGCACGAGTTTTCCGGTGGCCAGCGCCAGCGCATTGCCATTGCCCGCGTGGCCGTGCTGGAACCCAAGTTGATCCTGCTGGATGAACCCACCAGCGCGCTCGATGTGTCAGTACAGAAACAGGTGCTGGATTTGCTGCGCGGCTTGCAGCAGCGGCATGGCATGAGCTATCTGTTCATCACCCACGATCTGCGCGTGATACGCGCCATGGCGCATCGCATGATCGTGATGCAGTCGGGGAGAATTGTGGAGGCAGGGGAGACAGAGGTTCTGTTCGAGGCGCCTCAGCAGGAATATACCCGTGCCTTGCTGCGCGCCTCTCTGATCTAAGGCGCCACAGATTTATTCCTCTACCTTGTCATTGCGAGCGTAGCGAAGCAATCTCGTTTTAGAAAATCAACAAGTTACAGATTGCTTCGTCGCTTTGCTTCTCGCAATGACGGATAAATCAGCGAACCCCTAATCGGTTTTCGCGGACCCGATCAGCTTTCCCGGTCGTAAACCATCAGGGTGTTGCCCGGCCGCAGGTTGTTGCTGGCCGGGATATTGTTCCAGCGCTGCAAATCGTTCACCGCGACATCGAAACGGCGCGCGATGCTGAATACGGTATCGCCGCGCTTGACCACGTAGCGAGTACGTTTGCCTTGCGAAGCGGAATTTTTTGACACCTTGATTGGTTTCGCCGTTTCAGATTTGTTCCTGGCGACCTGGGTCTTGTTCGTATTCTGTTTGCTGCTGGCCAGTACGTTCAGTTTCTGGCCGCGCGCCAGGTTGTTGGATTTGAGGCCGTTGCGGGATTTCAACTCGGCGGGTGTCATCCCATAGCGTTTGGAAATGTTGAGCACGGTGTCGCCACGGGCCACGATATGTGTGGCACTGCGTCCTGGTGCAACTGCGTCGCCGGTCGCTTCGGGTGCGGGGATGTGAGCCAACAGGGTAGGGGCGTTGCCGGACTTGGTGACTGGCACCAGCAGGGTCTGGGCGACAACCTGTTTTTTGCGGCCCGTAATGGCATTGATTTCTTTCAGGCGTGACAGCGAAATGTTGAAGCGCTTGGCAATTGCGGCCAGCTTTTCACCGCGCTGAGGCGTGTAGGTTTGCCACGAGGACAGCGGACGCTCATTTTTTTCCAGGTTGAGTGAGAAGCTGTTGACCTTGTCCACTGGCAGTAGCAGGGTGGGCTTTCCTATGCCGGCAACCAGGGGCTTGTTGTAGGCCGGGTTGAGGGCGACAAATTCTTCCAGCGGCACTTCGGCAAGACGCGCCGCCACAGCGACATCCATGTGCTGCTGGAGTTTGATCGTGGCGAAATAGGGGCTGTTGGGGATGCTGTTGAGCGCCAGGCCATAGGCGACCGGGTTCATGATGATATTCTTGACCGCGATCAGTTTGGGTACGTAATTGCGCGTTTCTGGCGGCATGCGCAGGCTGAGATAGTCGGTCGGTTCTCCGTTGGCCTGATTTTTTGCAATGGCGCGGCTCACCGAGCCTTCGCCCCAGTTGTAGGCCGCCAGTGCCAGTTCCCAGTTGCCGAACATGTCGTACAGCTTCTGCAGGTAGTCAAGCGCGGCATCTGTGGCCGCGAGAATGTCGCGGCGGCCATCGTAGAGCAGGTTCTGGTCGAGGCCGAAGTGCTTGCCGGTGGAAGGGATGAATTGCCAGATCCCGGAGGCGTGGCTGGTGGAGTAGGCCTTGGGGTTGTAGGCGCTTTCGATGATGGGCAGGAGCGCGATTTCGGTCGGCATGCCGCGCTTTTCGATTTCTTCCACGATATGGAACAGGTAGCGCTGGCTGCGTTCCACCGTGCGTTGCACATAATCTGGCCGGTTGGCATACCAGGCCTCGTGTTCCTGGACCAGCGGGCTGTTGAGTTCAGTCAGCTGAAAGCCGGAGCGGATGCGGTCCCATAAGTCTTTCGGGTCGTTCTTCAGTGATTCGAGCTGCAGGGGCATTACGCTGGAGCTGATTTTTTCCGCCGGGCGCAGACTCAGTTGTTCTTCTACGGTTTCAAGACGGGCTGAATACTGTTCATCAGGCACATCCGGCTTGTTCTGCCTGATTGGCTCGACCGGTTTGTCCGGCTCGTTTTCCGTAAAGGTGAAGCCGCTTGCGAACGCTGCGTAATTGTCCTCGGCGAAGGCCATGCCTGACTGGCTGGCGCCGATGATCAGGCAAAGCAGTAAGAAGAGCTGATCGTGATCGCATGCGTTCGGGCTTTTTTGAGAGGTAAAAACCCTTCGATGGTAATGAGTTTTGCGCGCTCAGGTCAAGCGGAAATGCCTCAATCCAGCTTGTCTTTCCACTGCCGGATGGCGGCAAATATGCTGGCCGGGCTGTTCAGCGGGTGACCGGCGAATCGGCTCGCCGCTGCAATGAGGTGAGGGTCGTCCCAGCGCAGGAAGGGGTTGGTGCGCTTTTCCATGCCGATGGTCGACGGCAGGGTGGGCAAGCCTTGTGCACGGGTTTGGCGCTCACGCACTTCCCTTTGTTGCAGTGCTGTGTTGTCGGGGTCTGCAATTCGGGCGAAGCGGATATTGTCGAGGGTGTATTCGTGGGCACAGAAAACTTTTGTTTCGTCGGGCAGCGCGGCAAGTTTTGCAAGGGAGTTCTGCATCTGTTCCGGGGTGCCTTCAAACAGCCGTCCGCAACCGCAGGCAAACAGGGCATCGCCACAAAACAGTGAATTTATCCCATAATAGGCGACGTGGCCACGAGTGTGGCCGGGCACGTCGATGACATTGAATGAAATGCCCAGTTCGGGAAGGGTGATGCTGTCATGTTCTGCCACTGCTTGCGTGGTGGCAGTGATTTTTTCCTTGTGCGGGCCATACACTGGGCAGTTGAAGTGCTGCCTCAGTTCCTTGGCTCCGCCGCAATGGTCGCCATGATGATGGGTAATGAGAATGGCGGTCAGTTCGAGACTGTGCTGACGCAAATAATCCATGACCGGATCGGCGTCACCAGGATCCACCACGGCAGCAAATGCCTGATTGTGGATCAGCCAGATGTAGTTGTCTTCAAATGCGGGGATAGGAATAATTTCAATCATGGTTTTATCTTTGGCCGGAGCTGCCTGAATGTCAAGTGTTGATGAAACGGCATGGCTTGAAACACCGCTCGGCCAGTATTTGCTGCAGCATGAGCAGGCTTACTTCGATCAGGTGGCTGTCAATATTTTTGGCTTCAATGCTCTTCAACTGGGGCTGCTGGATCATGATCTGCTGCGTACCAGCCGGATTCCGACTCGCTTGAGAGGCGGCAAGGGGGTGGAGGTGGCGCTGCAAATGGAGCCGGAGTCCCTGCCTGTTGCCAGTCAGTCGATTGATTTGCTGTTGCTGCCTCATTTGCTCGAGTTCAGCAACCATCCGCACCAGATTCTTCGTGAAGCAGAACGCGTGTTGATGCCGGAGGGTAGCCTGATTATCAGTGGCTTCAATCCATTCAGCCTGTGGGGTTTATGGCGGATGCTTCCTAATAACAGGCAGCGTTATCCCTGGCACGGTCATTTTATCGGCCTTTCGCGTCTCAAGGACTGGCTGGCCTTGTTGGGATTTGAAGTGGTGGGGGGGCGGATGTGCTGTTATGAGCCGCCATTTCAGCAAGCGCAATTGCTTGGCAAGTTTCACTTCATGGAAAATGCGGGGGATCGTTGGTGGGCACTCGCCGGCGGTGTTTATTTTATTCAGGCGAAAAAGAAAGTGCAGGGCATGCGCCTGATCATGCCTGGGTGGAATGAGTCCGTCGCCACGCGCAAGGGGCTGGCGCCAGCAGCCCAGAAATCCTTTAGTCAGCGAGAGGTTTTATAAATGATCAAAAAAAGCAGCACCCGGAATCTGGAGCAAGTTGATATTTCGCAGCAGAATCAGGGTTTGTCTGATGACGTCAGCATCGTGGACGTCTATACTGACGGCGCGTGCAAGGGAAATCCGGGGCGCGGCGGCTGGGGTGCCTTGTTGCGCTTTCGCGGCCAGGAGCGGGAGCTGTTTGGCGGAGAGCCGCATACCACCAACAACCGGATGGAGTTGATGGCGGTGATCAAGGCGCTGGAGGCTTTGAGCCGTCCCTGCCAGGCGCGTGTGCACACCGATTCGCAGTATGTGCAGAAGGGTATCAGCGAATGGATACACAACTGGAAGCGGCGTGGCTGGCGGACAGCAGACAACAAACCGGTCAAGAATGTAGATTTGTGGCAGGAACTGGACCAGTTGGCGGCGAAGCATCAGCTGGAATGGTTTTGGGTGAAGGGTCATGCGGGGCATGACGAGAATGAGCGCGCAGATCAGTTAGCCAATCGGGGCGTCGAAGCCATCGGCGCGGCGAGTTGATCGAAGGGGTTTACGGGCAGGGCATGTCCACCCGTGAAACCTGAAATTTTGCGTTGTTTGAAATGAGAGATGGAGTGTTCAAAGTTTGCGCCAGATTATTCTAGATACTGAGACGACCGGGCTGGAAACCAGCCTCGGTCATCGCATTATCGAAATTGCAGCAGTTGAGATGGTGAATCGCCAACTGACCAACAATCATTTTCACCAGTATCTCAATCCCGGGCGAGAAATTGATCCCGGTGCGCAGCAGGTCCATGGCATCAGCCTGGAATTCCTTCAGGATAAGCCGCTATTTCGCGACATCGTCAAGGATTTCCTGAATTACGTGGATGGGGGCGAACTGGTTATTCACAACGCCCCGTTTGACGTCGGTTTTCTCAATTATGAACTCGGATTGCTCGGGATGGAGCCGATCCAGCATTACTGCCCGGTCATTACCGATACCCTGAAAATGGCAAAACAGCTGCGTCCGGGGCAGAAAAACAACCTTGATGCCCTGTGCCGCAATTATCAGATCGACAATTCCAGGCGCACTTTGCACGGCGCCCTGGTGGACACCGAACTGCTGGCGGAAGTGTATCTTGCCATGACGCGCGGTCAGGAGAGTCTGATGATCGAGTCTGCGCCAGTACGAGCAAAAAATGTGGCGCGGGTGCAGCGTGAGCGCTCAAGGCTGCGTGTCCAGTCTGCTGGCGAGGATGAATTGGCGGCTCACGCTGCTTATCTTGAGGATCTGGAAAAATCGAGCCGCGGCAACTGTGTGTGGAAAATGGCGTTGCAGAGTGACTAAGCTGCATTTGTCCACTCTGATGGCTCGCATCATCCTGTTTATTGGCATGGCCTGGGCGGGTATTCTTTGTGCCGCGCCAGTAAATATCGCCGTTGTTCTGAGTGATGAATCTGCGCCCTATAAAGATACGGCCAGCAGTTTGCGTACGACATTGGGGCAGAGCAGCATTAAGGCTGCGGTTAATGTGTATTCGCGGTCTGACGGAAAGATCGATTTCCTCAGGGAAACCCCGGATCTGATCGTTGCCGTTGGCGTGAGCGCTGCACAGGAACTGGCGATGCAGAATTTGCCCATCCCCGTTCTGGCCATTCTGATTCCGCGCCTGGCCTTCGATAAGATTGCCAGGCAGCGCGACCATAAGCTTTTTTCTGCGGTATTTCTTGATCAGCCAGAAGCGCGGCAGATGGAATTGATCCGCCTGGCAATACCGGATCGCGGGCGTGTCGGTGTGGTACTCGGCCCTGATTCTGTGGGGTCGTTGAAGTCATTGCAAGCTGCGGCCAGCGAAGCCAGGCTGGGCCTGGTGGCAGAGAAAATCAGCGCAGCCGAAGAGTTATTGCCGGCTTTACAGCGAGTGCTGGCCGAGAGCGATGTATTGCTGGCCGTGCCGGATCCGCTGGTGTTCAACAAGGGCACGGTCCAAAGCCTGTTGTTGACCACGTATCGCTACCAGGATCCGGTCATCGGCTTTTCGCATGCCTATGTCAAAGCCGGGGCGCTTGCATCTGTCTATACATCACCTGAACAGGTCGGACGGCAAGCCGGTGATATTGTTTTGCGCGTGCTGGCAAACCGGCCAACATGGCTGCCTCCCCCTGAATATCCAAAATATTTCTCTGTCAGCGTCAATTACCAGGTGGCGCGTTCTTTGGGTTTGAGCATCGGCGACGAATTGTCTTTGCTCCAGAAGTTGAAGCGGGCATCAGAGGCACAATGAAAAACTGGGGCATAAAAAAAGGGTGCTTTTCCTGGCATTAATGCCGGCAGCGGGGATTGCCTTTTTATTGGCGGTTTATTTTATCGCGTCCGGAATTCACAGCCTGGAGCAGTCTTTGCATGAGCGTGGGCTGGCTATTGCGCGCCAACTGGCGCCGGCGAGTGAATTCGGGGTGTTCTCCGGTAATCGTGAAATCCTGCAGAGTCTGGCGGATTCAGCCATGCAGGAAGTGGATGTCACCGCTGTCACCATCACCGATATGGATGGCGCCATACTTGCCACCCGCGGCAAATCCGAGGGACCGCCCATATTGAGCGATCACCGTGCGGGCTTTTATATTGCGGTGGCCGAGCATGGGGCGGTGCTGAGTTTCAGTGCGCCGGTGTTTCAAAGCCAGACTGAGGTGGATGATTTTGCACCAGGCGGCACGCGTTTGGGCGCCCCTCCCAAGGGAAAAATACTGGGCCGGGTGAACCTTGAGCTCTCTCGTGCCAGTACCCAGGGACACAAGCAATTGCTGATTTTGAATGGCCTGCTCATTTCCCTGCTGGGTTTGTTGTCGAGTGCCTTGCTGGCAGTGCGCATGAGCCGGGATGTGACTGATCCGGTGAAGCGTCTGGCTGACGCTGTTGACCAGCTTGGCAGGGGGCATCTTGAGGTGCGTGTCAGTGAGAATTCGGGGGGCGAACTGCGCACGCTTGAATGTGGGGTGAACTCGATGGCGGTGGCGCTGCAAATGGCGCAGGACCGGATGCAGGAGCGCATTGACGAGGCAACCGAGCGTTTGTCCTACCAGGCTTCTCACGATGCGCTGACCGGTCTGGTCAACCGGCGCGAATTCGAGCGCCGACTGGAAAAGGCGCTTGCGACTGCGCGTGAGAGTGGGCGGATGTATGCGCTGTGCTACCTGGATCTCGATCAGTTCAAGATCGTCAACGATACCTGTGGACATGTGGCAGGCGATGAACTGTTGAGACAGTTGACCCTGCTGTTGCAAAGCAAGGTGCGCGATACCGATACCCTGGCACGGCTGGGCGGTGACGAATTCGGGGTGTTGCTGGACAATTGCCCGCCGCAACAGGCCGAGATCGTCGCCGACCTGTTGCGGCAGACCGTCAAGGATTTTCATTTTGTGTGGAAGGAGCAGTCCTTCGCTATCGGGGTCAGTATTGGCCTGGTGCCCATCAATCAGGATACGGGGTCGCTCGATGTTGTTCTCAGTTGTGCCGATGCTGCGTGCTACGCTGCCAAGGACAAGGGGCGCAACCGTGTTCATCTCTACCGGGAGGCAGATGGCGATCTGGTTCAGCGCCAGGGGGAAATGAATTGGGTGGCACGCATTACACACGCTATAGAGGAAAACCGTTTCCGGCTTTATTACCAGACCATTATGCCGCTTCAGGCACAGGACAATGAGGGTGCGCATTTCGAAATCCTGCTGCGCCTGATCGATGACGATGGCCAGATCGTTCCCCCCATGGCCTTCATTCCGGCCGCTGAACGCTATAATCTCATGCCTTCGATTGATCGCTGGGTGGTGAGTTCGGCATTCGGTCTGTATTGGAAAGTTTTCCCTGAATGCAAGAATGCCGAGGGGAAGCGGTGCCACACTTTCACGGTCAATCTGTCAGGGCCTTCGCTGTGCGACGAGCACTTCCTGGAATTCATCAAGCGCCAGTTTGCGCTTTACAAGGTGCCGCACAAACACGTCTGTTTCGAAATTACCGAGACTGCGGCCATCACCAACCTTACCAAGGCAACCGATTTCATCAGCGAACTGCGTGCCCATGGTTGCCGCTTCTCGCTGGATGACTTTGGCAGCGGCCTGTCCTCCTTCACTTATCTTAAGAACATGCAGGTGGATTACCTGAAAATCGACGGTTCTTTTGTCCGCGATATGGTGGAGGACCCAATTGATGCGGCGATGGTTTCTTCCATCAACCAGGTCGGTCATGTAATAGGCCTGAAGACCATTGCCGAATTCGTTGAAAATGACTCGGTTCTGGAAATGCTGCGTGACATGGGCGTGGATTTTGCGCAGGGATACGGCATCGAGCATCCCAAACCGCTGGAAGATCTGATCGCGGCTCAGCGGAAAGTGCTCGCGCTGTAAATGCAATTCACGGTTTTGTTTTGACATGAACAAACCGTAACAGACATTTGTCAATTATCCTCCTAATATGTTTTCTCCTGGGCGGGGAGATCCTGTCTTAAGCCTGCCTTAAGGCCGGCGTGTTTAACTACTCCCTGCCAGCAATTCCATCCACCAAGGAGGACATCATGCATCGAATTTTTATTTGCGCCGGTTTTGCGGCGCTTTCTGTCTGGTCTCAAGCTTCCGCTGCGGCCCAACCCCATCCGGGCAGGTTGCTTGCCTCCAACTGCTTCCAGTGCCATGGCACGGATGGGCGGAAGGGGTTTGAGGAGTTGGCAGGGAAATCATCTTCGAGCATCTACGAGGAGATGAAGGAAATGCAGACCAAGGCCGCTGACAAAAACATCATGAACGCCCATGCCAGAGGATTTTCCGATAACGAAATCTGGCTGATTGCCGACTATTTCTCGAAAGTGTCACGCTAATACATCCCAAGGAGAAAAAACATGAAACGTAGACAATTTGTGGGATTGCTCGGCGCCTCTGCCTTGGGCCTGCTGCTTCCAGGACGCGCTTTCGCTGATGATGACAGAAAACGGAGAAGCTCAGGCACGACGAGCACCTCCGCCGGAACCGGCGTTCCTGCCGATACCGGTGCGACTGGCAGCGTGGTGGTGGTTGGTGGCGGCATGGCTGGTGCGACAGCAGCCAAATTTCTCCGCCTCTGGGGCGGCAGCAAGGTGCAAGTGACGCTGGTCGATCAGAATGCCACCTACAGCTCAAATATCATGAGCAACCTGGTGCTGAATGGTTCCACCACCATGTCCCAGTTGACCTACAACTACAATACGCTGAGGACGGTTTATGGCATCAACTTCGTGCAGGGCAGCGTGGTTGGTATCGTGCCGCCAGTCGGCACTGGCATGGGTTCGGTACGTCTGGCCGATGGCCGGGTGCTGACCGGCAACAAGATCATTCTGGCGCCCGGCATCGAGTTTGACGCTGTTCCCGGCTTGACTCCTGCGCTTCAGGACAACTATGTGACACATGCATGGAAAGCCGGTGCGCAAACCACCAAACTGGCATCGCAAATACGCAATATGCCGGCGGGCGGGACTTTTGTCATGACTATTCCTGCGTCTCCCTATCGCTGCCCACCGGGACCTTATGAGCGGGCCTGTATTGTTGCGGACTACCTGAAGAAAAACAAACCCGGCTCAAAAGTCATCGTTCTTGACGCCAATCCCTTTATTCAGGCAGAAAAACACACCTTCGAAACGGCGTTTGGGGTGACTCATGCCGGGGTGATTGACTATCGTCCCAACCAGATTGTTGCCAGCGTGGCAGTGAATACAACTGGCGGCAAGCATGCGGTCTCCACCAATTCCGGTACTCTATTTGCCGATGTGCTGAACGTCATTCCCGCTCATAAGGCAGGCAAGATCATCACCGACAATCCGGCGCTGGCCAATGTCGGCGGTCGCTGGGCAGGAGTCGATGTGCGCAGCTACGAGTCTACCGGCGTGCCGAATGTGTATGTGATCGGCGATTCGGCATCCTCCGGGCAGCCCAAGGCCGGCCATATTGCCAATCAGGAAGCCAAGCTGTGCGCCGATGCCATTACCCGGGCGCTTCGTGGCGACTTGATTCCCAATCCTGCACCGAAGACCAATTCTGCCTGCTACTCACCGATCACTGCCGATACGGCTTCATGGCTGACTGTGGTGTATGGCTACGATGCGGTGAACAACAGGATGGTGGCTGTGCCCGGCGCAGGTCCGATCGAAGCCGCCGCGGCGACGCAGGATAATTTCAACGATATGAAGAAATGGTTTGCTACGCTGATGGCGGACAGCTTTGCTTAATTAAGGCTCGCTCTGCAATAAAAAAGGCCGAGGCCGCCCGGGGGCCCGTGGGTGGCCTTTTTTATTGGGGGTTCGTTCTAATAGCCCAAGAAGCGTGCGCTCTGATAGAACGCAAAGCTCAGAAGCCACGCCAGCCCCAGTGGCCAGGCCAGCGCCAGCGCAGTGTAGGCATTGCTTCTGGACTCGTTCCTGAGTGTGGCCAGGGTGGAAAGGCAGGGGGTGTAAATCAGGGTGAAAAGCATGAAGCTATAGGCCTGCACCCAGTCCAGTTGCTGCGCCATGGTGCTCATCAGCGCAGTGCCTTCGAGGCCGTAGATGACGGCCAGCGAACCGATCACGATTTCCTTGGCGACAAAACCGAAGAGCAGTGCAATCGCCAGTTGCTGGTTGATGCCGAGCGGGTCAAGGATGGGCGAAAGAAATTGGCCGATCATGCCGGCCCAGGTGTCGCCGCCTGCCGGAGTGGCGTTGAGGGGGAAGTGGGTGAGAATCCATACCATCACCACGCCGGCAATGATGAATTTGCTGGCGCGGCTAAGAAAATGGCGAACTTCGTGCCAGCCGCGCAACACTATCTGGCGCCAGGTGGGGAGGCGGTAGGGAGGCAGTTCAAGGATAAAAGGTTCGCTGTTGCTGTAGTGTTTCTTGAATAGCAGCGCGGTCACAAGTGCGGCGGCAAAGCTGAACAGGTAAAGACTGAACAGCACCAGTGCGGCGTGTCTTGGAGCGAACAGTGCGGCGGTGATGAATACGAATACCTGCAAGCGGGCGGAACAAAGCGAGAAGGGGATCACCATCATGGTCAGCAGGCGCAGGCTGCGCGATCTCATCACGCGGGTGCCCATCAGTGCGGGTACGTTGCAGCCAAAGCCCATCAGCATCATGACGAAACTGCGCCCGTCCAGCCCCATCTTGGCCATCAGCGCATCCATCAGGAACGCTGCGCGGGACAGGTAGCCGCTGTCTTCCACCAGCGCCATGAAGAGGAAGAACAGCACGATGATGGGCACAAAGGCGGCCACGGTGCCGACACCGTTGTAGATGCCATCCAGCAGCAGGCCCTGTACTGGGGTGGGCAGATTAAGCAGAAGATGCTCCAGGATCTCGCCACGGAACAGGCCCAGCGCCCAGGCGACGCCATCCTGCAGCGGCTTGCCGAGAATGAAAATGGCCTGGAACAGCACGTACATGACACCGAAAAACAACGGCAGCCCCAGCCATGGGTGCAGCAACAGGGAATCCAGCCGGGTGGTCAGATTGTCCGTCATCTGGGTCGGAACCTGTACTGCGTGCTTGAGCACGCTTTCCATCTTGGCTTCGATCTGGTTTTCAAGCTTCAGCTTGTCGCGGATTTCCTGGATGTCGGCAGGTTGACTGGACTGAATCGCGCTGGAAATGGCCTGGTAGGCGTGTTCGTAGCCGCTGCCGTATTTTGCTGACAGCAGCACCACCGGCATGGCCAAGGCTTGAGACATTTTTTCTACATCGACCGTGACACCAAATTTTTTGGCTTCGTCGGACATGTTGAGCAAAAGCATGGCAGGCAGCCCAAGCTGCTTGAGTTGCAATGCCAGGCTCAACTGGCGTTCGATCTGGGTGGTGTTGAGGACGATCAGCACCAGATCTACCGGGTTGTTTTCCAGAAAATGCCGCACCACCAGTTCGTCATCCGAAAAACCATGGATGTCGTACACGCCGGGGAGATCGATGATTTCCACCATGGCGCCGCCGAGCAGCACTTTTGCGCTCATCAGTTCCACGGTGATGCCCGGCCAGTTGCCTACCCGTGCCGATGCGCCGGTCAGGCGGTTAAAGAAGGTGGATTTGCCGGTATTCGGCATCCCCAGCAGGGCAATGCGTTTCATTGCGGGATGTTGGTGGCTGGCGTGACGTCGATACGTTGCGCGTCAATGCGCCGCAACATGATATCGGTGGTGCCGATTCTGACGTGCAGGGGGCCGGCAAATTTCGCCCGTCGTACCAGTTCGATGTTTTTTCCGATGCGGAAACCCATCGCAGCAAGGCGGTGATAGAGTGCTTCGTCGGTGTGTAATGCTGCAATCACGGCGATTTCGCCGGGTTTGAGAGTGGAAAGGCTGACCGTGGTCATTTGTAATCGGGCTGTGTAAATAGGAATTGTTCTTGATTGTGGCATAAGCGGTCTGTTTTGTATAGTCAGAAAATCTTTTTAAATATCCCTAAAAGCCTATGCGTAAAGCTAGATAAGCTGAAAGAAGAATCTTGCCGATGTTTTGCGCCCAGCCTGCTCAACGGCATTATTGCAATCCGTTATGCTGACCGCTGTCAATATACGAAGTCTTGATATCATGGATATGGTAAAGAGCCCCGGAAAGTTGAGGATATAGCTTGATGTCAAGATTTGACCCTGGAAATGCAATGAGACTTGACCCTGGTCGTGCAGCGGGGCAGTCTGATGGTTCATTCATATTTAATTCATTTAGGTTGATATTTTGGTTTTTTGCTTCGGTTTGTCTTTCGACTGAGGGTTTAGCTGCGTCAGAGGGAAAAATTATGACGAATGAAAATAGTGGCGTGACTTCAAGCCAAAACGGCTCAAGACTAATGGCGAGTCGTATTGCTCCTGCGCGGGTGCAGCCTGTTGTGATCGATGGCATTCGCTATGAGGCGGTGTGGGGGAGCATGGGGCTTTTCAGGGCATCTGAAATCAAGACTGGCAAGACACTATGGGATTTGACGCTTTACCGTTACAGATACGACGAAAGACTTGAGACAGATATTCAGGATGTGTTCATCTCCGCGATGACCAAGGAGAGTGGTTCATCGATTGTGGTCACAGATGAACGGGGTACAGTTTATCGGGTCGATCTGGATAGCAGGAAAGTAACGATTGCGAAATGGCCGGTCAGTTTGAAACTGCTCGCCAGGGAACCGCTGACTGTCGAGCTGGTGATCAGGAACCGTACCGATCGGATTGTCCAGTTCGATAAGCCCAGTATCGGATTTGGCGGGCGTATCACCAATAATCTATTTGACGTTAAGGCTGATGGAGTCGAGATTTCCTATGGTGGGATGATGGCAAAGAGAGCGCCGCCGGATGATTTTCTGGTGTTGAAGCCCATGGAGGGGTTCCAAGTCACGCTGGATTTGTCTGCTGATTACGCTGTGCCCAAAACAGCAAAGAATATTGAAGTACGCTTCGAGCATACCAATCATTTCTCGGCGGATAATTTCCGGCTCTACTCCCCCGTCCCCCTGCTTATCAATGGTGTCAGATAAAAGGCCCGAATCGGAAAGACAGGGCAGTCCTCCCATAAAAGAATACCGCCTCATGGAACGGGAAAGAAAGCCTAATCCTTGGATGCTGGAATCAACAGAAGAAATCGTTCCTAGTCAAAGAATTCTGAACAGTCCGACATGTTTCGGGGCTTATCTGAAAGATTTGTCTATTTATAAATATTATGCGTTTAATGTGATTATTTATGATTAAAAGCAAGATGTTGTGCTCTTTTCTATTCAAAAAGTCCGCACCCAATATTTTTAATATGAAACATTGGCTATGGCTTTTATTGCTGCTGTTCGCCTTTCCCGCCATTGCGCAGCAGGAATTGGAGCTCATCCAGCTCCAGCATCGCACGGTGGACCAGATTGTCCCGGTACTTCGCCCCCTGGTTGAACCGGGCGGCAGCGTATCAGGCATGAATGACCAGATCATCCTGCGCGCCAGTCGCAGGAATATAGCGCAAATCCGGGAAGTCCTCGCTACGCTGGATACCCCGCCCAGAAACCTGATCATCCGGGTCAGCAATGACATCAGCCAGGAGGACGGCAGGGAAGGCGCCGCGCTGTCCGGCCGCATTGAGATTGGACCCAACAGCAATACCCGGATTCGGGGTCAGGCATACGATACGGTTCGTAGTGGCAGCCAGAATACCCGGCAGCATATCCAGGTGATGGAGGGCGGTAGCGGCTATCTGATGGTGGGCCGTTCAGTGCCAGTGCCGTTCAGGCAGGTGATGGTGGGGCCGGGTGGCGCGGTAGTGTCCGAAAATCTGGTGTATCGTGATATCGGCAGCGGCCTGATGGTGACGCCGAGATTGACAGGTGACCGGGTTACGCTGGAAATCAGTCCGCAACACGATCAGGAACGCGGCCGGCAGGGTAGCGTCGACATACAACGCCTTAGCACCACGGTTTCCGGCAGGATTGGGGAATGGATCGAACTCGGCGGCAGCAGCCAGGAAGAAAACGGGCGCGAGCGCGGCTACACCAGCTATGCGAACACGCGCGGACGTGATAGCCGCAGCGTGTGGCTCAAGGTTGAAGAGATTAAGTGATCTGTCGTTTTTAGCTAAAAAGCTAGCTTCTGGCAGGATTTAATGCCTTGATTTCAGAAAGTAATTCGTCGCGTTCCGTCTTGAGGGTCTGATTTTCCCTGCGCAAGGAATTCAGCAGCTGGATGCGTTCCAGTATTCGTTGAATGCTCATGGAGTATGCGGATAGAAATATTTCGTCATTTGCGTCAAAGGAATGGGGCAAAGCTTCAATGCCCACCATCAGTATCCCCTTCAAGGGTCCGGGCATCATGATCGTGGCCCCAATGGTATTCAACGCGCCTGTCTTGGTCATGCCATTGTTTTGAGGGTGAAATATGACGCCCTGCCCGGTTTTGTCGCTATTGGGTAAACCCGCTCCGTAGTAAAGGAGCAATTTTTTTTCTATCTCGGGATTTTCATTGGATGAAAAGATTGAAGGGACGCCTTTGCCTTTCCCTTCAACCAGCAGTGCCCCCCAGTCTGCGGAAAGCAGGCTTTTAGCCTGGAAAGCCGCCTGGGTGCAAAACACCTTGAGATCGCCCGTTTTTTCCAGTTCGGCCTGTGCTTCGCTCATCCATTCCTGGGCTTGGCTCCAGAGTGCCTGCTTTCGGTTCATTTCCTTCAATTCAGAGACATGTTTTGCCGATTTCAGATTCAACTGGGCGTTTTCCACCGCAACCGCGATGAATTCGATAAGCTGCGCGCCCTTTTCAAGATCTTTATCTGAAAATGGTTCCACTTCCTGCGAGCGGTTGACGCTAATCACCCCGACGATCTTCCCTTCGACCATCAGCGGCCAGCACATGGCAGACCAAGGCGCTGGCCTTGCCCGTTTGGGTAATCTGTCAGCGAGCTTCTGGTCATCCGACAAGTTGCCATTCAGCAACCTTGGTTTTCCTTCTGATACGACCAGCCCAAGGATTCCAGAGCCTGCCGCCAGCTCGGTTCCTACCACGCCTTCAGGCAAGCCAATGCCGGCCTGAATCTTCAAGTCTCCCTTGCTGTCGATCACTTCTGCCAGGCAGCCACTGCCGGCTTTGAATGCGCCAACAATGTTTTCAAGCAGGTGGCGCCACATTTCGGAAGGGTCGATACTTGCATTTGAGGTGCGGCCAAGCTGGTAAAGGTTGTAGATCCATGTCAGTTCATGCTGATCCAGAGGCATATGGAGTGGCCTTTTTACGGTGTTAAATTTGAGAGTTCGCCCAGTCGGGATTGATTCGTCAGGGCCGGTGTTTAAATATTTGGTTCTATGCTGGTTTTTTCACAAGCCAATGACCCTACGCATTGCTCTCACGCATAGTCCATTTTCGCATCAAACTGAATCCCACCGCCAGCAGGGTCGGTCCGATGAAAATGCCCACGAAGCCGAAGGCGAGCACGCCCCCCATCACGCCAAACATCACCAGAATAAACGGCAGATTGCTGCCGCGGCTGATAAGCAGGGGTTTCACCACGTTATCCACGCTGCTGATCAGTAGTACTCCCCACAACAGCATGAAAATTCCCCATCCCGTACTGCCCTGGTAAAAAAGCCAGATAGCTGCGCCACCCCAGATCAGAGGCGGGCCGGCGGGGATCAGGGAAAGTGCGAAGGTGGCCACACCGAGCAGCAGTGCTGCCGGTACGCCGGCAATAGCGAAACCGATGGCAGCCACAAAACCCTGTGCCAATGCTGTCCCTACAATCCCGTACATGACGCCGCGCACGGTGTTATTGACCGTGTCGAGGACGCTCACCGAATGGAGGCCGGCAACCCGTTCCATCGCTACGTCAAGTGCATTCACCAGGGCTTTGCCGTCGCGGTACAGGAAGAAGCTGACGAAAGCGGCCAGGCTCATTTCCATGACCCCCTGCCCAAGCAGGATTCCGCCGCTGAGCAGAAATTTCCGGGTCGGCTCGAGCAGGCGCTTGAGCAGAGCCATCATTTCTTCCTGGCTATTTGCGATCAGATGCCAGTAATTGTTGATCGATTCACCCACCAGCGGCAACCCGGTCAGCCAGGCGGGTGGCAGTAGCGGCCCATCCTCGATGGCCTGGATGATCCTGTCGTAAAAAACAGTGACATTGTCGGCAAGGTTATATGCCACCAATGCCAGCGGCAGGATAACGGTGATAATCAGCGACAGCGTCATGGTGAGCGCGGCCAGGTTCTGTCTGCCCTTCATTCTGCGCAACAGCCAGATATACAGGGGCCAGGTCGAGATGCATACCACAGCGGCAAACAGTGTCGCGGTCAGGAAGGGCTGCAATACGAGGAAACAGCCCACTACCAGAATCAGAATAGCGGCAAGCTGGGCATAATATTCGAAGCGTTTTTCCATGGATCTGCCCTTTTGGGTAACTCAATAATGGGAATCAAAATCTCAAATCAGGTATTCTTCGGCGTTTCAGAATCAATGCTCTAGCGGAAACAATTATATGGCACTCAAGGCAACAATTTTCAAAGCCGAGCTGCAAATTGCCGACATGGATCGCAATTATTATCATGACCACATCCTGACTATCGCTCGCCATCCCTCGGAAAACGACGTGCGCATGATGGTGCGCTTGCTGGCTTTTGCGCTGCATGCTGACGAGAATCTGGCTTTCGGTCAGGGACTGAGCACAGACGACGAGCCTGATCTGTGGCAAAAAGATCTGACCGGCGCTATCGAGTGCTGGATCGATGTCGGTCTGCCTGACGAAAAGCTCATTCGCAAAGCCTGTGGGCGCGCAAGGCAGGTCTTTGTTTATACCTATGGCGGACGTGGCGCGGATATCTGGTGGAGCCAGAATAGCGGCAAATTCGAGCGACTTGAAAATCTCGGTGTCATGAACCTGCCGCTTGCCACCACTCAGGCCATGGCAGAACTGGCGCAACGCAATATGCAACTGCAATGCACTATTCAGGAAGGGCAGATTTGGCTGTCCGACAAGAACAACACCGTTCAGGTTGAGTTGATTCCGCTGAAACAACCTGTGCTATCAATGCGCTGATTTTGCCCTGGCCTCCATGAATAATACTCCCTTGACTCCCTTTTCCTCCCTGACGCCGGATGTGATTCTGGATGCGCTGGATAGCGTCGGTTTGCGCAGTGACGGACGCCTGCTTGCACTCAATAGTTATGAGAATCGCGTCTACCAGATCGGTATGGAAGAAGGGCCGCCGCTGGTGGCGAAATTTTACCGTCCGGCACGCTGGAGCGATGAAGCTATTCTTGAAGAGCATGCCTTTACCCAGGAACTGGCCGAGCGTGAAATCCCGGTGGTGCCGGCGCTGGCGCTGGCCGGTGCGGGTACGCTGCACCTGTTCGAGGGTTTCCGTTTTGCCGTTTTTCCGAAGCAGGGTGGGCGGGCGCCGGAACTGGAGGACAGCAATACCCTGGAATGGATGGGGCGTTTCCTCGGGCGCATTCATGCGGTAGGGGCGTTACGGCCGTTCAATCACCGCCCCGTGCTGGATGTTTCGAGTTTTGGTACGGAGCCGCGCGATTATCTGCTGGCCAATGATTTTATCCCGCCTGATCTGGATGATGCCTGGCGCAGTGTCGTGGCGCTGGCTCTGGATGGGGTGCGGCGCTGTTTTGAGCGGGCTGGCGGCGTGAAGATGCTGCGTCTGCATGGTGATTGCCATGCTGGCAATGTGCTATGGACGGACAATGGGCCGCATTTTGTCGATTTTGACGACGCCCGGATGGGCCCGGCAGTGCAGGATCTGTGGATGATGCTCTCGGGTGAACGCGCTGACATGGCGCGGCAGATGGCTGATTTGCTGGCAGGGTACGAGGATTTCCATGAATTCGATGCGCGCGAACTTCACCTGATTGAAGCGCTGCGAACCCTGCGCCTGATCCACTATTCTGCCTGGCTGGCGCGGCGCTGGGATGATCCGGCGTTTCCGGCGGCATTCCCCTGGTTCAACACCCAGCGTTATTGGCAGGACCGTATTCTGGAGCTGCGCGAGCAGGTGGCGCTGATGGATGAAGGGCCGCTTTGGTCGCAGTATTAGCCCGTTTACACCCTAAATCATGATGCCACCCTGGGTTGGCATCATGATGGGATGTCCGCCGGACTGGAAAATAAACAGCCCGATAAAAAAACTGAAAACCGCAATAAAGATGCTGGCGAAAAACGCGGTCCAGAAGCCGGAGATCCTGAAGCCCGGCACAATGGCTGCGACCAGCATGATAACCAGCGCATTGATGACCAAGAGAAAAAGGCCGAAGGTGATAAGCGTAAGCGGCAGGGTCAGTACAATCAGCACCGGGCGCACGATTGCGTTGGCAAACCCCAGCAGCAGGGCCGCAATGAGCAGGGATTGCTTGTTGGAAAAGCTGATGCCGTGAAATATTGCACTGGCAACCCACAGCGCAAATGCTGTGATGGCCCAGTGAACAAGAAATTCGCTTAGATTGTTGAGCATGTCGTCGATCCGGATGGGTGGTGCTGCCGGTAATTATGAATGCCCCGAGCGGTTTTCCCAAGTGAATTGGCCCTCCATGATTCTTATCGATATGCAGACCCGAGGCGGCATTTATGCTGCATGTGGAAATTGCTTGAGAAAAATCCGGGTTTGTGGTAGAAAGTTAACATTACTGGTCAGTGAATTTCTGGTCAGGTAGCACCTAAAATTTATGGGCAAACCTATCGAAAGGTGGGGACGCAAAGTTTCCGGTCTAAGGGGCGCATGCTCTAGGATAGCGGGATTGCTGGGTGAAATCAGTCGTGGCGCATCGCGCTATGGTTTCACATCAATCCCCGCTTTTCCTTAAGTTTTTCCCCATTCGGTCGTTTAAGCTTGGCGTCAATACAGGACAAATTGCAGACTGTGTCGCAATGTGTTTGCCCGCTCTGTCAGGAGACGGAATCATGAAAGACGCCGCGCAAAAAAACATCGTGATGATGAGCCAGTTCGAACGGCCCCGTTCGATACCCGGCACATCCATGCCGGTATTGAACGATTGCCGGGATATGGCCGTGTCCCGGTTGGCGCAGGCTTTGACCCAGATGATGGACAAGGCGGCGGATGATCTTTTCGACCTTTCCGAGCAGGCCACCCATTACGAGATGCGAAATTTGTATATGGAAGCCATGGGTGTCGCTCGCGACCAGCGTGGCCTCATTGAAGCGGGGTTCAAGCAGTCATTTATTCAGGATTTCAACCAGGAAATTCGCCGCGATAAGCGCTCACAGCATGAACTCGACCTGAATGCTTCTGAACTGAGTCTGGTGGAGCCTGACGATCTCGAAGAATCACTGGCATCGAGCAATATTGCGAATAGTATCTATGGGGATTGTGCCGAGGAGTTGTTCGGCATCGAAAAACGCATGGGCGTGCTAATGCACGACCCGGATTTGTTGCAATCGAACAATCCGCTTGGCCCTGAAGTGATTGGCAATGCATTCATGAAATCCCTGAAAGCGCTTGATTGCCCTGTCAAGGTCAAACTGCTGCTGGTTAATCTGTTCAACAAGCACATGCCGCGCCAGACAAAAGGGATTTACCAGCAGATCAACCAGTTTCTGGTGGATAAGGGCGTTCTGAGCAAAATTCGAGCTGGCATGAAAAAACAGCCTGACGTGAGCGAGCCTGCCGGAACTGCTCCGAATGAGCAAAATGTGGCCGCGCCTTCTCCATCCGGCGAAGGTGGGCTGTTTGCAGCACTTCAGCAGTTGCTGACGCGCGGAATCGGTGGCGCAGGGTTTTCGGGCGGCTTCGGTAGCGGGGGGGGGGCGAGCGCAGGTGACGCCTCGGCAATGCTAATGGCTGGCGGCGCGCAGCAAGCGGTTTTGCCTGCGCAAAGTATGGCCGTAGTAAGTTCGCTGACGCAGTTGCAACATGGGCAACTTGACGGGCTGGCAGGCGCGGGTGGCGCACTTGATGCAGCTGCTCTGGCAGATGGGCGGGTCAATGTGCTGCGCGAAATCAAGTCCAGTCCGGTGGCCAGCACCATGGGACATGTGGATGCCATGACCCTGGATATCGTGGCCATGCTGTTCGACTACATCCTGGATGACCGGCGTATTCCGGATGCAATGAAAGCGCTTATTGGCAGGTTGCAGATCCCGGTGCTCAAGGTGGCCATGCTGGACAAGGCATTTTTCTCGCAGAAATCCCACCCTGCCCGGAAACTGCTGGACCGTCTGGCCGAAGTCTCAGTTGGCTGGGATGAAACCGAAGGGCATGAGGGGGGCTTTTACCAGGCTGTTGACGAGTTGATCCAGCGAATCCTGAACGAGTTTGATGACAAGGTCGGGATTTTTGCCGAAGTTCTGGAAAATCTTGAAAGCTATCTCGTCGAAGAGAAGAAAAGAACCGATGAGCGGACCGGGTTGAGCGCCCAGGTTGTTCATCAGCGGGAACAAAATGAGCTCTCTCGCATCATGGCACATGACGAGGTGCGGCGCCGTATTCATAAGCCGCATATCCCAGAAGTGATCCGGAGTTTTCTGGCCGGTTGCTGGGAGTCCGTCCTGACTTCGGCCTATACCCAGGCCGGAGAAGACGGCGCTTCCTGGAATCAGGCTATTGCGACCATGGATGAACTGGTCTGGAGTATTGAGCCAAAAACTGTGCCGGAAGATCGCAAGAAGCTGATTGGCTTGTTACCAAGCCTGCTTAAGCGTTTGCAGGATGGCATGGTGCAGACGGGCTTGCCGGATGCTGAACGTGACCAGTTTTTTGCACGCCTGGTGAATTGCCACGCTGTTGTAGTCAAGGCCAGCCTGCACGGCGTTGAGCAGGAGGATATGCGTCAGGCTGAATTCGTGGAGCAGGAAATTGCAGCGGAGGAGGCAGCTGAAATCGCGCTTCACGTCGCAGAGCCAACGGACTTTGCCGAGATTACAGTGCCTCAGGAACATGTCGAACCGGACCCGGCTTTCATGCAGGCGCTGATTGCCGATAGCGAAATCGAAGCCGGCTGGCAAACATTCACGATTGGGGAGGCGAATTGGCAGGGTGAGGCGGCAGTTGCCTCAGACGACTACGATGCGATGGTGAAGCGTCTCAAACGCGGTGCCTGGATCGAAATCGAGCAGGATAATGGCGCTTCCACCCGCGTCAAGCTTGCCTGGGTTAGCCCCCTCAAGGGACTTTTCCTGTTTACCAATCGTCTGGGTGAGAGAGCGGTTTCCATTACGCCGGAAGGGCTGGCTGAAAAATTCCGCAACGGTGTGGCTCATGTGATCGATGATATTGCGCTGGTCGACAGTGCAGTGAACAACCTTATGGAGCGCCTCAAACAGACCCCGATCGAGGCGGGTTAACCCGTCGTTTACAATCGCGCCTGTTTGCTGCATGCTTTAAACGGGGGCTTTCGCCTGTGTGACGGCCTCCGAAAGCCGTCTACAGCGAGAGCGACCATGCTGGAAAAATATCTGAAATTTCTCAAGACCGACCGTGATGCCGGTGCTAATAATCATGATTCAGGTGCGGAGGATACCTTGTCTGTCATTCCTGATGCGCCAAATAAACAACCCGGCAGTGACGCCCTCTCTGTAATGGATGCGCTCAGCCAGGGGCGGGGCGGTCTGGCAAGGGAAAAGTGGCGCCTGTTTCTTGGTCGTCAGCCCATACTCGATGCTACAGGTCAGTTTGTCGGTTATGAGCTGAAACTTCAGGATCAGAATTTCCCCCCCGATATTGGCGATGAAGCCGAGCTTCGCCGGGTGCAGGATGAATTGCTGGTGATCAGCGTGATTGACCTGGATTTCCAGAAAGTCCTGGGAAACGGCCTGGTCTTCATCCATGTTTCGCCTGCCATGCTGGATAACCCGATCATCGAATCCCTGCCGAAAAACAAGGTGGTCGTGGGCATGCGCCTGACAGGAGCCGTCAGTGAGCCACTCTTGCAGCGCTGCCAGGAACTTGCAGCACTTGGCATTCCGCTGGCGCTGGAGCATTTTGAATATCGCCCGGAATATGTTCCATTTTTGGCGATCTGTTCCTGGGTGAAACTGGACACCACACATTACGATGCCTTGGCGCTCAGCCAGCAGATTAGCCTGATTCAGGGTTCTGGGAAGTTGCACATTATCGCGCAGAACGTGGAATCGGATGACGCATTCGAGGCCTATCGTACGCTGGCTTTTGAGTATTTTCAGGGCGCCTATTTCTCCCGCCTGCAACCAAATTTGCCTCAACGGCTCGACAATGACCGGATGCGCGTGATCGAAATGCTGAATCTGGTCATGAACCATGCGGAACTTTCCGAGTTGGAGGAGAAGGTCAAACGTGATCCGGGGCTTTCCTACAAACTACTTAATTTCATCAACTCCCCGGCCAACGGGCTACAGCAAAAAATCCGCTCCATCGGCCATGGCTTGACCTTGCTGGGTTATAACCAGTTGTACCGCTGGCTGACCCTGCTGCTGTTTACCAGCGGCAAGACGGACGGACGCAGCCGGACCCTGCTCAAGAATGCACTGGTGCGGGCGCGTTTTACTGAAACATTGGGGCAGAACCAGTTTGAACCCGCCGAGCGCGGCGGCCTGTTCATTACCGGCATTTTTTCCCTGCTGGACGCGCTGCTCAATGTGCCGATGGCACAGGCGCTGTCACGCCTCAATCTGCCGGATTTGGTCATGGAAGCCCTGCTGCACCGCACTGGCAGATATGCGCCCTATCTGCAACTTGCCATCGCATGCGAAAACTTTGATCAGGATGCGATTTCACGTTATGCGGCAGCATGTGGGCTAACCGCAGACGAAGTGAATGTGACTCACGTCAAAGCCCTGATCTGGGGCGAGGAAGTGGATGCGTGAATGAATTGAATATGGATCAATATGTTGATGACTGATGCCAATCTGCTTGGCATGGCTGCTGGTACTTTGACCACGGTGGCTTTTGTTCCGCAGGTACTCAAGACCTGGCGCTCAAAATCGGCCCGCGATGTTTCTTACGGGATGTTTCTGATTTTCAGCAGTGGCGTATTTCTTTGGCTGCTGTACGGGTTGGCCATCGGCGCCACCCCGATTGTGATCACCAATGCGGTCACGCTGGTGCTGGCGCTTATCATGCTGGTACTCAAGCGGCTTTATCGCTAGAGAATCTGGCGTCCCAGTTAAAGGGGGTCTGGGCCTTTTCTTGAAGCGCTTCAGGTCGTAGTTGTCTCGTTCCCTGATAAAGTGAAAGCGAGAAATAAGGGGCAATAATGATAGAATCCGAAAAAAATAGATCACTGCAACGGTAATGCTTTGTCCCGGTAACTGCCCGAACAATCTGAACCGCCATAATTTCGTGTTCCCTAAATAATTCACAGGAAAAGATGATGAGCATCGTTGAAAAGGCGGTGAATAAATTACAAGCTGAGCAACAGAATAAAGCTCACACAAATCCTGAAATACGTCCTTCCCATCCCCGGCCAGAAAAAACAGGGTGGAAAAAACTGCTGGCAGTGGGAGGCGTGGGCTTTATCCTCGGCGCTGGAGTCAACGCAGTTCTGCATAATTCGGGTGAAAGCACCTATTATTCACCACCTGTTGTGCAAGCCGAAGAAATGAAAGAATTAGCGAAACCTGCACAAGCCGCTAGTCCTGCACAAGTGGCTAGTATTGAACCGTCTCCAAGCGATGAAGATATTGCCCGACAACAGGTGGCGAGCTCAGTGGATGAATGGGTCAATGCATGGTCTGAGCAAGATCTGGATCGATATCTTAATGCTTACGCGCCAGAATTTGAGCCGCCAGCAGGCCTTACCCGCGCTGCCTGGGAAAAGCAGCGTCGTCAGCGGCTAGGCAAGTACCAAAAAATTGAAATTAAACTTTCCGAGATGGTTGCCGTCGCGAAGGAGGACACTGCAACAGTTGATTTTGTTCAGTCTTTCGCAGCGGATAGTTTTTCGGAAACCGGCTTGCACAAGCGCCTCGAACTCAGGCGGCAAGGCGATAAATGGAAGATTGTGAAAGAAATCAGCCAAGGCTGAAGGAATTTGTGAAGCAGAGAAAAATTTATTAGATGATTTCAGCTGAACATAATCAAGAGTAAATGGGATATGGATGCAATGCAGGATATTAATGTGCTATTTGTTTGCATGGGCAACATCTGTAGATCCCCCACGGCGGAAGGGGTGTTTCGCGATCTGGTGAAGCGTTCGGGCATGGATGGCGTGATACGCATCGATTCGGCAGGCACGCACAGCTATCACATTGGGAAATCGCCGGATAAACGGGCCAGTGCTGCGGCTGCAAAGCGGGGCTATGACCTGAGTGCCTTGCGAGGCCGTCAGGTAGGTGAGCAGGATTTTCTGGTTTTTGACTATATTCTGGCGATGGATCAGGAAAATCTGGCCAACCTGAAACGAATTTGTCCAAGCGGCCAAGAGCACAAAGTCAGCCTTTTTCTGGCATACAGCCGGAATTTTAGCGAGCGTGAAGTGCCTGATCCATACTATGGCGGATCGCAGGGCTTTGAACATGTGCTGGATATGGTTGAGGATGCCGCGCAGGGCTTGCTCGACAAACTGGTTGAAGCACAGGCGCTGCGGACCTGATTCAGGTTGTCTGGGCGTTCTGCCCGTAGCTTTTGAATTTTTCCAGCACCACATCCATTTCCGCATCCGAAAGCAGAATCGGCACGCCGATCTGCAACACGCGGCAATACTGCTCGCACAGGTTTTCCACTTCCACCGCCAGCGCCAGTGCGCGCTCCAGGCTGGCTTCCGCCACTAGCAGACCGTGATTGGCCAGCAGACAGGCTTTACGCTCTTCCATTGCGGCGATTGCGTGGACGGACAGTTCCTGGGTACCAAAAGTGGCGTAGGGTGCACAGCGGATAGTCTTGCCGCCCGCCGCCGCGATCATGTAGTGGAAAGGCGGGATGTCGCGGCCCAGGCAGGCCAGGGTGGTGGCGAAGGTGGAATGGGCGTGCAGCACAGCGCCGAACGCCGGTCGTGCAGCGTAGAGATCGCGGTGGAAGCGCCATTCGCTCGATGGTTTGCGCAAGCCCTTTGCGTTGCCATCCATATCCAACCAAACCACGTCATCCGGGGTCTGCTCCGTGGGTGCCATGCCGGAGGGCGTGATCAGGAATCCGTCACCGCAGCGCACACTGAGATTGCCGGATGCGCCCCGGTTCAGGCCTTCGCGTTGTGCCGCGATGGCGGTGTCGACCAACGCGCGGCGCAGTTCGGCTTCACTCACTGTTTTTGCTCCGGATATAAAGTCAGCAGGCCTTCGCGTGAAGCCGTACAGACGCCGCGCTCCGTGATCAGGCCGGTGACCAGTCGCGCCGGGGTGACGTCGAAGGCATAGTTGGCGGCAGGGCTGCCGTGCGGGGTAAGGGTGACGCTGACAATTTCGCCCTCTGCTGTTCTGCCCCGGATCTGGGTAACTTCTTCGGCTTCGCGCTGCTCGATGGGAATGTCGCGCACGCCGTCATCCAGCGACCAGTCGATGGTGGGGCCGGGCAGGGCGACGTAGAACGGGATCTGATTGTCGAAGGCCGCCAGTGCCTTGAGATAGGTGCCGATCTTGTTGCACACGTCGCCGCAGGCGGTGGTGCGGTCGGTGCCGACGATGACCATGTCTACCATGCCGTGCTGCATCAGGTGACCGCCGGTATTGTCCGCAATTACGGTGTGCGGCACACCGTGCTGCTGGAGTTCCCAGGCCGTCAGGCTGGCGCCCTGGTTGCGCGGACGGGTTTCGTCCACCCAGACGTGGACCGGAATCCCCGCGTCGAAGGCGGTGTAGATGGGCGCCAGCGCGGTGCCCCAGTCCACCGTGGCAAGCCAGCCGGCGTTGCAGTGGGTGAGAATGTTGACCGGTTCGCCCTTCGCCTCCAGTTTGTCGCGGATCAGCTTTGCGCCGTGTTCGCCGAGGGTGCGATTGTTTTTCACATCTTCGTCACAAATAGCAGCGGCTTCCTGCCATGCAGCTTTGGCGCGATGCTCGGGCGGCAGCGGCAGGAGCAGGTTTTGCATGCGGGCTAGCGCCCAGTGCAGGTTAATGGCGGTGGGGCGGGTGGCTGAAAGGGTGGCGCAGGCCTCCTCCAGTGCTGCACTGGAGGTTTTTGCGCTCATTGCCAGCGCCACGCCATAGGCTGCGGTGGCGCCAATCAGTGGGGCGCCGCGCACCAGCATGTTCCTGATGGCGACAGCGGCATCGTGCAGGTTTTCGAGGCGCACTGTGACAAATTCGTGCGGCAGCCGGGTCTGGTCGATGACTTCAACAGCCACGCCATCCTCGGCGGGCCAGATGGTGCGGTAATGTTGTCCCTCAACTCGCATTTACAGCGCCTTGCGGACGTTTTTAATGGCATCGTCTTCCGGGCTGGTTTCGATGTCGAAACCCAGTCGCGTCATCAATTTCAGCATACTGCGGTTATTGCCCAGGACTTCACCCTCCATGATTTTCAGTCCCTTGGAGCGGGCGGCATCCATCAGGCTGGACATCAGCTTCTGGCCCAGTCCCTTGCCGCGCATGTTGTCGGCGACGACCAGGGCGAATTCGCAGCTTTCGCCATCGGGATTAATAGCGAAACGCGTCACCCCCAGTTCGATTTCCTTGCCATGGTCGCTGGTCACGGCGATCAGCGCCATTTCCCGGCAGTAGTCAATCTGGGTGAAGCGCGCCAGTACGTCCGGAGAGAGTTCCTGCACGCTGCGCATGAAGCGAAAATAGCGCGATTCCTCGGACAGGTCATGGACGAATTTCTGCTCCAGTTCTGCATCTTCCGGGCGGATGGGACGGATAGTGATGTCGGTGCCATTCGCCAGTTGCCAGTGGCTGACCAGGTGGGTGGGATAGGGGTAAATTGCCATGTGAGCGTAGCGGTCTGCGCTGGGCTGGCGGTATTCCACCACCACGCGCGCATCGGCGGCCAGCGCGCCATGCTCGTCCACGATCAGCGGGTTGATGTCCATTTCCATCAGCAGCGGCAGTTCGCACACCATTTCAGACACGCGCAACAGCACACTTTCAAGTCCCGCCATGTCGGCCGGCGGCATGTGGCGGAAGGCGCCCAGCATCTTGGCGACGTGGGTGCCCTGGATCAGATCCTTGACCAGGAAGGTGTTGAGCGGCGGCAGGGTGACGGAGCGGTCACCCATGATTTCCACCGTGGTACCGCCAGCGCCGAAGGTAATTACCGGGCCGAACACCGGATCGTTGGTGACTCCAACCATCAATTCACGGCCATTCGGCTTGACGATCATGGGTTCGATCGAGATGCCGTCCATGTGAGCGGTAGGGCGGTTGCGCTGCACGTTTTCCATGATTTCATGATAAGCCGCGCGCACCGCCTGGGCATTGCCGAGGTTGAGCAGTACGCCGCCGGCATCGGTCTTGTGGGTGATGTCGGGCGAATTGACTTTCATCGCGACCGGGAAGCCCAATTGTTCGGCAATCAGCAGAGCTTCGTTGGGACTGCGCGCGACCATGGTTTTTGCCACCGGAATGTGAAAGGCGGAGAGCAGTGCCTTGGATTCCATCTCGTTGAGCACCTTGCGCCGTTCCAGCAGGGCGCCGTCGATCACCATGCGAGCACCTTCCACGTCAGGCTCCAGGTGATGAGAAAGCGGCCCCGGCATTTGCATCAGCAATTTCTGGTTGCGGTAGTAATCGGAAAGGTAGGAGAACACTTCTACTGCCGGTTCCGGCGTGCGGAAGCTGGGTTTCCTGGCCGCGGCAAAGGCTGCGCGCGCATCAGCCACCTGGGAATCGCCCATCCAGCAGGCCAGCAGAGGTTTGCTGTACTGATTGGCGAGTTCGATGACCGCGTTGGCGGCTTCCAGCGGCTTGGTCATGGCCTGCGGGGTGAGGATGGCGAGGACGCCATCGACGTTGTCGTCTTCCAGGCAGGCCTTGACAGCATGATGGTAACGATCAGCCTGCGCGTCGCCGATGATGTCCACCGGATTGGCGTGCGGCCAGTTGGGGGGCAATACCTGGTTGAGTTGCTCGATGGTGGCGTCGGACAAGGTGGCGATGGTCAGGCCCAGATCTGAGGCGCGGTCCGTGGCCATCACGCCTGGCCCGCCGCCATTGGTGACGATAGCAAGGCGGTTGCCGACCGGACGGAAACCGGAAGCCAGCGCCTTGGCGGCGGCAAAAAGCTGGGTGATGGTCTGCACCCGCACTACCCCTGCGCGGCTGACCGCGGCATCGAACACATCGTCCGAACCCACCAGCGAGGCGGTGTGCGACATGGCGGCCTTGGAGCCGGCGGCATGGCGCCCGACCTTGACCAGGATCACCGGCTTGATGCGGGCGGCGGCGCGGATTGCGCTCATGAAGCTGCGCGCATTGCGGATGCCTTCGATGTAAAGCAGGATGCTCTGGGTTTTTGCATCTGAAACCAGATAATCCAGAATCTCGCCAAAATCCACGTCGGCGGATGATCCCATCGACACCACGCTGGAGAAACCCACATCGTTGCTCTGCGCCCAGTCCAGAATGGCGGTACAGAGCGCGCCGGATTGCGAGATGAAGGCGAGGTTGCCGGTATTGGCGCCGCCCTTGTTGAAGGTGGCATTGAGGCCGATGGAAGGACGCATCACGCCGAGGCAGTTCGGGCCGATCAGGCGGATGCCGTAGAGGTGAGCGTTGTCCAGCACGGCTTTTTCCAGCGCCTGCCCCTGAGGGCCGGTTTCGCCGAAACCGGCGGTGATGATCACCGCCGCCTTGACGCCGTGCTTGCCGCAAGCCTCGATGATGTCGGGCACGGTCTGGGGCGGTGTGGCAATCACCGCCAGTTCGACCGGCTGGCCGATGTCGGCTATCGAGGCGTAGGCCTTGCGGCCCTGGATTTCCGGACTTTTCGGATTGATCGGGTAAAGCCCGCCCTGGTAGCCGCTTTCGATCATGTTCTGGAAGACGATCTGGCCGATCGAATCGACACGCTCGCTGGCACCGAAGACTGCGACGGACTTTGGCGCGAAAAGGGGATTGAGGTAGTGTTGGCCCATGATTTTGCGATCCAAATGAGAGTGAGGTTATTATAGGAACGGATTGTGACCATTGTGCCACAAAATATGACACTAGGTCTTATATAAGACCACAGATAAAAAGCCGATGCATACCGCTTACATTACCCACCCCGCCTGCCTCAGACACGATATGGGTGCCGATCATCCTGAATCCCCGGCACGTATCCAGGCTATCGAGGATCAGCTGATTGCATCAGGGCTGCTGCCATTTCTCGATCACCAGGAGGCACCGCTGGCGACAGATGAAATGCTGGCGCGAGTCCATCATCCTGACTACATCGCGGCGATTCGTGCTGCTGCGCCTGATGCCGGCCTGACATACCTCGACCCGGACACGGCGATGAACCCGCATACGCTGGAAGCTGCGCTGCGAGCTGCCGGTGCGGTGGTATTGGCGGTCGATATGGTCATGTCCGGGCGGGCGGAAAATGCCTTCTGCAATGTGCGCCCGCCCGGGCACCATGCTGGCGCGGCCAGTTCTGGTGGTTTCTGTTTTTTCAATAATATCGCTGTTGGGGCGTCTCACGCCCTGAAACAGCATGGTCTGGAACGGGTGGCAATTGCCGACTTCGATGTGCACCATGGCAACGGGACGGAAGATATTTTTCACGACGATCCGCGCGTGATGCTGTGCTCGACCTTTCGGCATCCCTATTACCCCTATTCCGGGGCTGATAGCGGCAACCAACACATTATCAACGTGCCGCTTCCCGCCGGGACGGCAGGAGAGGCATTTCGCGCAGCGGTCATGGAGCAGTGGCTCCCCGCGCTGGAGCGTTTTCAGCCCCAGATGCTATTCATTTCAGCGGGATTCGATGCCCATCGCGAGGATGACATGGGTGGCTTCGCACTGCGGGAAGCGGATTACGTCTGGGTCACAGAGAAGCTCAAGGCGCTTGCCGCTCGCCATGCCAATCGCCGTATCGTCTCGGCGCTGGAGGGGGGCTATGCCCTGCATGCGCTCGGGCGCAGTGCGGCGGCGCATATCAAAGTACTGAGTGATTTGTAAACAGGGCGTGTCAATGATGAATGAAGCATGGAAAATACGGCAGGAAGCGGAACAACTGGTTTCTGCGGCTGAAGTGGATGAGGTGATGCGTCGTCTGGCCGGCGAAATTGCGCACAAACTGGCCGACAAGCAACCGCTGCTGCTCAGCGTGATGACCGGCGCGACGGTGTTTGCAGGCCAGTTGCTGCCTTTGCTGGATTTTCCGCTGGATTTTGATTATGTGCAGGTGTCGCGCTACGGGGATGCCATCCGGGGCGGGCAAATGGTGTGGAAAGTGCCGCCTCCTGTGAGTGTCAAAGGGCGAGTGGTGCTGGTGCTGGATGATATTCTGGACGAGGGCGTCACACTGGCGGAAATACACCACTGCGTCATGGAACTTGGTGCAGCCGAGTGCTATAGCGCCGTATTCGTGAACAAGCTGATCGACCGTCCCAAGCCCATCCGGGCTGATTTTGTCGGGCTCGATGTGTCTGATCGCTATGTGTTCGGTTTCGGTATGGACGTTCGCGGTGCGTGGCGTAATCTGCCCGCGATTTATGCTTTGAAAGAGGAATAAGTTATATGTTGGGAATTATTGGTGGCAGTGGTCTGGCGCAGATATCCGGCCTGGAGGCGGTTCGCCGCAAAGTGGTGAGGACGCCCTACGGCGAACCCTCCGGTGCGCTGACGTTCGGCGAGATCAATGGGCAGGGAAGTGGTTTTTCTGGCACGTCATGGTTATGGTCATACCATTCCGCCGCATGAGGTGAATTATCGTGCCAATATGTGGGCGCTGCATGCCGAGGGGGCACAGGATGTGATTTCCATTGCAACCGTCGGTGGCATTCATGCCGACATGAAGCCTGGTGCGATTGCCATTCCGGATCAGATCATCGACTACACCTGGGGGCGTAAAAGCACCTACCATGACTGCCAGGAAGCTTGCGGTTCGAAGTCGGTGGTGCATATCGATTTCACCTGGCCCTACTGTGAAGAGGTGCGGCAACTGTGCATGCAGGCCTGCCGTCAGGCCGGTGAAGAATTTATTGACGGTGGCGTTTATGCTGCCGTTCAGGGACCACGTCTGGAAACGGCGGCGGAAATCAATCGCCTGGAGCGCGATGGCGCCACCATGGTGGGCATGACCGGCATGCCGGAAGCAGCGCTGGCGAGAGAGATCGGCCTGTGCTACGCAGCGCTGACGGTGTCGGCCAATTATGCAGCCGGGCGCGGTTCCAGCGCGCACGCGATTGCTTACGATGCGGTAGACGTGGTCCTCAAGCAGGCGATGCAGCGGGTGCTGAAAATTCTGAATCAGGTCGTTGAGCTTCGTGACTGTTAGAGCCGTGCTCAGGATGGGTGATGCGCGCCTGCTGGAGATTGCCCAGCCGGTGGGCGACTTTAATACGCCCGAATTGCACGCGCTTGTTGCGGATATGCGGGACACCATGGCCGCACTCAATGGTGCCGGGCTGGCTGCGCCACAGATCGGTGTCGGTTTGCAGGTGGTGATATTCGGAGTGGCTGGAAATCCGCGCTACCCGGACGCAGAAACCGTGCCGGATACCGTGCTGATCAACCCTGTGCTGGAATATCTGGGGGATGAGATGGAGATCGGCTGGGAGGGGTGCCTGTCCTTGCCCGGCATGCGGGGCAGGGTGCCGCGCCACAAACATCTGCGTTATCGCGGATTCGATCTGGCCGGCCAGTTCATAGACCGCACTGTCACCGGCTTTCATGCCCGCGTGGTGCAGCACGAATGCGACCATCTCAATGGCATCCTCTACCCGATGCGGATGCGCGACATGAGCCTGTTTGGTTTTACCGATGTGCTATTCCCGGACGTTTCACCGGCGGAAGAGTAGAAGTTATTCGCTGCGCCGAATGGCAAGCACCTGATCTACCCGGTTCCGGTCCACGTCGACCACCTCGAAATCCCAGCCGCAGCAGGTGAACTGCTCGGATTTGCGCGGAATGCGCCCGAGCGATGCGAGTACAAATCCCCCAACGGTGTGGAAATTGCCCAGCTCTTCGTGGGGGAGGGTGCGGATTCCCAGCTTGTCCTTCATTTCGTCGAGAGCCAGCAGGCCGTCCAGCAGCCAGGAGCCATCCGGGCGACGCACGGCCAGGGCATCTTCCGGCGCATCCATAATGGGCATCATTTCGCCGACCAGGGAGAGCATCACGTCGTCCAGCGTGACAAAGCCCTCGGTAACGCCGAATTCGCTGACCACCAGCGCAACGGTGGTTTTCTGCTGGCGCAGGGTGCGCAGCAGGCCAATCAGGGTAAGCGAGCCGGGCACAAACACCGGGGATACTAGCGGAATCTCGGCGAAATCTATCTCACCTTCGATTGCAGCCTGAAGGATGTCGTGGCTCTCGGCGATGCCGATGACCTGCTGCAGATCGCCCTTGCAGACCGGCAGCTGCGAATGGGGGGCTTCCCTCAGCAGCCGGATGTTGCGTTCCCGCGGCGCGAGCAGGTCCAGGTAGGCGACGTCGGCGGTAGGGGTCATGATGGCAGCCAGGCGGCGGTCTTCCAGGCGCAGCACGTTGCCCAGCAGATGGCTTTCTTCCGGCGCGATGGCTCCCACCTTGGCCCCTTCGTCGACGAAGGCGATAATATCCTCCACGCTGGTGATGGCGGGGGCAGAGCGGAACGGCAGAATGGCCAGTATCAGGTCGGCGGACCAGGAAAGAAGATGGATGGCCGGAGACAGCAGTCGGATGAAAATCGCCATGAAGGGCGCGCAGAAGGCGGCGACGCGTTCCGGATTGGCAATCGCGAGGCGCTTGGGGATGATTTCTCCCAGAACGATCGAGAACGCGGTCACCAGGATGATGGTGATGGTGAAGGAGATCATGTCGCGCCATTCGCCCAGCATCGGGAGGTCGGCGGGAATTGCGGCCTTGAATGAGGCGGACAGGGCCGATTCACCGTAGATACCCATCAGCAGGGCGGCGGCGGTGATGCCGGTCTGAGTGGCTGCCAGCAGGCGGCTGGGGTGCGCCTTGATGGCGATGGCGGCCGCGGCTCCCTTGTTCCCTTCGCTGGCCATCTGGGCGAGCTTGCCGTGCCGCGAGGAAGCGAGGGCCATCTCGGCCAGGGCAAAAAACCCGGAAAGCACCACCAGGAAAACCAGGATCCATAGCGCACTCATTCAGTTGCTCCGTCGCTTTTCATTAAGCGCTATTGTACTCACACCGGAACCTGGTACTGCGCTTCCTGCAATTTGGCCTGTGCTGCTGCCAGGCGTGCGATCGGCACGCGCGGCCCGGAGCAGGAAACATAGCTCAGTCCGATGTGGTGACAGAAATGGATCGAGCCGGGATGGCCGCCATGCTCGCCGCAGATGCCCACTTTCAGTTCGGGCCGGGTCTTGCGCCCGTTGTCCACCGCCATTTTCATCAACTGCCCCACACCCTTGATGTCCAGCACTTCGAACGGGTTGTCCTGCAGGATGCCGGTTTCGTTGTAGGCCGGCAGGAACTTGTTTTCCGCATCCTCGCGACTGAAGGAGAAGGTGGCCTGGGTCAGGTCGTTGGTGCCGAAGGAGAAAAATTCGGCGGTTTCCGCCATCCGTCCGGCGCGCAGGCAGCCGCGCACCACTTCCATCATCGAGCCGAACTTGAATTTCACGTTGATGCCGTGAGTCAGCTCCACCAGCTTGTGGATGCGCTCGACGTAGCTGTGGATACGCGTCAGTTCTTCGACTGTGGCGACCTGCGGCACCATGATTTCCGGGTAAATTTCGACGCCCTCGCGAGCGCACAGGGCGGCCGCTTCGAGAATCGCCTGGATCTGCATCGAGTAGATTTCCGGATAGGTGATCCCCAGGCGCACGCCGCGATGGCCCAGCATGGGGTTGACCTCGGCCAGGGCACGTACTTTTTTGAGGATTTTTTCCTTCTTGCTGATGACATCGTCTTCCAGATGCGACGCCTTGAAGGTGGTCAGGCCGCCCATCAGCTTGGTCAGGCCGTCGGCATATTGCTGGTAGAGCTTGGGGTTGAGCAGCTTGAGCGTGTCCGGCAGATCTTCCAGCCCGTTGATGGTGTCGCTCAGCTGGTGCAGGTGAGCGATTTCCAGTTCGAGCTGCGCGGCGGTGGGCAGGAATTCGTGCATCGGCGGGTCGAGCAGGCGGATGGTCACCGGCAGCCCTTTCATGGCCTTGAAAATGCCGGTGAAGTCGGAGCGCTGGATCGGCAGCAGGCGGTCGAGCGCGGACTGGCGCTGCTCCGGTGTTTCCGCCAGGATCATTTCCTGCACGATGGGCAGGCGGTCGGTGCCGTTGAACATGCGCTCGGTGCGGCACAGGCCGATGCCCATGGCGCCAAATTCACGTGCCTTGGCGGCGGATTCCGGCGTGTCGGCATTGGCCATGACCTTCAGGCGCGCCACCTCGTCCGCCCAGCCCAGCAGGACGGCCATTTCCGGCGAGAATTCGGCTTCCATGGTGGGGACTTCGCCGGCATAGACATGGCCGCTGCCGCCGTCGATGGTGATGACGTCGCCCTCGTGCAGGGTGGTGTCGCCGATCTGGGCGCTGCGCTGCTGGTCGTTGATCACGATCTGTTCGCAGCCGGATACGCAGGGCTTGCCCATGCCACGCGCCACCACGGCGGCGTGCGAGGTCTTGCCGCCGCGGCTGGTGAGAATGCCCTGGGCCTGGAAGAAGCCGTGAATATCCTCAGGCTTGGTCTCCTCGCGCACCAGGATGATTTTCTCGCCGGCCCGGCCGCGCATTTCCGCCGTATCGGCATCGAACACGATCTTGCCCGAAGCCGCGCCGGGGGAGGCGGGCAGGCCCTGGGCCAGGGATTTGCCCTTGAAACTGGGCGACAGTTGCGGCACCAGCAGCTGTTCCAGCACTGCCGGCTCGACGCGCAGCAGGGCGCGCTCCTTGCTGATCAGCTTTTCCTCGAACATTTCCACCGAAGTGCGCACCATGGCGCGTGCGTTCATCTTGCCGTGGCGGGTCTGCAGGCAGTAGAGGACGCCTTTCTCGATGGTGAACTCGAAATCCTGCACTTCGTGGTAATGCGACTCCAGCCGGTCGTGCAGCACCAGCAACTGGCGGTACATTTCCGGCATTTCCTGCTCCATCTCGGCGATGGGCTTCGGGGTGCGGATGCCGGCCACCACGTCCTCACCCTGGGCATTGGTGAGGTACTCGCCGAAGATCATGTTCTCGCCGGTGCCGGGATTGCGGGTAAAGCCCACGCCGGTGGCGGAATCGTTACCCATGTTGCCGAACACCATGGTGCAGATGTTGACTGCGGTGCCGCTGGCCTGTTCCTTTGTAATCCGGAACTGCTTGCGGTAATCCACCGCGCGTTTGCCCATCCAGGAACGGAATACGGCACCCACGGAAATTTCCAGCTGTTCGAGCGGATCCTGCGGGAAGGGTTTGCCGCTGTGGCGTTCCACGATGGCAAGAAACTCTGTTGCAAGTGCCTTAAGGTGATCCGCACCAAGATCGACGTCCAGCGGCGCGCCATATTTGCGCTTGATGGCCGTCATGGCCTGGTCGAAATGTTCGTCGCCAATGCCCAGCGCAATCTTGCCGAACAGCTGGATGAAGCGGCGGTAGGCATCCCAGGCAAAGCGCTCGTTATTCGTTTGCCTGATCAGACCCGGCAGTGAAGTTTCATTCAGCCCCAGGTTGAGGATGGTATCCATCATGCCCGGCATGGACATGGCCGAACCGGAGCGGACTGAAACCAGCAGGGGATTGTCACCGCTGCCGAAACCCTTGCCGGTTTTCTGTTCCAGTGCGGCCATCTGGGTCTTGATGCCCTCCATCAGCCCGTCCGGCAGCTGGTTCTTTTCCAGATAGGCGAGGCAGGCCTCGGTGCTGATGACGAAGCCCGGCGGGACGTTCAGGCCGATCTGTGTCATCTCGCACAGATTGGCACCCTTGCCGCCCAGCAGCATCTTGTTTTTACCGTCACCTTCTTCAAAGGCGTAAATAAATTTATTGCTGTCGGTCATGACATCTCCCCCAAATATCCTGGTGAATCAGAAAATCAACTTGGCATCTGAATTCTGCGGTTAATTCCTGCTCGCTGACAAGCACAAGTGTACTGTTTTATGGCTGGAACGGCATGCTTTCATGTTCTGCCAGGAGGGCAGAGGGCGCGCAAAAATGGTTTAACCCGAAAGAAGTGATTTTTCGCGTAAAATACACACTTTTCGGGCATCCGCGCGGCGGCCTGCCTTCTCAATTTTTAATTCGGTTTCCTGGAAATATGGTTCGTACCCGTTTTGCTCCTAGCCCGACCGGCTATCTTCACATCGGCGGTGCCCGCACGGCACTTTTTTCCTGGGCTTATGCCCGCCTGCACAAGGGCACTTTCGTGCTGCGTATCGAGGATACTGACCTTGAACGCTCCACGCCCGAATCGGTTCAGGCCATTCTCGATGGCATGAACTGGCTCGGCCTGGATTACGACGAAGGCCCGTTCTACCAGATGCAGCGCATGGATCGCTACAAAGAGGTGATCCAGCAACTGCTGGATGAAGGCAATGCTTATTACTGCTATGCCAGCAAGGAAGAACTGGAGGCCATGCGCGAGGAACAGGAAAAACGCGGGGAAAAACCGCGCTATGACCGTCGCTGGCGTGATTCGAATGCGACGCCCCCGGCAGGCATTTCTCCCGTGGTGCGCTTCAAGACTCCGCTCGCTGGCGCCATTGTCATCGATGATCTGGTAAAGGGGCGCGTGGTGGTCGGCAACAGTGAGCTGGACGACCTTATCATTGCCCGTTCTGATGGCACCCCAACTTATAATTTCTGTGTGGTGGTGGATGACTGGGATATGCAGATCACCCATGTCATTCGCGGCGACGACCATCTCAACAATACGCCACGCCAGATCAATATCCTCAAGGCGCTGGGTGCGCCCCTGCCGCAGTATGCCCATGTGCCGATGATCCTCGGCGCCGACGGCGAGCGTTTGTCCAAGCGCCACGGTGCGGTCTCGGTGATGCAGTACCAGGAAGACGGCTACCTGCCGGAAGCGCTGCTGAATTATCTCGCGCGTCTGGGCTGGGCCAAGGGAGACGAGGAAGTGTTCAGCATGGCGCAGTTCGTTGAATGGTTCGATCTCGGCAGCATTTCGAAATCCGCTGCCAAATTCAACCCGGAAAAATTGCTTTGGCTGAATCAGCAGTACCTCAAGCAAGCGGATGGGCAACGCCTGGCAGAACTGGCCAAACCTTTCGTTCAGCGCGATTGCTGCGACCCGACTGCGGGTGGCCCCGATCTCGCCGTGGTGGCGGATCTGCTCAAGGAGCGGGTCAGTACTGTGGAAGAACTGGCCGATGCCGCGGTGTATTTTTATCGTGCGCTGGATGCCGAACCTGCCTTGCTGGCACAGCATGTTCCCGCAGACATCCTGCCGGTCATGGAAGAAATTGCAGATAAATTCGCAACAATTCAATGGACACGCGAAGCCATTCACGATGTCATGAAATCCACGGTTGCGGCTCATGGTCTAAAACTGCCCAAGGTGGCAATGCCGCTGCGCGTGCTGGTAACAGGCGAAGCCCAGACGCCATCCGTCGATGCGGTGCTGGCGCTGATCGGCAGGGATGAAGTCGTGGCTCGGCTGAAAAAACAGCTGGTCCGGGCAGCCGGCGGTTTCATTGCGACACCGGCTGAAAGCTCATAAAATCGATACAAAATTCATGGAAACAGGTCTTTAATGCGAATTCTGCTTAGCAATGACGACGGTTATTTTGCGCCTGGCCTGGCTGTTCTGGCTGAGGTGCTTTCTACCGTGGCACAGGTGACCGTGGTGGCACCGGAGCGGGATCGCAGCGGCGCAAGCAATTCGCTGACCCTCGACCGTCCCCTGATGCTGCGTCAGGCCAGCAGCGGATTTTATTATGTCAATGGCACGCCGACCGACTGCGTCCATCTGGCCGTGACCGGCATGCTGGACCATTTGCCGGACATGGTGATCTCCGGCATCAATCACGGTGCCAACATGGGCGACGACACCATCTATTCCGGCACCGTGGCGGCAGCGACAGAGGGCTTTCTGCTCGGCGTTCCGTCCATCGCAGTCTCGCTGGTGAGCAGTCATCATGCCCATTTTGCCACCGCCGCGCAGGTCGTGAAGGACATGGTGGAACGCTACCAGCGCGAACCTTTGGCGCAGCCGACGTTGCTCAACGTTAACGTGCCAGACGTACCCTACGAGGCATTGCAGGGCATCGAAATCACCCGCCTGGGCAAGCGTCACAAAGCCGAGCCGGTGGTGAAGGCTGAGAACCCTCGCGGTCAGACCGTGTACTGGGTAGGCGCCGCCGGGCTGGCCCAGGATGCCGGACCGGGAACGGATTTCGAAGCCGTGTCACGAAATGCGGTTTCCGTTACGCCCTTGCAGATCGATTTAACCCATTTCAATCAGATGGATAGCCTGAAAGGGTGGCTGGCACAATGAATGTCCGGATCAGCGGCATCGGCATGACCTCCCAGCGCACCCGCATGCGCATGGTGGACCGTCTGCGCAGCCAGGGCATCAAGGACGAAGTTGTGCTGTCCGTGATGGGCTCCATTCCGCGTCACATTTTTATCGAGGAAGCGCTATCCAGTCGGGCGTATGAAGATACCGCCCTGCCGATTGGCTTCGGACAGACCATTTCCAACCCTTACACGGTGGCGCGCATGACCGAAATCCTGCGCAATGGCGAGGATCTGGGTAAGGTGCTGGAAATTGGCACCGGCTGCGGCTATCAGACCGCCGTGCTGTCCAAGCTGGCTCGGGAAGTTTTTACCGTGGAGCGGATTTCACCGCTCCTGACCAAGGCGCGAAAGAATATCCGGGAAGCGCATTGCAACAATGTGCGCGCCCGCCATGCCGATGGCGGCATCGGGATTGCAGAAGCGGCACCTTTTGACGCCATCATCATGACTGCCGCATCCACCCATATCCCCGCCGCATTGCTTAAGCAGCTGGATGTTGGCGGTCGACTGATCATGCCGATTGGTTCGGGCGACCAGCAGCACCTGCACCTGATCGAACGCACGCCCAAGGAATATGTCGAGACCGTGCTCGAGGCGGTGAAATTCGTGCCGCTTCTGGCTGGGGTCGTGTAATGCACCGGCTTTTATTGCTGTTGCCGGCATTGTTGCTGGTGCTGAATGGCTGCGGGACCACGCCTCAATTCGCCCCAATCCAGGACAGAACCTATACAGGCAAGAGCGGTGCAAAATATTCGGCAAGAAGCCGTGAGGGCGACTGGCGACCGCAAACCCATACGGTGCAGAAGGGCGATACGCTTTATGCGATCGCTCTGGAATATGGTTATGACTACAAGGAATTGGCCGAACTGAACGGGATTTCCCCGCCTTACGTGATCCGGATCGGCCAGCAACTGCGCGTCAACCCTCAACCACAGACTCAAGCGTTGGTGCAGGATGAGGGCGGCGTGGTGACCACCGCTCTGAAGCCGGTAGTTTCGCTGGCTGAAGCCAAAGAAGGGGTTCTCAAAACACAGCCCAAAGCGGTGAAAATTCCCTATTCCGCAGAGGCCGAGGCTGCCCCGGCTGTAGCGCCCAAACCAGAACTGGTTGCAGTAAAGCCCTCGCCTGCAGAAGAAAAACCCAAACCAAGTGAAGCCAAATCGGCTCCGGCTAGCAGCGAAACGACCAAGTCCGGTGCAGATGATGAGGATCTGGATTGGGCCTGGCCGTCAAAAGGCAAGATTGTCGCGTCTTTTAACGAAGGTGCCAGCCTCAAGGGGCTGGATATCGCAGGCAAGGCAGGCCAGCCCGTGCTGGCCTCGGCACCTGGAAAAGTGGTGTATAGCGGCAGCGGTCTGCGAGGCTATGGCAAGCTGGTGATCATCAAGCACAACAAGACCTTTCTCAGTGCTTATGCGCACAACAGCCAGATTCTGGTGAGGGAAGGCCAGAATGTGGTGAAAGGCCAGCGCATCGCCGAGATGGGTGATAGTGATGCGGATCAGGTGAAGCTGCATTTCGAGATCCGGCGCATGGGCAAGCCGGTGGATCCGCTCAAATATCTGCCAGAGGGAAGTGGCTAGTGGTCTGCTTCCGAAATAGAGGGACAAAATGAAACGGATGGATTTTGTCGCGTGGCAAGGCGCGAGGAGGCGACATAGCAAGCTCTATGGCAACGACGAGCAACGCCGCCACGTGGCAAAAGACGCCGTTTCATGTCTCGATATTTCGGAAGCAGACCACTAGCCTTTTTCCCGGTCAAGATCGCCCACCCAGCTGAATGTCTCCAGTTGGGCTTCAGTCAGCACCGCGAGTGAAATATTCGCCTTGGCCATGATTTCCGCGGCAGCGTCAAAATTCGCCACCTCCAGATATTCTGTCAGACTGAGCAATTGGCCCAGCGCTCCACCGTGATTCAGCAGGGCCTCCCTGACCTCACTGTTGAGACTCAATTGCGACAGGATTTCCGGCATGGGGAGGTCGAGCAGGATGTCCAGCAGGGACAGGATGCCCACCATGAAGGCCCGTTCTTGAAAATCCTTGTTTCCCGGGCGCTGTTCATCGGCGAGCAATTCCATCAGCCGGCCACGACTGGCAGCGAGCTGCAGCAAGGGCGTGTTCTTGCTGCTGGTGTTGCCCACGGTGTAAATCAGAAGCTGGATCCAGCGCTGTAATTGGCGCCGCCCCAGCACTACCAGCGCCTGATTGAGCGAACCGACCGGGTTTCTCAATCCCATGGCCACGGAGTTGACCAGGCGCAGCAGGTTAAAGCTCAAGCCGGGCTGCTGCTTGAAGGTCTGCTCTATCTCGTGATTCTCACTGTCGCCCATGATCTGGCCCAGCAGGCGCAACAATACTAACCGGGCAGGATCGGCCTTCTTGCCGCTGATGATCTCGGGGCGGGCAAAGTAATAGCCCTGAAAAAACGTAAAACCAAGGTCGCGGCAAAGCTTGAACTGTTCAACACTTTCCAGCTTTTCTGCGATCAGTTTCAGCGGCCGGTTCCTCAGTTTATTGACGATGGCGGGCAGGTCTGACGATGCGTCGGCGAGCAGGTCGATCTTGACGTAATCCACCAGCTCCAGGAGCGGTTCGTAAGCGGGGGCGTAAACAAAATCATCCAGTGCCAGCCGGAAACCCAGAGACTTGAGTTGGCGGCAGCGCTGAATTACGTCAGTAGTCGGGGAAACCGTCTCCAGCAGCTCCAGTACGATCTGGTCATGCGGCAGCAGTTCAAGCAGGTCGCTCATGAGCAGTTCGGTACTGACATTGATGAAACCTCGGTGCCGGCCAAGGATTCTTTCCGTGCCGAAATGGCCGAAGGTGTTGAGGATGACGGTTGCGCTCGCGGCCATGTCATCGGTTACCGTGCATGCGCCGTGGTGTCCAGAGCGGAACAGCAATTCGTATGCGGCGATATTCTGGTGAATATCCAGAATGGGCTGGTGTGCCAGGAAAATATCCTGCGTTTCGCTCATGGCTGTCATGGGGTGGATGTTACTTATGCCAGTGGACGGGTTTTCAGGCATCGGGCGGGATCGCGGCAATTCCATGATTTTTATCAACAGTAGGTTATACCGATGATATCGCTGCGATTGAACATTGAAAATCAGGGTAAAGCACGTAGTGAACTAATGGTTTCCCTGATGTTGCAGCAATGGTTATGGCGGGTTTGATTTTTCCTGTTCAATCCACTGCACCGCGAAGTGAGTCAGTTCGGCGGCATTTTTGAGACCCAGCTTGTCCTTGAGATGGGCGCGGTGGGTTTCCACGGTTTTGACGCTGCGTTGCAGCTCACGGCCAATATCGCTGGTGGAATAACCACGGCCAATGAGGCGGAAGACCTCCAGTTCGCGGTCGCTGAGCAGATCAATTGCGGAAAGTCCGCCTTCTTCGCCGTTAATGACGCGCTGCAAAATTTTGCTTTGCATGCGTTCGCTGAGATAGATTTCACCGCGCAGGACTTGCCGTATCGCAGTCAAAACCTTTTCCGTGGCCTCCTGTTTCATGACATAGCCTTTTGCGCCGGCGCGCAATGCGCGCTCGGCGTAAAGCGATTCATCGTGCATGGAAATAATCAATACGGGTGATTTGATGTTGTGCTGCCTGAGCATCTTGATCAGCTCTATGCCGGAAATGCCGTCCAGGGAAATGTCTACCAGCAGGATATCCGGCACGCATTGCGCCGTCATTTCAATTGCTTCCTGCGCGCTGCTGGCCTGGCAGCAGGTGACCATGTCTTTTTCCTGATCGATCAGCTGGGAGATCCCCTGGCGCACGATTGGGTGGTCATCGACAATAGTGACCTTAAACTTGCTTGTGGCATTTTGCGGCATGCTTATCCCTTAACTTAGAGCGATGCACGGATTTTCGTTCCATTTCCAGGTGTACTTTCAATATCCAGGCTGGCGCCAATCAGGTTTGCCCGGTAGCGCATGATCTGGAGTCCCATGCCGGCATCCGCAGAGATTTGCTCTGGCTGGAAGCCGCTACCGTCATCATGGATGGCAAGTTGTATTCTACCTTGGTGCGTGGACAGTTCAATTGAAACATGTTTGGCGTGCCCATGGGTGATCGCGTTATTGGTGGCTTCCTGTGCGATGCGATAAAGGTGGTTTGCGGCTGCGTCGTCCCGCAAGGCGACGGGAGCATGTGAAATGAATTTGCATTGTATCGAATACGTTTTCTCGATTTTGGCAGAGAGTTCTTCCAGGGCTGACATGAGGCCGTGCTCGGCGATTTCTACTGGCTGCAGGCCACGGGCCAGTTGCCTGGCTTCGGAGATGGATTGGTTGATCAAAGTGACGATCTGGTTGCTATCTGTCGCTTCTTTCAGGTTCTGGGCGGCAAGTTTTTGCGTCAGCGCCTTGCTCAAAAAAGCAATCCCGGTTAATTGCTGGCCGAGGCCATCATGCAGTTCATGGCCAATATGCTCGCGTTCGCGTTCGCTGATTTCCATGATTTGCCGTTCCAGGTGGCGTAGCTGGCTTTCATTTTCCTTGTTTTTTGTAATATCAGTGGCAATTTCAAGCCGCACAATGCGCCCATCCACCCATTTGATCGCGCTGTCCTGGATCAGGTACCAGCGCTGGTTGACGGTATTCTGAAATTCCCAGATGACGGGTTCGTCCGGCGTGCCGTCGTGCTTGAGCAGCTGGGCATTGGTGCAGAAGGCGCAGGGGCCGGCTTGGTCTTTTTGCAGGGATTGCCAGCAAATTTTCCCGGTTATATCGCCGAAGACATTCAATGCATATTTATTGAGGAACAGGAGTTCATAGGTTTCCATGTCGGCGACGTACACCAGGGCGTCCAGGCTGTCCAGAACGGTAGCAAGGATGGCCATTCTTTCTTCCTGGGCATCCTGGGCTTCCTGCAGGGTGATGGCCATGTTGTTGATGCCGCGTTCGAGGATGGCGAGCTCACCTGATGCAGGCGTCTGGATTCGGGTGTTCATATCGCCCATCCCGATCCTCGCAACAGCACCTGCCAGCGCCCTGATTGGTTCAGTAACCTGGCGAGCCATGCGCAGAGCCAGCAGGGCGGCCAGGGCAAGGCCGGTCAAAGTAATCAGCAGGCTGCTGAGTATGAGCTGGTTTTTTCTCGCAATGCTGGGCAAGCGTGAAATTTCGATAGTTACATACCCCAGCACTTTGGTTTCACCCGCTTCTTCATCCTCAGCTTCAGGATCGGGCGGATTTGCATCCAGGTAACGCTCTACTTCTGTCTGGCTCTGGAATATGGGCGCAGAGAATATCAGCGCATCCTCTTTTTTGATGAAGCCGCGGCTGGTGAGCGTGTCTCCGCCCAGGGAAGGGGGAGCAAGGTAGTGGCCGCTTGCCGCCAGAACGTGCCAATCCGCGTTGGTGATGGCCACTGCGGTGACATCCTCTTCCAGTAATGTGCTCTGGGTCAGGCGGGTAAGAATTTCGTTATTGCCGGAAAAAACACCGAATTCGCTGGCCGGCGAGAGCTGGCGCGCAATGGTGAGCCCGCGTTCGTACAGGGCCTGTTCGATGTCGCGCAGGCGAGTCGTGATGTCATAAATGGTCAGACCGGCGGCAATAATCAGCGCCGGCACCAGAGCCAGAAAAAGAACTCGTCCTTTGATACCCCAGTTTCTCAAGGCGCTCCCGCTATCTTTAAAATGTGGGTTATTTAGCGTTTAAATCCCGCTACTGGGGCTATTTTAACCCTGCTTTTAGTACGCTAACCTGCTGTACACGGCCGTAACTGTGAAATCGGGCGCGTGAATGTACTCTGGCTTAGGCTCTGGTTGCCCTCGACTCCTAGTGGTCTGCTTCCGAAATATCGAGACATGAAACGGCGTCTTTTGCCACGTGGCGGCGTTGCTCGTCGTTGCCATAGAGCTTGCTATGTCGCCTCCTCGCGCCTTGCCACGCGACAAAATCCATCCGTTTCATTTTGTCCCTCTATTTCGGAAGCGGACCACTAGATGGCAAGATGTTTCATGACCCGTGGCGCCATCTCTTGCAGGGGGACCACTTCATCCACACCGCCTGCGGCGATGGCTTCCCTGGGCATGCCGAATACCACGCAAGTGGCTTCATCCTGAGCGAAATTGTATGCGCCGGCATGCTTCATTTCCAGCATGCCGATCGCACCGTCTTTGCCCATGCCGGTCAGAATTACTCCAATGGCGTTCTTCCCGGCACAGTTGGCGGCGGAGCGAAACAATACGTCCACCGAGGGGCGATGGCGGTTCACCGGCGGCCCCTGATTGAGTTCGCACACATAATGGGCGCCGCTGCGTTTAAGCAGCAGATGGGAGTGTCCGGGGGCAATGTAGGCATGGCCGGGTAGAATGCGGTCGCCTTGTTGCGCTTCCTTGACTGAAATCCTGCACAGACTGTCGAGCCGGTTGGCGAAGGCAAGTGTGAAGGCCTCCGGCATATGCTGGGTAATCAGGATGCCGGGACAGTCCGGGGGGAGTCTTGTCAGAAATTCCTTGATCGCTTCCGTCCCGCCGGTGGATGCACCCACTATGAGCAGTTTCTCGGTCGAGGCGATCGAATTGGCGAGCGAGGGCAGCACTGCATCCGCGCTCAGACTTGGGGTGGACATGGTGTCGGCATAAACAGCCGGGTAAATTTTCGCCCGTGCAGTCGTGCGGATTTTATCCGTGATGTTTTCAGAATGTTCCTGCGGGCCGTGGCTGATATCCTTCCTGGGCTTGGTCAGAAGCTCTGCTATGCCCAGTTCCTGCGCCCTGAAGGTCACATCCGGCCCACGTTCGGAGTGCAAAGAAAACATCACCACGGGTATCACCCGCAGGCGCATCAGCTTTTCCAGAAATTCGAGACCGTTTGTTCTGGCCATTTCTATGTCCAGCGTGAGCACATCCGGATTCAGAAGCTTGATCAATTCGCCGGCTACCTGCGGGTCAGGCGCGGTGCCAACAACCTCCATATCGGGCTGACTGTTGATAATTTCTTTCAGCTGGTTACGAGTTGCGGTGGAATTGTCCATTATCAGGACTTTGATTTTTTTCATTGTAATTGTTGGGTTTCGGCTTTATTGAAATAGCGGCCAAAGTGACGAAATGCAAGTAGGGGGCTTTTGATAAAGCCGTTTAGCCGTGATGTGCATGGGCTTTGTCGGCAACCTGGTAAACCGTGTTGCCGATGAGTTTGAAGTGCGCAGCAGCCTGATGGAAGCTTTCAGAATGGCCGGCAAACAGGAGCCCATCCGGTCTTAGCAGGGGCACGAATTTCTGTAGAATCCTGAGTTGTGTCGGCTTGTCGAAATAGATCATGACATTGCGGCAGAAAATTGCGTCAAACGGGGGGCGCAGCGGCCAGTTGTCATGCAGCAGGTTGATCTGGCGGAAGGTAATCATGTCGCGTAACTCGGGCCGCACGCTGGCGTAGCCTTCCTGCGAGCCGGTGCCCTTGATGAAAAAGCGTTTCACCGTCTCGGCGGGCAGTTTTTCCAGACGTTCCAATGGGTAGACGCCGGCCTTGGCTTTTTCGAGTACATTGGTGTCCAGATCGGTGGCGATGATACGCACGGGTGGCGTGTAGGAATTGAACAGGTCAACCATGGTCATGGCCATGGAGTAGGGTTCTTCGCCGGTCGAAGCGGCGGCGCACCAGAGATTGATGGGATGCTGTCCCTTGTGCTTGCGTACATGCTCGGCCAGAAGGGGGAAGTGATGTTGCTCGCGGAAAAACGAGGTGAGATTGGTGGTCAGGGCATTGGTGAATGCCTGCCACTCGGCGTGGTTGTTGCTTTCAAGCAGACGCAGGTATTCGTGAAATGTATTTAGCCCGGTGGCACGCAGGCGCCGTGCGAGCCTGCTGTAAACCATGTCTTTTTTGCTGGTGTTGAGTGCAATGCCAGCGTGGCTGTATATCAACTTGCACACCGCCTCGAAATCCTTGTCAGTAAAATGAAACTCGCGGTCTGTGTTTAACATAATGATTCCAGTCGCCCGGTTTTTATAGATGTCTTGGGATGCGCGGCAAGCTCAGAGCTTGCCGTTGGCTGTTTTCCGAAGGTGAAGCAGGAAAGGCTGCCATATTTGGATAATTTTATTATTAGGTATGGCAATCTGCTCTTCGATATATTCTATTTTTTAAAAATGTAGCAAATCGCCAGGCCAGATAGAATCCCCTGATGATTTGAATTTAAATCAGGCTATCAACTGCTTGAGAGCATATCAGAATAAATAAATTGTTGTAGAGATCGGCCCCTTAATGCCTTTGTGATTTTCGGGCTGGAATGTTTGTAATGCCATGATTTAATGAATGCAGTGCATATGGGCTGGCGGGCAGGCAGACGCCAGTCTATGGAAATTGAGAGAGTGGATGGAGGTTTCATGATTGACTGGACCCAGGTCGATAGCGTGTTTCTGGATATGGACGGAACGCTGCTGGATCTGCATTTTGACAACCATTTCTGGCTGACGCATGTTCCCAGGCGTTATGCCGAGAAACACGGGTTGAGCCATGAGGCTGGGCAGGACGCGCTCAAGCCTCGTTACCAGGATGTGGTGGGAACGATGAACTGGTATTGCGTTGATTACTGGAGCCGTGAATTGCAGCTGGATATTGCACGTCTCAAGGAAGAAGTCGCACATCTCATCGCGGTGCATCCGCATGTGGAGGATTTTCTGCTGGCATTGCGACAGACGAAAAAAAGAGTGGTGCTGGTGACCAATGCCCACCACAAAAGCCTGGCACTGAAAATGGAGCGCACCCGCCTGCATCCATATTTCGATGCCGTGATCTGCGCCCATGATCTAGGTATTCCCAAGGAGCACCCGGATTTCTGGGAGAAACTGCAGACTGTGGAGTCGTTCGAGCCCGCTACGACCCTGCTGGTGGATGACAGCTTGCCGGTGCTGCGTTCGGCGCAGGATTACGGCATTGCCCATCTGCTGGCGGTGTATCGTCCCGATACGCGCCTGCCGGACAAGGAAGTAGGCGAGTTTGCGGCGATTCGAGATTTTCGCGACATACTTCCTTAAGCGGTTCAGCCCTCGAGTTTCCAGTAATCAGCGCCGCTGCTACTTTCCTGCCTTCCGCCCGCGAGAATATTGTAGGTGCGGCAGGCGGCAAAAGTATCCATGGTTTCAAGTCCGATCCCCTGTTGTGCCAGCGCATGAATCAGGCGCGGCGATGGGAAGCGCAGCCTGGGACCGGTACCAAGCAGCAGAATTTCCAGTTCCAGCCCGGCCAGTGCGCTGAAGTGCTCTGCTGTCATGGCGTCCGGGGCCGTTGGCTGCCAATCGGTAATGAGTTGCCCGGGTAGCACGATCAGGCTGTTTTGATGGCGAACGCCGTTGACAGCAACGTAATCTGTATCGTAAGCAGTAAAGAGATGGATATTGCTGATGGTTTGAAGGTGCAGTTTCATAGCGGCAGTTCCAATTGCGGGGAGTGGCGTGGTCTTGTAAGATTATAACCTTTTTGCTGATGACAGAATCAGCGCCACAAGGACCCGGAAATCGTGCAGCCCGTACTCAAATCCACCAAGCTCAATAATGTCTGCTACGACATCCGTGGCCCGGTGCTGGCGCGAGCGCGGCAGATGGAAGAAGACGGCCATCGCGTGATCAAGCTGAATATCGGCAATCCCGCACAGTTCGGCTTCGAAACGCCGGAAGAGATCGTCCACGACGTCATCATCAACCTGAGCAATGCGTCTGGCTATACCGATTCCAAGGGGCTGTTTGCCGCGCGCAAGGCGGTGATGCATTACACCCAGCAGAAGAACATCCGTGACGTGCAGATCGAAGATATCTACATCGGCAACGGCGTGTCCGAACTGATCGTGATGGCCATGCAGGCGCTGCTCGACAACGGCGATGAAGTGCTGCTGCCGATGCCGGATTATCCGCTGTGGACTGCTGCGGTCACCCTGGCCGGCGGCATTCCACGCCATTACGTGTGTGATGAGGCTGCTGGCTGGCTGCCCGATCTGGACGATATTCGCGGCAAGATCACCCCAAAAACCCGTGCCATCGTGCTGATCAATCCCAACAATCCGACCGGTGCGCTGTATCCGGTGGAGTTGCTGCAGGAGGTCGTGGAGATTGCACGCCAGCACCAGCTCATCATTTATGCCGACGAAATCTACGACAAGGTGCTGTACGACGGCGCGCAGCATACCTCCATCGCTTCGCTGGCGGACGACGTGCTGTTCATCACCTTTAACGGCCTGTCGAAAAATTACCGTGCGGCGGGCTACCGTGCCGGCTGGCTGGTGGTGTCCGGCGAAAAGCGTCATGCGCGGGATTATATCGAGGGCCTCACCATGCTGGCCTCGATGCGCCTGTGTTCCAATGCGCCGGCGCAATACGCCATTCAGACCGCGCTTGGCGGCTATCAGAGCATCGACGATCTGGTGGCGCCGACGGGCCGTCTGTGCCGCCAGCGCGATCTGGCCTGGGAGATGCTGACCGCGATCCCCGGCGTCACTTGCGTCAAGCCGCAGGGGGCCATGTATTTGTTCCCGCGCCTCGACCCGAAAATGTACCCGATCGACAACGATCAGGAATTCATCCTCGAATTGCTGCTGGAAGAAAAAGTGCTGCTGGTGCAGGGCAGCGGCTTCAACTGGCCGACACCGGATCATTTCCGCGTGGTGTTCCTGCCCAACCTGGATGATCTGAAGGAAGCCATTGGCCGCATTGCGCGCTTCCTGGAACATTACCGCAAGCAGCATGGCTCCGAATAATCTCCTGTAGGTCGGCATTCATGCCGACATGTCGGGCAGAAGCCCGACCTACGGACTGTGACTTTAATCTAGTAACGGAATTAATAACGCATATGAAACCCATCAACGTAGGACTGTTAGGACTCGGCACCGTCGGCGGCGGCACGCTGACCGTATTGCGCCGCAATGCCAGTGAAATCACCCGCCGTGCCGGACGCGAGATTCGCGTCACCATGGCGGCGGTGCGCGATCTGGAAAAGGCGCGCAAGTTTGCCGGCAATGAGCTGAATATCACCACCAACCCCATGGACGTGGTGAACAATCCCGATATCGACATCGTGGTGGAGCTGATCGGCGGCTACACCCTGGCCAAGGATCTGGTGCTCAAGGCCATCGCCAACGGCAAGCATGTGGTCACCGCCAACAAGGCCCTGATGGCGGTGCACGGCAACGAGATTTTCAAGGCGGCCCAGGACAAGGGCGTGATGGTGGCATTCGAAGCGGCCGTCGCCGGCGGCATCCCGGTCATCAAGGCGCTGCGCGAAGGCTTGTCCGCCAACCGCATCGAGTGGATCGCCGGCATTATCAACGGCACCACCAACTTCATTCTCTCGGAAATGCGCGACAAGGGCCTGGCCTTTGATACTGTGCTGGCACGAGGCGCAGAAACTCGGCTACGCCGAAGCCGATCCGACTTTCGATATCGAAGGCGTCGACGCCGCCCACAAGCTGATGATCATGTCCGCCATCGGTTTCGGCATCCCGATGCAGTTCGACAAGGCCTACACCGAAGGCATCAGCAAGCTCACCAAGGAAGATATTACCTACGCCGAGCAACTGGGTTACCGCATCAAGTTGCTGGGCATCACCAAGCGCACCGACAAGGGCATCGAACTGCGCGTGCATCCCTGCCTGATCCCCGCCAACCGCCTGATCGCCAACGTCGAAGGCGTGATGAATGCGGTGCTGGTGAAGGGCGATGCCGTGGGCGCGACCATGTATTACGGACGCGGCGCCGGTGCCGAGCCGACTGCCAGCTGCCGTGGTGGCCGATCTGGTGGATGTGACCCGGATGCTGACCTCCGATCCGGAAAACCGCGTGCCGCATCTGGCCTTCCAGCCCGATGCCCTGTCCGATGCGCCGATTCTGCCTATCGAGGAAGTGCATACCTCCTACTACCTGCGTCTCAAGGCCTTCGACAAACCGGGCGTGCTGGCTGATGTCACGCGCATCCTGGCGGATCTGGGCATTTCCATCGATGCCATGATCCAGAAAGAGCCGAGAGAAGGAGAGGAACTGGTTGACGTGATCCTGCTGACCCATCTGACCATGGAGAAGTCCATCAATCAGGCGATTGCCAAAATCGAGGCGCTGCCGACCATCGCCGACAAGGTGACGCGCATCCGCCTGGAAGAACTCAACGCGTGATTTATGTAGGGTGGGTTAGGCCGCAGGCCGTAACCCACCGTTGATGGCGGGTTACGCTGCGCTAACCCACCCTACGAGGCAAGAAAAACCATGAAATATCTAAGCACCCGCGGCGGCATGCCGCCCAAGACCTTTACCGAAATCCTGCTCGGCGGCCTCGCCACCGATGGCGGCCTGACCATTCCCGATGTTTATCCCAGGCTGAGCAAGGATGAACTGGCCGCCATGCGCGGCATGAATTACCGCGATCTGGCGTTCGAGGTGATTCGCCGCTTTGCCGACGACATTCCGGCTGCCGATCTCCGGGCGATTGTCGACAAGACTTACACTGCTGAAGTGTTCCGCAGCGAGGACATCACGCCGGTCAAGACGCTGGAGCCGGGCCTGCACATTCTCGGTTTGTCCTACGGCCCGACGCTGGCGTTCAAGGATGTGGCGATGCAGTTGCTGGGCAACCTGTTCGAGTATGTGCTGGAACAGGAAAATGCCGAGATCAACATTCTTGGCGCCACCTCGGGCGATACCGGCAGCGCGGCGGAATACGCCATGCTGGGCAAGAAACGGGTGAAGGTGTTCATGCTCTCGCCGCTGGGCAAGATGAGCCCGTTCCAGACCGCGCAGATGTTCTCGCTGCAGGAACCGAATATTTTCAATATCGCCGTGAAAGGCGTGTTCGACGACTGCCAGGACATCGTCAAGGCCGTTTCCAACGATCTGGAATTCAAGGCCAGACACAAGATCGGCGCGGTCAATTCGATCAACTGGGCGCGGGTCACGGCTCAGGTGGTGTACTACTTCAAGGCCTATTTTGCCGTCACCGAAAGCAACGACGAGAAAGTGTCGTTCTCGGTGCCTTCGGGCAATTTCGGCAATGTGTGCGCCGGGCATATCGCCAAGCAGATGGGTTTGCCGATCCAAAAGCTGATCGTGGCAACCAATGAGAATGACGTGCTGGACGAGTTCTTCCGTACCGGCGCGTATCGCCCGCGCCCGGAAACGCAGCATACCAGCAGTCCTTCCATGGATATTTCCAAGGCATCCAATTTCGAGCGCTTTGTCTACGATCTGGTCGGACGCGACCCGGCGGTGGTGAAAGACTTGTGGCAGAAGGTGGATGGCGGCGGCAGTTTCGACTTGTCGACCACACCCTATTTTGCCCGGGTCAAGGAATTCGGCTTCTACTTCCGGCGAAAGCAGTCATGCCAACCGTCTCGAAACGATACGGAACATGTACCAGAAATACGGCGTAATGATCGACACCCATACCGCCGATGGCGTCAAGGTGGGCCTGGAACACCGCGAAGCAGGCATTCCGCTGGTTTGCCTGGAAACTGCCTTGCCGGCCAAATTCGACGAGACCATACACGAAGCATTGGGTCGCCATGCCGAGCGCCCGGCCGATCTGGCGGACCTTGAAAAACGGCCACAACGCTACGAAGTCATGGATTCAAGTGCCGATGCGGTGAAGCGTTTTATCGTTGCCCATTGCGCTTGAACACTCTTTTGATAGCGGAGAGCTTAAGTTTGGCAGAAAAACTGGTCATGATGTTGCTCACCCCGGACCCGGACAAGCCCCACACATGCGGCTCTCCCTTTTTCCAGGCTGCCTGCGCCGCAGCCATGGATGTCGAGGTGGAAGTGTATTTCGCCAGTCGTGCTGCACGACTGCTGGTCAAGGGCGTGGCGGATCGGATCTATCCCAGCGATAACGCCTCCAAGACGGTGTATGACTTCATGCAGGATGCGGCCGGCAACGGTGCCAAGTTTTACGTCTGCGGCGGTGCGGTGGATGCCCTGGGCACTTCTGCAAACGAGTTGATTCCGGAATGCAGCGGCATTGCCGGCGTTACCGCCTATATCGGACGGGTGATGGACGACGAGTGGAAGTCGATCAGCTACTGAAGGCTTCTGAAACCAGCTCTGCGCATTTCACCCCGCTGCGCACCGCGCCCTCGATGGTGGCCGGGTAGTCACTCGCGGTGTAGTCACCCGCAAGGAAGAAATTTCTCAAGCCCGGTTTTCTGATCCGGGCGCTCCGATCCCGACACTGCAGGCAAAAGTGGCGCGTTTCTCCACGATCACCTTGTGCCAGAGCGGCTCCGGCAATTCGAAAACCTGCGTCAATTCGGTAGCGATCCGGGCTGCCAGCTGCTCAGCCGGAATGCCTGCTGCTAGGTCACCTTCCGCGCTGATGACGACCGCCAGCAAGCCAGGTGTGCCATGCGTCTGGCCGTCGATCGAACACCCATTGTGCCCAGCCCCCGCTCAAACCCAGCATGGGCCGCGGCAGCCGAATCTGTTGCGGATATTGCAGATAAATCGTGGCGATGGGCTGGTAGGAAAATTTCCGTATCAATTCGGCTGCCGATGCAAGCTCGGGAAGCTCGGAAAGCAGCGGCAGGGCGTGCTGAGGCGCTGTGGCGCAAATGACATGGCTGAAATTTTCAGCGCCGCCATCCCAGTGCAGGTGAAAAGCCCAGCCCGACGGCTTCAATTCGTCTGATGCGGCAGCCGGTCAGGATTTCCCCGCCCCGGTTACGGATATGGCTCGCAGCAGCATCGGGCAGCAGGGCTGACAGATCGACACGCGGCAGCACCAGGTCGCTATCGCTGCGCGCATGGCTGAAGCTGTCGCGCAGCACGTTCAGGAAAACCTGTGCAGATGCCTGTTTGATGGGCGTGTTGAGGGCAGCCAGGCACAAAGGCTCCCACAGCAGGCGGCCGATATTTCCATCCTGACCGTGCCGTGCAAGCAGGCTGGCTACGCTGATGTCCCGCGTCAGGCGAAAACCCATGAGCCTGAGCCTGAGCGCAAAGCGGATGGCGGAAAGGCGCTCGCTGAGCGGCAATCCCTGTGCATTCAGCAATCCCAGCAGCAGGTGAAGCGGGGCGGGCAGGGCAGGCGTCCTGAGCGCGAACTGGCCGGGAATGGAAAGCGCCAGCGGCAGCCGCAGTACGGCATCTCGCACCCCGACTGCGACCAATCAGGCCCAGTGTTTCGCGGTAGGCGCCGAGCAGAATATGCTGGCCGTTATCCAGCCTGATGCCGTGATAATCGACCCCGCGCGCGCGGCCGCCCAGCACTTTGCCGGCTTCGAACAGCGTTACCGGAATACCCCTTTCCGCCAGCTTCACCGCGGCGGCAATGCCGGCATAAGCCGCCGCCGATGATGGCAACTGCGGTGTCAGCCCTTCAGCCATGTCCACCAGGCAATCCACAGCTTGCGCAGTGGCGGCAGGGAGGTTTTCTGCTTCAGAACGTGGCAGCCGTCGGCCTCGATTTCATCCAGCAAGGTCTGGTAGATGGCTGCCATGATCAGCCCGGTCATCTGTGTCTTGCGGTCTTCCGCGGGCAGTTCAGCCATGGCCTGGCTGTAATATTGCCTGGCACGGTCGATCTGGAAGTCCATCAGCTTGGTAAATCCTTCCGTTTCCCTGCTCTGCAGAATATCGGCCTCGCTTACGCCGAACTGCTGCAACTCATCCAGCGGCAGGTAAATGCGATTGCGGCGCGCATCTTCGCCCACGTCGCGGATGATGTTGGTGAGCTGGAAAGCCAGGCCGAGATCGTGCGCATATTTGGTGGTCTGGCGGTTGCTGTAGCCGAAAATCGCCGCCGCCAGGAGACCCACCACGCTTGCCACGCGGTAGCAATAGAGCTGCAAGGCCTTGAAATCGGCATAGCGGTTGCTGTTCAGATCCATTTCCATGCCGTCGATGATCTCGAAAAACTGCTCCATCGGGAGATCAAAGGCGCGGATCGCGGGCAGCAGCGCCTGGCCGACCGGGTGATGCGGCTTGCCGGCAAAGGTGCTGGTAATTTCTTCGCGCCACCAGGCAAGCTTGGCACGGGCGATCTGGGGCTCATGGCATTCGTCGACGACATCGTCGACCTCGCGGCAAAAGGCATACAGCGCGGTGATGGCCTGACGTTTCTGCTGCGGCAGGAAGCGGAAGCTGTTGTAAAAGCTGGAGCCGCTGCTGGCTGCCTTTTCCTGGCAATACTGGTCGGGCGTCATGTTATTTCGCCAGGATCGAACGGTAGAGCATGTAGGCCCAGTCACCGGGTCTTGAGGACGGGGCGCTGGTTGAAAACATCGCCACGGGATTTGTGCAGTTTGCGCAGAATGGATTCCCCACCCATGATGATCATGCGCATTTCAAGCCCGATTCGTCCCGGCAATATTTTGCCCAGCGGCGCGCCGGACTGAAGCAGCTTGCGCGTGCGTTCGATCTGGAACAGCATGAAAGTACTCCAGGCGCCGCCGCTGTCACTCCGGGCGATCTGATCTTCGCTGATGCGGTATTTTTCCATTTCATCTTGCGGCAGGTAAATGCGGTCCTTGCGGTAATCAATCTCCACATCCTGCAGAAAATTGATCAGTTGCAGGCTGGAACAGATTGCGTCTGAATAAGCCAGATTTCGGCTGTCCGTGGCGCCGTAAAGATGCAGCAGCAGACGTCCCACCGGATTGGCCGAGCGGCGGCAGTAATCCATGACTTCGCCAAAATGCGCATAGCGTTTTTTGCTCACATCCTGGGAAAAAGCATCGAGCAGGTCATGAAACAGCTGCACTGGCAGCTGATATTGCGCAATGATCTCTGCCAGTTGCATGAACAGTTCCGTTTCCGGCGCTGAACCGGCAGCGATTCGCTGCAATTCGGCACGGAAGCCATCCAGCAGTGCCAGGCGCGTCGCATCGTCCAGATCGCCCTCGTCGGCAAAATCGTCTGCCTGGCGGGCAAAAGAGTAAATGATGCTGACAGGACGGCGCAGGCGGCGGGGAAGCAGGATCGAGGCGACAGGGAAATTTTCGTAATGTTGGTCGGTCATTGAGCAAACTGGCAGCCAGAGGCGGGATAGTTTACACTACGCGACTCGCGAAAGTGGCGGAATTGGTAGACGCACTGGATTTAGGTTCCAGCGCCGCAAGGTGTGGGGGTTCGAGTCCCCCCTTTCGCACCAGAAATTATTTCCAGCGGTTTTTTCAGAGCCTCAGAAAATCGTTAAAATTTCAGTCATCATAGAAATATTCATGGGGTTTCAGCCTCGGCCAAGAAGCCTGCATGTGCTTACTCTTTCATCAGTAATGTCGAGAATGTTTACACTCTCATAAAAACATTCCGGAATTGCCGCGAGTCTGGCTTCGGGTCAATTGAATATGTGATTGTTTTTGTGTGATTATGGCGTTTTGTTTTTGCGTGTGGCATATATATTGCTTCATTAAATTCAAACGAACTGCGCGCGCGTGAAGCAGTGCTGGTAAAAGTGCGTTTACTGTGAAGAATCTGCCATGGCAAGCGACGTTCAAGGAGAATGGCATGAACATCAAGGATAATCAGAACAGCATGATGGATAACACACCATTAGCGCAGGGGTCTGCCGACCAAGCAAAGTCGACGGTAGACGAATCGCGCAGGGGTTTTACCAAGTCTGGCCTGGCGCTATCGGGCGTGATCCTTACCCTTGCCAGTCGGCCAGTAATGGCTTGTACGTGCAAATCGCCATCGGGTTTTCTCTCCGGCAATGTTAGCGCCCCGAACACGACCCTTAAATGTTATGGCTTGTCTCCAGGCTACTGGAAAAACCACCCGGAAGCATGGCCGTCACCTTACAAGGCGGGAACTTGCACTGGCACGGTAAAGGTCTGTAATAATCCAAAAAATTGGAAGACGATCGGCGCTACCATGTTTGCGTCTGTATTTAACTGCAACAACCATGGGTCGATTTACGCCAAGTACACTATGTTTCAGGTGGTTCGGGCGGGTGGCGGCAGTGTGGACCCTCAGGAGTTGGGTGCACACATCATTGCGGCCTTGCTGAATGCCAGGAAGGGATTGACGCCTGTATTGACTGAAGCCAAGGTCATAAACATGTTTAACGAATGGAATCGAAATGGCTATTTTGAACCGACTGCGGGCGTTAAGTGGTACGGGGAGGATATTGTCGATTACATAGTTAGTACATTTGATGATTAGTGTGTTTTGATCATTGGTTGGCTGTCCGTGAATTTGGTCGCCTTTGCTAAAAGTCGAGTGTAATTCAAGAATGATGTGGCGAGTGATTCCCGGTGATGCGCTTCGCATCCGTTTTTGGGACAATGAATTTGTTGTCTACAATAGATTGTCTGGCGATACCCACCTGCTTGGTTCAACTGCTGCACACGTCCTTTTGAAACTGCAAGAAGCGCCAGCAGATTCTGTAAATTTGGCAGCCTCTCTGGCGCCCGCGATGCAGGCCGAAATGGATAACGAGTTTGTATCTCAAATAGACCAACTTCTCGCTGATCTTGGCAAGCTTGCCTTGATAGAACGAGAATGTAGCTGATTTTGCTTGTTTCCTCATTAACCCCCTCGGAAGTTGGCGTCCGACTCAGACAGTCCGGCCTATTCATCCAAACCGGCTCGTTTATTACCCATTTGCAATCCTCGATTTCCGGTGTGGCTGAAGGTGTCAGCTTGCTTTATGCCGACTATCCCTTGCTGGAACAAGCGGATTTTGCAGATTTTCACGTGAGCCTTGGATACCCCCGTAATCTGCGGCGCTGGTTCAGGCCGCAGGTCTTGTTTTACTTTGATGGGGAGCCCCCATTTAAACCTTTACCGCTTGACCAGGCGTTCCCGATGCTGGAATGGGGGCTCAATTGGTGCGTGTCGAGCCACGCCAACCGCTATTTGATCATTCATGCGGCCGTGGTGGAGAAGGGGGGGCATGCGGCCATTTTGCCCGCCCCGCCCGGCTCGGGTAAAAGCACTCTGTGTGCAGCCCTGGTGAATCGCGGCTGGCGATTGCTTTCGGATGAGCTTGCCTTGGTGCGCGTCAGCGATGGAAAAATCATCCCGCTTCCCCGCCCTGTCAGCCTGAAAAACCAATCCATCGATATCATCCAGCAATACGAGCCGGGTGCGATTATTAGCCGTAAGGTCAGCGATACCATGAAGGGCACGGTTGCCCATATGAAAGTGCCTACGGACAGTGTCACCCGGGCAGCAGAAACTGCCAGGGCTGCCTGGGTGATCTTCCCGAAATATCAGGCTGGTGCGGCCACTCGCCTGGAAGCCCTGCCTCAAGCCCGCGCCTTTATGCGGGTCGCGGATAACGCTTTTAATTACAGCCTGCTGGGCGTCAAGGGCTTTGAGGCCATGGCGGGCCTGATCGATGCTTCCCTGTGCTACGATTTTACCTATAGCGTCCTGGATGAAGCCATTGAAACATTTGCTGCATTAAAGCCGCCAGCGACCTGAAGTGAATTCCCCACCCCTGATTTTGCAAGCGTTTCGACAACCCGATTCGCTGATTTCCCTGAGTCTTGCGGACTGGGATCTGCTATTGCGCCAGACGCGCTCTGCCAATTTGCTGGCTCGCCTCCAGGTCTCGCTTGATGAATGCGGTTTGCTTGATAGGATACCGCCTCAGCCGCGAGAGCACTTGGAATGGGTGCGTGTGACGGCCGAAAGGCATACGCTGGCAGTTCGCTGGGAAGTGAGCCAGATTCAAAAGGCCCTGGCAAAGGCCGGAGTGCCAATCGTTCTCCTCAAAGGCGCTGCCTATGTCATGGCAAATCTGCCTTCTGCACGCGGACGTCTTTTTACCGATATCGATATCATGGTACCCAAGGATAGTCTCAATGCGGCAGAGGCTGCCTTGATGCTTCATGGCTGGGCGGCTACGCATCACGATGCCTATGACCAGCGTTACTACCGAACATGGATGCATGAGTTGCCCCCGATGCGGCATGTCAGGCGATCGACCGTGATTGATGTGCATCATGCGATCTTGCCGGAAACGGCATCCATTCATCCTGATCCGGAAAAGCTGCGCGCAGCGGCATGCGCACTGGAAGAATACGAGGGGCTCAAGGTGCTCGCTCCAACCGATATGGTTCTGCATAGTGCTGTTCATCTCTTCCATGATGGAGAGCTGGAGAATGGCCTTCGCGATCTGGTCGATATCGATAGCCTGCTCCGCCATTTCGGCACTTTGCCCAAATTCTGGCCTGAACTTGTCGAACGGGCGGTGGCGCTTGAATTGACCCGGCCTCTTTTTTACGCCTTGCGCTATGCTTCGAATATTCTGCATACGCCTGTTCCCGCAGATACGCTGGAAGCAGCCAGGGTCGGTTGTCCTGGCCATCTCACGCTGGCCCTTATGGATAGCCTGTTTAGCCGTGCGCTCATGCCGGCTCATCCAAGCTGCTCTGATGCATTGACCGGTGGTGCGCGCTGGTTGCTCTACATTCGGGCGAACTGGCTGCGCATGCCGCCTTTACTGCTTGCGCGTCATCTGTTTCACAAAGCCTTTATTTCGCCCAAGGAAGAATAAACCACGTCCAGGTGTCGAAATTATTTACACTTGGATTGAGGTTTACGAGCCATCATCTGTTTTTCAATATCTCAGCCTAATAAATACAATGAGTTGCCCATGTTGGAATGGAAAATGCTGCATACGGGGCATGGGTTGGAATTGCGTTGTTAAGGCTTGCTCCGAACATTGATGATTTTGTTTGCAAGGCATTAATTCCTAATAGGGCTGGGGCCAATTCTCGCTGAAGTACCAATCGCGTTTTCAAGACAGTATCTGTGAGGGGGGGTAATGGCTTTTCTAAACAAGTCCGTGGCGGTAGGGATCTTGTTGGCCTTGTGGTGCGGCAGTGTGGGTGCCGCGCCTGACTTGCCATTGGCCGTGGTGGAAGTGCCAGAAAATTCGGATGACCCAACCATTCTGGCCGCTCTCGCGGTCAAATATGAACACGCAGAAGGCGTGCCGCAAGACTATCTCAAAGCCAAGACGCTATATTGCCGTGCCGCCCGGTCGGGCCATGCTGGTGCCCAGTATGCCCTCGGTTGGATGTATGCCAATGGGCGCGGTGTTGTGCGGGATGATGGCGTGGCTGCTCAATTGTTTGCCATGGCTGCTGAACAGGGCCATGAGTATGCGGTCAGAATGATGCGTTTCACCCGTACGGATGCAACAACGCAATTGCCAGCCTGTCTGTTGCCTGAGAAACAGGAGCTGAAAGAGGAGGATCTTGGCCAGGAGGTGGCGGTAACTTTTCAGAATGGGCCTATTTCCCGCTTGGTGCATCAACTGGCGCCACGCTACGAAGTGGATCCAGGACTGGTGATGGCGGTTATCTCGGTTGAATCCGGGTTCAATGCCCGGGCGATATCACCTAAAAATGCACAAGGCCTGATGCAGCTTATCCCGGAAACGGCTCAGCGTTTTCGCGTCAAGAATGCTTTCGATCCGGCAGAGAATATCAAGGGTGGCACGGCTTACCTGCAATGGTTGCTGGCCTTCTTCAAGGGCGATGTGTCGCTGGTGGTTGCGGCCTACAATGCAGGGGAAAGGGCAGTGGAACGCTATCGTGGCATTCCTCCATATCCTGAAACAAGGGATTACGTGCGAAAAATCAAGCAGCTTTACAGGAAGCCTACTCATCCCTACCAGGCCAGCCTGGTGGAATCATCGTTTGTGCCTCTGCCGGTAAACTAATTGCCAGTAGCGTGTGATTTTCTGTATTTATAGTCAGTTTTGGCCGAGGGGGTATGACTCCCCCGGCCTGCATATTATGGTGCGAGATGCGCTACGTACCAGTCCATTGCTTGCTTGAGTCCTTCATCAATTCGATGCGTCGGTTCGAAGCCTAGCAGGCTGACTGCTTTTGAGATATCGGCTTGGGAATGGCGCACATCTCCTTCGCGAAAGTCGACGTGCTGAGGGCGATGCGTTTCTAGATGGGGGAATTGTTCCAGGAGCAGTGAACGCATCATTTCATAGAGCTGGTTAAGGCTGGTGCGCTCATTGAGCGCCACGTTATAAACCTGGTTGGCAGCTTCTGGGTTGTCTGCCAGCGCAGCGAGCAGGTTTGCCTGAACAACGTTGTCAATAAAACAGAAATCCCGGCTGGTTTCACCATCTCCATTGATATACAGGGTTTGATTCCTGATGAGCGCGGCCACCCATTGGGGGATTACCGCAGCATAAGCACCATTGGGATCCTGCCTGGGGCCAAAGATGTTGAAGTAGCGCAGCCCGATGGACTCAATGCCATAGCAACGGGCAAATACATCCGCGTAGAGTTCGTTGACATATTTGGTGACGGCATAAGGCGAAAGCGGCTTGCCGATCACCGACTCCACCTTGGGAAGGTCGGGGTGATCGCCATAGGTTGAACTGGACGCGGCATAAACGAAGCGTTTGACTTGGGCGTCACGGGATGCCACAAGCATGTTCAGGAAACCAGAAATGTTATTCTCGTTTGCCAGGATGGGGTCTTCGATGGAGCGTGGTACGGACCCAAGAGCCGCCTCATGCAGAACATAATCCACAGTGTTGCAGGCATTCGTGCAATCTTCGAGCTTGCGAATATCGCCTTCAATAAAGGTGAAATTGCGCCATGCTTCCGGCCCGACTAATTCCCTTACCTGTTCGAGGTTGTACCTGTGGCCGGTGGAGAAGTTATCCAGCCCGGTAACCTTCTGGTTCAGCCTGAGCAAGGCTTCCAGAAGATTGGAGCCGATGAAACCGGCTACCCCCGTGATCAGCCAGTGGCGCTGGTGCGCTCTCAGATACTGCTGGGCGTCTTGAAATTTTGTCATGTGCGGCTATTCCTTTTCAGAGTCGCCAGACGCTAAGACCTGTCTTGCTAAGGGCTTCTTGGTCAAACTGGGATTTTACGTCGATGAAGCAGCCGTTCCCGGCAACCTTGGATTGGAAATCACTCAAGGGCCTGGCAAGAAATTCGTGGTGTGAAACTGCGGCGACAATCGCATCGGCCTGCGGGAGATCTTTCCAGTCCTCAAGCACCAGACCATATTCATGCTGGGCTTCTTTGGCATCCGCAACGGGGTCATGGACATGGACTTCAATGCCATAGTCCTGGAGTTCCTGAATCAGGTCGGCGACTTTTGAGTTTCTCAGGTCAGGGCAATTTTCCTTGAAGGTCAGGCCGAGCACGTTGACTTTGGCGCCCCTTACATGGAAGCCGGCTTTGATGATCTGTTTTACCGTTTGTTCCGCAATGAATTTTGCCATGCTGTCATTGATGCGACGGCCAGCCAGGATCACCTGGGGGATGTAACCGATCATCTCTGCCTTGTGGGTGAGATAGTAAGGATCTACGCCGATGCAATGGCCGCCGACCAGGCCGGGGCGGAAAGGAAGGAAGTTCCACTTGGTTCCCGCTGCCTGCAGGACTTCCAGGGTGTCGATGCCCAGTTTGTCGAAAATGATGGCCAATTCGTTCATCAGGGCGATATTCAGGTCACGCTGGGTGTTTTCGATTACTTTTGCAGCCTCGGCGACCTTGATGCTGGATGCGCGGTGCACACCGGCAGTGATGATGGTTTCATACAGCTTTGCCACTTTCTCCAGCGTGTCCGCATCGTCGCCTGATACCACTTTTAGAATGGTGGTCAGGGTATGTTCTTTATCGCCAGGATTGATGCGCTCGGGGGAAAAGCCGACGTGAAAATCCTTTTTCCACTTCATGCCGGAATGTTTTTCCAGAATTGGAATGCAGACCTCTTCCGTTGCCCCTGGGTAAACGGTTGATTCATAGGTAATAATGGCCCCGCGCTTCATGTATTTTCCGACCGTTGTGCTGGCGCCAATGAGTGGCGTAAAGTCGGGTTGATGGGCGATATCAACCGGCGTCGGGACTGCAATGACAATATGATCAGCCTGGGATAGCTCGGATGGGTCTGTTGTGACAGTGAGATGGCTTGCCGCCTTCAGGTCTGCGGTCGAAACCTCACCTGTCGGGTCAATATGACGCTTGTAACTTTCGACTTTACTGGCGGATAGATCAAAACCGATGGTTCGCTGTTTTTTTCCAAACTCAACAGCCAGAGGCAAGCCTACATATCCAAGTCCCACCACGGCAACTGCATTCATCATGAGTATCCCTTTGTTATTAGAATAAAAATTAATTAAACAGATAAACCGGCAGGCTTGACTGGCAATATTTCACTGCTTGCCTGAAGCGGTTACGTATTCATTATGTGGATTATACTTGTATTGCTCTCGGCAATCGATTCCCAATCGAGCAATGATGCCAAAATCAGGGTGAGTATAACCAGCCTGATTTTTTCTGGAGCATCTGGAGCATGTATGGAGTTGTCATGAATATCAAGATGATGTTGGACGTACCGTTCGGTGTTTTTTTTGGCTACTTATTCTATGCCAAAAGAATTGTCTTGTTGTGCTTGGGGTGTTTTTTTGCCGGCCCGCTTTGGAGTAGTAATCTTTCCAATATCATCGAGACTATTAAGCCTTCTGTTGTTGGGGTCGGTACTTTTCAGAAAACTCGCAGTCCTTCCGTGAATTTCATGGGTACTGGCTTTGCCGTGGGGGATGGTTCGCTTATCGTAACCAACGCGCATGTTATTCCGCAGCTAATGAATAACGACAGGATGGAATCTCTTGTCGTTATCGTGGCCAAGGGCGATATAGAGCAGGAGCTCAGGGCCGCGGTTCAGGTTGCATTTGACAAGGAGCATGACCTTGCGCTGCTAAAAATTAGCGGTGCAGCACTTCCTGCGATGGTGTTGGGGGATTCAGGCTCGGTCAGGGAGGGCCAGATGTTTGCGTTTACCGGGTTTCCCATTGGCATGATTCTCGGATTCCATCCCGTGACCCATCGCGGAATGCTTTCATCAATCACGCCCGTCGTTTTGCCTGCACTGAACTCCAAACAGTTGGATGTGAAAATGATCGCCCAACTCAAAAAATCAGCATATACCGTGTTTCAGCTTGATGGAACCGCCTACCCCGGCAATAGCGGTAGTCCCCTTTACGATCCGGAAACCGGGATCGTTTACGGGATCATAAACAAGGTTTTAATAAAGGGAATGAAGGAAAGTGCATTGAGCCACCCAAGCGGTATTACCTACGCTATTCCAAGCAACTATGTGCACAGTCTTATGCAGCGCAAATAAGCATAACAAAAACAGGTGTCTGGATGAGAAGCGTAAATGGCTGAATGTATTATCAACAGCGCCTCAAGTGGTTCAGTAAGCCCATCCCATAATCATAAATTTTTCTGTATTTGTTGATCGTCACGGTTGCCGTCAAAATTTCGACATCATTGTCAGTCGCTCGGCTTTATTTCAAATGCGACTGCCTTTTCTGTCAAAGTAAATCATAACAAATCAACTTGTTAGTAATATGGCATATTCCTTGCGTGTGGGTTAAGTTAGAAAATTAGTCGTTATTTGCTGGGGTAGAAGTTCGTGTGCGCATATGGATTCATAATTTGCGCGGACTTGGCCATGTTTTTTTGACCAGCTTGCAGTACATAGAAAATCGCGAGGAACAGGAAATGTTTCGTATTTCCAATCATTACGTCTCAATCACGGGAATCATTCTTTTCGCAATTGAAGTGCTGATCCTGATGGCTTCGGTCTACCTGGGCGCTTCAATCCGATTCATGCATTCTCAGCAGCTTTTTTCCTCTCCATTTGCGGAACTATTTCCGGAGGCTGGCACTTTTGCATTCGTAATGGTGTTCAGTATGACTGCTCTCGGGATGTATCAACTGGATTACAGAGATGATTTCAAGTGCACGCTGCGTCGCCTTATGCCTGCCTTTGCATTGGGATTCGGTCTGATAACCCTGGTGTTTTATTTGGTGCCAGATCTGTATTTTGGCCGGGGCATATTGGGCATTGTTTTGTTGATTGCCCTCTCGGGTATCTTGCTGACGCGGATTGTTTTTTTTAGATGGTCCGATCTTAGCCTTCTGGCGCCGCGGATCATGATTTTGGGTGTGGGTGACGTGGCCAAGGAGTGTAGTGACCTGGCCGGGCATATCAATGGGAATCAAAAATTCCATATCGTTGGGTTTGTCCCGATGTCAGATGAAGAATGTCTTGTGCCTTCTTCATCTGTGTTGCCTGTTAGTGGATCGCTGACATCCATGGCAAAAAAATATAACGTGAATGAGATCGTTGTGGCGGTCCAAAACCGCCGCAATGGCAGTTTTCCCATTCAGGAACTGCTGAAATGCAAACTGCATGGATTCAAGGTGAGCGATGCGGCGACTTTTTTTGAACGTGAAATGTGCCAGATCCGGGTGGATTCGCTCCAGCCCAGTTGGCTGGTGTTTGGCGGCGGGTTTGACCAGGGGCAGTTGCGCGCCGGCATCAAAAGGGGCTTTGACCTGCTTGCAAGTTTGATTCTTTTGGTCGCCACGCTTCCCGTGATGATAATTACCGCGCTGAGTATTTATATTGAAGATCGTTCTCCGATTCTTTACCGTCAAAAAAGAGTTGGCAAGGATGGTCATCATTTTATGGTCATGAAGTTCCGCAGCATGCGAAACGATGCCGAGAAAGCTGGAAAGCCGCAGTGGGCGGCTGAAAATGATCCGCGTACGACTAGGGTGGGGCGGTTTATTCGCAAACTGAGAATCGACGAATTGCCGCAAATTCTGAATGTACTGAAGGGCGAAATGAGTTTTGTCGGTCCCCGGCCAGAAAGACCCTACTTTGTAAAACAGCTCAGCGATGAGATCCCCTATTACAATGTAAGGCACAGCATTAAGCCGGGTATTACCGGATGGGCTCAGGTACGCTATCAATATGGCGCATCGGTCGAGGATGCCTTACAGAAGCTCCAATATGACCTGTACTATGTAAAAAACAACAGTTTATTCCTGGATATAATCATCTTGATTGATACGGTACAGGTTGTTCTGTTCGGCAAGGGCGGGAGATGATTTCGGGGTTTGACTTTTCATGCTGACAAGCATTGCTGCTTATAGCTATTCCATTGCGGCTGTCGCGTTTCTATTTCTTAGCGGGCTTTTGCTGACCAGTTGGCGAGGTCGCCTGCATGGGATGGTATTGACTTCAGCCTGCCTGCTTACAGCGCTTTGGGCAGCGACGGTTGCCTATCTCATCGCCAAGGGACATCCCTTGTCATTTTTGACGGATATCCTGGAAATCTTTCGTAATGCTGGCTGGTCTGTTTTTCTGATCATGCTGCTGGGATCCTTTCAGAAAACAGACGTTTCTCCTTCTGTCAGATTCCGGCCATTTGTGGCAGGTATCGCGGCTTTTTACCTTCTGATTTTTTTTGCAACCGTATATATCCATTGGGGGGGCGGATCTCTTTATGGGGCGTTTGCTTTTATGACGGTTGTCACCGGGCGCGTGGCGATGGCGGTCATGGGCATGATTCTGGTGGAACAGTTTTACCGGAACACCCCCGCCAAGCAGCGCTGGGGCATAAAGTACCTCTGCCTGGGAATCGGCGGGGTGTTCGCTTATGACTTTTACCTGTATAGCGATGCCATGTTGTTCCGGCATGTGAATTCAGAGATATGGGCCGCACGAGGGATTGTCAACGCTCTGATCGTGCCGCTTGTCGCTGTTTCTGCTGCACGCAATCCTCAGTGGTCATTAGGGATTTCGATGTCGCGCCGCATCCTGTTCCATTCCGCCGCACTGTTCGGTGCGGCCCTCTATTTGCTGACGATGGCTGCGGTCGGTTATTACCTGCGTTTTTTTGGGGGTAACTGGGGAACGGTCTTGCAGGCGGCATTCCTGTTTGGCGCCGTCATTTTGCTCTTGGGTGTGCTTTTCTCCGGCAGTTTGCGTTCCTGGCTCAAGGTGTATATCAGCAAGCATTTTTTCATTTACAACTACGATTATCGGGAGGAATGGCTGCGCTTTACCCGTACGCTGTCCGAAGCTGGGCATGGACTGGAAGAACGTGCCATTCAGGCTGTAGCCGAGTTGGTGGAAAGCCCCGGTGGTGCTTTATGGATCAACCGGGAATCCGGTAATTGCGAACCCGTGGCGCACTGGAACATGCCTTTGGCGAGCGGGGCCGAGCCGGCAAATAGCGAGTTTTGCCAGTTTCTGGAAAACAAGCAGTGGGTGATCGATTTGCAGGAGTACGCTGCAAATCCGGAAAAGTATGGCCTGACTTCCATTCCCCAATGGCTGCAAGCCATTCCCAAGGCATGGCTGGTCGTTCCGCTGATTCAGCAGGGCAGACTGTTTGGCATTGTTGTGCTGGCACAGCCCCGAAGCAGGGTCAGGTTAAACTGGGAAGTGTGCGACCTGCTGAAAATTGCGGGGAATCAGGCAGCAAGTTACCTGGCGCAACAGGAGGCAGCCAATGCCCTTCTGGTGGCGCGGCAGTTTGAATCATTTAACCGGATGTCCACCTTTGTGGTTCACGATCTGAAAAATCTGGTTTCCCAACTGTCGCTCCTGCTTTCGAATGCCGAAAAACATAAAAATAACCCGGAATTCCAAAAAGACATGCTTGATACGGTGGATCTCTCCGTTCAGAAAATGAAGCGGCTTCTGCAGAAGTTGAGCAGCGGCAATTCCATAGAGAAACCCGCGCCGCTTGTTATTGATCAGTTATTGCAACAAACCGTGGCTGCCAAGTCCACAGCGGAGCCAAAGCCTGCGCTGGAAATTAAAGAGCCAGGCCAACTGGTATTTGCCAACTGGGCACGCCTGGAACGGGTCATCGGGCACCTCATCCAGAATGCCATTGAAGCCACCCCTCGTGATGGGCAAGTGCAGGTGAGATTGAGCCGGGATCAAGATGCCGCAATCGTCGAGATCGAGGATACAGGGCATGGCATGAGCGAGACGTTCATCCGCGAGCGCTTGTTCAGGCCTTTCGAATCCACCAAGTCGGCTGGCATGGGGGTAGGCGTGTTTGAGAGCCGGGAATACGTCAAGGAACTGGGCGGGCAGCTTGAAGTGAGCAGTGCCCCGTCAAGCGGTACGACTTTCCGCATGAGTCTGCCGCTCCATAATCAGAATCATGCAGTTGAAAATGCAGCATAACGGTTAAGAGGGAACAAGTGAGTCAGAACAAAAAATACCTGCTGATTATCGAAGATGATCCCGGCCTGCAAAAACAGCTGCGCTGGAGCTTTGATGCTTATGAAGTTTTAGTAGCGGGAGATCGTGAAACTGCACTTGCACAGGTTCGCCGTTACGAACCCGCTGTAATCACCATGGATCTCGGGCTTCCGCCAGACCCTGATGGCGCGTCAGAGGGCCTGGCTACGCTGAAACAGGTACTTGCGCTCGCGCCTGACACCAAGCTGATCGTTCTGACAGGCAACCAGGATCATGCCAATGCGGTGAAAGCCATCGGCATGGGGGCCTACGATTTCCATCAGAAACCTTTTGATCCCGAGATGCTGGGCCTGGTGATACAAAGAGCTTTCTGCCTGCATGCCCTGCAACAGGAAAATCGCAGCCTGCTGCAAACTCAGGCGGACTCCCCTCTGTCCGGCATCATCAGCAGAGACCCCGGGTTGCTTAAAGTGTGCCGCAACGTTGAGAAAGTGGCCCCCTCTGATGCAACGGTCATGGTTCTGGGTGATAGCGGAACGGGCAAGGAACTGCTGGCAAAAGCCCTGCACCAGTTGAGCGCAAGGCAGGATAAGCGTTTCATGGCCATCAACTGTGCAGCAATTCCGGAAAACTTGCTGGAGAGCGAGTTGTTTGGCCACGAGAAAGGGGCCTTTACGGGTGCAGTCAAGCAAACGCTGGGTAAAATCGAACTGGCGAATGGAGGCACTTTTTTTCTGGACGAGGTGGGAGATTTACCCATGTCCCTGCAGGCGAAACTACTGCGGTTTTTGCAGGAAAGGGTGATCGAAAGAATCGGCGGGCGCGAGGAAATTCCAGTCGATGTGCGAATTATTTGTGCAACCCATCAGAACCTGAAAGAACTGATCGAGGCAGGGCGCTTCCGGGAAGACCTTTATTACCGGTTGAGCGAGATTGTGATTACGATCCCTCCCCTGCGGGAGCGGGTGGGCGATGCTGCGCTTCTGGCGCATCATTTCAAAAACAAGTTCAGCACCCAGGAAGGGCGTTCCGTGCTGAATTTCAGCCAGGAAGCACTGGCTGCGATAGAAAATCATCCCTGGCCGGGCAATGTACGGGAATTGGAAAATTGCATCAAACGTGCCGTCATTATGGCGGATGGCCCCCAGATCAGTGCTGAGGATCTTGGCTTGCAGGGCGCGCCTGCGATTGAAGAACCGATCAATTTGCGCCAGGTGCGTGATGATGCCGAACTCAAGGCTCTGGTGAAAGCGCTGGCGCGGGCGGATGGAAATCTTGTCAAGGCGGCGGAGTTGCTTGGCATCAGTCGGCCCACTATTTATGATCTGATGAGTCGTCATGGGATCAAGTAACCCTCAGTCATGCAGTCGCATCCCATTTTTGCCTGAGGCAGCTCGGGAGAGTAAATTGTCTGAAAAAACAAGGAAATTATTGTGAGTGGTTTGTGCGGCTGGATCGGTTATGGTGCCGCAACGGCCGAAAACCGTCAGTTAGCCGAAAGAATGGCCGGCGCACTGGCTCGTTTCGACGCCAGCGGCGTACAGGCTTTGGCGGGGGGGAGGAGCGCACTGGCGGTTGTGGCCAATAGAGAAAGTGCGCATGTTTACCAGCGGGAAGGCCTCCTGGCCGCAGTATGGGGCCAGGTCAGATTCAAGGATGTGCGTCTGGCTCATCTGGCGCAGACAGAGGGTGTGGCAAAAACCTTGGCTGACGGCTGGCGCGATATGGGCGAGCGGATTATTGCTGACTTGTCGGGTGCATTTTCTCTTTGCATCCTGAATGAAGGGACGGGCGAGGCCGTTCTGGCAATCGACCGCATGGGTATCCAGCCGCTTTCCTACCAGGTTTCAGGCGAAGGTCTGGTCTTTGGTTCGTCCGCGGATGCGCTGGTTTTACACCCGCTGACAAAGCCGGAAATTGATCCGCAGGGGATTTATAACTACGTATATTTTCACATGATTCCGGGGGAGGGGACGGTCTACAAGGGCCAACAGCGCCTTCTGCCAGGCGAGTATCTCGTCTTCAGGAAAGGGAAGGCAGAAACCCGGAAGTACTGGGAAATGCAGTTCGTGGAACAGGAAAGACTGCCATTTGGCGAGCTTAAGCAGGCGTTTCTGGGGTTGCTGCACTCAAGCGTACACGAAGCCTGTGGCGATCAGGAAACCGGCGCATTCCTCAGCGGCGGGACGGACAGCTCCACGATCGCCGGGATATTGGGCGCAGTGAGTGGCGGGCCCGCACGGACCTACTCCATTGGTTTCGAAGCCGATGGTTATGACGAGATGGAATATGCTCGTATTGCAGCACGGCATTTTTCTACCCAGCATCACGAATATTATGTGACGCCGGATGATGTGGTCGCCGCTATTCCACAGATTGCGGCGATCTTCGACCAGCCTTTCGGCAACGCCTCTGCTGTGCCGGCATTTTATTGTGCCCGCATGGCGAAGGCGGATGGCTTGAGCAGGATACTGGGTGGTGACGGAGGGGATGAATTGTTTGGCGGCAACGAACGCTATGCCAAGCAAACGATTTTTTCTCTTTACGAGCGCATTCCTTCGGTATTGCGCAAAGCAGCCCTGGAACCTTTTGTCTTTAATATGCCCGGCGGTGGACGTATCCCGCTGCTGCGCAAGGCTCGCAGCTATATCGAACAGGCCTCGGTGCCAATGCCGGCGCGTCTTGAAACCTATAACCTGCTGGAACGCTATGGTCATGATCAGGTGTTCACGCAGGCGTTTCTGGCAGCAACCGATATTGGACAGCCTCTCTCTCGCTTGAACGAAACCTATCGTCAGGCTCATGCGGAAAGCCTGATCAATCGAATGCTTGCACTTGACCTGAAATTCACCCTGGCCGACAACGATTTGCCCAAGGTTGTAAAAGCATGCGAACTAGCGGGGATGGAGGTGGCTTTTCCGTTTCTTAACGATGAAATGGTCGCATTTTCCGCACGGCTCGCGCCGGAACTCAAGCTCAGGGGAACGAAGCTGCGCTATTTCTTCAAGGAGGCGTTGCGGGGAACGCTGCCTGACGAGATCATTACCAAGCAAAAACACGGCTTCGGCCTGCCTTTTGGTGTCTGGCTTCAGAATCACAAGCCGTTGCAGGCGCTTGCCGCCGATAGCCTGAGTGATCTGAAATCGCGCCATATTGTGCGCGCCGATTTTATCGACAAACTGCTCGGGCAGCATCTGGACGAGCATGCCGGCTATCATGGCACCATGGTCTGGGTGCTGATGATGCTGGAACAATGGTTCAGGCAGCGCCAGGAAACTGCTGCCTGATTCTTGCGCTGCATTATCCTAGAAACCTTAGTTGACCGCTTTATTGAGTGCGTAACGCTATGAATGTAATTAATTTCTTCTTGAATCATGGGTCCACTCGTTTGGTGATGCCGCTACGTGGTGGATTGCACGGTTTTTGCGGCGCATGGTGGCGTTGCAACTCCTTGGAATGGAACGACCATTCCGCGTCGTTGCGCCTTGCCCTGCACCCCAAAAACCGCGCACTCCACCACGTCCAACTGAGGTTTCTAGGATTATTTTTGGGTAAAAAAGCGGTAGGTGTTGCGACCATCCTGCTTGGCCTGGTACATCGCCGCGTCGGCTTTTCTTCTGAGTTCATCCATGTCACGGCTATCGTCCGGGTAAAGGCTGATGCCGATACTGAAGCTGATATTGACCTCCTGACGGTCGAACAGGTAAGGCTGCCGAACTGTGGTGAGCAGTTTTTCTGCCACCAGGGCCGCATCGCCTGCACCCTCGATGCCGGGAAGCAGAATGATGAATTCATCCCCACCCTGGCGGCTTACAGTGTCTTCCTCGCGCACGTTCTGCGTAAGCCGTTCAGCTACAGCCTGCAATAACTGGTCGCCGATGTTGTGGCCGAGAGAGTCGTTGATATCCTTGAAGTGATCGAGGTCGATGAACATCAAGGCCAGTCGCTCCTGCCGTCGTCCGGCATGGGCAATGGCCTGCTTTAATCGGTCCTGAAACAGCATGCGATTGGGCAGGCGGGTAAGGCCATCGTGTTCAGCAAGAAAGCGGATATGCGCCTCGGCAGCTTTGCGTTCGGTGATATCGGAAAAAGAGCCGATGTAGTTGATGGCCTCACCTTTCTCGTTTCTGATGATACTGATATGGAGCCATTTGGGATAAATTTCCCCATTTTTGCGCCGATCCCATATTTCACCCCGCCACTGGCCTGATTCAAGCAGTGTTGCCCACATCTGCTGGTAAAAATCCCGGTCTTGCTGACCTGAACTGAGAATTTTTGGATTGGCGCCGATTACTTCCTGCGACGAATATCCGGTGATGGCGGTGAATGCCCGATTGACCGAGATGATGCGGTTTTCCCTGTCGGTGATCAGGATGCCCTCGCCACTGTTTTCGAAAACCTGGGCCGCAAGTTGCAATTGATCTTCGGTGCGCTTGCGCTCGGTAATGTCATCACAGATCACAAGCAGGTGAGCGGGTTTCCCTTCCGCATCGAACAATGGCAGCTTGCGGGTGTGGAGGTAAATGATGGCATTGCCGGCAGTGCTGACTTCGACAGGAATGTCCACAATATTACCTTCCCGAATGGCTCGCTCATCACTTGTCTGGTAAGTTTCGGCCTGTTCCTGAGGCCAGTTTTCATAGGCATTTCGGCCAAGTACATGTGCACGGGGCAATTTAAAAATGGATTCCGACGCCTTGTTCCAGCGGGTGATGCGGAACGCGTTCTTTGGATCCTTGGTGAAAACCGAAATGGGGATGTTTTCCACAATATTGTCCAGCAGGGACTCATTTTCCTTCAGAGCCTGCATGGCTTGCTTCATCCTGCCTAGCGCATTGGCACGTGCTGTCGCCATTGTGCGGGCTGCAATCAGGGCCCAGGTCAACGTGGCCAGCAGCAGGCTGACCATTGCGCCAAAAAAGAGCAGAGAGTGTGGCCGCTGATGATCCATGGCCGCGTCGAAGGCGGGCAGGGAGGCAAAAATCAGTGTCCAGTTGCGGCCGCCGATGCTGGCATTTCTGCGGGTATTGAAATTACCTGTGTGGCCGTGTTTGGGTGGGTGAGAATATGCCCGGTCGCTATCGTAAAACTGGTTTTCCACAGTGGCTTCAGTACCGTCGAAAATATGCAGGTCCATCTTGGATTGACTCTCGCCAAGAATGCCCGCCATCAGGTCGTAGGTGCAGAAAGCTGCGGCAATGTAGCCCGTCAGGGCAGTTCGACGCTGCTCGATGGTCTGAATGGGCTGGCCATGCCGGTAAACAGGAAGCACCATGATGAAACCGGGCTGCGGCTCTTTGTCATCTTTTTGCATCATCAGGGTGATTTTTGCGCTTGCTGTTACGTGTCCGGAGTCGCGCGCAAATTCCAGTGCGGCACGGCGCTTTGGTTCCGAGTAGGCGTCGTAGCCGAATACCTTTAGATTCTTGCCTGCAAAAGGTTCGGTGAAAACCAGCGGGGCGTATTCGGAGCGCTGTTCAGCAGGATAAATGGCGTAGTTGGGAAAGCCACTCTCACGGACGGATTTTTCGTGGGATGCCTTGTCCTGTCCTCTGACGAGTTGGTGGTAGCCCAAAGCCTGAAGGCCAGGGTAGTTTTTGTGCAGGTTCAGCTTCTGAATATAGATGCGCCATTCTTCGCGTTCGACGGAAGTGGAGGCATCGAACAGACCGGCTCCGCCACGCATCACCTGGGTGTAAATCTCCATGCGTGTTTCAATTGCGGTTTTGATTTCTTCCGCTCGAATTTCGAAAATCTGCCTTGCTGTGGCAATTTCATCCTGTTTTGCCTGGTGCCAACTCCAGAGCGTCAATGTCAGGGAGAAAAGAAAAACCAGAGAGGCAGCCAGCAAGCCCTTCTGCGCAGAGTCCGTCGATTTCATACCGAAACCCGGACGCGCCGCTCCCGCATTCTGAACAGTTGAGGAAGAATTGGATTGCGCGGTGTTCATGATCTGAATACTCGATTAACCCAGTCGGGTTTATTATAGTCCAAAACATTCATAGCCGAGCTGTTTAAGTGTGTTTTGCCATCTTGTTTCTACACGCAGGTTAAATTAATCGTAATCAAGGATGACGTAAGAATTGATAAGATGGCACTGGATTGAAAAGGTGCTGCTTTAGGTCAAGCCTGTTTCTTTGAAAAGTTGTGGATGCGGGCAACTCCGGCTTGAAACACCGGGTTATGGAATGGAGAAAAATAGACAAATGAAATCGGTAATTTTGAAATTATGCGCGCTTGCGTTGCTGGGAATTATGGCTGCGCCATCATGGTCGGGAAGTATTGATGGAAATGCGGTGGTGGGTGGGGCTTTGGGCGGCGCGACTGGCGCAGCGATCGGTTCGGCAGTCGGTGGGCGCGATGGCGCAATCATTGGCGGTGCACTGGGAGGCGCGACAGGTACGGCCTTGATGACAAATGACAGGCGCCAAACACGGACGGCAGGGCAGCGTAATGTTGTTTATGTGGATGAGCGCTATGACAACGGTCAGCGCCGTGGACACTACAAAAACAAGCACAAACACCGACATGGCCGCGGCCACGATTATGACTGAGATACAGTGAACAGAAAAAAGGCGCCAAGCGGCGCCTTTTTTATTGCTTGCTAAAGCGAATTAGCCGTGACGGCGTCCGCTGTGATGGGCAAAACCACCGCTGTTCGGGCGTTTTTCACCGTTGCGTGCGAACCCGCCTTCACGGCGCGGTTGGCCGGAAGCGCCGCGGCTGCCGCCCGGCTTTCCGGAGAATTTGCGATCCTGGCCGGAGCGAGGTGCATTTGGACGTGGCACACGCTTGGGTTCGAGACCTGCAATGGTATGCGGCGCAATGGTTTGGCCGGTGAAGCGCTCAATCCTCTGCAGAAGCTGCATGTCCCGGTAGGAGGCAAAAGAAACGGCGATGCCGGAAGCGCCTGCGCGGCCAGTGCGGCCGATGCGGTGCACATAATCTTCGGCAAATTTGGGTAGATCGAAATTGATCACGTGGCTGATGCCTGCAACGTCAATGCCGCGTGCTGCCACATCCGTGGCGACCAGGACGCGCAAGCCGCCGCGGCGCAGTTTGGTCAGGGTGCGGTTGCGAGCGCCCTGATTCATGTCACCATGAAGCGCAGCAGCAGCGTGGCCCTGGGCGAACAGGTCCTCGGCCAGCATGTCGGCATCACGCTTGGTGGCGGTAAAAACAATTGCCTGCGTCAGGTCGATGTCGGTGAGCATGTGTTGCAGCAGGAGATTTTTGTGCGCCATGTCGTCTACAAAGTGCAGGCGTTGTTCGATGTTCTCGTGGCGGTCCTGTTGTGCAGCAACCTGAATGCGTTTTGGGTCTTTCAGCAGGCGTGTGGCCAGCTTGCCGATGTTGCCGTCGAGTGTGGCGGAAAAGAGCAGGGTCTGACGACTGGCCGGGGTGGCACTGGCAATTTTTTCCACGTCTTCAATGAAACCCATATCCAGCATGCGGTCGGCTTCGTCCAGAATCAGCATTTCAAGGCGGGAAAAATCAATCCGGCCGCGGTCGATGTGATCGATCAGGCGGCCTGGCGTCGCGACCAGAATGTCCACATAGCCTGACAGCAGCTTGTTTTGCAAAGGATATGGCATGCCACCGAGAATGCTGACGGTATTAAGGCGAAGATGCTTGCCATACTTGCGTGCAGCGTCGTTGACCTGGGTTGCCAGTTCGCGGGTGGGCGTCAGTACCAGGACGCGAGGCCCTTTGCTTTTGACGGCAGAAGGAGTGGAAAGGCGATGAATGGCGGGCAGCATGAAGGCTGCAGTTTTGCCTGTGCCGGTTTGTGCCGAGGCCATGATGTCCCGGCCAGCCAGGACTTCAGGAATGGCTTCAGCCTGAATTGGCGTAGGCGTGGTATAGCCACTGTCAGCAATGGCTTGAAGAATGGAGGGGTGCAGCTTGAGATTTTCAAAAGACACGGAATTTCCTTAAGTTTAATTCGCGCGGCAACACTTTCTCACCCTTGTATGCAAGGTTAAATTAAGAGGTGCTGACAAAACGCTATATAAAGGGGCGCACAGGCAGGTAACGGCGAGACTTGCCGGAAATTCCGGGGAGAAACCTCTGCATAACACCGCGCGGCGCAAAAAACATCGTCGCTAACCGGGGTGCAATCACATTTCCAGGAATGTCTGAAAAAGAAGGGGCCAGAGATCGATGAACTCAATGGACGGAAATGTATCCGACCAAGCCGACGCATTATACGGGTTTTTTATAAAATTACCAGATGGTTATGCTAAAATGCCCAGCTTTTTACCGCACCGGAAATTTTTCATGTCACGCGCCCTTCGTAATATCGCCATTATCGCCCACGTTGACCACGGCAAAACCACGCTTGTCGACAAACTTCTGCAGCAGGCCGGCACATTCGCTGCGCACCAGCAGGTTACAGAACGGGTGATGGACAGCAATGACCTGGAAAAAGAGCGTGGCATCACCATTCTGGCCAAGAACACATCGATCGAGTATGAAGGCCACCATATCAATATCGTAGACACTCCGGGACACGCTGACTTCGGTGGCGAAGTTGAGCGCGTGCTGTCCATGGTTGATGGCGTGTTGTTGCTGGTGGATGCGGTGGAAGGCCCAATGCCGCAGACCCGCTTTGTAACCAAAAAGGCTTTGGCGCTTGGCCTCAAGCCCATCGTAGTTGTAAACAAAATCGACCGTCCCGGCTCGCGACCTGACTGGGTGGTAAACCAGACATTCGATCTTTTCGACAAACTTGGCGCAACCGAAGAGCAACTGGATTTCCCCGTGGTCTATGCTTCGGCCCTGAACGGGTTTGCCTCTCTCGATGCCAACGAGGCAAGTGATAACATGCGAGTGCTGTTCGAAGCTGTTCTCAAGCACGTTCCCTCTCCTGAAGGTGATCCCGACCAGCCGCTGCAATTGCAGATTTCCGCACTTGATTATTCCAGTTACGTTGGCCGCATCGGTATTGGCCGTGTTGCTCGCGGCCGTCTGAAGCCCAGCCAGGAAGTGCTGGTGATGCGCGGACCCGGAGACAAGGGGGTGCGCGCTAAAATCAACCAGGTGCTGGGTTTCAGCGGTTTGAACCGGGTGCAACTGGACGAGGCGCAGGCGGGCGATATCGTTGTGATCAACGGAATCGACGAAATTGGTATCGGCGTTACGCTGACCGCAATCGATTCGCCCGAAGCGTTGCCGATGCTGACCGTAGACGAACCTACCCTGACCATGAATTTCCAGGTCAATAATTCCCCTCTGGCCGGACAGGAAGGTAAGTTCGTTACCAGTCGCCAGATTCGCGAGCGTCTGAACAAGGAATTGCTCACCAACGTCGCGTTGCGTGTTACCGAAACCGGTGATGCTGATGTGTTTGAAGTTGCCGGACGTGGCGAGTTGCACCTCACGATTCTGCTCGAAACCATGCGCCGTGAGGGTTATGAGCTATCGGTGTCGCGCCCGCGCGTGCTGATCAAGGAAATCGATGGCGAGAAGTGCGAGCCGTTCGAGATGCTGACAGCAGACGTTGAAGATGCCAATCAGGGTGCTGTGATGGAAGAACTCGGCCGCCGCCGTGGCGATTTGCAGGACATGCTGCCCGATGGTCAGGGGCGCGTGCGTCTGGATTACCGTATTCCGGCCCGTGGCCTGATCGGCTTTCAGTCCGAGTTCATGACATTGACGCGCGGTACTGGCGTAATGAGCCACGTTTTCGACGAATATGCACCGATGAAAGCAGACATTCCTTCTCGTCACAACGGTGTGCTGATCTCACAAGACAACGGCGAGGCAGTGGCCTACGCACTGTGGAAGCTGGAAGATCGCGGCCGCATGTTTGTTTCCCCTGGCGACAAATTGTATGAAGGCATGATCATCGGCATTCATAGCCGCGATAACGATCTGGTGGTAAACCCGATCAAGGGTAAGCAACTAACCAACATACGTTCTTCCGGTACTGATGAAGCTGTGCGCCTGACGCCACCGGTTCAGCTGACCCTTGAATCCGCCGTGGAATTCATTGCAGACGACGAACTGGTTGAACTCACACCCAAATCAATCCGCCTCCGCAAACGCTTCCTTACTGAAAACGAACGCAAGCGGAACGCGCGCGGCCTGTGAGTTTCAGAGCAGGCTTATGCGCCCTCGGCGCGTTAGCCGGAACTAAAACGAACGCAAGCGGAACGCGCGCGGCCTGTGAGTTTCAGTAAAAGCTAAAGTGCTCGGGCTTGTTGGCTTTTACTTGATTGATTCAAGGTACGATTCTGACAGGATTAATTGAATAAGCCGTTTGCATCAAATAACTTGATGGGAGCGCGCGGACTATTATAAACTCGACGGCTGGTGCGGGTTTTGCGCCATTCCCTTGTTTTTTGAAAAAGGTTGGGCGGATGAGCGGGCAGGTGGACAATTTGAAAGCGTCACTGATTCTTGCGGGATTGATTTCCTGTGCTGCTCCGCTTACGTCTTCCGCCATGCTGCTTGGCGAAGCGAGTCTGCATTCCTTTCTGGGCCAGCCTCTGCGCGTTACCGTTGCATTAAAGGCTAACGCCGATGAAGAACTGGATAGTCGGTGTTTTTCCCTTGTGCGTCCCAAGGGGCAGGGCGAAAACACTTCCTATCTGACCCAGGCGAATCTGGAACTGGTTGATTCAAACGGCCAGCTTGAGTTGAAAATTCGCACGGCCCAAGCGGTCAACGAGCCAGTTTTGCGCTTGCTGGTTCAGGGGAGTTGCGGTCAGGGCCACCTGAGCCGGGAATATACCCTGTTGCTTGATCCGGTTGACTATGCGCAGATCCATTCACCAGCTGTAAAGCCTGTTGCCGCAGCACCCCAGACGCAGGCTTCTAAAACACAGGATCAGCAAGTCTGGGATGTGCGCCGTGGTGAAACACTGCAATCCATCGCCGGCAGCCTGTATCCACGTCAGAGACGGAAACAGCGCCAACTGCTGAGAGGCATACGCGTAGCCAATCCTGAACTGTATGGCATGCCTGTTGATGAGCCATTGCCGGAAGGTAGTGTGATTCGGGTTCCGGCACAGCGCCCGCTTGCATCCGTGCCTGCGCCTTCGGTAGATGCGGTCAGCAAGCCACGTCGAGTTCGAACCCCGGCGAAGAAGGCTGCTGAAGTGGCTGGCGCTGGCGCACAGCAGCAAGTTCCCCCGCCTGCCGCACAGGAGGGGGTATTCCGCCTTAAACTCTCCACCTCTGATCTTGATTTGTCCGCCATCGGGAAAATAACGGAAGAGCAGCGTCAGCAGCTACGCGAAAAGCAATTGTTGCTGGATGCCGACGACCAGGTGGCCAATGCCCTGAGCATGAAAAACCGCATCATGCAGCTTGAAGAGCAGCTTGAAAACATGCAGCAAGAACTGGAGAAAACCAACAGTCGCTTGTCCATGAGCGAAAAGTTGGCTGCGCCTCCAGAGCAGGGTGTGGAATCAACCCACCTCAGCACGAATACAAAGCAGGAGAGTTGGTTCGAAAACACCTCTATTCGCGGCATGGCAGGCGGCGGACTGATCCTGGCGCTTCTTGTTTCCGGCTGGTGGCGCTGGCGCAGACGTCAGGCCGAAGCGAGGCTGGATGCGGAATTGGGGCAGGAGTTTGCCGCCAGCGAGATGCCTCACTATATGACGGCAGCACCATTGCGACCCGATGAGCCCCGGGTGGACACGGTTAAAACATCAGCAACTGATCCGGAAGAGGATTTTCTTTTAAACCCGACCAGCATTTTCGAAAAGGGAGACGAATCGGTTACATTCACCGAAGCCGAGTCGGTGCTGGATGAGGCGGATCTTTACCTGGCCTATGGCTGGGCCAATCGCGCCATTGAGTCGTTGCAGGAATATTTGGGCAAGCATCCGGAAGATGCCCATTTGTGGAAAAAGCTTTTTGAGATTTACAGTGCCCAGGGCATGAAGCCGGAGTTTGAACAGCTTGCGCTGCGTTGCCAGTCGACCATGGATGACAGCAGTTTGTGGGTGTTGGTGCAAAAACTGGGCAGGCAGCTTGATTCAGGTAATCCGCTTTATTTTGCAAGTCCCGAAGAAAACAAAATTACTGCGCCTGAAATGGCGGCGGAGGATCCTGCCGTGCAGGACGAAGAGGTCAGGCTGGATAAGCCGCTCGATTTTGTCCTTGATCCAGAGCCGGCCCCGGCCCAACCATCCGAAGATGACAAAGTCTCAAGTCATCTGGAGTTCGATCCGCTGTTTCCAGAGCTAACCAAAAACAGCCAGAAACCGCCTGAAAGCGGAAATGAAGACAAAACAACTGGCTGATTGCACCAAGCGCCTGAAAAGGCGCTTGGCAGTACGCCCGTTCAGGCGGTAATCAGCCTCCAGTGGATGACATGAAGCGCACGATCTTGTGCGGTTCTTCGCGGAATTCGTGGCGTTCGGGCTTGAGGGAAATTGCCAGGCGAATTGCGTCTTCCAGGTCCTGATCGGAAACTCCGCCACGCAGCAACGGCCTGAATTCAAATTTTTCATCCTGGCCCAGACAGGTATAGAGCGTCCCATCAACGGATAGTCGTACGCGGTTGCAGGTTTCGCAGAAATGCTGGGAAATCGGTGTGATGAAGCCGACGCTGAATTTTCCGTCGGCAGACTTCAGGTAACGAGCAGGCCCGCCGCCGGGAATCACGCCCTCGAGCAGACCGAAACGTTCCTGTAAACGCTGTTTGACTGGTTGCAGGTCAAGAAACTGCGCCTCGCGACCGGTGTTGCCGATCGGCATGGCTTCGATGAAGCGCAGAATGAAACTGTGCTCAATACAGAAAGCGACCATGTCATCGATCTCGTCCTCGTTGACCCCCTGCAGCGCCACCATATTGATCTTGATTGGGGCCAGGCCGGCTTTCTTGGCAGCCATCAGGCCGGCCAGAATTTTATCCAGGCAATCGCGACCGGTGATTTTTTCAATTCGGTCGCGCTTCAGAGAATCAAGACTGACATTGATGCGAGACACGCCGTTCTCGCGAAGTTTCAGGGCGTATTTGTCAAGATGGGTGGCGTTGGTGCTGAGAGACAGGTCTTCAATGCCGGGCAAGGCCGAAAGTCGCCCGGCAAGCCCAGTCAGATCGCGCCGCAGCAAAGGTTCGCCACCTGTGAGGCGCAGACGCTTCACTCCCAGACGGGCGAATGCCCCGATCAGGCGTTCGATTTCATCAAAAGTCAGCCAGTTTTCCGGCTCTTCATAACCCTTGAAGTCCTCCGGCATGCAATATGCGCAGCGCAGATCGCACCGGTCCGTCACGGACAGGCGCAGATATTCGATCGGTCGCTGGAAGTTATCAGTGAGAAGCGTGTTGTTGGTCATGGCGCTGCAGCCGGAAGTCTAAGGTTGAATCGACTATAGCGCAGCGAATCGGCATTTACAATTTACCGGAATGACTAGCCAATAAGGCTATTCCCCAGCCTACGCCGAAGCCGGTGACATCCGATCCGATTGCCCCCAGCCCACCCTTGCAGTTGCTGGCGGAGAGGTCCATGTGCAGCCATGGGGTGTCGTTTTCGATGAATCGCATCAGGAAGCGTGCCGCCAGTATGTGGTCGGCATCACCTTCCATGGTGCACTGCTTGATGTCGGCAATCTGGCTTTCCAGACCTTCTTCATAGTCTGCATCGAGCGGAAAGGCGTTGACACGTTCTCCCGATGCCTGTCCTGCTTTGAGAGCGCTGTCGAGCAGCTTCTCACGATTGCTAAAAATGCCCGAGTAGCGCGCCCCCAGTGCGGTGGCCATGCTGCCGGTCAGGGTGGCGAAATCGACCATGTAATCCGGTTTTTCGCGCGATGCCAGTGTCAGTGTGTCGGCCAGAACCATGCGCCCTTCTGCGTCGGTATGGACGATCTCGATGGTGGTGCCGTTGAGTGCCGTCACGACGTCATTCTGTTTGTAGGCCTTGGGGCTGATGTGGTTCTGCGCGAGGGCGAGCCAGACATCCAGATTGACCGGCAGGTTCGCACGGCTGGCCGCCAGCAGAATGCCGAGCGCCACCGCAGAGCCATTCATGTCCTCATGCATGCCGTGCATGTAGCGCGCCGGCTTGAGGTTGTGGCCGCCGGTATCGAAGCAGATCCCTTTTCCGACCAGGGACACGGTCTGTTTTGCATCGGGGTGGCGGTGAGAAAGGTGCACGATGGCCGCGTCTTCCTCCTCGCTGCCCTGAGCAACTGCGACAAAGGCGCCGGCACCGATTTTGCGCAGTTTTTTCAAGTCAAATTCCTTGAAATTCCATTGTTCTTCCTTGGCCAGCTTCTGGATTCGGTCACGGTAAAGGCCTGGCGTGAGCTCGTTGGCCGGTAGCATAGTGAGTTCGCGGCTAAGAATATTCCCAGCAGCCTGCGCCCTTTGCATTTGATAGGCGTTTTCTGAACGGTAACCGTGAACAGTGATTTTCTGCAGCGGTTTGCGTTCGTCTTTCTTTTTGCGTAAGGGAAGCAGGGTGCTGTTGACCAAAGTGCAATAGACGGCGCTTTCCGCCGCCAGACGGCGCTGTTTTGCGGTGCCACTGACTGCGATAGTCATTTCCCGGGGCTGCTCGCTCATGAGCGCCAGGATGGCTTTGCGCAGGGCCGTGTGTTGTTCAAAGACAGTCTGTTGCGTGTCTAGCATCAGCCATGTGACCAGTGCACCCTGATCGAGATCGCTGCTGAGCGGGGTTTTTTTCAGGTCTTCCAGTTTTACGCCGCGGCGTTCCATGCGCGACTGTAAAGTTTCGAGCAGGGGCATGCCTTTGAGCTGGGCAAGTTTTTTTACAACGGGCAGAATCATCAGCACATGATCGTTGCTGCGAATTTCGTGCATGTTGATATCGGGTTGTTTCTCAATAATTTTTGCTTGATTCATGGCGCAATATCCCGGACAGTGGCGTGTATTCTTGCCTTGACCAAAGAGGGCAAGATAAGGAATCATAACAGGTTTGAATAAATGTCTAATCAGGAGCGATCATAATGGCAGCAATCCCCGACATGGACCCTCAGGAAACGCAGGAGTGGCTGGATGCTCTGGATGCGGTTCTCGAGCTGGAAGGTGTGGAGCGCGCGCATTTTCTGCTGGAGCAGATGATCGACAAGGCGCGCCGAAGTGGCGCAAATCTGCCCTATTCGGCCAGCACGGCTTATCTCAATACCATTCCGGTGCCGCAGGAAGAACATTTCCCCGGCGATCTTGCGCTGGAGCGCCGTATCCGCGCCCTGATTCGCTGGAACGCCATCGCCACGGTAATGCAGGCCAACAAGAAGAGCCCCGGTGTGGGTGGTCATATTGCCAGCTTTGCATCGGCGGCAACGCTGTATGACGTCGGTTTCAATCATTTCTTTCATGCCCCGGATGACAAGCATGGCGGGGATCTGCTGTATATCCAGGGACATTCTTCACCCGGCATTTACGCCCGGGCTTATCTTGAAGGGCGCCTGAGCGACGAACAGATGAAAAACTTCCGCCAGGAAGTGGATGGCGGTGGCCTGCCTTCCTATCCACATCCCTGGCTGATGCCGGATTTCTGGCAGTTCCCTACCGTGTCCATGGGTCTGGGGCCACTGACGGCGATCTATCAGGCGCGTTTCATGAAGTATCTCAACGACCGCGGCATGGTCAACACCGAGAATCGCAAGGTGTGGGCTTTCCTCGGTGACGGCGAGACCGACGAGCCGGAATCGCTGGGCGCGATCTCCCTTGCAGGGCGCGAGAAGCTCGATAATCTGATTTTCGTGGTGAACTGCAATCTGCAGCGCCTGGATGGCCCGGTGCGCGGCAATGGCAAGATCATCCAGGAACTCGAAGGCGTGTTCCGCGGTGCCGGCTGGAACGTCATCAAGGTGGTATGGGGGCGTCACTGGGACGCCCTGCTGGCGAAGGACACCAAGGGTCTTCTGCTCAAGCGCATGGAAGAGTGCGTGGATGGCGATTACCAGAATTACAAGGCCAAGGACGGCGCTTACGTGCGCCAGCACTTCTTCGGTAAATATCCGGAGCTGCTGGAAATGGTCGCCAACATGTCCGATGACGACATCTGGCGCCTCAATCGCGGCGGCCACGACCCGTTCAAGGTGTATGCGGCCTATGCCGCAGCGACCAAGCATACCGGCCAGCCAACGGTGATTCTGGCCAAGACCGTGAAGGGTTATGGCATGGGAACGTCGGGTGAAGGCCAGAACATCACCCATCAGGCCAAGAAAATGTCGGATGTGTCCCTCAAGGCGTTCCGCGACCGTTTCAATATTCCCATCCCCGACGATCAGATTTCCAGCGTTCCACTTTATCGCCCGGCCGAAGACAGTCCGGAAATGCAATATCTCAAGGAGCGCCGCAAAGCCCTGGGCGGCTACCTGCCAGCGAGGCGCATGAAAGCCGAGGCTTTGCCCGTGCCTTCGCTCAAGGATTTCGATGCCATTCTCACTGGCACCGGTGAGCGCGAGATTTCCACCACCATGGCTTTCGTGCGCATCCTGGCGACCTTGGTTAAGGACAAGGTGATCGGCAAGCATGTGGTGCCCATCGTGCCCGACGAGGCACGCACCTTTGGCATGGAAGGCATGTTCCGCCAGCTCGGTATCTATTCCTCGCAGGGTCAGTTGTACGAGCCGCAGGACGCCGATCAGGTGATGTATTACCGCGAAGCCAAAACCGGCCAGATTCTGGAAGAGGGTATCAACGAAGCGGGTGCCTTTGCTTCCTGGGTGGCGGCGGCAACCAGCTACAGCAACCACGGTGTGGCGATGATCCCGTTCTACATCTACTACTCGATGTTCGGCTTCCAGCGGATTGGCGATCTCGCCTGGCTGGCGGGCGATTCGCGCGCACGCGGTTTCCTGCTGGGTGGTACGGCGGGTCGCACCACGCTCAATGGTGAGGGCTTGCAGCACGAGGATGGCCACAGTCATTTGCAGGCGGCCACTATTCCCAATTGCGTCACCTATGATCCAACCTATGCCTACGAACTGGCGGTAATCATTCAGGACGGTCTGCGCCGCATGTACAAGGAGCAGGAGGATGTCTATTACTACCTCACGGTGATGAATGAAAACTACGTTCACCCACCCATGCCCAAGGGCGTGGAAGAGGGCATCATCAAGGGCATGTACCTGCTGAAGAAAGCCGGGAAGAAAAAACTCAAGGTGCGGCTGATGGGTTCTGGCACGATTCTGCGGGAAGTGGAGGCCGCCGCCGAATTGCTGGAAAACGACTTTGGCGTGTCATCCGAAATCTGGAGCGTGACCAGCTTCAACGAACTGCGCCGCGAGGGTCTGGATGCCGTGCGCTGGAACATGCTGCATCCGGAAAAACCGCAGCGTGAAAGTTATGTCGGGAAATGCCTCAAGGGCGGCAAGGAACCGGTCATTGCTTCTACTGATTACATGAAGGCCTACGCAGACCAGATTCGTGAATTCGTGCCGGCAAGTTATGTGACGCTAGGTACCGATGGTTTTGGTCGCAGTGACAGCCGTGAAAAACTGCGCGGGTTTTTTGAAGTGGATCGTTTTTATGTCGTCATCGCCGCCCTTAAGGCACTGGCTGATGAAGGTGCTTTGCCCGCCGCCAAGGTGAGTGAAGCGATAAAAAAATACGGTATCGATCCGAACAAGCCGAATCCCGTGACGGTATAGCCGGTAAAATTCGTAGGTTGGGTTAGGCGCAACGCGCAGTAACCCAACGATCTCGGTTTGTTGGGTTACGCCCCTTGGGCTAACCCAACCTACGATTCAGGAGAAATAATAGTGTCGAACATCAAGGAAGTGCGCGTCCCGGATATCGGTAATTTTCCCGAAGTGGATGTTATCGAAATCCTGGTCAAGGTCGGTGACGTGGTCAAGGCGGAAGATTCCCTGGTCACGCTGGAGAGCGACAAGGCCACCATGGACATTCCAGCGCCATTTGCCGGCAAGGTAAAGGCAATTCGCCTCAAGGCGGGTGAGAAGGCGGCGGAAGGTACGCTGATCCTGACCATGGAAGTGGCGGAAAATGTATCTGCAACACCTGCCGCTGCTTCAACGCCGGAGCCGGAAACGCCGGTTTCACCGGCTGTGACGGATAGCAAGCCGGCCCCTGTAGTTGCCGCTCCGGCGCCTGTTGTGCCCGCCGTTACAGGCGTTGAGCCCAGTACCGGGAGAGTTCATGCCAGCCCGTCGGTTCGCGCATTTGCCCGCGAGCTTGGGGTCGATCTCGCCCTGGTCAACGGATCGGGTGCGAAGCGCCGCATTCTTCGGGAAGACGTGCAGGCCTTCGTCAAGGCCGAACTGGCCAAGCCGCGTGGAGCTGCTGCCGGCGGATTGAGCCTGGGGCTTGCTGCCATGCCTGCGGTGGATTTCTCGAAATATGGCGCGGTCGAGGTCAAGCCGCTATCCAAGATCAAGAAAATTTCCGGTGCCAACCTGCACCGCAACTGGGTAACCGCACCTCACGTCACTCAATTCGAGGAAGTGGATATCACCGATCTGGAAGCTTTCCGCAAGAGTATGCTGGACGAGGCCGGCAAGCAGGGCGTCAAGCTTACCCTGCTGCCGTTCCTGATGAAGGCGCTGGTGGCTGGGCTGAAAGCCTATCCGGAGTTCAATGCATCCCTGGCTGCAGATGGAGAAAGCCTGGTGCTGAAACAATATTTCCATATCGGTTTTGCCGCCGACACACCAGACGGTCTGGTGGTCCCGGTGATCCGGGATGTCGATCAGAAGGGCTTGCTGGAAATTGCCCGCGAGCTCGGTACCCTGTCTGCCAAGGCGCGTGAGAAAAAGATTTCTCCTGCTGAAATGCAGGGCGGCAGCATGAGTATTTCCAGTCTGGGTGGTATCGGCGGCACTTATTTCACCCCGATCATCAACCTGCCCGAGGTGGCGATTCTCGGCGTTTCCCGCTCCACCATGAAGCCCGTCTGGAATGGCAAGGAGTTTGTGCCACGCTTGATGTTGCCTCTGTCACTGTCCTACGATCATCGTGTGATTGACGGCGCACTGGGTGCGCGTTTAACTTCATTCCTGTCAGGCGTGCTGGGCGATGTCCGGCGCTTGCTGCTGTAATAAATGTAACTAAGCGTTAAGGGAGTATTTGCATTTCAATCGGTAGCTGAATAATAAAGTTTTGTGGCTTAAATCAATAATAAATCAAGGAGATTCATGCATGTTTTCCAGCCTGATGATTAAAACGCGCCTGACACTTCTCGTCACGCTTCTTTCTGTACTCTTGGTGGCTGTCGGCGTGCTGGGCCTGGCCGGCATGAATGCTTCCAATCAAGGGCTGAAAACAGTCTATGAGGACCGTACGATTCCCCTGATGGATCTGGGCACGATCATTGACAAGATCAATATCATTCGCCTGAATGCGGTTGTTGCGGCCAACGCCAGCAATCAGGATGTAGTGAAGAATTCAGTCAGCCAGACGCAGCAGCTGGATAAGGAAATCGAGACGATCTGGGCCAAATACATGGCAACCACGCTCACGGTGGAGGAAAAGAAACTGGCGGATGCTTTTGCGCCGCAGTGGAAAACCTATCAGGAATCGCGCAATGTCACTTTGAACGCAGCAGAGGCTGGCGATTTTGAGGCCGCTATAGGAAATGCTAAAAATGATGCAGGCTCCAAATATAGCCTGGCACATGAAACCATGTTCCACTTGATCGAACTCCAGGGCGCAGTGGCAAAGGAAGAGTTCGAAAAAGCGGAGTCCAACTACAGCTTCATTCGCAATATAGCTGTCATTGCCATCGTTGGCGGCTTAATGCTCGGCCTGGGCCTGGCTATCTGGATTATTCGCTCGATCACGGTGCCGCTGGGTGAGATGCGTGCCACCATCGCCTTGATAGAACGCGATAAGGATTTCACGCGTCGCGTGGAGGTCGATAGCCAGGATGAAGTGGGCCAAACGGCAAAATCATTCAATCAACTGGTCGAAGCGGTACGGGAAACGTTACGTTCCGTGCTGGAAAATGTATCCCAGGTCTCCGATTCGGTTGGCGGTCTTGCGTCAAGTTCCAGCCAGGTCGCAACCAGTTCTGCACAGCAAAGCGAAGCCGCCTCGGCCATGGCTGCTTCGGTGGAACAAATGACGGTGAGCATTAATCATGTTTCGGACAGCGCCAAGGATGCCCTGAGCATTTCGCGCCAATCGGGGACGTTGTCTGCTCAGGGCGGTGAAGTAATTCACCGTACAGTGGATGAGATGAACCAGATTGCGGGTACCGTGCGTCAGGCATCCGCTGCGATTGATAATCTGGGACAGAAATCCGATCAGATCACCTCAGTTGTTCAGGTGATCAAGGAAGTGGCGGACCAGACCAATTTGCTGGCACTGAATGCCGCCATCGAGGCGGCGCGCGCTGGTGAGCAGGGGCGCGGTTTTGCCGTGGTGGCAGACGAAGTCAGGAAACTGGCCGAACGTACCACCAAGGCAACCGAGGAAATCGCTGCAATGGTCAATTCCATGCAGGAAAGCGCGCGATCCGCTGTGTCCACCATGGACGATGCGGTGGAGCGGGTTGGCAGCGGCGCTGCCTTGGCACAGCAGGCTGGCGATGCGATCAACCAGATCAAATCTGGCGCCGATCAGGTGGTCAACGTGGTTACCGATATTTCTGCTGCACTGGCGGAACAGAGTGTTGCCAGCAATGATATCGCCGGCCATGTCGAGCGCGTAGCGCAGATGACCGAAGAGAACAGCGCCGCAGCGGGCGAAACTGCCAGTTCGGCAGAGCACTTGCATCACTTGTCGGTCGAGATGCGCAGCGCAGTGAGCAGGTTCAAAATTTAATCACTATCGAAAGCAGGCGAACAGGCCGCGGGTGGGACTATGAGCAAGATTATCGAAATAACCGTGCCGGATATTGGCGACTTCAACAATGTGCCGGTCATTGAAGTGCTGGTCAAGCCGGGCGACAGGGTCGAGAAAGATACGTCGCTCGTTACCCTTGAAAGCGACAAGTCGACGATGGAAATACCGTCCAGCCATGCCGGAACGGTGAAGTCGATCAAGCTGAAAGTGGGCGACAAGGTCACCATGGGCAGCGAAATCCTGACCCTGGAAGTGGATGAGACAGCTGCTGTGCCGGCTCCAGTCGAGACGTCGGCGCCTGTGGCAACGCAGGGCACAGCGGTGGCAGCAGACGGTGCGCCGCAAATCCATGCAGATGTGGTTGTGCTGGGCGCGGGTCCCGGCGGCTACACGGCAGCCTTTCGCGCCGCAGATCTGGGCAAGAAAGTGGTTCTGATCGAGCGCCATGCCTCTCTGGGCGGTGTCTGTCTCAATGTCGGCTGTATTCCATCCAAGGCGCTGCTGCATGTGGCCAAGGTGATATCCGAAGCAGAGGAAGTGGGTGCTCATGGGGTGAAATTCTCCAAACCCAAAGTCGATATCAACCAGGTGCGCGGCTGGAAGGAGAGCGTGGTGAATCGCCTCACCGGCGGCCTGTCTCAGCTGGCGAAACAGCGCAATGTCCAGGTTATCCGTGGCCGTGGGCAATTCATTGCGCCGCACCATATCAAGGTAGAAACAGCCGAAGGAGAAATGGATGTTTCCTTCGACAACGCGATTATTGCCGCCGGTTCGCAGGTCGTGAATATTCCGGTTTTTCCGGAAGACCCACGCATCATGGATTCGACCGGCGCCCTAGCCCTGGCTGATGTGCCGAAGCGCATGCTGGTGATCGGCGGGGGTATTATCGGGCTGGAAATGGCGACGGTATATCACGCTCTCGGCTCAAAAATCACGGTGGTGGAACTGGGTGAGCAGCTTATTCCAGGCTGCGACAAGGATATCGTCAAGCCGTTGCACAAGAAAATCGAGAAGCAGTACGAGGCCATTTTGCTCAAGACCAAGGTTGCCGGCCTGGAAGCGAAAAAGGACGGCATTCTCGCCACTTTCGAGGGGGAGAATGCCCCTGCGCCGCAGTTGTTTGACCGCGTGCTGGTCGCGGTGGGGCGTCGCCCGAATGGCAAGCTGGTCGGTGCAGAACATGCCGGGGTCACTGTGAATGAACAGGGCTTTATCCCGGTGGATAAACAGCAACGCACCAATATATCGCACATTTTTGCCATTGGAGATATCGTGGGCCAGCCGATGCTGGCGCACAAGGCGGTGCATGAAGCCAAGGTGGCGGCGGAAGTGATCTCAGGCCACAAGGCCGCATTCGACGCACGCACTATTCCCTCTGTGGCCTACACCGATCCTGAAGTGGCCTGGATGGGTTTGACCGAAACCGAAGCCAAGGCGCAAGGCGTCGATTATGAGAAAGCCAGTTTTCCCTGGGCTGCCAGTGGACGTGCGCTCTCAATCGGCGCTGACTATGGCGCCACCAAGCTGCTGCTGGACAAGGAAACCAGGCGCATCATCGGTGCCGCCATCGTTGGTCCGAATGCCGGCGAACTCATAGCCGAGGCGGTGCTTGCGCTGGAAATGGGCGCCGATGCCCAGGATCTGGGTCTGACCATTCATCCCCATCCCACCTTGTCAGAAACGTTGTGTTTCGCTGCCGAAATGGCGGAAGGGACGATCACCGACCTGTATCTCAAACGCAAATAGACGGGTTTACTTGTGATCCGTCATCCTGAAATTGTCATGAGCACTGACCTGGGTTTTTCCCGGTTTGTGAGGATGCGCCGGTGATCAAGCCCTTTCACACGCTTAGCTCGAAACTGGTTAGCATCCTGCTTGCCTTTTTTTGCGTTGCACTCACCGCCATCGGCCTTACTCTTTACGTCTCCTGGCAACTGGAAGGGGGGGCCGCAGCGATCAATGATGCCGGCAGCGAACGCATGCGTTCATACCGTTTGGCCTATCTGTTGACCTACAATATTCACTTCGAGCTGGATCAGATCGGCATGGAAGGTGAGCTGCACCGGGAAATGGCCGAATTCGAAAAAACCTTGGCGGAACTTGAACAAGGGGATCCATTGCGCCCATTGCTGTTGCCAAAGGATGTGGGTGTGCGGCGCCAGATGGCTAATCTCAGGCTGGAATGGCAGACACACATCCGGCCATTGCTGGAAGGGGTGCTGAATAGCCGTGATCCGGAGGAGCGTCACCGCCTGCTGAAGGAAAGTCGCCTTGCAGTCGAAAATTATGTGAGTCTGGTCAATGGCCTGGTATTAAGCGTCGAACGCGATAATGCCTATAAAACCAGCCTGCTCCGATCCATTCAGCTGGGGTTGGTGATGCTGGCCATCATGGGTACGGTGATTCTCATTTTTCTGATGTATTTGCTGATTATTCGTCCCGCAACCAAACTTCAGGATGGCATCCAGCGGATGGCGGCGGAAGATTTCGGAGTGCGTGTACCGGTCGAAACTAACGATGAATTCGGTGCGCTGGCACTGGGTTTCAACCAGATGGCGGACCATCTGGAGAATCTCTACACCACGCTTGAACAGCGGGTTGAAGTGAAAACACACAGCCTGGAAGAAAAAAATCAGGAACTGGCTTTGCTGTATGAGATCACTGCCTTGCTGAACGAACCGGCCGCAGTGGATGAGCTTTGCCGCCGCTTCATCGGTCGCCTGATGGCTCAGTTCAATGCTAAAGGTGGGGCAGTGCGACTGGTGGATCCGGGCACGCAGAAAATTCATCTGGTGGTGACTGAAGGATTGAGCGAAGGATTTGTACAGAAAGAATCCTGCCTCAACATGGGCGAGTGTCTGTGCGGCGGCGCGGCGAACTCTCAGACGCCCGCCTTTTTCGATCTGATGCAGCCGACTGAAATGAAGTTAATGTATAACTGCCGTGACGAAGGATATCGCTCGGTTTCGGTCTTTACCATCAAGGCTAAAAAACGCCTGATAGGCATTTTCAATCTGTATTTCCACAAGGCACGCGGTTTCACCCCGATGGAAGTCCATTTGCTGGAAGCGGTTGGCCAGCATCTCGGTGCGGCTATCGAGGGGCAGCGCCTGGTGTCGCGCGAAAAGGAAATGGCGATTTCTGAGGAGCGCAACCTGCTGGCTCAGGAGTTGCACGATAGTATCGCTCAGGGGCTGGCTTTTCTTAATATTCAGATCCAGATGCTGGAAGAGTCCTTCCGCAAGGGAAATGAGAGTGAAGTGCTGGAAGGCTTGTCCCACATTCGTGAAGGTGTGCAGGAAAGCTATGACGATGTACGCGAACTGCTGGTGCATTTCCGCACCCGCGTTCATCAGTCCGATCTTGAGGGCGCCATTCGCGGCACGCTGCAGAAATTCGAAGGGCAGACTGGTATCAAGACCACTATCAATATCAGTGGTACAGGCGCACCACTTGACCCCAGCAATGAGACGCAGATGTTGCATATCGTTCAGGAGGCGCTGTCCAATGTCAGAAAGCACGCTGCTGCCAGTGCTGTAGCACTGGAAATTTCTCGCCACGGTGACTGTGTAATCTCGGTGCGTGATAATGGTCGTGGCTTCAACCCGGAACTCCAGCCGGGTGATTCCCATGTTGGCATCAGTATCATGAAGGAACGCGCTCACCGCATCGGTGGTGGGCTCGAGATTCTGTCTGCGCCGGGTGCCGGTACCGAGATCAGGCTGACCCTGAGAAAATCCTACAAGGAAGCCGCATGAAGCCGATCAGAGTGCTTATCGTAGACGACCATACACTGTTCCGCAGTGGTATCCGCCTGCTGTTGCAGCGGCAGAAGGGCTTCGAGGTAGTGGGTGAGGCGGGTGACGGTCTTGAAGGGGTAAAGCGTGCAAAATCACTCAAGCCGGATGTGGTGCTGCTGGACCTGCACATGCCCGGCATCAGCGGACGGGAAGCAGTGCGCCTGATTGCAGAAGATACGCCGGAAACACGGGTGGTGATGCTGACTGTATCGGAAGACGCCGAGGATCTGGTCGATTGTCTGCGCGCAGGTGCGGCGGGCTATCTGCTCAAGAATATCGAAACCGATTATCTCGTGAATGCCATCACGGGCGCAGCTCGCGGCGAATCTATTATTTCTCCGCTGATGACCGGGAAACTGGTGCAGGGTCTGCGCACTCAGCCCAAGCCAGAGGTGACGCCGCCAGTGCCCCCCGCCCAGTCTGCAATGATGCACTCGCAGGTGCCGCCTACACCTTCAGTGGAGGCCGAGCGGGAAAAACTCACCCCGCGTGAAACTGAAATTATCACCCTGCTTGCCAAGGGCGCCAGCAACAAGGAAATGGCGCGGGTGTTGAACGTGGCTGAGAGCACTGTGAAAATTCACGTCCAGAGTATTCTAAAAAAACTCAACCTCACCAGCCGGGTACAGGCTGCCGTGTATGCCGTGGAGCATGGCCTGGCACGGAGCGATGATTAAATAAGGCTTTGTTTGCCGCCGGGCATAGGTCGAAGTAACTAGATAGTTCGACCGACATGGGCTGTTCTGCTGTACGCGCCCCCTCCTTTTGCACCTTTCAAACAGTTCTTTTGACGAATAGGCCGAGTGCTTGCATCGGCCTATTCTTGCAACGTGACAGAAAGGTTTTTTCGTCAATATTGGGGAGGGGAACATGGCTACGCAGGGGTACAAAGCTTGGTCCGTGGTGACTGCCAGCACGATCGCATTCACCGTCTGCTTCATGATCTGGATGATGTTTGCAGTGATCGGCATCCCGATCAAGAAAATGCTCGATCTGAATGAAACCCAGTTTGGCATCCTGATCGCCACGCCGGTTCTGACTGGTTCCCTGATCCGCCTGCCGCTCGGCATGTGGACCGACAAGTTTGGCGGGCGCATTGTGTTCTTCTTGTTGATGCTCTCCACGGTAATCCCGATTTACATGATTTCCCAGGCAACCGAGTTCTGGCAATTTCTGGTGACCGGTCTTTTTGTGGGGGTGGCGGGTGGCTCCTTTACGGTTGGTATTTCCTATTGCGCACGCTGGTTCCCCAAGCAGAAGCAAGGCCTGGCCATGGGTATTTTTGGCGCGGGTAATACCGGAGCGGCAGTGACCAAGCTGGTCGCTCCCGCCATCGTTGTGGCTTATGGTTGGGCGATGGTGCCGCAGATGTATGCGATCCTGATGCTGGTGACGGCAATCCTGTTCTGGTTTTTCACCTTCTCCGACCCTGAACACATCGCGGGCAAGACCGTGTCGGTTCGCGAGCAGCTTGCCGCGCTGAAAGACCCCCGGGTTTGGCGCTACAGCCAGTATTACTCCATCGTGTTTGGCGGCTATGTGGCGCTCGCCCTGTGGATGACCAAGTATTACGTGACCGAGTACGGCTTTGATCTCAAGACGGCTGCTCTGATGGCTGCCGCATTCAGCATTCCTGGCGGCGTGCTGCGCGCGGTGGGGGGGTATTTTTCCGACAAGTACGGCGCACACTCTATTACCTGGTGGGTGTTGTGGGTGTCCCTGGTCTGTCTGTTCATCCTGTCCTACCCGCAGACAGAAATCACCATTCTTACCGTGAGCGGTCCTTCCGCTTACCACGTGGGCCTTGGTCCCATAGGCTTTACCATCATCATGTTTACTCTGGGTATTGCTTTTGCAATCGGCAAGGCCTCGGTATTCAAGTATATCTCTGACGATTATCCCAAGAACATCGGCGTGATTTCCGGCGTGGTCGGGCTGGCGGGAGGCCTGGGCGGCTTCCTGATGCCCATCATGTTTGGCGCACTGGTGGATCTGACCGGCATCCGCTCTTCCGCATTCATGCTGATGTTTGGCGTGGTGTGGGTTTCCCTGATGTGGATGTACTGGACCGAAGTGAAGCCGCTTGATGCCAAGCGTCACCGCAAGATGAAAGAGATGGATACGCTGGAATAAGTTGTACTTTTGAATGCCTAAAAAGGAGGTTTAAAAAATGTCGATAAACATCAAGGACTGGAACGTGGAAGACAACGCGTTCTGGGAGTCCACGGGGAAAAAAATTGCCAGTCGCAATCTGTGGATTTCCATCCCCAGCCTGCTGATGGGCTTTGCCATCTGGCTGATGTGGGGCATCGTGACGGTACAGATGCTTAACCTGGGTTTTCCCTTTACCAAGGACCAGTTGTTTAACCTGACCGCAATCGCTGGTCTGTCTGGCGCGACGCTGCGCATTCCTTCCTCCTTTTTCATTCGCCTGGCCGGTGGACGCAATACCATCTTCCTGACCACCGCACTGCTGATGATTCCAGCCTTCGGTGCAGGCATCGCTTTGCAGGATCAATCCACTCCGCTGTGGGTGTTCCAGTTGCTGGCACTGCTGTCCGGTATCGGCGGTGGTAACTTCGCTTGCTCGATGTCCAATATCAGCACCTTCTACCCCAAGCGTCTGCAAGGCACCGCGCTGGGTCTGAATGCGGGTCTGGGCAACTTCGGCGTGACCACCATGCAGATTCTTATCCCATTGGTGATGACCGCCGGTATTTTTGGTGCTTTCGCTGGTGGTTCGATGGAACTGATGAAAGATAGCGGCTGGATTCTCGGCAAGATTTTGGCTGGTACGCCAACCTATATCCAGAATGCTGGTTTCGTGTGGTTGTTGGCGCTGATTCCGCTAGGGGTTCTGGGTTTCTTCGGTATGAATAATCTGGTGCCAATTTCACCCAATATTGGTTCGACCATTTCTGCTTTCATCAAGATCCTGTGGCTGTATGGCCTGGCTTTTATGACTGCTGCTGTAGGCTTGTATCTGTATCTGCCAGCACCTACCGGCCTGGGTCTGCTGAACATGTGGGTTGCCTTGCCGCTGATTATTGCCGCCACCCTGCTGGTGATGAAGCTTGCGGCCTTTGGCGAAATGAAGGCTAACATCGAAAAACAATTTGCCATTTTCAAGAACAAGCACACCTGGTCCCTGACCGTGCTTTACGTGCTGACTTTCGGATCGTTCATCGGTTTTTCGATGGCGGTGCCGCTGGCCATTACCGTTATTTTCGGCTTCCAGCACGTGGTTGATCCAGCTACCGGCCTGATGACGCACACGCTGAAAAACCCCAATGCGCCGTCTGCGCTGACCTATGCCTGGATCGGTCCTTTCGTTGGCGCCCTGATCCGCCCTGTTGGTGGCTGGATTTCTGACAAGGTTGGCGGCTCCATCGTGACCCAGCTGATTTCGGTGGTGATGGTGGGTGCTTCGGCAGCGGCAGGTTACGTCATGTTCCTGGCCTATAACTCGGGTACCCCTGAACAGTATTTCACCATCTTCATGGTGATTTTTGTGGTGTTGTTTGCTGCGTCCGGTATCGGTAACGGTTCTACCTTCCGCTCTGTCGGCGTGATTTTCGACCGAGTGCAGGCGGGTCCGGTGCTGGGTTGGACTTCAGCGGTTGCTGCCTACGGTGCCTTTATCGCGCCTGTAGTGATTGGCGCTCAGATCAAGGCGGGCACTCCAGAAAATGCGATGTATGGCTTCGCGATTTTCTATGCACTTTGCCTCGTCCTGAACTGGTGGTTCTACCTGCGTAGTGGTTCCGAAATCAAGAACCCGTAATACAGAATGTTTGAAAAAATTTAACAGGAGCAAAAAACATGAGTCACTTTCTCGACCGTCTTAAGTTTTTCGAAAAAAACAAGGAGAGCTTCTCCAATGACCACGGCGTAGTTACCAATGAAGATCGCCAGTGGGAAGATGCCTACCGTAATCGTTGGGCGCACGACAAGGTCGTTCGCTCCACGCACGGTGTGAACTGTACCGGCGGCTGTTCGTGGAAAATTTTCGTCAAGAACGGCCTGGTTGCATTCGAAATGCAGCAGACCGACTATCCTCGTACCCGTGAAGATCTGCCTGATCACGAGCCGCGCGGTTGCCAGCGTGGTGCGTCTTTCTCGTGGTATCTGTACAGCCCGCAGCGGATCAAGTACCCGCTGATTCGCGGCCGCCTGCTTGATTTGTATCGCGCTGAACGCAAGGGCGGCAAGGATCCGGTTGAAGCATGGGCCGCGATTCAGGCAGACGAGAAGAAGCGCAAGCAATACACGGCTGTGCGCGGTCTGGGCGGTTTTGTACGTGCCAACTGGGAAGAAGTGAAGGAAATCGTTGCGGCTGCCAACGTTCACACCATCAAGAAATATGGTCCTGACCGTATTTTCGGTTTTTCACCGATTCCTGCGATGTCGCAAATTTCCTATGCTTCCGGTGCGCGCTATTTGTCTCTCATCGGTGGTGCCTGCGGTTCCTTCTATGACTGGTATTGCGATCTGCCAGCGGCTTCCCCACAGACCTGGGGCGAGCAGACCGACGTGCCTGAATCGGCTGACTGGTTCAACTCCACCTACATCATTGTCTGCGGCTCCAGCCTGCCGACCACACGTACGCCTGATGCACACTTTGTTTCAGAAGTGCGTTACAAAGGTGCCAAAGTTATTTCGATGGCGCCCGACTATGCCGAATTCTGCAAGGCATCCGACCTGTGGATGCCGGTTAATCCCGGCTCCGATACGGCGGCCTTCCTGGCAATGGGTCACGTGGCACTGAAAGAGTTCTACATCGACAAGCAGGATCCATATTTCTCCGAATATGCCCGCAAGTACACCGACCTGCCGATCCAGGTGATGCTGCGCAAGCATGGCGATGGCTACGTTTCTGATCGTTGCCTGCGTGCTTCCGATCTGGATGGCGCATTGGGCGAGACCAACAACCCGGACTGGAAAACGATCGTTTACGACGAGAAGAGCAAATCCTTCGTTGCGCCAAACGGCTCGATCGGTTTCCGCTGGGGCGAAGAGGGCAAGTGGAATCTGCTGCCCAAGAATGCTGCCAGCCAGCAGGAAATCCTGGCCGAACTGTCATGCATCGACAGCAAGGACGAAGTGGTTTCGGTTGGCTTCCCGCACTTCGAGCCGGGTGAAGGTGATCTGCTGTTCCGCAATGTACCCGTACGCAAGCTGAAAATGGCGAACGGCGAAGAGGCGCTGGTGACGTCCGTGTTCGACATGCAGGTTGCTCAATACGGTATCGACCGTGGTCTGGGTGGCGGCAATGTCACCAAGGACTACAAGGATGCATCCGTTGCCTACACCCCGGCCTGGGCCGAGAAAGTCACGGGCGTCAAGGCTGCCGACATCGAGCGTACCGGACGTGAATTCGCCTATAACGCCTCCAAGACGCATGGTAAATCCATGGTGATCATGGGTGCTGCGATCAACCACTGGTATCACAACGACATGATGTACCGTGGCGTGATGAACCTGCTGCACATCTGCGGTTGCGTTGGGCAATCCGGTGGCGGTTGGGCACACTATGTGGGCCAGGAAAAACTGCGTCCGCAAGCTGGCTGGGCACCGATTGCCTTCGCGCTTGACTGGCAGCGTCCGCCACGTCACATGAACTCCACTTCCTACTGGTATTTCCACACTGACCAGTGGCGTTATGAGACGCTCAAGGGCGACGACCTTACTTCGCCCGCTGGTAAAGGCAAATACAAAGGCTACTCGCTGGCCGACTACAACGTTGCCGCAGTTCGCATGGGCTGGTTGCCGTCCGCCCCGCACTGGAATACCAACCCGCTGGATCTGGCTTCCGAAGCAGAAAAAGCCGGTGCGACAGATGAAGCGGGTATCGCCAAGCACGTGGTCAACAAACTCAAGGATGGTTCGCTTGATGTCGCATTCGCCGACCCGGACAACCCGGTCAACTGGCCGCGCAACCTGTTCGTCTGGCGCGCCAACCTGATCGGTACTTCTGCCAAGGGGCACGAGTACTTCCTCAAGCACCTGCTCGGCGCGCAGAACGGCGTGCTGCAGGAGTCCGGTGATGGTCGCGAAAACAAGCTGGTCAAGTGGCACGAAGAAGCACCTATCGGCAAGCTGGATCTGATGGTTGATATCAACTTCCGTCTGAACTCCACCGGCGCCTACTCCGATATCATTCTGCCAACGGCAACCTGGTACGAGAAGAACGACCTCAACACCACCGACATGCACCCCTTCATGCACCCGCTGTCTGAGGCCGTGTCACCGGGTTGGCAGTCCATGTCCGACTGGCAGATTTTCAAGAATATCGCCAAGACATTCTCGACCCTGGCCGAAAAACACCTCGGTACGCGCAAGGACATTATTGCCCTGCCGATGCAGCATGATTCCGCCTTTGAACTGGCGCAGCCTTTTGGCGAAGTCAAGGACTGGAAAAAGGGTGAATGCGATCCGATTCCAGGCAAGACCATGCCGCTTATCAAGGTGGTCGAGCGCAATTATGGCGATATCTACAAGAAGTACATCGCAATCGGTCCTCTGATGGTCAAGCTTGGCAACAACGTCAAGGGTATCGACTGGAATACCGAGATGGAATACGACCAACTGAGGGAAATGAACGGCGCAGTTAAAGAGCCGGGTGTTTCTTTCGGCATGCCTTCTCTCGAAGAAGATATTTTTGTGTGTGATTCAGTGATGCGTATGGCGCCGGAAACCTGCGGCGAAGTGGCTCACAAATCCTGGAGTGCATTGTCGAAGAAAACGGGTATCGATCACCATCATCTGTATGCTGCTCGTCACGAGGACAAGATTACGTTCCGCGATATTCAGGTACAGCCGCGCAAGATCATTACTGCGCCGACCTGGTCCGGGATTGAATCTGAAACCGTGTCCTATACCTCGGGTTACACCAACATTCATGAGCACATCCCGTTCCGCACCTTGACCGGTCGTGCCCATTTCTACCAGGACCACGAGTGGATGCTGGACTTCGGTGAAGGTTTCTGCGTGCATAAACCACCACAAGACATGAAGTCGTTCGGCAAACTTTCGCCGAAAATCATGGAAGGCAAGCACGTCAAGCTGAAGTGGATCACGCCGCACTCCAAGTGGGGTATTCACTCCAGCTACCAGGACAATCTGCGTATGCTGACGCTGTTCCGCGGTGGCCCATACGTCTGGATTTCCGAAATCGATGCCAAAGCGGCAGGAATCGAGGACAACGACTGGGTAGAAGCGATTAACGCCAACGGCGCAACCATGGCGCGTGCAGTTGTCTCGCAGCGTGTGTCGCGCGGCATGGCGATGATGTACCACGCGCAGGAAAAGATTGTGAACGTGCCCGGCTCGAATACTACCGGCAAGCGCGGCGGTATTCTGAATTCGGTAACCCGCGTCGTCATCAAACCGACCAATATGGTTGGCGGATATGTGCAACTGGCCTACAGCTTCAACTACTACGGCACCGTGGGTTGCAACCGCGATACCGAGGTGATCATGCGTAAAGTTGCTGACAAGGATATCGATTGGCTGGAACGTCCGCTCACACCGGAACGTGAAGCCCAGTTGAACCCGCCCGGCATCGGCAAGCGTTGATCATCGCGAGAACAGGATAAATTAGGAGAAACCCATGAAAATACGTGCACAATTTGCGTTTGTGTTCAATCTGGACAAATGTATCGGTTGCCACACCTGCTCGGTGACGTGCAAGAACACCTGGACGAACCGCAAGGGCGTGGAATACGTCTGGTTCAATAACGTCGAGTCCAAGCCGGGTATCGGCTATCCCAAGCAGTGGGAAAACCAGGAAAAGTGGAAAGGTGGCTGGAAACTGGCCAACGGCAAGCTGGAGCTGAAATCCGGCGGCAGGGCGTCCAAGCTGCTGAACATTTTCGCTAACCCGGATCTGCCGCAGATTGACGAATACTACGAGCCGTTTACCTACAACTATGCACGTTTGCAAAACGCGCCGTTGTCCGAAGCAGCACCGACAGCTCGTCCGCTTTCCATGCTTACAGGCGACCCCATTGAGAAAATCACCTGGGGCCCGAACTGGGAAGACGACCTGGCTGGCGAGTTTGCCAAGCGCAGCGTGGACAAGAACATGGACAACATCCAGAAGGAAATGTATGGCCAGTTCGAGAACACTTTCAACCTGTATCTGCCGCGTATCTGTAATCACTGCCTGAACCCTGCCTGCGTTGCGGCTTGCCCATCCGGCTCGCTCTACAAGCGTGAAGAAGACGGTATCGTGCTGGTCGATCAGGACAAGTGCCGCGGTTGGCGCTTCTGCATGAGCGCATGCCCATACAAGAAGGTGTATTACAACTGGGAATCCGGCAAGGCCGAGAAGTGCATCGCCTGCTACCCACGCGTTGAATCCGGCATGCCGACAGTCTGCTCCGAATCCTGTGTTGGACGCATTCGCTACAACGGCATCATGCTGTATGACGCTGACCGTATCGAAGAACTGGCCAGCACGCAGAATGAGCAGGATCTGTATGAAGCACAGTGCAAGATTTTCCTTGATCCAAACGATCCGAAGGTGATTGAAGCCGCTCGTGCCGAGGGGATTAACGAAGACTGGATTATCGCTGCGCAGAAGTCGCCGATCTACAAAATGGCGATCGACTGGAAAATCGCTTTCCCGATGCACCCCGAGTTCCGCACGCTGCCGATGGTCTGGTATGTGCCACCACTCTCTCCCGTGCAGTCCCAGATCGACCAGGGCAACCTGCCGGTCGGTCCGGATGGCGCAATTCCGCAAGCCGGTACCATGCGTACGCCGGTCAAGTACCTTGCCAACCTGCTCACCGCTGGCAAGGAAGCGCCGATCGTCAGCGCGCTGAACCGCATGATCGCCATGCGCAGTTACCAGCGTTCGGTGCATGTGGAAGGCGTCGCCGATACACGGCCTCTGGAAGCGGCTGGCATTACGGAAGATCAAGCCAAGGATATGTATCGTTACCTGGCCATTGCCAACTATGAAGATCGCTATGTGATCCCGACCGGCCATGAAGAAGAGCGCCTCGAAGACGCACACGGCTTCCAGGGCCAGAACGGCTTCACCTTCGGCAATAGTTCTTCAGTCGGTATCAGCAAGATTTCCATGTTCCCGCGTCGTCGCAAGGAATCGGCTGAACCTTCAGAACTTGCTCCTTCTGCAGATAAGTGAAAATAGGAGAAATCATGCAAATCTACAAAATATTATCGGCTTTGCTGGAGTATCCCGATCAGGAACTGTTCGACAATCTGCCAGCCATCAAAAAATTGCTGGACGAGACGGTCGATACCGACGTGGTTGAATGGGCTGAGGTGAAGAAGTTTGTTTCCTGGCTGGAGAAGGGCGACCCTATCCAGATTCAGGAGGATTACGTCAAGACTTTCGATCTTACGCCTGAACACAGTTTGCATCTGACGCATCATTTTTTCGGTGATGATAATGATAAAAACCGTGGCCCGGCACTGATTGATCTGGGTGAATTGTATAAGGATTACGGCGTTAAGCAGATGACCAACGAGTTGCCTGACTATCTGCCGTTGATTCTTGAATTTGTTGCGATGCAGGACGATGCAGAAGCAAGGACATTTTTGTCCGACGCCAGCAAGGTTCTGACGGTATTGGCCGATAATCTGACCAAGGCCAACAGCCCTTATGCGCCGCTGGTTGCTATTGTCAAAAACCGTGCCACACCGGCCTGTATCGCTGCTTAAGGAGGAATAACATGAACGAAGATCTTTTTAACTTAAACAATTTGCTTTTTGGCATTTTCCCCTACATTTGCCTGAGCATATTCTTTATCGGCAGTTGGGTACGCTTTGACCGTGAACAGTACGGCTGGACAAGTGCGTCCAGTCAACTGCTCTCCACGGGCGGCGTGCGTCTGTCCAGCAATCTGTTCCATATCGGTATTATCGGTATTTTCTTCGGCCATCTGGTCGGGTTGCTGGCGCCTTATGCTATCTGGGGAACGATCGGTTTGTCCTCCCTTGGCAAGCAAAGCATCGCTATGTACGGTGGTGGCTTCCTCGGCATCCTGTGCATGATTGGTGGCGTGATGCTCTTGGTCCGCCGTCTGACCAATCCACGTGTTCGCGCTACAAGCCGTTCGTCGGATATCTTCATCCTGATCTGGATCCTGATTACCCTGACGTTTGGTCTGGCCACTACCTTCACTACAGCTCATCACGCATCATTGGGCAGTGCTGATACCATGATGGCCATGGCGCAGTGGGCCAAGAGTGTAGTGTTGCTCAGCCCGAAGCCGGAACTGATAGCCAATGTTGAGATGGTGTTCAAACTGCACCTGACCTTCGGCATGACGCTGTTCCTGCTGTTCCCGTTCACCCGTTTGGTTCATATCTGGAGCGCGCCGTTCGGTTATCTGGCACGTTCTTACCAGATCGTGCGTTCCAAGCGCCGTTTCGCTGCACGGTAAGCGTTTGTTGAAAAGAGCTTGCTGCCACCCTCCTGGGGTGGCAGCACTTTTTTTTCATTTCGCCATGATTGATTTCAGTATTAGATTTGACCGGACCGTGATCTGGAGAAGGAGCCCGCATGTTGCGTAAGTTCAGTTGGCTCGTTTTGGTGGTCGCCGTTATCCTGGGCGTGCATTTTTCGTTGCAGGCGATTATCCAGAGTGGTGACGCAGAAAATCGCAAAGGCCCGGACGTGGCTAAGGTTGAACGAATTGAAGCCGCAGACCCTGTTCTCGGCGCCAAGGTGCGTGCCGGCATGATCAAATACGAATCCATTTGCCGCTTGTGCCATCACCGCACAGGTCATGGCGGCAAGTTTACGCCAGCCATTGCTGGTCGGGGCGCAGAAAGGACCGAAATGATGCTGAGGTTGTACCGCAGCGGCTATCATGTTGGGCCAATGACCAACCTGATGGCGCCATGGGCGAAGGATTTGTCTGACGAAGATATTGTCAACCTGGCGGCATATGTAGATACGCTGTAAGAGGTATTTTTTGATCGTGCGGATGCGCGATAAAATGTTGTGCAATTACTACAAATCAAAAACCTGCTTTATCGTAAGGGGGAATGAACATGGGGTTTCATAGCAGATATTTACTTGTAAATGGAAAGGAAGTCGAGACAGATTCGGAAGGTTATATCCGGAATCTCGATGAATGGTCTGAAGACTTCGCAGTTGCTCTGGCCAAGCAGGAAGAACTGGAGTTGACCAATGAACATTGGGACGTGATTCGCTATCTGCGGGATTACTACCAGGAGCATTCTGTTCAGGCGCAGGTGCGCAACATGATCAAGCACTTTGCCGAGGTATGGGGCAAAGAGCGCGGAAATAATCACTATCTGCACGCAATTTTTCCAAAGGGCGGTCCGCAGAAGCAGGGAAACCGCATGGCGGGGCTGCTGCGTACAAAGGGCGAGCATTAATTTTCATGGTGAGATAAGCTTCGACTTGCTTGGTTATATATAACCTTTATGGCTAGTGCGTCCTAAGCTATTCAGGTGATTAAGCCTCAGAGGTAATTAGGGCATAGTGCGCAAATGTCTTTTGCCGCCTATGCCTCCATCCTGTTTCCGCGACAGGCCAATGTAACTCACCGCGAACGCCTGATATCCGGGGCCGGCGGGGTGGTTGCCATTCTGCTGACTACGCTGGTTGCGCACTACGCGATTGGTGGGGTGACGCTGCCTTTTATGCTGGCCTCGATGGGCGCTTCCACGGTGCTGTTGCTGGGCGCACCACATAGTCCGCTGTCTCAGCCCTGGGCCTTTGCAGGAGGGCATTTCTTTTCGGCACTGATCGGCGTGACCTGCGCCATGTACGTGCCAAATATCTATTGGGCGGCGGGTTTGTCTGTCGGTCTGTCGATCAGTGCGATGTACTATCTCCGCTGTTTGCACCCACCGGGTGGCGCGACCGCTTTGCTCACCGTGATTGGTGACCAGAAAATTCACGAACTTGGCTATCACTTTCTGGTCATGCCAGTGCTGGTGAATGTGGCCATACTGCTCGGCGTGGCTTTGCTGGTTAACAAGCTGATTCCCGGTCGCCGATATCCCACTCACCAATCCATGGCAGGCAAGCCTGAAACTTCAGCATCGAAAAAGGCTGCGCCGGTCAAGCTGGGTTTTAATCGGGATGATCTGGTCTCGGCCTTGGGAGACATGGGGGGGTTTATTGACGTCAGTGGCGAGGATCTGACCCGTATTTATTCACTCGCCACACTGCACGCCCATAAGCGAGGAATGGGAAAAATTACGCTGGGCCGAATCATGACGCGCGGGGTGGTGACCATTCAGCCCAATACGGATTTCCAGGAAATCTGGCGATTGATGCGCGAGCATCGCATTCGCGGCGTACCGGTGGTCGATCATGAAAATCATCTGATAGGCATGGTTTCCGTGGTGGACTTTCTCAAAATGGCAGACTGGCGAATGTGTGACAGTATTGCGCAGCGGATGAAATTCTTTTTGCGGCGCAAGAAAATCCTGACCCCTGCGGAGCGCATCATGAGTACGCCGGTCATCACGCTGACAGAAGACCGGACGCTGACGGATGCTTTTCTGATCTTTGCTGAAAAGGGGATTAATCATCTGCCTATCACGAATGCAGAAGGGCAGTTGAGCGGCATCCTGACCCGGCTGGATTTGCTGTCTGCCTTGTATGGCGACTTGGGCGCGGTTGCTTTCCGGGCGCCGAAATAAGTCAGGCGATTTCCCGCGTTTCGAGAAATTCAATTTCCGGGAAACGCTCCCGCGCCAGGTTGAGGTTGACCCTGTTGGGTGCCAGGTAGACATACTCATTGGCGCCATCCAGCGCTACGTTGAATCCATGCTTGTCCACCAGCTTTTTTAATTCCAGATCGCTACCGCGCAGCCAGCGTGCCGTGGCAACATCGAAATGTTCGAACTGGACGTCTACACCATATTCATATTGCAGGCGATGGGCGACTACGTCGAATTGCAGCATGCCGACTGCGCCCAGAATCAGATCGTTTGAGTTGATGGGGCGAAAAAGTTGTGTCGCTCCTTCTTCAGCGAGTTGTTGAAGTCCCTTCTGCAACTGCTTTGTTTTTAATGGATTCTTTATTTGCGCTCGGCGGAAGATCTCGGGCGCAAAAGAGGGGATCCCGGTGAATTTGAGGTCTTCGCCCTCGGTGAAAGTATCGCCAAGATGGATGGTGCCGTGATTGGGTACGCCGATGATATCGCCTGCAAATGCTTCATCTGTTGTGTTGCGATCCTGTGCCATGAAAGTGATGGCGTTGCCAACCGTAACCAGCTTGCCGCTTGATACCTGCTTGATTTTCATGCCACGGTCGAAGCGGCCGGAGCAGATGCGAATGAAAGCGATACGGTCGCGGTGCTTGGGATCCATGTTGGCCTGGATCTTGAATACGAAGCCGGAGAATTTGGGCTCGTCTGGCTCGACGCTGCGGGGTTGTGCCGGACGATGCAATGGCGCAGGGGATAGTTCGACGATGGCGTCGAGCAGGGACTGAACGCCGAAGTTGTTCATGGCCGAGCCGAAAAAGACCGGCGATTGCTTGCCGCTCAAATAGGCTTCGCGGTCGAAGGTATGGGATGCGCCGCGCACCAGTTCGATATCGATACGCAGTTCATCTGCCTGATCACCGATCAGTTCATCGAGGCGCGGATTGTTCAGCCCCTCGATGATTTCTGCCGTGCCTTTCTCAGCCTTGGGGTCGAACACCGAAACGGTGTCGTTGTAGAGATGATAGGTGCCGCGGAAGCGTTTGCCCATGCCAATGGGCCAGGTCATCGGAGCGCACTCGATTTGCAGCACGGATTCGATTTCATCCAGCAGTTCGATGGGTTCCTTGCCTTCGCGGTCGAGTTTGTTGATAAAAGTAATGATGGGCGTATCGCGCAGGCGGCAGACGTTGAGCAGCTTGATGGTCTGGGCTTCTACGCCGTTAACCGAGTCGATGACCATGACCGCAGAGTCCACTGCTGTCAGGGTTCGGTAGGTGTCCTCGGAAAAGTCCTCATGGCCAGGGGTGTCGAGCAGATTGATGATGCATTCGCGGTAGGGGAACTGCATCACCGAGGAGGTTACCGAGATGCCGCGCTGCTTTTCCAGTTCCATCCAGTCCGAAACTGCGTGGCGATCGGATTTGCGCGCCCGCACTGCGCCCGCCATCAAGATAGCGCCACCAAACCACAGCATTTTTTCAGTCAGGGTGGTTTTACCGGCGTCAGGGTGGGAAATGATGGCGAAAGTGCGGCGGCGCTTGATTTCTTCTTGAAGAGTCATGGTCTGAATGGCGGGAAAAAAGTGCGCAATTATAACAGGCCTGGGAGCCTGTCTGTCTCCCGCAGCATTTGTGCCGCAATAATATGGACGCTATGACATCGAATTGATTTCATGCCATTGTCTGAGGAGGGGGACATCGACGTAGCCGCGCCCGCGCATGTCGCCACTGAATACCTGGCAGGCATTGCCAGGTTCGCCAAGATCGCTCAGAACGGCCAAGGCCCCTTCGAAGTTATGGTCAGCGGTGTAGTCGTTGATGGTTACCAGCGTTTTCAGTCCGGCGCCCAGGCTTGATTTAAGTCCGTTTTCGGAGTCTTCGAAAGCGAGGCACTGGGCCGAGCTTAGATTGAGCTTTTCCAGCGCCCAGAAATAGATATCCGGTGCAGGTTTCTTGGCTGGCACGATATCGCCTGCAGCGATGACTTCGAACCAGTCTTCGGCGCCTTCTCCCAGGCTGTATTTGAGCAGGGCGGTTACGTTATCGGGCGTGGTGGTCGTGGCAATGGCCAGCCGAAGCCCGTTTTGCCGCGCCTCTTCCAGCAGGCGCCTGACACCAGGGCGTACGGGGATAAGGCCGCCGCTGAGCATTTCAGTGTAGTGCCGGGTCTTGGTTTTGTGCAGGCTGGCGACCATGTCATCGAAATCAACGGGTTTGACATAGCCGTCAATGAAATTTTCAACGTAATAACGGATACGCTCCTTGCCGCCGGTGACAGCCAGCAATTTTCCATACAGTTCTACATCCCAGTCCCAATCCAGCCCGAATTCGCGGAAAGCCAGGTTGAATGCCACGCGATGTCCGTCACGCTCAGTGTCGGCGAGTGTGCCGTCCACGTCAAAAATCAATGCCTGCAAAGCCAATTTAATGTCTCCTGTCGAGTGTCGGGTAAACTTGCGGTTAGTAAAATTATCTGTTATTAAAGCGGTTTTGCATTAATCGATAAGAGAAGAGTAGAGCGCACATGTCCGCAGAAATACACAAGCAGTTCACCCCTTACGAACCAAAAAAAGGGGAAGAGTATATGAATCCCGATCAATTCGCCCATTTTCGCAAAATTCTCGAGGACTGGAAAGCTGAGCTGAGCCAGGATATCGATCGCACCGTACATACCATGCAGGACGAAGCGACCCTGTTTGCAGACCCCAATGACCGCGCCAGCCAGGAATCCGATATGGCGCTGGAACTGCGCAACCGTGACCGCGAGCGCAAACTGATCAAGAAAATCGACGAAACCATCGGCAAGATCGAAGCCGGCGATTATGGCTATTGCGAGGGCTGCGGTGTGGAAATCGGTCTGAAGCGCCTTGAGGCACGCCCCACTGCGACGCTTTGCATCGACTGCAAGACGCTTGATGAGTTGCGAGAGAAGCAGGTCGCCAAATAATTCTGGCAGCCTGTGTTCCGTGTGGGCTTGAGCGCCCAGCAGGTTGGCCGGCACTGAAAACAAGTCGCCAGTCAATTTGGCCGCTGGCCGTGCTTCATTGAAGCGAGCGTGCCCGGTGCCACTCGCAATTTCCATTCAGCTTTTCCGGGACGGGCCCGTTTTATGTCGGATTTCAAGACCGCATTTTTAGGCACTTTTTACAGCCTCATGTCATGGCAGCAATTGGCCGAATTCTGGGGCAAGGTTGACCCGAATGCGGGCTGGCATCTCTATGCCATTGGTGAGCCTGTGCCGCTTGAGCCCGCTTCCGGCGAAGCTGTGAGCCACTTTATTCAGGAAATCGATGCCTTGCTGCGGCGCGACCACAAGGAAGATTATTGTGCCATCGTGTATGCGGACAATCTGGAACATCCTGCCCTGATCAAGATTTACGATCCCAATAATCTTGGCTCGTCCTGTGGGTCGGGCAAAAATCCCCCTCCCTTGCCAGGTTGGGTGATGAGCGTCCTGCCTCCGACTGAAATACAGCCCAAGGGCATTGTTCCTGCAGGCCGCAAGCGTTGGTGGCAATCCCTGTTCTCCTGACGCATTCTGGCGCTGGCTGGGATGCCCCCGCTGGTGTAGTGGTTGCAACATCGGGTGGGGCGGACGATAATCTCGCCTGTTGCCTCACCCTCTTTGATGTTCCCCATGGAAAACTATTTTCTGATCCTGATCGGCACGGTGTTCGTGAACAACATCGTGCTCGCCAAAATGCTTGGCCTGTGCCCGTTCATGGGCGTTTCCAAGAAGCTGGAAGCGGCGATCGGGATGGGTATGGCCACTGCTTTCGTGCTCACCCTGGCTTCCGGTGCCAGCTATCTGATCAACCAGTATCTGCTCGGGCCGGAACTGATTTATCTGCGCACCCTGTCGTTCATCATCGTGATTGCCAGCATCGTGCAGTTCACGGAAATGTTCATCCATAAGACCAGCCCGGTGCTGTATCAGGTGCTGGGCATTTACCTGCCGCTGATTACCACCAACTGCGCCGTGCTGGGCATTCCGCTGCTCAATGTGCAGGAAAACCATAATTTCATCGAATCGCTGTTCTTCGGTTTTGGCGGCGCAATCGGCTTTGCCCTGGTGCTGATCACTTTTGCCGCCATGCGCGAGCGCCTGGAAGGTGCGGATGTGCCCATGCCGTTCAAGGGTTCCGCCATCGCCATGGTCACGGCGGGCCTGATGAGTATTGCCTCGATGGGGTTTTCCGGATTGGTCAAGTAATCCAGATGCTGAGCGCACTTCTGGTAATGATTGGGCTGGCCGTGGTGTTGGGCGCGGTGCTTGGCTTTGCCTCCCTGAAATTCAAGGTGGAAGGCAACCCGCTGGTGGACAAGGTGGACGCCATTCTGCCGCAGATCCAGTGCGGCCAGTGCGGCTATCCCGGCTGCAAGCCCTATGCTGAGGCCATCGGCGCTGGCAAGGCGCCGATCAATCTGTGCGCGCCTGGCGGCGAAGCGACGATGTTGCGTCTTGCCGATCTGCTGGGGGTCGAGCCGCAACCGCTTGCCGCCGAACACGCGGCAGACAAGCCGAAGCAGGTTGCCTTCATCGACGAGCAGACCTGTATCGGCTGCACCCTGTGCTTCCAGGCTTGCCCGGTGGATGCCATCGTCGGGGCGGCGAAACAGATGCACACCATCATCGCTTCGGAGTGCACCGGTTGCGAATTGTGCCTGCCGCCCTGCCCGGTGGATTGCATCACCATGGAACCGGTAGATGAGGGGATTAGCGGCTGGAAATGGAAATACCCGGTGTATCCGATTAGTGAGACCAGAAAAGATGCCGGGGTGATCGCATGAGAACCCTTTATCCTTTCCACGGCGGCGTTCATCCCGCCGATCACAAAAGCGAATCGACGCAACTGGGTATCGTCGCTGCGCCGCTGCCGAAGCGCCTGGTTGTTTCGCTGTTTCAGCACAGGGGCGCCCCGGCCAAACCGGTAGTGGCTGTAGGGGAGCAAGTGCTGAAAGGCCAGAGAATTGGCGCTGCGGAAGGCATGATTTCATCATCGGTCCATGCGCCCAGTTCGGGCCGCATCACGGCCATCGAAATGCATCCGGCACCACATCATTCCGGCCTGCCCGATCTTTCCATCATAATTGAGACCGATGGCGAGGAACGCTGGATCGAGCGCCAGCCTATGGATTACTGTGCCATCGACCCTTCCGGGCTCCGCCAGCATCTTCAGGATATGGGCGTGGTCGGGCTGGGCGGGGCGGCGTTTCCCAGCCATGTCAAACTCGTCGCCAATCGTCTTGAAACGCTGGTGATCAACGCGGCCGAGTGCGAACCCTACATCACCTGCGACGACATGCTGATGCGCGAGCGCGCAGCCGAAGTGGTGCAGGGCATCATGATTGCGCAGCACGCCATGGGCGCCAAAAATGTTCTGATCGGTATCGAGGACAACAAGCCGCTGGCGATTGCCTCGATGCAGGCGGCGTGCCAGGGAACCGGAATGGAAGTGGTGGTGGTGCCGACGCTCTATCCCAGCGGCAGCACCAAACAGCTGATCAAGTTGCTGACCGGCAAGGAAGTGCCCAGCGGCGGCCTGCCTACCCATATCGGCGTGCAGTGCTTCAATGTTGCCACTGTATATTCCATGCACCGCGTGGCCAATCATGGAGAACCCGTGATTTCACGGCTGGTGACGCTGACCGGCAACGTGGAAGAGGCGCGCAACTACGAAGTGCTGATCGGCACGCCAATAGGTGAACTGGTCAAGCTGGCCAGGCCGAAGGCGGATACCACCGGCTATCTCATGGGTGGCCCGATGATGGGCTTGCCGCTGACTGATCTGAGCGTACCGGTGGTGAAGGCGACCAACTGCATTATTACCACTTCGAAAGCGCTTTTCCCGCCTTTGCCCCGCGCCATGCCGTGCATCCGCTGTACGCGTTGTGCTGTGGCTTGCCCCGCCGATCTGCAGCCACAGGAACTGTTCTGGTTTGCCAAATCAAAAAACTTTGAAAAGGTGCAGGAATACAAGCTGTTCGATTGTATCGAGTGCGGTTGTTGCAGTTACGTTTGCCCCAGCCATATTCCATTGGTGCAGTTTTACCGTTTCGCCAAGAGCGAAATTGCGGCACAGGAAAAAGACCGGAAAGCCGCCGATATGGCGCGTGAGCGACATGAATTCCGGGAATTCCGTCTGGAAAGGGAAAAGCAGGAAAAAGCGGCCAGGCATGCAGCCAAGGCGGCTGAAGCGGCAGCCAAGGCTGCTAAAACAGCAGAAGGCGGATGATGATGCAGAGGCTGCCGCAGCGGCCAAGAAAGCGGCCATCCAGGCCGCCATCGAACGAGCCAAGGCCAAAAAAGCCGCAGTGCAACCACAGAATGTGGATGATCTGCCGCCTGAAGCGCAGGCCAAGATTGACGAAATTGATGAAAGGCGCGCTCAGGCCAGGGAAGTTGCCGGCCAGACTGTTGCAGTACAGAAATCAGACGAAGGGCAGGGCGCATGAGTATGAATTCACCCCTTGTGGCTGAAAAGGCCACGGTTAGCGTCATCATGCTCAAGGTGCTGGGTGCGCTGATCCCGGCCATTGCCGTTTACGTGTATTTCTTCGGCCCGGCGATCCTTTTGAGCATCACGCTGGCCAGCGTTGCCGCCCTGGCGACTGAAGCGGCGGTACTCTACTTGCGCCGCTACCCACTGCGCGTTTATCTGCTTGATGGCAGCGCCCTGGTGACGGCCTGGCTGCTTGCGCTTTCAATTCCCCCAATGGCGCCCTGGTGGATGGTGGTGGTAGGGACGGTGTTTGCCATCCTGGTGGCCAAGCATCTTTATGGCGGACTGGGAAACAATCTTTTTAACCCTGCCATGGTCGGCTTTGCCGCGCTGATGATTTCCTTTCCCTCTCACATGACGCAATGGCCGGCGCCGGAAGCCCTGGCACAATCCCACTGGAGCTTTGCGCAGCAGATGGATTTCGTGTTTGGCGACACGTTGCCGGCAGGCAGCAAGTTAGATGCTGTGACCATGGCAACGCCACTGGATACGATTAAAACCCAGCTTCAGCTTGATCGTGAAGTGGCTGACATTCAGACCGGGAAAATATTCAGCATTTTGAGCGGAAAGGGGACCGAGTTCATTGCGCTGTTCTATCTGCTTGGCGGATTATTTCTGTGGCAGCAGCGCATTATCAGCTGGCATATCCCGCTATCTTTTCTTGCCGCAATGTTTGCCACGGCAGGCCTGCTTCATCTGTTCGACCCAGCCCATTACGCATCGCCACTTTTTCATCTGTTTGCCGGCGGCACCATGCTGGGGGCTTTCTTCATTGCCACCGATTACGTCACCAGTCCCACGACGCTGCTGGGCAAGCTGATTTTCGGTGCGGGAATCGGCGTGTGTGCATACATTATCCGCGTGTTTGGCGGATATCCGGATGGGGTGGCATTTGCCGTGCTGTTTCTCAATTCGGCCGTCCCGCTCATTGATGCCTATACCCAGCCTCGCGTATTCGGCCATGCCCGGAAATGGTTCAAGGGAGGGAAGGAATGAGCGCCTATACCCGCCATTCCGCCAAACTGGCCATGGTGCTGGGCGCCTTTGCCCTGGTTGGCACGACTCTGCTGGCCATCACTTTCAGCGCCACCAAAGACAATATCGCGGCAAGCGAGAAAAAGGCCAAACTGGCGCTGATTACCCAGATTCTGCCAGCAGTGCTGTACGATAACGACATCATCAGGGATGCGATCGAACAGCCCCGGGTGGCCGAGCTTGGTACGACGGAATCGACGCTGGTCTATCGCGCACTAAAGGACAGCAAGCCCGTTGCGGCTGTGCTTGAAGTCATCGCGCCCGATGGCTACGCGGGTAAAATCAAACTGCTCATTGCTATCAAGGTCAACGGCGAAGTCGCCGGTGTGCGCGTCGTGTCCCACAAGGAAACGCCTGGCCTGGGAGATTATGTCGAAATTGCCAAAAGCGACTGGATCAAGGGTTTTGATGGCACTTCTCTGGACAAGCGCCAGTCCAAGGATTGGAAAGTGAAAAAAGATGGCGGTCAGTTCGACTACATGACCGGGGCAACGATCACCCCGCGCGCGGTGGTCAAGGCCGTGCACAAGGCGCTGGTGTGGTTTTCTTCCAATCGCGAGAAAATATTCGTGCCCCCCGTGCCGACGCAGGAGCAAACACAATGAGTGACGTGAATTACAGGGAAATCATCTGGAACGGGCTATGGAAGAACAACGCCGGTATCGTGACGCTGCTCGGCCTGTGCCCCCTGCTGGCTGTGAGCACCTCCGTGGTCAATGGCGTGGGGCTGGGCTTGGCCACGATCATGGTCATGGCTTGCAGCAACGGCATCGTGTCGCTGGCGCGCAACTGGATACCGCGCGAGATCCGCATCCCGGTGTATATTCTGATCATCGCCGTGCTGGTCACCATCATTGACCTGTCCATGAATGCTTTTGTCCAGCCTCTGTATCTGGTGCTGGGTATTTTCGTCCCGCTGATCGTGGTGAATTGTAACGTGCTGGGACGCGCAGAAGCCTTTGCCTCAAAAAATCCGGTTTTACCTTCCATGGTGGACGGCTTCATGGTCGGAATGGGCTTGACCCTGATTCTGGCCGTGCTGGGCGGGATGCGCGAAATCCTCGGCAAGGGCACGCTGCTGTCGGGCATTGATCTGGCTTTTGGCGAATCTGCCAAGACCTGGGTGATTACCGTGATTCCCGATTATCACGGCTTCCTGCTTGCCGTGCTGCCGCCCGGCGCCTTTATCGGCCTGGGCTTGCTGATTGCCGGCAAGAACTGGCTCGATCAGCGCAAGGCGGCCAGGGCCGAACCGGTTCAGATGCCAAAAACGGCCACCGCAGCCGCTTGACCCGGATTGCCTATGAACGCTGCCAAGCGCCGAGAAATCTTTACCCGCTTACAGGCTGGCAACCCTCATCCCACGACCGAACTGGTTTACCACACCCCGTTTGAGCTGCTGGTGGCGGTGCTGCTCTCGGCGCAGGCGACCGATAAAAGCGTGAACCTCGCCACTGCGCGACTGTTTCCCGTGGCCAATACGCCGCAGGCCATTCTCGATCTGGGTCTGGATGAATTGAAGGAATACATCAACACCATCGGCCTCTACAACAGCAAGGGCAAGCACCTGATCGAGACCTGCCGGATACTGGTGGAGCAGCATGGGGGGGAAGTGCCTGCCGATCGCGAGTCGCTGGAAAAACTTCCCGGCGTGGGCCGCAAGACGGCCAATGTCATTCTCAACACGGCTTTCGGCCAGCCCACCATTGCGGTGGATACGCATATTTTTCGCGTCGCCAACCGCATCGGCCTGGCGCCGGGCAAGACGGTGCTGGAAGTGGAAAAGAAGCTGCTCAAGGTCATCGAGCCGCAGTTCAGGCATGACGCCCATCACTGGCTGATCCTGCATGGTCGCTATGTGTGCAAGGCGCGCAAGCCCTTGTGCGGCGAATGCCTGATCCGCGATTTGTGCGAGTTCAAGGGAAAACTTTAATTCAATGAAAGTTGCAACCGGTCTCGCCACCAGCCCTACCGCCAGCGAAGAACTGGCCTATCAGGCGGTCTCTGCTGCAATGGAAAAAGCTGATCTCTCCATCGCCAGCAGCGTGTTGCTGTTCCTGACCCCGGAGTTTGCCCGCGAACCGCAAGCTGCGCTGCGAGCTGCCGCCCGTGCGGCTAGCTGCACCCAGATCATCGGCTGCAGTGCCGCCGGCATTTTTACCGAGCAGGACTGGGTGCTGGATACGCCGGCCGCCGCCGCCATGGTGTTCGGTGACGGTGTCAGCCTGGAGCCTGTGCATCAGGCGCAGGATGAAGACCTGTTGCTCACCCTGGCTGCGCCCAATGCCATTCATACCGAATGGCTGGACAAGCCCGGACAACGTTTCGGCGGGGTGTCCGGCGATGCCACCGGGCAGGGGCCATTTTGCGTCTGGCAGGGCGGGAGGGTGGTGCAGCTAGGGCGTTGTGAAGTGGCTATCCATGGTGCGAACGGCGTGGTTGGCGTGTCGCAGGGCATTCGTTCCCTGAGCCAGCAGACGTTCGAAATTACCCGGGCAAATGATTTCGACGTGCAAATGCTGGCCGGACAGCCTGCGCTTAATGCGCTGATGCGCGACCTGCCGCTGGAATTGCGCGATGGTGAAAAGTTGCCGCTTCACCTGCTCATGGCCGGCATCACTTACGGTGACCCGGCCACAGCAATTGCGGAGGGCCGATTCCGTTCTTCGCCCATTATTGCCGTCGATCCGAAACTGGGTTCGGTCACCCTGTCGGTTCGGCCGGAAACTGGCGAACAACTTTTCTGGGCCATGCGCCAGCCATTGGCTGCCGAGCGCGACATGCGCCTCACGGTGGAAAATCTGCAACAGGAATTGCAGGGTACACCCGATTTTGGCCTGTGCTTTCCCTGCATGGGGCGCGGTCCCTATTTCTATGGCGGCGTGGACCTGGATTTGCAGATCCTGCAAAAGCGCTTTCCCGGCATGCCCTTGATCGGCTTTTACGGCAATGGCGAATTCGCGCCCATTCAACGGCAGCAACCAGTTATTTCAATACGCAGCCGTGTTAGGATTGTTTCGCCATGTTTAATCCCAGTCGCGATCAGGCGCGCCAGTTTCTCTTCGATACCTGGCATAAATACCAACAGCACCAGCCCTTGAGCGCGCTGGAAAGCATGACGCTGGAAATCCTGCTGCAACATCCTGAATATCACGCCCTGCTCAACAATCCGGAGCGCTACCTGGATCAGGATTACCTGCCCGAGCAGGGCGAGACCAACCCCTTCCTGCATCTCAGCCTGCACCTCGCCATCGCCGAGCAACTCTCCATCGACCAGCCGCCGGGCATCAAGCGGCGCTACCAGAAATTGCTGGAGCAAAGCGGCGATCCGCATCACGCCCTGCATCAGGTCATGGAATGTCTGGGCGAAATGATCTGGCAGGCGCAGCGCAACCGCACGCAACCCGATCCGATGGTGTATTTCGCCTGTCTCGATCGCCATGGATGAGTGGCGGCCGAATTTCCTGCAAAGCTCCCCCATGTTCGAGCCGCTGCGCGGGTGGGAACAGCCTTGGAAAACTGGATCGCTGGCCCACGCTGGCCGATAGAATGCAGCTGCTCGATATCCCCATATTCACACCGCAAGCGGTGCAGCACTGCAGCTTTGTTCCCCAGGCCGGAAAGCCGGCGCACATGGAAGATAAGTACGAGGCGCGCATTTATCTCAACGGCGAAGTGCAGACCCGCACTGAAAACTGGCATGACCTGTTCAACGCGCTGGTGTGGCTTGCTTTTCCGCGTACCAAGGCGCGCTCAATGCGCGTCATTTCGAGTCGATTTCACAATCCGCCGGGGAAGGAAATCGTGACAAAACCCAGGATGCACTGACCCTGTTCGATGAAAGCGGCATCGTGGTGCTGCATGCGGATGACGAACTGGCTGGCCTGATCAGGGATTTTCGCTGGAAGGAGCTGTTCTGTGAAAGGCGGCAGGAGGTTACGGAGAAAATGCGCTTCGTGATCTTCGGGCATTCGCTGTATGAAAAGGCGCTCAAGCCCTACCTCGGATTTACCGGAAAAGCTTTGTTGCTGAAAGTGGAAAAAGAGCTCATTGATCTGGCCCCGGAGGAGCAAACTCAGGATCTGGATGCTCTGCTGGCAGATCATTTTTCTTCAAGCGATCAGCTATCGAGCAAAGACTTCACCCCGTTGCCTTTATTGGGTGTTCCGGGTTGGTGGGAAGCAAATGAATGCGCTGCGTTTTACGATAACGCCAACTATTTCAGGCCCGCTCCAAAAAAGAAAATAGAAAATTCCTAAAGTTTTGTTCTCCTCCTCCGCTAATGAACATGACGGCGGAACAAACGAGATCCTCGCCGCCGCAAGAATTCCTACAACAGTTTGAAGGAGAAGCAAAATGGCACAAGTCATCAACACCAACATCGCCTCGCTGAATGCGCAGCGTAACCTGAATACTTCCCAGTGCGCCCTGGCAACTTCCCTGCAGCGTCTGTCTTCAGGTTTGCGCATCAACAGCGCCAAGGATGATGCAGCCGGTCTGGCAATTTCCGAGCGGATGACCTCCCAGATTCGCGGCCTGGACCAGGCCGCACGTAACGCCAATGACGGTATTTCACTGGCACAGACCGCAGAAGGCGCGACTGGGTGAGGTGACCAACAACCTGCAACGTATTCGCGAACTGGCAGTGCAGGCAGCCAACGCCACCAACAGCGCATCCGATCGGGCTTCGCTCAATGCGGAAGCTACCCAGCTGGTATCCGAGATCGACCGTGTTTCCACCACCACCCAGTTCAACGGCATCAATCTGCTGGATGGTACATTTACCTCCCAGGCCTTTCAGGTCGGCGCCAATGCCAACCAGACGATCAGCATTACCTCGATCAGCAGTTCGCGCGCTGCCTCGCTGGGTGTAGGTTCCGGCTCCAGCTATTCAACCACAGTAGCGGGTGCCGCAGTGGGCGCAACTGCGCTGGCAGCTAATTCTCTGTCCATTAATGGCTACATGGTAGGTGCAGCGACTGCCGATGGCGTGTCTTCCACTACCAGTAGCGCCAGCGGTATCGCTGTTGCCGCTGCTATCAATGCAATCAGTGGCCAAACCAACGTAACCGCGACTGTCGGAGCGACTGCGACAACTGGCACTACTGTAACGGGCTTTGCCACGGCCTTGTCAGCAGGCGATGTCGTCATCAATGGCGTGGATATCGGTGCGATTGCTGCCGCAGCCACCGCCGGTGAACGTGGCGGTCAGGTCGCTGCCGCAATCAATGCAAAAACCGCACAAACCGGTGTCACGGCTACCTTCAATACGACTACTGGTGCGGTTGCACTGAATGCCGCCGATGGCCGGAATGTCACTGTAACCACAACTGCAGCTGCAACCGCTGTAACGACAGGCTTGGGTTCCGGTGGTGCAACCACCGTGACAACGCGTTCTGCCGTTTCGTTGAGTTCCACCAACTCTGCTGGTATCACCATCGCTGGTAACACAGCTGCTGGCCTAACTGCCGCTGGTTTGACCGCAGGTTACACTGCCGCTACTGCGACAGCTGGCGCAGGTGTGTCTTCCCTGGACCTGAGCACGGCTTCCGGCGCCCAGGCTGCGCTTGCAACCATCGATGCAGCACTGGCAACGGTAAACAGCACACGCGCCTCCCTTGGTGCTTACCAGAATCGTTTCGGTTCGACGGTGGCCAACCTGCAAACCACTTCAGAGAACGTCAGCGCTTCGCGCAGCCGTATTCGTGATGCGGACTTTGCAGCGGAAACTGCCAACCTGACCCGCGCCCAGATTCTGCAGCAGGCGGGTGTGGCGATGCTGGCTCAAGCCAATGCGCAGCCCAATAATGTGTTGTCCCTGTTGCGTTAAGATGCAAATAGCGTAATGATTAACCCGGCCAGGGCGGACTTCTGGCCGGGTTTTATGCCTTAAGGAGAACCGAAATGCAAATTTCTCAAGTAAGCCCAGGTACGCAGGGTTCGATCATGCCGAGTGATGCTGGCGTTCCACGGCCAGCCGTAACCGATGCGGCCAAGACGGCTTCAGCCTCGCTTGAAATGCCAACCAAGGCTGTAGAGAGCACCAAGCAGGCAGTCGATCCCTCCCAGGTCAAAAGCGCGATGGAAAAAATCAATCAAACTGTCCGGATGATGTCAAGCAACCTTGAGTTTACCCAGGATGCAGAAACCGGGATTGATGTGGTTAAAGTGATAGATTCCGAAAACAAGCAGTTGATTCGCCAATTTCCCTCGGAAGAAGTGATCGCGATTGCCAGGGCGCTGGATCAATTGCAGGGCATGCTTGTGAAGGATAAAGCTTAGCGCGGTATTTCAGCCTTTCTGTGCCTCATGGATTGATTCGTAGCAGACTGGTACCATGAATGCCATGGCTGAAATTATTAAAATGAACGCGGCAGGGCGTAACAGGAGGTTGTCATGGCGATAGCATCACCGGGTATTGGTTCAAATCTGGATGTGAATTCCATTGTCAGCAGCCTGATGTCGCTCGAACGTCAACCGCTGGATGCGTTGAGTGCCAAGGAAGCAAGCTATCAGGCCAAGCTGACCGCCTACGGTACGCTGAATGGCGCGCTTGCCTCGTTCCAGAGTTCGGTGGCCGGGGTTAACAGTGCGGCGAAATTCAACGCGCTGAAGGCGACGCCGGCGGATGCCTCGGTTGCGACAGCCTCGGCTTCAAGCACGGCGGTGCCCGGCAGTTATGCGCTGGAAGTGTCTCAACTGGCGCAATCCCAGAAGCTGGTCTCGACCGGTCAGGCCGACACCACCACTGCAATCGGAACGGGAACCCTGACTTTCGATTTCGGCACGATCAGCGGCGGTACTTTCGATGCGCTAACCGGGAAATATACGGGCGCAGGCTTTGCCAGCAATGGCAGCGGCAGCAAGACGGTCACCATCGACAGCAGCAACAACACCCTGAGCGGTATTCGTGATGCGATCAACACTGCCAATATCGGCGTTACGGCAACAATCATCAACGATGGCAGCGGCAACCCTTACCGCCTGGCACTAACTTCCACGAGCACGGGCGAGGCCAACAGCATCAAGATCAGTGGCGGCGATGCAGGCTTGTCCGCTTTGCTGGGCCATGATCCGGCAAATGATTCCGGCCAGAATTTGTCCCAGACAGTCACTGCCCAGAATGCAGCTTTCAAGGTGGACGGCGTGTCCATCACTAAAAGCTCGAACACGACCAGCGATGTGATTCAGGGCGTGACGCTCAATCTTTTGAAAACCAATGCTGGCAGCCCGACGACGATTTCAGTATCGCGCGATTCGGCTAATGTCAAATCCTCCGTGGACGCTTTTGTGAAGGCATATAACGATGCCAACAAAACCCTGAGCGATCTTTCTGCCTACGATGCCACCACCAAGCAGGCGGCGATCCTGCAGGGGGATTCCACTGTACGCTCGATACAGTATCAACTGCGCAACACCCTGAATACCTCGCTGGCCGGGAATGCCAGCTATACCTCGCTATCGCAGATCGGCATTTCCTTCCAGAAGGACGGCAGCCTCGCTGTGGATTCCACCAAGCTGCAAAGTGCCATAGACAACAACCCTGAGGATATCGCCGGGGTCTTTGCAGCTGCGGGAAAATCAACCGACAGCATGGTCAGCTATGCCGGTTCGACGACCAGCACCAAGGCTGGCACCTATGCCGTATCGGTTTCACAGCTGGCTACACATGGCAACAGCGCTGGCACAGGCACAGCAGGGTTGACCATCGATGCCAGCAACAATGTGCTTGAACTATCCGTGGACGGCGTGGCGGCAAGTATTACGTTGGCTTCAGGCAGCTACACTGCTGACACCCTTGCGGCAGAGTTGCAATCAAAAATCAATGGCGCAGCCGAGTTTTTATCGGCTGGCGTCAGTGTCAAGGTCACCCAGTCGGCAGGCGTTCTGACGGTAATCTCTGATCGCTATGGTTCTGCATCCAATGTCAACGTGACGGGTGGTAATGCTCAGGCTAATCTGGCATTGGGTGCGGGAACGGCAGGCCTGGATGTTGCCGGCACCATTAACGGCCAGGCTGCCACCGGTTCCGGACAATATCTGACCGGCTCCACCGGCAACGATACCGAAGGCCTGAAGTTACTGATTTCCGGTGGCATCACTGGTGCCAGGGGCAGTGTTTATTTTTCCAAGGGCTATGCCTACCAGTTGAATAATCTGGTAGACGGCTTTCTTGGGAGTTCTGGGACAATCAGCAGTCGAACCGATGGCATCAATTCCTCCATCACCGATATCGGCAAGCGCCGGGATGTCCTGGAGCGGCGTTTGGTGGATATCGAGAAACGCTACCGGGCGCAATATACCGCGCTGGACACCTTGATCGGCAGCATGAGACAAACCAGTGATTATTTGACCCAGCAACTGGCCAATTTACCCGGTGTGGGTAGTTAATCGCGGCTGGTGTACGGAGAAAACATGAACACAGTTAAAGCGGATGCTCTGAACGCATATTCGAAGGTAGGCCTTGAGACGGGCATCGCGGCGGCCAGCCCGCACAAGCTGGTCTCGATGCTGTTTGAAGGGGCGATAGTTGCCATAGCAGTCGGTAAGCGTTGCATGCAGCGCAATGAAATAGGCCCCAAGGGTGAGGCGATTTCAAAGGCGATCGCAATTATTGACCAGGGCCTGAAAGTTAGCCTGGACCAGGAAGCTGGCGGCGAAATGGCACGGAATCTTGGGGCGCTTTACGATTACATGAGCAGTCGCTTGCTGATGGCAAATCTGAAGAATGACCTGGATGGGCTGGAGGAAGTTGAACGTCTGCTATCGGAATTGAAGGATGCCTGGGATGTAATAGGCAGGCAGCCGCAAGCTGTGGCGCTTCCCCTGGCTGAAGAAGCCAAACCTCGCGCATCCATGAGTTATGGCAAGGCCTAGCGCTGCCTGGCTGGTTCAGCGCTATGAGTCTCTGGCACAGCTTTCCATGGAAATGCTGGAGGCGGCTCGGCAGGGGCGATGGGACGAACTGACCGGGCTGGAGGGAAAGCGCAGCATTCTCGTGTCTGAATTAAGCCAGGATTCAAATCCGGGTGAAATGCCTGTCGAGATTTCCAGCCGGGTGGCTGAATTGATACGCAAGATTCTGGAAGCGGATGCTGAAACCACCGCGCTGGCTGGATCCTGGCGGGAAGAATTGCAGGGTTTGCTAAAGAGCATGAGTACGGAGCGGAAGCTCTCCGATACTTACGGCGTTTAGTTTTTCCGGATTTCGAGGATGGAACGATGTCTTTCCACGATCCATTGAAGCGATATTTACACGCCTCCATTTTGAGCGCTTCCACCGACCCCGTTGCCGGTCTTGATCACTCGCTGCCCATTCACCCCGATGAGAGCAGCAGCAAATCAATGGAATACTGGGAAGACCAGTTGCACAAGAAGCACCAGCGCAAACCTGTTCCGAAGCCGCTTCCGAAAAATTCACCTCCAGACGATCACCAGATCGATGATTACGCCTGAGCAATCCTGATTCATTGGCCTCTGGGCTATACTCCCGCACTGGGAGAAAAACATGCTCGAAATTCTGATTGCCGTACTGATAATTTTTATTCTGCTGGCCTCACTTTGGGTCGGCATCAAGCTGGGCGGATTGACCCGTTCGCAGCACGAATTGCCGGATTATCTGGCCCAGGTCATGGAAGAGAAACACCGCGCCATGCTGACCGATCTGCATGACGGTCTGACCAGGCAGGGCGATCGCATGAATCAGGCCTTGCTGGATAGCGCCGAGCGGCTACGCGAAATTGTTGCACACGAACTGAAACTGACGCGCGACGCCATGCAGTCTTTGCAACTGGCGCAGAACGATAGCCTGGCACAGACGCGCGAGGCTTTGCTGAAGCAGTTGGCGGAACTGAGCGTGCAATTGCAGAGCAAGCAGGATGCCATGCGTGCCGAAGTCATCGCCAAGACCATGCAGACCCTGGCGGAACAGGGCAGGGCGGACCAGGAGCTTATCCAGACCACCATGAAAAACAGCACCCAGCAACTGGTGGCAACCATCGAGGGGCTGAGTAAGACCGTGGATGGCCGTCTGCAGGAGATCAGCGGCAAAGTCACCGAGCGCCTGGATGAGGGCTTCAAGAAAACCAACGAGACTTTCGCCAATGTGATGGCGCGGCTGGCGACCATCGACGAGGCGCAGAAGAAGATCGACGGCCTCACCACCAATGTCGTCAGCCTGCAGGAACTGCTGGGCGACAAGCGTTCGCGCGGTGCCTTCGGCGAGGTGCAGCTGGAAAACCTGATCCGAAATATCCTGCCGCCCACCATGTATGCCATGCAGCACACTTTGTCCAACGGCAGCCGGGTGGATTGCGCGTTGTTCCTGCCCGAGCCGACCGGCACGGTGGGCGTGGATTCCAAGTTCCCGCTGGAAAACTACCACAAGATGTTTACACCGGGCGTCAGCGATGCCGATCACACGATTGCGCAGCGGCAGTTCAAGGCGGATATCAAGAAGCATGTGGACGATATTTCCTCAAAATACATCATTGCCAACGAGACTTCGGACGGCGCGGTGATGTTCGTGCCTGCCGAGGCGGTGTTTGCCGAAATTCACGCCTACCACCCGGAAGTGGTGGATTACGCCATGAGCAAGCGGGTGTGGATCGTCTCGCCCACCACCATGATGGCGGTGCTGAACACTGCTCGCGCAGTGATGAAGGACGTGGAAACGCGCAAGCAGGTCCACATCATCAAGGATGCGCTCAACAAGCTGGGCAAGGAATTCGAGCGCTTCGACACGCGCATGAAAAAACTTGCCGACCATATCCGTCTGGCGCACGACGATGCCGTGGAAGTGCATACCACCAGCAAGAAAATCAGCGACCGCTTCCGCAAGATCGAGGCGGTGGAGTTGGAGCACCCGCAGCAGGACGTGCTGGAGGTGCTGGAAGGGGAGCAGGACTAAGGCTGATAGGGTTGATGCTCGTAGCCCAGATCCGCTGCCACGCTGGGATGTGTCACCTGCCCGAGATGCAGGTTCAGTCCGTTCAGCAATCCGGCGTCCTGCCGCAGGGCTTCCCGATAACCTAGCCCTGCGAGCCTGAGTGCGTAGGGCAGGGTGGCATGGGTAAGCGCCTGGGTTGAGGTGCGGGCGCAGGCGGCGGGCATGTTGGTGACACAGTAGTGCACTACGCCTTCCTCGATATAGGTAGGATGGGAATGGGTGGTCGGACGCGAGGTTTCGGCGCAGCCGCCCTGGTCGATGCAGACATCCACCAGCACCGAGCCGGAGCGCATGCTGCTGACCATGTCACGGCTGATCAGCCTGGGTGCGCGCTTGCCGGGAATCAGGACAGAGCCGACCACCAGATCGGCATCCGCAACCAGTTTCTCGATGGCGCCAGTCTGCGAATAACAGGTCTTGAGACGCCCGCCGAACACATCGTCCAGATAGCGCAGGCGATTCAGGTTGATGTCCATGATCGTGACATCTGCGCCCAGTCCCAGCGCCATTTTTGCAGCTTCGGTGCCGACTGAGCCGGCCCCGAGAATGACCACTTTCCCCGGCATGACGCCCGGCACGCCTCCGAGCAGGACGCCGCTGCCGCCATGATTCATTTGCAGGCTGGCGGCACCCGCCTGAATCGCGATTCGGCCCGCGACTTCGGACATCGGGGTGAGCAGGGGCAGGCGGCCCTGTGTATCGGTGACGGTTTCGTAGGCGATGCCGATGATCCTGCGTTCCACCAGTTGGCGCGTCAGTTCAGCATCGGCGGCAAGGTGCAGGTAGGTGAAGAGGATCTGGCCTTCCTGCAGCATCCCGATTTCGGCGGGCTGCGGTTCCTTGACCTTGATCACCATGGGGCAGGCGAAGGCGTCCGCCGCGGTCGCCACCACCTGCGCGCCGGCAGCGGAATAGCGCTCATCGCCATAGCCGATGGCAGCACCCGCGCGGGCTTCCACCCGTACCTCATGGCCGGCAGCGACCAGGGCGCGAACGCCTGTCGGGGTCAGTCCGACGCGGAATTCATGATCCTTGATTTCCTTGGGGACGCCGATCATCACTTGCTAAATCTCCTCGCAAGCCTCTCGGATCAGTGCCGGGCCGCGATAGATGAAGCCGCTGTAGAACTGCACCAGGCTGGCGCCGGCAAGGATTTTTTCCTTCGCATCCAGTCCACTCATGATGCCGCCCACGCCGATGATGGGGATTTTTCCGTCGAGCGCCAGGCTGAGTTGCTTCACCACGCTGGTGGATCGGAGCCGTACCGGTGCGCCGGAAAGACCGCCAGCTTCTTCGCCGTGAGGCAATCCGGCCACGCCTTCGCGGGCTAGCGTGGTGTTGGTGGCGATTACGCCCTCGATCTGGTATTTCAGCAGCAGGTCGGCGATTTCGATGATCTGCTCCGTTTCCAGGTCGGGCGCGATTTTCAGTGCCAGGGGAACGTGTCTGCCATGTTGCTGGGCCAGTTTTCCCTGTTCGTTCTTGAGCGCATCCAGCAGGGCTTCGAGCTCGCTCGATTGCTGCAACTGGCGCAGGTTCTTGGTATTGGGTGAGGAAATGTTGACCGTGACGTAGCTGGCGTGGGGATAGACCTTGCGCAGGCAGGTGAGATAGTCGTCTGCCGCGTTCTCGATCGGCGTGTCGAAGTTCTTGCCGATGTTGATGCCGAGGATGCCGCGATATTTTGCTTTTCTGACGTTCTCGATCAGTTTGTCCACGCCGTCGTTGTTGAACCCCATGCGGTTGATGATGGCATTCGCCTGCGGGATGCGGAACAGGCGCGGCTTGGGGTTGCCGGGCTGGGGGCGGGGGGTGATGGTGCCGATTTCAAGGAAACCGAAACCCAGCGCCGCCAGCGCGTCGATGTAGTCGCCATTCTTGTCCAGTCCTGCCGCAAGTCCGACCGGGTTGGGGAAGTCGATACCCATCACGGTGCGGGGCTTGTCGGGAACCGTGTGAGCCAGCAGGCCGAGTAGCCCAAGGCGCTGGGCCGTCTTCATGCCCTGCATGCCAAGATGATGGGCGGATTCGGCATCCATGCTGAAGAACACGGATCGGATCAGGGAATAGAGCATGCGATTTCTTAGAGTTTGAGTTGATCGAGCCACTCGGTGACGACCTTGACCAGTTCACCATTGCGCTCGTGGAAGTAATGATCGGCGCCAGGAACTACAATTTGCCGTGATTGCGGGTTGCCGGCCTTGTGCATGGCTGCAAGGCGTTCCGGGGCCATGTTCAGCACCTGCGGATATTCGGCGCTGCCATATACGTCCAGCACCGGAACATGCATTTTCGCCAGCGGGAAAGGTTCTATCATCGGCTGGCCAAAATCGGTTGCACCCATGCCGATCCCGATATAGGCGTTTATATCCTTGTCGCCTTTTTGCGCTACCCAGTGCATGGCCATGTGTGCGCCGCAGCTATGGGCGGCAAGCACGATATGCTTGACCCCGGTATCGCGCAGATAGGCAATGGCAGCGTTGATACGTGGCCCTGCTTCTTTAAAAAGTGGAACGTAGTCGTTGTACTTGGCATCCTTTTCCAGCACCGGCATCTGTAGCGACAGGGTATGCCATCCGCTCGCCGGCAGAGCGGTGCGCAGTGGGGCGGCAACATCGGCCCAGTCCGGGTGCATGCCGCGGCCATGCAGGATGATGACGGCTCCACGCGCATGCCGCTGCGTGGTCGGGGTGTAGATGGAAAGGAAGGGATGGCTGCCGGCATTAAGCCAGACCGGTTCACCCTCGACAATCATGTCCACGATTTCATCCGCAAGGCGTTTTTCGCGGGCCAGGTCGGCGGCGGGGGCGGAAAGGGCAAAAAGGGCCAGATAAACTGTGACGAGATATTTAATCATGCGTCAAGTATGGAGAATGGACGCGGAATTGACAAGATTCGCCGTGGCACGAAAGGCAGTTCCTTTGCAGGGCGGGAAGCAGCGAAGCCATCTGCAACATGCCGATGTGCATTAATCCTAGAAAAAGCAGTTAACCACGGAGGGCACGGAGAACACGGAGCAAGAACAATAGATTGCATGATATTTGGCATTCATCCGTTGGGTGAGGCCATAAATTTTCGCAAACAGCCTTTCTCTGTGTTCTCCGTGCCCTCCGTGGTTATCGAACTGAGGTTAATCGGGATTGCTTCGCTGTTTGCCACGCTGCACCACTAATGATGCCGGCGCGAAACATGAAACCTGCTGTAGCGGGATCTTAAGCCAGGGCTTGCTGGATCCTGTTCAGCGCGTTTTCCAGGTTGCTCATCGAGGTGGCGAAAGAGATGCGGAAGTAGCCTTCTGCGCCAAACGCCGAACCGGGAACGACGGCGACGCCCTTTTCCAGCAGGTATTCGGACAGGGCCATGTCGGTGGCTTCCTTGATGAGGCCGCGCTGGTGCAGGTCGGCGATGGCTTCGCGGGCATCGGGGAAGGCGTAGAACGCGCCGCCGGCCTTGATGCATTTCAGTCCCTTCATTTCGTTGAAGCGGCGCACCACGAATTCATGCCGTTCGCGGAAGGCTTTGACCATGGGGGTGATGCATTCCTGGTCGCCATCCAGTGCGGCCTGGGCGGCCACCTGGGAGATCGAGGTGGGGTTGGAGGTGGACTGGGATTGCAGAATTTCCATCGCCTTGATGATTTTTTCCGGGCCGGCGGCGTAGCCGATGCGCCAGCCGGTCATGGAATAGGCCTTGGACACGCCGTTCAGCACGATGCAGCGGTCTTTCAGCTCGGGGGTGGCGTTGAGGATGTTGACGAATTTCTCGCCCGAGAGGTTGACGTGTTCGTACATGTCGTCGGTGGCGACCAGTACGTGGGGGTGCTTTTTCAGCACTTCGCCCAGCGCCTGCAGTTCGTCCAGGGTGTAGACCGCGCCGGTCGGGTTGGACGGGCTGTTGATCATGAACAGCTTGGTTTTCGGGGTGATGGCCGCTTCCAGTTGCGCCGGGGTGATCTTGAAGCCCTGCTCGATGCCGCAGTTGACGATCACCGGCTTGCCTTCGGCAACCAGGGCGATGTCGGCATAGGAAACCCAGTAGGGCGCCGGGATGATGACTTCGTCGCCGGGGTTGATGACGGCCAGCACCAGGTTGAAGATGGTCTGCTTGCCGCCGACGCCGACGATGACTTCCTTGGCGGTGTAATCGAAGCCGTTGTCGCGCTTGAATTTGGCGACAATGGCGTTTTTCAGGCCGGGAATGCCGCTCACCGGGGTGTACTTGGTGAAGCCGTCATCGATGGCTTTCTTGGCCGCGTTCTTGATGTGTTGCGGGGTGTCGAAATCAGGTTCGCCGGCACCCAGTCCGATGATGTCCTTACCCTCTGCTTTCAGCTTGGCTGCGCGGGCCGTGACGGCGAGAGTGGGGGATTCCTTGATGGCTTGAACGCGCTGTGACAGTTCCAAAGTTCTATCCTTGAGTGAGCGGGTCGGGTATTGGCCCGCATGGTACAATTCTGCTGTTTAAAAAACCGTCAAATTCTACCCGTGATCGTCACTTTTCCCAATAGCCCATACAAACTTCACCAGCCTTTCGAGCCGTCCGGCGATCAGCCCGAGGCCATCCGTTTGCTGGCAGAGGGGCTTGAAGATGGCCTGTCGTTCCAGACCCTGCTCGGGGTGACCGGTTCCGGCAAGACTTTCACCATGGCCAATGTGATTGCACGCCTGGGGCGGCCAGCCATCATCCTGGCGCATAACAAGACGCTGGCGGCGCAGCTTGTACTCGGAAATGCGCGAGTTTTTCCCCGAGAACGCGGTGGAGTATTTCGTTTCCTACTACGACTACTACCAGCCCGAAGCCTATGTGCCGTCGCGCGACCTGTTCATCGAGAAGGATTCAGCATCAACGAGCATATCGAGCAGATGCGCCTGTCCGCGACCAAATCCCTGCTGGAGCGGGAAGACTGCATCATCGTCGCCTCGGTGTCGTGCATCTACGGTATCGGCGATCCGGTGGATTACCACGGCATGATCCTGCACCTGCGCCAGGGCGAGAAGATCGGCCAGCGCGATGCCATCAAGCGCCTCACCGAGATGCAGTATGACCGCAACGACATCGAATTCAGCCGCGGCACTTTCCGGGTGCGCGGCGATGTGCTGGATATCTTCCCGGCGGAAAGCGCCGAGCTGGCGATTCGCGTGTCCCTGTTCGACGATGAGGTGGAAAGCCTGTCGCTGTTCGACCCGCTCACCGGGCATATCCAGAAGAAGGTGCCGCGCTTTACCGTTTATCCCTCCAGCCACTACGTCACGCCGCGCTCCACCGTGGTGCGGGCAATCGACACGATCAGGCTGGAATTGCGCGAACGGATTGAGTTTTTCCACAAGAACAACAAGCTGGTCGAGGCGCAGCGCATCGAGCAGCGCACCCGTTTCGATCTCGAAATGCTCAATGAGATCGGCTTCTGCAAAGGCATCGAGAATTACTCGCGCCACCTGTCCGGGCGCAATCCCGGCGATCCGCCGCCGACGCTGATCGATTATCTGCCGCCCAATGCGCTGATGTTCATCGACGAGAGCCACGTCACCATCACCCAGGTCGGCGGGATGTACAAGGGCGACCGGGCGCGCAAGGAAAACCTGGTGGATTACGGTTTCCGCCTGCCTTCGGCGCTGGACAACCGCCCGCTGCGCTTCGACGAATTCGAAAAAGTCATGCGCCAGACCATTTTCGTTTCCGCCACGCCCGCCGTATATGAAGCCGAGCATGCCGCGCAGGTGGTGGAGCAGGTGGTGCGCCCCACCGGCCTGCTCGACCCGGTGATGGAAGTGCGCCCGGCGAGCACCCAGGTGGATGACCTGCTGCCGACCATCAAGGAAAAAGTGGTGCTGGGCGAGCGCGTGCTGGTGACGACGCTGACCAAGCGCATGTCGGAGGATCTGACCGATTTTCTGTCCGATCATGGCGTCAAGGTGCGCTACCTGCACTCCGACATCGATACCGTGGAGCGGGTGGAAATCATCCGCGACCTGCGTCTGGGGCTGTTCGACGTGCTGGTCGGCATCAACCTGCTGCGCGAGGGGCTGGATATTCCGGAGGTCTCGCTGGTGGCGATTCTCGACGCCGACAAGGAAGGTTTCCTGCGCTCCGAACGCTCGCTGATCCAGACCATCGGCCGGGCGGCGCGCCATATCAACGGCACGGCAATTCTGTATGCCGACAGGATCACCAAATCCATGCAGAAAGCCATCGACGAGACCGAACGGCGTCGCGCCAAGCAGATCGCCCACAACGAGGCGCACGGCATCACGCCCAAGGGCGTTTCCAAGCGCATCAAGGACATCATCGACGGCGTGTTCGACCTGGAGACCGCGCAAAAAGAGCTCAAGGTGGCGCAGGAACTGGCGCATTACCAGCATCTGGATGCAAAAGTGCTGACCAGGGAAATCAAGCAACTGGAAAAGGAAATGCTGGCCTGCGCCAGGAATCTGGAGTTCGAGCGCGCGGCCGAGTTGCGCGACAAGCTGAACGAACTCAAGGCGCTGTTGTTCAAGAGCTAGTCGTCAATAGGAAGCCGGCCTGCGTAGGTCGGGCTTTGCCCGAAATGTCGGGTTAAAACCCGACCTACGTCCTGATTGGTCTACTCGAACAGCATGGTGACCTCATGCGTGTCGCCATGTCGCGCGATGGCGATGTTGTCGCAGGCCTGCTTGGCCAGGTTGATCATGTTGGCATTGTAGGTCTGGATTTCAGCGCTGAATCCGCGCAAGCCCCTGGCCTTGGCATGCTCCAGCAGTCTTAACTGCAAGGCTTTGCCGATTCCCACGGCCTGCCATTCGGGCGAGACCATGTAGGCGACTTCGGCCATATTGGTCGATGCGTTGACGAAATAGCAGGCGCTGCCGATCAGCGTCTCGCCTTCCTCCGTGCCCGTAACCACCAGAAAGGCGACGTCACTATCCTGGTCCGCGTTGCACAGGCGCTGCGCTTCACTATCGGAAAGCTGGTTCAGGCGCCAGAACATGCGCGTGTGGCGATCCTCCTTGATCATGCGCTGGAAGAACTGTTGCAGTGCTGGCGCATCTTCCTTCCGGGTGGGGCGAATCAGGACGGCCTTCTGGTTTCGCAGGGTGATGCGTCGTTCTTCTTCGACGGGGTATTCATCCCGGTTTCTTAGCGATTGATCCGGCCTCATGTAGCGCAGCTTTTTCGCCTCAGCCAGCAGCCAGGGGCGAAAATCCGGATGGGCGATCTGGATCAGTGCGAGCGCGCGTTCCCGAATGGATTTGCCGAACAGGTAGGCGACGCCATATTCGGTGATCACATAATGCACATCCGAACGCGCAATGGTGACACCTTCACCGTCGAGCAGGAGCGGCCGGATGCGCGAGGTTTTGCCGTCATCGGTGGTGGACTGCAGGCAGATGATGGGCTTGCCGCCTGGCGACAGGGCTGCACCACGGATAAATTCGGGCTGGGTCGATACCCCGCCGCAGAAGCGGCCCTCGAATTGGTCGCTGCAAATCTGCCCGGTCAGATCCACCGAGCAGGCCTGGCTCACCGAAACCATTTTATGTTGCTGGGAAATTGCATGGATATCGCTCACCCGCTCGATGGCCTGAATGGAAAAGAACGGGTTGCGGTCGATCAGGTCGTATAGCTTGCGCGTTCCCATGCAGTAGCTGGCAACGACCATGCCCTTGTACGGGCCTTTTTTCTGGCCATTGATCACCCCTTTCTCCACCAGCGGTACGATGGCATCTGTAATGAGGTCCGAGTGGATGCCCAGATCACGGCGATCCGTCAGGTATTTCAGTGATTCCTGCGGCAAGTGCCCGAGGCCGATCTGCAGGGTGGAACGGTCCTCGATGATGCCTGGCAATATTGCGCGCGATCTGCTCGACAACTGCATTGGCCGGATGAACCGGAGGCTCGATGATGGGCGAGTCGTTCCACACCATGGCGTCAAAGCGGCTGATGTGGATCAGGCTGTCGCCCATGGTGCGGGGCATATTGGGATTGATCTCGGCGATGATGTGTCTGGCATGCTGCACCATGGCCACGGTGATATCCACGGAAATGCCCAGGCTGGCATAGCCGAATTCATCCGGTGGCGAAACCTGCACCAGCGCGACATCAACCGGGATGCGGCCGTTTTCGACCAGCCTGGGCACCTGGGATAGCGAAACGGGAACGTATTCGGCCTGCAGGCTGGCCACGGCGGCGCTTTCATCAGCGCCGACAAAAAAACATTTGTGCTGGTAGCGGGTGTTGGCCTTGTCGCCCTGGTGCGGAATCGCACCGTAATTGAAGAAGTGCAGCAGCGTGACATCAGGCGGCGGGTTGGCCTGATTTTCAAGTGCTGTCGCCAGCAGACGTGGCGTGGCGCAGGCACTGCCGAGATATACCTGATGACCGGTCTGAATCAAAGTGACGGCTTCCCCGGCAGATACGATACGGGACTGGTATTCAGCCAGTGAAGGATAGCGCGCAATAATTTCCATTATTGGTCATGATGGATGCCCCTGTCTGTTGGTGATTCACCTCGGAAGTGCTACAGAAATTTTTCTAGCGGAAGCCGGAAGGCTATAATTCAGATAACGCGGTCCAGATTCCCTTTCACAGTATCAAACAATAATCGAAAGGACTTGAAATGCCAAACGATCATGTGGCTTCCATACGTACCCTGGCGCTCGTCGGCCATGGCGCCAGCGGCAAGACGACGCTGGCCGAATCCCTGCTTTTCCAGGCTGGCGCGATTGCCAGCCGGGGCAGCGTGGAAAAGGGCAACACTGTCTGTGATTTCGATGTGCAGGAAAAAGACTGCGGCCACTCTCTCAACTCCGCCGTGGTGAATTTTTCCTATCAGGGCCAGCATATTCACCTCATCGATACCCCGGGCTATCCGGATTATTCCGGCCAGGCCATCAGCGCTCTGGCCGCAGTGGATACCGCCGTAGTGGTGATCAATGCCCAGGCGGGGATCGAGCTGGCCACGCGACGCATGATGAAGGCGGCAGCGGCACGCGGGTTGTGCCGCATGATCGTGATCAACAAGATCGATGCCGACAACCTCGATCTGCCGGGTTTGCTGGCAGACATTCAGGAGACCTTCGGCAAGGAGTGCCTGCCGATCAATCTCCCGGCGCATGGACGGCAGGATGTGGTGGACTGTTTCTTCAACCCTGACGGCGACGCCGATTTTTCCTCGGTCAAGGAAGCGCACACCGCGCTGGTCGATCAGGTGGTGGAGGTAGACGAGGACTTGATGGCTCTCTATCTGGAGCAGGGCGAGGAATTGAGCCCGGCGCAGTTGCATGCGCCGTTTCGAAAAGGCCTTGCGCGAAGGGCATCTGGTGCCGGTGTGTTTCACTGCGGCAAAAAACGGCACAGGCGTGGGCGAGTTGCTGGATGTCATTGCCAGACTTGCGCCCAATCCGGCTGAAGGCAATGCGCCGCCATTCCTCAAGGGAGAAGGCGCTGAGGCGCTGGAATTCCATGCCGAGCCGGATGCGGATAAACATGTTCTGGCCCATGTGTTCAAGGTCATCATCGATCCCTATGTCGGCAAGATGGGCGTCTTTCGAGTCCATCAGGGAACGCTCAGACGCGATGCGCAACTCTTCGTCGGTAATGGCAAGCGTCCGTTCAAGGCCGGGCATCTGTACCTGCTGCAGGGCAAGGATTACGTCGAGACCGATGCCTTGCTGCCGGGCGACATCGGTGCCGTGGCCAAGGTGGATGAAATCGAGTTCGACGCGGTGTTGCACGATTCTCACGACGAGGACCACATCCATTTGCGGCCCCTCGATTTTCCCAGACCGATGCACGGTCTGGCGGTCGAAACCCGGCGCAAGGGGGATGAGCAGCGCCTGTTCGAGATCCTGCACAAGCTGGAAATGGAAGATCCCACTTTTATGGTGGAACGCCATCCGGCAACCAATGAAACCGTGATTCGCGGGCTGGGCGAATTGCACCTGCGGGCCAAGCTGGACAAGATGGTGCAAGCCTACAAGCTGGAAGTGGACACCCGGCCACCGCGCATCCCCTACCGCGAAACCATTTCCAGCAATGCCGAAGGCCACTACCGCCACAAGAAACAGAGCGGCGGGGCAGGACAGTTCGGCGAAGTGTTCCTGCGCATCGAAGTGCTACCGCGCGGCGCTGGCTATGAATTCGTGGATGCAGTCAAAGGCGGGACCATTCCCGGCGTATTCATGCCTGCAGTGGAGAAGGGCGTCAGGCAGGCGCTGGAGGCGGGCGTGATCGCCGGTTACCCGGTGCAGGACATCCGCGTCGTGGTTTACGACGGCAAGCACCATCCGGTGGATTCCAAGGAAGTGGCCTTCGTCGTCGCCGGCCGCAAAGCACTGATCGAGGCCGTCAAGGCCGCCAAACCCATTTTGCTGGAACCGATCGTCAGCATCGAAATACTGGGGCCGGAATCGTCCATCGGCGATCTTGCCGGTGATATCGCCGGCAAGCGCGGCCATGTCACCGGCACCGAGCCGCGCGGCAACGCTGTCGCCATTTCCGGCGAAGTCCCGCTGGCCGAACTCAGTGACTACCAGTCGCGACTGCGCTCGCTGACCAGCGGGCAGGGCTCCTACTCGCTGGAATTCAGCCGTTATGCCGCGGTGCCGCCAGCGGTGCAGCAGACCCTGATGTCGCAGTTCAAGGCGCAGGAAGAGGAGGATTAGGTAGCGACGTTTGAGGGGATGGGAGACGTAGGCAGTTCTGCTCGCAGGGTGAGCTGGTACAATTCACAACTTAGTGCGAATACTGCTTGCGTCCATCCAGAATGAGTTGATTCATGAAAAACCCCAGTCCAAAAATCGGTTTCGTTTCCCTCGGCTGCCCCAAGGCGCTGGTGGATTCGGAGCAAATCCTCACCCAGCTGCGTGCCGAAGGTTACGAGATTTCGCCCAGCTACGAGTCCGCTGATCTGGTGGTGATCAATACCTGCGGCTTTATCGACGCGGCGGTGGAGGAGTCGCTCGACGCCATCGGCGAGGCGCTGGCGGAGAACGGCAAGGTGATCGTCACCGGCTGCCTCGGCGCGCGGCCCGAAGTGATCATGGAGAAGCATCCGCGCGTGCTGGCGGTGACCGGCCCGCATGCCTTGCAGGAGGTGATGAGCGCGGTGCATGAACATCTGCCGCAGCCGCACGATCCCTTCACCAGCCTGATCCCGGAGCAGGGCATCAAGCTCACGCCCAGACATTACGCCTATCTGAAAATTTCGGAGGGCTGCAACCATCGCTGCACTTTCTGCATTATTCCGTCCTTCCGCGGCGATCTGGTGAGCCGACCGGTGAGCGAAGTGATGCGCGAGGCGGAAAAACTGGTCAAGGCAGGGGTGAAGGAACTGCTGGTGATCTCGCAGGATACCAGCGCCTATGGGCTGGACCTGAAATACCGCGCCGAATTCTGGCAGAGCAAACTGCTCAAGGCGCGCATGACCGAACTGGCTGGCGCGTTGGGCGATCTGGGTGCCTGGGTGCGGCTGCACTATGTCTATCCCTACCCGCATGTGGACGAAGTGATTCCCCTCATGGCGGAAGGCAAGATCCTGCCCTATCTCGATATCCCGCTGCAGCACGCCAGCCCGAGTGTGCTCAAAGCCATGAAGCGCCCCGGTAACCAGGACAGTAATCTGGCACGGATCAAGAAATGGCGCGAAATCTGTCCCGACCTTACGCTGCGCAGCACCTTCATCACCGGCTTCCCCGGCGAAACCGAGGACGACTTCCAGCAACTGCTGGATTTCATCGGCGAAGCGCGGCTCGACCGCGTCGGCTGTTTCACCTATTCGCCGGTGGAAGGCGCAATGGCCAATGCGCTGCCCAATCCGGTGCCGGAAGAGGTGAAGCTGGAACGCCAGGCGCGCCTGATGGAATTGCAGGCGCAAATCAGCGCCGAACGCCTGGCCAGCAAGATCGGCAAGACGCTGACCGTGCTGGTGGACGAGGTGGACGACGAAGGCGTGGTCGCCCGCAGCATGGCGGATGCGCCCGAGATCGACGGCCTGGTGTATGTAGAAGGGAGTGAAGGATTGAAACCGGGGGATTTCATCCAGGTTTCAATCGAGGATGCCGATGAGCACGACTTGTGGGGAGCGCGGGTGCAGGCGTAAGATGCTTCACCCCTTCTCCCACTGACAATCAGCGCTGTGCCAGCAGTGCCAGGATATTGCGCGCCAGGACGGGATCGATTTCCATCATCGCCCACAGGGTGTCGGGATCGATCGCCAGCACCACGGCTTCTTCCGTGGCGATGACCGGGGCGGACATGGTGCTTTCGCCCAGTGCCGAGATTTCACCGATGGTCTGCCTGGGCTCGAAACGCATGATGCGTGGCGCATCTGCTGTCCCCAGGTCGGCTTCCAGGCGGCCATTCAGTACCAGGTAGGTCTCGTTGTTTTTTTCTCCAGCGGCCAGCAACGCTTCGCCTGCCTTCAGTTCATATACCGGGCAGGCATCCAGCAGGTCTTCCATGGCATCGAGATTGACATCCCTGAACAGCGGTGTTTCGGAGAGCGGATTGGTGGACTCGGTTTTCTTGCGGGTATCTTTAAGGCTTCCTATGCTGATGGGAATGACCTTGGCGCCAGGCTTTTCACCTGCGTAGAAGGGGCGGTCGCCGGTGGCCTGGCCGAAAGCTTCGAGTAATTCCTTTTCGCGCGTGGAAATCATGCCAAAAATATCGCGGATATCTTCGATGGTGCTATCGGTGAGCGGGTTGTCCATGCCGTCCTGTGGTGTGACGTCCTTGACGACACTGGCCAGTACTTTGCGCATGACGCGCAGGATGCGTTGTTCGGGAGAAAATTGTTCAGCGGTCATGTTTTGTGTCCTGATTCAAGCTATTGATGCGGCCATTTAATGTTTGAACTTGTAGGTCGGACTTTCTCGCCGGGAATGGATGCTTCGCATCTCGTTCCGGCGAGAAAGTCCGACCTACAGATATAGTAAATTCTGGCCAGATCCTAATTATAGGCTGTGTAAAAAACCTAATCCTGACAGATCTTGTCGGGATTGTCCATGAGTTGCCGGGCCAGTTTTTGCAGTACGCTACTGCCCGCTTCGGGGTGTTCCGTATTAATGACCCAGCTTGAGGCGATTTCCTCGTGGGTCAGTTCTTCGCTGTTCTGAACTTGTTGTTCCAGCACCTGCCGGGTGGCCTCAGAAGCATCCTTTTCTGATTTCTGCCGGTCAATGATGCGCTGGTGCAATGTGGGTTTATCGGCGTGCAGATGGAGAATGATAAAAGGGCACCTGCAAGGCATATTTGCCAGGATTTTGAATGGCTCGCGATCGGCCCGTTTCAGAAAGGTTGCATCGACGATTACCGGGAAACCCGTCTGGAGTATTTCTCGCGCCATTTGTTCGAGATGACGGTAAGTCTGGTTGTGGGCGTCGGGGCTATATATTCCGGCGTTCAGGCCGGACTGGCTGCGTTCGTGCGGCGCCAGTTCGAACAGGCGTTTTCGTTCCACGTCCGAGCGTATGCGGATGGCGCTGCTGTGTTCCAGCAGATACTGGGTTGCCGTCGTTTTTCCCGAGCCGGAATAGCCGTGGGTAATCAGCAGACAGGGGCGAGCAGGCCGGGTGAAGCGGCTGGCCAGGGCCAGGTAGGTCTTCGCCTGCTGCCCATGCTGGTTGCTGCCGGTGTTCGTCCAGATCTTCCTGGCAACCCCGGATGACAGGCTACCTTGGCGCGCACCATGGCGCGATAGACCAGATAATAGTTGAGTACGCAGAGACCGCTGAAGTCGCCGCTATATTCCAGGTAGGTGATAAGAAAACGCTGCGCCAGATCAGGCCGCCCCCGGTCGTGCAGGTCCATGATCACGAAGGCGGCATCGCTCATGACATCGATCCAGCGCAGATTGGGATTGAATTCGATGCAGTCGAACAGGGTTACCGCGCCATCGATCCAGGCCATGTTGCCGAGATGCAGGTCGCCATGGCATTCGCGAATGTAATTATTCTCCTTGCGGGCGGCCAGGCTTTCACGCAGCCGCGTGAATTCTGTCTTGCTCCATGCTTCCAGCGCGGCCAGCATTTTCCCTTCCGGGCGTCCATTTGCCCGTTCGACGATTTGCGCAAAATTTTCCAGAACCGGATGCTGGACGGCGGCGGGCGTACCGAACTCGGCCGGCGCAGGGTTGGCTGCGATCATGGCGTGAAAGCGCGCCACTTCACGTGCAATTTCATCTACTTCGGCAGGGCTGAGCAGCCCATTTTCCAGCATGCGATCGAGCAGGACTTGCTCGCGGAAACTGGCGCATTTTGACGGCGTATTCAATGGGCGCACCCTCTGCCGTTGAGGACGGGATGCTGTGGCGTGCCACCGATGGGGATGACCTCGAGGTAGAGCTGGGGGGCGAAACGGCGGTTGAGGCGCAGTTCCTCCTCGCAATAGAAGCGGCGTTTCTCCAGGGTGCTGAAATCGAGAAAGCCGAAATTGACGGGTTTCTTGATCTTGTAGGCATAAGTCCCGGTGAGCAGAATCCAGGAGATATGGGTTTCGATCAGTTCGACAGTGCTGAGGCCGGGTGATCGTAGCGCGCTGGTTCGAGCAGTGCCCTGATCAGATCAGGCAGGTTGTTTTCAGCCATGACGTTCAGGGCGAATATCCCGGGATCTTGCTCACATCCACTGCGTCGATCTGGTCGTCCTCAAGAAAATCCCGGGCATACGAAAGATAGACCTGGTCGCGGATAAAAATGTCGAACAGGTCGGGGTCCACATGCTGGTCCTGTTTCATGTGGCCAAGAATGAACAGTGCATCGCTCAGTTTCTTGCCTTCCTTGTAGGGTCGGTCCTTGGCGGTGAGCGCCTCGAAAATGTCGGCGATGGCCATGATGCGCGCCTGTACCGACATATCCGACCCCTTCAGTCCGTTCGGGTAGCCTCTGCCATCCATGCGTTCGTGGTGGCCGCCGGCGTATTCCGGCACGTGTTTGAGGTGCGACGGCCAGGGCAGCGCCTGCAGCATGTTGATGGTGGAGACGACGTGCTGGTTGATGATTTCACGTTCTTCCGCCGTGAGCGTGCCTTTTGCGATGTTGAGGTTGAGGATTTCTTCCTCGGACAGGAAATCGCTTTCCTGTCCGTTTTCATCGACCCAGTGGTAGGCGCCGATCTCCTTCACACGCTGCTGCAACGGTGGAGACATGAATTCTCCACCGATGTTGGCCTTGCGCAGGAATGCGCGGTCGTCATCGAGTTGCGCAATGCGTTCGCGGCAGGCGGCTTCGATCTGCGTCGTGTCGGTTGCGCCATCGTTTAACGCTGCGATTTTTTGGTTCAGCATGTCGATTTCGGCATCGCGCTTCAGCACTTCGAAACGGATGTCGATCAGGTGGATGCGGTCGAACAGGGTTTGCAGCTTGCTGGATTTGTCCACCACATGCACCGGCGTGGTGATCTTGCCGCAATCGTGCAGCAGACCTGCGATTTTGAGTTCGTAGCGGTCCTTGTCGCTCATCCGAAACCCGGCCAGCGGGCCGCTTGCGGTCTTGCTGGCCGCCTCCGCCAGCAGCATGGTGAGTACGGGAACTCGCTCGCAGTGACCACCGGTGTAGGGCGATTTTTCGTCGATGGCGATGTTGATGAGGGTGATGAAGGCTTCGAACAGGTCTTCCAGCTGGTTGATCAGCGCCCGGTTGGTGAGGGCGATGGCGGCCTGGGAAGCCAGAGATTCCACCAGATGCTGATCGGAGTTGGAGAAAAGTATGATTTCACCGCTCTCTGGGTCAATGGCATTGATCAGTTGCAGCACTGCGATGATCTTGCCCTCATGGTTTTTCATTGGCACCGTGAGGAAGGATTTCGAGCGGTATTGGTTGGCGCTGTCGAATTTGCGCGTGCCGGAGAAATCGAAGCCATGCTCGCTGTAGGCATCAGCGATATTGACCGTGCTGTCGTGCAGCACCGCGTAGGCAACTACATTGCTGTTGTTGGGGTTGCCGTCCGGGTCGTGGAGCGGCACTGGCGGGAATGTAACCGGCTTGCCGGTCGTGCCCCCGAGTGCAATGCCCAGCGACTGGGTGCGCACGATTTCGAAGTGCAGAGCCTGGTCCTCTCCAACGCTGTAAAGGGTGCCGGCATCGCAGTGCGTAATGCGGATAGCCGCCAGCAGGATGGCTTCCAGCAGGCGGCTGGTGTCCTTTTCCCGGGACAGTGCCACGCCGATGGCGTTAAGCTCGTCCAGGCGCTGCAGCAGGTGGTTGGCTTGCTGCATGGCTATTTGATGCACACAGAGCGAACTTGCTTCATGTCGGTGATGCCCTGCAGGACTTTCTCGATGCCGTCCTGGCGCAGGGTGCGCATGCCTTCGGACAAGGCGGTCACGGTCATTTCGGCAACACGAGCGTGTTCCTGGATGTTTTTCTTGACCGCATCGGATCCGATCAGCAGCTCGTGCAGACCAAAGCGCCCCTTGTAGCCGGTGTGGTTGCATTTTTCGCAGCCGACCGGCTGGTGCAGTTGCAGCTCGCCATTGGCATTGCCATAGGTTTTGATCCACGTCTGTTGCAGTTTCTTGCGTGCGGCAACCGGATCTTGCTGCCATTCCTGCGTGTTCTGCAGTTCCTCGCTGTATTCCGAAAGCAGCGACTCAATTTCCTGTGCCGAAGGGGTATAGGGCTTCCTGCATGCGGCGCACAGGCTCTTGCCGAGGCGCTGGGCCAGAATGCCGAGCAGGGCATCGGCAAAATTGAATGGGTCCATGCCCATGTCGAGCAGGCGAACGATGCTTTCCGGTGCACTGTTGGTGTGCAGCGTCGAGAGCACCAGGTGGCCGGTGAGGGAGGCTTCGATGCCGGTTGAGACCGTTTCCTTGTCGCGCATCTCGCCCACCATCACTACGTCCGGGTCGGCGCGAAGGAAGGCGCGCATCGCTATGGCAAAGGTGATTCCTGCCTTGGGGTTGACCTGTACCTGGCGCAGGCCTTTCTGGGTGATCTCCACCGGGTCTTCGGCGGTCCAGATCTTGGTTTCAGGTGTGTTGATATGGCCCAGCACGGAATGCAGGGTGGTCGTCTTGCCGGAGCCGGTCGGGCCGCAAACCAGAAACAATCCATAGGGCTTGCTGATCACCTTTTTGAGGCGTTCCAGGTTGTGCGGGCTGACTCCCAACTTATCGAGGGGTATTGGTTCGCCTGCAGCCAGGATGCGCATCACCACGTCTTCCAGCCCGCCTGCGGTCGGGATGGTTGCAACGCGCAGCTCGATATCCAGCGGGCCGAATTTCTTGAACATGATCTTGCCGTCCTGGGGCTTCCGTTTCTCGGAAATGTCCAGGTCGCACATGATTTTCAGACGCGCGAGGAGGGCGGCGCGGTAGCTGGCCGGCACCTCGATGTAGGGGAAAAGCGTACCGTCCTTGCGAAAACGGATGATGGTCTTGTTCTTGCCAGGGTAGGGTTCGATGTGAATATCCGAGGCGCGCTGGTTGTAAGCATCCACGATGATCTTGTTGACCAGCTTGACCAGCTCGTTATCGGCGGCAGCGGAAATGTCATCGGTGCTGGCGCTGCTCTCGTCGGCTGTTTCGTCGTCAAGACTCGACAGCAAATCGTCAATCGAGCCGAGGTTGGCAGAGGCGCCGTAAAACTGATCCAGGGTCGCGGCGAAATCACGCCGTGTGCACACCCGGAAAACCAGCTTGTGTTTTGGGAAAATATTGTTGACCACGCGCGATCCCATGATCCGATCCGGTTCTGGAGTCATAATCACCATGCCTTCCGGGGTGTCGTCGACCGGGACCCACAGGCTGCCCTCGACATAATCGCGTTTGAGGTTCTTTAGCAATTCTTCGGGCTTGATGCGGTCGGATTTGAATGGTTCGTAGGGAATACGATAGAAATCCGCCAGAGACTGGCCAAGATCGACCGTCTTAACCTGAAATTCGTCCCGCAGGATGTCTTCGATGTCCTTGTTTTTACGATGTGCGGAGCGTGTGGCCAGTTCGATTTCGGCTAGGGAGAGAATGCCCTGGCTGATCAGGGAGTCAAATCTGGTGCGGATGCGCTGGCGCTGCCTGAACGCGATGGACAGGGTTCTGGCCAGTTCCTGCAGGCCTTCTTCCGCAGCAGTGGGAAAAGGCTGCCCGGACAGGGCGTTGATCAGCTGAATGACGCCGCTCAGTTCGCCGCTGTCAGCGTCAATGATCGGCGCCACCAGCATCTGTCTGGTGCGGTAGCCGCTCTTGCGGTCGATATCCTTGAGGAAAGTGATGCCGGGGTAATGGCTGTTCAGTTCTTCATCGTCATACACATCCCGGATATTGACAATACCCTTGTTGAGCGCCACATAGCCCGCCACGCTTTGCGATGAAATCGGCAGCTTGAAATCCTTGAATGCACCCAGGCCAGTTTTGATCCTGGTGGTGATAGATGTCCTGTCTTCGCTGAGGCAATAAATGGTCAGGCGGTCTGCCTCGAACAGGGCGCAGATATCGCTCGACAGTTGCAGCATGATTTCGTCGATATTCTGGGTGGCATGAATCTTGTTGGTGACAGCGTGTAGTTTGCGCGAAAAAACAAGCTGGGAGCTGAGTTCGCTGGTGTTTGCTGCTGCCTGGGTAGTCACGATAAATTCCGATATTTAGGTCAAAACTCAAATAGTTGGCCATGAGCCAGCATTCTTGGTGCTGTGCCATGCACTTCGGCGAGAATTTCGGACATGATCCGTGGCTGATCTCCCGGCCCCAGGTGGGTAATGTAAATTTCCGCCGGTTTCAGCAGCCTGGGCAGTTGTTCGGCCAGCAGCGCAGGGTAGTAGTGTCGAGATACATGGGCAATGTCGTGTTCCTCGTCGGCAAAGGAAACTTCGATGATCAGGTAGCGCAGATTGTCTACCTGGTTGAGCGCAGCCCAGAATTCGGGACAGTCGATGGTGTCGCCGCTGAAAGCCAGGCTGGATTTTCCACTGTCGAGCAGATAACCCACTGCCGGGACCACGTGCCGGGCGGGCAGGGCGGTAATTCTGCGGCCATCCAGTTCAACGGTTTGCCCGGCATGCATGGCCTTGAAGCGCAGGAAAGGGTGGTCAGGCTTGGGAATCTGGGTGAAATCCGGCCACAGTTTCCAGTTGAACAGGTGATCGCGCAGAATCTCGATGGTTTCAGGCAGTGCATGGACGGTGACCGGTCGGTCACGCAAGGCGCCAGCGGAGTCGAGCAGAAATGGCAGGCTGGCGACATGGTCGAGGTGCGAGTGCGTAAGAAAAACATGGTCAATCAGGCTCATGGCCTCCAGCGTCAGATCCCCCACTCCCGTGCCGGCATCGATCAGGATGTCCTCATCGAGCAGCATGGATGTGGTGCGCAGGCCGGCACCGATGCCGCCGCTGCAGCCGAGGATGGTCAACTTCACCGGAGTTTTTCCTTGGCTTTCTCTTGTGGCACGAATTTCTGGAAGCGGTTCTGGATGGTTTCACCGCGATATTGATCAAAATTGCCCAGCATTATTCCATCCAGCAGCTCCAGTCGACTGGCCGGGCTGGGGTGAGTCTTGAACATCAGCGCCAGGCTTCCATCCTGCGGGTTCATGTGGTCCAGTGTTTGCAGCACCGCCGGCAGCCCGAAAGGGTCGTAACCGGCGCGTGTGGCGATCACAATGCCCATGCGGTCGGCTTCGAATTCGTCATCCTTGTCGAGGCCGCGCGCGTAAAGTTCGGTGCCGGTGCTGACTACTTTTTTCAGCGCTTCACTATTCCTGTTGCGTTCGGCAGCGACGTTGAACACATCGCCGAGAATGCCCATCTGTGCATTTTTCTGGATGGCATTAAGGTGATGGCGGCGCAATACATGAGAAATTTCGTGAGCCAGAACACCGGCCAGTTCAGCTTCATTGCGCATTTTCAAGAGCAGGCCGTGGGTGATGAAAATGTAACCGCCAGGTGTGGCAAAGGCATTTACGTTCATGCTGTTGATTACGCCAAAATGCCAGGCGAGGTCGGGGCGTTCTGTTTGCAGTGCAAGCCAGCGGCCGACCTGGTTGACATAGCGTTGCATGCCATCGTTTCTGACCAGCGGAGCTGCGCCGAGCAGACTGGATGCCACGCCTTCGCCTATGGCGATCTCGCCGTTTTCGTCCACTTCCTTGAGGTCGGTGGTTTTCTTGGCGATATTGACGATTTTCCCCAGATCTTCAAGATTATTGAAGCTGAAGCTCCAGGCAGGTGAAACCAGAAACAAACCTGTAAGTAGTGCACCGAATGCACATGAAAGCTGTTTCATGGCGTATCTCCCCAGGAAGAGGCCGGTTTGCTGCCGGAAGATGCAGTGCTGGAATTACTTTTGATATATTCAACCGGCTGTTTTTGCAGCTTGCCTGCGCTGGCGAATTTTTGCGCCTCTCCATTGGAAACCGAAAATTGCTGCATGTGCTTGAGTTCCTGCGGATTGGCCCGTGCTGTGCGGAGATCCTCCTCTGACAGGCCGCGTACGCCAGTCGTGACGGTGTTGCCACTGCTGCCGCTGCGGGCGACGTTGAACAGGGCGCCGATGCCGGAATCCCCCTGTTTTACGGTGTTCCCGGCGCCCAGGCGCAGGCTCAGCATTCTGACCCATCCTGCAGCGGCAGTGGCGGGTTTGACCTGGGTCCAACCGCCCTGACGCTTGAGAATTTCCACGCTGCTTTGAGCGGGCAAGGTCTCAAGCGTGGCGGCGTCGCTGTACGGCTCGCGCTTGAGTTCGGTTTCCTTGATCGTGATCGCCGTCTCGGCGGTTGCGAAATGGCTAAAGGCAAGTCCAAGCAAAACCCATGCTGCAAATGATTTCATGCCGCTTTTCTCCGTGGTTCGAACAGGTGAGTTTCCTGGGCGCGTCCTTTGACTTTATAAAATCCATGATCGACAAAGTCAAACTTATCTGTGCACAAGGCGCGGGTCTCTTCCGACACCAGTATGCGTGCCACGCCCTTGGTTTGTCCCTCGATGCGGCTGGAGAGATTGACCGTGTCGCCGATGGCGGTGTAATCCTGGCGCCGTTCCGAGCCGATGAAGCCAACCACTGCCGGGCCGCTGTGGATGCCGATGCCGACGTCAAAGGCAGCCCCGGCTTCTCCCAGTTCGCGCTTGAATTCCTCCAGGCGCTGGGCCATTTCCAGCGCAGCTGCCACGGCATTTGCAGCATGCTGGGGGTCGGCGGTGGGTGCGCCCCAGAAAGCCATGATGGCATCGCCGATGAACTTGTCCAGGGTGCCGCCATGGCGAAAGATCACGTCGACCTGGAGGCTGAAATAGCGGTTCAGCATGGCAACCACCTGTTCTGCGCTGTGTTGTTCGGAGTAGGTGGTGAAATTGCGAATGTCTGAAAACAGGACGGTCACAGTCTGGGTTTGACCGCTCAAGCTTTGCAAAGTCTTGCCTTGATCCATTAGCTCGTTCACCACACGCGGGTCGAGGAAGCGGTTGAACATCTGCACCGTCTGTTCGCGTGCCTTGCGTTCTCGCAGGTACTCATGCAACGCCGCAGCAAAATAGAAAGCCCAGGCAAACAGCAGCGGCAAAAATACTGGCACCAGCCAGCGCTGGCTGACCGCAAAATAACTGGCCCCCAGCAGTATTGCGGTGATCACCAATAGCGCTGCACCAATGTACAGCGTCTGCTGGCGTCGCGAAAACAGCAGCAACAGCAGGGCTAGTAAAGTTAAAGTTAAAATGGGTGCGACAAGGGTCGGCGCTGCATGAAAGTAACTGCGGTTTTTCAGGTTGTCGATGGCCGTGGCCAGGATTTCCAGTGCCGGGTGCAGGCTGCTGATTGGCGTTGAGCGGATGTCGTGCAGGCCAGAGGCAGTGGCCCCGATGATGACAATCTTGTTTTTCAATTCCTGCGCCGGGCGCAAGGGGGTCTTGCGGCTGGCGTCGTGGTAGAGATCGGCATAGGAAATATGCGGATGCGAGAGCGCGCCTCCGCGCCAGCCGAGAATGATCTGGTCTGTTTGCGGCAGGTCGAATCCCAGATCTTTGGCCAGCCGGGTCGGCAGGGAAGGAATGCGCCAGCCGGAGGCCGGCAGATATACATGATAGCGGCGTCCGATGCCGTCGCCGTCCTCGCTATAGTTGATCGTGCCGAGCCGCCAGCTATCGGTGTCGATGGCGCGCGGCGGAGCCAGGGCTACCCTTGCATTTGGCTCTGCCGAGGCCGTTTTTTCCATCCCAATTATCTCGGCAAATTTTGCGATGGGTACGCCATTTTTGTCGTTGGCGGGATCGAGACGGATCATGGGGAAATAGATATTGCGATGCTGATTTACCACTTCATTGAAGTAGGCGTCACTCTCAGGGCGGTAGATATCCGGGTCGGTAAACAGGATGTCGAACACAATCGCTTCGGCTGCTGCCGCTCGATGGCTTCCACCAGTTCGCCATGGACGGCGCGCGGCCAGGGCCAGCTGCCGGCGCTATCCGCCATGCTGGCAAGGCTTTTTTCATCGATATCCACGATCACGATATCCGGGTCGGCCTGCAGTCCCAGAGCGTGAGTCCTGACAAAATAATCCGAAACCCGGTTTTCCAGCGGCAGCAGCCAATGCAAGGATGTCATTTCGGCGATTGCGATCAGGGCGATGGCAATCGCGAGCAGAACAAGAGGGGGGATAGACAGGTGGCGCATGATTTCGCATTCTGTTTGAAAAGCGAAATAACGGCAAATTCAAACCTGAATTAGCGTGGCGCTTACCTCAAGAGGGTAATTTTGAGCTACAATTTTCGACTTTATCAAAGCATTCTCCGGAGAATTCAAGATGTCTATGTCCGACCGCGACGGCCTGATCTGGTACGACGGCAAGATGGTGAACTGGCGCGATGCCACCACCCATGTCCTGACCCATACCCTGCACTACGGCATGGGCGTATTTGAAGGCGTGCGCGCCTACAAGACCGACAAGGGCACGGCGATTTTCCGTCTGCAGGAGCATACCGACCGCCTGTTCCGCTCGGCGCATATCCTCGGCATGAAGATGCCGTTCGACAAGGAAACCATCTCCCAGGCGCAGCTTTCAGCCGTGCGCGACAACAATCTCGAAGCCGGCTACCTGCGTCCGATGGCATTCTACGGATCGGAAGCCATGGGTATCTCGGCCAAGACGCTTTCCACGCATGTCATCGTTGCAGCCTGGCCATGGGGCGCCTATCTGGGTGCCGAGGCGCTGGAGCATGGCATCCGGGTCAAGACCTCGTCTTTTTCCCGCCATCATGTCAACGTCACCATGTGCAAGGCCAAGGCCAACGGCAACTACATGAATTCCATCATGGCTCACCGCGAGGCCGAGCATGACGGCTATCAGGAAGCGCTGCTGCTCGATGTCGATGGTTTCGTGGCTGAAGGTTCCGGTGAGAACGTGTTCATTGTGCGCAAGGGCAAGCTTTATACGCCTGACCTGACCAGTGCGCTGGAAGGCATCACGCGCGACACCATCATCCAGTTGGCGACAGAAATCGGCCTGCAGGTAATTGAAAAGCGCATTACTCGCGACGAAGTCTACAGCGCTGACGAAGCTTTCTTTACCGGCACCGCTGCTGAAGTGACGCCGATCCGCGAACTCGATAACCGTGCTATTGGCAACGGCGACCGCGGCCCGATTACCACGCGTCTGCAAAGTATGTATTTCGACTGCGTGACCGGAAAATCGGCGCAGCATTCTGACTGGCTCACACTTGTTTAAGGACGCGCTCCATGGAACACAATCTTGCCGATAACACCCAGAGTTATATTGAAGTAACCGAAGATGACCTGCCGCTGCATTGTCCTACACCGGGAATGGCCTTGTGGAGCAGTCATCCCCGTGTCTATCTGCCGCTGGGGAAAAAGGGTGAGGCACTTTGCCCGTATTGCGGTACGCTTTACAAGTTGAAAGGCGAGGTTCGTCACCATCACTGAGTTTTGAGCGTCCTGATTTCATTTGGGCGCACAAAAGTCCATGCGTCCCAGCTTCCGTGGATATTCAAAGGCTGGGGCCATTAATGCATGCGGCACTCGCAGTTTTCCTGTTCCCTCGTGCTGGGAGCCTGACAGGCTCCTAGGGCTTTGTGGAAATAAAACGGCCCGCCCCCTCCCTCCAGAAAAATGAAAAAATTAGCGCTCAAGATTGATGTCGATACCTATCGCGGCACCCGCGAAGGCGTGCCGCGACTGGTCGAACTGTTACAGAAACATCAGGCGCAGGCCACCTTTCTTTTCAGTCTCGGACCGGACCATACCGGACGCGCCATCAAACGGGTGTTTCGCCCCGGTTTCCTGAAAAAGGTTTCGCGCACCTCGATAAGCAAGCATTACGGGCTCAAGACCCTGATGTACGGTACGCTGCTGCCGGGCCCGCATATTGGCAAACGCTGCGCAGATATCATGCGCCAGGTGCGCGATGCGGGGTTCGAGGTGGGCATGCATTGCTACGATCATGTCTATTGGCAGGATAACGTAGCCAGCCAGGACGCCGCCTGGACGATTCGCGAGATGCAGCGGGCTTGCAACCAGTTTGAGTTGATCTTTGGCGAGCCGGCCAGAACGCATGGCGCGGCAGGCTGGCAAATGAACCGGCATGCCCTGCGACAGGAGCAGCAGATGGGTTTTGCCTACAGCTCCGATACGCGCGGCAGCGAACCTTTCGTGCCGGTTTATCGCGCCGAAATCATCAATTGCCCCCAGTTGCCAACTACCTTGCCTACGCTGGATGAATTGATCGGCGTGGATGGCATCAGTGCCGATAGCGTTGCCCAGTACCTGCTTGGCCTCACAGAAGCATCGCTCCCGACGGGTCATGTCTACACGCTGCATGCCGAAATGGAAGGGATGAAGCTGGCAGGCGTGTTCGAGACTCTGCTCGAGGGCTGGCGCGCTCAGGGCTATGAATTGGTGTCGATGGCGCAGTATTTTTCAGATCTGGATATGGCCCGACTGCCGCGCCACGAAGTGGTTTTCGGAGAGATTCCGGGTCGCTCAGGTGATCTGGCTTTGCAGGGTCCACAGTTCTTACCTGTCAGGAGTGAAGAATGATAGACGAGGTTGTTGCTGATTTCGAGTTGCCGGTGACCGGTGAAAAATCTTTCCAGTTAAGTGCGCTGCTGGGCAAAAAGGTTGTGCTGTATTTCTACCCCAGGGATTCCACGCCGGGTTGCACGACAGAGGCCCAGCAGTTCCGGGATTTGTACCCACAATTCCAGAGCGCGGGTTGCGAAATATATGGCATTTCACGCGACAGCCTGAAGTCCCATCAGAACTTCAAGGCCAAGCAGGATTTGCCGTTCGAGTTGTTGAGCGATGGCGAGGAAAAGGCCTGCGCTTTATTTGGCGTGATCAAGATGAAGAACATGTATGGTAAACAGGTGCGCGGCATCGAACGCAGCACTTTCGTAATCGATGCGGATGGTATGCTGCGACGGGAATGGCGGGGCGTCAGGGTGGCCGGGCACGCTCAGGAAGTACTGGATTTCGTCAGGACAATATAAGCAGGGCGTGTATTAAAAGCTTGCCTCAAGTCCTCCATGATTGCACGAGGAGGGTTATCGAGCGGGGGCTAGAACGGCGTTGATTCCCATGCCACGGATTTTGTTCATGGCCTGATCCGCTTCGGCCTTGTTCTGGAACGGGCCGACATGAAGGCGGGTCTCGGTATAGGACTTGATGCCATGATCCGCTAACCGTTTCTGGAGCTGGACGGCATTCTCATAATTCGAGAACAGGCCGAGCTGAACCACATAGCCCTTGGGTGCAATGGGTTCAGTCGTTTTGATGGGAGGTGCTGGGGCCACGACAGCGGGTTTGCTTTCTGTTGCGATGGGCTCGGCAGGTTTTTTTGCGGCAGGGGCTGGGGAGATTGTAATGGCTTGCGGCGCGCTCACTTTTGCGGGCGCTCCATTTTCTTTTGTTGTCACCCTGGAGCCAGTCTGGCTGGATTTGTTCACGACCAGCGGTGGAGGCGGCGGGGGTGTTGCTGGCGCTGCCTCGCTATCAGGTGCTGGCGGCTCTTCTGGTATTTGCGCTTCGGCGACTGCTTCCTCGGGGACTTCCTGCGCCGTTTCAGGTGGAGTGGGTTCTGGTACGGCGATAGCTGGCGTTTGGGGAACATCCTTAGGCATTGCGCGCTCGTCCGATTTGTTGCTTAAAACGGTTAGCGCGATGACTGCGGCTGCCACCAAAGCGCCGGCAACAATAAGGCGTTGCAAGGCGCGCTTCTTGATTTCGGCATGATCGTCGTTGACCGTTTGTTCCACCATTGAAACTTCCTGTTTGTAGCGTCGTCAGAGGGAATGCAAGGCATGTTATCACTTCGCTTTTGCCGCCGCGAGGTTTATTTTATAAGGATTTCATGCTACTTTAGCGGGTTGTTGAACACCTTATATTTACCCTGAAACTGGAGATACAAATGGCTGTAGAACGCACCCTGTCCATCATCAAACCCGATGCCGTAGCCAAGAATGCCATTGGCAAGATTTATTCTCGCTTTGAAAGCAACGGCCTCAAAATTGCCGCCGCCAAATTGAAGCACCTGTCCCGTGCAGAGGCTGAAGGTTTCTATGCCGTGCACCGCGAGCGCCCTTTCTTCAAGGATCTGGTGGATTTCATGATTTCCGGACCGGTGATGATCCAGGTGCTGGAAGGCGAAAATGCAATTGCCAAGAATCGTGAGCTGATGGGTGCCACCGACCCGAAAAAGGCCGAAAAAGGTACAATCCGCGCCGATTTCGCCGAGAGCATTGACGCTAATGCCGTGCATGGCTCCGATGGCCCTGATACCGCCAAAGCCGAAATCTGCTACTTCTTCCCTGCGATGGAAGTTTACGCGCGCTAATGCCCGTTAATCTGCTTAACTTCGACCTGCCGCAGCTCACCGCGTTTTTTGCCGAAATTGGTGAAAAACCGTTTCGTGCTAAACAGGTAATGCGCTGGATGCATCACTTTGGCGAGAGCGACTTCACTCGCATGAGCGATCTGGCCAAATCCCTGCGCGAGAAGTTAAGCGTTTCAGCCGAGGTGGAACCGCCCCGGTTGATCAAGGAACAGCTATCTGACGACGGCACACGCAAGTGGCTGCTTGACGTCGGCGCCGGTAACGGCATTGAAACTGTATTTATTCCCGAGGATGAGCGCGGCACCCTGTGTATTTCAAGCCAGGTGGGCTGCGCGCTGGCGTGCAGTTTTTGCTCCACTGCCCGCCAGGGTTTCAACCGCAATCTTTCCGTTGCGGAAATCATTGGCCAGCTTTGGTGGGCAAACAAGGCACTTGGACGCGACCCTAAAGGTGAGCGGATTATTTCCAATGTGGTCCTGATGGGCATGGGCGAGCCGCTGGCTAACTTTGATAATCTGGTGACTGCGCTCAATATCATGCTTGATGACCATGCCTACGGACTATCCCGTCGTCGTGTGACGGTGAGTACGTCCGGCCTGGTCCCGGTGATGGATCGCCTGCGCGACACCTGCCCGGTAGCGCTGGCGGTATCCTTGCATGCGCCAAATGACGCCCTGCGCGATGTGCTGGTGCCGATTAATCAGAAATACCCGCTGGCCGAACTGATGGCGGCCTGTCAGCGCTATATCGAGAAGGCACCACGGGATTTTGTGACTTTTGAATATGTCATGCTGGATGGTGTCAACGACAGCGAGGCGCATGCGCGCGAATTGATCGCTCTGGTGCGGGATGTGCCGTGCAAGTTCAATCTGATTCCTTTTAATCCATTCCCAATGTCGGGTTATCAGCGCTCACGTCCGGAAGTGGTGAGGCGATTTAGAGATAAGTTAATGCAGGCCGGTTTGGTGGCAACCACCCGCAGGACACGTGGAGATGATATCGACGCTGCTTGTGGGCAACTGGCAGGGCAGGTGCAGGACAAAACCAAACGTACTCAGTACAAAATAGTGGAGACTGCTGCATGAAAAAACTGCTGGCGATAGTGTTGATGGCCTGGACCTGTGCGGCGTTGCCAGTGTTGGCGGGATCTCAGTCTGATGAGACCAAGCGGGCCCAGATCCACACCGAACTGGGCGCTGGCTATTACGGCATGGGCAAGATCGGCGTTGCCCTGGAAGAGCTTAATACTGCCATCCGTTCAGATTCCAAGTACGCCCCGGCATACAATATCCTTGGCCTGGTTTACATGGAGCTGAGAGAATACGACAAGGCGGATGAAAGCTTCAAACGCTCCCTCAATATCGACGCAAATAATTCCGACACACACAATAACTACGGCTGGTTTCTGTGTCAGCGCAACCGTGCGGACGAGGCGATAGAGCATTTCATGAGCGCAGTGAAAAATCCGCTGTATTCCACGCCAGGGAAAGCCTATCTTAATGCCGGCCAGTGCTCCCTGAAGAAGGGCGATGATCAGGCTGCGGAAGATTACTTCCTGCGCGCCATCAAATTCCAGCCTGCTCCACCACAGGCTTTGTTTCATCTGGCAGACATCCAGTTTCGCCGTGGCAAAAACAACGATGCCCAATTCTATCTTGAGCATTACATGAAAAATGGGCCTACGCCTGAAGGGTTGTGGCTCGGCGCACGTATCGCCCATCGCATTGGCAACCGTGATGCTGAAGCCAATTATGGCTTGCAGTTGAGGAAGAATTTTCCGGATTCACGCGAGGCGATCGCTTATCGCAATAACCAGTTCGATGATGCAGGTACGGCAGAGGGGCGGTAGTGACGGATATTGTCGAAGAGCAAACGGACTCGCCACATCAGGAAGGCGCGGGTGCGCGTCTCAAGCGTGAACGGGAAGGCCAGGGACTGAGCCTTTTTGATGCTGCGCGTGCATTGCGGTTGAGCGAAAAGCAGATTACAGCACTTGAGGCAGACGACTATTCGAAGCTGCCCGGCCGTACTTTTGTTCGTGGATTCATCAGGAATTATGCGCGTCTGGTTCAGCTTGATCCCGAACCGCTGATGGCCCAGCTTTCTTTCGGAAATGAAGAAGAAACGCACCAGATCCAGGCGCCTTCGCAGAAAATCCGTTTCTCCGAGCATGAATCCAAACCCTGGCTGAAATGGCTGCTGATGGCTTTTGTGGTTGTGGCCGTGGTTTCATGGGCCGTGTTGCAGTGGCTTGGACCTGAGCAGACTAAATCAGCCGTTGTGTCCCGCACGGCCGAGCCTGTCACGCTCCCCCCAAAGGCGGCGCCGGAACAACCTGCCATTGCGCTGTCGCCTGCGCCTGAACCCGCCGCGGTTGCGCCGCCTCCCAGCATGCCAATGGCAGAACCCGCGGCGCCGGCCAGCACCGCTGTCTCTGTCGCTACACCGGCGCGCTTGAACATGACTTTTTCTGGCCGCGCCTGGGTCGAGGTGCGGGATAAAAATGGCAATATCATCCATTCGCAAAACAATGCGGCTGGTACTGAACAGGTTGTCGAAGGCGAAGCGCCTCTCTCCCTGGTGATTGGAAGTTCACCTAATGTGAAGTTGATTTATAAAGGTCAGCCTGTTGATCTTTCCGCCTTCGCCAAGGCCGATGTGGCGCGGCTGACCCTGGAGTAAGCATGTTCAAAGTCGAGATTCCTCGCCGCAAGAGCCGGCAGATCAAAGTAGGCAATGTTCTGATTGGCGGTGACGCGCCGATTTCAGTGCAAACCATGACCAATACCGAGACCACGGACGTGGATGCCACCGTCGCACAGATCGAGCGTGCAGCCAAGGCGGGCGCGGATATCGTTCGTGTCTCCGTGCCTAGCATGGAAGCGGCAGAAGCTTTCGGTCTGATCAGAAAACGCTCTCCCGTGCCGCTGGTGACCGATATCCATTTTGATTACAAAATTGCCCTGCGCGTGGCTGAACTGGGTGCCGACTGTCTGCGCATCAATCCCGGCAACATCGGCCGCGAGGACCGCGTCAAGGCGGTGGTGCAGTCTGCCAAGGACCACGGCATCCCGATCCGCATTGGCGTCAATGCCGGTTCGCTGGAAAAGGATTTGCAGAAGAAATACGGCGAGCCTACGCCAGAAGCGCTGGTTGAGTCTGCGCTGCGCCATATCGAGATTCTCGAGCGCCTGAATTTTCCGGATTTCAAGGTCAGCCTCAAGGCCTCGGAAATCTTCATGACAGTGGAAGCCTACAAGCAGCTTGCCAGTCAGATCGATCAGCCCCTGCATCTGGGTATTACTGAGGCCGGTGGTCTGCGCTCCGGCAGCGTGAAATCGGCGATTGGCCTGGGCATGATTCTGGCGTCCGGTATCGGTGACACCATTCGCGTTTCCCTGGCCGCCGACCCGGTGGAGGAGGTCAAGGTCGGCTTCGACATCCTGAAAAGCCTGCATCTGCGCAACAAGGGGGTGAATATCATTGCCTGCCCATCCTGCTCGCGCCAGAATTTCGATGTCATCAAGGTGGTCAATGCCCTGGAACAGCGTCTTGAAGATGTGCTGGATCACCTCGATGTGGCGGTTATCGGCTGCATAGTGAATGGCCCGGGTGAAGCGCGTGAAGCGGATATCGGACTCGCCGGCGGAGAGCCGAACCTGCTTTACCTGGACGGAAAGCCCAGCCACAAAGTCAGCGATGAAGAGATCGTCGATCAGATCGAGCGCGAAGTGCGCGCCAAGATCGCAGCAAAACAACAAAAATCCTGAGAATCCAGCAAGTAAAATGAGCCAGATCCAAGCCATTCGCGGCATGAACGACATCCTGCCGGAACACGCAGCCCTGTGGGAATTTTTCGAGAACACCGTGCATGATTGGTTGCACAGCTATGGCTACAAGTGCATCCGTATGCCCATCGTGGAACAGACCGGGCTGTTCAAACGCGCCATCGGCGAAGTGACCGACATCGTGGAGAAGGAGATGTACACTTTCACCGATGCGCTCAATGGTGAAAGTCTGACATTGCGTCCGGAGGGAACCGCTTCCTGCGTGCGGGCCGTGCTGCAGCACAATCTGCTTTATAATGCGCCGCAGCGTTTGTGGTACATGGGCCCGATGTTTCGACATGAGCGCCCGCAGAAAGGACGTTATCGCCAGTTTCATCAGGTCGGCGTGGAGTCCCTGGGCTTTGCTGGCCCGGATATGGATGCGGAACAGATCATGATGACGGCGCGCCTGTGGAAGAAGCTGGGTTTGCAGGATGTGGCGCTGGAAATCAATACGCTCGGTAGTTCAGAAGATCGCGCCCGTCATCGCGCCCGCCTGGTGCATTACCTGGAGCAGCATCTCGAGATGCTGGATGAGGATTCGAAGCGCCGTCTGCACACCAATCCATTGCGTGTGCTGGACAGCAAAAACCCCGCCCTGCAGGCATTGATCGAAGCCGCACCGAAGCTGTTGGATGACCTGGATGAAGTTTCGCTCAAGCACTTCGAAGAGGTGCAGGGAATGCTGCGCGAGGCCGGTATTGAATACCGCATCAACCCACGTCTTGTACGGGGTCTGGATTATTATAATTTCACCGTATTTGAATGGGTGACGACCCGTCTGGGCGCGCAGGGTACGGTATGCGCGGGTGGACGTTACGATGGGCTGATCGAACAGATTGGCGGGAAACCGGCGCCTGCCTGTGGTTTTGCCATGGGTGTGGAGCGTTTGCTGGCTTTGCTGGAAGAGCAGAATTTTCAGCCACCCGAACAGCCCGTGGACGCTTATGTGGTGCACCAGGGTGAAGTTGCGGACCGCTTTGCACCGCTGGCAGCCGAAGCGCTGCGCGAGCAGGGCTTGCACGTGATTCTGCATTGCGGCGGCGGCAGTTTCAAGTCGCAGATGAAAAAGGCGGATGCAAGCGGAGCACGCTATGCAGTGATTATTGGCGATAATGAGGCAGCGGAACGGCACCTGACACTCAAGCCGCTACGTGCGCTGGGTGATCAGGCATGCATGACGATAGAGGAAGCAGCGGATGTAATGGGGAAGAGGATCTGAGCCTCCGCTGTTAACAGAATTATTTTAAAGGTGCTATATGGCTTACGATCTGGAAGAACAGGAACAAATTGACGTCGTCAAGGATTGGTGGAAGCGGAACGGAAATTCCGTGCTGCTTGGTGTAGCGGTATTCGTGGCAATTGTGGCCGGCATCCAGGGCTGGCGCTATTACCAGCACCAGCAGGTGACTCAGGCAGCCGGCCTGTATGAAGCTTTCCAGGGAGCGGCAGGAAAAAATGACGGCAAACGTGTACGCGAAATTGCCGGCCAGCTCATGGAACGTTTTCCGCGTACGTCATATGCTTCACGTGCGGCACTCGGGGCTGCCAGGTCAAATTACGAGGCTGGGGACATCAAGAGCGCCAAGGCCCAGTTGCAATGGGTAGTGGAGCGCGCTAAAAGCGATGAGATCAGGGATGCAGCCCGCTTGCAAATGGCGGGGGTGTTGCTGGACGAGAAAAATCATGACGAGGCGCTCAAACTTCTTGAGTCCAAGCATGGCGCGGGTTTTGATGGGCTGTATGCCGACCTGAAGGGTGATGTGCTGCTGGCCTCGGGCAAGAGCGCTGAGGCGCGTGCCGCCTATCAGCTTGCGCTGGAAAAAATGGATCCGGCCAGCGGCTATCGCGGGCTGGTTCAACTGAAACTGGATGGTTTGGGGGGATGATGGATATTCGTATGATGCTGCGGGCGCCTTTGGCGGGCTTGCTGGTTTTGTCCCTGGCAGGTTGCGCGGGTTTCGGTGAATCCATATCAACCGGCTTTGGCTTGTGGGGAAGCAGTGATCCGGCTGAAAAACCTGCGCCACTGGTCGAAATCAAGCAGACCTTGGCGGTCGCAACGCAGTGGAAGGCAGGAATTGGCAGTGCCGGCGATTATGTATTCACCCCCACAGTGCAGGATGGCAGTGTTTACGCCGCCGCGCATGACGGGAATATTGCTCGTTTTGATGCTCAGAGCGGAAAGCAGTTGTGGCGCACAGTAGCGGGTAAAAAACTCTCTGCTGGTGTTGGCGTGGGCTCAGGTCTGGTCTTGGTGGCAACTCGCAAGGGCGAAGTGCTGGCTTATGACCTGGATGGCAAGGCTGTGTGGGAATCAAGAGTCTCATCTGAGGTTCTGAGTGCCCCGCAGGCAGCAGAAAACATTGTTGTCGTACGTGCGGCAGATGGCCAGATTTTTGGTCTGGATGCCCGCGACGGCAAGCGCAAGTGGGTGTATCAACGTGCGCTGCCGTCTCTCGCAATTCGCAGCCATGCTGGTGTGGTGGTGACGCGCGGCGGGGTGTTTGCAGGTTACGCGGGCGGAAAACTGGTGGCGCTTTCGCTTACCAACGGTGTTCTGGGGTGGGAAGCCAGCGTGGCGCAACCGCGTGGCGCAACTGAACTGGAACGTATCGCCGACGTGACCAGCCAGCCGGTAGTGGATGGCAACAGCATTTGCGCCGTGGCCTATCAAGGGCGCGTGGCCTGTTTCGAAATTACCAGTGGCAACCTGATCTGGGCACGTGAAATGTCGAGTGTTTCCGGCTTGTCAGTCGATGCTTCCTCGCTTTATGTCAGCGATATCCGTGGCGCGGTACATGCCCTGGACAAAAGCAGTGGCGCCAGTATGTGGAAGCAGGACAAACTGCTGAATCGCCGCTTGAGTGCGCCGGTTGCAAACGGCAAGCATGTGGCAGTGGCCGACCTGGAAGGCTACGTGCACTTCCTGTCGCGTGAAGATGGTAGTTTTGTCGCTCGCGTGTCTACCGACGGCAGTGCGATTGCGGCCACGCCTTTGCTGCTTGAGCAGAATCTGCTGCTGCAGACGCGTAATGGCGGACTGTTTACACTGGCTACCCAATGAAACCTACTCTGGTCCTGGTGGGGCGGCCTAACGTCGGAAAATCCACCCTTTTCAACCGCCTCACCAAGAGCCGCGATGCGCTGGTGGCCGATTTGCCCGGCCTGACCCGTGATCGCCATTATGGCCATGGTCTGGTGGGCAGCAAGCCCTATCTGGTCGTGGATACCGGCGGATTCGAGCCTGTCGCCAAAGACGGGATCATGCACGAGATGGCGAAGCAGACCCTGCAGGCGGTGGACGAAGCCGATTGCATCGTGTTTCTGGTGGATGCCCGTCATGGGTTGACGCCGCAGGACAAGATCATTGCGGATGGCTTGCGCAAGACGGGCCGCCCGGTATTTCTCGCCGTCAACAAGGCCGAAGGGATGCGCCGCGATGTGGTGGCGGCGGAGTTCCATGAACTGGCACTGGGTGATCCGCTGGTGATTTCCTCGGCGCACGGTGAAGGTGTGCGTGAACTGGTCGAACTGGCGCTGGAAGGTTTTCCCGAAGAGCAGGAAGAAGATGAGGATAAGGATCACCCCAAGGTTGCCATCGTCGGTCGCCCCAATGTGGGCAAGTCAACGCTGGTCAATCGCTTGCTGGGCGAAGATCGGGTTATTGCTTTTGATCAGCCGGGCACAACTCGCGATAGCATCTACATGGATCTGGAGCGCGATGGGCGGCGTTACACCCTGATTGACACCGCCGGTGTGCGCAAGAAGGGTAAAGTATTCGAGGCGATTGAAAAATTTTCCGTCATCAAAACCCTGCAGGCCATCGAAGATGCCAATGTGGTGGTGCTGGTGCTGGATGCACGCCAGGATGTCTCCGAACAGGACGCGCATATTGCCGGCTTCATTCTGGAGGCGGGCAGGGCGCTGGTGGTCGCAGTGAACAAATGGGACGGCCTGGATGAGGCCCGACGCGAAGTGATCAAGAGTGATCTGGCACGCAAGCTGCAATTTCTTGAATTCGCCAAGTACCATTATATTTCCGCCCTGCAGGGAAGTGGCGTAGGCGGATTGTTCAAGTCCATCGATGGCGCTTTCGCGGCGGCGATGAAGAAAATGTCTACACCGATGCTGACGCGCGTGCTGATGGCCGCGACAGAAAAGCACCAGCCGCCCAAGGTTGGCCCGATTCGCCCGAAACTGCGTTATGCCCACCAGGGGGGATCCAATCCACCGCTGGTGATTGTTCACGGTACCGCAGTGAGCGGTGTGGCGGACAGCTACAAGCGATATCTGGAAAGCACTTTCCGCAAGGCCTTCGAACTTGAAGGCACGCCGCTCCGGGTTCAGTTCAAGCAAGGCAGCAACCCCTTTGCCGGCAGGACGCCCGCACCGAAAACCGAAGCCGACGAAAAAGCCGCGCACAGCCGAAGACGGCGCAACAGGAAGACCTACGGCAAGAAATACTGATTGTTGTACGTTGCGTTTTGTCAGCGATGCGGCGATCTTATCCTTGCATTTGTTTTTTTGCTGCCCGGCTTGCGGAGGCTGTGGTAAAAAGCCCTATCGAAAACATTTGAAAAATACCCGCCGTTTATCATGACTCAATCCAGCCCGCGTGAAATAGTCACTCCCTACCGCCCCATTCCGCTTGATGTGCCGGAGGGAATGAAACCCAATGAGTTTTTCAACAGCACGGAAAATCTCAATGATCTGGAGAACAATAACGGACTGTTGCTGAATCCGGAGAATCTGCTGCTCTATCGCAAGGCGCTGGGGCACAGCACCGAGTTCGATACCTCGATCATCTACAACACTTCCAAGGTGATTCTCAATCCGCTCGGACGACCGGTGCGGCGAACCCAGGTGCCGGACAATGTCAGGCATGTGTGGAACCGGATGAACCAGATCATTATCGATTACATGCTGGAGCAATATCCGGACCCGGCGCAGCATCTGGTGCTGGCTGGGGAGGCGAGTCTGGATGCCACCTGGCCGCTGACTTCGCCCGGTGTGCCCAGCATCCGCATGCTGCATAACCATTTCATCGTGTTCCCCATGGACGAGTTGCGTAATGCCAAGCTTGCCGACAGCAAAAACCCCAATCTTACCGATGGTGGCCAGCACTCGCTGTTCGAGATGTATATGCACGATGTCTATCGAGAATTCATCTGCAAGGCACTGCATCTGGAGGTGTTGCGCCCGGTGAGCGACGATGCTGCGCGCTTCGACCTGACCGGCTATCCACAGGGGCTGCCAAGCTGGGAAATTCCTGGCGGTGTAGCTGCTCTGGAGGATGTCCGGTTCTGGCATGAATATGATCTGGTGCTGAAAGGATTTATCGATTTTTACCGTACTTTCTTCTCGCAGGTTTCAACGCGCAATGCGCCGATCCTGAACGATGTTTATTTTCCCACGCAGGTTGAAAACGTACTGCTGTTCAACAATGATTTTCTGACGACGGCGAAGAAGGTGCGCGAACGTTGCATCACCGACGCCAAATATGCCAACGCGATTCGCTGGCAGCCTGCATTCAAGCAACTGATCTATCGCAATGACCAAGGCAAGCTGATTGTGACCATCAGTCAGAATTCCATTGGTAACGCGATTACCGAATTGCTCGGTGTCGTGGTGAGCCGCGTGGCGGATGCCGAGGCTTACGAGAAACGGGAACCTAAATTGATCGAGCGCTTGCTCGAAGTGCGGCGCCGTCTGGTCGAAGCCGATCTGGGCAGCGGTATCGCCACCGAGTATTGGCCAGCAGCCTAGCTGATCCGTTACCGGCAGGCATTTGCCGGCTCTGTCCCGGCAATCCTGTTTCCCGGTATTGTTTTTAGGTCTGATCAGTGCGTTAATGGTACTTTACCCGTACTTCAAACATTAACGCTCTGCTCCCTATCCGCATGAACCAGCACAACATCCTGCTCTCCCAGGCTCAGAATCAGTCGGCACGCCTTCAGGCACTGTGGCAACTCGCCACGAACCGTGCCAAGTCGGATGAAGAAAAGACAAAATTGATGCTGAAGCTGGCGCGGGATGCGCTGGAAGCTGATTCTGTACTCATTGGGGAGGCAGAAGGCGGTCGCTTTGTCATCCGCTATCAGGAAGATGATCTAGACCTCTTTGAGACTGATGGCGTCTGTCCGCTGGAGGCGCTCTGTTCTGCCGCGACTCAAAGCAAGCAGAGTATTTTCTATTACCACATGCAGGAGAGTGAACCGTTCCGCCATATGCCTTTGGTGCGCGCTTCGGGCATTCAGGTCTATGCGGGCATTCCAATCTGGGTCGGGGATGATTTATACGGTACCCTGGTTTTTCTCCGCCGCCAGCAACTGGCCGGGCTGGAATTCAGCAACGACGACAAGGTGTTCATGGATCTGTTGGCGAACTGGTTTGGCCTGATGCTGCTGCGTTCCCGGCAGACCCAGGCGTTACAGACCCAGGCGCTGACCGATGCTTTGACCGGATTGCCCAACCGGCGTGCGGCCGAACTGCGTTTCATTGAAGAAATTGCCCGTGCCAGGCGGGATGATTGCGGTTTTTCCGTGGCTGTTGCAGATCTTGACCGCTTCAAACTGATTAATGACAACTTTGGCCATAATGTGGGTGATGCAGTGCTGCGCCAATCTTCCCAAATTATGCGAGAGGCCTTGCGTGAGGGAGACTGGATTGCGCGCTGGGGCGGCGAGGAATTCATCCTGTTTCTGTACCATTCGAGTGGCGATGAAGCGTTTGCTGCGGTAGAGCGCGTCCGGCTTGCGCTCAAATCCACGCCTTGTATTACTCACTCCGGCAATGTTGAGGTGACTTCAAGTTTCGGAATTGGCACGTTTCAGCCGGGAGATGCCGACATGGCCCGTACGCTTTCCGAAGCGGATGGCCGTCTGTATGAAGCCAAGCGGCGAGGACGGGATTGCGTGGTGGCCAACGAGGGCAGGGAAGGTTCAATGCTTTGGCGGGCAGGCGTGCTGCAGCGTGCTTTGCAGGAACGGCGCGTAGTGGCCGCCTATCAGGTGATGGTTGACCTCGGAACAGGAAAGCCTGTGGCCGATGAGGCCTTGGCTCGGCTGAAACTGAAGGATGGTGGCTTGATCCCGGCGATCGAGTTTATCGAGGCGGCTGAGGGCGTGAATCTGATACACGAGGTGGATCGAGTCATCCTGCAGCAATCCATGACACGCTGCACGGCAGCGCTTGAAAAAGGCTTTGACCCAAATTTTGCGCACTTTATCAATCTTTCGCCACAATTCCTTGCCCGCAAGGAAATGGTTGCGCAAATGCTTGATTTTGCCGTGAACATGTGCCCTTGCAATGTCGAATTCAAGGGAAACAAGCCCATCGTTTTCGAGATTACCGAACGGCAATTACTGTCTGATTTTGAGAGCATGCGAAAGGATTTGCAGCCACTGCTGGATTTCGGTTTTCGCCTCGCGCTGGATGATTTCGGCAGTGGCTATTCATCTTTCCTTTACCTGGCAGAACTGCCTATCAGCTTCCTTAAGATAGAAGGGTGGATGGTGCAGAACATGCGCAGCAATGTGCGGGTACGCCATATGGTTGAGAGCATGGTTTCCCTCTCACAGCGCCTGGGAATCACAACCATCGCGGAATTTGTCGAGGATCGCGATACTGCAGATATGCTTCGGGAGATGGGGGTGGACTGGGGGCAGGGGTATTACTTTGGCAAACCGGAATTATAGTTTTTCCGTGGTATTGAAACATTCCGCCTTTTGCCCCATCTAACCCTCAGGTTTGCTGGCAATTGCTAGAAAAATCAATTAAAGTAAATATTTATAACAAACAAATAAAGCGTTTGGAGCAAAAAATGAGTGCAAAAGGGCAAATGTTACAAGACCCATTCCTGAATATCCTGCGTAAGGAGCATATTCCGGTTTCAATTTATCTCGTCAATGGCATCAAGCTGCAGGGGCATGTTGAGTCTTTTGACCAGTATGTCGTGCTGCTCAAGAATACCGTTACCCAGATGGTATACAAGCACGCAATTTCCACCGTTGTGCCGGCGCGACCGGTAAGCATTCCTTTCGACCACCCCTCTGATAATCAGGGAATGCCTGATTAAGACTTTTACATATGTTTGATCGTCCCGTCGGCGCAGATGCCGCGGTGCTGGTAAGCCTCGATTTTGGCGACACGGATTATGCCGAAAGTCTGGATGAGCTTAAACTGTTGACTGAAAGTGCGGGTGTTCATGTTGCCGCAGTCGTTGAGGGCAAGCGTTCGCGACCGGATGCCGCGTTTTTTGCCGGTAGTGGCAAGGTGGCCGAGATTGGCGATGTGCTGCGAGAAGCAGATGCCGGCATGGTGATATTTAATCACGAACTTTCTGCCGGACAGCAGCGCAATCTGGAGAAGCGCCTGCAAACCCGGGTCATTGACCGTACCACCCTGATTCTCGATATTTTTGCCCAGCGTGCACGCAGTCATGAGGGCAAGCTGCAAGTAGAGCTGGCCCAACTGGAACATCTGGCGACTCGCCTGGTGCGCGGCTGGACTCATCTGGAACGCCAGAAGGGGGGTATCGGATTGCGCGGGCCGGGTGAAACGCAGCTCGAAACCGACCGGCGACTTCTGGGTAAGCGGGTCAAACTGCTCAAGGAAAAACTGGTAAAACTGAAACGCCAGCATCAGGTGCAGCGGCGCGCCAGGGCGCGGGGCAAGGTTTTATCGGTTTCCCTGGTCGGTTATACCAATGCCGGAAAATCCACGATCTTTAACCGCTTGACGCACGCAAATGCCTATGTGGCGGACCAGCTTTTTGCCACACTAGACACCACTTCCCGCCGCTTGTATTTGGGCGATGCGGGTGAGGCAGTGCTTTCCGATACGGTGGGGTTTATCAAGCATTTACCTCACTCGCTGGTGGCGGCTTTCCGCTCCACCCTGACCGAGGCGGTTGAGGCAGATTTGTTGCTGCATGTGGTGGATAGCGCCAGCCCCAACCGCGAACTGCAAATTGATGAAGTCAATGCTGTGCTTGAGGAAATCGGCGCGGATGCGCCGCAGATCATGCTGTTCAACAAAATTGATATCAAGGGCCAGGCGCCGGGCGTGGAGCGGGACGAGTATGGTAGAATCACCAGCGTTCACGTCAGTGCGCTGACCGGTGCTGGGATGGGTTTGATTCGCGAGATTCTCTCTGAATTTGGTGAAAAGTTACGGGCAGAAATCTCGATGCCTGATGAAGCAATAACGGGCGGCGCGACAACTCTTTAGAGTTTGGATGTCAACTAAATCAATTAGGAATTTATTTAAAATATGGCTTGGAATGATCCCGACTGGGGAAAGAAAAACAGCGGCGGCCCGCCTGATCTTGACGAGCTGTGGCGCAAATTCAATCAGAGGCTGAACAGCATGTTTGGTGGCAAGGGTCCGGCTTCAGGTGGTGGCGCCCCTACACCCATCGGCCCAAGGGCTTTCGGCGGCATGGGTTTGATTGCGGCCTTGGCGCTTGTGGTCTGGATCGGCAGCGGTTTCTATATCGTCAATGCGGGTGAGCGGGGTGTGGTGCTGCGTTTCGGCAAGTTTCTGGAAACCACTCAGTCTGGTCCGCGCTGGCATCTCCCCTATCCTTTCGAAAGTGTGGAAGTGGTGAATGTTGAACAGGTCCGTACGGTCGAAGTGGGGTACCGCAACAACGTCAAAAGCAAAATTCTGAAAGAATCCCTGATGCTGACGGATGACGAAAACATTATCGACATCCAGTTCGCAGTGCAGTACATCCTGAAAAGTCCGGAAGAATTTTTGTTCAACAACCGCCATCCCGAAGATGCCGTGCTCAACGCGGCAGAAACTGCGATTCGCGAAATCGTGGGCAAGAACAAGATGAATTTCGTGCTGTATGAAGGGTCGCGCCGAAGTGGCGGCCCGGGCGACGAAGCTGATGCAGGAAATTCTCGATCGTTACAAGACCGGTATCAACATCAGCAAGGTGACGATGCAGAATGCTCAACCACCGGAGCAGGTGCAGGCCGCTTTTGACGATGCAGTGAAAGCCGGCCAGGACAAGGAACGGCAGAAAAACGAAGGTCAGGCATATGCCAACGACGTGGTGCCCAAGGCGCGTGGTGCAGCCTCGCGTCTGCTGGAAGAGGCCGATGGCTACAAGCAGCGTGTGATTGCCAGTGCCGAGGGTGATGCCTCACGCTTCAAACAGATCGTGTCGGAATACAATAAAGCGCCGGTAGTAACGCGTGACCGCATGTATCTGGATACGATGCAGCAGATGCTTTCCAGCACCAGCAAGGTGCTGGTAGATCAGAAAGGCGGCAATAATCTGCTTTACCTGCCTCTGGATAAACTCATTCAGCAGTCCGCACCCGATGCATCTGTTGCCAAATCAATACCCCAGCCGGAATCTGCGCCTGCCATCGACAGCACGTCGCGTTCACGTGATGCCTTCCGTAGCCGGGATCGGGAGACACGTTAATGAAAAAACATTTGAGTAGTTTGTTAACAGGCCTGCTGGCACTGCTGGTTCTTTCCAGTCTGACTGTTTTTACCGTGGATCAGCGTCAACAGGCGATTGTCTTTCAGCTGGGTGAAATCATTTCCGTCAAACATCAGCCTGGTCTGTATTTCAAGATCCCATTGCTGCAGAACGTACGTTATTTTGATACCCGTTTGCGCACGGTGGATACCGTCGAGCCGGAGCGCTTCCTGACATCGGAAAAGAAAAACGTGCTGGTGGATTCCTTTGTTAAATGGCGCATCATTGACGTCAAACAGCATTACGTCAGTGTCGGCGGCGATGAAGCACGTGCCGAGACGCGCCTGATGCAGACGGTCAATGACAGCCTGCGTGCCGAATTCGGTAAACGAACGGTTCACGAAGTAGTCTCTGGCGAACGCGACAAGATCATGGAAATCCTGCGCCAGAAAGCCGATCTGGATGCGCGCAAGATCGGTGTGCAGGTAATGGACGTGCGGCTGAAAAGGGTGGATCTGCCGCAGGAAGTGAGCGAGTCGGTTTACCAGCGTATGGAAGCCGAGCGCAAGCGTGTTGCCAATGAACTGCGCTCCCAGGGTTTTGCCGAATCTGAAAAAATTCGTGCTGATGCTGATCGCCAGCGCGAAGTAATTCTGGCCGAAGCCTATCGCACTGCACAGCAGACCAAGGGTGAAGGGGATGCCAAGGCGGCTGCCACCTATGCTGCGGCTTATGGGCAGAACCCCGAGTTCTATTCGTTTTACCGCAGTCTTGAAGCCTATCGCCAGAGCTTCAAAAACAAGTCTGATGTGCTGGTGCTGGAGCCCACTTCTGAGTTCTTTAAATACATGAAATCATCAGGCGGCAAGGCTGCAAAATAATGCAGGTGAATCTGCTGGCGGCCTTTGCCCTGATGTTGATTCTGGAAGGATTGCTTCCCTTCATGGCGCCTGCCGCATGGCGCGAAACATTCCGCAAAATGATCGAACTCTCTGACGGACAGCTGCGTTTTATCGGGCTGGGTTCGATGCTGGGCGGTTTATTGATATTGTTGCTGGTTAAATAATGCAAACCTGGTTACTACCCGAATACATAGAAGATATTCTCCCCCCCGAGGCGCGCCGCATCGAGAGCCTGCGCCGCCGCTTGCTTGATCTGTTCCACGTGCATGGCTATCACCAGGTCATCCCGCCGCTGCTTGAATATCTGCCTTCCTTGCTGACTGGCACCGGCCACGACATGGACCTTAAAACCTTCAAGGTGGTGGATCAGCTTTCTGGTCGTATGATGGGACTGCGGGCGGATATCACGCCGCAGGCTGCAAGGGTGGACGCGCATCTGCTGAATCGTCGCGGCGTCGTCAGATTGTGCTACGCGGGAAGTGTCTTGCATGCCATTCCTGATGGCATGATGCAGACCCGTGAACCATTGCAGATAGGCGCTGAACTCTTTGGCCATGCTGGCCTGGAAAGCGATATCGAAATTCAGCAGCTGATGCTGAAAGCGCTTAGCCTGATCGGTGTAAACGGCATTCACCTTGATCTCGGGCATGTGGGCATCTTTCAGGCACTGATGGAACATGGTGCTGTTTCCGTAGAAATTGAGGCGGCGCTGTTCCAGGCCCTGCAGAACAAGGACGTGCCGACCCTGACAGAACTGGCGCAATCTCTGACTGAGCCAACTCGCGATGCCGTGTTGCAACTGCCTCAGCTTTACGGCGGCATTGATATTCTGGAGCAGGCGCGGCAGCTTCTGCCGGATTATCCAGAAATACGTGTTGCGCTTGATGCATTGAACACAATCGCAGTCAGTCTGGGTGACATGGTGGACAGTATCGCTTTTGATTTGGCTGAGTTACGTGGTTACCATTATCATAGCGGGGTTGTTTTTTCCGCTTACCTGCCGAACCAGGCGCATGCAATTGCCAAGGGCGGACGCTATGACGAAGTTGGCAGCATTTTCGGGCGTGCTCGTCCTGCAACCGGTTTCAGCATGGATCTGAGGGTGTTGTGCGGCGCCTTGGGGCCGGCAGCGGCGGCACCTGCCATTCTGGCACCTTATGACAATGACGCAGCACTGCAAGAGAAGATTGACGCCTTGCGTGGACAAGGTGAGGTTATCCTGGTAGACCTGCCCGGGCATGAAGATTGCCGGGGCGAGTTGAACTGTGATCGCAGGCTGGTAAAACATGACAAACAATGGCTGGTAGAAAAAATCTAGTTTAGGGGTTGGAAAGCATGACAAAGAACGTAGTAGTAATCGGCACCCAATGGGGGGATGAAGGCAAGGGCAAGATCGTGGACTGGCTCACCGATCATGCCCAGGGCGTGGCGCGCTTTCAGGGCGGCCACAACGCTGGCCACACGCTGGTGATCAATGGCGCCAAAACCGTGCTGCACCTGATTCCGTCCGGAATCCTGCGCCAGAATGTCGATTGCTACATCGGCAACGGTGTGGTGGTTTCCCCCTGGGCGCTGATGGAAGAAGTGGACATGCTGGAAAAAGCCGGGGTGCCGGTATGCAACCGCCTGAAAATTTCTGCCGCCTGCCCGGTCATCATGCCGCATCACGTAGCGCTCGATCAGGCACGTGAAATTGCCAAGGGCGCCAGCAAGATCGGCACGACGGGTCGCGGTATCGGCCCTGCCTACGAAGACAAGGTGTCACGCCGTGGCATCCGCATCCAGGATCTGTTCCACCGCGAGCGCCTGGCAGCAAAACTGGGTGAAATTCTCGATTACCACAACTTCGTGCTGAAAAATTACTTCAAGGCGGATATCGTGGATTTCCAGAAATCCCTGGATGACGTCCTGCTGATTGCCGAGCGCATCAAGCCCATGGTGGCGGATGTGCCCAACCTCCTGTTCGAAGCCAACAAGGCAGGAAAAAACATATTGTTCGAAGGCGCGCAGGGCGCGTTGCTGGATATCGATCACGGCACCTACCCATTTGTGACATCGAGCAACTGCATTGCTTCCAATGCGGCCACCGGTAGCGGAGTGGGCCCGCAGATGCTGCATTACGTACTGGGCATTACCAAGGCCTACACCACCCGTGTTGGCGCTGGCCCATTTCCTACTGAATTGTACGATGCAGTGGACAAGCTCGATCCGAACGGTAAGCACATGGCTGACCGTGGCCACGAATTCGGCGCCACGACTGGTCGTGCGCGACGTTGCGGCTGGTTCGATGCCGCGGCGCTGAAGCGTTCGATCCAGATCAATGGCGTGACTGGTCTGTGCGTCACCAAACTGGACGTGATGGACGGCATGGAAACAGTGCGTCTGTGTACCGGCTACAAGGTGGATGGCGGTATGACCGACATTCTTCCGGTAGGCGCTGAAACGCTGGCTAAATGTGAACCGATCTACGAAGATATGCCGGGCTGGACGGACAGTACGGTCGGCGTGAAGAATTATGACGCGTTGCCGGCCAACGCACGCGCCTATCTCAAGCGCATGGAAGCAATTTGCGGTGTGCCGATCGACATCATTTCAACTGGTCCTGACCGGGAAGAAACGATTGTGTTACGGCATCCGTTTGAGTAAATAAAAAGGGCGGGTTCCGAAGAACCCGCCCTTTTTGATTTGGTGCCCAGAAGAGGACTCGAACCTCCACACCTTGCGGCACACGGACCTGAACCGTGCGCGTCTACCAATTCCGCCATCTGGGCTTCAAGAAACGCGAATTTTATAGGAAACGAAACTTTTGTCAAATCAAAATAGCAAGGCCGCCAAAAAAGGCGGCAAACCTCAAGATCCACATTTCGAGCGCGAAAGCCGGAATTATGAAAAGCCCCTGCCCAGCCGGGAATTTGTTCTCCAGTTGCTGGAAGAGCAGGGCGCGCCGATCAGCGATGAGAAGCTGATCAAACTGCTCGGTCTTGACGAGGAAGAGGCCGACATCTTTTCCCGTCGCCTCAGGGCGATGGAACGGGACGGGCAGATCATGCGCAACCGCAAGGGCGCGATCTGTCTGATGGAAAAGCTGGATCTTATCAAGGGCACGGTACAGGGACATGCCGACGGTTTTGGCTTCCTTGTTCCCGAAGATGGCAGCCCGGATCTGTTTTTGTCCGGCAAGCAGATGGACAAGGTGCTGCACGGCGATCGCGTCATGGCGCGGCAGATCGGCGTGGACCGGCGCGGACGGCCGGAAGGCAGCATCGTCGAGGTGCTGGAACACGTAAACTCCATGTTGGTGGGTCGGCTTCATGTTGAACACGGCATCCTGTTCGTGACGGCGGAAAACAAGCGCATCAGCCAGGAAATCCTGATTGAGCCGGGCTCCGACAAGGGCGCCAAGCCCGGCCAGGTGGTGATGGTGGAAATGCTTCAGCAGCCCTCGAAGCATAGCCGCCCCATCGGCCGTATTGCCGAGATATTGGGCAATTATGCCGATCCCGGCATGGAAATCGAGATCGCCCTGCGCAAGCACAATCTGCCCAATGAATTTCCGCCCGAGGTCGCGCAGGCCGCAAAGAAAATCAAACCCAAGGTGCTGAAGAAGGACTATGAAGGCCGCGAGGATATCCGCGATCTGCCGCTGGTGACCATCGACGGCGAGACCGCGCGCGATTTCGACGATGCCGTATTCTGCAAGCCGCTGGGCAAGGGCTGGAAACTGCTCGGCAAGGGCGGCTGGAAGCTGTACGTGGCGATTGCCGATGTCAGCCATTACGTCAAGCCGGGCGAGCCGCTGGACAAGGAAGCGATCGAGCGCGGCAATTCGGTGTATTTCCCGCGCCGGGTGATTCCGATGCTGCCGGAGGAACTGTCCAACGGTCTGTGCTCGATTAATCCGAATGTAGAACGGTTGTGCATGGTATGTGAAATGGACATCAACAGCAGCGGCGAGGTCAAGAAATACCGTTTCTATCCGGCCGTGATGAATTCGCACAAACGCTTTACCTACACCACCGTGGCAGAGATGCTGGCCGACCCTAAAGGCAAGGCGGCGAAGGAAAACGAGGAATTGCTGCCGCATATCCAGGAACTGGAAAAACTGTTCAGGGTACTGGTCAAGGCTCGTGCGAAGCGCGGTGCGATTGATTTCGAGACCATCGAAACCCAGATGATTTTCAACGATCAGGGCAAGATTGACCGGATTGTGCCGGTTCACCGCAACGATGCGCATCGTGTAATCGAGGAGTGCATGCTGGCCGCCAACGTGTGTGCCTCGGAATTTCTCAAGAAGCATAAGCATCCGGCGCTATACCGTATCCACGAAGGGCCGACTCCGGAAAAACTGGTGAATCTGCGTGAATTTCTGGGAGATTTCGGTCTTGATCTGGGCGGTGGAGACGATCCGCACGCCAAGGATTACGCCAAACTGCTGCAGCAGATCAAGAACCGACCGGATGCCCAATTGCTGCAGACAGTCATGCTGCGCTCCCTGCGTCAGGCCGTCTACAGCCCGGACAACGTTGGGCATTTCGGTCTGGCTTACGAGAACTACACGCATTTTACTTCTCCGATCCGTCGTTACCCCGATCTGCTGGTGCATCGCTCCATCAAGGCGGCGCTTAATGGCGAGAAATACAAGCCAGGCAAGTGGGACGAACTGGGTATGCATTGCTCCATGACCGAGCGCCGAGCCGACGAAGCCACGCGCGATGTGGAAAACTGGCTCAAATGCTATTTCATGCAGGATAAGGTGGGTGAAGTCTTTACCGGCAGCATCAGTGGCGTGACCGGTTTTGGGGTATTTGTCGCGCTGGACGATATCTACGCCGAAGGACTGGTGCACGTGACCGACCTGGGTGACGAATATTTCCACTTTGATGCGGCCAGGCACCAGATGCTGGGCGAGCGTTCCGGAAAGCGCTATCGCCTGGGCGACCGCTTGCAGGTTAAGGTGATGCGCGTGGATCTGGAAACCAGCAAGGTCGATTTTTCACTGGTCAAGGAAGAAGGCGCGCCCATCGACCGCAGCGCCAGCCAAACCCCGCTCTGCCAAGCCACGTACCGCAAAACCCCAGTCATCCGGGCCGCGGCGCAAGCCAAAAGCCAAAACCGGGCAGGAGTGATGACGCAGTCTGTTCTGATTTACGGCTTTCATGCCGTTACCAGTCGTTTGCGCCAGAATGCCGGGGGCGTGCAGGAAATTTATCTCGACCAGGGGCGCCACGACCCGCGCAGCCGCGATTTGCTGCAACTGGCCGAGGCCAAAGGCGTGAAAGATAATGCAGGTTCCGCGTCAGCGGCTCGATGGCATGGCCGGCGACAAGCATCAGGGTGTCGTGGCTAAAGTCTCTGCATTGGCCACCTTGCCTCACACGCTGGACGGGGTGCTGGAGAATTTGTCAGAGCCGGCCTTGTTGCTGGTGCTGGACGGCGTGCAGGATCCCCATAATCTGGGCGCCTGTTTGCGGGTGGCGGATGCCATGGGAGCACATGCGGTGATTGCGCCCAAGGATCGTGCCGTGGGACTGAATCCAACCGTGCGCAAGGTGGCTTCTGGCGCGGCGGAGACGGTGCCGTTCATTACGGTGACCAACCTGGCGCGCACCCTGCGCGAATTGCAGGAACTGGGTATCTGGGTAGTGGGAACGGCGGGTGAGGCAGAAAAGGATCTGTTTGGCATGAAGCTCGATGGCCCTCTTGCATTGGTGCTGGGTGCAGAAGGGGAGGGCCTGAGACGCCTGACGCGGGAAAACTGTGATGAACTGGCTGCGCATCCCCATGTTCGGGACGGTGGAGAGTCTCAATGTTTCGGTGGCGGCAGGCATCTGCCTGTTCGAGTCGCGTCGCCAGCGAACATCTTCACGTGCCTAGAGCGATTTCCGGGGTTCAAGTAACCATCTCCTGATCCATGCGCAGCGCCATTTTCAGGAAGATCTGGCTGGGTTTTGTGGTATCTTTCGACCCTCTCCTGAAACATGGTTGCCTTGAATGAAGAAACACTGGATTCCTTTTCTGCTGGCATTTGTCTTGCCCCTGATTCTGGTTTTCTGGTGGTGGGGCGGCTTCAATCAGGCCAGTTTTGAGCTTGCTCAGCGCGGCCCATATCACTATGCCTATATGTCCCAGAAGGGCGATTACTACAAATTGCCGGAAAAACAGCAGGAAGTGCTGAAGCTTTGCAGCAGCAGGGAGTAAAGGCTGGCGCGGCAGTCACCTTGCTTCTGAACGACCCCCGTAGCACGCCCAAGCGAGACTGGAGTGCCCAGGTGGGATATCTGGTTGATGCAGGGACCAAGGTGAGTGAGCCGCTTGCCTATCGGGAGCGTTCCTGCCAGGCAGGTGGTGCAGGTCAGGGTCAAGGCGCAGCCGCTGCTGGCACCGGGAAAGGCTTATTCTGCGCTGCTGGACTATCTGGATGAACATCATATGAAGCTCAATTTGCCGACGGTGGAGTTGTACCAGGACGGAGTGTCTGACCGTGGAAGTTACTCAGTAAAGCGCCCGTAATGAGTTTTTCTGGCTTTGATCGTGCGTTGTTGCTGGAGCACTTTCGCCCACTGCCGAGAAGTGTCCGGACGTATGCCTGGTTTTCCGGCTATGTGCATTATCTTGAGCGGCAATTTAACGCTGGCGAGTATCGCCACGGTGTGCTGACCTGGATTCTGGCGATTTGCACCATTTGTGGTCCTGGTGGCGCTGATATCCATGTTTCTGAAGGCTATGAGCGGCCCGATTGGGGTGGCTGTGGAATTTCTTTGCGCTGTATTTGCTGATGGGGTTTGGCACATTGTGGGCGAATGCAGCAGCAGTTGTCTTCTGCCCTGCGCAATCAGCAATTTGATCAGGCGCGGTCGCTGTTGGAACAATGGGTGGGGCGTGACAGCCGAATCTTTTTCTCCAGCCGAAGTTGCCCGTCTCGGTATTGAAGAAATCCTGATCTTTGCGTATCGCAAGCTGTTTGGCATCGTTTTCTGGTTTGTGCTTGTTGGGTCCCGCGGGTGCGTTACTTTACCGTCTGGCCCAGATTCTGGCCCGGACATGGGGTGGGCTTGAACGAGCAGGAATTCGGAAATTTCGGAATTTTTTCAGCTCGTGTCTTTGCCTGGATGGAGTGGCTGCCGGCCCGCCTGACAGCGGTAAGTTTCGCGATCGTGGGTAATTTCGAGGATGCCATGTACTGCTGGCGTTCACAGGCGAAACAATGGATGGAAGAAGGCTTGGGCATCGTGCTTGCCAGTGGCGCGGGTGCAATGGGCGTCAGGCTGGGTGAATCCATCGAGACGCTTCGATGGTGTCGAGCATCGCCCCGAAATCGGGCTGGGCGATGATGCCGATGTTGATTATATGGATAGCGCAATCAGCCTGGTTTGGCGTACGCTGGCGTTGTGGCTGGTATTATTGCTGTTGATCACACTGGCGCGCTGGACAGGCGCTTAATTTTACTTTGATAGAAAGACTTTTATGAAAATCACAACGATAGATTTGATGCGCCACGGTGAACCAGTGGGCGGCAAGAAATATCGCGGCCAGAGTGACGATCCCCTTAGCGCAGGAGGGCTGGAAGCAGATGCGGGCAGCCGTGGGCGAGCATCATCCCTGGCAGCATATTGCCACTTCGCCGCTGGCGCGTTGCGCTGCGTTTTCGCACGAACTGGCGGAGAAATGGCAGATTCCGGTCAGCGAAGACAAACGACTGATGGAACTTGGATTTGGTGAATGGGAAGGCAAGACACCACAACAATTGATGGAAAATGATCCGGATACGCTGCTGCGCTTCTGGCGTGACCCGCTGCATCATCATCCCATTGGCGCCGAGCCGCTAACCGAGTTTGCCGCACGGGTGAGCGCGGTTTGGCATACGCTGGTCAAGGAGTACAAGGGTGAGCATGTGCTGGTTGTGGCTCATGCTGGCGTGATCAGGATGATCATGGCTTATGTGCTGGGAATGCCGATGGACCATATTTTCCGTATTCAGGTCAGCAACTCGTCTATTACCCGGATTCATATCGAAGGTGAAGGCCCTGCAGCATTGCCAAGCCTGGTATTTCATAACGGCCGGTTGTAAGTCCCATGCTGCGCCTGGTCTGCGCAGCCTGTTTGCTGTTGAATACCCTGCCAGCCTGGGCGCAGCAAGTATCTGCTCAGGATGACAGGGGGGTGCTCGTCACCCTTTCACAACCGGCGCAACGTATTATCAGCCTGGCGCCTCATGCGACCGAATTGGCATTCGCAGCGGGGGCAGGCAGCTTCGTTGTTGGCGTGACGGCATTCAGCGATTATCCTCCAGCGGCAAAACGCATCCAGTCTCTGGGCGATTCCGGCAAAGTGGATCTCGAACGTGTTCTTGCTCTGAAACCCGATCTGGTGCTCGCCTGGCAAAGTGGCAATCACAGCGGAGACCTGGCTCAACTGGAGCGCCTGGGTGTTCGGGTTTTTGTTACCGAACCCCGGCATTTGCAGGATATCCCCCGATTATTGAGCGCAATTGGTCATCTCGCCGGGACCGATGCGAATGCTAACCGGGCCGCAGCCGGATTCGAGCAGCGCATGATCCGCTTGAGGCATAAATTCGCAGCGCGCAAGCAGGTCAGTGTTTTCTACCAGATTTGGGATGCGCCACTCATGACTGTGAACGGGGCGCACTTGATCAACGATGTCATCGAGCTTTGTGGCGGGCGGAACATCTTTGCGGGACTGACGAATCTGACGCCGACAGTTTCAATGGAATCTGTGGTGAGCCAGGACCCGGAAGTGATTTTTGCCAGCGGCGGTTTATACCAGAATGAGCAGGTGTGGAAAAACTGGCGGCGTTTTTCCGGCATGCGTGCCGTTCGCAAGGAGCGAATGTATTTTATCCACCCCGACCTGATACAGCGCCAGACCCCGCGAATTCTGGAAGGCGCAGAGCGTCTGTGCGAGCAGCTTGATCACGCTCGTTAGTGTTGCCACTGTACATCTGCTATCTGTTGCTCCCGGTTGATGACGCGGCTTACTACAAATAGCAGGTCTGATAACCGGTTCAGATATTGCAGTAGGGCGGGTGAAACGGTCTCTGTTTGTCCCAGGCTCACGCAATCGCGCTCGGCGCGGCGGCAGACAGTGCGGGCCACATGACACAAGGCGGCCGCGCGAGACCCGCCAGGCAGAATGAATTCCTTCAGTGGCGGCAAGTTGGCGTTGTACCTTTCAAGCCGCTTTTCTAACCGTAGCACGTGGTTTTCGTGAATGAAAGTCCGTTTTGGCATCGCCAATTCGCCACCAAGTTCAAACAGCTCATGTTGAATGCCTGAAAGGGATTTTCGTAGCGCAGGTGACAGGGCTTCAGTGAGCAGCAACCCCAGCTGGCAATTGAGTTCGTCCACCGTGCCGATGGCAATAATGCGCGGATTGTTTTTGGCAAGGCGAGATCCGTCCGCGAGGCCGGTGGTGCCATCATCTCCGGTGCGGGTAGTAATTTTGCTGAGGCGCATAAAATTTTGCATTCTACCTAAAAACTTTCGAATTGACGCGGCTCAATCATTCAGGCATTTTCTGCCTGTATAACAGGGAGAGTGACGTGGATATACATGGTAAACCAATCAACGAGCGCATCGAGTGGCTGCTGGATCTGGCCCGCAGGCACTCTGCTTCATTCATTGATCCGGAAATGTTTCTGGCCCGTGAACGCTATCTTGCCGAGCACACCTCGGATATCGTGGTGCTCAAGTGCATGGACGGGCGCATTAATATTCCCGTCGCCACCAATACCCCACCGGGTATCCTGACCCCGATACGCAATCTCGGTGGCATGTTCAATCTGGGCTGGCCGCATCTCGGTGAAGTGCTGGCCAATCATGTTCATGGCGTGGTTTCAACCGGGCGCCGCGTGCTGGTTCTGATCACTTACCATTTTTCAAAAGGCGACAAGCACCGCGGCTGTGCCGGGTTTTGCTACGATACCGAGGCGGCTATTGCGCATACGTATGGTATCAAGCAGCAGGTTGAACATGTTTTCGGCCAGGGTCATGGCACGGTTTATCCCATTGTGTGCGGTTTTGAGACCGATGAGGATGCGCTGATCCTGCATGGTGCGAATGGGGATGCGCTGGAAGTGGCACAACTGACGCCACAGGATTCAGATACCCTGGAACTGCGCCTGGAAAGGCTTTTCCCGGATATGCCGGGTCAGGTGAGGCGGGATCTTTTGCCCCTGATTCTCGGTAATATTGCGCATGTCGCCGAGATCAAACAGACTGTCCGTGCACTTAATATCGAGCACCGGGAATGGATGATGTGCGTCGGGCGAGGCTTTGATTTTCTGCACATGCCCAATCTTGCACTGATTATCGGGCCTTACAGTCCGGATCTGGCCGACCCGATCCGCAAAGCTGCGGGCATTATCGAATCCAACATGAAGGCTGGTCGCATCCCGGATGATGGTTTTCTTCTGCTGGCCTCCTCACCCTATGCTGAAATCGGCGTGGATCGTGCACGCGCGGAGTTAAAGGCGCGCTTTCTTTCGCAGTTTGCTGCTGGTGTGATTCGTACCGAATTCCCTCAACTGGTGAGCAAGATGTTCATGCATACTGCCGTACTAAATTGGCGTTCCCGCGCTCTGGAGACGATTGACTCAGGATGATGCAGGGTAATTGCATTTGAGACTGAGCGGCGTGGCGAAGGTTGGCAGTATAATTTCAGACTGAGATCCAGAAAGTACTTGTTTTTTTCAAATTCAGAGCTTTTATTGAACTAATTGCACATGAAAATAGCCATCGCCCAAATCAACTGTACTGTTGGTGACATCAGCGGCAATGCCGCGAAAATACTAGACTATGCCATTCGTGCGCGAGAGATGGGTGCGCAGATTCTGGTGACGCCTGAATTGTCTCTCACCGGCTATCCGCCGGAGGATCTGCTGCTGCGCGATGGCTTCTATAGTGCCTGTGATGCGGCATTGTTCGAACTTGCCCAGCGCACTGAGGGCATTACGCTAGTAGTCGGCCATCCGCATCAGGAGAACGGCAATCGTTACAACGCGGCTTCCGTGCTGCAGTCTGGCAAGGTCGTGGCGACTTATCACAAACAGCGATTGCCGAATCACTCGGTTTTTGACGAGGTGCGCTATTTCACTCCCGGCACCGAGGGGTGCTCGTTCGAAGTGGATGGCGTGCAGTTTGGGCTCAATATCTGTGCCGATATCTGGGAAGAGGGTGCGCCAGTATGTGCCAGCCAGGCTGGCGCCAGGGTGCTGCTGGTACTGAATGCCTCCCCCTATCACATGAACAAGCAGATTTCACGCTATGAGGCAGTACGCGAGCGCATTGGCGAATGCGGATTGCCGGTGGTCTATGTCAATCTGGTGGGTGGCCAGGATGAACTGGTATTCGATGGTGCTTCCTTTGTCATGGATGCGAATGGTGATCTGGTGCATCAGTTACCGGCATTCGAGGAAGCGCTGCGGCTGGTGGAATTCGAAAATGCCTCGCCACAGATGGGTGAGATTGTGCCGGAGCACACGCTGGAGGAAAATGTTTACCGCGCGCTGTGCCTCGGGGTCAGTGATTATGTCGGTAAGAATGGTTTTCCGGGCGTGTTGCTGGGACTTTCCGGCGGGATCGACTCGGCACTGGTGCTGGCGATCGCCGTGGATGCGCTGGGGGCGGACCGGGTGCGTGCAGTGATGATGCCCTCACAGTTCACGGCGGATATCAGCCTCCATGATGCGGAGACAATGGCAGGCACCCTGGGTGTGAAATACAGCGAAATCTCCATCAAGCCGGTGTTCGATGCCTTTCTCAGATAGTCTGGCCGACGAATTTGATCGTTTGCCGTTTGATACTGCCGAGGAAAATATTCAGGCGCGCATTCGCGGCACCCTGTTGATGGCGCTATCCAACAAGTTCGGGTCTATCGTGCTCACGACCGGCAACAAGAGCGAAATGGCGGTCGGTTATGCCACGCTTTATGGCGACATGGCCGGCGGCTTCGCGGTGCTGAAGGACGTGCCGAAGATGCTGGTGTATCGCCTGGCGCGTTACCGCAATCAGCTCGGCCCTGCCATTCCGGAGCGTGTTATTGTCCGTGCCGCCCTCGGCCGAGTTGCGCCAGAACCAGACCGATCAGGATAGCCTGCCGCCTTATGAAGTGCTGGATGTCATCCTGGAAGCCTATGTCGAGCACGATATGTGTCCCCATGACATCATTGCAATGGGGTTTGACGAGCACGACGTGCGGCGCGTGATCAAGCTGATTGACCTGAGTGAATACAAGCGCCGGCAGGCGCCTGTAGGCGTGCGCATCACGCCGCGCGGGTTCGGCAGGGACCGGCGCTATCCCATCACATCGAAATACCGTCCGTGGAAAGAATAATCAGGAGATTGAAAATATGAAAAAAATCGAAGCCATCATCAAGCCGTTCAAGCTCGACGAAGTACGCGAAGCCTTGTCGGAAATCGGCGTGACCGGTCTGACTGTGACCGAGGTCAAGGGGTTCGGGCGCCAGAAAGGCCATACCGAACTCTACCGTGGCGCCGAGTATGTGGTGGACTTTCTGCCGAAGGTAAAAATCGAGGTGGTGGTCGCTACCGAACAGGCGGATGCGGTGCTGGAAGCCATTGTCAATGCTGCGCGCACGGGCAAGATCGGTGACGGCAAGATTTTTGTTTCCACGGTCGAGAAGGTGGTGCGCATCCGTACTGGCGAAACCGACGAAGCAGCGATTTAAAGTTTGCTGCTGGAATCAGGATCAACCTCGATGTGTCGAGGGTGATCCTGAAAGACGTTTTACCAGAGCTTCCACCAGGGTTTTTCATCCTGGGTCATTTCACCAAGAAATTTGCTGTTGGGGTGGTTTTTGACCAGTACCCTGCGTGCGTCGTCACGCAATTCAGTCAGGCCCAGCGCATCATAGGATTTGACCATGATGGCCAGCGCTTCTTCGGTGGCAGGGGCCTGAGGGTATTGTTGCAGGGCTGCCTGGGCACGATTCACCGCGGCCACATGGGCGCCGCGCCGTGCGTAGTAGCGTGCGACGTGCACTTCATTCGAAGCAAGCGCATTGACCAGGTAATTCATGCGCAGTGCGCATCGGGCGTGTATTTGCTGCCGGGAAAACGGGTCACCAGTTCCTTGAAGGCATCGAATGAGTCCCGCGCCGCCTTGGGGTCGCGCTCCGAGAGATCCTGGTTGGCGATGGCGCCCAGCAGTCCCAGGTCTTCATTGAAATTGGCCAGCCCTTTCAGGTAGTAGGCATAGTCCACATTGGGGTGATTGGGGTGCAGCTTGATGAAGCGATCGCAGGCGGCAATGGCTGAAATCGGTTCGTTGTCCTTGAAGTAGGCATAAGCCACCTCAAGTTGCGACTGCTGGGCATAGCGGCCATAGGGGTAGCGCGCTTCAAGCGTTTCAAAATACTTGATGGCCTTGGTGTAATTGCCATCGCCCATCTCGCTCTTGGCTTCCGAGTAGAGCTTCTGGGCAGACCAGCCCTTGGTTTCGTCCTGCGTTTCGGGGAATAAGCCGCAACCGGCCACCAGAACCAGCAAAATTAACGCTAAAATACGCTTCATGACACCATCCATCCAAAAGTTGACCGATTATAACCGAAACGACCCCCAACTCCAGCCCATTCAACTGGAGATTCCTGCTGCATGTAGCGGGCTGCGCCTGGATCAGGCCCTGTCGAACTTGCTGCCGGAATATTCCCGCAGCCGCCTGCAAAACTGGATCAAGGAGGGTCATGTCACCCTGAATGGCGAGCTTGTCTCAACCAGGCAGATCGTGTGGGAAGGGGATCAGGCCGAAGTTCGAACGCAACTGGCAGCGGAAGAACTGGCATTCCTGCCCGAGGATATTGCGCTCGATATCGTGTACGAGGATGACGCGCTGCTGGTTATCAACAAGCCAGCCGGACTGGTGGTTCATCCCGGCAGCGGCAACTGGCAGGGTACGATGCTTAATGCATTGCTGCATCATGCTCCGCAGCTGGCGGGCGTTCCCCGTGCCGGCATCGTGCATCGCCTCGATAAGGACACCAGCGGCCTGCTGGTGGTGGCCAAAACCCTCACCGCTCAGACTGATCTGGTGCGCCAGTTGCAGGCCCATACTGTGAAGCGCGAATATCTTGCCGTCATTCAGGGACGGCCGGAAAGAGATGGCAGCGTCGATGCGCCGATCGGGCGCCACCCGTCACAACGCACCAAGATGACCGTGATTTCGGGCGGCAAACCGGCTGTGACCCATTTCGTGGTGGAGGAGTGGTTCGCCCATCATTCGCTGGTCCGTTGCCAGCTCGAAACCGGGCGGACACATCAGATTCGGGTGCATATGCTGCACATCGGCCACCCCATGTTTGGCGACCCGGTATATGCAGGCAAGGGCATGAATACCACGCCAGCATTACGTGACATGATGCGAAAATTCAAGCGCCAGGCATTGCATGCCACTCGCCTTGGCCTGATTCATCCGGAAAGCGGAAAGGCAATGGAATGGCGCGCCGAGGTGCCGGATGATATGGCGCAGTTGCTGGCGCAATTACGCAGCAACGCGGAGGAATAAGCCGCGATATGGATTTCCTGATACCTGACTGGCCGGCGCCTGCCCGCGTTCAGGCGAGGGTGACGACACGGTGCGGTGGCGTGAGCATGGCGCCTTATGCCAGCTTCAATCTGGGCGACCATGTCGGTGATGATCCCGTGGCAGTGGCCGCCAACCGTGAAGCGCTGCGAGCCTGTTTGCCAGCCGAGCCTGTGTGGCTGAAGCAGGTGCATGGACATAAAATCGCAAATGCCGACCATGCCGAGGGCGTACCCGAGGCTGATGGTAGCGTGGCGCGTGAATCCGGCGTTGTCTGTGCCGTGCTGACTGCTGATTGCCTGCCAGTGCTGCTGTGCGACCGCGCGGGTTCTGTCATCGCTGCGGCTCATGCCGGCTGGCGCGGCCTCGCGGATGGCGTGGTGGAATCAGCTGTCAAGTCGATGGCGATTGCGCCTGAAGAAGTTCTTGCCTGGCTAGGTCCTGCCATTGGACCGCAGGCGTTTGAGGTCGGCGATGAAGTGCGGCAGATATTCATGGCCCAGGATCAAGCCGCTGAAGAGGCCTTCTCCCCGCGATTCTCTCCCAACGGCGGAAAATGGCTGGCGGACATCTATATGCTTGCAAGACAGAGGCTGGCGCGAATAGGCGTACAACAGATTTTCGGCGGCAATTTTTGCACCCATACCGATGCGGAACGTTTTTATTCCTATCGCCGCGATGGCGCGACCGGACGGATGGCTTCCATGATCTGGCTGGGTTAGTTGTTAACACTTGCAAGCAGACTTGACAGCTCAAGTATAATCGCCCTTTTTCAAGAATTAATGCCCATTTCATGTCCACACTAACCTGGATCGTTGTCGCCAGCCTGTTCGGCGGTGTACTAAGCGTTGCCGCTGCCGCGCTGTTCGCTTTTTCTGCGCGCGCTTCGATGGTGCCGTTGCTGGTGAGTTATGCGATTGGTGCCTTGCTGGGCGCGGTATTTCTGGAAATCCTGCCGCATGCCTTCGAACTGAACCATGACGTGCATACCATGGCGGGTACGGTCCTGTTCGGCATTCTGTTGTTCTTTACCCTGGAAAAATTGGTGCTGTGGCGCCATTGCCATCACACCGAAGAGTGCGAGGTGCACGGCGTTCACAATGGGCATACCGACCATGGCCGCAGCGGGATGATGATCATGGTGGGCGATACTTTCCACAATTTTGTCGATGGTATCCTGATCGCTGCTGCCTTCATGGTGGATGTGCAGGTGGGGATCGTGACTTCGCTGGCCATCATCGCCCACGAGATTCCGCAAGAGGTGGGCGATTTCCTGATTCTGCTGCATTCCGGTTATACCAAGCGTCAGGCATTTACCTTTAATCTGCTATCGAGTCTGGCCACGCTGGTGGGCGGGGTGCTGGCTTATTTTGCCCTGCAATCGATGCAGGGCGTGGTGCCTTATTTCCTCGGCATTGCCGCTGCCAGCATGATTTATGTGGCGGTGGCGGACCTGATTCCCGGCCTGCACAAGCGCCCGGAAATCAAGGCCACGATCCAGCAGGTGACGCTAATCGGTCTTGGTATCGGTACCATCTGGCTGGTCGGCGTTCTGCTTGGCAGCCATTGAACGCCTGCGCTGAGGCGTGCCGAAGAGCCAGAGAAAAATGGCCAGCGGCACCAGTCCATAAAACAGGAAAGTCATCAGCCCGGCGATAAAGCTGGTTTCAGTGACAGACATCATCACCACTACATATAGCCAGCCGATGGCGATGATGTACATCTAACCTTCCTCAAATACAGTTTGCCACAGCGCCTTTACCCCGGCCACGAAAGGCGTAGCCTGCTCGGGCGCGATGCGGGCATATTCGGAACTCTGCAGACGCAGTGCATGCTGCCACTGGCGAAAATGGCGATAGGCGTCGCGTGCGCTTTCGGCCTGTTCGATCGGGATCAAACCCAGTTCCGCAGCAAGGCTGAGCAACGCCAGATTGCCGATATTGCGCGTCAGTTCCGGGTGTTTGTGGGCATGGGCGAGGACCAGATACTGCACCGTAAATTCCACGTCGATGATGCCGCCACGGTCATGCTTGAGGTCGAACTGGCCGCTGTTGTTGGGATGGGCGTCGAGCATTTTCTGACGCATTTCCAGCACTTCTTTTTTCAGCGCCGCAGTATCGCGTTTGCGAATCAGTACTTCATGGCGAATCTGTTCGAAACGTGCGCCGATTTCCGCGTCGCCGGCGCAATACCGGGCGCGCGTCAGGGCCTGATGTTCCCACACCCATGCCTGGGTGTGCTGATACTGGATGAAGGCCTCGACCGAGCTGACCAGGAGCCCGCTGGCGCCGTTGGGTCTGAGACGCAAATCCGTGTCGTAGAGCATGCCGGCGGGGGTCAGGCTGGTGAGCCAGGAATTCATGCGCTGCCCCAGCTTGGCATAAACCTCCGCGGCTTCCTGTGCATCATCGTCGTAGAGAAAAATAATATCCAGGTCGGAGACATAGCCGATTTCCTTGCCGCCCAGCTTGCCGTAACCGATGATCGAGAAACGCGGCTGATCACGGTGCTTGACGCGCAAACCCTGCCAGCACAGGCGCAGAGTTTCATCCAGGATCATGTCCGCCAGATCGCTGAGGTAATCGGATAGCCGTTCGAGCGGCAATATCTCCGCCAGATCCTGGGCAACCAGGCGGAAAATCTGGGCCTGCTTGAAGTGGCGCAGGATATCCATCTGCCTTTCGGTGTCACCCTCGGCGCCATCCAGCAATGCGCGCAGCTCGGCTTTGGCTTTTGCGCGGTCTGGTGCTGCGTGAAGCGTGCGAATATCGAGCAGTTCATCCAGCAGCACCGGGTGCTGGGTGAGATAGTCGGAGACCCACGGACTGGTGCTGCACAGCCGGGCAACCTGGTTTAGTGTCTGCGGATATTCCAGCAGCAGGGCAAGGTAGGCGGCACGGCGGCTGATGTTTTCCAGCAATCTGAGAATGCGCTCCAGTGTTTCGTCGGGGTTGGGGAAGGACGCCGCAACTTCAATCAGCGGCGGCAGCAGGGCATCGAAACGGCTCCGGCTGGTGTCCGGCAGCTGTTTGTAGCGATTGCTCTGGCGCAGGCTGTTCAGGCGCTGGAATGTTCCGTTGCCATCCTTGTATCCCTGTGCCTCGAGCCGGCCAGCAGCATCGGTTTCGTCCAGCACTCCCTGCCACAGGCCGGTAAGCGGGTGGCTCTGCTGCTGGCTGTGCGGCGCGGCGAACACCTGTTCGAAATGACGCGTCACTTTCTGGCGATGAAGGTTGAGCGCGGCAAAAAAATCATGCCAGTTGTCAAAGTGCATGGACGATGCAATCAGCTGGCGATCGTTTTCGTTGCCGGGCAGGGTCTGGGTCTGGGCGTCCTCCAGGTACTGCAGGCGGTGTTCCAGATTGCGCAGAAAGACATAGGCCTCGCGCAATTCATCGACTGCCTTGGACTGCATCAGTTCGCGCTGGGCGATCAGGTCCATGGCTTCCAGAGTGGAGCGGGTCTGCAAGGCGGGTTCCTTGCCGCCGCGGATCAGCTGGAATACCTGGGTGATGAATTCGATTTCGCGGATGCCGCCGGGGCCGAGTTTGATATTGTCGTCCAGCTCGCGGCGCTGCACTTCGCGGCGGATTTGCGCGTGCAGTTCGCGCATCGAGGAAAAGGCGCCGAAATCCAGATACTTGCGGAATACGAAAGGGCGCAGCATGTCGGCCAGTTCCTGATACTGGCTGCCGCAGATGGGGCGGCCCTTGATCCAGGCATAACGCTCCCATTCCCGGCCCTGGGTGAGATAGTAGTTCTCCAGCATGGCAAAACTGGCCACCAGCGGGCCGGAATCGCCATAGGGCCGCAGCCGCATGTCGACGCGAAAGACAAAGCCATCCTGCGTATTCTCGTTCAGGGCGGTGATCAGTTTTTTGCCCAGCACGGTGAAATATTCATGGTTACTGACATGGCGCGGCCCGGTGGTTTCGCCTTCTTCCGGATAGGCGAAAATCAGGTCGATATCCGACGAAACATTGAGTTCGCCGCCGCCCAGCTTGCCCATGCCGACGACGATCAGATCCTGAAGCGCGCCACTTTCCTCTCCGATGGGCTGGCCATACTGTGCTTCCAGCCAGAGCGTCAAATGTTCAAGCGCGCAAGTCGTCGTGACTTCAGCCAGTTGCGTGGCGTTGTCCATGACTTCGCGCAAATCGGCGAGGCCACTGATATCGCGCACGATCAGGCGCAGCATGACGCGCTTGCGCAGCATTCTCAGGGCGGATTTGAGGCTGGCTTCGTCGCTGATTTCGGCAGCGGCAAGTGCGGCCTTCATCGCTTCGGCATTCCAGGGGGTGTGCAGTTCGCTTAGCAGTTCTTCCAGCAGAGGCGGGTTGCTTTGCGCCAGACGCTGCAGATAACGGCTGTGATGCAACCCGGATTCGATGAGGGTCTGGTCGGATGCGATCGATGGCAGGCTCATGATTAAGTTTCTGGGTCTTGTATAAGATATATGATTCGGGTTGTGGAAAGCGCTGGCGTAAAGCGATATTATTAGCCGTTATTGTATCCCTGTGGAGATGAAAAACATGGCGTCGATCGAATCTGTACTGCATGAAACCCGAGTATTCCCGCCAAGCGATGCGTTCCAGGCCCAGGCCAATGTGTCGGGGATGGAAGCATACAACGCCCTGTGCGCTGAGGCGGAGCGGGATTATGAAGGTTTCTGGGGCAGGCTGGCGCGTGAGCATATCGAGTGGAAAAAACCCTTTAGCTCTGTGCTGGATGAAAGCCAGGCGCCTTTTTACCGCTGGTTCCATGATGGCGAAATGAATGTCTCCTACAACTGCCTCGACAAACATCTGGCGACGCAGGGAGATAAAACCGCGATCATTTTCGAGGCGGATGATGGCAAGGTCAGCCATGTCAGCTACAAGGAACTTCACCAGCGCGTATGCCAGTTCGCCAATGGCCTGAAATCGCTCGATATCGGCAAGGGCGACCGCGTCATCATCTACATGCCGATGTCGGTCGAAGCCGTGGTGGCTATGCAGGCCTGCGCCCGGATTGGCGCGATTCATTCCGTGGTATTCGGCGGCTTTTCCGCCAAGAGCCTGCACGAGCGCATCATCGACGCCGGTGCCAAGGCCGTTATTACCGCCGATGAAAGCATGCGCGGCGGCAAGGCGATTCCGCTCAAGGTTGCGGTGGATGAGGCGCTGGCCACGGGTGGATGCGAATGCGTCAAGAAAGTGGTGGTTTACCGCCGCAGCGGCGGCGCGACCAAATGGGATGCCGAGCGAGACCTGTGGTGGCACGATCTGGTCCAGAATCAGGCCGCAAGCTGCGAGCCGACCTGGGTCAGCGCCGAAGATCCGCTGTTCATTCTTTACACCTCCGGTTCGACCGGCAAGCCCAAGGGCGTACAGCACTCGACCGGCGGCTTTCTGCTCGGCGCCATCCTGTCGATGAAATGGGTGTTCGATTACAAGCCGAATGATGTTTACTGGTGCACCGCCGACGTGGGCTGGGTTACCGGGCATACCTATGTAGCCTACGGCCCGCTGGCAATGGGGGCGACCGAGGTGATTTTTGAGGGGATACCCACCTATCCTGATGCCGGACGCTTCTGGAAGCTGATCCAGGATCACAAGGTCACCACCTTCTATACCGCGCCCACGGCCATTCGCTCGCTGATCAAGCTGGGCAGCGACTTGCCCAAACAATATGATCTTTCTTCGCTGCGCCTGCTGGGCACAGTGGGTGAGCCGATCAATCCCGAAGCCTGGATGTGGTATCACGAGGTGGTGGGGCAGGAGCGCTGCCCCATTGTCGATACCTGGTGGCAGACCGAAACCGGCAGCCACATGATCGCGCCGTTGCCAGGCGCGGTGGCGACCAAACCCGGCTCCTGCACCTTGCCCTTGCCCGGCATCATGGTCGATATCGTGGATGAAGTTGGCCATCCGGTCGAAAAAGGCCATGGCGGCTTCCTGGTGATCAAGCGCCCCTTCCCGTCCCAGTTGCGCACACTGTGGGGCGATCCGGAGCGTTTCAAAAAGACCTATTTCCCAGAGGAACTGGGCGGCAAGTATTACCTCGCCGGCGATTCTTCCCATCGCGACAATGACGGTTATTACTGGATCATGGGCCGCATCGACGACGTGCTGAATGTTTCCGGGCACCGTCTGGGGACCATGGAAATCGAGTCCGCCCTGGTGGCCAACCCTTTGGTGGCGGAAGCTGCCGTGGTTGGCAAGCCGCACGAAATCAAGGGTGAATCCGTGGTGGCCTATGTGGTGCTGAAAGGCGCCCGACCCGAAGGCGACGCAGCCAGGCAGATCGCTGCGCAACTGCGTGACTGGGTGGGCAAGGAGATTGGTCCTATCGCCAAGCCGGACGAAATTCGTTTTGGCGACAATCTGCCCAAGACGCGTTCGGGCAAGATCATGCGTCGTCTGTTGCGTGCATTGGCGAAAGGTGAAGAAATCACCTCCGATACCTCAACCCTTGAAAATCCGGCGATCCTGGAGCAGCTCAAAGCTGCGGTCAAGTAAGCGATACACGGCTATAATTGAGCCGCAGCGGAGCGTTTCCGCTGCGGTTTTTTATTTCCAGAGTTTTCATGCTCAAAACCACTGCTCGCTGGATTCACCGTTTGCTCGTCTCGGCACTGATCCTGGGCGGCCTGGCGTTTGCTGTGGTTGTGCTGGGTTTGCGCTACTGGCTGCTGCCCAACATCGCCGACTATCGCGAGCAAATTGCCGTTTCCATCAGTCAGGCAGCCGGGCAGCGGGTGACCATCGGAGAGATCGAAGCCGGGTGGGATGGCTTGCGGCCGCACCTCAAGATGCGCGGCGTCGATGTCCATGATGCAGCCGGAAATTCTGCCCTGCGCCTGGAACATGTCGAAGGAACGCTGGCCTGGTGGGCGTTGGTGCTGGGCGAAATTCGTCTCTATTCACTGGAGATTGACCGGCCCAATCTGTCGCTGCGCCGAACTGCCAAGGGGGAGATCTTTGTTGGCGGCGTATGGGTCAATCAGCCCGGCAGCGAGAGCGGTTTTGCGGACTGGCTGCTACGTCAGCATCGCATCATCGTTCGCAAAGCGACCCTGAGCTGGCAGGACGAGTTGCGCCAGTCGCCCTTACTGGAACTGAATCAGCTGGATCTGCGCCTGGAAAATCGCGGCAAGCGGCACCGTTTTGGCCTGCGTGCCGAGCCACCAACGTCTCTTGCCTTGCCGTTCGATTTTCGCGGCGATTTGAAGGGTAGCGATCTGGGGGATATATCAGGCTGGTCCGGTACGCTCTACGCTCGCCTTGAGTATACCGATATCGCTCAATGGAGAAGCTGGCTGGACCTGCCTTTCCAGCTGGAACGCGGCAAGGGCGGCGTTCAGGTCTGGCTAGGCATGGAGGGCAAGAAGCTGAAAGGTCTGACTGCCGATGTGCAACTCAAGAATGTGCTGGCGCGTTTGCGCCCCGACTTGCCTCAACTGGATATGGCAGTGCTTGGCGGGCGCCTGAGCCTGGCAGATCTTGCACCGGGACAACTGTTGCAGGGCAGTGGTTTTTCTTTTCTCCTGCAGGATGGCACGGCCTTTGGCCCGGCCAAGGCCAGCCTGAAAATACTCCCTGCGCGTGGCAAGAAACCGCCTCAGGGGGAACTGAAAGTGGACAATCTGGAACTTGCTCCACTCGTTGTGCTTGCCAGTTATTTGCCTGTCAACGATGAAATGCGGACTGCCTTGCGGCAAGTGCAACCCAGAGGAGCGCTGCAAGACTTGTCCGCCAGCTGGAAAGGTCTATGGCCGGCGTTGCAGGGCTATGAGGTCAAGGGAAAATTCATCAATCTCGCTGCCGATTCTTATACGCTTGAATCGGGTACTCAACTGCCAGGGGTCGCCAATTTGAGCGGCCATCTGGATTTCAGCGAAAAAAGCGGCGCGCTGAACCTCAACTCGCGCAAGCTCAGCCTGACTATCCCCAAAGTGTTCGATCATGCGCTGGAACTGGATACCCTGACTGCCCAGCTGGGCTGGAGCAAAAAAGGGGGGCAGCTCGAATTCAAACTGGGCAGCGCGTCGCTTGCCAACGCGCATCTGGCAGGAACCGCTTTCGGCAGCTACCAAACCGACAGCAAAGGGCCGGGCCAGATCAATCTGAGCGCCCATTTCAATCGCGCGGATGCGCGCTTCGTCAGCCACTACATGCCGCTGGTGGTTGGCGTGGAGACGCGCGACTGGCTCGCTCGCTCCCTCAAGGCGGGGCATTCCAGCGATGTGCAATTGAAGCTCAAGGGTGATCTGGCAAAATTCCCCTTCGAGGATAACAAGTCGGGCCTGTTTGAAGTGGCGGTCAAGGGAAAAGGTGCACGGCTTGAATATGCGCCGGGATGGCCCGAGATCGAAGACATTGCCGTCGATCTGCTATTTCGCGGTAAACGCATGGATATTTATGCTCATGCAGGCCGTACCTATGGCATGCAGATCGGCAATGTTCATGTCTGGATCCCGGATCTGCTTGTCATGGAAGAAATGCTTCTGATCGAGGGCGAAGCCCAGGGGCCAACTCAGGACATGCTTAAATTCATCGATCAAAGTCCGGTCAATGACATGATCGATGGCTTCAGCCAGGGTATGCAGGCCGGTGGGAACGGAAAACTCGATCTCAGCCTGAAAATCCCCCTGCGTCGCCTGGACGATATCAGTGTGGCTGGCGGCTTTTTGTTCAAAAACAATCAAGTGATGCTGGGCGAGGGGATGCCTGCGCTGGAGCAGGTGAACGGTGCGCTGCGGTTTACCGGTTCATCGGTCGCTATTCAAGGCCTGTCAGCCCAGTTTCTTGGCGGCCCTGCATCCATCAATGCGGCTACTCAACAGGGTTTGATCCAGATCAACGCAAATGGCAAGGCTACGGCTGAAGGGCTGGCCAAAGCTTTCCCGCATCCGCTGTTAAAACGTTTGCAGGGAAGTACAAACTGGAATGGATCGATTGCCTTGCGCAAGAAACTGGCCAACGCGGTCTTTACTTCCAGTTTGAAGGGCATGGGCAGCACCCTTCCTTTGCCGTTTAACAAGTCGGCAGGGGATAGCGTCATGTTCCGACTGGAACGCAAGGCGTCGACACTGGAACAGGATCTCATCAGTTTCAGCTATGGCAATGTACTGGCGGCACAATTCGCGCGAAGCCAGCAATCTGGTCAGATGAAGGTGGAGCGTGGTGCCATTCGACTGGGGGGCGGCACGGTGGAATTGCCGGCGAATGGCATCTGGCTGAATGGCTCCCTGCCATACCTGGATCTCGATCACTGGCGTGAATTGACGAGGGGGAATGGAGGTAATGAGAGTAATGGCGAGGGCTTCACCCTTGATGGCGTCAATCTGAAACTCTCTGTGCTCGACGCTTTCGGCAAGCGTTTCAAGGATCTGAGCGTGCATGCCTGGAAGCCGGGTGGTGAGTGGCAGGCTGCGCTTGAAAGTCAGGAAATGAGCGGCAGCGTCAATTGGAAGTCGGGTGGAGCGGGACATGTGAACGGGCGCTTCAAATCGCTCTCCATTCCACCCGCAGCGCCACCCAAGCTGAGTGTGCCGGAGGCGGTCGCCGAAAGTACGGAATACCCGTCACTGGACATCATTGCCGAAAATTTCAGCATTCGCGACAATCAGCTGGGTCGACTGGAACTGGTTGCCGCGCCTAGCGGGCGAGACTGGCGCATCAACAGGCTTAAATTGAATACACCAGAAACCACGCTTTCACTCGACGGTGTCTGGCAGAACTGGATTCAGCAACCGAAGAGCCAGTTCAATCTGCAACTCGAAACCAGCGATATCGGCAAGTTGCTGGCGCGCGTGGGGCATCCAGACAGCGTCAAAGGCGGCAAGGCGGTTCTGAAAGGGCAGCTTTCCTGGAATGGCAGCCCGGCTGATCTTCATTATCCGTCCATGAGCGGCGCCATGTCGCTGGAAGCGCAGCGGGGCCAATTTCTGAAAATAGAACCCGGAATCGGCAAGCTGTTGGGGATTTTGAGTTTGCAGGCGCTGCCACGGCGTATTACCCTCGATTTTCGCGATGTATTCAGCGATGGTTTTGCTTTTGACGATATTTCCATGAATGTGAAGGCCAGTCAGGGTGTCGTCAGCAGCAATGATTTCAAGATGGAGGGGCCGGCAGCCAAGGTCAGCATGCAAGGCGAAACCAGCCTGGCTAATGAAACGCAAAATTTGCGGGTGCGCGTGGTGCCGGTGCTGGGCGATACGGTTTCCGGTGCCGTGGCTTTATTGGGCGGACCTGTGGTGGGCTTGACGACATTGCTGGTGCAGAAAGTGCTCAAGGACCCGATCGGGCGAATCATTGCCTATGAATACAGCATTACCGGAACATGGGATAATCCGGTGGTGACTAAGCTAAAAAGAAGCGGCGAAGAAAATAAAACCGTGGAAGGCAATTAAGAAAGACCTGAACAAGTGTGCACCACTGTCTTTGTGAGCGTAGCGAAGCAATCTTGTTTTTCAACGAGTGTGAGATTGCTTCGTCACTGCGCTCCTCGTATACGATTCCACACGAACTTCAGTTCGTAGTGGATCGGAATCCCGTGGGGCAATGACCACTTATTCAGGGGTTCCTTAACTTTAAGGCTTGAATTCAGCCTTGAAGGCTGCATGTTGAAACAGAATAGAAATCAAGAGGAATCCATGAACAGCAAGGAAAAATCCAGTTTTGCAAAACCCAAGGCGCGTACCACCATGCTGAAAACTGCGCCGCCGCCTGGATCCTGCCGGGTTGCCGCCATCCAGATGGCTTCCGGACCGAATGTATCCGCCAATCTGGCCGAAGCCGAGCGCCTGATTGCCGCCGCCGCAAGCCAGGGCGCTAAGCTGGTGGCTTTGCCGGAGTATTTCTGCATCATGGGTCTGAAGGAAACGGACAAGGTCGCAGTGCGTGAAGCGGAAGGCAAGGGGCCGATCCAGAAATTTCTCAGTGCCCAGGCAAAGAAGCACAAGATCTGGCTGGTGGGTGGCTCCGTGCCGCTCGAAGCCTCGGTCCCCGGCAAGGTGCGGAACAGTTGCCTGGTCTATGACGACAAGGGCAAGCTTGCCGCGCGCTACGACAAAATTCATCTTTTTGGCCTCGATCTGGGCAACGAGCATTACCGCGAAGAGGAAACCATCGAGGCCGGCGACCAGGTTGTCGTGCTGGAAACGCCATTCGGCCGCATTGGCTTGTCCGTCTGTTATGACTTGCGTTTCCCCGAGCTTTACCGTGCCATGAAGGATGTGGACCTGATCGTGCTGCCTTCTGCCTTTACCGATACCACCGGGAAAGCGCATTGGGAAACGCTGGTGCGTGCCCGTGCAATCGAAAACCTGGCTTATGTCGTGGCACCCGCCCAGGGCGGATATCATCTTTCCGGACGCGAAACGCATGGCAACAGCATGATCGTCGACCCCTGGGGCGTTATTCTGGACCGCCTGCCACGCGGCTCCGGCGTCGTGATTGCGAATGTCAATCGCGGCTATCAGGCCAGCCTGCGCGCCAGCCTGCCTGCCTTGCAGCACCGCACCATTCACCAATGCTGAAGAACCCTACATGACCGTACAAACACAATCGCAGCAAGCCACAATCGAACCCGGCACCTTGTTTGCCACCGCAGAAAGCACGCTGCTTAAACCCTACCACCTGGATGAAGCCCGGCTGCAACAGGTGTTCGGCCAGATCATGACGCATCAGGCCGACTATGCCGACCTGTATTTCCAGTACAGCCGCGCGGAAAGCTGGAGTCTGGAAGAAGGGCAGGTCAAGTCGGGCAGCTTCGATATCGATCAGGGTGTCGGCGTGCGTGTGGTCAGCGGCGAGAAAACAGCTTTTGCCTATTCCGATGAAATCAGCTTGCCCGCACTGACCCAGGCCGCTGAAACCACGCGTGCCATCGCCAGGCAGGGCGGAGAAGGGCGCGTTCATGCGCTGCGGCGCGCCACGGGGCACGGCCTGTATTTGCCGCACGACCCCATCGCCAGCCTGAACGATGTGCAGAAGGTGAAGCTACTGGAAAAACTGGAACGCATCGCCCGCTCTCTGGACCCACGCATCACGCAGGTGATGGCCGGGCTGGCCGGCGAATATGAAGTGGTCATGGTGGCCCGCAACGACGGCTTGATGGCGGCGGATGTCCGGCCGCTGGTGCGCCTGTCCGTGCAGGTTATCGCGGAGCAGGATGGCCGTCGCGAACAGGGTAGTGCCGGCGGCGGCGGGCGCTTTGATTACGCCTATTTCAGCGATGAAATACTGGAACAGTATGCAAAAGAAGCCGTGCATCAGGCACTGATCAATCTGGATGCCCGCCCGGCACCGGCAGGCGCCATGACCGTGGTGCTGGGTGCCGGTTGGCCCGGAATCCTGCTGCATGAGGCCATCGGTCATGGACTGGAAGGCGACTTCAACCGCAAGGGCAGCTCGGCTTTCAGCGGGCGTGTCGGTGAGCGGGTGGCGGCCGATGGCGTGACCGTGGTGGATGACGGGACTATTGCACGGCGGCGCGGCTCACTCAACGTGGATGATGAAGGCAACCCGACCCAGTGCACGGTGCTGATCGAAAACGGCATTCTCAAAGGCTATCTGCAGGACTCGCTCAATGCGCGCCTGATGGGGGTTGCGCCGACCGGCAACGCACGGCGCGAATCTTTTGCGCATATCCCCATGCCGCGCATGACCAATACCTACATGCTCAACGGTGACAAAAATCCGCAGGAAATCATCGCTTCGGTCAAGCACGGCCTGTATGCCGCCAATTTTGGCGGCGGGCAGGTGGATATCACCAGCGGAAAGTTCGTTTTTTCCGCCGCCGAAGCCTATATGATCGAAGACGGCAAAATCACTTATCCGGTAAAAGGCGCCACCCTGATCGGAAATGGCCCGGATGTGTTGACCCGGGTTTCGATGATCGGCAACGACATGAAGCTGGACCCGGGTGTCGGCACCTGCGGCAAGGAAGGCCAGAGCGTGCCAGTCGGCGTCGGTCAGCCTACGCTGCGAATCGATGGTCTGACAGTCGGAGGCACAGCGTGAGGCTTTTGCCTGCCGCTGCTCTGCTGGCCTGTCTTGCTCTGTCCGTGAATGCCGGTTCGGCGGAATTTTCCCTGGAGCCGGATACGCCTCACTATTTCGAAAATTTCGACCCCGGACAAAAACCCTGGCAACCAGGCCAGGCACTTAATATCGAAGAGGTCTTCAAGAATTATCAGTATTTTGAAATCCGTTTTTTAAATGGCGGGGCTGAAATTCAGGTCCGGCGATACATTCAGAACCAGCGGGAAGGGGAGACGCGCTACAGCGTCATGCCGGATGGCTCACTGGCCAAAATTGGCCCGTGATGCAAAATGGTGCGCATGCACCAGTCTCGTGCGCGACGCCTGCAGCATGTCCTTGACATTTTGATGGTACGGGGAGAACATCACCCGCTTCGAAACAGAATATCTCCAGCGCATGTCCAACCGCGCTCTTGTCAGTAGCTTGTTTATATTTATTGCATGAGTTTCAAGCCTGGAACGTAAATTGCATAAGCTGACCTCAGAGAAACACGTTTCATGACAAAAAACTGTCATGAGGCAGCAATAATTTTTCTACATAATTTAATTTTTTGGAGCAAAGATCATGGTTGACGCAAAAACTGAAACAGCGGCAAAAGTCAAAAAAGTGGCCGCATCGAGCGCCAAGACTGCAACTGTAAAAGCGGCAGCCAAGCCGGCAGCTGCGGCTAAGCCTGCCAAGGCTGCAGCGCCCAAGGCGGCGGCAAAAAAACCGGCAGCGGCAAAACCTGCAACTAGCCGTGCCAGCAAGTCAAAAAGTCTCAAGAACGTGACGCCGGAACAGCGTTACCGGATGATTTGCGATGCGGCATACTTCAAAGCCGAAAAGCGCAATTTCGCACCAGAGAACGAGATCCAGGACTGGCTGGATGCAGAAGCCGAAGTAAACCGCCTGCTCGGCATGTAGAAACTCCCGCAACCACTATGGTTGCGGCGGTTCGGCTCCAGACGTGCCCTTGAGGAATTCGTCGAATTCGCCCATGGAAATTTCCTCAACTTCCATGCCCTTGCGACCGAGGCTGCGCACGTCATAGTTTTCAGCTTGATTGATGAATTCCGTTTCTGCGCCGGCTTCTCCTCCGGCGCTGGCGTCCGTCGCAGTGACGGACTGCTCACCTGAAGACGGCTGATCCTGTGGATATCCGGGTTTTTCTTCATAGTTGTAATCGGCTTGCTCCGGGCCCGGATCGTCGCTGTGATCCATCTTGAAACGCCAGAACACGGCAGGAACCTGGAATCCGAGTTTTTCCTTCAGATGGCGCTTGATCTGGACTTCAAGGATATTGGAAAAGCGCAATTTCTTTTGTGGGATCGCCTGAATGAGCACCACCGGGTTGTGCTCATAGTCGATGGTATAAACCTTGAAGTTCATCACTTCCCGGATCTCAAGGAAGTGGATGACCTCCTGATTGATGTTTTTCAGCGTACGTTTGTCGATGCTGCCGGGTTTGTCTCTGGAAAGAAATGAGAACATGGATGCCGATATCTCTGAGTTGAACGATGGACTCGATTTATTCTATCACTTCATAACCAGCGTCATTGATCGCATCCCTGAATTGATCCAGTTTTGCCATGGACGGATCATAGGCAATGACCACCTCGCCGTTTTCCAGCGTGATGTCCACGCTGCTCACGCCGGATATCGGTTCCAGTACGTTTTTCACACTGCGGACGCAGCCCATGCAGGTCATACCCTTGACGGTGAGCGTGATTTTTTCCATGTGGGGCTCCTTGGTTTGTAGTGTTGATTACAGGTGGAGGCTATTGTAACCTCCATGCCAAACCGTACCAACCGCGCTCTGGTGTTTACAACAATATCCAATCCCTCTATTTCTTGCTGGTTTAAGAATAGCGCGGTGGCTTTACTTGATTTTCGGCTTTTATTGAATGCGAGATGGCAATGATTCTTATAACAGGCGGTGCCGGTTTCATCGGCTCCAATTTTGTCCTCGACTGGCTTGCACAAAGCGATGAACCAGTTGTCAATCTCGATAATCTGACCTATGCGGGCAATCTGGAAAATCTGGCCAGCCTGCAGGGCGATGCCCGGCATGTGTTCGTTCACGGCGATATTGGCGACAGCACGCTGGTTGCAGATTTGCTCAAGCAGCACACCCCGCGTGCGGTGGTGAATTTTGCCGCTGAATCCCACGTTGATCGCTCGATTCATGGCCCGGAAGATTTTATCCAGACCAATATCGTTGGCACGTTTCGTTTGCTCGAAACAGTACGCGCTCACTGGAATGGTCTGGCGGGTGATGACAAAGCCCATTTCCGATTTTTGCATGTTTCGACAGACGAGGTGTATGGCTCGTTAAATAAAGACGAACCGGCTTTTACCGAAAGCCATCGTTATGAGCCTAATAGCCCGTATTCGGCCTCCAAGGCGGCGTCGGATCATCTGGTGCGGGCGTATCACCACACTTACGGCTTGCCAGTGCTGACAACCAATTGCTCGAACAATTACGGGCCATTCCATTTTCCGGAAAAACTCATCCCGCTGATGATTGTGAACGCCCTGGCAGGCAAGCCCTTGCCGGTGTACGGCGATGGCATGCAAATCCGCGACTGGCTGTATGTGAAGGATCATTGCAGCGCGATACGGCGCGTGCTCGAAGCCGGGAGGGCGGGGGAGGTGTATAACATCGGTGGCTGGAATGAAATGCCCAACATCGAGATTGTGAAAACCGTGTGCGCCTTGCTTGACGAGTTACGTCCGCGCGGCGACGGCAAGCCTTACCACGAGCAGATAACTTATGTGGCAGACCGCCTTGGCCATGACCGTCGCTATGCGATTGATGCCAGCAAGATCGAGCGTGAACTGGGCTGGCGCCCGGCGGAAACCTTTGCGACCGGCATCCGGAAGACAGTGCAGTGGTATCTGGATAACCCGGATTGGGTCGCCGCTGTGCAGTCGGGGGCATACCGGGACTGGATCGGCAAGCAGTATGGCGGGGTGAGTGATGAGTGAAATCGGAAGTATTCCTTCCGGTTATGCATCGTGGCTGGCTGATCTCAAACAACGTATCCAGAAGGCTCAACAACAGGCGGTTCTGGCGGTCAATCGCGAGTTGGTATTGCTGTATTGGCATATTGGCCGCGAAATTCTGGAGCGCCAGCATGCTCAAGGCTGGGGGGCCAAGGTTATCGATCAGCTTGCCAGGGATTTGACGGCCGCATTTCCCGACATGAAGGGTTTTTCGCGGCGGAACCTGCTCTACATGCGGAGTTTTTCCGAGGCATGGCCTGAGCCTGAATTTGTGCAACAGGCTGTTGCACAATTGCCGTGGGGGCAAAACCTGCTGCTATTGAGCAAGTTGAAGACTCGCTCTGAGCGGGAATGGTATCTCGCCAGAGCCATAGAACACGGTTGGTCGCGAAATGTGATGTGGCACCACATTTCAACCGGCTTGCTTGTGCGCTCAGGCAATGCGGTGACCAATTTTTGCGCACGTTTGCCCTCGCCAGATTCCGAGCTGGCGCAGCAGACGCTCAAGGATCCATACCTGTTCGATTTTCTCGGGGTTTCCGAGGAGGCGCTGGAACGAGACATTGAAAGCGCAATGATCCGCCACGTTACCAAGCTGCTGATGGAGCTTGGTGAGGGCTTTGCTTTCGCTGGTCGTCAAGTGCATGTGGCGCTGGAAGACGAGGATTTCTACATCGACCTCTTATTCTACAACTACCGTCTGCATCGTTTTCTGGTGGTGGAACTCAAGGGCGGCGCTTTCAAACCTGAACACGCAGGGCAGCTTAACTTTTACGTCACTCTGGTGGATGAACACCTGAAAAGTTCCGACGACAAACCCACGATTGGTTTGCTGCTCTGCAAACAGCAGCATCGTGTGGTGGCTGAATACGCCCTGCGGGGAATGACCCAGCCGATTGGTGTGGCGGAATACAAACTGCAGTTGCCGGAAGACCTTGCCCGCTATTTTCCGAGCATCGAGCAGATCGAGACCGAGTTGCAGGACGAAGAGTCCTCATTCGGAGTCGATTCGGGCGATGATGATGGGGCGTCCGAAATTAAGACGGATTCTAAAGAATGAAAATCTTGTTGTTGGGTAAAAATGGCCAGGTGGGGTGGGAGTTGCAACGCAGCTTGGCACCGCTGGGCGAGGTTATCGCGCTGGATTCGCGCAGCACGGAATACTGCGGGGACCTGACCAATCTGCAAGGGCTGGCTGATACGGTGCATGCCATCAACCCAGCCGTCATTGTCAATGCGGCAGCGCACACGGCAGTGGACAAAGCCGAGAGCGAGCGCGAACTGGCGCGCACGGTGAATGCGCTGGCGCCCGCTGTGCTGGCTGAAGCCGCGCGCGTTGCGGGGCATGGCTGGTCCACTACTCGACGGATTATGTCTTTGACGGCAGTGGCGAGCATTATCGCAAAGAGACAGATGCGACCGGCCCCCTGTCGGTCTATGGTGCCACCAAGCTCGAAGGCGAGGAAGCCTTGCGCACATCGGGCTGCAAGCACCTGATTTTCCGTACCAGCTGGGTGTATGCCGCACGCGGGAACAATTTCGTCAAAACCATGCTGCGGCTTGCGCAAGCGCGTGACGCGCTCTCAGTGATCGATGATCAAATCGGCGCGCCGACAGGAGCCGAGCTGATTGCCGATGTGACAGCTCATGCCCTGCGGACTGTTCGGCAAAGCCCAAATCTGGGCGGCACTTATCACCTGGTGGCACAGGGGGAGACGTCCTGGCATGGTTTTGCCACATATGTGCTGGCGTGTGCGCGGGAATTGGGTGTGGAACTCAAGGTGCAGCCGGAGCAGATAACCGCCATCCCGACTACCGCGTACCCACTCCCCGCGCAACGTCCGCTAAATTCGCGCCTGGATACTTCCCGTTTGAGAGATAATTTCGGGTTAAGCCTGCCGGCATGGAAAATCGGGGTTGAGCGAATGTTGAGAGAAATTCAAGGGATTTGATGATGCTAAATCGCAAGGGAATAATTTTGGCAGGCGGCTCGGGTACGCGCCTCTATCCTGCCACGCTGGCTGTTTCCAAGCAGTTGCTGCCAATTTATGACAAGCCGATGATTTACTATCCGCTGTCAACCCTGATGCTGGCCGGCATCAGGGATATCCTGATCATCTCTACGCCGCAGGATCTGCCCCGCTTTGAGCAGCTTTTTGGTGATGGCAGCCAGTGGGGCATCAGCCTGCAATATGCCGTTCAACCCAGCCCGGATGGCCTGGCTCAGGCTTTTATCATCGGTGCGCCGTTCATTGGCAATGCGCCTAGCGCACTGGTTCTGGGAGACAACATATTTTATGGTCACGAATTTAACGGGCTGTTGCGGAATGCGAATGACCGGGAAACAGGCGCTACGGTTATTGCCTACCATGTGAACGACCCTGAACGCTACGGCGTGGTGGCTTTCGATGCGGATGGGCGGGCAACCAGCCTGGAGGAAAAGCCGAAGGAGCCTAAATCCAGTTATGCGGTCACAGGGCTTTATTTCTATGACCGGCAGGTGGTAGAGATTGCCAAGAATATCAAGCCTTCCGCGCGCGGCGAGCTGGAAATCACCGATGTCAATCGTCAATATCTGGAGCAGGGCGAACTCAAGGTGGAAATCATGGGGCGCGGCTATGCCTGGCTGGATACCGGTACTCACGAATCCATGCTGGAGGCCAGTCACTTCATCGAAACGATCGAAAGACGACAGGGCTTGAAAATTGCCGCCCCGGAAGAAATCGCCTGGCGCAATGGCTGGATTGATTCCCTGCAGCTTGAGAAACTGGGTCAAGTGTTGGCGAAAAATGCTTATGGACAATATCTGCTTGGTTTGTTGAAAGGCCGGGTTTTCTGATGAATATCATTACGACAGAAATTCCGGATTTACTGATTATTGAACCGAAGGTATTTCGCGATGACCGGGGCTGGTTCATGGAAAGCTTCAATCAGGAAGCCTTTGATGCAGCCTTGGGAAAGCACGTTTCGTTCGTTCAGGATAACCACAGCCTGAGCCGGAAAGGGGTCCTGCGCGGCCTTCATTTCCAGCGGCCGCCGCATGCCCAGGGCAAGTTGGTGCGGGTGATTTCCGGGCGAATATGGGATGTGGCGGTCGATATACGCAGATCCTCGCCCTTTTTTGGCAAGTGGATCGGGCTTGATCTGAGCGCGGAGAATAAGCGCCAGTTCTGGATTCCCCCTGGATTTGCCCACGGATTCCTGACCCTGAGCGATACGGCGGAAGTCCTGTATAAAGCGACTTCCCTGTACCACGCTCCATCAGAGGGCTCGATCGCATGGAACGATCCGCAGCTGGCCATAGAATGGGCGGAGCGTTCACCCGTATTGGCCGCCAAGGATGCCGCAGCACCTTTACTGGAGAAATCCGAGGTGTTCGAATGACGAAAAACTCCGGCTTTGCCCGGGGTACTTGTTTTTCGCATCAATCTTTCTGGGAATAAAGACAGGCATGATTAAAATCTCCACCCTGCTAGCAGGCCATGCCGTGCCATTCGGCCCACAAGGCCAATTAAGCGCCATCCATAAAACCCCGGTTGCGGGCAGAGTTCGCATCGAGATCAACGGCCTGGTATGCGACCAGCAAGGCGACACCGAAAAGCATGGCGGGCCTGAAAAGGCGCTGCATCATTACCCGCTGGACCATTACGCTACCTGGCTCGCCGAGCACCCCGAGTTTGCAGCGCTGCTGGAGCATCCCGGCGCATTCGGCGAAAACTTCTCCACGTCTGGAATCAGCGAGGAGCATGTCTGCATCGGCGACATCTACCGTGCCGGAACAGCGCGGGTGCAGATTTCTCAAGCCCGCCAGCCATGCTGGAAACTCAATGTGCGCTTTTCCGAGCCACGAATGGCGCGCATGGTGCAGGAAAGCCGCCGCACCGGCTGGTATTACCGCGTGCTCGAAGCTGGCGACATCGAAGCCGGCGATACGCTGGAACTGCTTCAACGCCCCCATCCCGAGTGGCCGCTGTCGCGCCTGCTACACTGTTTCTACGCGGATACGCTCAACTACGAGGCGCTGCGTGAAATTGCCGATCTGGAACTGCTCGCCGAGTCGTGGCGAAAAATCGCGGTCAACCGGCTGGAACAGCGTACGGTGGAGTCATGGGAACGACGCCTCACCCGACCGGCAAGCAAGTGAAAGCGGGAGATAAATATCAGTCAGACTGGAGCTGTCGCACCGTTAAAATGCTTTGCTCCTGGATGGCAAAGGCATAAAGTTCGTATGACATTAGTTCTTCCACCGGGCATAAAGCAGTTGTTGGTATTATTGGCGCCAACTAGCGCCGGCAAGAGTTCAATTATCGAACTGCCGAGCCTGCTCAGACGGCCAAGCCATATGGCAGATCGCCGTTGCAGCATATAGACATTGTTTGACCAAAATCGCTAACTCCTAAAGGAGCTCTGAAGATGAACCTCACAATTGAACAAATCGCCGAGGAAGCGCTTTCCCTTCCTAGTGAAGCACGTGCTTTGCTTGCTGATCGTCTTGTTGAAAGCCTTGATCCCTTGGAGGACGGCTACATACGGCAGCTTTGGGCTGCTGAAGCGCGCATCCGCCGCGATGACATCAGGAGTGGCCTGGTTAAAACCATTCCGGGTCAGGAAGCGCTGGATCGTGTCCGGAAATCGGTCACGCGATGAGATTCGAGTTTCACCCAGAGGCACTGGCCGAGTACGAAGATGCCGCACACTATTACGCAGGGTGCCAGAATGGACTAGAGCTTCGGTTCATCGCGGCAGTGGAACATGTCATCCAACAGATTATCGAAGCACCTGACCGTTGGCCGGTGCTTGAAGAGGATATTCGTCGATGCCTTACTCGCGTTTTTCCTTATGCAGTGCTTTACTCGGTTGAAACCGATTACGTGCTGATTATCTCGCTCATGCACAGCCACCGCGAGCCAGGTTATTGGCGTAAACGTATCGCAAACCCAGAAAATTAAATGACTTCTATCCTTCATTCGCCTTGCCGCCCGCCTAGCGGGGAGTTGAGAATTCGTGACTAGCCCCATTACCCATATGCAAAAAAAAGAATCAATACTGGTCGTTGGCGGCGCGGGCTATATCGGCTCTCACATGGTCAAAATGCTGCTTGGACGCGGGTATCAGGTAACGACGCTGGATAACCTCTCCACCGGCTATCGGGACGCAGTGCTGGGCGGCGAATTCATTCTGGGCGATCTGGCCGACCGCGCGCTACTCGACAAGGTGTTCAGCGAACGCAGGATTGATGGCGTCATGCACTTCGCCTCCTTCATCCAGGTAGGCGAGTCCGTGCAGAACCCCGCCAAATACTATGAAAATAATGTCGTCAACACGCTGAACCTGCTGAATGCAATGGTGGCGCATGACGTCAAACGCTTCATCTTTTCCTCAAGTGCTGCCGTGTATGGCGAGCCGGTCCGGGTGCCAATCGATGAGGCGCATCCCAAAAACCCGATCAACCCCTATGGGCGCAGCAAATGGATCGTGGAGCAGATGCTGGCCGACTATGACCGGGCCTATGCCCTGAAATCCGTCTGCCTGCGCTATTTCAATGCAGCCGGCGCCGACCCGGAGGGGCAACTGGGTGAGCGGCACGAGCCGGAAACCCATCTGATCCCGCTGGTATTGCAAGCCGCCTCGGGGCGCAGGGAAAACGTGCAGGTATTCGGGCGCGACTATGACACCCCGGACGGAACCTGCATCCGCGACTACGTCCACGTCACCGACCTGTGCGAGGCGCACCTGCTCGCCATGGGCCGGCTGCTGAAAGGCGGAGCCAGCGCGGCATTCAACCTGGGCAATGGCAACGGCTTTTCAGTGCAGGAAATGATAGACACTGCCCGCGAAATCACAGGCAAAGACATCCCGGTCAAAGATGCACCACGCCGCGATGGCGATCCGGAAAGGCTGGTGGCGGATGCCAGCCAGGCGCGCAAGGAACTTGGTTGGAGTCCGCGCTATGACGAACTCGAAACGATCGTGCGCCATGCCTGGCAATGGGAAATAACAGGCGGACGGAGATGACCGAGCAATCTTCAACTGCCTGGTTACGACCGGGGAGAATCAAGGAATACAAACTGGGGCTACTCGACCAGCCTCAACCACGACCCTGGACGACATCGCTAAGGAACCTCTGAGCAAGCGTGCGCGGTCTTTGCGAGCGCAGCGAAGCAATCTTGTTTTTCAATAGATATGAGATTGCTTCGTCACTTCGTCCTCGTATACGATTCCACACGAACTTCAGTTCGAAGTGGATCGGAATCCCGTGGGGCAATGAGCACTTGTTCACGGGTCGCCTAGCAGGAAACTAAAAATTGGTGACTGACCTTATTACTCACATGTGGAATTTAATGCCTTGCGGCGCTAAGGAAGCAGCACATAGATGATTGCAGTAGTAAAAAACCGGTCCGACTACGGCGAATTGATGGCTGTAGGCCGCCTGGAAAAACATCGCACTGCGCTACAAGCAGGCCTATCTGGGCCTGGTGTGGACGGTGGCCAAGCCGCTGATGATGATGGGCATCTTCACACTGGTGCGCGGCTTCGTCGACATCGACAGCGGCGGCGTGCCCTACCCGGTGCTGGCCTACTGCGCGCTGATGCCGTGGACGTTCTTCCAGGAATCGGCGTCCGAGGGCGTGCAACAGCGTGGTGGGCAACGCGCACCTCATCAAGAAGGTCGTACTTCCCCCGCGAGATATTTCCCCTCACCGCAGTCGTCACCAAGCTGGTCGAGTTCGGCCATCAACTTCGTCATCCTGCTGGCGCTGATGGCCTGGTTCGGCATGATCCCCGGCGCGCAGGTGCTGTGGGTGCCGGCGATCATCCTCTACACGCGTGCTGGCGGCGCTGACGCTGGCGCTGTTCGGTGCGGCCATCAACGTCTATTATCGCGACGTGGGCACAGCGCTGCCGGTGCTGCTGTACCTGCTCATGTACGCGTCGCCGGTGATCTACCCGCTGCACCTGGTAAAGCAGAAATTGCTGGTTCAGCAAGCTGCCGCGGGCGACTGGGCGAACTACCTCTACACCGCTGTATACCGCCAATCCCCTGGCCGGCATCATCGACGCCTTCCAACGCGTGGTGCTCAAGGACCGAGCCGCCGGACCCGAGCGGCGATGATGCCCCGGCATGATGCTGATGGCAGTCTTCTACCCTTGAGCTACGCTCTTCTTCAAACGGGCGGAGTCCATTTCGCGGACGTGATCTGACCTATGGCACCGTCATCGAAGTCACTCACGTCACCAAGGAGTACCAGCTCGGCCAGTTGCAGAGCCTGGAAACCACCGGCGTTAAGGAACGGCGTGACGGCTCACTGGCCAGCCGGTCGCGGAACGCGCTCAGTTCAAGGCGCTGGACGACGTGAGCTTCTCCGTGGAGCCGGGCGAGGTGCTGGGTATCATCGGCCACAACGGGGCCGGCAAGAGCACGCTGCTGAAGACCTTGGCTCGGCATCATTCAAACCCTCCAGCGGCAGATCATGGTGCAAGGCCAAGTCGCGCCGTTCATCGAGGTTGGTGCGGGGCTGGTGCCCGACCTCACCGGGCGCGAAGAATATTTTCCTCAATGGCGCCATTCTGGGCATCTCCAAGGCAGAGATTAAACGCAAGTTTGATGACATTGTCGCTTTTGCTGAACTGGAAGAATTTATCGACACCCCGATCAAGCGTTACAGCATCAGGTATGCAGGTTCGCCTTGGCTTTGCGATCGCCACCAGTGTGGAATCTGAGATCTTGATCGTGGATGAAGTGCTTGCCGTGGGTGACCTGGCTTTTCAGCGAAAGTGTTTTGACCGAATTGAAGATTTAATTAAAGGGCGTGGCAACACTGTTTTACTGGTTTCTCATAACATTCGACAGGTTGAGCGATTATGCAGTCGCGCGATAATGCTGGATCACTGGCAGAGTTATTGCCGATGACCATAAGACAAAAGTCTGTGAATTATTCTACCAACGGAGCAACGCCAAAATAGCCACACAGGTCGCCGAGACCACGGTACATGGTCGGCATGTTCGTAAAACGGGTGAATTGGAACTTGCTGCTATTACCCTGAGTCGACCCGATGGGTGAAACGGTAAATGAAGCCAATATGGGAGAACCACTAACGATACGATGTGAATTCATTGCTGATCGCAAATATAGAAAAACCCGAAGTAATTGTGGGCTTTCATACAACCGATTTTTTCTATATAGCTTCAATGGGTAATGGCCATATAGAAGACAGACCCAGCATGTGCCAAGGAATTAACATTGTGGAAAGTAAAATTCCGAGTCTACCGCTTATGCCCGGCGTATATTCCTTACGGGTTGGTGTACTGGACAAAAACGGCAGAGAAATGTTTTACGGTGAAATGTTAAAGACATTTCCAGTCAATTCAGGAGCCACACCACGCTCTAAAATGTCTCAACTAGGAATAATACACATCCCAACGGAGTGGGCTTACCAATGACTTATGCAACCATCAAAGAAGTGCTGCAAAAAAACAGACCAACCTCGCGCCCCACTTTTTACTGCTCATTTTGAACATTTGCCATGACTATTGAACTATTACTTATCGCTATTCTGATATCGCTTTTTATATCAATAATAATTCTGAATAAAGTGCGAAATATGCACATTATGACGTTTCGGCTTGAAGAAGGTCTGGCTGCCGCGACGAAAGAAATCTCCAGGCTAGGTGAAGTTAAAGTTGAGCTCACCAACGTATACAGCCAACTTCAGGCCTACCAGGATTTAGTCGGGCTTATTCGGCCGACAAAACCTTTGCCTATTTTGCGTAATTGGGCTGGCATCACCTGATTTCCTGCTTGAAATCAGTTGACACAGCTTGAGCCATAAGCCCAAGATAATTCTTGAATGTAGTTCAGGCGCTTCGACCCTTGTGCTTGCACGCTGTTGCGAACTTAATGGCTTTGGCCATGTTTACAGTCTTGAACATGATTTTGTTTATGCCGAAGATACGCGGCAAAGGCTGCGGGACCAGAATCTGGACCGCTGGGCCACTGTAGTCGAGGCGCCGCTAGTTAATCAGCCGGAAATTAGTGGTCAACTCTGGTATTCCCTTGCCAATCTCAACATAGAGCCCGAATCGTGCCAGTTATTAGTAATTGATGGCCCTCCTAGTGATACCTCACCCCAGGCACGTTACCCGGCGCTTCCAATGCTATCCGGGTTCCTGTCGCGGCCTTGCACAGTATTTTTAGATGACGCAAATCGAATAGATGAACAGCTGGCCGTTAAGCGCTGGCTTGAAGATTTTCCGTCATTTACACTTGAACACCCCCAATGTGAAAAAGGATGCTCAAAATTGACGCGTTAACGTTAGTGGTTATCCAACTCTCCATTTCATCTCGATATCATCGGAAGTTAGATGCAGCTGGTCACGCATATGTCTGAGAGCCAAACAACGCAATCGGTGGGTAACGTGGCCCCCCGCCAAGAAAACAATTTTGTTCCTGAATCACAAGCCAGAACGACCGTTATCATTCCCTGCCATAACTACGGCAGATATCTGAGTTGGTGTATTTCATCTGTATTGCATCAAACGTGCTTGCCAAAAGAAATTATTGTCATCGATGACGATAGTAATGATGAGACAGAAGAAGTGGCACGTGCTTTCGGCGCTCAAATCCGCTATTTGAAGGTTGGCTTCCGCAACGCTCAGAAAACTCGTAACCATGCGCTCGATATCGCCAGTGGCGAATATGTTTTATATATCGATGCCGACGACTTTCTGGATAACGATGCTTTGAAGTTAATGGAGAATGAATTAGACAACAACCCTGAATTACGCCTGGTTTATGGGGATCGATTCAACTTTGGCGACCCTGAACTTGCGAAACAACTCGGATTTTCACCCCACTGGGCTTCGCGTGATTTTTCCATCGAATTGCTGCACCGCTTCAATTTCATTTCCATGCCCTCGCTCATCCGCAGGAAATATTTTCAGGGATTCGACGAACGGATTCGTCTGAATCAAGATTGGGAGGCCTGGCTTTCTCTGGTTCATTCCGATCGCCACGCCAAACGAATTTCGCGCCCGGTGTACTACCACCGCTTTCACGGCAAGAACAAGACAGGCGCCGAAAACGAGTTCACTGAGCGGCTCAAGATTATGCTCAAACATGAATTCTTTGCCTCGGCAGCCACCCGTGATGAGCGTGGCAAGGCCCGGCAAATGACGATGCTCCCATGGAATCGCCCCACGCTTCACGTCGTGATTCACAGCTTGGAACGGGTGGACTTAACGGTGCTTGACCAAACATTGAATAACTTGAAGCAGGCAAGAATAGTGGCCTACATTTTTGCCGACTTAAACGGCGCTACTGACAAAAAACTGCGCGAGTTGCTCGTAAATCACAAGGTGACACTCCATCAGTCACCCGCAAACTCGGTTGAGAAATTTGTACGGACATTTGCAAGTACTGCTTCCCGGTTTGTCGCGGATAAGGATTTTTTTGCGATAACGGATTTTTCAGCGCCAGCATCATTGGACATGCTCAGTTTCATGGGCCTGGATGGTAAACCTCAGGTGTATGTTTCAGAAGGAAAAGATTCATTGCTTAATGCAAGCAGGCTTGAGCAGACTCACTTGATCGTTTTGAATGGGAAGGCGCTTCGGCAACTCCTTTATAACTATGGAAGCCCATACGGCTTTTTGCGCAGAATGGGCCATCGAATAATGGATGAATTGAATCGACATTTGCTTTGGCGTTTTGCGCCTGCAAAGCAGTAACCTGCCAACCTTGTTGCGAGATAAGCTTTTAATGTCAGAAACTCCTTTGGCGCGCCTGATCGCCTTTTACTTGCCCCAATACCACCCCACTCCAGAGAACGACCAATGGTGGGGAAAAGGGTTTACCGAGTGGACTAACACCGCCAAAGCAAAGCCGTTATTTCCCGGCCATTATCAACCGCATATTCCCGCAGATTTGGGGTTCTATGACCTGCGCGTACCGGGAAACTCGCGCCGCCCAAGCTGATCTGGCTCGTGAATACGGCGTGGAAGGTTTTTGCTATTACCACTACTGGTTCGCGGGGCGGCGCATCCTGGAGCGCCCCTTCGAGGAAGTGCTGCATTCCGGCGAGCCGGATTTTCCATTTTGCCTTTGCTGGGCCAACCACAGCTGGAATACAACCTGGCAGGGAACCAGTGACATGCTCATTGAGCAGGACTTACCCCGGCATGCGAGGATCATGAAGCGCATTTTAATTATTTGCTCCAGGCTTTTACGGATCCTCGATACATCAAAGTTGACGGCAAGCCTATTTTTGTGATCTATCAACCCGAAGAAATCCCTGAGATGCGCAAAAGTGGCGGATTTCTGGCGCGAACTTGCCATTAAAGCCGGCCTGCCTGGGCTGCATCTGATAGGGGTGTCACATCGGGCTGAAACATGGGACCCACGTCCGCTTGGGCTTGACGCAAGCACCATGCAAGCACTACCTCCACGCGACGGTCGAATTCCACGCCGTTACCTGTGGACCAAGCTGAAACTTCTTCTCCAAGGCAATAAGCACGAGCTAAGCATCTGGGATTATGAAGAGATACTGCCTATCCTGCTGCGTAGCAACCGGGTTGACTGGCCAGACTATCCAATAGTATTGCCCAATTGGGACAACACGCCCCGCTCCGGCATGCGCGGCCTGGTATTCCACAATGCCACCCCGGAATTGTTCCGGGGCCACCTGCGGGAAGCCATTTCCGGGTCGCGGAGCGGCCAGCAGATGAGCGCATTGTCTTCGTCAAGGCCTGGAACGAATGGGCCGAAGGCAACCATATTGAACCTGATCTGAAATGGGGCAGGGCCTGGTTGGAGGTCATCCGTGAGGAACTGTCTGGATGAGTGAATATTTTGCTCCCCATCTTATCTCCGTCATCATGCCTTGTTTTAATTGTGAAGCTCTTGTTGGCAGGGGTATCCGTAGCGTACTAAACCAGACCTATCAGAATCTTGAACTCATTTTGGTTGACGATGGTTCCAGCGACCACAGCCTTCATGTGGCGCAGGCGATACAGGACCCGCGCTTGTCAATAGTGGCCCAGAGCAATCAGGGCGTCAGCGCTGCGAGGAACAATGGGTTATCTGTCGCTCGTGGCCGCTATGTTGCCTTTCTGGATGCGGACGATGAGTGGGCCCCAGCTTTTCTTGAGAGAATGTTGACCGCCCTTGAGGAAGGTGGTCCGCAGTGTGCATTGGCTTATTGCGGTTGGCAGAATGTTGGCCTGGAGGGAAAACAAGGTGAACCTTATATCCCCCCTGTTATGATGGGTCTGACAAGCTGGAGAAATTGCTGTTGGATTGCCCCTGGCCAATCCATGCAGCTTTGACGAGACGCGAAAGAATCGATGCTGCTGGAAAGTTCAATCCCCGTTTTGCAATTGGTGAAGATTTTCTGATGTGGCTGGAGATTGCAGCAAAGCACTCCATTACCCGGGTTCCAGACGTTCTGGCTTACTACCATCACCATAGCGGACAGCAAGCCACGGGGTCCAGAATTCGGGTTGTGGTGGCGACAGTTGAGGTTCAGAAATATTTTTTCTCATCACATCCAGAAGTAATCCAGAACCTGGGCGGCAGAAAAATTCGCCAATTGATTTACGGCACGTTGCTTGACCGCGGATATGCTTACTATTGGCGGAGGGATCTGGTGCCGGCGCGGTTGATATTCCGCAAAATCATGAGGTCAGGTTATGGAACGTTCAAGGATTGGCTATACATGCTTCCATCGCTGCTCCCTCTGGTATTGCATCGTAAGTTGATTCAGTTGTTCGGGGCTCAGCCATGCCGATGAACTGTTCCGGAAGCGCGGATCGGATTGTCGTGCTGATGTATCACCGCGTCGGGGCAGCGAGCAACGACTGGGAGGCGAAGTACTGCGTGGCACCGGAGCGCTTTTCGGCGCACATGCATGCATTGCGGGACGCAGGCATGCGACCGTGCGGCATTGCTGAATTTGTGGCGTGGATGCAAGGGCAGCAGGCGCTTCCCGCCGGGAGCTTTGTGCTGACATTTGATGACGGCTTCCATGGCGTGTATGAGCATGCGGCGCCCGTTCTGGCAAAGCTCGGTTGGCCGGCGACAGTGTTCCTGGTTTCTGCCCTGATAGGGAAGCAGGATGTTTGGTGCAAGAAGGAAAATCCGTCAGGCAAGACATATCCTTTGTTTGGGCAGGCAGAAATCGAGGTGATGCGAGGACAGGGATTTTCATTTCACTCCCATTCCAGAACCCATGCGGATCTTTCCACCCTGCCGGACGATCTGTTACGCGATGAATTAGAAGGATCGCGAACAGAGCTTGAAAGTTTGTTGGGGGCTCCAGTGCCTTTTGTGGCATACCCGTATGGGCATATCAATGACCGGGTGTTGCAGATCGCGCAAGAAGCAGGCTACGAAGCGGGATTTTCAGTGCAGCCCGGATTCAATCGGCCGGGGCAATCGCTGATGAAAATCAGGCGCCTGGATGTTTTTGGCACGGATACGGCGGCCAACTTGCTCAGGAAGGTCCGGTTTGGGACCAATGATGGATCCTGGGGCAAGATGGCGCGCTATTATGGTGAGCAGATCATAAGAAAAATACGGGGGGCCGGCGATGACAGGAAGTGAAAAGTCATGAATACAGTCAATATCGCATACACGGTAGCGCTTTGTACGCATAACCATGCACCTCGCCTTGTTCGCACGCTAAGAGATTTGGCCGGGTTGATCCAGCCCGAGCATGCATGGGAATTCCTGGTGATCGACAATGCGAGCACGGATGACACCGCTGCAATACTGGCGGATAAATCCTGGCGCTTTCCCGGCCCTGAAGTGCGCATGGTGCGGGAGGAAAAGTTAGGGCTTTCCAATGCCAGAAATCGTGCCATTGCAGAAGCTAGGGGCGAATACATCATATTTATCGATGATGATGAAACGCCTGACCCGGATTGGCTGCGTGCTTATGAGAGTGCCATTCTGCAAGCCCACCCCGATGCTTTGGGAGGGCGCATCGAGGTGATGTTCGAGGATGGCAATCGTCCGCCCTGGTTGGCAGATGAACTACTGGGGTTTCTCGGGAAGCTAGATCACGGTGGGCCACTGCGCCAGCTTACCGCCCCCAAGACGCCGATCTTTGGCGGCAACTTTGGATTCAAAAAAAACGTATTCGATACAATCGGCTTGTTTGATGCCGGATTAGGTCGCAAGGGTGCCGATAATACCGGCGGGGAAGATACCGAGATATATCAGCGTCTGCTGGATGCAGGTTGCCAGGTATGGTGGGCGCCGGGCGCTGTAATAAATCACCGCATCCAGGTCAGCAAGCTGCGGCGCCAATATTTTCTTGATCTGCATTATCGCGAGGGAAGAGTCGAGGGGCTCCGGGCGCGTGGCAAGCGTTCCAGAATTCCCCCTTTCTACCTGTACCCTCAACTTTGGCGTGCAGCCATGAGCGTGTTTGTGGTGTGGCGCAATGGTGGCCGCAACGCTACGCTGCGCAAGGAGATGAATGCCGCCTATTTCGTGGGCTATATTTTTGGATGGGCGCTAGGACGTGTATCATGAATTTGAAAGTAATAGCGTAGTGACTGCGCTGGGGCAATAGCACCATCATTTTTTCCCGATGCTGCTTTGATGCCAATGATAGGAGGTGGTGAGAAGTATGGATTCAACCAAACAAAATAACGGGCCCATTTTTATCGTTGGCGCGCCCCGTTCCGGTACGACGCTGCTTCAATACATGCTGCGTTCTCATCCGCGTCTGTCCTTGCCTACGGGTGAATCCCATTTCTTCATCCCGTTCTATCGCAATGCGGAAAAATATGGCGATCTGTCGCAACTGGAAAATGTCCGTGCCGTGCTCGAAGCCATGTATCGTCAAAGCGCGGATTTTCTGGATACCGACTTGCATGGCATGAAATTCGATGTTGCAAGCTTGGCAGAAGAACTTCATGGCGAGGGGCGCAGCACCATGCCGGCGATTATCGCCGGCCTGTTCGAAAAAAATGCCCGTGGTGAAGGCAAGGTGCGCTGGGGGGACAAGACGCCCTATTATGTATTGCATCTTCCCAAGATTATGGAATGGTTTCCCGATGCTCAAGTCATTCATATTATTCGCGATGGTCGCGATTGCGCACTTTCCATGGCTGCACGGAAGCACGATTTCAATGTATATAACACCTACCATGCAGCGAAATACTGGCAGCAGTATGTCGAAGTCGGGCAAACAGAGGGTAGAAAACTGGGTGACAATGTTTATTTTGAGTTGCGATATTGCGACCTTTTAGCCGATCCCGAGAAGATGATGCGTTCAGTGTGTGCCTTCCTGGGTGAAGAGTACTCTGACTCCATTGTCCATTTCCAGAAAGCCAACGACCCGAACGCCAAGACGCCTCTTCTCAAGAAAGATTTGCAGTCCGATAATCGTTATAAGTGGAAGTCGCTCATGTCTCAGGATCAGATACGTGTCTTTGAAAGTGCGGCGGGGGATACACTCCAGCATTGTGGCTACAAAGTGATTTCAGATTGCAGGCCGCTACCGTTGGCACTCAGGGGGGGGTACCGGCTACACAATAAGCTTGTTACACGCTGGTGGGACTTTACTAAACACTTTGTTAAAGCGCGTTGAAGTGAATACTTTTTCTATGATTTATCCGATATCGAAAATGCGCCATCTACTCAGTAATGCCGCAACGGCGATCTTTCTGCTTCTTTTGTCATGCTCGGCATATGCAGAAGATTACTCGATCACCGCCAGTGAGTTAATGCAGTTACCGCGCTTTTGCCGTCTACTGTCCGAAGGGAACTTTGCTGCTGATGCCAAACGACACCGAATTGATGCCCCCGGCCGGCGTGGATGCAACACTTCCAGCATTACTGCCACGGATTGAAGGATATGGTGCGGTCTTTCAGCGCTTCAAACAAAAATGACAGGCTTTATAAACTCAATGAGGCTATCGACGAGTTTCAATATGTATTGGCTCACACTCAGGCTTCTCCAGAATTCTACCCTATCTCGCAATGGTAAGAAGGGATCGAGCTCGCGCTTATGTGCGCATGGGAAATAGATAGCGACGCTGTGGCTGAGCTTATGGACGCAATCCGTATGGATCCTGGTTATGCTGCGGCTTATATCGAATTGATTAACGTCAATTTGAATATGGGGAATCGTGAAGGCGCATTAAATATCGCCCAGGAAGGCCTTGTCCGGATTCCAGATTCAAAGGTTTTACAGAAACATTACCGTGAGTTGGGCGGAAAACTGCCTTACCCCATGCCGATTGAGAAAAAAGAAGAAGCTGCCCCGGAGGTGAGTGAGAATTCCGCACAAGCAGAGGCCGAATCGCCAGCGATAACCCAGGCGCCCACTGGTACTCCCCCCAACCCTGAAAACAGCCAAGCTGCACAAGAGCCATTGCAAGACGATTCATCAGGCAGCACGGCAATAGGCACCCCAAGCAATCCATGGTGCCGGTTTTGCACGGAATCTGATATCAAGCCGCAGTAACCAGGATGGCCGGAATCGATGGTTCAACGAATATGAAGCGCCTTACCATTCTGGTATGCACGCACAATCGCTGGAATTTGCTGGAAAAACTGCTGCAATCCCTTAATTTGGCCAGCCGGCCAGCGGATTGGGAAGTCGGCATCCTGGTTGCCGCCAATGCCTGCACTGATGAAACACATCAGTCGCTTGGATTCCTATCTTGAACAGGCAGGCTGAAAATAATTGGCTGCCGCTTGAGTGGTTTGCTGAGCCGGTGGCGGGTAAATCCTTTGCTTTAAATAGTGCCATACCTCGCATTACTTCCGACCTGGTCGCATTGGTGGACGACGACCATAGGATTCCTGATGATTTTTTGGTCAATATTTGCCGTGTGGCAGATGCCCAGCCCGACACTGCCCTGTTTTGCGGCAGGATCTTGCCGGATTGGGACGGGACTGAGCCTGGATGGGTGCGTGATGATGGGGACTACAAAATTTATCCGCCCCCGATCCCTTGTTTTGAATTGGGGGATGTAGCCCATTTCGTGACTGGAGACGAGATTACACCGGGTGGCGGCAACCTGTTTGTCAGGCGCGAGGTGTTTGGGCGGGTCGGTGAATTTTCCACTGAACTTGGGCCCCAAGGCCACGACTTGGGCGGCGGGGAAGATACGGCTTTTGTATTAAGGCCCTGCGCTCAAGGGGTGCGGATGTCTGTACTCGCCAGATGTTGTTCAATTTCACTATGTCGACCCAGAACGGCTGAAGCCGGGTTTTCTCATACGTTTTGCATATCAGCGAACATTTGCGGCCGCTGCGCCTTGGGCCGGGCACCGGCAAGATGCCCGCCTATGTATGGCGGAAGCTCACAACCTATGGCATTAACGCGCTATTGTCATTCGGGTCGGACCGGCGACGGTTCTACATGATTCGAACGGCTGCGGCTCTTGGGGAAATTAAAGGGCTGTTTGAGGCCAATGCGGCTGCCCGGTTGTCTCGATCAGAGGCGGGAAGCGGTGGCTTTCCTGTAAACGTGGGCGTCGCTGTGCCTGCCGTGCTTGGCGGCTTGGCGGCATGGTGGGCCAGGCCGCTGGTGACGGAGGGGCTGCCTGTTGCGGCCGGTGTCGCTGCGCTGTGCGTGGCTGCTTTGCTGCTCAAATCGGTGCTGAATTTTTCACGCACCGGCCCCCAGCTCAAGTCGGAGATATTGCGCTACTACCTGCCGTATTCTTTGTATGCCTTGTCTCGCCTTGGTTTTTGGGCCTTCGTGCTGTGTTTGTTGATGGCGCTGGCTGGCGTTACCTTTTATTTTTCCCTGGCGGCGGCCTTGGATTTTCCCATCTATCGCGGGGTTGCGGCAGTTTTTGGACTATTGGGCGTTGCGATAGCGACGGGCTTGCAGTTCTGCCGTCATCTTCTGTATATCCCGGGCAGCATAGAGGCTTCTTCGAACTACCGGATGAGCCGCTTTTATCCGTTATGGGCAAAGCTAACTCCAAGCCGGATCGAGGCGGCCTGGTATGCTTTGCTGTTTGTATTTACGGGCTCGGCAATGGCTGGTGGCGTGCGTTCAGGGTTGGCAGGCCAGGTGGAATATGCCCTCGGACTGCTTGCGGCGGCAGCGGCTTTTTTGATTCCCGCCGTTCTGTGGCGTGTGGGAAAAGAGCCGCGCCCTGTTCGTGCTGGGGCCGCAACGGATAGGCCAAATATTTTAATGATCGGGGCCGATTCCTTGCGCTCCGATCGCCTGGGGGTGAATGGCAATTCACGCGGCTTGACCCCCACGCTCGATGCATTGGCCCAAGCGTGGCGTGTTATTGGAGCAGTGCTTCGTGCCTTGCGCGCGCACGGCGCCCAGCCTGGCTTCCATGCTGAGCGGACGGTGGCCCCATAGCCACGGGATTCGCGATAATTTTTCCACCGTGGATGAGGCCGATCTGGGCCGGGCGCCGCTTCCTCACGTCCTGCAGGCGCACGGTTACCGTACGATTGCCGTGAGCGACTGGTGCGGTTCGGATCTTGGCAAGTTTCCGTTCGGCTTTGGTGAGGTCGATCTGCCGCAGGATCAATGGAATATCCGGTACCTTATCCGGCAGGGCCCAAAGGACATTCGCCTTTTTTTGTCGCTCTTTACGCACAATGATTTTGGCCGCCGCTTTTTACCGGAGCTTTACTATCTGGCGGGTGTTCCGATGACATCGGAACTGGGCAGGCGCACTCGTAGTGCAATCAGCCGATGTGCACGGGAGGGAAGCCCGTTTTTTCTGAATGTGTTCATGTCTGCCACGCATGCGCCTTTCGGTTCCGAATACCCCTATTACACCCAACATGCGTCCAGGGCGTATTCCGGGTGTTCCAAATTTGTCATGAGCGGCCTCAATGAGCCTTTCGAGGTGATTCAGCGCCAGAAACAGGGCAAGGAATTTTTTGATCTTGAACAAGTGCTGAATTTGTATGATGGCTGCGTGAGCAACTTTGACAACGAGGTTGCACGCACTCTCGATCATCTTGAGCAGTGCGGCCTGACAGACAATACCATTGTGGTGATCTACAGCGATCATGGCATGGAGTTTTTTGAACGGGAAACCTGGGGCCAGGGCAATAGTGTGATTGTCGACGATAGCTCGCGCATCCCCTTGATCATTGCCGACCCGCGTCGACCGAATGGTCAAACCATCAGCCATACTGTGCGCAGCGTCGATTTGGCTCCCACGCTTCTGGATCTGGTTGGCCTGCCCATCCCCAAAGAGATGCAGGGGATTTCCCTCAAGCAATGCATTGATGGCGAGATTGACGACCCGGGCCTTGCCGCTTTTGCCGAAACCGGGATATGGGTGACCCGTGTCCCGAGCATGGAAGAAAATCACATTTCTTATCCGGATTTGCCTGATCTGCTGGAGATACCGGACAAACGGGATGGAACAATGGCGATCAAAGCCGAATATCGGGATTTGATCGTTAGTGCAAAGGATCGCATGGTGCGTACCGATCGCTGGAAACTTGTTCATCTTCCTATGAAGGATGGGGTTTCCCGCAGACTATTCGATCTGGAGAATGACCCGACATGCCTGAAAGACGTGTCAGCCATTTATCCCGAAGTGATGGCTGAAATGAGCGTTTTATTGAACAAGTGGCTGACAGATGACACCGACGGGAGAACTGATGCTCCCTGTTAATGAAAAGCATGGTTCGCATAGTGACATGCGCGTAAGTGTCGTGATTCCTGCATACAACTCAGCACGTTTTCTGCCGGAGACAATCGAAAGTGTGCGGCAGCAGACGACTCCGGTGCATGAAATCATTGTCGTGGATGACGGATCAGCGGACGAGACGGAGCAAGTCATTCAATCTCTTGGCGAGGGCATTGTTTATATTCGACAAGCCAATGCCGGGGTGTCTGCCGCGAGAAACCGGGGTATCGCTCAGGCGACAGGTGAAATCATCGCGTTTCTGGATGCAGATGATCTATGGCTTCCGCAAAAGGTGGAAAATCAGATCAGGGTATTTCTGGATAACCCGGATGTGGCGCTGGTTGCCACCGACAGGATGGATGTCGATGCGCAGGGCGGCTTGCTGCTGGATTCATTATTCAAGAAACAGGGGCTCTATGAGTTTTTTTCAGAATTGCGTGGCAAACCGGTTTCACAAGCCCTGAGCCGCCTGGTGCAGGTGAATTTCATTCCCACCAGCAGTGTCATGGTGCGCAAATCGGCACTTACTCAAGTTGGTGTTTTCGATACGACGATACGTTATGGGGAGGATCTTGAGCTGTGGGCGCGCATTTCGGCGCAATATCCCATCACCTGTCTTCCCGAGGTGCTGATACGCTATCGTCAGCACGGTAATAATGCGACCCAGGCCACTGAAAAGCTTTTGCTCGACATGGTTCAAGTCATGAAACGCATTCGTTCCTGGGGTGGCCAGGCTTTGAGCAAAGAGGATACGAATGCAGATCAGGCCGTAGCCCAAGCCCTGTGGGAGTTGGGTTACTGGTATTTCACCTCGAACTCACCGCGAAGAGCCTGCTCGCCATTTTTTGAAAGTTTCAGGGAGAAGCCTTCATTACGAGCCCTGATGTATGCCGGGTTTAGTCTGGTCCCACCGGGCGCTATCAGAAATATCCGGCGCCTGAAACAAAAAACTCTTGGTTGATTTTATGTCTATTGATAAGCGTCAAAAACGCATTCTTTACGTGGAAAATGGCATCGGCTATGGCGGCGCCATTATTTGCCTGCGGCATCTGGTGAGAAACCTGGATCGGAACAAGTTCGAACCCATGGTGATCACCGGGCTTACCGGTCCGCAATATCGGGAGATTGCTTCCGAAGCGCACTGGAAGCATATTCCGGACCGCCATCTGGATGTGGTATCCATGAAACGCAAGCTGCAGGCAGCGCGGTGGCCGAATGTATTGCCCGGTTTGCGATGGCTGGCCAACCAGGTGCTTTCAAGGCTGGATGATGTGTTTAATTTCCTGCCGGCCTTGCTCCAGACGCTGTGGACTGTTCAGCGCTTTAAGCCTGATCTGATCCATGCCAACAATGAACCATTGTGCAACCGTTCCGCAATACTGGCAGGCAAACTGCTGGGCGTTCCCGTCGTTGCCCACGTTCGCGGGGATCAACAAGGTTCGATGCTGATGCAATCATTTTTTAAAATGCCTGACTATTTTGTCACCGTGTCCCGCTGGGTTTCGGACAGCATCGGGCGTTTAGGCGTGCCGGCGGAAAAGCGGACCTATATCTACGATGGTATCGAGCTGCACAAACTCAATCTGGCCGCAGATGGCCAAGCGTTTCGCAGGCAGCACCAGCTTCCGGAGGATGCCTTCATCGTGGGCCTGGTGGGTTTGCTGATACCCTGGAAAGGCCAGGTTATTTTTATCGAGGCTGCACGACAATTGCTGCACGAAATGCCGAATGCCGTTTTTGCAATCGTAGGGGGAACGCCGGAAGAATGCCGGGCCTATGAGGCTGATTTGAGGAAGCTCGTTGAGCAGCCCGAATTGAATGGCAGGGTCGTATTTACCGGCCATGTGAGCGATATGGCTGCGGTTTATAATGGACTGGATGTCGTGCTTTCTGCTTCGACTTCCCCGGAACCGCTTGGCACTATGATTATCGAGGCCATGACCATGGCGCGACCCCTTATCGCCCCGAATCATGGCGGTGCCGTGGAAATGATCGAGAACGGCAAAACCGGGCTGCTATTCAAAGCGGGGAGTGCTACAAGATCTTGCCGAAAGATTCTCACCCTTTACCGTGATCCGGCTCTGCGCAAGGCTGTTGGGCAGTCGGCACGCGCCCATGCGTTGAAGACCTTTTCTGTTGAAGAGCATGTCCGGCATATCGAAGGTGTGTACAAGCAACTGCTGAAAATGCCCTGAGCTTTAATTTAAACTGAACATCAAGAACAGGTTTTGAAGTTTGGGTTTGTTGGGTTACGCGATAAGGCCGCTAACCCAACCTACATGAGGCGCGTCGTTGCGTCGACGCGTATCCGGGCTTTCAGTCCGTGATTTAAACCCACCAGTTTCGCTGCAGGTAGTAGTAATCATTTGGAGGTATCAAATGTCTATTGATGTGACACGCCAGACCGTCTGGCAACAGCTAAGTATTGACCGAGCATCCCGCTCCCGGTTGATGAATCAGAACCCATGTTGCCTCTGGTTAACCGGTCTTTCGGCATCCGGAAAATCCACCATTGCAGATTTGCTTGAAAAACGTCTACATGCCACGGGGCGGCATACATATTTGCTGGATGGCGATAACGTCCGCCATGGCTTGAATCGGGATTTGGGATTTTCGGACGACGATCGTATCGAGAACATTCGCCGGGTGGCGGAGGTGGCCCGACTGATGGTGGATGCCGGGTTGATTGTGCTGGTTTCGTTTATTTCGCCATTCAAGGTTGAGCGCCGCATGGCGCGCAATCTGTTTGGGGAGGGTGAGTTTATTGAGGTTTTTGTCGATACCCCGCTGGCTGAATGCGAGCGCCGCGACCCTAAAGGGCTTTACGCCAAAGCACGGCGCGGCGAGTTGAAACAATTTACAGGCATTGATAGCGCATACGAAGCGCCTGAAACACCCGAGGTGCACCTTTTTCCTGATCAGCAAATGACTGCGGAAAAATGTGCCGAGCAGATATTGGCATATTTGGGAGGGCCTCAGAAAACGGAAAAAAATGTACGGTAAGGCGACGAGTGGCCTTCTTGGAAACAATGCCTGCAAGAAGGTTGCGTAATAATGCGGCCACATCCAGTGGGCGCAGGCTTGGGTTATTCTCGAAAACCATTCTCGCTCCGAGCTGGGTTAAACGGCGAGTTTCAAGAAGCCGGGATCAGGAAGCCGGGATCAGGCGGCTCTGACCTCGTTGAGCAGATCGGGGTGCCGCTCCAGCACCTTGAGCAACTTCACCAAGGCCAGCGGTGGCTTTGTCTTGCCGGTCTCGTAGCGCGAGAAGGCATTGATGCCGCCGCCGAAAATTTCAGCCGCTTCGCGCTGGTCGAGAGCGAGCTTCTTGCGCACGCGGGTGATGAAGCCGGGATCGACGATGGCCGCATTCACCTGCTTCGAGAAGGCGCGCATCTCGCGCATGACGCGATCAGATTCCGTCGCGTCCAGGATCGACTCGGCACAGGCTGGGCAGAAGTCACCAGTCACCGCTGTAATGAGGGTAGTTTCACCCTTGTAAGTGTAGGGCAGGTCGCGGGTATCGTGGATCAGTTCCGCAGCGCCGCAAACAGGACATTTCATGTTCATAGCTCCTTGAATGACACGATCAGCACGTCATCGATGACCGTCAGCTTCAGATACACGTCGCCCACCTGCGTGCTTGGGCGGTACACGTCCTGCCAGACCGTGTGATCGACGTGCGTAGTCATGCTCTTGTGGAAATCCGCTGGCGTGAGTGCCATCACCACAGCCAGCATGTCGGAGAACTCAAGACCCAACGCATTCGCACCGGCTCGCGCCGCGTGCGTGGTACGCACTTTGCCTGCTTCAAGCAGGGCTTTGGCTGTCGCCAGCTTGCAGTGTGGGGTTCGTTTCTCCACGGGCGAATGCTAACCTAGTTGGTTTGATTATGGCAAGTTGGTTAGTTTTCTTTGGCGTACGATTTTTCTGTTTTCTGCGGCACTACGGCTGCTTCATGTGCTGCTTCCGAGCACCAGGCGTGGCCTGATCTGCGTCGAGTTCAGCAGGCTTCCCCTGTTCCAGCGTACCCCACTTGTTCTTGACGGCAATCTGGTAGGTCAGCACCAGAATAATCACCAGGTGGTAGTAGTAATCGAAATACGCAAGACCAAGAAATGCGCCGCCCGTCGCATAGCCAACCATGCTCACCTGGGTCATGGCGGCCAGGTCAACGGCCCATTTCCGGTTCGGATCCTTGCGGCATTCCCGGATGACCTTGCTCCCCGTTCGCCATGCCAGCAGCCCAATGAGCACGAACAAGCCAAAGCCAATGAAGCCATGCTCGCCCATGACTTCGAAATAGATGCTGTGCACGTCGTGTACGTTCCATGGGTCCGGGGCGTACTGGTGGAAAGTGGGCGCTTGAAAGGTTTCGAATCCCCCGCCGGTGATGCGATCCTTTGCCACGTTAAAGGCGACATGCCAGGCATTGATGCGGCCCATCGCCGAGGCGTCCTGCTCGTAGGTCTTGATGGTGTTCATGCGGTCCCAGTATTGCTGGGGCATGACTGCGGCGATCAATACGACTGCCATGATGATATAGACCGCTGTAGTTGCCCTGTTGCGGCTTTTCAGCCAGAGCAGGCCGCCCATGGCTGCCGCAGCCAGCAAGGCGCCGCGGGATTGCGTCCCGATGGCGGCAATCCCGGTCAGTATCATGCTGGCTGCCAGCCCCATTCGTATCCACTTGTGCTGGTGTCTGAAGGTGCAGGTAGCGAAGCAAGGGTACTGTCATGATCATGGCCAGCCCAATTTCGTTGTTGCCGGCAATGAAAGTGGTTGCCGGACCCCATACATGGTGTTCGCCACCTTTCAGAATCGTGAAGATGCCGCCTTTGACTCCGTAGAATGCAATGGAAAGCGCGATGACCCACACCAGGCCTTCCAGGCGTTTCCGGCTTGTTATCAGCATCGCGGTCAGCAGTGTCATGATCTGTATCTTCAGGACCTTGTCCCACTGCGCCCAGGCGAGCTCTGGGTAAAAGGCAAAGAAAGTGGTGAATGTCACCCAGCCCAGAAAGACGAACAACAGGACAATTTCCGGGGTCCACGGCATGCGCTTGGGTTCTTTCGATAACAGGTATGCCGTCAGGGTGACTACGGCGGTCATGAGCGCGAATGGAATGTTGAGCGCGAAGCCCCACGCCAGCTTGTGGGGGTTCATGTAGCCCAGCCAGGACCAAAGATAAATCCCGTAGTGAGGATGCTTGAATACCAGCAGCAGGGCGCCGAATACGACGACGGTGACAAAAATATCTCTCACGTCGCGGCCCCTGTGCTGGCGGCTGCCACTTTACTGACGATGTAGCGAAATTTGCCCGAGGCTTCCTTGGGAATCGAGGCGACGTGTTCGATTTGGATGTCTACCTCTGCACCAAGGCGCCGCTTGAAACCTTCGATGATGGTTTGATTGTTTTCTGGCTGGAAGGGCGGCTCGGTCACCAGGTATATCCGGGTGAGTGCCAGCGATTCCTGAACGATCTTGAATTCCTTCACGCCCGGGATGTCGCGCACCACGTAGACCAGTGCCAGTCCATGCATCACCGTGCCGTCCTGCGCCACCACGAAGTCCGTGGTGCGGCCCTGGATTTCCTTGAGCAGGGGCAGGCCGCGCCCGCAGGCGCAGGGCTGGTCGTCCAGCACGCCGATGTCGCCGGTGCGGTAACGGATGAAGGGGAAATCACTGGTGGCGAGATGGGTAGTGACAATTTCCCCGGCGGTGCCATGTGGCACCGGGTGGCCGGCCTCGTCCACGATTTCGACGATGATGTCCTCAGCCGTGAGATGCATGCCACCGCTCGGGCACGCATGTGCGATGAAGCCGGCATCCCGTCCGCCGTAGCCGTTTGCCACCTTGCAGCCGAAGATGCGGGAGATGATTTCGCGCTGATGGTCGTAGAGTTTTTCCGAGGTCACGAAGGCGACACGGATGCCGAGGTCGTCCATGCGCTGGCCGCGAGTTTCGGCATGCCGGGCGATATGGGCCAGCGCAGAAGGGTAGCCGAAGAGCATTTTGGGGCGCATGGCGCGAATGTCTGCCACAAAGCTGTCGAGCTTTGCTGCGGACATTTCAAATGCGGGCAACAGTTTGGTGCGCAACAGGCTGTCGCGGATCTGGCGAACTTTGTCCTGGCTGCCTAACTCGATGGGCGAGCCCCATACGACAATTTCCGGGTCGCCGATATCGACATCCCACCAGCGGGTTGCCCGCCATTTGGCGGCGACATCGTGGCTGACCCGTTCATTGCCGAGAAAGAAAATGAGCGGTTCACCACTGGAGCCACCAGTGTTGAAGCGGGAAAGATCCTGTGCCTGCTCGGATTTCAGTTGCTCGGTGTTGGCGCGAATGACGGCCTTGGTCAGAAATGGCAGCCGGGCAAGATCGGAAAGGCTGCTGATGCACGCAGGGTCGAATGCCATGTCGCGGAACAAGTCCCGGTAATAGGGTACATGCTTGCCCACCTTCGACAAAAATGCCCGCAGCCGCTCAACTTGCAATGATTCCAGGTGCGCCGGCGATAACCACTGAGTACGTTCCATTTCCTTGAAGATCTGCACCGTATCGTGATGCTTCAATTTTTCATGCAAGGGGAACAGGCAGGCGGACACCATTCGTGTGTATAAATTTAGCGCCACGTTTCTGATTCCTTGTGTTGTGCGCACGGAGGCATGATTGACCATCCGGCATGATGGAAGGCCTGAACAAGCGTACGCGGTCTTTGCGAGCGCAGCGAAGCAATCTTGTTTTTCAAATAGATTCGAGATTGCTTCGTCACTTCGTTCCTCGCAATGACCGCTTGATCAGTGGTTCCTCATTGTGCTGGGCAATATCCAGAAAGGCTTCAACCAGTACCGCTATTCGTGAATCCCATGTGTTTTCGCTGGCATGGGCAATAATTTTGCTTCGATCCCATTTTCGCTCAAGGGCCGCTTTAATTGCCTGCTCCAGAGCGGCCTGATCGTCAAATGGAACGATTGCTCCCAGTTCCGGTTTGCAAACGACTTCTGCGTTGCCGCCGACGTTGGTGGTGATGACAGGCAGGCCGCAGGCCATGGCTTCAAGAAAAACGTTGGCCCAGCCTTCATTCCGGGTGGAAAGCACGAAAACGTCCGCTGCGGAGAGGGGGGCCTTCAATAACTCGGATTTCATCGGGCCGGTGAACGTGACATGGCTCTCCAGGCCAAGCCTGGCAACCTGAGCGCGTAATTGAGCGCCGATGTCGCCTTCCGGACTGGGGCCGCCCACAATCAGATAATGCAGTCTCGGGAAATGTTCAAGCAGGCCAGGGAGGCAATCAATGACGCGATGAAAGCCTTTTCGTTCGACCAGGCCGCCGACTGAAACAAGTACTGGCGAATCAGGCGGCAAGCCAAGCCTGATGCGGGCTTCGGCTTTGTCGATGGGGTGGAATTTCAGGGTGTCGACGCCATTTCCCACGACCTCTGTTCTGGACTCGGGAATGCCTAGCGAAATCGCTACCTGGCGCAAGGAATCGGATACGGAAAAAATCCTTGCTGCAGCCTGCAGCGCCAGCGTCATGCGTTTACGGAACGCCGGTATTTTGGCCAGGCGAGATTCGGTGCCGCGCAGCGTAACGGTGAAGGGAAGGGCGAGCCACTTGCCCAGCAAGCTTGCCGCATACGCATCCGGATAGGCGAAGTGGCTGTCGATGATGTCGCAGCGCTGTTCACGCTGGAGCCTGCGCATCAGGGTGAGTGTGCTCAACGCGAGAAAAATGCCATCCAGGGATTTGAATATGCCGGGTATGGAGAAAAAACGCGGGTGCAGCACTTCGATACCATCCTGAATTTCCCTGTAGGGTGGAGCAGGACGAAAATGGGGCCGGAAGAGGCGAATGAGCCCCTGAAACGGAAACCAGGGCACGGGTGCGACCACCATCAGCGGCAGCGCCTTGGCTACCCGGAACATGCGTTCGCGGATAAATACGCCGGCGCCTGGCTGCGCCGTATTGGGGAACAAAGTGGTAAAGACCACGATGTGGGGCCTTTTAACGTGAAACTCGCGAAGCGAACCCTCGTCCCTCTCTCCCTTCGGGAGAGAGTTAGAAGAGAGGGAATCGGTCATGGCGAATCGCTGTTTCATGATCTGGGGCGGCAGTTTGCCATGATCGTCAGGCATTGCGGGTGTTTTTCCCTGCAAGCCGGTTATAAATGGCGACATAATTCGACACGGATTTGGGCCAGTTGCGCTCGGTTTCTACAAATTGCCGGGCGGCACTGCGCAGTTCGGGCCACCTCGATTCTTCGGCAAGCAGTTTCAATACGGCATTGGCCAAAGCCAGCGGATCTTCCGATTTGAACAGGATGCCGGTTTTGCCGTCACGGATTAGTTCCTTGTGTCCGCCCACGTCGGAGGCGACGAGCAATCTTCCCTGTGCCATGGCTTCCAGCGGCTTCAAGGGGGTGACCAGTTCGGTCAGCCGCATGGAGTGGCGGGGGTAGGCCAGGATATCCACCAGGTCGTAATAACGTTGGACCTGATCATGGGGTACGCGGCCGGTGAAAATAACTTTGTCCTGAATGCCAAGCTCACTTGCGAGATGCTTGAGTTTGTTATCCTGCGGACCGCCGCCCACCAGCAAGAGGCGGGCGTCAGGTGCGGCCTTGAGTATCGTGGGAAACGCCTGCAACAGCAGATCCAGGCCTTCGTAGGCGTAGAAGGAGCCGATAAAGCCGATGACGCGCTGGCCAGTCAGCCCTAGCTGCTGCCTGAGCACCGCATCGCCGGTGCCGCCAACCGAAAATTTCTCGATATCCACCGCGTTTGGGATGACGGTGACTTTCTGCTCGGGGATGCCGCGGGCAACGATATCCTGGCGCAAGCCTTCGCAGATTGTGGTCACCGCATCGGCACGTTTGAATGCGCTGGTTTCCAGTCCGCGGGTAAGGCGGTAGCGTATCCCCCCTTCCTTGCAGGTGCCATGATCCACCGCGGCGTCTTCCCAGAATGCCCGGACTTCATAGATAACCGGAATGCCGTGCTTGCGCCCGGCACGCAATGCGGCGATGGCATTCAAGGCGGGCGAATGGGCATGCAGGATATCGGGGCGGATGAGCGGCACGATCTCGTCAAGACGTCTGGCCAGCGTGTTGATGATGCTGATCTGGTTGAGAAGCGGCAGGGTCGAAAAAACGCCCTTGGCAGGCGGGGTGCGATAGAAATGCAGGCCATCGACATCTTCTTCGAGCACCTTGCACTTTTCCTGTTTGGCGCTGGTGATGTGGTGCGTTTCCCATCCCAGGGCACGCTGCTCCCGCAGGATTGCCAGCGTGCGGAAGGTGTAGCCGCTATGCAGCGGAATGGAATGGTCGAGGATGTGAAGGATGCGCATCATTCGCCTTGTTTTTGAATTGTTTTATCGCAAACCAGCCAGAAGCCCAGCCAGGATAAATCCTCATCTGAGACGGTAAAAAATGGCGCGGCCAGATGAGGGCGCACTTCCTTGATATCGTTTTGGGCAGCCAGAACAGTCGGTTTAAGCAATAGGGTTCGCAAGCCTTTTTCCCGTAGCACTTCACGGTAACGGTCAACTCGCCAGCGGTTGGGCATGCCCTTGTGGCCATACATCCATGACCACCATTGTTCCGGCCAGGTCAGGAAGTCCAGCGGATTGTTGCGGTGCAGGCCATGGCTCTTGAGGTCAACCTGATGGATCGCCACGCCCGTGTCGGAAAGTGCGTTGTGCATGTCGGTAAAGGTGGCGTGGAGGTCGTTGACATGCTCCAGCACGGCTCTGGAGATAATGAGGTCAACCGCATTGCTGAGACCGGAGAGACCGCTCGGTTTGACCAGGTAGCGGATGCGTTGCTCGCATAAGCCCGAGACTGGGTCGCCTTGGCTCTGGAAGCAGGAAGCGGCGCGCGCTTTGGCTTCTCCATTCAGGCCATCCATCAGATGACCAAGTACCGCAGCATTGATAGCCGAGATGGAAACCATGGGAAATCGGTCGACGCATACCACGCTTTCGGCGCCATGCGCGATCATCAGCAATGCGACGCCGGGAACGTCTCCCGGTCCGTATTCCAGAACACGCTTGCCTGCAAGGTAGCGCCCGATCTGAGCTGGCTCTATTCCCAGGGTCTGGAAATATTCGTCAAAACAGGTTCTGAAATAATCTGCAATTTGCTGCGCTGATTCTTCCGAAGCTCCCCTGCCGGTCTGCCCGGTAAGCTTGATGTAGAGGCGAGGGGCGAAATGGGCGATCTGATCTGTCAGCATGGCGTGAGCGATGCGTCTGGCGTCTGCAACAGGGTGTTGCCCGTACATGGCTATGCGCTCCCGGCCTGGCCGTGGCTGGCCATTTCGCTTGCTGGCATCTCTGCATGAAACACCTTTCGCAGAAATGCTTCAAACATCAGGATCGTCCACAGTGATGCGCTGTAGTCCCGCAAGCCGGATTGATGCTGATCCACCATTTCGCGCAGGAAAGCCATGTCGAATATGCCGGTGGAGGCCAGCGTCTCGCCCAGAATGGCATCCCGCACCCGTTGCCTGAGCGGTCCGCGGAACCAGCTTGCGAGCGGCACGGAAAAACCCATTTTGGGGCGGTAGAGAATGTCATCCGGCAGGTAGGATTCCAGCGCTTTCTTGAAGATGTATTTGCCTTCCTGCCCGTGCAGCTTGTAGGAGGAGGGCACGCCCGACATCCATTCCACCAGCTTGTGGTCCAGGATGGGCACCCGCACTTCCAGGGCGTGGGCCATGCTGGCCCGGTCCACCTTGGTGAGGATGTCTCCCGCCAGATAGGTTTTGATGTCCAGGTATTGCACGCGGGAGAGCGGGTCGTCGGTCGGGGCGCGGTCTGCATGGCGGCGCATCACATCGACCGCGCGGTGCCCCTGCAGCTTCAATTTGAAGTGACTGCTGAAGAGTTTGTCCCTCAGCTTGTCGCCCATGACGGATACGCTGTGAAAGTAGCCTTCGACGGGATCGCGCGCGAGCGCTTCAAAGGTGGATTTGGCGCGGAATACTTTCGGCGCCCAGTCGGCCTTGGGATAGACCGTGCCGAGCAGGCCGAACAATGGCTTGCGTATGCCCAGCGGCAGCATGCCACGCATGCGTTCTTCGTACAGGTGGTAGCGATAGCGCCGGTAACCGGCGAGGTTTTCGTCCCCGCCGTCTCCGGAGAGGGCGACGGTCACGCGTTTTTTCGCCAGTTCGCATACCCGGTAGGTGGGGATGGCGGAGCTGTCGGCAAATGGCTCGTCGTAGAGCTCTGCCAGTTTGTCGATCAGGTCGTAGTCGTCGGACTCGACTTGCTCCACGTAATGGCGGGTATGGTAGCGGTCCGCCACTTTTTGCGCGAAGGCGGCCTCGTTGAAGGCCGGGTCGCCGAAGGAAATCGAGCAGGTATTGACGGGCTCGTCCATCAAGCCTGCCATCATGGCGACGACGGCGCTCGAATCCACGCCTCCGGAGAGAAAGGCGCCCAGCGGCACTTCGGCTACCAGCCGGATGCGCACTGCTTCGCGCAGGCGGACGATAAGTTCCTCCTGCGCTTCCTGTTCCGTGATGGGGGCGTGAGGGGTAAAGGGTACATCCCAGTATTCCCTTGGAAGCGGCATGGCCTGCCCCCGCTTGAGGGTCAGGGTATGGGCGGGCGGAAGTTTCTTGGCGCCGCTGAAAATCGTGCGGGGTTCAGGTACGTAGCCGTAGGCAAAATATTCTTCCACGGCGCAATCGTCCATCACGCGCGGGAAGCCGGGATAAGCCAGCAAGGCCTTGAGCTCGGAACCGAACAGGAATGTGCCGTCGGGCAATGCGCCGTAATAGAGTGGTTTGATGCCCAGGCGGTCGCGGGCGAGAAACAGGGTTTCCTGGTTGCGGTCCCACAGGGCAAAGGCAAACATGCCGCGAAAGCGCTCCACGCAGGCTTCGCCCCATTCTTCCCAGGCATGGACGATGACTTCGGTGTCGCAGTGAGTGCGGAATATATGACCAAGCTGTTGAAGTTCCGGCATCAGGTCGACATAGTTGTAGATTTCGCCATTAAAGACGACGACGACGCTGCCATCTTCGTTGAACAGGGGTTGATGCCCGCTCGACAGGTCGATGATGGAAAGGCGGCGGTGCCCCAAACCCACGCCCGGCTCGGCATGCAATCCGCCTTCATCCGGCCCGCGGTGGAACTGGGTCTGGTTCATGCGCGCCAGCACTTGCTGGTCGATTTCGCGCTTATCTTTTAAATCAAAAATGCCGACGATGCCGCACATGACGTAAGCCTGTTATTTGTATTTGATAATGGGGGTTGCTTTTCCAGCGACAGCGCGAGGGTGCACGTTCTCATACACGGAGAGATAGCCCTGGGCCATTGCCTGCATGCTGAAATGTGATTCGATCCTTGCTCTGCTGGCCTGTCCTTGCGTTTCGACCATGCGCCCACTATGAAAATAGTTCAGCAAGGTTTGTGCCAGCGTTTCAGGGTCCGATACGGGTACCAAGGTGCCATTATGGGCGTCTTCCACCAGTTCCGGGTTTCCTCCGACCCGGGTGGCCACAATCGGCAACCCGCAGGCCATCGCTTCCAGGATGGTATTCGAAATGCCTTCACCCAACGAGGGCAGCACGAACAGATCCATATTGCGCATGAGCGCCGCCACATCCGTGCGCTCACCGGGAAGCCATGCAAGTTGTTCTGCACTGGCTTCCCGTAGCAGGTTCAGGCAACTTCGCTCGGGCGACGCCTTCGCCAATGATCACCAGCCGTGCCCGCTGACGGGCAGCGGGTTCGATTTCCAGCAGCCTGATGAATGCGCGCACCAGGTTGGGATAATCCTTCACCTCCGCCATTCTGCCTACACTGCCTATTACAAAACAGGTTTCCGTTGCGAATCCGGCAGGACCGATTTGACGCGCACCCTCCCTTGGGTGGAAAAGGGCGCTGTCGACTCCGTTATAAATCTGGCTCACCCGTTGCGGCGGGACGCCGACCGTGTGTATCAGCCATTGCGCCAGGTCACGGCTTACGGCGATATAACGCCGCACCAGCGGACGCGCCAATTTACGCAGCAAATTGTATTTGCGGTTCTTGCCGTGCAGGTCGAACACATCGCGGCCATGTTCCCCATGGATTCTGGCGCGAATGCCGGCAGCTGCGGCGACAAACTGGCCCTCAAGCGCAGACAGGTTGCGGGTGTGCACGATGTCCGGGGAAAGTGTCCGCAACAAGCGCCATAATCGAAAATACCATGAGACATCCCGCCCAGCCGGCTTGGCCAGGGCATAAAAATCCACATCGCCTCGCCGGATACGCGCCCTGAAGTCGGTATAGTCATCCAGGCAGATCACCACATGGCGGAAGCGTTCTTCCGGCATGTGGTTGATCAGATTGACCATGCCATTTTCCATGCCGCCGACCCTGAAATGGTGGACGATATGAGCGATCAGCGGAGGTTCGTGTTTGGTCATGATGTTGCTGCTTACTGCCGTGATACCTGGACAATGCTTTGCTGAATGGCCGGGAGCGTGTCCTGGATAAATGCCTGCATCGCCAATGCCGCTGCTTCCGGGGTGTCTTCATAGGGCGAGTGGATTATGATGGCCGCGCCATCGTCCTGTTGCCCGAGCATCCGGGCCTTGGCCAGAAGTAGTTTGGCCAGATAGGGGTTGACGGTATAGGTGCCTGCCAGGCTGTTCCAGCTCCACACCAGCAGGCGCTTATCTGGGGCGCGCAGCAAGGTCTGCTGGATGGTTTCGTGCTTGCCATTCAGAGAAATCACGTGCGGCGTTTCTCCCACATTGTTCCATTTCGGATGCTTTTGCATCACCATGTAGTTCTGCGAGGTGATCAGTTCGGCGCCCTGGCGTTGCGTCCGGTAGTAGCCCACATACACGCTGACGGCCATGCCTTCCTTCCGGTAAGTTTGCATGGTGTATGAATCTGGCCCGATGTAGTGGGGTTGCCAGTCGGATAGCGGGGTATTTTGCTTGTTCCATCCGTTTATGGCATCCGGCAATGCGATCATTAATTCCCTGGCACTGACCGGGCGGCTGTCCAGATAAGCGGCGTAGGCTGGCCACAAGCCGGCAACAGCAATAATCGCAATGCTTGCCAGAAAAAAAGTGCGGCTCAATACGGTGGTTGCAAGCTTGTCCGTTGGCGAACTGGCGCGGTCCTTTTTGTGATCTTCCTGATCCTCTCGCCAGATAGCGCCTATCCAGAAAAGCAGCATCATGACGATGCCGAAAAATACCCAGCCATAAATGTAATGATCCACGCCCAAAGCCAGTTTCATGTCGCTCAAATGGGCGATCATCACGATCATGTAGGCGCGCAGCCCGTTTGCGATCACCGGAACAATCAAGGACAGGGCAACGAAAACCAGCCTGCGCCTGGTGCTGCGGTAGGTCAGATAGGCGTACAGGGTCCCCAGGGTAAACGAGGCGATGAGATAGCGAAGTCCACTGCAGCCTTCAACGACTGACCACTGACCGCTGGGGATCGTGAAAAACAGGCCTTCGCGATAAACCGGAATGCCGGTTAATTGCAGAGCAGCCACGACAAAATCGGCAGTGAAATTCATCATGGGGGGAATCAGAAACTCGCCGGCTGGGACTGCGAAAAACAGGAAGCCGAGAGGAAATGCGATTGTGCGTGCTAGCTGTGCGCCCAGGAGGGTCCAGACGGCCACCGGGATCATGGCGACGAGGCAATATTGAGCGACGACCAGAACGCTTCCGGCATCAGAAAGAAGCCAGCCGAACCCCAACCCTGCCAGGGCCAGCAAGCCGCGGAAATCCGGGTGAGGTGTTAATTCGGCGAGCGTTTTGCGTCGCGCCCAGATGAGATAAAGGCTGATGGGGAATATCAGAAAGCCGTGCGCAAAGGTTTCGGATCGTTCCCAGATGGCAACTGTGGACAACACGGTTTGCTGGAATATAGCCCAGCATGGCCGCAATGGTGGAAAACATCAGGATCGTTGCCATGCGCCATGATATTTCAGGCCTGGCAATGCCGGCAGGGGCAGCGGTTGCTTTCTCCTGGTGATTTGTTTCCATCATGGCTGTTTTTCCCTGAGGTCGGTAGTTGTGCGGTTTGCACGGGTTTCTGGTGCTTCTGCTAGTAAGGCATCGACCTGTGCCAAACAGCTATCCCAGTCATAATCAGTCAGAATTCTAGCCCGTGCTGCTTTGCCCATCGGGCCGCAGGCCTTTTCTGCCAGCAGCGTCCGGATCGTTTGCCCGAATGCCTGGGCGCTGGAGGCAACGTGCAATTCCTCGCCCAGCGTGGCCTGAATTCCCTCCGCTGCCTGTGGAGACGAAACCACGATTTTTTCCATGGCCATGGCTTCCAGCACTTTGTTCTGCAAGCCTCTCGCAATGCGCAATGGCGCCACCGCAAGCCGGGCATGCGCGAGGTATGGCCTGATATCCGCCACTGTGCCGGTGACCGTGATGCCGGGCAATCGTGCCAGTTCATTAACCGCCGCATTCGGACGGGAACCCACGATATAAAAACGGGTTTGGGGGTGCGCTGCAAGAATTGCGGGAAAAATCTCCTCGGCAAACCAGCTCACGGCATCTACATTCGGCCAGTAGTCCATGGCGCCTGTGAACACCAGGACTTGTTCGTTCGCCGGGTAAGGGTTGGGATATTCGCGCTCGGGAGAAAAATAGCCGGTGTCTACGCCATTGCTGAAATAGCTGGTTTTATCCGCACTCTCAGGGGCCAGGTGCTTGAACAGCTCCGCCTCTTCACGTGACACGAACAAGGATGCATCGAATTCACTGGCTATTTCACGCTCATGGCGCAGCAGCAGTTTGCCTTCACGCCGGTAAAGCCACGAAAGCGGCCAGCGTTTGCTTTTTGCATACTGAACCCATTTGTCGGAGTCGATGTCGACAAAATCGATCACGCGCCTCCGGCCTCCGGCCTGCCTTACATACTGGGCCATGGCGGATGAAAAAACCAGGATACGCTTGACCGGATGCCTGGCCAGAATATCGTTAACCCACGCCTGCATTCCGGCGTTGTGGTAATAAGGCAGCGTCAGCGCTTGGCCGGAAAGCAGGCCGGACAGGCTGCGCAAGCGTGCTGTGGAGGGGTTGAGTTTGGCGAAGTGGGTTTCTCCGCAAAATGATCTGGCGGTATCCACATGTCGCCAGTCGGCCTCGTCATCCACAAATGTACCCAGGTGTACCCGGTAATGCTGGCTCAGATGCCTGAGCATGTGGAATGAGCGGATCTTGTCGCCCTTGTTGGGAGGGTAGGGCATGCGGTGGACAAGAAATAGCAATTCTTCAGGCATGGGCCTACCCCAGATTTTTCACGATGTACGGGCCAATGAAATTGGCCACGGGCAGGGGCAGCTTTTGCCAGGCCTTGATGAAAAGCTGGTACTTGGGATTGAGCGGGTTGTGGTCAGGCACGGCCTTGGCCCGGTGCAACTGGTATTCGTAACAGAGCGGTTGCGGTTCGAAGCCCCAGTTTTTCTTGAAATCGAACGGCCCGGTGCCGCGCTTGCTGCGGCCATAGTCGAAGACCCGGATGCCGCGCTCGCAGGCCCGCCGCATCAGCTCCCAATACTTGAAATCGTTGGCCGCAAAATTGCGCGCGCCCAGCGTGTCGCCGGCGTAGTAGGGCAGCACTTCATCACGGAAATAAAAGCTCAGCACGCTGCTCAGAACCTGACCGTCCTTGACGACCGACAGCACTTCGCAATCGTTGCCGAAGGTTTCCTTGAGCAGCGAAAAATAGCGCTTGGGCAGCGCGGGCGTGCCATGTCGGTGGACATTGTCCGCGAATACGGAAAAAAACCGCTCCACGCCATCATCGATTTCGCTGGTCAGCCCGGCCTTGATGCCTTTTCTGACCATCGCACGCTGCTTGCGCGGGATGGCGAGCATGTTCTGTTCCACGTCCGGGTCGAGTTCTTTGCGAAAAGTCACATAGAGATCCTTGCCGGGCCAATCCGGGTGCATGGTTTTCAGATGGCGGTATTCCAGGTGGTCGACTTTTTGTTGGCTTGCCAGCGCTTGTGCAGCCTGATCCAGCGCTTCCCCGGCGAGTTCTGAATTCGTTGCAATGCCGCCGTAGACGCAAAATGGCAGGGAAACCAGGGAATGCCCGAAAAGCCGGCTGTTGATTTCGGCCAGAGGGAGAACGCCTTGTATTTGCCCATTGGACTCCGCATAAAGGAACCAGGTTTTGTGTCCGAAAGCGCGTTCGATCACCTTTTGCCATCCTGATCGATGAAAGAAAGTGGCTTCGGCGCAGTTCAGGACGAACTCGTCCCATCTTACGGCATCCGCAGGCTGCATCTGGCGGACGGTCAGAGTTGAAGCGGCAGGAGCTTGAGTCATGCGCTTTACTCCAGGAAAATCCGGTCCATGCGGTCCCAGCTGAAATCGCGGGTCAAGGCCTTGATTCGGCCTTCCATGCGATGCAGATTCAAATAGTGGCGGAAACGCGTTTTCATGCCGACGCCGTTCTGGCGCGGCTGCCCGGGGTCCAGCTCCCAGGGGTGAAAATAGAATATGCCGGATTGCTTGTCGTGGTTGTTGACTCTTTGCAGAAACCAGCGCGAGACCGGGTAGGGCCAAAAGCGAAAATAGCCGCCGCCCCCCGCAGGAAAATTCCGCTCAAGGAGGCGTACCGTGGTCACAGGCAATTCCAGCAGCCCGTCATTGCCATTAGGGTAAAAGGCAAAGCGGGGCGCATCCGGCATCCCGTAATGGTCGTGCTGGATGGGGTAAATGCTGGAGCTGTAGCGATAGTCGGCCTGAAGCAGCAGATCAAGCGCCCAGAGGTTTTTGCTGCCGATGGAAAAGCTCGGTGCACGATAGCCCAGCACCTTCTGGCCGCCAATCTCTTCGAGAATGGCCTTGCTGCGGGTGACATCTTCGAGGAATTCTTCGGCTTTCTGATCGGAAGCTCTGAGATGGGCGTAACCGTGGCTGGCAAGTTCGTGGCCGTTTTCGACGATACGGCGCACCATGGCCGGGTAGCGCTCCGCAATCCAGCCCAGGGTGAAAAAGGTTGCCTTGACGCCGCCCTCATCCAGCAGTTTGAGAATGAGATCGATGTTCCCTTCCACCCGGCAGGCCAGGGACGACCAGCTATCCCTGGGAATATGGGGCGCAAAAGCCGAGACCTGGAAGTAATCCTCCACATCGATGGTCATGGCATTGCGTATCAGCGTTGGGGTCATCTGATCCTTGTTGGCGGAGCTTTGCATGGCGATCAGCTTTGCAAGCCATTATTCAGCCAGCTGTGGATTGCCGCAGCAATTCGTGTCGAGGCTTGTCCATCCCAGAATTCCGGGACTCTTCCAGCCTTGCCGCCGCTCTGCATGATCTCGTCGAATGCTGCCAGAATTTTTACCGGGTCCTGGCCGGCGATGGTATTGGTTCCCTCGTCCACTGTGATTGGCCGTTCGGTATTGTTCCTGAGCGTGATGCACGGTACGCCAAGAGCCGTGGTTTCTTCCTGAATACCGCCGGAATCTGTCAGCACGACACGTGCATTTTTCATGAGGCCCAGCATTTCCAGGTAACCCATGGGAGGCAACTGCACCACTTCTGGGACATTCAGCATCTCGCCCAGACCGAATTTTTCGATCATGGCGCGGGTGCGCGGGTGTGTCGGAAAGATGACGGGCAGCCGGGTGCTGATTTTAAGCACGGTTTCAAGCAGGGTGCGCAGGGCGGCAGGGTCGTCCACGTTGGAAGGCCGGTGCATGGTGAGAACGGCATATTCGCGCTGGTCAGCAACAAATTCTGCCTTGCCTGCATCCTTCAGAATCTGAACGATTGGGACGGCTCTTTCCAGGTTGCGAAGCAAGGTGTCGATCATGACATTGCCGACGAAGTGGATGCGTGATCCGTCTATTCCCTCGCGCAACAGGTTTTCGCGGCCACTGCGTTCGGTGGTAAAAAGCAGGTCGGAGATCTGGTCGGTCAATATCCGGTTGATTTCCTCCGGCATGGCGCGGTCGAAGCTGCGCAGGCCGGCCTCGACATGAATCACGGGAATGCCCTTTTTCGTTGCAACCAGAGCGCAGGCCAGGGTCGAATTCACGTCGCCGACCACGAGTACGGCGGAAGGCTGTTTTTCGTCCAGCGCCGGTTCGAATCGACGCATGACTTCAGCCGTCTGCGCCGCGTGGCTTCCAGAACCCACTTCAAGATTGATATCGGGTTGCGGAATGCCAAGCGCTTCGAAATACTGATGATTCATGGCAACATCATAATGCTGCCCGGTGTGGACGAGACTTACAGCCAGACCCGGCCCAAGATCAGCCAGTGCAGCCATGATCGGAGCCATTTTCATGAAGTTGGGGCGCGCGCCCACGACACAGAGGATGCTAAGCGGAGCTTTGGAGCCTGGGTTGGAGGTATGCATCGATTTAGTCTTTGGGTGGATTCCTGACGCCGGGCAGGTAGAGAATCTGCTTGAGCAGGTCCAATACCGAGATGACCGATCTTTCCATTTTGGAAATCCGTTCGTCCATATTTTCCAGCTTGGCTGGCGCTTCTGTAGTCAATGCATTTTCGGTTTGCCTGGGCGTATTCTCATCTTCAGCATCCGAGCCGGGAAGATTAAATTCCTGCTGAATGTCGCCTATAACAATATTCACCTCTGAAGTTCCAAAACTGTGAATTTCTTCAAGGTAGCCCATCAAAAAGAGACGGTCGCAAAGCGTATTGATTTTCCGCGGAATACCACCCGAGTGATCATAAATGGCGGCAAAAGCTTCTTCGCTGATGGAAGGGTCGCCCAGCCAGCCAACCGTATGCAGCCGATGTTCGATATAGGCGCGGGTTTCCGTGCCATCCATGGGGCCAAGGTGATAAGTGGCGATCACCCTTTGGCGCAGTTGCTGCATGTCGCTACTTAGTAGCGTTCTCCTGAATTCGGGTTGGCCGAGCAGAAAAGTTTGCAGCAAGGATTTGTCATCGGTCTGGAAGTTCGACAGCATCCTCAGTTCTTCCACGGTGCGAGGGGAGAGGTTCTGCGCTTCGTCCACCACCAGAAGCGCACGCTTCCCTTGACGGTCGGAAGCGCGCAGAAACTGTTCAAGCCGGATGAGAAGATCGGCTTTGCTTGCGTTTTCATAGAGCAAACCGAATGCGGCGGCCACCACTCTCAGTGTGTCGTCTGAATCCAGGTGGGTGTTGACGATTTGCGCTGCAATGATATTTTCTGACGCGAGATTACGGAAGAGATTACGCACCAGCGTGGTTTTGCCAGCGCCGACTTCACCTGTGATAACGATGAAGCCCTCTCCTTGTGACAGGCCATACTCAAGGTAGGCCATGGCACGTTTGTGGCCCTTGCTGCCAAAGAAAAAATTTGGGTCAGGCTTTAGCTGGAAGGGTTTGGCTTTGAAGCCATAATATTGCTCATACATCTGTAACCTCTTAAAAGCGCATGTTCAGGGAGGCCGTGATGGCATTTTCGCGATAATCGCTGCCACTCAGGTTGGAATCCCGCTGGATATGCCGAAAATCAAGCGAACCATTGAGCTTGGGTTGAAATTGTCTTGTCAGACCGAACCTGATCGACTTGGTGTTTTCTTCCCTGTCGGTCGAAAGCGAAATGGTTTTTGCGTAGCCGACATTCATGTTGCTGCTGGTGCGGGGGGTGATTCTCCAGTTCCATAACAGGTTTGCGCCCGTTTGTCTGGTTTCGTCGTTTAGCGCAAGGCTGTTTGATCCAAGTAGCGAGCTGTCCAATTCCTGTGCTGTTTGGGCTTCGCGCAAGGTATTGAACATGCTTAGAACAAGGGTGTTTTTTATGCCATTCAAGGCTACGGAGCCCTGCAGGCGTTTTTGCAGGAAGTACCGGTTGGTAAAGTAATTGATGGAATCAGACAGCGAAGCAGGCAGTTTTGCATCGCGGATGAACGCGTCAACAATCTGCTGGCGCATGGCTGGATCAGGAATGCTTGACGTCCATAACTGATTCAGGAAGTCTGCGGTGTCAATCGTGGCTGGAAGCAGAAACTGATCTCGCGTGGAGGTGATGTCCTCGCTGTAGCTCAGGTTCCAGGCGGTTTTGCGTGTGCGATGACTGGCCTTGAGCGCGTAAGTGGAGCCAAAAAACCTTCTTCCGGCACTGGCTGTAATATTGGTTCTTTCGGCTGGTGCCCAGGTGAAACCGGCAGACCAGAAAGGGCCTTCGGGTGCGCCGCCGATGGAAAGATAGTTGTTTTTTTCATAGCCGCTGGTTGCGTTCAGACTGAATCTGGGCGAAATCACGTAGCGCAGGCTGCCTGAATAAGTCTCCAAATCAATGGTTCTGTCGCTGTAGTCGATTTCTTGCTTGTTGTAGTTCAAGCCCCATCCCAGAGTCTTGAAAGCTGTTCCGCTATTCAAGTTGAAGAGGATCCGGTCTGCCTGGCTGGTTGATAATCCGCCTGTGCCTGCATCGACTGAATCATGGGTATAACGCAATTCGGAGGAGGCAAAGCTGCCAAAGCGGTGACGCAGGTAAGGGCTCAGGCTGTATGTCCGGGTTTCGGTGAGGTTGTCCGTGATATTGGCGTTGTCAGCGGATTGTGTTCCGAATGCGGAAATATTTTGCTGGCTGACGGAGCCATTGGCATCAAGGTAGAAAAAGTCATCAAGCAGTTCTGCATTCGCGTGTGCATTCAGATTGTGCCTGGTTGTATTTCGGTTGCCTTCATCCGCATAGACAAGGTTTTGCATGCCATAGCGGGCATTGACCTTCAGGCGGGGGCCTGTCCCCGTCAAGGCGATGCCAGGATTGATCTGGGTGACGAAATCGCTCTTTTCACTCCCTGACGGCGCCAGTCTGATATTGTCAGAATAGGTTTCTTTCAGATCCAGGGTGGGCGTGAATTTCCACTCTGCTGCCAGGCCGTGGGAAGGCGTCAGCAACATTGCCGTCGCAGCCGAAAAGATAGCCGAGAGTAAGGCCTTGTGATGGTGTTTGTGTTTTTTCACATTAACTGTAGTAGTAGCCATAATATTCTCCGCCGGGGAATGAGCTGGCCTTGTTATAGATAAGGTTGACGACATCGCATGATTCGATTTGCCGAAGGGCTTCCTTGACCGCCTGTTGTGGCGTTTTTTCAGCAGCCACCACCAGCACAATCTGGCCCATCTGGCTTGCCAGAACGTGCGCTTCACTGGTCAGCAGTAGAGGCGGGGAGTCGAAAATGACAATACGGTCGCTATAACGCTCAGCAATTTCTTTCAACAAGTCGCTCATGCCCTGGCTCGCCAACAGTTCGGTTGCATGCTTGTTTTTTCTTCCGGCCGTAAGAATAGAGAGCTTTTCGACGTTGGTTTTAATCAGGACGTCAGCCAGTTCAAGCTTGTCATCCAGAAGGACGTCCAGAAGACCTCGCTCTGCTTTCAGGCCAAGGTAACCCGGTAATGCAGGCCGGGCCACATCGGCATCTACCAGTAAAACGGTGTGGTCCATTTCCGTGGCGATGCTCATTGCCAGGTTGATGGCGCAGAAGCTTTTCCCTTCCCCTGCGAGCGCACTGGTTACCATGATCAGGTTGCCATTCTTGATGGCTCCAGGGCCCTGGGTGAAGGCGTTCTTGATCAAAGGCCGCTTGATCAGGCGGAACTCTTCGGCAATTTGTGTTTTTTCCACTTCCGGCGTGATGATGCCCATCTGCCGCAATTTGGCGAGATTGATTGTGCCATTTATTGATACCGGGGTTTCGCCAGGCGAAGACGCCTGGTCAAGCACTTTCTCGCGCATGATCGCTGCGCTTGCAAGTTCCTGACCTGAATCTGTTGTTGTTTTCTCAGCAACATGGACTGAAGAGGTTTCGTTTTCTTCCTCGATCTTGTTTATTGCTTTTTCGATGATGCTTGCGTGCGTGGAGGTTTTTCCCTCTTTACCCATTTTTTCTGCTGCTTTTTCAATAATACTCACGCTGCCTCCCGTTAGTATCCATTTCCTTGATGGTCAGATTGACACTTAGGATCGGGTGTTGCTGAGAATTCCTGGCCCCAGGATTTCTTTTTTGGCCGGAATGTTTGAAATTTGAACGGTGGGATCTCATAAAGCCATCTTTACCATTAGCGCACCATACAAGCCAAACAAGGAAAGCAAAGAGAGGCCGAAGGCATAGAGACGCCTTTTGCGCTTGCGCTTTTCCTGCTCGGTCCAGATCATGGCAACCGTGCCAAGGATGGGTCTTCCGGCCACTTCGCGAAGGCTGATTTGAGTATGAAAGGCGGGGCGGATCTGACTCATCAGGAATGCGATGCCGACTCCCGCAGCCAGGGCGCCTAAAAATACCAGGGAAAATAGTCTCAAGCGGTCAGGTCCGGCGGGTATTGCCGGAACGGTTGGCGGGTCAATGATCTTGAACGAAATCAATTCTGTGGTGGAGCTCATTTCGCCGGACATTTTTGCGCTTTCGCGGCGCTGGAGGAGGCTTTCATAATTGGATTTGTTCACCTCATAGTCGCGATTGAGCCTGGTGAGGTCTGCTTCCACTTCGGGTACCGCATTGCTCAGTGACTTGAGGTGAGCGTAGCGGGAGCTGTATTCCGCTACTCGCGCTCTCATGGAAGCCACTCTGGATTCGGCTTCCATTTGCGCGATTTTTTGCTGCTGAAGCATTGGGCTGTAATTCATCCCCGGGTCGGCACTGTGCTTTTGCAGTTTGGCTTCCTGCTTTTTTCGTTCCTCAAGCTGCGCAATCAGTCGTTTTGTGGAAACGATGTCCGGATGCTGATCGGTAAAGTTCAGGCGCAAGGAATCCAGGTTCTTGTTGAGGGTCTGGATGCGCGCATCAATTTCCGGATTGACTGGCGATTGCTCCACCATTTGCAATGGTTCGTCGTCAGCTATTTGATTTTTGATGGCATCGCGCGCCTGTTCGGCTTCCCGCAATTCCAGTTTTGCCTGATTGAGACTTTCCGAAGCGCTGGTCAGCTTCGATAAATAATCGCTGCCTTGACCCGGCATCAGTCCGACGTTCTTTTGTTTGAAGTTCATGAGGGCGGTTTCAGCTGCCGCCAGCTTCTCTTCGTAGGCTTTGATCTGTTCATCGATAAAGCGAATTGCCGAAGCGGATTCCTGCTTGTTTCCCCCGAGGCTTCCTTCGACGAAGATGGTCAATAATGACTGAACAACATCTTTGGCCAGTTTGGGATTGTCGTTGCTGTAGGAAATGGTAAAGAGGTTATCCCGCCCCGTAGACCCTATCATGATCTGGGACATCAGATCATTGACGAACTCATCATGGTCCTTCACGGTTTTTGCCTTGATATCCAGATCCACCATGCGCATGACTCTTTCCACATTCGGGCGACTGATCAAGGTGCGACTCATCATGGTGACTTGCTGTTCCACGTTGGGAGGCGCAGTCATGCCTGACATCAGAGGCTTTAGGATGCTCTGGGTGTCGACGTAAATTCTTGCAGAGGCCTGAAAGTCATCAGGAAGCTTGTAAACAATAACCCATCCAGCTATTGCCAGAGCCCAAGCCGCAACTATTGCATACCAGCGGTATTTCCATACCCCTTTCAGATAGGTAAGCAACTGGGTTATCAGTTCCTCCATTTAGTTAAAGCTCCCAGGAAAAATGCCATCAGTAATTGGTTGCAGAAAACCCCGTGCCACTGCTTGCGCTGGTGTGGTCGCATGGCCTTGGGCTGACGATGTTCTATTTGTGCGCCATACACTCATGAAAATATTGCGTGCCCGCTTTGTCACGGCACCCAGGAGAGGGTAGCCAGGCCAAAGCGGGGAAAGTTTCGGTGAGTTAAATTCAGAAAAAGCTTTCTGGCACGACCAGAACATCACCTGGTCGCATGGGTACGTTGGCAGATATGTCGCCATCCTTGATCAGGTCGTTCAGGCGGACGGCAAGTTGTTGCTGCTTTCCGTCTACGTTGCGAATAATGCTTGCCTTGTTGCCGGCGGCGAAATCGGTAATGCCGCCCACTGCGATCAAGACATCCAGCAATGTCATCTCATCACGATACGGAAGCGCCTGAGGTTTTGCTGCTTGGCCTATGACCCGGATTTGTTCGCTATAGGGGCCAACGAAGCCAGTCACAATCACGGTGACGATTGGATCCTGGATATATTTGGCCAGTGCCTTCTCGATGTCCCGCGCCAGATGGCTTGATGTCTTGCCGCTGGCAGGCAGATCTTCTACCAGGGGGGTTGTGATTTTGCCGTCTGGCCGGACGGGAACGGACATGGAAACTTCCGGATTACGCCAGACAATAATGTTTACGTTGTCGCCTGGGCCGATCAGATAATTGTGCGTTGGAGGTTGGGCTTCTGCAGAAGAAATGGCTGGTTTTGCCGAACTGGCGCAACCGCCAAGCGTCAAAATGGAAAGTGCGAAAGCAAAGCAAGCAAGCCATCTCGCGGTATGAGTGTATTGCGGAATATTCACTTGGGTTACCTCTTGATTTTGATTTGGAAGGGGGTGACGCAGGACATCGAGTTCCTCCCCGGCACTTATAATAACAAAATCTGTCAGACTGCTGGCATAAATTCAATCCCATTTTCATTGCTCCGCCCAGTCAAACAAAGCATATTGACTTTCAAGGGGTCATCGTGGCCTGTTCCATTTATTATTCCTGACCACCCTTGATTTGCCCGCCTATAATGGATCCGTTGGAGCATTCCCAAAGGGGCTTTGATATGGACATCGGTGACAAGGAAAATCCGCTGATCAAGCTGCAGGACCTGGCCAGTTTTCTGGAAGAGGGCAGTTTTGATGAAAATATGCAGCAACTTGCGGCGATGGCTGCAAAAATACTCAACGCCGAAAATTGTTCGCTCATGTTGCTCAACGATGGCGAGATGGAAAACCTGCGCATGCGTGTCTGTGCCAGTTATGGACCGTTGCCGGCAGCGGCCTACAAGGAATCCGCCCGAAAGGGTGAAGGCATTGCAGGGCGGGTGATCGCTACCGGTAAAGCGCTGCTGATTGACGACATTCATCATTCGGAGTTTGCCAAATGGGCACGGCGAGCCAACGACCCGCGTAAAAGTCTGATTTCTTCGCCGATCACCATTAATGGAAACATCATCGGTGTCGTCAACATAAACGGACATAAGCAGGGCCGTCCTTTCAATCTGGATGACATGAGCCTGCTCGAAGTGGTTGCGCTGTTTATCGGCAAATCCATTCAGGTGGTGCAGTTGCAGAATATTTTGAATTCACGCTTTGCTCAATTGGCGCTGGTGCAGTCTGCGGGAAAAGATCTGGAAAGTACCCTGGTGAGAGCGGTGCAAAACCCGGATCAAGTGGCCAAGATTCTGGCAAAGTCGTTTTACAAGGAAATGACCCGAGCTGGCTTTGGCTCCAGCCAGATCATCAACGCTGCCTCGGAAATTATCTCGCAATTGAGTGGCAGCTTGAATCGCCACAGCAAACGGGCGGAGCGGGTGAATGCGGATTTACCGCAAAGCGGCTTTGAAATGCGTGGTGATGAATAAAATGCCTGAAGAATGAATGGATTTCCCACCGTGCATCGGCATTGCCTTGGTCGGTTATTGCATGCTTGATTTCAGGCAGCTTCCCAATGGTTCAAAAGCAGTTGCAGCGTGGTATTGCCGTTATATTCGTTTACATCCAGACGATAAACCGCATGCAGTTGCTCCGGCAAGGGGACCGCATGAAAAAACAGCATGGCCTCGAAACTGCGTCCAGACTGTCTGAGGCGCAGCTTCAGGTGTTTTTCGCCCACCACGCGCTGTTGCTCGATCTGAAAATTACCCTGAAACAGCGGTTCCGGAAAGGCCTGCCCCCATACCTCGTTTCTCAGCAACTGCGCCAGTTCCAGCGACATATCCGGCGTTTCCAGGGAGCCGTCTGTTTCCACTGCACGGGTCAACAGGGCAGGAGTGAGAAGCTGGCTGCAAACGTCTTCAAAAGCCATCTTGAAGCAAGAAAAATCCGCTTCCGCGATGGTCAGACCGGCCGCCATGGCGTGGCCGCCAAATTTTTTGATCATGTCCGGATGGCGCTTGGATACCAGATCCAGCGCATCGCGCAGGTGCAGGCCGGGAATGGAACGTCCAGAGCCTTTTAGTTCGCCTTCATTGCCCTGGGCGAAGGCGATTACCGGGCGGTGAAATTTTTCCTTGAGGCGCGAAGCCAGGATGCCGATCACGCCCTGATGCCAGTCTGGGTCGAACAGGCTGAGGCTGTAGTTATCCTGCACGGTGATCTGTTCCAGGGCTGCCAGCGCCTGGTTGTGCATGTCGGCCTCGATGGCGCGGCGTTCGCGATTGAGTGTATCGAGTTGCTGCGCCAGATCGAGTGCGCGGGCAGGGTCGTCGCTGAGCAGGCATTCGATGCCCAGCGCCATGTCTTCCAGCCGTCCGGCCGCATTGAGGCGCGGCCCGAGGGCAAATCCCAGATCCCAGGTGGAGGCGCGGCGGGCATCACGACCTGAAATTTTGAGCAGCGCCTGAATGCCGGCGCAGGCCTTGCCCGCGCGGATGCGTTTGAGGCCGTTGCTGACCAGCGTGCGGTTGAGGTCGTCGAGTTTGACCACGTCGGCCACCGTGCCCAGTGCGACCAGATCGAGCAGATTGCCGAGATTGGGTTCCGGCTTGTCTGCGAAAGCGCCGCGCTGGCGCAGTTCGGCGCGTAGAGCCAGCATGACGTAGAAAATGACCCCCACGCCAGCCAGATTCTTGCTCGGAAAGTCGCAGCCGGGCTGGCTGGGATTGACGATGCAGGCGGCGTCCGGCAGTTCGTCGCCGGGCAGGTGGTGGTCGGTCACCAGCACCTGCATGCCCAGCCGGTTTGCCTCGGCAACGCCCGCCACGCTGGCGATGCCGTTGTCCACGGTGATGAGGATGTCCGGCTTGCTTTCGGAGGCCAGATGCACGATTTCAGGGGTCAGGCCGTAGCCGTACTCGAAGCGGTTGGGCACCAGATAATCCACCTTCGCGCCGAAAGACCGCAAAGCCCGCACCGCAACGGCACACGCGGTTGCGCCGTCGGAATCGTAGTCGGCAATGACCAGCAGGCGATGCCCGGCCGCGATGGCGTCGGCCAGTTGCGTTGCCATGGCGGGCGCGTGGGTCAGCTGATTGAAAGGCAGCAGTGCCTTGAGGTCGTATTCCAGTTGTTGCAGCGACTGGATACCGCGTGCGGCGTAGACGCGCGCCAGCACCGGGTGCAGGCCTTGCGCCGCCAGTGCCTGGGCTGCATCCGTGCTGAAGGGGCGGGGCGCAATATCCGTCATGCCTCGGTATCCTTGGGGCGATAGTGAATCAACGGTTGCTGGCGACGCCACACTTTCCAAAGGCTGCCGCGGGTGACGTTGAAATCAAGCGTGCCGTTTGGCGTCGGCGCATGCAGGGTCAGTTCGATGATGCCCTTGCGCAGCGCCCGTTCCAGCGGCGCAAACCATTGCTGCTCCAGTTGATCGAGGCGCTCGCGCCATGCGTGCGGCGTGCCATATAAAGCGGCTGGGCGCAGGTTGTCCAGAACCAGCAGGTGGTTGCCAGGCGCGGCTTCTGCAAGCCAGTCGCCAGCGCTCTCCGGCAAGGCATGATGGAACGTATTGCTGGCCATGGCGAGGCCATTCGCTAGCGCATCATTTGCCCAGACCTGGTCGAACGGGTGGCTTGATACCGGCGGCATGCTGCCGCCGCCCCAGGGCCAAATGCTGTTGATCGGCGGTTCGCCGCGGTTTTCCCGCTCGACGTTGACCGGGTGCTCGAATAGCAGCATCTGCACTTCGTTGATCAGTGAGCGCCAGCGCAGTTCTTCCGGGCCGCGCGGCAGGCGGGCATGGATGTTGAATCCGGCAACCTGATACAGGGGTTGGGTGGAGATGGCAGGCGCCTGCGCCAGCTTCAAATACCAGCGCAGTGGATGAGAAGCGCAAAAATGCAGCCCGTCAGCGGAAAAATGCTGATTCAGCGTGGCGATCAGGTTTTCGCTTTCGGCATGGCTGAGGGCAAAGGTGGAGTTTTCCGTCAGGATTAGCTGATCTCTTTCCACTGCCAGGTTGATCGGGTCGGCACGCAGCCAGTATCCGCTTTCCGCATTGATGCCGTCAGCTATCGCGCTAAACGGGGCCACCGGATAGTCCTGCTGGCGTGCCACCCCAAAGGTCTCGCACAGCCAGCCTTCCATGTCATTTGCCGCTGTTTGAGTGCAACTGCCGCGCGCCAGAAGGGTATGCAGGGCGGGCGCTTTTGCGCCATGGAGCGGATCGTTTTCCCGCGTCAGGGCTGTTGAAGGGAACAGGGCGGGGATGAGCAGGTGGCAGTGCATAGTGCGCGTTAGTGTAACATTGGCTCGGTAGAATGGCGGGTTGCACCCATAACAAGGAGAACACGATGGACCTGATTCTGTGGCGCCACGCCGAAGCCGAGGACGGCTTTCCCGACAACAACCGCAAACTGACCGCGAAAGGGCAGAAGCAGGCAGCCCAGATGGGCGAATGGCTGCGCGAACGCCTGCCAAAAGACACGCGCATCATCGTCAGCCCGGCCAAGCGGACGCAACAGACCGCGCTGGCCCTGAAGTGCAAATTCGAAACCCTGAGGGAAATCGGTGTCGGCGCTTCGGTGCCCGCCTTGCTCACTGCTGCCGGTTGGCCGGATGCCAAAGGCGCGGTGCTGGTGGTGGGGCATCAGCCGGTACTGGGCCAGACTGCCGCGTTGCTGCTGGGTGGTGCCGAGGCGGACTGGAGTATCAAAAAGGGCGCTGTATGGTGGTTGTCCAGTCGGGTGCGGCAGGATGAGACCCAAGTGGTGCTGCGTGGGGTGATGGCGCCGGATCTCCTGTAAACAGGGATTGACACTATGCTTCGCGCTTCCCCGGCTTATGCCGAATGGGTTGTGAATTTCGCAAACTGCTCGCTGTAGGCAAAATCCAGGCAGCGCTGCATGCCGAGATAGCACCCGATCTGCTATAGTTCTGGCACCCATTCTGGATTGAACTGAATTATTTCGTGTCTCCCTTCGAACTCTTTATCGGATTGCGCTATACGCGTGCCAAGCGGCGCAATCACTTCATCTCCTTCATTTCCCTGATTTCCATGGCCGGCATTGCGCTGGGCGTGGCTGCGCTGATTGTCGTGCTTTCGGTCATGAACGGTTTCCAGCAGGAGTTGCGCGCCCGCATTCTGGGCGTGGCCTCGCACATCCAGATCACCGGTGGAGACAATACATTGGCCGATTGGCGCATGATTGCAGAAAATGCTTCGCGTCATCCCGATGTCGCCGCCGCTGCGCCCTACATCATGGCCCAGAATATGCTGACGTTCGATCAGGCGGTGCAGGGAGCGATCGTGCGCGGCATCCTGCCCGATCTCGAAAGCGGAGTGGCGCAGTTTTCCAGTCACATGAAGCAGGGGCGGCTGGAAGATCTGCGTTCCGGCGAATTCGGCATTGTGCTCGGCTCCGAGCTGGCGCGTGCGCTCGGTGCGCGACTGGGCGACAAGGTGGTGGTGATGGCGCCGCAGGGGCAGGTGACGCCGGCAGGCGTGGTGCCGCGCCTCAAGCAGTTCACGGTCCGGGGCGTGTTTGAAGTCGGCATGTATGAGTACGATTACGGGTTGGCGCTGATTCATCTCGATGATGCGGCCAAGCTTTATCGCATGGGCGACCGGGTTTCGGGCGTGCGGCTGGCGCTGAAAGACCTCTACAGCGCGCCCCAGGTGTCGCGCGAGTTAATGGATCTGATGCAGGGCGATTTTTATATCAGCGACTGGACGCGTCAGCATGCCAATTTTTTCCGCGCCATCCAGATCGAGAAGAACGTGATGTTCATTATCCTGCTGCTGATCGTCGCGGTGGCTGCGTTCAATATTGTTTCCACCCTGGTGATGGCGGTGACCGACAAGCAGGCGGACATCGCCATCCTGCGCACGCTGGGTGCTTCGCCCGGCAGCATCATGAAGATTTTCATCGTTCAGGGGGCGCTGATCGGGATGATCGGCATGCTCATCGGTGTGGGGGGCGGCGTGCTGCTTGCGCTCAACATCGATGTGATCGTGCCTGCGATCGAGCGCCTGTTTGGCGTCGCTTTCCTTGCTAAAGATGTCTATTACATCAGTGAATTGCCATCCAAACTTGATGTTAAAGATGTGATGTATGTGGCCGCTGTTTCGTTTGTCCTGACCTTGATTGCGACGCTTTATCCCAGCTACCGGGCATCGAAAACCAACCCGGCGGAGGCGCTCAGGTATGAATAGCCATCAGCCATCAGCCATCAGCCATCAGTCTGTCTTGTCCTGCCGTGGATTGAGCAAGGTTTTCAAGCAGGGGAAAGTCGAAGTGCCTGTTCTGCTGGGCATTGATCTCGATATAGCAGAGGGCGAAAGAGTGGCGATTGTCGGCGCTTCCGGGTCCGGCAAAAGCACCTTGCTGCACCTGCTGGGTGGCCTTGACGATGCCAGCGCAGGCGAACTGGCGATTCTCGGCCACGATGTTCAGCGCTTGAATGAAGCCGAACGCGGGCATTTGCGCAACCAGTCGCTCGGGTTTATCTATCAGTTCCATCACCTGCTGCCTGAATTCTCTGCCCTTGAAAATGTGGCCATGCCGCTGCTGATCCGGCGTATCCCGAAGCAGCAGGCTTATGATCGCGCCACCTCGATGCTGCAGAAGGTGGGGCTGGGACATCGCCTTCCGCACACGCCAGGCGAGCTTTCCGGCGGCGAGCGCCAGCGGGCTGCGGTTGCCCGTGCACTGGTAACCAACCCGGCCTGCGTGCTGGCGGACGAACCCACCGGGAATCTGGACCGCAACACTGCTCAGGGGGTGTTCGACCTGATGCTGGAATTGAATCAGGAACTCAGTACCAGTTTCGTGATCGTGACGCACGACATGGAACTGGCAGCACGCATGGATCGCACCCTGAGACTGGTCGATGGAAAATTGCTCGAACAGTAATTTTCAGTTCGCCGGTAGCGTGCCCAGAGGCTGACAGGGTTTCTTGAACAGTCATGCGGCTTAACATTCTGGCTTTTGCTGCCGGTGTCTGGCTGCTGCAACAGCAACCTTCCCTGCCGGCCCTGTTCTGGGCCTGGCTGCTGCTTCCCTTGCCTCTGCTGGTGTTCAGTTTGCACCGCGCTTCGTCCTGGCAGGTCAGAGGGCTGAGGCAACTTTTCATCAAGACATTGTGGCTGGCTACCGGTTTTTTCTGGGCTGCCTTTTTCGCCCAGATGCGACTGGCAGATGCGCTGCCGGAGCGCTGGGAAGGGCAGGATATTCAGCTCAGCGGGGTGGTCGCCAGCTTGCCGGTCAGCAATGAACGTGGTTTGCGCTTCGAGTTCGACGTGGAGCAGGTGATCACGCCCGGCGCACGGGTGCCCGATCATATCCAGTTGAGCTGGTTCGATGGGGGTTTCGGCAGGCCTGCCACCCATCCTGTTCCCGAAATACATCCCGGCGAGCGCTGGGAACTGACCGTGCGCCTGAAACGCCCGCATGGTAATGCCAACCCTTACGGATTCGATTACGAGGCCTGGCTGCTGGAGCGCAACATTCGCGCCACCGGCTACGTTAGGGCAGTGCCGGAGAACCGCCGGCTGGCAGAACGGGTTTACCGTCCCGGCTACCTGATCGAGGCGGCGCGTGAAGCCGCTTCCGTGCGCTTGTCCGAAGCGCTGGAAAACCGCCCTTATGAAGGCGTGCTGAAGGCGCTGGCGATCGGCCAGCAGAATGCGATTCCGCCTGCGCAGTGGCAGATTTTCCTGCGCACCGGGGTCAATCACCTGATGTCCATTTCAGGGCTGCATGTGACCATGATTTCGGGCTTCTTTTTCTTTCTCGCATACTGGTTGTGGCGACGCAGCGTCACGCTGACTCTCTGGCTACCCGCGCGCAAGGCTGCTGTGCTGGCGGGCGTGATGGCGGCGCTGGCCTATGCTCTTCTGTCCGGCTTTGGCGTGCCGACCCAGCGCACGCTGTACATGCTCTCCGTGGTGGCAGCAGCGCTGTGGCTGGGGCGCATCGGCAATGCTTTGAGCGTGATTTCGCTCGCGCTGCTGGTGGTTTTGTTGCTCGACCCCTGGGCAGTGATGTCGCCCGGATTCTGGCTATCCTTTGGCGCCGTGGCCGCCATGATGGGCGCAAGCGCCGGTCGTATTGGCCGATTGCACTGGCTGGCGGAGTGGGGCAGGGTGCAATGGGCTGTGACGCTGGCGCTGGTGCCCGCGCTGCTGGCCATGTTCCAGCAGATTTCAATTGTGTCCCCGCTCGCCAATGCAGTGGCGATTCCGCTCATCAGCCTGGTAGTAACGCCGCTGACCTTGCTCGGCACCGTCTTGCCGCTGGATTTTCTATTGTACGCAGCACATCTCGCGATGGAAGTCTGCATGATCTTCCTGACTTGGCTGAGCGCCTTGCCGGTAGCCGTCTGGCAGCAGCATGGCCCAGCCGTCTGGACAGTGGTGGTGGCCATGCTGGGGGTGCTGTGGATGCTGTTGCCGCGCGGCTTTCCTGCGCGCTGGCTGGGCATAGTCTGGTTCTTGCCGATGTTCATGGTGCTGCCGCCCAGGCCTGCTCAGGGCGAGTTACGGCTGACTGTTCTGGATGTCGGGCAGGGTCTGTCCGTGGTGGCCCGCACCCGCAACCACGCGCTGCTCTACGATGCCGGACCGCGTTTTGGCAGTGAAGCAGACGCCGGCTCTCGCATCGTTGTGCCTTTCCTGCGCGGCAGCGGTGTGCCCCGCCTCGACGGTATGGTGATTTCGCATGACGACATTGATCACTCTGGCGGTGCTGCATCGGTACTGCAGGCTGAGCCGGTTTCCTGGCTGGTTTCATCCTTGCCGCCGGATAGTCCGATGCTGGTCGGGGTGCTGAATAGTTCGCGGTGTTTTGCCGGCCAATCCTGGGAATGGGATGGGGTAAAATTTGCCATGCTTCATCCGCCGCTGGAAGATTATCAATATGATGGCTTCAAGGACAATGATCGCGGCTGCGTGTTGAAAATCACTTCTTCATTCGGCTCTGTTCTGTTGCCTGCTGATATCGAGCGCGTATCCGAACAGGACTTGCTGGAAAGAATGCCGGATAAGCTGAAGGCTGACGTGCTGATCGTTCCGCACCACGGCAGCATGACCTCTTCCACGGAAGCGTTTATCGACGCGGTGGGGCCTGCAACTGCTATTTTTACAGTTGGGTATCGCAATCGTTTCGGCCATCCCAAGGACGATATATTGGAACGTTATCAGACAAGGGGCATCAAAACCTGGCGCACCGACGAGAGTGGTGCGCTGGATTTGCGTTTTGGGGTAGAGGGCGTGTCGTTGCAGAGCCAGAGGCAGCTTCGACAGCGTTATTGGCAGTCAAAAGATTAGGTTATGATGAAACAATGGTAACACTGGCAAACAAACATCTTTCCGGGCCTGACGGCGATATTCTCCAGCACTGGCTGGTGGCCATGGAGACGCGTTTTTCCGGGGCAGATATCGAATCGATCCGGCGAGCCGCAGATCTGGCCGCTGGCCTGTATGCTGAAAAAACAACCTTAACCGGTACATCCCTGCTGGATCATGCCTTGGGAACAGCGGCTATTCTGGCGACCCAGAACATGGACGCGGAAAGCATTGTTGCGGCCGTGTTGCAGTCTGCTACAGAAGATCCAGCGCAAGCAGCGCAGATTGAAGCAGATTTTGGTACGGGCGTCGCCGCGCTAGTGGACGGCGTGGTGCGCATGGGTCAGATCGGGGAATTGGGCGCAACGGCCAGCCTCGGAAAAGCTTCCAAGGATGGCAAGAAAGACCAGCAGGCGCAGATCGAGTCCTTGCGCAAGATGCTGCTGGCTATGGTGGAAGACATCCGGGTCGTGCTGATCAAGCTGGCGGAACGCACCCAGGCCATGCGCGAACTGCCCGGTGCCGATGAAGAAATCCGGCGCATGATCGCGCGTGAAATCCAGGATATCTACGCGCCGCTGGCGAACCGGCTCGGCGTGTGGCAGGTGAAGTGGGAACTGGAAGATCTTTCCTTCCGTTTTCTCGAACCGGAACTGTACAAGAAGATTGCCAAGCTGCTCGACGAACGCCGTCTCGACCGCGAACAGTACATCAACAGCATCATGGCAACCCTGCGGGCGGAGCTGAAAAAAAACGGGGTGGAAGCCGAAGTCACCGGGCGGCCCAAGCATATCTACAGCATCTACAAGAAAATGAAGCGCAAGAAGGTGGATTTTTCCGAGGTGTATGACGTGCGCGCGGTGCGTGTCCTGGTGAACGACCTCAAGGACTGCTATACCGCGCTTGGCGTGGCGCACAGCCTGTGGAAACCCATTCCAAGCGAATTCGACGACTATATTTCCCACCCCAAGGGCAACAACTACCGCTCCCTGCACACTGCCGTGATCGGCCCGGAAGACAAGGCGCTCGAAGTGCAGATCCGTACCCACGACATGCACAATCATGCCGAGCTGGGTGTTGCCGCGCACTGGCGTTACAAGGAAGGCGGCAAGGGCGATGCCCGCTTCGAGGAAAAGATTGCCTGGCTGCGGCAGATCATGGAATGGAAAGAGGACGTTCAGGACGTCGACGAACTGGTCGAGCAGTTCAAGACCGGCCTGTTCCAGGACACCGTTTACGTGCTGACACCGCAGGGGCGCGTGATCGCGCTGGGGCAAGGCGCAACGCCGGTCGATTTTGCCTACCATGTGCATACCGATGTCGGCCACCGCTGCCGCGGCGCCAAGGTGAATGGCAGCATCGTGCCGCTTACCTACACGCTGCAGAACGGCCAGCGCGTGGAAATCCTGACCGTCAAGGAAGGCGGTCCCAGCCGGGACTGGTTGAGTCCGACCCTGGGGTACACGCAGAGCAGCCGCTCGCGGGCAAAAATTCGCCAGTGGTTCAATAGCTCTGCATCATGAAGTGAATGTGCAGGAAGGGCGTGCTGCACTGGAAAAGGAGGTTCATCGACTCGGTGCGGCTTTTCCCAATCTCGAGAAACTGGCGCAGAAAGCGCAATTTTCCAAACCGGAAGAGCTCTTCGCCGCGATCGGGCGAGGCGATGTTTCGGCACGGGAAATCATGGCGCTGGCCCAGGACGAGGGTAAACCCCAGGTCGAGGAAGACCTGTGGCAGGTTAGCGCACGCAGTATTGCGCCAGCATCATCCGGCGTGCTGGTAGTCGGAGTGGGGGATTTGATGACCAGCATTGCCAAATGCTGCAAGCCGGTGCCGCCCGATCCGATCATCGGGTTTGTCACACGGGGCAGAGGGGTCGCGATTCATCGCCAGGATTGCACCAACATCGTGCATTTGCCGGAATCCAAACAAGAGCGCCTGCTGCCCACCAGCTGGGGAACCCGTAGCGGCAGAGGCTATGAAGTCGATATGGAAGTGGAAGCCAATGACCGTCAGGGTTTGCTGCGGGATATTTCAGATCTGCTGATGCGCGAAAAAATCAATGTCACTGCCGTGAATACCCAGAGCCGAGGAGATAAGGCGCGCATGAGTTTTTCCGCACAGGTGGCGGATCAGGAGCAGATGGCCAGGATACTGGGACAGATTCGCGATGTGGCCGGTGTGATCGAAGCTCGCCGGAAATAAACAATGCCAGCGTTTTCAGGTTTTTGACTGTTTATCTACATGCTCTACAACATCTGTTGCCACATGATTTCTGTCGGAAAATTTTACATGTACTGCTTTGTATTGAAACCGGTGAATGTATAACAACATGATTCTAAATAATTAGTTATTTCTGGAACAGAAATTGCGTCAGTTTCATTGCCTAAAATAAAATTCAACTTGAATTGGAGGGCATCATGAAACGCAATAACTTTTCCAAGATGGCTCTGAGTCTTTTTGCCGTGTTAGCCATTACCGCAACGCCTGTTCACGCAGTGGTGACTTACGCTATTGATAACACCTCGACCAGCGCCATTCCAGGGCTTACCGGGTACGCCACCTCTGGCGCCATGATGAGCGGGATGTCAATTACCGCAAGTTTCTCGAGTGGCCAATCTCAAACCCTTTCATGGGCAACAACAGGTGCATCTTCTGGGGGTGTTAGTGGGTCGGGCTGGGGCCTTTCCCTTGATGGAGACACTTTTTCTGCACCATGGAATTTTACTATGAGTGCGGTAGCAGGAAATCTGGGTTCCATCACCCAGTTGATTCTGAACGGCAACTCTGGCTATACCGTATTTGACCGCACCAACCCCAGTTGGGGTACAGATGGCTCAGCACAAGGTGTGGATTTATGGTTTGCCGATTCATCGATTGATGCACTGGTGACCTATTCGGATCAGGTTTCCATTACCCCCAATGCGGCTGTCGGTGATTTGTGGCATATGGTCACAATTGATTTCACAAATGGCCCGAGTGCCAGCTTTTCTTTCTATCAAGACACGGATAATGATAATCGGTATGGGCAGGTTCCCGAACCTGCAATGCTAGGCTTGCTTGGTATTGGTTTGTTGGCTGCGGGCATGGCGCGCAGGAGCCGCAAGGTTTGATTTTTCCTCCGAAGTAAAAAAAGCCCCGGTACCCGGGGCTTTTTTTAGCCCAGAAGCACTATTCTGGGTATAAAAAATGCCGGGAACCTGTTTTCAGGTTTCCGGCATTTTTAGAACTACTTTGAAACAAATTTTGGTGGAGGTAAGCGGGATCGAACCGCTGACCTCTTGCATGCCATGCAAGCGCTCTCCCAGCTGAGCTATACCCCCAAAGCGTTGCGCATTCTAATCAGGATCATGGTCGAAGTCAAGGTGCGGTTTCTTCCTGTGAGTTCTCCTGAAAGCCGTCAGGTGTCGGGTCAAGCAGATATCCGAACTCTCAGGAATTTCTGCGCCGATTTGTGTTGTAATGTTCGCCCTTCATGATAAACAAAGTGCTAAAGGTGATGCCTGCGTGAGTGATTATCCTGTTGTTTGCTGGTCAGAGGCGGACGAAAGCTGCACCGCGCGCTGGCGTTCTGAAAGCGGGGTGCTTCCGCCCAAGCGCGTCATGATTGTGGATGACCGAATGACAGCGGATGCTGCATATCGTTTTGCCTGTGAGGGCACCGCGCTGCTGTGGCGGGGGGATTTCCAGAATGCGCGGCAGTTGCTCCAGGCGCTGGCCCGACGTGTCGATCGCAAACCGCGCAAGCCGGCTGCTTCACCATCTGAGGCCTTCCATTTTCATCGTCAGTTCCAGTCTTTGCGGGCACGTGTTCTGGGACAGTTGTTGCTGCCGCTGGAAAGCGATTACAGCATTGCCTTGCGGCGTGCACCTGATGTTCGGGAAGCCTGCTTGGAGGCATATGGCCCGGGCGAGGCTCCCTCGCTAGTCTCGCTGCGAGAACTGCTCGGTTTGATTGGTGCCCACGAGTGGCGCAAGAAGGGCGTTGAAATCCCGGCGCTCGGAGGCCGTATTCACCCGCACTATGGGGTGTTTTCGCCGGTTCGCGGCGAGTACGTGGAACTGGTGGCCGATGCGCCGCTGCCTTCAATGGAACTGGCTTTTGATGTTGGCACAGGAACCGGGGTGCTGGCAGCAGTGCTGGCCAAGAGAGGGGTAAAGCACGTTGTGGCGACTGACCAGGATCCTCGCGCATTGGCTTGCGCGCGCGAGAACCTCAAGCGGCTCGGGCTGATTGGCCTGGTGGAGGTTGTCCAGGCCGATCTTTTTCCGGTAGGGCGTGCGCCACTCATCGTCTGCAACCCGCCGTGGTTGCCCGCACGAGCCAATTCGCCCATAGAACACGCAATATACGACCCGGAGAGCCGCATGCTGCGGGGTTTTCTGGCTGGCCTCGCTGCTCATCTGGAGCCGGGCGGCGAGGGCTGGCTGATACTTTCGGACCTGGCCGAGCATCTGGGGCTGCGCTCGAGAGATGAATTGCTTGCCGCTTTTGAAAAAGCCGGGTTGAAAGTCGTCGGGCGGATGGATGTCAAGCCGGTTCATCCTCGCGCCTCGGACAAGACCGACCCGCTTCACGCTGCCCGCGCGGCTGAGGTGACGTCGCTCTGGCGTCTTGCCATACGTTAATATCAGCGAAATTATCGAATTTCTCAAAGGAAATGAAGCATGAATACCAGACGTCACCTGTTTACCTCTGAATCCGTTGCAGAAGGGCACCCGGACAAAATCGCCGACCAGATTTCAGACGCCATTCTGGATGCTTTCCTTGCAGAGGAACCCGAGGCCAAGGTGGCCTGCGAAACTTTTGTTGCCGACAATCTGGTGGTGATTGCCGGCGAATTCAAAACTGTTCGCAAGGAGCTGTTTAATGAGATTCAGAACCGAGCCGAAGAAATTGCCCGTCAGGTGCTGCGCGACATCGGTTACCGGGATGCCGAAACCGGGATTGATCCGAATGCTTGCGAAGTGCAGGTACGTTTCAATCACCAGTCTATCCAGATTCATAAAGGCATCACGCTCGCAGGGGGTGATATTGGCGCAGGCGACCAGGGGCTGATGTTCGGCTATGCCTGTGACGAAACCCCGGATCTGATGCCTTACCCGGTCTGGCTGGCGCATCGCCTGGTGCAGCGCCAGGCCGAGTTGCGCAAATCCGGAACGCTGCCCTGGCTGCGGCCCGATGCAAAAAGCCAGGTCACCGTTGCATACGAAGGACATCGAGTGGCCGGCATCGAAAACGTGATTATCTCCACCCAGATCGAACGCGACCTTGACCCGGCCTGGGTCACGCAGGAAATCACACGTGAGATCATTGATCCATTGGTACCGATGGCGCTGCGCACGCCCGGTTTCAAGTTGTGGGTCAATCCTGCCGGACCATTCGAAATAGGCGGCCCCAATGGAGATACGGGCCTGACCGGCCGCAAGATCATCGTCGATACCTATGGCGGCTCCTGCCCGCACGGCGGTGGGGCATTTTCAGGGAAGGATCCGACCAAGGTGGATCGTTCGGCCGCTTACATGGCCCGGTATATTGCAAAAAACCTGGTTGCGGCTGGCTATGCAAAACGCTGCCTGGTTCAGCTGGCATACGCCATCGGGGTGGCCGAGCCGGTTTCCCTGCTGATTGAAACCTATGGCACCGGCACGGTGCCGGATGACAAGCTGGAAGCGATGGTGCGCAGCGTCTTTGTTCTGACCCCTCGCGGCATCATCGACAGCCTCGATCTGCGGCGGCCCATCTATCGAAAGACCGCAGCTTATGGCCATTTCGGTAGAGACGAGCCGGATTTCACCTGGGAGCGCGTTGATCAGGCGAAAAAATTGGCCATATTTGCGGGATAAAGCACGGTACTACTGGCGCTTTGCCTGGAAAAATGAAATCAGGTTTTCAGCTCCGGCATCTTTTCCAGATAGCTTGCTACCTGTTCGAGGCCGCTTTCCAGATGTCCTAGACGCTGCCCGGCTTGTTCCCAGTCCTGCGCTTGGACGGCATGCTCAAGGTGCCGTGCGTTTTCTGCCATATTTGTGGCCCCAATGTAGGTGGAAGCGCCCTTGATCTCGTGTGCGCCATTTTTGCTCCCAGCGGTGTCCTGCCTGGCTACTGCCTGTGAAATTATATGCAGCAGAGGCCTTGTGCTGTCGATGTACAGCGAGATCATCTCACGGTGAAATGCCTGATCATTGCCCAGAGTAGCCTTCAGGCGCGATTCGTCAATAGCTGCATGAGTATTGGATGGTAATGGCTTGATTTCTCGCAGCAACTTCGCCAGACTCTCGCGGTTAACCGGCTTGACCAGATAATCATCCATACCTGCATCCAGGCAGCGGTCGCGGTCTCCGGGCATAGCATTGGCTGTCATGGCCACAATGATCCTGTGAACGCCATTCGCCTGCTCCATGCGGCGAATCTCGGCAGTGGCTTCGAAGCCGTCCATTTCCGGCATCTGGCAATCCATTAGAATCAGGTCATGACTGGATCGTTTCGTCGCCTGCAGTGCTTCACTCCCGTTTTCGACTATTTCGGGTTCGATTCCCAGCCTTTTCAGCATGTGCTGGATAACTTTCTGATTGACGCTATTGTCCTCGGCCACCAGTACGCGCAATGGGGATGGTTGAATGATTTCACTGTTCGAGTCCAGGCCTGCTTCAATCTCTTTCTTCGCAACTTTCCCGGTGGCTTCGAGAATGGCATCGAACATGCGTTGCTGCAGGACAGGCTTGGTCAGGTAAATTGCATCCGGAAAGTCGGCCAGTCGCTGTCGCTGCGCAACAGGCGAGAGCAGAATCCATTTTTCCGGATTGGGTATTTGATTACCCAGTATGCGTAGTTTTGCCACGTCTTTGGATTGAGCTATATCCAGAATGACCAGGTCGAAAGGCTCGGGAGTAGCGGCGTCGTTTTGCGTGGCGGGTATGTCGTGGGAGCATGCGATCCCCCATTGTTTGAGCAGGCCGCTAACCATGTGGCTCAGGTTTTGATTCGGAATCAGGACGATGGCGCGCAGGCCACTGAGCGATATTTTTTCGAGTGGGTGAGCTTCGGACTCACTCTGTTTTTCAAGTCGTGCCGTGAACCAGAACACACTGCCTTGCCCCGCCTGGCTGTTTACATCGATCTCTCCGCCCATGAGTTCAATTAATTGCTTGGAAATGGCCAGGCCCAGGCCTGTGCCGCCGTATTTTCGGGTTGTCGATCCGTCGGCCTGGGAGAAGGATTGAAAGAGCCGGGTTTTTTCCTGGGGTGCAATGCCGATGCCGGTGTCCTGAACTTCAAAACGCAGGAGAAGTTCAGAAGGTGTTTCTTCCTGCAGGGAAACCCTGATGACTACTTCCCCTTGATCGGCAAACTTGATGGCGTTATCGGTCAGGTTGGCCAGGATCTGGCGCAAGCGTCCCGGGTCTCCGCGCAAGCGGTTGGGCAGGGCGGGATCGATGTCGCAGATCAGCTCCAATCCCTTGGACTGAGCACGCTGGGCAAAAAGTTCAGCCACATTCTCAACGGTTTGCAGCAGGTTGAAGTCGATGATTTCAAGTTCAAGCTTGCCAGCCTCTATTTTGGAGAAATCGAGAATGTCATTGATGATGGTGAGCAGGGCGGAGGCGGATAAATTGACTGTTTCGGCATAGTCTCTTTGCTCATGGTTCAGCGGTGTGTCCAGCAGCAGGCTGACCATGCCGATGATGCCATTCATCGGGGTGCGGATTTCATGGCTGACGTTGGCAACAAATTCCGACTTCATCTTTGAGGCTTCAAGCGCAGCATCGTAAGCCTGGTGCAGTTCTTCCTCGGCCACTTTGCGTTCCGTAATGTCATGGATGATGGCCTGTGTAATGACCTGATTCTCCAGCGTCATGGAGTGCAGTGCTATTTCGGCGGGAAAAATACTGCCGTCTGCCCGTTTTCCGCGCCACTCGAAATGGCAGTGCCCCTCCGCCTCAGCCTGCCTGATGTGGGCAATGGCATAATCCTCAGTAGGCGTGCCATTTGCCTGCAGAGGCGGGCCAAGATCTGCGGGCGTCAGGTGAGTGAATTGCTGCACGGAATCGAACTGGAACATGCGCAGTGCAGCAGGATTGCAGTCTACAAAGTGATTCTGATCCATCAGGACGATACCGTCCGAGTTGGTTTCGAACAGGGTCTTGAATTTCAATTGCTGTTTTTCAATTTCCAGCGTTTGTTGCGCTGCGCGGCGGATGACAAAAACGGCAATAAACACGCCCAGAAAAGCAGCAGCGGTGCCCAGCATGAACATCAGCCATTCAGTCTGGCGGAATAACAAGGCAGCTTCCTCCGCCGCTTTTCGGCTGGCATCCTGCTGCTCCATGAGCAGGGCATCCAGTTCATTCAGCAATCTTTTCTGGGATGGAATAGCTTCCTTCTGCAGCATCGCCAGCGCCGAGCTCCTGTCATGATCGAGCGCATATTCGATTGTCCTGACAACGATGGGCTGGGTCACCATGGTCAGCGAATTGATTTGTTCAAGCGTGAATTCCTCAACGATATTGAGGTTCATCTGCTGCAATCTTTGCCGGGCTTTGGCGAAAGTTGGAGCCCAGTTCGTAGAACCGCTGTAATTCTTCATCCTGGGTGAAGGGATCCTGCAGGACCACGATGGCATGCATGCTGATCGCGCGTTCGCGCAGCGCATCCCGCATGGTCGTGGCGAGTTCGATCTTGACGTTATTCTGGTTTACGATCCGTTCCAGACGGCTGTTGATGGCCGCCATCTGATTCAGGCCGAGCACCGTCAGCGCAACCATCAGCGCCAGTACCAGCGCAAAACCGGCGCCTACGCTAAATTTCATGTTTCGTGCGAACATTTGTCCATTACCAATTGAAATTTATGAAGTAATCGTCATATAGCCAATCGCTGCCAAGTGCCATTGTCGCATTCGGGTGTTTATCTGCACAGGATTAAGAGCCTATTTCAGCAGGTTTCATACCTCGCGTTGAGGCTAGAAAGCGATGGCTGCAAGAAGCGTGACGCAGCCAATGGTTGTTCCATTGGCAAGTCATGCGACGCCGCAGACGCGCTTTCTAGCCTCAACCCGAAGGGCCAGTATCATTCAAGGCGCATTGCGTTGTTGCTCGCGGCTTGTTTGGAATAACCAAACCGCGCCCCTCGCGCCTGGCACTGCGCCTTGAATGATGCTGGCGCGAGGTATGAAACCTGCTGAAATAGGCTCTAAGCTAAACCTTGTTATTCAAGGTTGTTGTCAATATTGATTCAGGCAGATACTCTGCGCCGCGCAACATAATCTGGAGAATGTACGTTGAAAAACTTAATGTTTGGCCTGGGTTTCCTGCTTGCCTTGTCAGGCTGCGCGACTATTCAACCCGAAACCAGGCCAGTGGCGCCGGCCAAGGTGGTTGCGCCAAAAATTGCCATTGCTCTGGGTGGCGGGGCGGCACGAGGGTTTGCCCATGTTGGCGTGCTTAAAGCGCTTGAGTCGCATGGAATTTATCCGCAGATCGTGGTTGGAACCAGTGCCGGAAGCATGGTGGGCGCCCTTTATGCCGCAGGTTACAGTGGCTTTGAACTGCAGAAAATTGCCTTCCAGCTCGACGAGAGCAGCGTAGGCGACTGGACCTTGCCAAACAGGGGGTTCATCAAGGGTGAGCTGTTGCAGAACTTTGTTAACCGCGCTTTGCAGAACAAACCGATCGAGAGCCTGGGGAAAACGTTTGCTGCGGTGGCAACCGATCTTGGCAACGGAGAGACGGCGGTGTTCCGGCGCGGCAATGCAGGCGCGGCGGTGCGGGCTTCAAGCAGCGTGCCCGGTATTTTTCAGCCGGTCAGCATCAATGGACGTGAATATGTTGATGGTGGCCTGACCAGCCCGATCCCGGTCAAGGTGGCGCGCAGCCTTGGCGCGGATGTGGTCATCGCGGTTGATATTTCCAGCCGGCCAAAATATGCCAAGGTGAGCGATAGCGTGGATGTGCTGCTTCAGACCTTCAGTATCATGGGGCAGACCATAGGCCAGTACGAACTGGCTGGCGCGGATGTGGTGATTCGTCCGGATACCGGTGCGATAGGCGCAACGGGCTTCGAGCAGAAACATCAGGCCATCATGGAAGGCGAGAAGGCCGCGCTTGCTGCCTTGCCGCTTATTCGTTCAGCAATCCAGCGGGCAACTGCAAAATAAGGAGCCGGCGTGCGCCGTTAAAACGCTGCACCCAGTATTTGTCCTGCATGCTGACGACTTCAACGCCGCCGCCAGAACTTGGCGCATGGATAAAACGGTCATTCCCGACGTAAATGCCGACATGGGAAAAGGAGCGTTTCAGGGTGTTGAAAAAGACCAGATCGCCAGGCTTTAACTCGTCCGGGGAGATTTTCTTGCCCAGCCGGCTCATGGCCAGGGCATTGTGCGGTAGTGAAAGGCCCGCCATCTGGCGGAAGACATGGCTGACATAACCGCTGCAATCAAAGCCAGTGCTGGGCTGGCTGCCGCCATATTTGTAATTGATGCCGATCAGATTACGGGCATAACCGAGCATGTCTGAAACGCCGGCAAGATGGCGGGTCTCAAGGGTGCTGGATGCAGCTTCGGGAGCAGGTGCGATTTGAATCGCCTCCTCAGCCATGGCCGAGCCGGCGGACAGAAGAAGAAAGCCGATGATGACGTTGTTGTTTAATCCCATGGGTGCGTAATTTATCCGGAAAGCATGCTGTTGTAAAGGCTGAAAATGCTTTAACCTAATGGACATAGCATCTTCATTCTAAAGGAGAACCATTATGAGCAAACCACTGACGACACAGGAAATTGTAACGGCTGCCAGTGCATCCATGCAGGATGACGGCGATATTCGGACCCGGGTTCATGATCTGACCTTGCGAGCGCTGCGGGAGCGGCGTCTGGATGCTTCCGAAGTCCGTGCTGTGGTGCGCTCCGTGGCCGAGGGTGTAAGCCTGGGGGCGGAGCAGCGTAGCGGCGAGGTAAAAGAAGCCCTTGCGGCGGCGATTTCCGGCCTTGATGCCGCCTTGCTCAAGGCGGCGCAGGCGACGCATCTGGCGTTGCAGGAAATGATCTCGCAGGGCAAGGAGTTCTCTGCGCAGGACCTTCAGCCTGCGCTGGATGACATGAAAATCACGGAGCAGGCTTTTCTCGATACCCTGGGTCAGGTGGCCGAAACTGCGGGCGGCAAGATCAAACAGGAACTTAAAGCCGCAGTGGAGCATGCGCGTCATTCCGGCACCGATACAGGCGCCAGCGTCAAGGCCAGCCTGGGTGATCTGAGTAACCGTATTTCAGCCACCTTGCAGGCTGGAAAGTCCAGTGGCCAGGAAGCTGCTCAGACAGTGGCAAGCCGCCTTGCGGCACTGGCCAGCGGCATTCTGGCGGGCATGGCTGACGTCCTGCATGAGAAATCGCAGAAAAAATAGGCTCGCTCATGTTGCTGGAAACGCTGCAGGTGATGAGAGATATATCCCGCCTGCATGAAATTACCTCGGTATTCATTCGCTATGGCTGGGGGGACGTGGCACGCCGCCTTGGCATCATCGGGGCGCTGGAGCGTGCTGGCCGCGTCCTTCGCTGGAGCGAGGCCGAAGAGATCATGCATCTCGAACCCGCGGTGCGGGTGCGGCGTGCACTGGAGGAACTGGGGCCGACATTCGTCAAACTGGGTCAGGTCCTGGCTACCCGTGTGGACATGTTTCCCTCGAACTGGATCAGCGAATTTGAAAAACTGCAAAGCGAGGTTCCACCGGTTCCATTCGAAACCCTGCTGCCGCAGTTGATTAATGCATTAGGCGCATCTCCGCTGGAAATCTTTAACGAGGTGCAAACAACGCCGGTGGCTGGCGCTTCCATTGCCCAGGTGCATCTGGCTCAATTGAAAGACGGCACCGAGGTCGTGCTTAAAATACGCCGCCCCGACATCGAGCAGAAAATTGAAGCCGATCTGCGAATTCTGGCGCATATCGCGCAGCTTCTCGAATCCGAACTGCCAGAGGCACGGCGTTACCAGCCGATTCAAGTCGTCGCCGAATTTTCCCGTTCCCTGCGTCGTGAGCTGGATCTGGCACGCGAAGCACGCAATATGGATCGCTTTGCCCACAATTTCGCTGCCGATCAAACTGTCCTGATCCCCAAGGTTTATTGGGAGTGGACCAGTGCAGTCATGAACGTTCAGCAACGGATTATCGGCATTCCCGGCAACAGTCTTGCCGCAGTGGATGCCGCCGGCCTTGATCGCAAGATGCTGGCGGCACATGGCGCCGACGCCGTACTCAAAATGATTTTGATAGACGGCTATTTTCATGCCGATCCTCATCCCGGCAACGTTTTTTACTTGCCGGGAAACCGCCTGGCCATGCTGGACTTCGGTATGGTGGGGCGCCTGACTCAGGAACGGCGCAACCAGATCGTGGATCTGCTTGCTTCCCTGGCGCGGCGCAACGAGCAGGGCATGCTGGAGGTCCTGCTGGAGTGGACGGGTGATGCCAGCGTGGATGACAGCAAGCTGGCTGCCGATGTGGGCGATCTGGTGGTGAACTATGAAAATGTTCAGCTCAAGGATGTTCGTCTGAGCGCCTTGCTGCAGGAAATCACCATGATCATGCGCGAGCATTCCCTGGTGCTGCCGTCCGATTTGACCCTGCTGTTCAAGGCTTTGATTACCCTGGAAGGGCTGGGCCATCAGCTTGACCCCGGATTTCACCTGATCAGTCGTCTCGAGCCTTTCGTCGAGCGGGTTATTCGCGAACGTTACACCCCCAGTGCCATCTGGCAACGCGGCTGGCAGGATTTCAACCAGATATATGGATTAATGACCAGCTTGCCGCGCGATATCGTTCGCCTGATCCGGGAAGTTCGCCGCGGCAAATTCAGGATCGACCTGGACCTGAAACGCCTGGACCATTTTGGCCAGCAAATCGATCACAGCGCCAACCGCCTGACCATGGCTATCCTGACCGCTTCCCTGGTGATCGGCTCCTCCATCGTCATGACCGTCGAAGGCGGGCCGACCCTGTTCGGCCTGCCCTTGTTCGGATTGCTCGGTTTCCTGCTGGCTTTTTTCAACAGCATCTGGATTATTTTCTCAATCTGGCGTTCCAATCGTCATTAATTCGGCAAATCCGGTAAACTTCGCCCTCCCAATTTAATCTTTGCGCACTCACCGCGTACCCTGGCTTTTCCCTGATACCGAATGTCCGATCTGGATCTGATTTTTTCTGATGATGGCCCCCTTGCCCAGGCAGCGGAGGGTTACCGCCTGCGCCCGCAGCAGCTGGAAATGGCGCATTCCATTGCCGGGGCGATCGAGAATCACGAGGTTCTGGTCGCCGAGGCCGGCACGGGAACAGGCAAGACCTTTGCCTATCTGATTCCGGCGCTGCTTTCCGGCGGCAAGGTGATCGTTTCAACCGGCACCAAGACCCTGCAGGACCAGCTTTTCAACCGCGACATTCCAGCCGTGCGCGCGGCACTTCAGGTGCCGGTGACGGTGGCAATGCTCAAGGGGCGCGCCAATTATGTCTGTCACTACCATCTGGAACGGGCAAAAAACGAAGGGCGCTTCTTCAATCGCGAGGACGTCAAATACCTGCCGCTGATCGAGCGCTACGCCAAGGTAAGCAGCGACGGCGATAAAAGCGGTCTGGGCGCGGTGCCGGAGGATGCCGGCATCTGGCCTTTCGTCACTTCTTCGCGCGACAACTGCCTGGGGCAGGAATGCGCCTATCACAAGGACTGCTTTGTGCTGGAAGCGCGCCGCCGGGCTCAGGCCGCAGATGTGGTCGTGGTCAATCATCACCTGTTTTTTGCCGATGTGATGCTGCGCGACGAAGGGTTGGCGGAACTGCTGCCGGCCAGCAATACCGTGATTTTCGACGAGGCGCACCAGTTGCCGGAAACAGCCAGCCTGTTTTTCGGCGATACGCTGAGCACCAGCCAGATTCTGGAACTGGCGCGCGATAGCCTGGGCGAGGCGCTGACCTCGGCAAAGGATTTTACCGCCTTGCCTGACGCGACAGCGGCGCTGGAAAAAGCCGCACGCGATTTGCGTCTGGTGTTTTCGCAGGATACCGGCCGCATGCCGATACAGCGCGCACAAGCATTGCCAGCTTTCAATGATGCGCTGGCGGGTGTGAGCAAGCGGCTGGATGAACTGGTCAAGTTGCTGGAATCACAGGCGGAACGCAGCGAAGGTCTGGGCAATTGCTGGCAAAGAGGGCAGGAACTGGTGGGCAAGCTGCGGCACTGGCAGGATGAGTCCGGGCTGGATTTCGTGCGCTGGGTGGAAGTATTCAGCCATGCGCTTGCAACTCAATGCCACGCCGCTTTCGATTGCGGAAATTTTCAGCAAGCAGCTGGCCGGTCAGGCGCGCGCCTGGATTTTCACTTCCGCCACATTGGCGGTGAAACGGGATTTCGGCCATTACCAGGGACAAATGGGGCTGCTGGAAGCAGCGACCGGCTACTGGGAAAGTCCGTTCGATTACGAAAAACAGGCCATTCTGTACGCACCACAAGCCATGCCGGACCCCAACAGCAGCGACTATACCGAGTCCGTCGTGGCGGCGGCTTTGCCGGTGATTCGCGCCAGCGGCGGCCGGGCATTTCTGCTTTGCACCAGCCTGCGCGCCATGCGGCTGGCGCATGGCCTGCTCAGGGAGGCATTCGACAAGGAAGGGCTGGAATTCCCCTTGCTGCTGCAGGGGGAGGGCTCGCGCACCGAATTGCTGGAGCGTTTCCGCAAGCTGGGCAACGCTGTCCTGGTCGCCAGCCAGAGTTTCTGGGAAGGGGTGGATGTGCGCGGCTCCGCTTTGTCGCTGGTGATCATCGACAAGCTGCCGTTCTCGCCGCCGGATGATCCGGTGCTGGCCGCGCGCATCGAGAAAATCAACCGCGAGGGGCGCAATGCCTTCATGGAATATCAGCTGCCGCATGCGGTGATCACCCTGAAGCAGGGGGCGGGGCGCCTGATCCGCGACGAGACCGATCGCGGCGTGCTGATGATCTGCGACCCGCGCATGCTGACCAAATCCTATGGCAAGCGCATCTGGCAAAGCCTGCCGCCGATGAAGCGTTCGCGCGAGCTGAAGGAAGTGGAAGCTTTCTTTGCTCTGCAATGAACCTTGAAAAACATTTGAATCGCAAAGGCCACAATGGAACGCAAAGGAATTCAAAAACCATTGTTTTACCTTGCGAGCCATTGCGGCCTTGGCGGTGAAATGCCGTTTTTAAGATGAAGCGCATTTGGGTAAAATGCTTTCTCTTTCTGCTGCTTGCCGGTGCGGGAAGTGTCTGGGCGCAGCAACCTGTTGCTGAAGCGAAGGTTTACCTGCAAAGCTCGCGCCTGGCGGGCTTCAAGTATTATGAAGCTCGCAAGCTGTGGCCGCGCCTCAAGATCGGGGATGCCCTGAAACTGGTGCGCGAGGCGGACAATCCCTATGACGGCAATGCGATTGCCGTCGAGTGGCAGGGCCGCAAGCTGGGGCATGTGCCGCGTAAGGAAAATGCCGCACTGGCGCGCTTCATGGATCATGGACAACATCCGGAAGCACGTATTACCGCGCTGTCGAAAGAAAAACGGCGCGGACGCTGGATCGAATTTGACGTTTATATGGATCATTGATGAAGCTGCTGGCGCTCGATACCTCTACTGAAAACTGCTCTGTCGCCCTGTGGCTGGACGGGGAGATTGTTTCGCGTCAGGAACTGGCCGGGCAGCGCCATTCGGACCTGATTCTGCCGATGCTGGAAGAACTGCTGGGCGAGGCGGGCATCACGCTCAAGTCGCTGGATGGCATCGCCTTTGGCGAGGGACCGGGCTCCTTTACCGGCTTGCGCATTGGTTGCGGCGTGGCGCAGGGGCTGGCTTTGGGGGCGGATCTGCCGGTTCTGGGGATTTCCACTTTGCTGGCGCTCGCGGCTGCAGCGCCAGGCGACCGGGTGCTGGCCTGCCTTGATGCCCGGATCGGCGAGATCTATCACGCGGCGTATGAAAAACAGCAAGGTGCATGGCATACCGTCAGTGAACCCAGTTTGTGCTTCGCCAGGGATGCCCCAGCACTTCCCGGTGCGGGATGGGTTGGCGCCGGCAGTGGTTTTGCTGCGTATGCGGAGGCACTGCAGCTACGCTATGCGGGACAAGTACTTTCCTCGGATGGTAGCGTCTATCCTCAGGCGCGTGAGATGTTAAAGCTGGCTGCACCCCTGTTCGAAGAGGGGCTTGGAAAGGATGCCGCTCTGGCGGCTCCGCTCTATATACGCAACAAGGTCGCGCTGAAAACGGCAGAGCGAAAATGAACGCACAACTCAAAAATTACCAAAGACCCGTACTCAGGCCCATGCAAGCGGATGATGTGACGGCAGTGCTGTCTGTCGAGCAGAAGATTTACCAATTCCCCTGGACCCAGGGTAATTTCACGGATTCTCTCAGCGCCGGTTACAGTTGCTGGGTCTATGATTTTTGCGACCACCCGATCGGTTACGCCATTTTGATGATTGCCGCGGGCGAGGCACATTTGCTCAATCTGGGTATCGCGCACGACTGGCAGAGCCAGGGCCTGGGACGCAAGTTCCTGCGACACCTGATCGACGTTGCACGGCAGGACAAGGCGGACATGATGTTTCTCGAAGTGCGTCCTTCCAACCGGAAGGCTATTGAGCTCTATCTCAGCGAGGGCTTCAATGAAATCGGCTTGCGCCGCAATTACTATCCGGCCGGCAATGGCCGCGAGGATGCCATCGTGATGGGATCGTCCCTGTAATGCCGCGCCAGGATGTGCTTCAGGAGCTGAATCTGTGGCCGGTGTGGCGACTGCGCGCTAGCGGTACGGTCACGTCCTCGGGAAACGCCCGGCCTGGAAGTGCCTTGCCAAACCAGCATGAAGCCCGACCTACGGGGTCGGACGCTATGGGCCGTCGTGAAGCCATTCTGCAAATGGACTGGGCAGCGAACTCAAGCAGGCAGTTTCAACTTGCACAGCCTGCCGCCTGCATGAGACCCGCACTCAAGCGGTTTTCGGTGTTGGCGACGAACAGGCCGACTGGATGCTGGTGGGCGAGGGACCGGGCGCTGAAGAAGACAGGCAGGGCGAGCCTTTTGTCGGGCAGGCTGGCAAGCTGCTCGACAATATGCTGGCGGCCATTGACCTGAAGCGCGGCCGAAATGTGTATATCGCCAATACCGTCAAATGCCGCCCACCTGAAAATCGCAATCCGGAGCCGGATGAAGTGGCTGCGTGCGAGCCTTACCTGACACGCCAGATTGCGCTGACCCGCCCCAGGCTGATTATTGCGCTCGGCAAGGTGGCTGCACAGCGCTTGCTGGAAACGGATAGCACCATTGCCAGCTTGCGCGGCAAGTTGCATCAGGCAGAGGGCATTCCGCTGATCGTGACTTATCACCCCGCCTATCTGCTGCGCAGCCTGCAGGACAAGGCCAAAGCCTGGGAAGATCTGTGTTTTGCCGTGCGCACCATGCAAGGTTTGAAAAACACGGCTCAGGACGTTTCCGGCTGATTTTTTCTATGAAGAAGCGATTACGCGCTGGTAACGGTAATAAATCAGCCACATCGAGAGGCTGACAAAGGCGCCGAAGACGATGGTGATGGTGTTGATGTGCATGCCCGACTTGATCATCATCGCATAGCCGCCGAGCAGCAGCAGAATACTGATGTTCTCGTTGAAATTCTGCACCGCAATGGAGTGACCGGCCCCCATCAGCAAGTGACCGCGGTGTTGCAGCAGGGCATTCATCGGTACCACGAAGAAACCACCCAGCGCGCCAATCACGAACAGCAGCGCGATCGCAATGCGCCAATCGTCGACCAGCACCATGGACATCACGGTGAAACCCATCAGAATCCCGGCGGGGAGGATTTTGACCGATTTTTCCAGGGTGACGAATTTCCCTGCCGCCACCGCTCCCGCTGCGATTCCCACTGCCACCACGGCAGTCAGCTGGGTGGCTCTTTCGATGTCGAATTTCAGAATCAGGCCAGCCCAGGTCAGGACAACCAGACGCAACGTGGCGCCCGCGCCCCAGAACAGGGTCGTGACGGCCAGCGAAATCTGCCCCTGCGGGTCGCGCCACAGCAGGACAAAGGCGTGCCAGAAATCATGCAGTACATACAGGGGATTCTTTTTCGGTAATTTGTGATCAATCGCGACATGCGGAATGAACAGGTTGAATATCGCAGCACTGACATACAGCAGCGTCACGGCAATGATCGCAAAAGTGGAGACGCTGATGGCGTCGCCCAATTGCCATTTTTCGAGTAGTGAAGTGGACAGTGCCGGATTCAGGAGAATCCCGCCAATGATGGCGCCCAGCACGATGGCGGCTACTGTGGCGCCCTCCATCCAGCTATTCGCGACCACCAGTTTTGACGGGGGCAGATATTCGGTAAGGATGCCGTATTTGGCCGGGGAGTAAGCTGCCGCGCCCAGGCCCACGATGCCGTAGGCGTAGAGGGGATGCAGGCCGAAAAGCATGGCCAGGCAGCCGACAAACTTGATGCTGTTGCTGATGAACATGACCCGCCCCTTGGGGATGGCATCGGCAAATGCGCCGACAAAGGGGGCAAGCAGGATATAGGATACGACGAAGAATTGCTGCAACACCGGAATATGCCAGTCGGGTGAGCTGAGCTCCTTCAGCATCGCAATGGCAGCAAAGAGCAGGGCATTGTCGGCCAGAGCCGACAAGAATTGCGCCGTGAGAATGATGTAGAAGCCGAAGTTCATCAGCGCGGCAGGTGAGTGGATGCGGCTTGATTCATGGGTTTTGCTTTATACCATGAAACCCGAAACGCTGTCTTGGCGGGCGAGTCAGCGAATTTCGCTCAACAGCAGGTCCAGCATGCGCCCGGCCTGCGCGGCATAGCTGCCGCCAAAGAGATTGGCGTGATTCAGGACGTGATACAGGTTGTACAGGGTTTTGCGAACTTCATAACCAGGATCAAGAGGATAGGCTTCGCGATAGGCGGCATAAAAGCGAGCGGGAAAGCCGCCAAACAGTTCGCTCATGGCGAGATCGGTCTCGCGGTCGCCATAGTAGACAGCCGGGTCGAAAATGACCGGCTCGCCCTCTTTGATTGCGCCGCAGTTGCCGTTCCACAAATCGCCATGCAACAGGGAGGGGAGGGGCGTGTAGCCGGGAAAGAATTGTTCGAGCTGATCCAGCAATCGCGCCCCTTTCTTCTGTATACCGCCATCAATACCATTTCGGGATGCCAGCCGGAGCTGGAATTCGAGCCGTTCCGTCGCGCCAGAAGCTGATCCAGTCCTGGTGTTGTCTATTACTTTGAGGTGTGGCGCCAATCGTGTTGTTGATGCGCCAGCCGAACTGGTTAGCAGTGTGCGTGTGCATGCTTGCCAGTTGCCGGGCGAGTTGTTCGCAGGCAGGCCCGCTGCAAGTGCCCAGGTCGAGAAATTCCAGTACCAGGTAAGAAGCATGCCTGGTTGCCCCGTGGCAAATGGGGGCAGGGGCTCGCACTGCGCCGCAGTTGATGATTTCCTGCAATCCAGCGGCTTCCGCCGCAAACATCTCATGCCTTCCGGGAGCGTTGATTTTGACAAAGAAATCCAGTCCACCACCAAAAATATGGTAGGTCGCATTGATACATCCGCCGCCCATCGAGGTATGTGTCACCGACTTGAATGGCTGTCCCGTCAGTTGCGAGATGTGGGCGTCTATGGCAGGCCACAATTCTGCTGAAGAGGCATCAAGTTGCATTGGAAGCATTCTCAGTTGAGTGATGGTGTGTTAAGTTTAGCAGCAGGATGATGGCAGCAGAAATACTAATGTTATAGGCGAGGTATAAGCGTGAACAGATTGATTATTATTGCATTTACAGTATTTTTTTATGGCGTGGCCGGTGCTGCGTCCTCCATGCCACAGCCCAAAGTGGTCAAAATCAACGAGCGCGTTTATGCCCTGCTCGGACCCATGGGGCAGCCGAGCGCACACAATCAGGGCTACATGGTGAACAGCACGGTGATTATTGGCGAGCAGGGCGTGATCCTGATAGACAGCGGTGCCTCGGATGAAGTTGGAAGTCATCTCCGCAAAGCGATTGCGAAATTGACCCCTAAACCCGTGACTCACGTCATCAACACCCATCACCACGGCGATCATGTGCTTGGCAATGTCGTTTTTGGAAAAGCCGAGATCATCAGCTCGGAAATCTGCCGGGACATGGTGAACAAGACAGGGCATGAGTGGGTCGCCCTGATGGAGAGCCTGATCGGCCATAAACTGCCCAATACCCGGCCTGTGCCTGCCAGCGTGACCTACGCGGGGGAAAATACTCGCGCCGAGCGTACCATTCAGGGCGTCAAGCTGGCGTTCTGGGTGCCCACGGGTTCGCATACGGTGGGCGACATGATGGTGTATCTGCCTGAGGACAAAGTCCTGGTGGGCGGCGATATTTTGGTCAATCGCACCATTCCGGTAATGCGTGACGCCCTGGTTAAAAACTGGGTGGGGACGCTGGCACAGGTTCAGGCATTTGATGCCAACACCATTGTTCCCGGTCACGGCCCGCTGATGAAGCAGGAAGATGTGAGCAAGTTGCAGCGCCAGATGGCGGCTTTTTATGCAGGGATTGAAGCGGGCTACAAAAAAGGCTTGAGCGACAGCGAGACGCGCAAGGTTCTGGATGTTCGGGAATGGAAAAAACTGGAAGGGTTCGATGCCAACATCGGTGGCAACGTAAGCCGCACCTATCTTGAGGTCGAACAGGCCAGTTTCTGAGGGTAAACCCGATACCGCATTTTGCTTGTACGCGATTGCTGGCAGCCGGTTTGCGACGAGGGCGTTATGATAATATGGCGCTCCTTGTCGGGTGCGGGAAACCTACTGAAATAGGCTCTAAAGGGTTATCGGGTTCAAAATGAATCGAAAATACTATGAGGCGTGTTCTGTAAATAAGCCTGGATCACGCTCGAACATGATGTTTTTTTCGCAATATTTAGAGATCCAGTCTTGTGCGTAGCCGCCTGACGGAGATGTCCGATTCACGCGCCTATCTGTGGTTGATCCTGCTGGTCGGCGTGCTAACCGCCTATCGTGCGCTCGTGCCGGCAACGACCGGACTCTTGCTGAATGTTGACGAGGCTTACTACTGGGGCTGGGCGCAGAATCTGGACTGGGGTTATTTCTCCAAGCCGCCGATGATCGCTGCGCTGATTGCCCTGACGACCGGGTTGTGCGGCGATGGCGTGTCCTGCGTCAAGCTTGGCTCGCTGCTGGTCTATCCCATCACAACCCTGCTCATTTTCCGGACCGGGCAGGTGCTATACGATGCGCGCACCGGGCTAGTTGCCGCTGCGTTGTTCCTGCTGATGCCGGGCGTATCCTTGTCCAGTTTGATTATTTCAACTGATGTCCTGTTGTTTATGTTTTGGGCACTCGGCTTGCTGGCACTCGCCAGAGCGCTAGAAACAAATGCCTGGCGACACTGGCTGCTGCTCGGTCTGGCTTGCGGGCTGGGCCTGATGAGCAAGTACACGATGGTGCTTTTTGCCCCGTCCATATTGTTTGCTTTCCTGATAGTGCCGGAGTGGCGCCACCATTTGCTGAATTCGCGCCTATGGGTTGCCGCCTTGCTGGCGGCATTGATCTTTCTGCCCAATGTGCTGTGGAATGCCATGCACGGCTGGCCGACACTGCATCACACGGTTTACATTTCTCATCTGGATAAGCAGACGCTGCGCTGGGACGAGCTGGGCACATTCCTTGGCGGGCAGTTCGTTGTGTTCGGTCCGCTTGCCTTGCTGCTTTGGCTGGTAGCCTTGCGCGGCGCAGTTGGCCAACGCTCGGCCAGTTTCCGGGCCAATCGCTTGCTGGCAGTATTTTCCCTGACTTTTCTCGGTGTGATCACCATGCAGGCCTTGCTGGGCCGGGCCCATGCCAACTGGGCGGCGCCAAGTTTTGTCGCGGCCAGCATACTGCTTGCGCACTGGTGCGTTTCACGGCCACGCTGGCTGCTGGCAGCATTGCTGATCAATGTCATGTTCATGTTCGGAATTTATCACTACGAGCGCGGGGCACATCTGTTTGGTGTTGAACTGAGCGGCACGACCGACCCCTTCAAACGGGTACGCGGATGGGAGCAACTGAGTGGGCAGTTTGCCGAGCATCAGAAGGAGTTTCAGGGAGCGCGACTGATGAGCGAGGACCGCGAGGTGCTGGCGCTGCTGACCTACCATCGTCGTCTTCCGTCCGATGGCCTGCGGAGCTGGAACCCGGAAGGTCAGATTCGCCATCAGTACGATCTTTTCTACAGCCTTTCCGAAAAAGATATCGGCACCGATCTGCTGTACGTGACGGGGAATAATTCAGTCAACGAAGTGGCGTCGCATTTCTCTGAATCCCGCCGCCTCGAACCGCTCGAATTTGCCGTGCATCCGGACTGGATACGCCATTACGAGGTCTACCTGTTGCGGGGTTACAAGGGGTGAAGCGACTTGCGCGGGTTCCTCCGTGGTGGTGGGTGTTTGTCGTTTCGGCCATATGTTTTTCAGTCTGGCCGGAATGGGATCTGTTTATCAGCGGCATGGCCTATGAAGCAGGCAACGGCTTTGTCGGAAACAATTATCCGTGGGTGCGCCTGATCTATGAATCTGACCGGTGGCTGGCATCTGCGGCTTTGTTGCTGGGCATGATCCTGATAGCCGGCAGTTTCGTGCATGCCTGGCATGGTCGCTGGCCAAGGCGTGGTGCAGGGGTATTTCTGCTGCTCAGCCTGTTGCTTGGACCAGGCCTGATGGTGAACCTGGGGCTGAAAGAACACTGGGGGCGGGCCCGACCAACGCAAACCATTGAATTCGGAGGCCCAAAGGCCTTTACGCCGGCCTTGAATCCGGCTTCAAATTGCCAAAAAAACTGTTCTTTTGTCAGTGGCCATGCCTCGGTCGGATTCTGGTGGCTGGCGCTCGGCCTGGTCTGGCCAGCCTGGAAAGGGCGCGCGATGCTTCTCGGACTGGGGCTGGGTGGATTGTTTGGACTGGCTCGCATATTGCAGGGTGGGCATTTTGCTAGCGATGTGATCTTCAGCTTTCTGGTGGTATGGGGGGCGACTGAACTGCTCGCCTGGGTGTTTCGCAGGCGGGACTGGCTACCGCCGCCTCAAGTTAACCCGCTTATTTAATGCAACATTTCCCCTCCAATCCCTCGATCGCGTATCTGGATTCACTTTCCACCGGGCACTGGCGCCTGCTTCTTTGCCTGCTTTTTGCTGTGGCTGTTGGGGTGCTCTCCTGGGGCATCTGGGAGCCCACCGGGCTGACGGGCAAGGATGAATACCTGCTTGGGCTGCGGACACCGATGGAGATGATGGAAAAGGACGTGTGGCTGGTGCCTTTTCTGGATGACATGCCGCGCGTGCGCAAGCCTCCCTTGCTCTATTGGCTTGGGCGAGCCAGTTTCGAGACGTTTGGCCCTTCTCTTTTTTCAGCACGGATCGTTACCGTTTTTATTGCTGCCTTGCTGGTGCTGACGGCAGCCCTTACCGCTGTGGAAATCAGCCGTGACAGGTGGCTTGGGATATTGACAGGCGTGTTGCTGCTCAGCATGTTTGGCCTGGCGACGGAGGCTCGTCGCTTCATGCTGGATGTACCTGTCGCCACGGCAAGCGTATTTTCTTTTTATGCCTTCCTGCGCTGGTGGCGCAGCGCACATTCAGCCTGGCTTGCTGTTTGTGCGGCGACCCTGGCCGCCGGTTTTCTGTTCAAGGGGCCGATTGTCGCTCTGGTCTGTGGTGGCGGAATACTGGCCTTATGGGGGTCGGGAAAGTTGTCACTGACTGCTCTGTGGGGGAAAAAAGGATCACTGTTCCTCGCAGCCTTCCTGTTCGCAGCGCTTGCGTTCCCCTGGTTTTATTACGTTCAGAATCTTTATCCAGATGTGATGGCTGACGCCTACGAAAAAGAGATGGAGGCGCGACAGCTCTGGAATATTTCCCCGAAAGCCCTTTTCAGCCTGCTTCTGCTTGCGTTGCCGTGGTCTTTTGCCGCTCTCGTTTACGGCTGGACCCAGCGTCACGATAAGGCAAATATGCGCTTTGCCCTCTTGTGGCTGCTTGCGACGCTGCTGCCGTTTTTTTTCATCCTTACCTTCGAGCGTTATCTGATCGGCTCTTTGGTGCCGCTTGCCATGATTTGCGCGCTGGGCATACGGCAGGGCATTCAATTGCCGGGATGGGCGCGGCATCTCGGCGGGGGGATTTCATTACTATTTGCCCTTTTGCTGACCGCGTTCGCATTCTGGTTCGAGCGCGGCGGCTGGCCCTGGGCGCTGCCCGTGATCGCCTATTTCGTCCTGGGCCTGGTGGATGCAGCGCGGAAATGCGCATCGCATCGCGGCTGCCATGGCGCTTTGGCTGGTGATCGTGGGTGTCGTGTTCCCCCGCTTTGGGGTGAATGACCTGCCTCGTGACTTGCCCCCCGCGCTGCACGACCGTCAAGTGATCCTGTTTGACGGACCTCAGCCAGCCATGCTGCCCATACTTGCACAACGTGTCTTTTATCAGACCAGCCGTCTCCGAGATACGGATTTGGCTTCACCCGACGGACGGGCAAGCGTTGTTTTTGTGCGCACCGAGGACGAATTGCCGCTGCGTCAGCAAGCGTCAGCGCTTGGTTTTTCGCTGATCCCCGCGGGAAGCTACAGGACGCTCAGCTCCATGGGTTCCGGCATTCGTTTCGCGCGCCAGGGTGCCGGCAAGGAAGACTGGAAAGAAGCATTGGCAACACGTGACCTGGAACCCTTGCAATCCCGGGTGTTGATATTCGAGGCGAGGCGCGTTCAGTGAGAGCAATTCGCATCGTTTCGGCGCTTCTGTTTTTGCTTGGCGTTTCAGCCATCGTGTTTTCTGCCCGTCCACCGGAGCCGGCTTTTGACGTGCCGGCAAAGCAGCAGGCATCCGTGATCGGTCCTGCTTTTACTGAACATGTTCTTCCGCAGCCGACCCCTTCGGCGCATAGCGTGAGCCTGGTCGATCTGGGCAATGGAAAAATCGGGGCAGCGTGGTTTGGCGGGCGGCGCGAAGGCGCGGACGACGTGGGCGTCTGGTTTTCGATATTTTCAAATAATCAGTGGGCGCAAGCGAGCGAGATTGTAAACCGCGCCAATACCCAGGCTGAAGTAGCCCGCTTTGTGCGCAAGATCGGCAATCCCGTTTTGTGGCGCGCGCCCGATGGCCCTCTGCATCTGTTTTTTGTCAGTGTTTCTTATGGCGGCTGGGCAGGTAGCTCGATCAATCACAAAATCTCACTTGATGGTGGGGTGAACTGGCAAGCGGCCAAGCGGCTGGTGACCAGTCCTTTTCTCAACATCAGCACTCTCGTGAGGGGTGCGCCGCTGACGCTATCGGATGGTTCGGTCATCTTGCCGGTCTACCACGAATTCATCAGCAAATTTCCCGAATGGCTTCACCTTGCGTCGGACGGGATGGTGATCGCCAAGCGCCGCATGGACCATGGCCGCAATACCTTGCAGCCCAGCGTCGCCGCGCTCGATGAGCATCATGCCCTGGCCGTATTGCGTTATGGCGGCCCGGCACCGGCGCGTATCTGGGCGACTGAAACACGCGATGGCGGCCTTGGCTGGGAGCCTGCCCATGCCTTGTCGCTGCCGAATCCGAATGCTGGGATCGCTCTGGCACGCCTCTCCGATGGCAGATTGCTGCTGGCCTACAATCCGGTCGAAGGCAACCGCAATCGCCTGGGGCTGGCTGTGTCCGCGGATGGAGGCGTGACGTGGAAAGCCTCGCGCATGCTTGAGGACAGTGCGGATGCGGCAAACGAATATTCCTATCCAAGCGTTCTGCAGTCAGCCGATGGCTATATCCACGTGGCCTATACCTACCACCGCAAATCGATCAAGCATGTTGTTTTCACGCCGGAATGGCTGGATGGGGAGGCAATGTGACGGATTTCACCGCTATTTATGCGGCAATTGTTCAGGCGGTGCTGCTGGGGGGCTTTGCGGTGTTACTGTTCGACCGCTTTGTGGCAACACTTTGGCGAAGAATCGCGCTCGCCGCCATGGTGGGTGCTGCCGCCATGCTGCCTTTCGCCTCAGGCGCTTCCTTCATGTATTTCAGCCGGGGCCTGCTGGGCGATCCGAGCGTGACTACCGTCCTGTTGCTGCTTGCCGCTCTTTTTCGCATCCCGCGCGAATCGCGCCCTGTTCCGGCATTCATTTCCTGGTGGGTGGTGATTCTCGGCGTGCTTCTCTATTCGACTGCGCTTGGCGCCGGTGGATTTGACCTTTACGAGTGGGGCTATGGCGGCCATATGCTGCTCCCGCTGCTTTTATTTGCGGTCGTCATTCACTGGCGGCGCTATCCGGCGCTGGCGGGCGTTCTTGGGCTGGGTATGCTGGCATGGCATTTCCGCCTGCTCGAATCCACCAATCTGTGGGATTATTTGCTCGACCCCATGCTGTTTGTCTGGGCGTTCTGGCAGCTGGTTCGTGCGCTGTTGCGGCGATTCAAACCACTAGGCACTTCTGCTGCGTGATGTGTGCAACCCATCTGTTCCCCGACGGTTTCAGGCTATGACGGGGGTGGCGGGTATGATAGAATTTTGCCCTTTCGCGCTGCCTGTTCAAAGCTGCGAAATCATCCCGTTTTCATAACAATCAATCGAGCTCATGCCGATGCAGTCGAACCCAAAACTCATGGACGTTTCCATCGTCATCCCGGTGTACAACGAATCCGAGAACGTAGCCAACCTCGTGCGCCGGGTAGGCGAGGCCATGCTGCCCACCGGCAGGCGCTTCGAGCTGATCTGCATCGACGATGGTTCCGCCGACGATACGGCACGGCAGCTGGAAGAACTTGCCACGGCCAATGAATGGCTGAACCCCCTTTACCTGATGCGCAACTACGGCCAGACAGCCGGGCTGCAGGCTGGTTTCGAAGCGGCGCAGGGCAGGCTGATCGTGACGCTCGACGGCGATTTGCAGAACGATCCGGACGACATTCCCGCGCTGCTCGACATGATGGACGAGCGGGCCGATGTGGACATGATTTCCGGCTGGCGCAAGGATCGCAAGGACAAATCCATCTCGCGCAAGCTGCCGTCCAAAATTGCCAATGGGCTGATTTCATGGGCCACCGGGGTGGAGTTGCACGACTACGGTTGCGCACTCAAGGTCTACCGCCGCGAAATCATCCAGGAAATCAAGCTTTACGGCGAGCTGCACCGCTTCATCCCGGCGCTGGCGGCCGAAGCGGGGGCCAAGATCATCGAAGTACCGGTGCGCCACCATGCACGCACCATGGGGAGCTCGAAATACGGCATCGACCGCACTTTCCGCGTCATTCTCGATCTGGTGTGGATCAAGTTCATGTTCCGTTTCCTGCATCGTCCGCTGCATGCTTTTGGCGGAGTGGGGCTGACATTTTTTACCCCCGGCATGTTCATCATGCTGTGGCTGACGATGCAGAAATTCATCATGGGCGCCGATATTGGCGGCCGCCCTTTGTTGCTGATCGGGGTGATGCTGATTCTGATCGGTGTCCAGTTTGTGGCCATGGGCGTGCTGGGCGAGATTCTGACCCGCATTTACCACGAGCCTGAGGGCCGTGCCCAGTACCGGTTGCGCACCGGGCCACGAATTCAGCAAAAGAAAGCGCCTGGCGTGCAGCAGGAAAAGCCATCTGGAGCGCTGCCCCAGGAAAAGCATGACGCACCGCCGGTGGCTTAAAACGGCGTTGCGTTGGGGCATCGCCGTGATGCTCCTGTCCCTGATCCTCTGGCTGGCCGGACCACAAAAACTCATACGAACCCTTGCGGGCGTCGATCCGCTTTATTTTCTCTCGGCCCTGTTTGTCTCCATTGCTTCCAACCTCGTTTCCGCCGCGCGCTGGGCTCATCTGGCGCGGCTGCTCGGCCTGATCGCGCCAACAGCCCGACTGGTGGTGCTATACGCGCGTGGCATCACTGCCAACTCGGTCCTGCCCGGGGCGACACTGAGCGGCGACATGCTGCGCAGCTATCAACTCCATCGTCTTGGCAATGGCTTGCTTCAGTCCGGCATCAGCGTGCTGTTTGACCGCGTCAGCGGCCTGTGGGTGTTGTGCCTGATGTCGCTGTTTGCCGCTGCGCTGGCCTGGGGTGGCGGGAGCGAGTTAAGCGGCGCGGCCTGGGGCCAGTCAGCGGCAGTGGCAGGGGCGCTGGCACTGGCTATCATGGCGCCTTTTTCCCTCGCGCTGGGGCGCTGGTGGGGATGGTTCCCGGTGAAAAAGCTGGTTTCCGTCCTCGACCAGTGCGTCGAGGCGCTGCGCGCGCTGCTGCGCTCGCGCCGTGGGCTTTTGCAGCAGATGGGATATTCCCTGGGCGTGCAGCTGCTTTCCATCGCGGCCTTGTGGCTCTGCGGCTTTGCGGCCGGATTGAGCGTGCCGTTTCTTACCATGGCGGCGTTGGCCGGGCCGATTTTCATTATGGCCGCGGTGCCTGCCGGGCTGGGCGGGTGGGGCACGCGCGAACTGGCCGCTATCCTGCTGTTCGGCGCGCTGGGCTATTCCGCCGAGTTGGCTGCGACCACCGGGATTCTGTATGGCTTGTGTGGCCTCGCTCAGGCCATCCTGGCCTTGCCGCTGATGATGAATCGGTTCAATGCCACAGACCCGTCGGCATGAATGCCGACCTGCAACCGACTGTCCGCCGCCATAAAATAAGGAGATTACATTGACGTGGTTGACGGAATGGCGTGCCGGCCGGATTCCGGACCGGCATCTGCTGATCCTGCTGATTGTGGCGACGCTTGCCTTTTTTTTCGGGCTGGGCGGGGCTCCGCTGTTCGATCTCGACGAGGGTGCCTTCAGCGAAGCGACGCGGCAGATGTTCGTGCGCGGGGACTTCATTTCCCCTTATGTCAACAACGAGCCGCGTTTCGACAAGCCCATCCTGATTTACTGGCTGCAGGCAGCAAGCGTGTGGTTGTTCGGCGTCAGCGAGACCGGCTTCCGTTTTCCCTCCGCGCTCGCCGCTGCGCTGTGGGTGATGGTGGTGTACCGCTTTGTGGCGGCGACAATGGATCGCACTACCGCTTTGGTGGCCGGCATCATTACCGCCACCTCCCTGGGCGTGCTGGCGATTGGCCGGGCAGCGACCGCCGATGCGCTGCTCAACCTGCTTATTGCCGCCACCATGCTGGACATTTACCGCTATTACCAGCAGCGCAGCAAAGCCATCCTGTATCGCGCTTTCCTGTGGATGGGCCTGGGTATCCTGACCAAGGGGCCGGTGGCAATCCTGATCCCGCTCGCGGTCAGCCTGATGTTTTTCGCCTCGCGGCGCGAGTTCGGCGCCTGGCTCAGGGCGGTGTTCAATCCTGCTGGTATCGCCATCCTGATTGCTGTGGCGCTGCCCTGGTATGTGATCCAGTATGGCCGGGAGGGCGATGCCTTCATTCAGGGGTTTTTCTTCACGCACAATGTGGGGCGCTTCAGCTCGCCCATGGAGAATCACGGCGGCGGGCTTTTTTATTATGCCGTGGTGATTCCGCTCCTGCTGCTGCCCTATACGGGGCTGCTGCTGGCCACGCTGGTCCGGGTTCGGGAGGCGCTGCGCGATGATCTCCTGCTTTATCTGTGGCTGTGGTTCCTGTTCGTATTTGTCTTTTTTTCGTTTTCCGGCACCAAGCTGCCCCATTACGCGCTTTACGGCCTGACGCCGCTGTTCATTCTCATGGCGCATTACCGTGAGCGGGCCCGCAACCGCTTCCTGCTGTTGTTGCCTGCGCTGCTATTTTTTGCGACCTTGTTTCATGCGTCCGATATCATCCTGATGCTCCAGCCGAAAGTGGAGGACAGCTATGTGGCTGCGCTGCTGAGCGCGCCCGGCGAAGCGTTTGGGCTGCGCTACCAGCTGCTGCTGGGCGGCGCCGTGGCCCTGGTTCTGCTTTTGCTGCTGGAAAACCGGATTGCCCCGTGGTTCAAGCTGCTGCTCGCTGGCCTTGCCGGCACGGTGGTGTTCGTCGCCGCGCTCAGCCCTGCTGCCGGCATTCTGCAACAACAGCCGATCCATGAGGCCGCACTGGTCGCGCGGGACGTGAAGGAACCGCTCATCATGTGGCGCCTGAATACACCAAGCTTCAACGTCTATAGCGGCAAGAGCACTGAAAAGCGCGAACCCGCTCCGGGTGAAGTGGTGCTGACCAAAACCCGCTATGTGACCGAGCTGCCGGCTCATGAATTGCTCTATGAACGCCGCGGCGTTGCACTGGCGCGTCTGCTGCCGGTTGGGGGCGAAAAATGAGCGATAAAACCTTGTGGCAGTGGGGGCCGCCTGTGCTGGCGTTGCTTCTGTTTGCGGTCATCTATCTGAGCGGGAGCAACCATGCCCTGTTCCTGTTCCTTAACCATCTTTCCGCCTACAGCGGCGATAGTGTATGGGCGCAACTCACAGTGATGGGCGACACGGCTATCATACTGGCGCTGCTCCTGCCCTGGTGGCGCAAACGCCCCGATCTGATTTGGGCTGCGTTGCTGGCCGCATTGCTGGCAACAGCCTGGACGCATGGGCTGAAACCTTTACTCGATATGCCGCGCCCCCCGGCTGTTCTGGACGAAGCCAGCTTCCACATCATCGGCCCGTCCTATCGCAATAATTCTTTTCCATCCGGGCACAGCACGGCAATTTTCACCCTCATGGGGGTAATGGTGCTGATTTTGGCGAAAGGCTGGATGCGCTGGCCGTTGCTGGCGTTCGCCATTCTGGTGGCGATATCGCGCAGCGTGGTGGGTGTGCATTGGCCGCTGGACCTCCTCGGCGGCATGCTGGGCGGCTGGCTTTCCGCCCTGGGCGGCGTCTGGCTAGCGGAGCGCTGGCCGCTGGGGAAGAAGAGGGTGGTGCACTGGCTGTTGGCCGTAATACCGGCGATTGCCGCGGGAATGCTGCTCTATGGATATAAAACCGGTTATCTCGAAGCGGCCCTGTTGCAGCGCCTGATCGGGGCGGCCTGCCTTGCCCTGTGGGTGTGGGGCTGGGCAGGGTGGCGGAAAAAACCTGCGTAATGATTCAAATCGGGTTTTGTGGGCGTTTCCCGGCAAAATCCAGGAGCGTCAGGTTTAGAAAGCCAGGCTTGATCAGGCGGACAGAGTGAATCTCCCCGAGAAGATTAGACAAATTCGGAATTCATCGCGCCTGGCCGAACCGCTCGCACAGGCTCTTTACAGTCTCGCTTTCGCCGCGAATACATAAGAACGCGCCTTCAGCGTCGGCGCGCTCATTCAGCACCTCACAACTCGCGAAAATTTCACTGCGCAGTTGCTGTGCCGACCAGGGAAGGAAAAGCTCGGCCTCAACGAGACCCTGCTGGAAAAACGCGATTATCGCCTCGCGCAGTTTTGCAACTTCGCCAGCGCGGCGTGCGCTCATCACGATGCAATCGGGGTACTGCGCGCGCAGCGCCGCTTCGCGTTCAACTTGCGCCTCTGCCGGGCCGACATGGTCGATCTTGTTGAAGACGCGAATGCGCGGCACGTCCTTCGCGCCGATCTCGGCCAGCACCTTGTCGGTGACTTCGAGTTGCCGTTCGAACCCGGGGTCGCTCGCATCAATGACATGGAGCAGCAGCGACGCATCGAGCGCCTCCTCGAGCGTCGACTTGAACGAGGCCACGAGTCCGTGCGGCAGGTTCTTGATAAAGCCGACCGTATCGCTGACCAGCACGCGCGGCCTGCTCTCGGGCTGAAGAGCGCGCACGGTGGTGTCGAGCGTGGCGAAGAGTTTGTTTTCGACCAGCACCTCGCTGCCGGTGAGAGCGCGCATCAGGGTGGATTTGCCCGCGTTGGTGTAACCGACCAGCGCCACGTTGGCGATTCCCTGGCGCTCCTGCCGCCGCGCGCGCTGCGTCTTGCGATCGACATCCATCGCTGCGATCTCAAGCTGCAGTTCGGCGATGCGGTCGCGAATCTTGCGTTTATCCAGCTCGGTGTGCGACTCGCCGGCGCCGCGGCCGCCGGCGCCGCTACGCTGCCGCCCTTGCGGCCCCGCCAGCTTCGCCGCCTCGCGCAGGCGCGGCGCCATGTAGCCGAGGCGTGCGATCTCCACCTGTGCGCGCGCGGCGCGGGAGCTGGCGTGACGGTGGAAGATTTCAAGGATGACCATGGTGCGGTCCATCACCTCGCAGCCGACCTCGATTTCGAGGTTGCGCGCCTGCGAAGGTGAGATTTCGTGATCGACAAAGACGACGTCGATCTTGCCCGCGTTGGGGTCAGCGGCGGCCTGTGGCGTTCTTTCCAAGCTCGACCGACTCAGGTTCGTTGTCCACGAAGGCGCGTATCTCTTCCCGCTTTCCGATGCCCAGGTAGGCCGTCGAATCGAAGCTGGCGCGCTTCTGCATGAAGGTGGCTGTGATCACGAAACCCAGTGTCTTTGCCAGATCGCGCAGCTCGGCCAGCGATGACTCGAACTCGATGTCGCTCACGTTTGGCAGTTGCACGGCCGCCACGACGGCGTATTTTGGCTTCTCTTTTACATCTTTCAGCATTCTGGGATTGCTTCACTATTGAGTGGGCGAAGCCGGATAGTACCTACCTCTTAACCCGCATGCAAAACTGACCATGAATCCGGGGCATTGTGGCCGCTTCCGCCAAAAGTCATCGATGAAAAAAATTGATGGTATTACCACAAGCACCATGAGGGAAATGCTGCAAGCATCCCGGAGTGTGTGCAATTTCTTCCAAGGCGCGCCTGATGATTATTGCTTCCTGCTTGATGATCGTCTCAGACAATCTGGAGGCAACACCTACACGTTCATTTTTATTTGAGAGTGATCTTGAGAAAGGGCAACTCGTGTAGGAGTTATGTTTAACAGTGGTTGCACGGCCCCTGTAGTTTCCTCTACCAGAAAGACGGATAACAGAACCGGGTATGAATGTGGTTTGTAAGGCCTGAGCCTCGATATTTGTTATTTGCGCCCAGCTGAAACACTTTTAGCTTTAGCAGGAAGTTGTACGGGTGTCCTGGATGTCAAGATCTGGCGTATTAATGCGACAAGGCTGGCATTTGCCTCCGAAAGATTCAATATCCTGTGGATATTTTCATCCTGATCAATTCTACGGGCAGTTTGTTCTTCCACAGAAAGATATTCATCCAGCTTGCTTGGGGGGGTTCCCCCGTTTTTTGTTATCTCGGCCATTTCATGCCAATCCCTGTACCCATAAAGCTTTGCAGTCAATTCCTGGCTGGTTGAAAGCTTATTCGCAGGGAACAAGGCGCTAAGATGTTGTGCGACCTTTTTGGGGCGGGCCAAACCTGTTAAATAAAAACGCATGCGACAATCTCCTGGTCAAGTCGGAGTGCCCATATTGGGATAAAGCACCCCTTTTGGGATTGTACAAGAATCAAAGGGGGGCGCTTTGTTTTGTCTTCGGCTTTCTGGCGGTATGTTTACAAGGTTCACTGGCCGGTTCGGGTTTTTACACGTTCTTGAGCAGCACCAGCATCGCGCCGCCACCACCATCTGCTGCCCGGGCCTGACAGAAAGCCAGCGTTTCGTCGCGCTGCATCAGCCAGTGTGCGACCTTGTTTTTCAGTACCGGCTCGCGGTTTTTGGAGCGCAGGCCCTTGCCGTGAATGATGCGAATGCAGCGTAGGCCGTTTTTCTGGCAGTGCTGGAGAAACTGGATCAGTTCCAGCTTGGCCTCAGCCACCGTGAGGCCGTGCAGGTCCAGTTCGCCCTGGGTTACCCAGTGACCGCGGCGCAGTTTGCGCAATACCTGATTTTGCAGGCCGGGACGAAGAAAAGTCAGTTCCTCGCCGCTTTCAAGGCTATCGGCCCAGTAAACATGATCGCTGAGAGAATCGTGCAGAACGTCGCGCTGGCCGCGCAGGCTCTGTAGGGGGATGGGTTTGGGTTTTCGCTGGGGATGAAGAAACCTTGGCCCGTGCCGCAGCGGTCTGGCATCGCCGACTGCTGTACGGAACAGGATCAGGTCATCTTCATCCACCGCTCAACAAGCCGGATTACTTGTGCAGGTTGTCGAGGTAACGCTCGGCATCCAGCGCGGCCTGGCAGCCTGTTCCGGCGCTGGTGATGGCCTGGCGGTAGATGTGGTCCTGCACGTCGCCGGCGGCGAATACGCCGGGGATGCTGGTCTGAGTGGCGAAACCCTTGTTTCCGCCTTGAGTCACGATGTAGCCGCCTTCAAGATCCAGTTGGCCTTCGAACAGGTCGGTGTTGGGCTTGTGGCCGATGGCGATGAATATGCCTTGCAGGGCGATTTCCTTGGTGGAACCATCCGTGACATTTTTGAGGCGCATCCCGGTGACGCCGGATTTGTCGCCCAGCACTTCGTCCAGTTCGCAGAAGGCTTCAAGCGTGATGTTGCCGTTTTTGATGCGGTCCATCAGCTTGTCCACCATGATTTTCTCTGCCTTGAAAGTGTCGCGGCGGTGTACCAGGGTGACGTTCTTGGCGATGTTGGAGAGATACAGGGCTTCTTCAAGCGCGGAGTTGCCGCCGCCGACTACCGCCACGTCCTGGCCCTTGTAGAAAAAGCCGTCGCAGGTGGCGCAGCCGGAAACGCCGCGGCCCATGAATGCCTCTTCGGAGGGCAGGCCGAGGTATTTTGCAGAGGCGCCGGTCGAAATGATCAGCGCTTCACAGGTATAGGTGCCGGCATCGCCGATCAGGGTAAAGGGTTTTTCGCCCAGCTTGGCGGTATGGATCTGGTCGAAGATGATTTCGGTGTCGAAACGTTCGGCATGTTTCTGAAAGCGTTCCATCAGTGCCGGCCCCATTACGCCATCGACATCGGCAGGCCAGTTGTCCACTTCGGTGGTGGTGGTCAGTTGTCCGCCCTGTTGCATGCCGGTAATCAGAACCGGCTTCAGGTTGGCGCGCGCAGCGTAAATGGCAGCAGTGTAGCCGGCGGGGCCGGAACCAAGAATCAGTAATTGGCAATGCTTGACGGACATGATGTACTCCGGTTATTGGGATTGTTAAGCTAACATGATTGGGCTGGTTTCGATTTTAGCAAGAATGTTGCGCATTCGTAACCTTGTGAATTTTGCTCGAATTGACTTCATGGTCCTTCTGCTATAATCGCTCAACCTATTAAGAGCCTATTTCAGTAGGTTTCATACCTCGCGCCAGCATCATTTGAGGTGCAGTGCTAGGCGCGAGGGGCGCGGTTTGGTTGTTCCAAACAAGCTGCGAGCAACAACGCAATGCACCTCAAATGATACTGGCCCTCCGGGTTGCGGCCAGAAAGCGCGTCTGCGGCGTCGCGGGTCTTGCCAATGGAATAACCATTGGCTGCGCCCCGCTTCTTGCAGCCATCACTTTCTGGCCGCAACGCGAGGTATGAAACCTACTGAAATAGGCGCTTAACCCATTCCGCATGGCATCGGCAAATAACACTTCTTCCAGCAAGCGAGCAACAGCGCATCCTTTCCCGCCCAGAATAGCCAGTCTGATGCGTGAATCATGGTGGCTGGTGCTGGTTGTCGCCGCGCTTTACTTCATCATGATCCTGGGTACTTATGATCGTGGTGATCCTGGCTGGTCCCATAGCGTTACTGTGAACAGCGTACATAATGCGGGCGGCGAGTTGGGTGCCTGGCTGGCGGATCTGTTTCTATACCTGTTTGGCCTGTCCGCATACTGGTGGGCGGCTTTTTTCCTCTTTGCGATCAGTTGGGGCTATCGACGCATCGATACTGTAAACGTGGGCGATCGCCGTTCGTTGTTCGTGGCTTTTGTCGGTTTCATCATCCTGCTGGTTGCCAGCAGCGGCGTGGAAGCGCTGCGTCTGTACAGCATGAAAGCGGCGCTGCCGCTGGCGCCGGGCGGAATGCTGGGCGCGCTGGTCAGCGAATATCTCTCGAAAGCCCTGGGCTTTACGGGGGCGACCCTGCTCATGCTGCTTACCATGGCAATCGGCCTGAGTTTTTTTATCGGGCTTTCCTGGCTGGAGCTGATTGAACGCCTTGGCAGCTGGGTCGAGAACTGTTATGGCTATGTTGTCCGCCGGCTCGATGCCAGGCGAGACCGTCTGGCTGGGAAAGAGGCCGAGGCCGAGCGTGAGCAGGTCGTCACGGTGGAAAAGAAACGCATGGAAGAGCAGGAGCCCATCCACATCCAGCCGCCAGTTTTCGAGATTCCGAAATCGGAACGCAGCGAGCGTGAGAAACAGGCGCCGCTGTTCGAAAACATGCCGGATTCGCCCCTGCCGCCCCTGCATCTGCTTGATGTGGCTGAGGGCAATGTCGAATTCATCAGCCCCGAAACGCTGGAATACACCTCGCGCCTGATCGAGCGCAAGCTCGCCGATTTCGGGGTCGAAGTCAAAGTGGTTGCGGCCTATCCCGGACCAGTGATTACCCGCTACGAAATCGAGCCGGCAGTGGGGGTGAAGGGCAGCCAGATCATGAATCTGATCAGGGATCTGGCACGGGCCCTGTCCGTGGTCAGCATCCGCGTGGTGGAAACCATTCCCGGCAAGCACTATATGGGCCTGGAACTGCCCAATCCGAAACGCCAGATCGTGCGCCTGTCGGAGATCTTAAGCTCCAAGGCCTATGCCGGGATGAATTCGCCCCTCACCATCGCCATGGGCAAGGACATCGGTGGCCAGCCGGTGGTGGCTGATCTGGCCAAAATGCCGCATGCCCTGGTTGCGGGCACGACCGGTTCCGGCAAGTCGGTGGCAGTCAATGCCATGATCCTGTCGCTGCTTTACAAGGCGGAACCATCGCAGGTGCGCCTCATCATGGTTGACCCCAAGATGCTGGAACTCTCGATTTACGAAGGCATTCCGCACCTGCTTGCGCCGGTGGTCACGGACATGAAGCACGCTGCAAATGCGCTGAACTGGTGCGTGGCTGAGATGGAGCGGCGCTACAAGCTGATGTCCAGCCTGGGCGTGCGCAACCTGGCCAGCGCCAACCAGAAGATTCGCGAAGCCAGGAAAGCCGGAGCGCCGCTGACAAATCCATTTACCCTGACTCCGGACAGCCCGGAGCCAATCGAGGAAATGCCGTTTATCGTGGTTTTCATCGACGAGTTGGCCGACCTCATGATGGTCGCGGGCAAGAAGGTGGAAGAGTTGATTGCGCGTCTGGCACAAAAGGCCCGCGCTTCCGGGATTCATCTGGTGCTGGCAACCCAGCGCCCCTCCGTGGATGTCATCACTGGCCTGATCAAGGCCAACATTCCGACCCGGATTGCCTTCCAGGTTTCCAGCAAGATCGATTCGCGCACCATTCTCGACCAGATGGGTGCTGAGGCGCTGCTGGGGCAGGGCGACATGCTCTATCTGCCGCCGGGAACCGGCTACCCGCAGCGCGTGCATGGCGCCTATGTTGCCGACAATGAAGTGCACAAAGTGGTCGATTACCTGAAATCCCTGGGTGAGCCGCAATATGTTGAAGGCATCCTGGAAGGCGGCAGTTCCGATCTGGATGGTGAAGCAGGGGAGGACGGAGGCGATAGCGAATCCGACCCAATGTACGACGAGGCCGTCGCCATCGTTCTGAAAAGCCGCCGTGCTTCGATATCTTCCGTACAGAGACAGTTGCGCATTGGCTACAACCGGGCGGCAAGACTGATCGAGCAAATGGAAAAGGCCGGCCTGGTTTCGTCCATGCAAAGCAACGGCAACCGTGAAGTGCTGGTGCCGGATCGTGAATAAAACAGAAAGCATTGATCTGACTTGCCAGCGACAAGTGGCAGAGGCGGATGCCATGCCTTCCCATTCCCCGGATGCGTGCGGCTCTCATAAAAAACCTGAAGGATGGTTTGTATTTATATGAAATACCTTGCTTTATTGTTTTTTGTTCCTGCCGTGGCGTTCGCCTCGGGGGTGGATAGTCTTAAAAACTTCCTGCACAACAGCCGTACGGTGAAATCACAGTTTACCCAGACTGTGCTGGATCGTAATGGCAAGCAGATTCAGGTTGCGAGCGGCACGATGCAGTTCTCCCGGCCAGGGAAATTTCGCTGGGAATACGAAAAACCTTATCCTCAATTAATCGTGGGCGATGGCACGAAAGTCTGGCTGCATGACGCCGACTTGAATCAGGTCACGGTCAGAAAGCTCGATCAGGCGCTGGGAAATACACCTGCGGCATTACTGGCGGGAAACAACGCCATCGAGCAGAATTTTACTCTGACCGATGGTGGGAAGAGCAATGGCCTTGAACTGGTGGAAGCCACACCCAAGGCCAAGGACGGCAGTTTTGAACAGATTCGCCTCGCTTTCAGAGGCTCGACGCTTGAAGTGATGGAACTGCGCGATCATTTCGGCCAGACCACGCTCATCCGCTTTACCGGACTGGAACTCAACCCCAGATTGTCACCCCAGTTATTCACCTTTGTGCCTCCACAGGGTGCGGATGTCGTCGGTGACTGATCTGTTTGCCCGAACGCCGCAACAACCTCTTGCGGAGCAATTGCGGCCTCATACGCTGAATCAGGTCGTCGGGCAGTCCCACTTGCTTGGATCGGGCAAGCCCCTGCGCCTTGCTTTCGAATCCAGAAAGCTGCATTCGATGATTCTTTGGGGGCCGCCAGGCGTGGGGAAAACCACCCTGGCACGGCTCATGGCCGAGGCTTTCGACGCTGAATTCATTGCGCTCTCTGCCGTTTTTTCCGGCGTAAAAGACATACGTGAGGCCATCCAGAAAGCCGAACTGGCGCTGCAGCAGCATGGCCGCCATACGATATTGTTTGTTGACGAGGTGCATCGCTTCAACAAATCGCAGCAGGATGCATTCCTGCCTTTTGTGGAACAGGGGTTGGTGACCTTCATCGGCGCTACCACTGAAAACCCTTCGTTTGAAGTTAACAGCGCGCTGCTGAGCCGTGCTCAGGTGTATGTGCTGGAGTCGCTGTCCGAGGAGGAATTAGGCGCTCTGTTCGACCGCGCCTGCCAGGAAGCGCTGCATGGCATGGTGTTTAATCCTGGTGCAAGAGCGCTCTTGATCGGCTATGCAGATGGCGATGCACGGCGCCTGCTGAACCTTCTTGAGCAAGTAAATAATGCTGCAATATCAAAGAATATTCAAAGCATTGAAGAAGAATTCGTACAGAACACATTAAGTCATAGTGCGCGTCGCTTCGATAAGGGCGGCGACCAGTTCTACGACCAGATTTCGGCCCTGCATAAATCCGTGCGCGGTTCCAGCCCGGATGCGGCGCTTTACTGGCTGTGCCGCATGCTGGATGGTGGAGCGGACCCCCTCTATCTGGGGCGGCGCATCGTGCGTATGGCAAGCGAGGATATCGGCCTGGCCGACCCGCGTGCACTGCGCATGGCACTGGATGCCTGCGAAGTGTACGAACGTCTGGGTAGCCCGGAAGGCGAGCTGGCATTGGCGCAGGCCGTCCTGTATCTGGCCGCCGCCCCCAAGAGCAACGCCGCCTACGTGGCGTATAATCAAGCCCGCGCATTTATCCGCAACGACAAATCGCGGACGGTCCCGGAACACTTGCGCAATGCCCCCACCAAATTGATGAAGGATCTCGGCTTTGGCCGCGAGTACCGCTATGCGCATGATGAACCGGAAGCTTATGCGGCCGGGGCGCACTACTTTCCGGATGAGATGAAACCAGTAAATTTTTATCGCCCCACGCCGCGTGGCATGGAAGGGAAAATTAGTGAAAAACTGGCGCATCTGCATGAACTGGATGCAAAAGCGGACAAGAAGTGAGGCGTAAGGCGTGAGGGGTAAGGGAGCCGTGTTTCGCCTCACCCTTCACGCCTTACCCCTTACCGTTTTATTGGAGTTTTTATGTTAGATATTCAATCGCTGCGCTCGGATCTGGAAAATGTTGCCAAACGGCTGTCCGCGCGGGGTTTCGAGCTCGATGTGACTCATTTCCAGGAGCTGGAACAGGATCGCAAGCTGACCCAGACCCGCACGCAGGAACTGCAAGCCAGGCGCAACGCCACTTCCAAGCAGATCGGTCAGGCCAAGGCCAAGGGTGAGGATGTATCCGGCATCATGGCCGAAGTGGCGAATCTGGGCGACGAGCTGAAAGCGGCAGAGGAAAAGCTGGGCTTCATCCAGATCAGGATGCAGGACCTGCTTTCCGGTATCCCCAATCTACCCCATGAAAGCGTACCGGCAGGCAAATCCGAGGCCGATAACGTGGAAGTGCGCCGGGTCGGCACGCCGCGCAGCTTCGATTTCGAGGTTAAAGATCACGTCGATGTGGGTGAGGGGCTGAAACAACTGGACTTCGCCACAGCCGGCAAAATCAGCGGCGCCCGCTTTACCCTGCTCAAGGGGCAGATGGCGCGGATGCATCGAGCGCTGGCGCAGTTCATGCTCGATGTGCACACGCTGGAGCACGGCTATACCGAAGTTTATGTGCCTTACCTGGTCAACGCGGATTCCATGCGCGGCACCGGGCAGTTGCCAAAATTTGAGGCCGATCTGTTTTCGGTTCAAAAGAATGAAAATGAAAAACTGTACCTGATCCCGACCGCCGAAGTGCCCGTCACCAATATCGTGCGCGACGAAATTCTTGCTGCCGAAGATCTGCCGCTCAAATTCGTCTCACATACCCCGTGCTTCCGTTCCGAAGCGGGTTCCTACGGTCGCGATACGCGCGGCATGATCCGCCAGCACCAGTTCGACAAGGTGGAAATGGTGCAGATCGTGCGCCCGGAGGATTCCTGTCAGGCACTGGAAGAGCTGACCGGCCATGCAGAGACGATCCTCAAAAAACTTGATCTGCCTTACCGGGTGATGGCGCTGTGCAGCGGCGACATGGGGTTTTCCGCCGCAAAAACTTACGACCTGGAAGTGTGGCTGCCGGCGCAGAACACCTACCGCGAAATTTCCTCCTGCAGCAATTTTGAAGCTTTTCAGGCACGCCGCATGCAGGCGCGCTTCCGTGGCGACAAGGGTAAGCCTGAACTGGTGCATACCCTCAACGGCTCAGGGCTGGCGGTTGGGCGCACCCTGGTGGCGATACTGGAAAACTATCAGAATGCAGACGGTAGCGTCAGTGTTCCCGTTGTCCTGCAGCCTTATCTGGGCGGAGTGCAGAAACTGGTGCCTTGAGGCCTAGCCTGGTTTTGGCATTGCTCAGGTCATACTGATCCGGGTTGGCAGTATCCTGCTGGGTTTTGCTCGGCGCAGCAGAGAACATGCGTTGATAAGGTTTTTTGAACCGGTTCAGAATGTCGTAGTAAGTACGTATATTCTCGACGAAAATCACCGTCTCACCGCCACGCGCATAACCATGCCTGGCTTCAACGTGGTACTCGGCTTTTGCCAGCAGCGGCAGGGTAACCTTGAGGTCGGTCCATGAGTCCGGGTTGAGCTTCTTTTTCTTCGCCAGGATGCGTGCATCTTCGAGGTGCCCATAGCCGATGTTGTAGGCAGCCAGCGCCATCCAGGTTCGATCCGGCTCCTGAATCCGCGAGGGTATCGAGTCCTTGAGGTAATTCACATAGCGCGCCCCGGCCAGAATGCTCTGCTTTGGATCGAGGCGATCGGTAACACCCAGACGATCGGCGGTATCGCCGGTCAACATCATCAGTCCGCGCACCCCGGTGGGGGAGGTGGCAAGCGGATCCCAATGCGATTCCTGATAGCCGATAGCGGCAATCAGGCGCCAATCCAGTTCAGTTAATTCCTGGGCGCGATGGAACAGGGGGCGGAATTTCGGCAGCACGCTATTGGTGGAAATCATGAATCCTTCCACGTCAATCCGCCCAAGGCGTTTTACATGGCCGTAATAGCGATCCAGAAGGCGCTTCAAAGTGCCATCTTTCTCAATCCGGGCAAAGAAATCCCTGGATTTTTCAAGCAGAAAATTATCGACATCCTTGGGAAAAGCCCAAGCCAGGTGCTGTGCGTCGCTCATGTCGAAAGCCGTCTCAAGGATAGGCAAATAATTTTTGCTCACATCGACGACATTCGAATCTGCAACCACGGCATCCAACTGACCCATGGCAAGCTTCTCCAGCAACTCCTCGCTTTCCATGGAAGTGTTTTCATTCCAGGTGAGCGCAGGGTGTTTCTTTTTTGCCTCCCTGAGCTTTTCGGCATAGCTGGAACCAGCAACCACTTCAATACGTAGCCCGACCAGGTCTTTCAGGCTGGAAGGCTTGAAGCCAGAGGTGTTGTACACGACCTGCTGGCGAATGGTCTGGTAGGGGCTGGAAAACTTGAATTTCTTTTGCCGTTCTGGCGTGATGCTTAGGCCTGCTGCGGCAAGGTGAGCATAATGATTTTGCAGCGAGGGCAGTATCTCGTTGAACTGTTTTGCCACGACAAAGCGGACTTTGACGCCCAGTTCCTTGGCGAACAATTCGACCAGGTCATGCTCAATACCGGCCAGGCGCTCTTCGGCATCCTCATAATAGGTGGTAGGGCTGTTGCGTGTAATAACGACCAGTTCACCTGTTTGCTGCACAGGTAACACAGGCTTTGGCGGGGGTGAAAAATTACACCCGCTCAGTCCGGCAGCCAGTAAAATCGCCAGGGTCCAGTTTCGCATCGGCGAAAGTGTGGACGACTTTGTCCTGTTTGTCCATCAGCCGGCTTTGAGAAGCCACTCAATCGATGTAGAATGGCGCCCAGTCGGAGAGGTGGCAGAGTGGTCGAATGTACCTGACTCGAAATCAGGCGTGGGCGCAAGTTCACCGAGGGTTCGAATCCCTCCCTCTCCGCCAGTGCATTTAGAAAAAACGTCACGGAAGTGGCGTTTTTTTTTACCCTTCAATTACGCTTTGTTGCGCATATGAAAATGCGGTTAATGCATGGGGCGGTTGGATTGGATGGGGATTTTCAAGTTCGAGCAGTTTCCCGATTTGTTCTGCCGGAACTGGTTTGCTGAACAGATAGCCCTGTGAATTCAGGCAGCCATTGGCCAGCAGGAATTCAGCCTGCTCTTCTGTTTCTACGCCCTCTGCGATCACGTGCATTTTTAGGCTGTGCGCCATGGCAATGATGGCTTTGGTGATCGCGCTATCGTCCTGATCGCCTGGCAAGTCCTGTATGAAGCTCTTGTCAATTTTAAGGGTGTTGATCGGAAAACGCTTGAGGTAACTCATGGAAGAATAGCCGGTCCCGAAGTCGTCGATTGAGAGCAGTATCCCGATTGCACGGATTTGCTCCAGTTTTTCGATGGTGGCAGCGGCTGCATCCATCAGCATGCTTTCCGTCAGTTCCAGATGTAAGGCGGTTGGATTGACACCTGTTTCTTGCACTATATCCACGATGCGCTCGAGGAGCATTTCTTCCCTGAGTTGACGCCCGGACAAATTCACCGACATGGAAAGATGCGTGAGACCCAGAACGTGCCAGGCTTTGAGTTGCTGACAAGCGGTTTTCAGCACCCATTCGCCTATCGGGACGATCAAGCCATTTTCCTCTGCGGCCGGGATAAATTCTATCGGGTTGACGATGCCCAGCTCTGGGCAAATCCAGCGGATCAACGCTTCAACCCCGGTGATACGGCGTGTGGCCAGATCAATTTGAGGCTGATAGTAAAGTGCAAACTCCTCGCGATCCAGAGCGTGCCTGAGACTGCTGTCCAGCCTCAGTCGTTTTTGTGCTTGCTCGTCCATGTCTGGAAGAAAGGCCTGATAGTTGTTTTTTCCCCTGCTCTTGGCGTAATACATTGCTGTATCTGCATGCTTGAGTAGTTCATGCATGTCGGAGGCATCTTCCGGGCAGGCGCTGATGCCAATGCTGGCACCGATATAAAGCTCATTGCCGTCAAACTGAATGACTTCCCCCAGGCTGGCCAGACATTTTTCGGCGACCATAGTCGCTTGTTCTATTTTTTCAACATTCTCCAGAATAATGGCAAATTCGTCTCCGCCGACACGGGAGATCACGTCGCCAAAACGCAGGGATTTTGATAGGCGTTCGGACACGATGCGTAGCAGCGTGTCACCTGCGTGATGGCCAAGCGTGTCGTTGACGAATTTGAAATTATCCAGGTCGATGAACATGACAACGACCTGAATGTCGAATTTTAAGGCCCGGCGCACCACATGGCTTAAATGTTCATTGAAATAATGTCGGTTCGGCAGGTTGGTGACATTGTCGTAGTGGGCTAGTTTGTCCAGACGGGTTTGTATGTTCTTGCGCTGAACGATCTCCTCCGCCAGTTCGGTGTCCCTTTTCTGGATTCGGTCCAGCATGTGATTGAATGAACGCCCCAGCAGGCCGATTTCATCAAGTGTGTCGTCATTCACCCGAATGCTGTAGTCGCCGTGTTTGGAAATGGTTTCGCTGGCATTGGCCAGAGACCGGATCGGATCGGTAATCTGCTTCAGCAGGCGTCGCAGGAGTGTATTGGCAAGCAACAGGCTGAAACTCATGATGGCGATGATGGCTGCCAGATACCAGGCCAACTGGATGTAGACTGCGTATAAACTGGTTTGTAAGTAGATCGAGCCGAACTGTTCGCCTTTAATCTTTATCGGCTGAGAAAGCATGAGATGCTGGATAGAAAATGTGTAGCCGGTCTGAGGCGCGCTAGCTGGGAGGATATGCTCTCCCATATCCTTGATGTCATGGTGGTAACTAACAAATAAATTACCCTGCTGGTCATAGATGGCAGCCATTTCGATATCGGTTGAAGATCGTAGCGAGGCAAGAATATCCTGGGCGGCATTCTTGTCCGCGAACATCATGGCGGCTGACACGTTTTCGCTGATCATGGCCGCATTACTGTTTGTGGTCTCCAGCAGGTTGCGATTGAAAAAGTAAAACTGGGCGAGCAGCAGCATCAGGCTGGCCAGGACGATCACCGTTCCGCTGGTGACCAGGTTCAGCATCTTCAGCTTGATGGCGATCGGCTGGTTGAGCAGCCAGTTTAGGGCGGCTTGCATAAAAGTCAGTAAACCGTCTTTGCCAGGCGCAGCAGTTTTGAGCTGAGATTCAGCTTGGCGCGTCGCGTGGCTTCAAGATTGATCTCGAAGGTGATTTTTTTCTGTTCCATGGTCATGCCGATCATGACGCCTTGCTGGGCCGCGTCCTGAAAGTCGGCAATAGTCAAAATCCCGGATTCCCGTGCAACGCGAAGAATGTCCGGCAGCCTGTCTTTTTCAGAGGCACTGATAAAAATGATCTGGCAGTTGCGCAGTGCGGCATCTGAAATGGCTGCATGTCGGGTGAGTAGCCTGGCATTGTTTACCAGCTTACCTTCGATGCTGCTTAATGCGCTGCCGAACGGGCTATTTCCCACCAAGCAAAGGTCGATTGTTTCAGTGGTTTTTGTCGGCCACTCGGTAAAGGTGGCAAAGTTGTAGATGAATGCCGCCTTGAGCGAGTACTCTGGCGCAGGGTCTGCATAGGCATAAGAGGTCGGCTGGAATGTGCACAACAGGCCGATTCCGGTAATCGCAGACATGAATTTCAGCAAAATCTGTCTCATCAGAATTTGTAAGTCATATTCAGGCGATAAGTGCGCCCGTCCTGCCGGATGGATTCAAGTGGCCTGCCAAGGCTGTCGTAGAGTTCGTCAGAGGCTGGGTCGGCATGGTGCCGATCGAACAGGTCATAGATGCTGGCAGAAACATCCAGGTTACGGGCAATTTTCTTGCTACCCAGGGTCAGGTTGGTGATGCTGTAGCCACTGATCCGGTTGCCATGAGTGTTCAGGCGCGAGCTGACAAATTGCATTTCAACACCGACACGGGCACTGTCCCATAATACCGGGGTGGTGTAATTCAGTTTTGCCAGGCTTCGGGGTGAATTGTCTAGCCATTCTCCTGTATCGCTGCTTCTGGCCAATTGCCAGGATACGCTGCCTTTGAGGCGACTATCGCCGGCCCAGATGCTTTCTGCTTCCAGTTCCAGTCCTTTGGCTTCCATGTTGCTATTCTGAAAACTCAAATCACCGGATGGCAGAGTCGTCAGCCCTATCAGGTTATCGATCTTGTAGTTGAACAGAGAAGCGGTCCCACGAAGGTTTTCGCGAAATTGATGTTCGACGGCCAGCTCCGTGGTTGTTATTTTTTCCGATTTAAGGTCGGGGTTCAAAACGTAGCCAAAGTTGTAGTAGCGCTCATAGGCGTTGGGGCCGCGAAACGCCGTGCCATATAGCAGCTTCAGGGTTGTTTCCGGCTGTGCTTTGTAGATCATCGCCAGGCGTGGATTGGTACTGCCGCCGGACTCACTGTCATGGTCGTAGCGGATGCCGGTATTTAGAATCAACTTTTCATTCAAGGTGATTTCATCCTGCAGATACATCGCATACATATATTTTTTCGGGTTTGTATCCAGGTTGGAAATGTAGGGCGGAGTGTCGTAATTGAACATCCTGCGTTCCAGGTCCTGGCGGGTCTCCACTCCAGCGATGATTTTCTGACCGGACCATGCGGTGCTTAGCAGGCGGGCCTCTGCACCCCACCATCTGCCCGTGCTGCCATCTTTATTGGTGGGTGTTGGCTGTGCATAAGCATAGTCGCCCTTGTAGCGAGTCTCGCCGTAATACGCCGACCCATTTACTTCCAGAGTGGGGGTGAGGGTGTCGGTATAGCTCAGTTTCAAGAAAGTGTGCTGATCTTCGGTGTAACTGCGTGAATCGTTAAAAATTTGCCCATATGAACCAGTCGGAATGCCTTTTTTGCGTTCATCCATGCTGGCAGTCAGGGTCACGGGCCCCTGTTTCCACTTTGCAAAGAATTGCTGGTAATTTCCGTAATCCAGTTTCTGGGCTACGCCGTTATTACTGGCGGGATCGTCGAATTCCGGAAAGTAACGGTCCTTGCCCTTGCTGTCGTAACCAGACACGCTGAGCAGCAGATCGGACCCGTTATCAAGCGTGCGGCCCAGACTGGCTCGGGTTTTGGTTGTGTCCAGGCTGGCCAGGTCGAGGGAAAACTCGGTGCCATTCATGGCCTTGCCTTGTTTGGTGATCACATTGATCACGCCAAAAAAAGCATTGCCCCCGTAAATGGCAGACCCCGGGCCAGGGACATACTCGATGCGTTCTACCAGCGCCATGTCGATCGGGAAATCAGTGCCGATGGGGGCCTGGTCGTAGATGTTGTCGTTAAGGCGGTAGCCATCCACAAGCAGCAGAATGCGGGTATTGTAATCGCCGGGGCGACCAAACCCTCGGGTGCCGAGGTAACTGTAGTTGCGGTCATAGGCGACATAAACACCGCGGAGACTTTTAAGCGCATCGGATAGCGTGCGATAGCCGTAGCGCCTGATATCGTCTGCTGTAATGATGCTGACGGTTGAAGGCGCTTCGCTGGTTTTTTGCTGAAATTTGGAGGCGGTGTAGACCTCCATGTTCATGAGTTGCTCGATGGACAGGGAAGTCAGGTCTTGTGCTTTACTCAAGCCGGGGGTGCTGAAAACGGCAACCAGCAGAAGCGAGAAGGTAAGTTTTCGAAAGGCTGGTTTATTTTGGATGCGTTTCGTGGCTTGATGTGATGGATGATACAGGCCCCGCAATACAATTTCTCGAATCAGCACAGTCGTCATGGATGATCCAATTCCAAGGTTAAGAACTTCACCAGCGATAGTCTATGCCATGTTAATACGGTTTTGAATGGCGGCCGGGTATTATTTCGCATGTCCGGCCATATAAACAGCCGTGTATGGCTGTTCCGACTTGCCTTGTTCTTGGATTCTGGCAGTGCCGCTTTTTTGGAGGAAATTCACTAATGAAGCGATTGTGTCTCGGATTGCCTAGCGTCTGGCCTTCCATTTTTTTAGCAGCAGGGAATTGCTGACCACCGAGACCGAGCTCATGGCCATTGCCGCGCCGGCAATCACCGGGCTCAGCATGCCGAATGCCGCCAGCGGGATGCCCAGCACGTTGTAGATGAAGGCGAAAAACAGGTTCTGGCGGATTTTGTTCAGGGTGGCGCGGGACAGGCTGATGGCATCGGCCACGCTGTTCAGGTCATTGCGCATCAGAGTGATATCCGCCGCTTCAATCGCCACATCGGAACCAGCGCCTATGGCGAAGCTGACGTCTGCCGCGGCGAGAGCCGGCGCATCGTTGATCCCGTCTCCCACCATGCCGACCACGCTGCCCTGTGTCTTGAGTTTCTGAACTTCTTCCGCCTTGTGCTGGGGCAGCACTTCGGCGCGGAAGTGCTCGATCCCGGCCTCGCTGGCGATGGCCTGAGCCGTGGCGAGATTGTCGCCGGTGAGCATGATGACTTCGATGCCCATTTGCTTCAGCCGTGCGACGGCTTGGGCCGAGGTGGTGCGTAGCGGGTCTGAGATCGCGATGTAACCCAGAATGGCCGATGCGTTTGCCACGAGGACGACTGTTTTTCCCTGATTTTGCATTTTGCCCAGTATTTCCGCATCTGGGTTGGGGCCGTTTTCAGTGATGTAGAGCGGGGAGCCCAGATAGTGGATTGCCCCTTCGATTTCTGCGCTCACGCCTTTGCCGGAGACGGACTGGAATTGGGATATGGCCGGGAGTTCGAGCGCGTCTGCTTTTGCCCGATCCAGAATGGCCTGCGCCAGCGGATGTTGCGAGCCCTGCTCCAGCGCGGCGGCCAAGCGCAGCAAATCCTTTGACGAGTGGGGTTCCATTGGCAGAATGTCGCTGATCGTGGGTTTTCCCTCGGTGAGTGTGCCGGTCTTGTCGACCACCAGGGTGTGTATTTTTTCAGCCCGTTCAAGTGCAGAGGCATTTTTTACCAGAATGCCAATCCTGGCGCCGATGCCGGTGCCTACCATGATGGCGGTGGGAGTGGCGAGGCCGAGAGCGCAAGGGCAGGCAATCACCAGCACGGCAACAGCGTTGACCAGCGCGATGGTGAAGCTGCCGCCCAGCCACAGCCAGAGCACGAAAGTGACCAGACTGATGGTAACGACCGCCGGCACGAAAATGCCTGATATGGTGTCCGCCAGTCGCTGGATCGGCGCCTTGGAACCTTGTGCCTGTTCCACTAAGCGGATGATGCCGGCAAGCAGGGTGTGGGAACCGACGCCGGTGGCGCGGCAGCGCAGCATGCCATCCTGATTCTGCGTGGCGGCATAGACTTGAGCGCCCGGCGCTTTGCCGACGGGCATGCTTTCGCCGGTGAGCATGGCTTCGACCACGCTGGAGTTGCCGTCGATAACTTCGCCGTCCACCGGAATATTTTCGCCGGCACGCACCTGGAAGATGTCGCCAGCCTGAACGTGTTCGATGTCTTCTTCCACCATGACACCATTGCGCTCGACCCATGCCGTGCGCGGCTGCAGCTTGACCAGTTCTTCTATGGCAGATGAAGTACGGGCCTTGGCGCGGGCTTCCAGCAGTTTGCCCAGCAGCACCAAGGTGATGACTGCCGCGCCGGCTTCAAAATAGACATGCTGTGGCAGATTCCAGGCCGTGACTATAGTGCTGAATAGCCAGGCCATGCTGGTGCCGAGTGCGACCAGCACGTCCATGTTTGCGCCACCGCCTCGCAATGCATGCCAGGCGCCGACATAAAAACGCTTTCCGGCCCAGAACTGAACGGGCGTGGCCAGCGCAAATTGGACCCAGCGCGGCAGGATGTCGGCATGCTCATTGATCAGCATGAAGGGCATCTGGGCAAGCAGCGGCAGTGTCAGTACGGCGGCAATCCAGAACATGCGGCGCTCGGCCTTGAATTGCGCTTCCTTGCGTGCTTTTTCCGCGGCACGGCTGGTGCCGACGATTTCGTAAGCGTCATATCCGGTCTTGCGTATGGCGTCAGCCAGCGTGGAGATCGTTGCCAGGGCCGGCTGGTAACGGATATGGGCCTTTTCAGTGGCAAAATTGACCGTGGCCTCCACGCCCTCGAGCTTGTTCAGGACTTTCTCGATGCGCGCTGCGCATGCGGCACAGGTCATGCCACTGAGCTGCAATTCGGTGGTTTTGAGAGGGACCGAGAAGCCGGATTTTGCGATTGCAGCAACAAAATCTGCAGGGGTGTTCAGGTTCTCGTCAAATTCGATGTGTGCTTTTTCGGCCGCAAGATTGACCACCGCTGTCACGCCCGGGAACTTGTTGAGGTTCTTCTCCAGCCGGGTGGAACAGGCGGCACAGGTCATGCCCGCGATGGGCAGTTCGATGTGTTTCATTCCATGTGCCGGGAAGTCTTCATGACAGAACCTCCTGCTAAAGTAAGGCTGAAATGCGGCCTATTTTATTCCATGCGCATCTGCGGGAACAGGATCACGTCGCGAATGCTGGGGCTGTCGGTCAGCAGCATGATCAGCCGGTCGATGCCGATGCCCTCGCCAGCCGTGGGCGGCAGGCCGTATTCCAGGGCGCGGATATAGTCTGCATCGTAGTGCATGGCCTCCGCGTCACCTGCTTCTTTTTGACGCACTTGTTCCATGAAACGTTCCGCCTGGTCTTCCGCATCGTTGAGCTCGGAAAAGCCGTTGGCCAGTTCGCGCCCCACGATGAACAGCTCAAAACGGTCTGTGATGCCCGGATTCTGGTCGTTGCGGCGTGCCAGAGGGGAGGTTTCCGCCGGATAGTCGATGATGAAGGTCGGCTGGATCAGCAGATGCTCGGTGGTTTCCTCGAACAGGGAAAGCTGCAGGCCACCCACGCCATCGGTAGGGTGATGGGCGGCATTCATTTCCTTGAGCGTGGCGAGCAGAAAGCTGCGGTCGTGCAGTTGCGCGTCGCGTGAACTTTCCGGCGTGATACTTCTGGATGGCCTGGATGACGGTCAGGCGGTCGAAAGGCTGTGCCAGGTTGATGGTGTGTCCCTGATACTGCACCACGGCATGGCCGAGAACGGACTTGGCTACGTCGCGTAGCATGTCCTCGGTCAGATCCATGAGGTATTTGTAATCGCGATAAGCCTCGTAAAACTCGATCATGGTGAATTCGGGATTGTGGCGCGTCGAAAGCCCTTCATTCCTGAAGTTGCGGTTGATCTCGAAGACTTTTTCGAAACCGCCGACCACCAGGCGCTTGAGATACAACTCGGGCGCAATGCGCAGGAACAGTTCCATGTCCAGCGCGTTGTGGTGGGTAGTGAAGGGACGTGCCGATGCGCCGCCGGGAATGGGATGCATCATCGGCGTTTCCACTTCCAGGTAGCCGCGCTCGACCAGGAAGGTGCGGATGCCCTGAATTACTTTGGAGCGCACCATGAAGGTTTTGCGCGTTTCCTCATTGGTGATCAGGTCGAGATAACGCTGGCGGTATTTTTGCTCCTGATCGGTCAGGCCGTGGAATTTTTCCGGCAGCGGACGCAGGGATTTGGTCAGCAGGCGCAACTGGCTGGCGCGCAGGGAGAGCTCGCCCTTGTTGGTCTTGAACAAAGTGCCTGTGGCAGCGATGATGTCGCCCATATCCCAGCGCTTGAAGGCTTCATGCACATCTGCGCCCACGCCTTCGTCGTTGATGTAGAACTGAATGCGGCCGCCCATGTCCTGCACCGTGGCGAAGCTGGCCTTGCCCATCACGCGCTTCAGCATCATGCGTCCGGCGATGGAAACTTCGATATTCTGAACATCAAGTTCTTCTTTCGGCATATCGCCGTACAGCGCCTGCAGATCCGCTGCCATGTGGGTGCGGTCGAAATCATTGGGAAAGGCGACGCCTTCCTTGCGCAGTTCGGCCAGCTTGGCGCGGCGCTCGGCGATAATCTGGTTTTCGTCCTGTTGTGTCTGTTCCTGCTCGCTCATGCGATTAAACCCCTTGTTTTAAGCTGGCTTCGATGAAGCCGTCGAGATCCCCGTCCAGGACCGCCTGGGTGTTGCCGACTTCGAAGTTGGTGCGAAGATCCTTGATGCGCGACTGGTCCAGCACATAGGAACGGATCTGATGGCCCCAGCCGATATCGGTCTTGGAGTCTTCCATGTTCTGTTTTTCCTCGTTGCGTTTGCGCAACTCAAGCTCGTACAGGCGCGCTTTCAGCATTGCCATGGCTTCAGCCCGGTTGCGGTGCTGCGAACGGTCATTCTGGCACTGCACCACGATGTTGGTGGGCAGGTGGGTGATGCGGACTGCGGAATCGGTTTTGTTGATGTGCTGCCCGCCGGCGCCGGAAGCGCGGTAGGTATCAACGCGCAGATCGGCCGGATTGATTTCCACCTCGATCGACTCATCCACCTCGGGATAGACAAAGACGCTGGAGAAGGAAGTATGGCGCCGGTTGCCAGAATCGAATGGCGATTTGCGCACCAGGCGGTGCACGCCGGATTCAGAACGCAGATAGCCGAAGGCATATTCGCCACTGATCTTGAGCGAGACGCTCTTGATGCCGGCTACTTCACCCTCGGATTCTTCCAGCACTTCGGTTTTGAAACCCTTGCGTTCGCAGTAGCGCACATACATGCGCAGCAGCATGGAGGCCCAGTCCTGTGCCTCGGTGCCGCCGGAGCCAGCCTGAATGTCGAGGAAACAGTTGTTGGGGTCCATCGGGTGGGAAAACATGCGGCGGAATTCCATCTCCCCGACAATTTTTTCCAGATCTCCGGCATCGCTTTCGATGCTGGTCAATGAGTCATCGTCGCCTTCTTCCTTGGCCATGTCGAACAGTTCGCTCGAATCGCGTACCGACTGGTCCAGGCGGGTCAGGGTGTCAACCACGTTTTCCAGTTCGCGCCGTTCCTTGCCCAGTTCCTGGGCACGCTTGGCGTCATTCCAGATGGCCGGATCTTCCAGTAGCTGGACAACCTCGGTCAGGCGTTCCTGCTTGACTTCGTAGTCAAAGATACCCCCGAAGGTCCTGGCTGCGCTTCATCAGGTCGGCCAGATGGTTTTCGATAGCATTAAGCTGTTCTGCTTCCATGAGTGATTCTTTTATCTGTAATTCGAAGCGCGAAATTATACCAGAAGGTGCAGGCGCCAACAGGGCGGCGGAGCTGTTAAAAAAACGGCATAATTGAGGCCAATCATGAATAGCGCTATTGTCGATTCTCCTCCTTGGGCCAAGGTTTATGGCGAGCCGCTGGTCGAATTGCCGCTGGATCTCTATATTCCGCCAGATGCGCTGGAGGTTTTTCTTGATGCTTTCGAGGGGCCGCTTGACCTTCTTCTGTATCTGATCCGGCGCCAGAATCTCGATGTGCTCAATATCCCGATGTCGGATGTGACGCGGCAGTACATGCAGTATGTGGAGGTGATGCGCGAGAAACAGCTCGAGCTGGCTGCGGATTACCTGCTCATGGCCGCCTTGTTGATCGAGATCAAATCGCGCATGTTGCTGCCACGCCCGGCAACGAGCGAGGCGGAAGAGCAGGATCCCCGAGCTGAACTGGTGCGGCGTTTACTTGAATACGAGCGCATGAAGCTTGCTGCGCAGCAACTGGATGCACTTCCTCAGGCCGGGCGCGATTTTGCACTGGTCCAGGTGTGGCTGGAACAGGTCGCCGAAAAGCGCCTGCCCGAGGTGAGCCCGGACGATTTGCGCCAGGCATGGCTGGGTGTGGCGGCACGTGCCAGGGTGCACCGTCATCATCATGTAACACGTGAAGAGCTCTCGGTTCGCGAGCACATGAGTTTGATCCTGCGCAAGCTCCATGGGCGTGGCTTTGTCGAGTTTGAGGCGCTGTTTGGGCGCGAGCAAAGTTTACCGGAAGCCGTCGTCATTTTTCTGGCGCTGCTCGAGTTGGTGCGCGAGTCGCTGGTTGAAATCAGTCAGGCGGAAGCTTTTGCGGCGATCTATGTTAAGCTGGCTGGTGCTGGCGGCGAACTGAAATGAGGCCCCTCGACGAAATTAAAATCATATTGGAAACGGTCCTGATTTCCAGTCAGGAGCCGCTGTCTCTGAGTCAGCTTGGCCGCTTGTTCGATGAAGAACTGGGTTCGGAAACGCTGCGCAAGTTGCTAGAGGAATTGCGCCGAGACTGGGATGGGCGAGGCGTAGAGCTGGTCAGTGTGGCGGGTGGTTGGCGTTTCCAGACAAGGCCTGAGTACCAGAAATATCTGGAACGGCTCAACCCCGAGAAGCCGCCGCGCTATTCGCGGGCCGTAATGGAAACGCTGGCGATCATCGCTTACCGGCAGCCTGTGACGCGTGGCGATATCGAGGAAATTCGTGGAGTGGCGGTTTCCACATATGTCATAAAAGCGCTGGAAGAACGTGGCTGGATTGAAGGGGTTGGCCATCGTGACGTACCGGGCAGACCTGTCCTGTATGCAACGACGCGAAATTTTCTGGATGATCTGAATTTGCGTTCGCTGGGTGAATTGCCGCCACTGGAAGAGTTGGCCGCTTTGAATAATGCAGCCGGAATAGAAGAGAATGTCTGAACGATTACATAAAATGCTTGCCCAGGCGGGACTGGGGTCGCGCCGCGAAATGGAAGAATTGATTCGCAGCGGCAAAGTGACCGTTAACGGCCAGGTGGCTGAAATCGGCGCGCAAATTGGTGAAGAAGATTTGGTCAAGGTCAATGGCCGTCCGGTACGTTTTCGTATGGCGTCCAAACTGCCGAAAATCCTGCTCTATCACAAACCAGAAGGCGAAATTGTCAGTCGCGATGATCCGGAAAAGCGCGAAAGCGTGTTTGACGTATTGCCGCAAATCCGTGGTTGTAAATGGATAGCAGTAGGGCGACTGGATTTTAATACCAGCGGCTTGCTGATCTTTACCACTTCCGGCGAACTGGCAAATCACCTCATGCATCCCCGTTTTGAAGTGGAGCGTGAATATGCGGTGCGTACGCGCGGTGAATTGACCCCGGATCAACTGCAACAGCTGCGCCAGGGCGTCGAGATGGAAGATGGCCCGGCCAAGTTCGAGAGCCTGGTGGACGAGGGCGGAGAAGGCAGTAATCACTGGTATCGCGGCGTGCTCAAGGAAGGCAGGAACCGTGAGGTGCGACGCATGTTTGAGATCATGGGACTGACCGTGAGTCGCCTGATGCGAGTTCGCTTCGGTATCCTGAGCCTGCCGCCCCGGGTCAAGCGCGGTCGCTGGCTTGAACTGGAACCCGCTCAGGTGGTGGAAGTGCTGCACTGGGCGGGTATTGCCTTGCCGGAGGCGCCAAGGACGGGAGAAAAACGCAAGGCGGCTCCCGTTGTTGACAAGCATAGTGCGGAGCGCAAATCGCGTTCGCAACCTCCGCGCACGCCAAGGGCTACAAAAAAGACCCCTTTCCGGCAGTCTGCAGCTAAACCAACCACTCGCTAGGCCGAGAATGCCGGTTGATTCGGCACCGCCAAACGGGTAACCTAATGGCATGGGTTCATAAACAATTAAAAGCGGAGACTATTATGTACACCGAAATCGAAGACAATGAAATGATGGATGTAGTAACGCGTGAAAAACTGGTCGCAGATCTGAAAGTCGTGATTGCTGATACCGAAGAGTTGTTGCGTGCGACAGCGGACCAGGCGGGTGAGAAGATCGCTGCAATCCGGGTCAAGGCTGAAGAGAACCTGCGTAATGCGAAACTCCGTCTGGCGAGAGCTGAAGCTGCTATTGTCGAACGCACCAAAGCCGCGGCCAAGGCCACTGATGACTATGTTCGCGCCAATCCATGGAGAGCCGTAGGTATCGCCGCAGGTGCAGGTTTCATTATCGGCCTGCTGGTGGGTCGCCGCTGATCTGATGTCTGTCGGCTCTACTCCCGATCGCGGCAATCACCCCGGCCTTTTTGATTCGGTAAAGGGTCTAGCCGCGAGTGGCGTAGCGATTGTCCGCACCCGACTGGAGCTTCTTTCCACTGAGGTGGCGGAAGAAAAAGAGCGTTTTCTTTCCCTGTTGTGGCTGGGGATGGCAGCGCTCTTTTTTATCGGGCTGGGAATAGTTTTCGCCGCCGTACTGCTGACTGTCGCGTTTTGGGACAGCCATCGACTGCTGGTGCTGGGCATTCTTACGCTGCTGTTTCTGTGTGTTGGAGTTGCGGCCCTGCTCATGGCACTGAAACAGGGGCGCAGTGACTCGAAACTGTTTTCAGCCAGCCTGGCCGAGCTTTCAAAAGATCAGGATCACTTGCGCCCATGAGCAAAAGGCTGATCGAGCTGGCCGAACGCCGTGAGCGGTTGGTTGCCTTGGCGGCCTCACAACGTTCTGAGTTTTCCCGCAATCTTTCACCTTTGAAGACCGGCTGTGCCATCGCTGACAAAGGCGTTATGGCTGTTCGTTATCTTCAGCAGCACCCAGCGCTGGTGGCCGCGGGAGTTGGGCTGTTGGTAGCATTACGGCCGCGCAAGGCCCTCAACTGGCTGAAGCGGGGGTGGTTCGCCTGGCGCATGGTGCAGAAATTGCGCCAGCGCCTGAGTGGCGTTTAAACGAATCGTGCGGTCATTAAACGGTGTGCTGCACAAGCTTGAAACTGTCTGTCTCCGGTTGTAAATCTTTGCTGTGCTCAAGCTTTCCAGCGCAACTTTCCCTCCATCGATTCAGATAAAAGGGAGTCATGTGGTGTTTCCCCAGGTACGCATATGGCATGAATATCCGGATGCCGCACTGCTTTTCCAGCGTGTTGCTGAAGGCATCGAGCGTGTAGCAGCCGAGGCTATTCACCGACGGGGCGCTTTTCGCATTGTTCTGGCAGGAGGGAGTACCCCCCGAGCCGTTTACCAGCGCTTGTGCCATATCCAGACTGAATGGCGTGCCTGGCATGTCTATTTTGGCGACGAACGTTGTTTGCCAGTTGATGATCCGGAACGTAATAGCGTGATGGTCGACCGTAATTGGCTAGGGTATGTGGGAATTCCTGTTGCCCAGATACACCGGATTCCGGCGCAACTAGGCGCCGAGGCCGCCGCATCGCAGTATTCGGACGTGCTGAATGGGGTTGAAAAGTTCGATCTGGTGCTGCTGGGCCTGGGGCAGGATGGTCACACGGCTAGCCTGTTTCCCGGACAAGAATGGGGCAAGGTAGAAACACAGGCCTCGGTGCTTGCAGTGCATGAAGCGCCTAAGCCCCCGCTGGATCGTGTTTCTCTCAGCGCTTGGCGACTAAGTCATGCCCTAAGTGTCTGGTTTCTGGTAACTGGGCAGGACAAGCAGGACGCAGTTCAATCCTGGCGCATGGATGAGAACATACCCGCTGCATCGATTGCCCCTGCCAATGGCGTTGATATTTGGCTTGCTGAAGTATTCTGAAAGTACACGCAAATAAAAAAGGGAGCCAGCGCTCCCTTTTTTATTTCAATTAATCAACTATTTGCTGATTGTTGTTTTTGGGTATTGCGTTTGTGCGATACCAAGCTTGGCGTCTTCACTCGCTTCTTTTGCGTATTTAATGACAGCTGCGCTGTCGTTTTTCTTGGCAGCTTCCTTGGCTTTTTTCAGTGCGTCCTGGGCGGTTGTCCACAGACCTTTTTTCTCCTGGGCAGCTTTGATATCAGCTTCTGCCTGCGCTAATGCCTGCTTTGCTTCTTCCGACAGCTGTGCCTTAGGGGCTTCAGTTTTGACTGGTTCCTTGGGCGCTTCCTGTTTTGCCGGCGGGGTGCTTGCGCAGCCGCTCAGGATCAGCAGACCGGCTGTTGCGAACGTGAGCATGATTTTTTGCATGAAGTATCGACTCCTCTGGTATGTAGGTGAATGTTGTTTCCGTTTTTTTAGGCTGGATGCAGGTACGGGCTTCTTCGGGCACATTTCTGACATCCAACTCAGAAGGTAACATAATGGTTTGCTGTCAATTCGTCAAACTTGGTTGGCATCAATCTAACTCAATGTCACGTTTTAGTCCGTGAGCGCTGGTTTACCGTGTCAGGCCAAACCCGTATAATGGCTCCTTTGTAAATAAGGATAAGAACATCATGCGTGTCGTTCAAAAAGCGCTAACCTTTGACGATGTCCTGCTGATTCCCGCTCACTCCTCCGTACTGCCTCGTGATGTCAGCCTGAGTACCCAGCTTACCAAGGAAATCACACTCAATCTGCCGCTGGTTTCGGCAGCCATGGATACGGTTACGGAAGGTCGCCTGGCGATTGCCCTGGCACAAGAAGGCGGTATTGGTATCGTTCACAAGAACTTTACTTCCAAGGAACAGGCTGCACAGGTTTCGATGGTCAAGCGTTTCGAAAGTGGCGTGGTCAAGGACCCCATTACCATTTCGCCCTCCATGACTGTGCGTGATGTCCTCCAGCTTACCCGACAGCATAGAATTTCCGGCTTGCCCGTGGTGGAAAATGGCCTCGTGGTGGGTATTGTCACCAACCGTGATCTGCGCTTTGAGAGCAATCTTGATCAGCCGATCAAGAATATCATGACGCCGCGGGAACGTCTGATCACGGTCAAGGAAGGCGCATCGCGCGAGGAAGCGCTGGCGTTGATGCATAAACACCGCCTGGAGCGTGTGCTGGTTATCAACAACGATTTTGCGTTGCGCGGTTTGATTACAGTCAAGGATATTCAGAAATCCACTGAGCATCCTCTGGCTTGCAAGGATGGCCTGGGTCGTCTGCGTGTGGGCGCGGCTGTGGGCGTGGGCGCCGGCACCGAAGAGCGCGTGGAACTGCTGGCGGAAGCCGGTGTTGACGTGATTGTGGTGGATACTGCACACGGCCATTCCCAAGGCGTGCTGGAGCGCGTGCAATGGGTCAAAAAGAATTTCCCGCAGGTTCAGGTGATTGGCGGCAACATTGCTACCGCTTCTGCGGCACTCGCCCTGGTTGACCATGGCGCAGATGCAGTCAAGGTGGGGATCGGTCCTGGCTCGATTTGTACGACCCGTATCGTGGCAGGAGTCGGTGTGCCGCAAATAACGGCAGTGGACAACGTGGCCCAGGCGCTACGCGATACCGGTATTCCACTGATTGCCGATGGCGGTATCCGCTATTCCGGTGATATTTCCAAAGCCATTGCCGCAGGCGCGCATCTGGTAATGCTGGGTGGCCTGTTTGCCGGCACCGAGGAAGCGCCGGGCGAGATCGAATTGTTCCAGGGGCGTTCCTACAAGTCCTATCGCGGCATGGGTAGTCTGGGGGCGATGCAGAAAGGCTCGAAGGACCGCTACTTCCAGGATAACGAAGCCAATGCCGACAAGCTGGTGCCGGAAGGTATCGAGGGTCGCGTGCCATACAAGGGCAGTGTCCTGACTGTGATTCACCAGCTGATGGGCGGCTTGCGTTCCAGCATGGGCTATCTCGGCTGCAAAAATATCGCCGAGATGCACGCCCGGGCAGAGTTTGTTGAAATCAGCAATGCCGGTATCCGTGAATCGCATGTCCACGATGTGCAGATCACCAAGGAAGCACCGAATTATCACGTTGATTGAGATGTAAGCGGTGAGGGGGTAGAAGGTGAGGGGTGAGGCGGAAAGCCACGCACCTCACCATGTCTAATATCCGCCTCACGCCTATCTCCTCACCTTTCACGGAATAACCATGCATCAGAAAATCCTTATCCTTGATTTCGGCTCCCAATACACCCAGTTGATCGCCCGGCGCGTACGAGAATCCAGCGTTTATTGCGAACTGCATCCCTACGATGTCAGCCCCGAGTTCATCCGCGAATTCAAGCCGCAGGGCATTATTCTTTCCGGTGGACCGTCCTCGGTTTATGAAGATGAAACGCCGCGTGCCCCTGACGTGGTCTTCCAGCTTGGTGTTCCGGTGCTGGGCATCTGCTACGGCATGCAAACCATGGCAGCGCAACTGGGTGGAAAGGTGGAAAACGCCTCTCATCGCGAGTTTGGCTATGCCGAGGTGCGGGCCCAAGGGCATTCCGTCTTGCTGCGCGACATTCAGGATCGCTCGAACGAGGAGGGTCATGGCCTGCTCGATGTGTGGATGAGTCATGGCGACAAGGTGACGGAACTGCCTGCCGGCTTCAAGGTGATCTGCTCCAACGCTTCAACACCTATCGCCGGCATGGCAGATGAGGCGCGCCATTTCTACGGCGTGCAATTCCACCCGGAAGTGACCCACACCCTCCAAGGAAAAGCGCTTTTCGAGCGTTTTGTGCATGATATCTGCGGCTGTGGCTATGACTGGAACATGCCGGATTACGTGGAAGAGGCGATCGGCAAGATCCGTTCCGAAGTGGGTTCGGATGAGGTAATTCTGGGCCTTTCCGGCGGTGTGGATTCCTCGGTCGTGGCAGCATTGCTGCATCGCGCCATTGGCGATCAACTGACCTGCGTTTTCGTGGATAACGGTCTGCTGCGCCTGAATGAGGCCGAGCAGGTCATGAAGACCTTTGCCGACAACCTTGGTGTCAAGGTTATTCACGTCGATGCCAGCGCGGAATTCATGAAGCATCTGGCTGGGGTGAATGATCCGGAACAAAAGCGCAAGATTATCGGCCGCGAATTTGTCGAAGTATTCCAGAATGAATCGGCCAAGCTGCCGAACGCCAAGTGGCTGGCGCAGGGAACCATCTACCCGGATGTGATTGAATCAGCCAGTTCCAAGACCAAAAAAGCCCATACTATCAAGTCGCACCATAATGTCGGCGGGTTGCCGGATACGCTGCACCTAAAGCTTTGTGAACCATTGCGCGAACTGTTCAAGGACGAGGTGCGCGAACTGGGTGTTGCCCTGGGATTGCCGCACGACATGGTGTACCGCCATCCATTCCCCGGTCCCGGTCTTGGGGTGCGCATCCTGGGCGAAGTGAAAAAGGAGTACGCTGATCTGCTGCGGCGCGCCGATGCCATTTTCATCGAGGAACTGCGTGCTTCTGGCTGGTACGAAAAAACCTCGCAGGCTTTTGCCGTCTTCCTGCCGGTCAAAGCGGTCGGGGTAATGGGTGATGGCCGCACCTATGATTACGTCGTCGCGTTGCGCGCGGTGCAGACTCAGGACTTCATGACGGCGCACTGGGCCGAGTTGCCTTATACCCTGCTGGGTAAGGTTTCCAATCGCATTATCAACGAAGTACGCGGCATCAACCGTGTGGTCTACGATATTTGTGGCAAGCCGCCCGGGACAGGGATTGCTGTTGCGTGAAGGCACCACGGTCGATGCCACGCTGATTGCCGCCCCGCCCTCTACCAAGAACCGGGAGGGCAAGCGCGACCCGGCGATGACGCAGACCAGGAAAGGCAACCAGTGGTACTTCGGCATGAAGGCGCATATTGGCGTGGACGATCAGAGTGGACTGGTACACACACTGGTTGGCACCACGGCCAAGGATTCTGACATGTCGCAATTCGCCGGACTACTGCATGGCGAGGAGGAGCGGGTCAGTGCGGATCGGGGTTACGACTACCCGCAGGTGCATGGGCACCTGCAACAGCACTTGGTAGAAGACTGGGTAGCCCGGAAGAGCAAACCTAACCAGAGCCTCGATGCCTGGACACGCGGACTTAACCATGCGATTGCCAGGATACGTGCCATTGGTGAGCATCCATTCAGGATATTGAAGCGACAGTTCGGTTATACCAAGGTGCGCTATCGTGGCCTGCACAAGAACACGGCACAGCTGTACACGCTAATTGAGTGGGAGTAATCCAGCTTCTTGAAGTTGGTTTGTAACATTCTGATTTCTCAATCAGAGTTGATTAAAGATTGATGCTTGCGTATGCACGGTGGCGGTTTAGAAGCCTGGACATTCCTGATGTGTCCGTCACAAGTTTGGTTCGCTCGGGATAGCTTATTTTGCTATCGGGCGGATCAGGTTCAGGTATTCCCGGTGTAGCGTCACTAGTACCAGCCCCCAGATGAAGCAACCACCCAGGGTTACCCAACCCAGTCCAGCCACCCCCTCGCCAGCTAGTGACCAGTGGGAGAGGACAATAATGATCAGAGACCCCAGAGCCTTGAACAGGCGGTAGCCGAACATGTCGATCCAGGCCTTGGCCTGGTACATGAGCAGAGGCTCAACCGGGATAAAGAGCAGTTCCCTGGCTGCACGGTTGATGGAATAGGACAAACCGCGGTCGCTGATTTTCATGATGGAGGCCGGGATGAGGGTCGGCTGAAGCATGAAGCCGCCGGTTGACAGGGCCAGAACTACTGGCTGCACCAGCAGTCCGGCGAGCACCCCCAAGGTGTTGAGAATCAGGGGGGTGAGTATCAGGTTCACGGCGATGGATACGCCGCCCATGACGCTGAAGAAAACAGAAAGCGCGGCAGTGCGGGCCTCCCGTTCCGGATAGGTCGTCTCGATGATGTGCAGAAACTGGTATTCGACCAGGGGAGAAATGCCCTGGGCCAGAAGCAGGGCGACAGCGATGAGTACCAGATAGCGATTTCCGGCGATGAAGCGCCATCCGCTCACCTTCGGCGCCAGGGCTGGGGGTGGCGTGCCTTGCTCGGTCCGGTACAGCAGTCCCCATCGCTCCATGCCCCAGGTCAGACCGAAGATGAGGCCGACGAACGCGGCTGCCACCAGCATGAGGTCTGGCGTTTGCAAGGGGGTGTAGCTGATCAGCAGTGCGGCCAGGATGCTGCCGAAGACGCCGCCCACTAGCCCGCCGGTGCCAACGAAGCCATACCAGCGCCGGCCTTCTGCTGTATGGTAGCTGCCGTTGGCGAGGCTCCAGAACTGCTCCACCAGCACGACACCGAAAATATCCACGAAGATGTAAAAGGCGACCGCCACCCAGGGAGCATGAGTGGCGGCCAGTATCCTGAAACCGACAAGGGCGCTGGCGAAAAGCAGGCAACTCAGCAACACCACGCGTACCCGGCCAAAGCGCTCGAGGATCTTCCGGTACACTGCAATGGTGGCCAGCAAAGCGACTGCGGAGCCGATCCAGACATAGGGCAGAGAGTCGGCACCGAGGGCTCCGATGAGCAACGAACGGCTGGCCGGTTTGAGCTGGTAGAGGGCGGTAATGATGAGGAAGAAATCAAGCGAGAACACCAGCGATCTAAGGAGCGTTCCATGAGGATGTCCAGATTTAGGGGAACTTTTTTCCAGATCGTCTGCCATATCTAACTGTTTGCCCTGTGGGCGCCGGGAGGATTCGAGCCTCCATTCCTCGTGGCGTTTACTTGTTTCATGCTGCATACTAACAATCTAAACTCGGGAGGCCAGAAAATTTGTTCCTTACAAGACTGATCCTCAGCTTTGCCCTGACCCTGATTTCTTCTTCCATTTACGCCGAGCAGTCCTACCCGGCGCTCGAACATTCCTTCGATGACCGTCTGCAATCCCAGCTCGTCCGCAAGCTGGATGACCTTGGCCTCGGAGGCGCAGTGCGCGAGCGCCGCCTGTCGGTAGCCCTGGCCGACATCACTGACCTTGCTCATCCCCGCTTCGCCTCTCTCAATCCCGACAACATGGTCTATGCCGCGAGCCTGCCCAAGATTGCAATTCTTCTGGGGGCTTTTTCCCGCATTGAGGCCGGCGACATGCAACTGGATGCGCCCACCCGCGACACACTCACCCGGATGATCCGCGTTTCCTCCAACAGCGCCGCCAGCGATATGCTGGAGCAGGTGGGGATGCGCTACCTGGCCGGACTGCTGCAGTCCCCTCGCTACCGTCTTTACGACCCTGAGCGCAACGGTGGCCTGTGGGTTGGCCGGCCCTACGGCAAGGGCGGAGAGACCCTGCGCGACCCCATGCACAACCTCTCGCACGGGGCGACGGCCCTGCAGGTGGCCCGCTTTTACTACATGCTTGAGACCGGGCGGCTGGTTTCGCCCAGGCTGACCGGTGAGATGAAGGCCATCCTCGGCGATCCCGGCGTGCACCACAAGTTCGTCAAGGGCCTGGAGGCCGAACGTCCGAGTTCGCAGATCTTCCGCAAATCCGGCAGCTGGCGGAACTGGCATGCCGACAGCGCCATCGTCGAACGCGACGGCCGCCGCTACATCGCCGTGGCCCTGGCGGAAGATCCTCAGGGCGGCGAGTGGCTGCGCCGCCTGATCGTCAGGATGGATGAAGCCGTGTTTGATACCGCCCCCATCGGCAAGGTGGCGCTTCTCCATTAGCCGCTGCAGGCGGGTGCCCAGGGTCTGGTGGGCAACCGCCGAGTTTTTCCCCAGCACGTTCGAGTTGATCACCACCATGTAATGCAGGCGGTGCTTGCCCGCCGGGTGTTCGACGATGGCCACCGAGTTCAGCAGGTTCTCCACGTTGCCCTGATATTTGCGGCAGACAAAGCCCGGCTCCGGCTTGCAGCGATACAGGGAGCCGGACTTGAAATACACGGCGGCGTCGTTGAGGGCGGGCGAGGAAGCATAGCGGATGCGCCTCTGGGTCATGTACAGAAGGCGCTTGATCTCCCGGCTGGACCAGGCATCTACAATCCGTCCTTCCTCCAGCGCGAGCAGCCAGTGCATCAGCTCCCGCGGCGTGGCCACGCTGCCGGCCCCGGGTACCCTGGCCTTGCCGGTACGGGTGAAAAATCCCCCCTGCCGCATAGCCTGTGGGTCCAGGCCGCTGCGCACGATGCCGTCCTGCAGCACCTTCTCCAGCAACGCCGAGAGCGCCGCCTTCGAATTTGAGTGGAAGAATGCGTCGATCTGCGCCTCACCGAGCGGGTAATCACGGCCCGCGCTGGAGAGCAGCAGAGCTTCGCGCATCACCATGGAAGCGGCTGCGTTAGAACTCGCCGACATCATCCAGTCGAGGAAGGTCCACAGGCTCGCTGCGTCCCCCTGGCGCAGGGGGCGGTGAGAAAGTCGACTGCCGTTCCAGAAGGGAACGACGTGGCTGTCGTAGACAATGAAATCGTCGGCCACCACTCGCGTTTCCCGCAGAACCCGTTCGCGCGCCGCGAGGTCGTTGGGATAGAGGTCGGCAAGCAGCTGGAACAGGGCCGTGGCCACCACCAGCTTGCCCACGCTGCCCGGGTTGAAGCGTGCCTCGGCGCGGTGCTCGGCGTAGACTGGCCGGGCCGGGTCGCTGAGATCAAGGACGGCCATTGCGTAGCGGTCGGCTTCTGCACCCAGCAGGTCCGCCACCTGGCGGCTGAATTCCGGGTCGGGCGGCGGCAGGGCAAGGGTGGCGCCGGCTAGCCGCAAGTCCACCTGGTTCAGCGCCAGTTGCCCTCCGGGCGGCTGCACCCGGCCACGGGCCTTGCCGTCCTGCGCCAGTCGGTAGCCCTCAAGCCGGGCGATGCCGGTGTAGGCTTCACCGTCCAGCGGGTAGGGGAGGGCCAGGCCAGGCAGCAGCAGGCATATCAGCAGCAGGCCGCGCATTACATTTCCTCCCGCAGCTTGACCATGCTTTCTGAACGGGTACGAAGCGGGGCGTCAAGCTCAAGAAGAAAACGGTTGCGGAGCGCCTCCCTGCTTTGCAGGTAAGGGCGGATCTGGAACAGGGCAAGGCGACCCGCCACGAAGCCGAATTCCACGTCTGCCGGGACGATCTGCCCCGTTTCGTCCCGCTGCGGAAAGCGATCCGGTAGCTCCCGGCCCAGTTGTCTCAACTGCTCGATTTCGGCTGGCGCCAGCACCGGCTGGCCAGAAACGGGCCGCCCCTCGAGGCCGCCGCCAGCGACAAGGGTGCGACGTATAGTGGCGCTGGCCTCGGCCAGCAGCCGCACTTCTCCTGTCCCGGCAGTGATGAGCAGCTCCTCCGCCGCCTGTCCGGAGACGGCGCCGCCCACCCCCTCATTCGTCGCTACTGTATAAGCATCGGGGCTGCCACCTTCCAGGTCCAGCGTTACCATCACCCCCGACTTGTCCACGGCTACCGAGCGTTGCAGCAAAACCGAAACGTAGACGTGCTCTGGCGCCTCCATGCGCATTTGCCGCCAGGCAAAAGCGCGTTCGTTAAAGGGTGAGGCCCACACCTGCAGGATAGATTCCACCACGCGGTCGAGGCCAACCACATTGGGCACGGTGAGGTTGAGCCCCGCGCCGCTGAATCCCGGCAGATCCTCCACGTTGGTGTCGCTGCGCACGAAGACAGCGTAGCTACCGTCCGGCCCGAAGCGCTCGCGCATGGCTTTGCCCAGTGCCGTGCGGAACGAAGCACCTGGCTCGGCCGTCCCTATCCAGGCCCGCAGGCGTTCCCGCAACTTTCTGGCCTCGGCTTCCTGCTGTATGGCTGGCAGGCTGCTGATGCGGCGGTACTCCGCACGCATCCATGCGTAGGTGCTCATGCCAGTTCCCGGCATGGGCTGTTCGAGAAAAGCGCGATAGGCGCCGAAGGGAATGACCAGCCCGTCCGACACTTCCTCCGGGTAGTGGCTCTTCAATTCACCCAGCCTGGCCGCCTTCGGACCCGCGATTCGCCCGGCGTCGATCGCCCGCACCAAGTTGAGGGGGATGGGATCGCGACGCGAGAGATCCAGCTTGTCAAAATCCGGGTGGATGCGCTCCGGCACCCGGCTCTCCTGAATGAAGATACCCTCCCAGCGCGGTCCATCCTCGGCAATCAGCACCCGGCCTCCCGGGCTCACGGCCATGACCACATGTCGTCCCGCCATCGCCTGCAGGCGCGGTACCAGCCCGGCATCCACCGCCACGTTGGGGATGCCGAAATTGCTGGCGAGGAGTTGCACATGGGAAAGGATGTTGCCTGCCTCGGCGGTGAGGATGCCGGCCACGGGCGGGAGACTTGCAGTTGTTTCGGGCAGCAGGTAGATGCCATCAGGCCGGGGATCGGATATATCCAGGCGTAGGACGCCCCGGGCCAGACCCGGATTGAGAGCGCGCAGTCCTACCCCCACCGACTGGCCGAAAACCTCGTGCTCGATCCCGGCCAGGCTGTTGGCCTCCAGCAGGAGACCATCCAGCAAGGCCGAATAGACCAGAAGCGGGCTTGCACGCAGGCGGTCTGGTACGAACTGGCTTGCCAGGGGTTCGATGCGGGTGAGCATCGTCACCGACTCGGCAAAGTGAAAGCCAAGTTCTCTCCCGGCCCAGGCGGGCACCCGCGCCAGGTAGCTGAGCTCCGCGCGGTAATGTTCCAGGGGCAGGCTCGGCACAGTCAGGCGAACAAGTGCCTCCTGCGTTGCCTGACGCTCCCTGGGGGTGAGCAGGCCCGCGCCGTAGAGGGCTTCTGCGGCACTGCCCAGCAGGGCGAGGCGCTCGGCGCGGCTTGCCCGGGGCTGTTTGTCGAGCAGGCCGAGGCCTGTGGCAAAGGCCTCGGCTTCGACATCCAGGCCGAGTCTCAAAGCCGCCACGCGCAGTCTGGGTGGCAATCCTGGCAGCGCCTCACGCAGCTTTGCCAGGAGCGCTGAGCTGGCAGCGAAGCGCTGCTCGGGCGACAGTGGTTTTTCCAGCTCACGGGCAAAGTGCCGCAGTTGGTGGGCGAGGGGATGCGTGCCAAGACGATTTTCCAGTTCGCGTAGCGGCAGGCCAAGGTCACGGATGGCGAAAAGTGCTTCGATAGCCTGGGCAAGTTGCTCAAATTCCATTTCGCTGCGCCTCTGCTGGCGGGCATAGACCCGCACCCGCTCGGCGTCGGTCGCCTCCGGCTGTGAATGGAGTTTGTTGCGCAGTGGTGCGAAGCTGGTATCCAGGGTGGCGAGGCTGGAGGAAAGCTCATGCATTTGCGTGACCGTTGCGCCATTCCTTGCTCGCGGTAGCAGCAGCGCTGCCTGACGAAGCAGCAGAAAGTCCCGTTCCCCCTGCGGGCGAGTAGCCAAAGCGGTCAGTATGGTTTCCGCTGCGGTGATCTCGTCCTCCATCTGAAAGGCGCCCCGGTAGTAGCGCGCCCGTCGCAGGATCCAGCCGTTGTCAGCTGCCACCAGATAACGTTCCAGCAGGATGGCATTCAGCGCCTGTCGCCCATGGGCGGAGGTCAAAGCCTCGGGATCGGTGGCGGCCAGAACGTTGCCCACCAGAAAACCCGCTTCCCGGAGAGTGCGAGCGCGTTCCCCGAGCCTACCGTGCTGGATGCCGCCGCCATGGGACGTGCAGGCATAAGGCTCGGGGGGCAGCACTGTTCCATCCTTGCAGAACCAGTAAATTCCGTCGAAAGGGCCTCTGGGGTCGGTCTTCATTCCAGTGACCAAGCGGGCCATTTCCACTGAATCGGCAAGTACGCTCGTGGTGGCAAAGAATGCCAGGGTCAGGTAAAGAGCGATCATGATCCTCTTGTGCGCAGCACGAGGGGAGGGTGAAAGTGTATCGGCTCGTTTTTCTTGGTTCATGCCTGCTCCGCCAAGGGGGCTGTCGGCCAGCAATACTGGTATGAAATTATTTTAAATATGAATGCTGTTGCAGAAACTTTGCAGTGCAAATCGCATCAGACAGGTTGGTTCTGTTTGTCCGATTTCTTGATTAATCGACTCCGGCAGGCCAAAACCGACGTCCGCAGAAACACTGAAAAAGCTATTTTCGTAAGGTTTCTGAATTGATTCATGGCTGTACAACTCGCGATTAAGTATATTCTCTATCCTGCCGCCGGAACAGGTTGCTTGACTCAGGTGCTCAATCCGAACGTTATTATTTGCAACGCAAATAGTATTGAATATTTCAAGATTAATTCCTTGTAATGACGATAGCGTACGGATGATTTATAAAAACAGGTAGCATAGAGAAAATTATGGAAATGCTGGTTTAATTCACTGTGCTTCACATCGGTGCCGTATCCTTGATGCCAAGCCATGACTCCTTTTTTATCAAACAGGCGCTTACAAAATGCTAAAACTTCGCCACTTGATTATTGCTCTGGGATTGCTGTTTTCCTCCTCTGTTTATTCTGCTGTGCAGGTCAGTATTGGTATCGGACTGCCCAATGTAAACATTGGAATCAACCTGCCAGCATACCCACAACTTGCCCGCGTACCTGGTTACCCCGTCTACTACGCGCCGCAACTGGAAGCAAACTTCTTCTTTTACGACAGCATGTACTGGGTTTACCAGGACGATAACTGGTATGCCAGTTCCTGGTACAACGGACCTTGGGCGCTGGTGAATCCGGGGTTTGTGCCTGTCTACGTTTTGCGAATCCCCGTGCGCTACTACCGTCAGCCACCCGCGTATTTTTTTGGATGGCGCCCCGATGCGCCGCCACGTTGGGGGCATCACTGGGGCCCCGATTGGGAGCAGCATCGACGTGGTTGGGATAAATGGGACCGACGTGCTGTTCCGGCACCCGCACCGTTGCCTGCTTACCAGCGGCAATATTCAGGGGACCATTACCCTCGACAAATGGAACAGCAGCGGCAGCTTCAACAGCAGAATTATCGTTATCAACCGCGTGACCCTGTAGTACGGCAACACTATCAGGAGCGAGCAGGACAAAGAGCACCAACTCAGCAGGAAAGACGGGGAACGTCTGAAGAAAGAGGTGACAGGCAGCGTGATATGCAGCGTTCTGCGCCGCGCCAGCCGGAGAATTCGGCCACCCCGCGCTCACAGCCGCTGCAAAGGGGAGATAGAGATATTCAGCGAGCAACCCCAACTTCTCCACAACAGAGACATCAGGAAGTTCAAGATCGCAGGCAGTCGCCAGAGCAGCGAGAGCGGCGTGATCAACCAATGCCAAGATATCAGGATCGGGAAGAACGACAGCAAGGCAAGGACACCACCCGAGAGCCCAGGCGGAAACAGGAACATGAGCAGGAGCGTGGTCGGGATCGGGGCCGCAATGAGTAATGTATGCTGAGCTGATCTCGGTGAGCTTGCACACCGTCATGGTGCAGGAAAGCCATTGGTGCATTTCCTGGGAATCAAGCGTCACCCAATCGGGAGATTAATTATGAAACGTTTCATGATGGCAGCGGCAGTCGCTGTTTTCTCCGTCGCTGCTCCGACGTTCGCTGCCGATGTTGCGGTTTCAGTCAGCATTGGCCAACCCGGATTTTATGGCCGGATCGACATCGGTGATTACCCGCAGCCACAGGTAATCTATCGTCAGCCTATGGTAATCGGGCGGGTGCCGCTGGACCGCCCACCAGTTTATCTGCGCGTGCCCCCCGGCCATGCCAAGCATTGGAGCAAGAATTGTCGTAAATACAACGCTTGTGGTGAGCGAGTCTATTTTGTGAAAGATGACTGGTATAACCGCGAGTATGTTCCGCGCTATCAGGAACGACATCGTGACCAAAGGGATGACCATCACGGAAAGCAAAAGAACCCTCGTCACGGTAATGGCAATGGCCAAGGTCGTGGCCAATAAGGAAGCAGCATAAGGATTACCAGGGCTAGTTTGCGGTTGCGTACAGCCGATATTTTATTTTGAGCCCATGTTGCAACTATAAAATTTGGAGGTTTTATGAAAAGGCACACGATTGTTATTGCAACTTCTCTTGCTGTAGCCGTCCTGATGAGCGGTTGCGCGAACACCGATTCTCGCCCTGTTGCATCGTCTCCATCTTATGCCGGCGTGGCTTATGGCGTCATTGATGCAATTGAAGTAACTCATGAAAGCGGCGATGGCATTGGTGGAAGCGGCATAGGTGCAGGCGCCGTTATTGGAGGAGTCCTGGGTGGCGTGCTCGGACATCAGGTTGGCGGGGGTACCGGCAAGGATGTCGCAACCGTAGCTGGTGTGGTCGGTGGAGCCGTCGTGGGGCACCAGATTGAGAAGCGCAATAAACCGCAACAAGAGGCGTATCGAGTAAGAGTCAGGCTGAACAGTGGCGGGTATCAAACTGCAACTATGCAAAACGTTGGCGACCTGCGCGTCGGTGATCGAGTACGTATTGAGAATGACCGAGTATCTCGTTACTGAGCAGAGCAGGGTTGTTGCCTGCGGCCAGTTGTTCTCACCCCCTCGCGTTTGTTTTTGCGAAAGAGATCTGCATGATGTCTCGCGCGATTATTCGCTCTCAGGCTTGCCGCTTGCTCCACCGGTTAACAGGGTCTTGAGTCCAACGTAGGGCTTCTGTTCTTCTGGTTCTGGAACGGGGGATGGGCTGATGCGAGCTACTTCAGTTTCCAGCTGGACGACGCGCTGCGCAAGTACCGCCTTCTCTTCTTCCAGTCCGGTAATTTGCCGGCGCAGGCGGGATGCAGTCCATTGTCCCCTGAGCACAGCGGGTGAAGACAACAGGGCAGCAATAATCACACCCAGACCGAGCGCGAGCAGCAGCACCATGGCAAGGGAACTGTCGAAACGCCAGAGGGCAAAGTTGACCGTCACCGGCACGTTGTTCTGCAGGGCGAACATGACGGCGCCAATGGCAATGGTAATGCCGAAGATCAGTATGAGTTGCATGATGTGCTCCTGTAAATTTGATCAGGCCCGATACCAAGCGCACCTACTTCGGTCTGTGTATCCCTCGTCCCATCGGTGCCAGAAATCACTTCGATCATAGCATACCGAGGTTGGGCCAAGAGTGGGCTAAAACGTCAGTTTTCAAGAAGAGGGACTCAATCGAAGTGAATCGTGTAAAGCACATCGATGGCGTTATCAAAGCCCGCCCGGGTCACGATTGAAATACGAGGTGTCAGGGTATAAGTGAGTTTGGTCGTGCCTGCCACTGCTGTCAGCCCCTGTTCGTAGCTGAGAAAAGCTCGTGCAGAGAGGCGCTTTCCGACGGTAACAATCTGGCTGGTCAGAGGGTCGCCATTCTGAGCCTGATTCAGGGAAAGTTCATCCACCCCAAGTGCCTGGGCAAGCTGACCGGTGATGCCGCCTGATTGCCCGCCCAGAATGCTCCCAGCAGCTGTGAGTAAAAGCGAGGTATCAGTGCCGCCCGCATCAGGTGCACGGCCAAGGACGATCCAGGAGAGTTTTTCCGGATCCGGCACGCTGGGCGTGGATACCAGTCGCACCACTGGGCGGCGCACCGTACCTGTCACAGTCACGCCCGCCTCCACGGGCAGATTTTTGCGTACAGCCAACACGTTCAGGCCAGGATTGTCGAGAGGGCCCTGAAAATTTACGATGCCGCGCTCCACAGCCAGATTCTGCCCGTATGCCTTGAAAGTGGCGTTTTGGGTGGTGATAGAGCCACTGGCATGCAGTGGTTTGGCGGGAATGCCGCGTAAGTGGAGTTGCCCGGCCAGGCGTGTTTCCAGGCCGGAGGCGCGTAAAAAGAATTGTTCGCCCAGGTCCAGAGTGGCATCTGTGGTGATACGGAGCACTCCGCGGGCAGGCGCCTTTTGTCCGATGATTACCACATCATCGGACAGTTCCGGGCGGCCTGCCGCCGGTTGCGAAATCAGGCCTGCGTCTGCAGTAATTTTGCCGCCCAGGGTGAGCGTGTCTTGCTCGAAGCCGATACGGCCTTGTCCGGAGGCAATGATCCAGCGATCCGGGCGTTGCGCAAGTGGCAGGCGGGTGGCATTTAGCTCTAGATTGCCGCGTTTTCCCAGTGGGTCGATCATGCCGGAGAGCGAGATATTACCGGGTTCCTGCGCCAGCTTCAGTTGACTCAGCAAGCGGTCACGCGGTGGTGGATTATGCGGCGCAATGAAGCTGAGCTGGTCAATGTGCAGCCGGGTCTGATCGAGTCTTGCCGCCAGTTTTCCCTGTTGCAACCGGATGCCCTGATCCAGGAGGGCCACGGCCAGATCGTTTCCGCTGAGCTGGCCGCGCAGATGGGGCTGGCCGATAGTTCCAGAGATGTTCGCAGCCAATGCCAGACGGCCGCTGCTCTTGATGTTGCTGTCTAGTGCAGGTCCGATCCAGGAAAGATCGGGCACTTTGACGTCGATTTTTCCATTGAGCGGCGTTTCAGGCGGAACGCTCCAGCCTGAAGTGCCTTGCGTCAGGGGCAGGGCGATATTGGCCTGCCACTCGCCAAGGCGCGTGCCGTGCGCTCTCAGTTCTGCACTCAGGCGATTATTGCTGACTTGCGCATTAAACTGTAAATCCTGCACGCCCAGTGAAACAGGATGGTCCCCCGGAAACACCCAGTCGCCGCTTTCGCGTCTGATTCGGAGCTTGCCGGACAAATTTGGAGCCGCAGTAACATCCCAGTCCCCGGTCAGGCGAAGGGCATCCTGGATTTCGCCTGCGACGCCACCTGGGCGCAATCCGATAGAGTTGAAGTTGCCTCGGCTGTTCCAGTTTCTGGGGGTCCATTCGGTACTGGAGAGTTGCACCCGTCCACCTGCCACGGCAAATTCAGCCTTGCCAAGTGAAATGCGCTCCTGGCTAAATGTGACAGGGGTAGCTGCGAGCAGCTTGAAGGGTACCTGGCCAGTGGCGGTGAGTGCCGACAGCACGCCTTGCCATTGCACCTTGGACCACCCCTTTGCAGTGTCTGTTAACCCGCCGGAGGCATGTAAATTCATGGCTGTTTCATTGGGCAGCTGTGCTTTGGCGCTTATGTCATGGCGTGAACGGCTGCCCTCGATAGCAAGTGTCAGGTTGTGCAACAGGACTTCCGCTGTTTTTTGATAGCCGGTAGCTTCCCCTTTGAAGTTGATCGATTCGTTCTGCAGCCTCCCGCTGGCGCTGAGACTGGCCAGATGGTGTTCGCCGGGAAGAATAAGCTGGCTGCCTTTTGCTTCAAAAGTAATTTCCGGATTTGTCGGACTGCCTGCCAGTGTAGCCTGGGTATTGAGTGCACCACCAAATCCGGGCCCAAGTTGAGCCAGAGACGGTGCGGCAAGGTTCAGTTCCAGATGCTCCCCGGGCGTACCGTAACTGCCCTGGGCACTGAGGCGGTTATCGCCTAGCCGTACCTCGGCTTTGCCGCTGACCTGATTCATGCTGTTGAAGGCAATCTGGCCGCCGCCGCTTACAACCTGGCCCGCCAGCTGACTTTTGTCGATGGTAAAATCCAGCGTGCCGCTGGTTTGTGGTGTCAGTTCACCCATAAGTTCGAGCCGGGCATTCAGGTCCGAATGCGGTGCCTGCAGAAAAGCAGAAAGATCGAAGTGCTTGAACTCACCCTTGAAAGTAAAAGGCCGTTTAGCTGCTAAGCCCAGCCTGCCCTTGCCGGAGAGTAACGCCTGGCCGTGGGCGAGGCGCAGACTGTTCAAAGTCAAAGTGTCGTCACTATGCAACAGGCTGGCTTCCAGACGCAATTTGCCATCGCTGAGCGTGATCGCGCCCTGCTGGGCCTGAATATCACCGCTGAGCGTGGCCTTGCCATCGAGCAGAGCAGGGCGTAGTCGTGTGTCAATCACAGCGGGGTCGAGGCGGATAATGGTCAGATCTGCCGTTCCCGTGGCTTGCTTCAATTGCCAGGAGAGGTGTCCGGTGATGCTGCCTCCACCGGCCAGAATCAGGTTCAGCGCATCTATCTTGACGTTTTCTGTGGACAGGCTTGCATGACCGCGGGTTTCGAGCAGGGGCAGGCCGCCTTGATCGAGTGGTGCAGGCTTTATATTTTTTGCAATCACATCTCCTTCCAATCTGCCAGCGGCATTCTGGGCCAGGCGTGCTTGCAGTTCGAGGCTGGCCTGTGGCGCAGTAGGCGAGAATGCGTGCGGGTCAAGTCCGTTCACTGAGAGCGTCAGCACGGCAAGTGGGAACGGGGTGAAGGGTTTCAATTGCGCTTCGCCCCGGCCAGTGAGCCCTGCGCCGCTGCCTTGCGCCTTGAGTGTGAAGCTTTCCAGTTTGCCGCTAGCATTGGCAGAAATGCGTGCCTGCGGTGACCCGTGTCCGGTTAGGTCAGCACTGGCTTGCAGTTCGAATGGCCTGGTGCCGTCCATCTGGGCGGATGCGCTCAGATCTCCATATTCCAGGCCGGCACGCATTTCATGCAGATGATGCAGGCGGCCATTGCTTTCAAGTCGTGCCGTCATCCGGGTAGCAGCAAAATCCGGTTTGCCTCCTGCCTCACTGAACATCTGCAGCGAGCCAATTTCTATTTTGTCTAGAGAAACGGGCAGCGGCAGGCGCAAGTCCTGTGGCAGGGTCAGCGGTTCATCCGATGGGGGCGACAACACTTCGATGCTTTGCACCGTCAGTATTGCGATATCCAGCCGACCCGCCAGCAGCACGGCAGGTCGCCAGTCGAGACGGATAGCGCGAATAGAAACGTGTGTATCGCCGCCCTTGTAACTCAGTTCCTGTATACCCATCGGGCCAAGCAGCGTGCCACTTGTGCCCTCAATGGTCAGTGTGCCGCCACTGCTATGGGATGCCATGGAAGCCAGCCATTGAAGCCCGGATGAAGTCGCCAGCAGCCAGCTGGTTCCGGCCGACAGGGTGACGATGGCAAACAACAGGGCAAACGGCCACTTCCGCCGGAATCGTGCCGGGGGGGGCGGAGATGGTGTTGTACGGCCCTGATGGCTGTTCATCAGAACGCCACCGCCAGCGAAAAATGCAGCCGCAAGGCTTCGGTCTCCTGACCCCAGGCAAGATCCACTGCCAGCGGTCCGACCGGGCTGCGCCAGCGTGCGCCGGCGCCATAACCTGTGGACAGGCGCATGTCGCGCCAGCTATCGGCTGCGCCGCCAGTATCGGCGAACAGGGCAGCGCCCCAGTTGCCGCTGAACCAGTGGGTATATTCGAGACTGCCCGTGGCCAGCGTGCGTCCGCCAACTATGGCTGAGCCTTCCTGCACGCCCAGGCTCTGGTGCGCATAGCCGCGGACGGACTGTGACCCGCCTGCGCGGAACAGATATTCCTGGGGAATGCCGAAGCGCGACTGGGCCGCGGTGTAGCCGGCCTCGCCGCGCAGCGACAGGGTGTCGCGCTTACCCATCGGCCACCACACCTGATGACGCACGAGGGTACGAAGGAAATCCTGGTCCGATAACAGACTTTTGCTGGCGCCGCCGATGCGCACTTCAGTCACATTGCCGCGGCGCGGGTAGAGCGGGTCGTTCACCGTACGGCGAATCCAGTGCCAGTCCGGTACCAAGGCTTGTATGCTTTCACGGTCGCCATCTGTCGGATTACGTTGTTCATGTTGCCAGTTGATCCCCAATCGGGTTTCAATCTGCCCTTGGGTGCGGCTGCGTGCCACGCTCAGGGCCTGGTTGGAGGTTTTCAGTCCCTGAATATCTGTAGTTTCGACATGGGCGCCCCAACCGAGACGGTAGCCGAGGGCGTCAGGCAGTGTATCGATAGTGGCAAACAACCTCTGTCGATTCTGTTCCAGACGCAGACCGCTGCCCAGATTCCAGGCATGATCAAGCAGGTTGAAGTCGCGATAGGTAATTTCGCCGCGGGCGCCGTTGTTGGAACTGTAGCCGGCGCCGAATGAAACATGCCGCGCCTTGGCTTCTCGCAATATGACCTTCACCGGTACGGCTTCGTGCAGGGCAGGATCCGGCTCGATGCTGACAATGACCGAATTGAGATGCGGCAGGCTCTGCAGGGCGGCCTGAAATTCGAGCAATTTATCCTGACGGTATGGGTCGCCAGCACGGAATGGGACGTGGCGTGTGACCAGTTTTGCGTCGTAACGCTCAAGACCGGTAATTGCCAGTTCGCCGAAATGGAAGGCAGGCCCAGAATCCAGCACCAGAGAGAGTTTTGCGCTAGCGTTATTGGGATCCACTTCTGCCCGGCTTTCCTCGATACTCGCAGCGGCATAATCCCTGCGCGAAATTCTTGCCAGGAGAGCTGACTTGGCCTCTTCCCAGTCCGGGCTGCGGAAGGGCTTGCCTGCTGGCAGACGCCAAGCCGCGCGCAAGCGCTCTATTAATGCTTGATTGTCGGGAGAGCCTGCGGCAATGGCGCCCCGAAATTCGATATTGACTGCGCTGACCCGTGTGCGCTGACCCGGGACGACTTCTAGAGTCAAAAAGTCGGTATTTTCTGGTGGGTGGAGGGTTAACGTTGGCGAGAAATAACCCTCAGTCGCCAACAATTCGCCAACTTCCCGTTGTGCCCGGCGCAAAAATGTTGCACGCGCTGTTTCATCGGTCAGGGCAACGACGGGTAACTCGAAATGGTTTTTCAGCAAGTCCTGCACTATCTCGGGGGCAATCAGAACAACGGATGTTTTGTCATTGCCGTCAGGGGGTTGCTGAGCCTGAGCCGATTCGCTGCCCAGCGTAATAACAAGAGCCAGAATCGCGCCCATGCAGTGATTCTTGTGGACATTATCCGTAAGCGATCGAAAGCGCTTCAGGCGCTTACTCATGGTTGAATATGTTTCCTGCCGATCAGTGTCTGGTCCATCTTGAATCCCGGCAGTGGTTGATGAAAATTCCATCCAATTAATTATGGCTGGGAAGTATTGAATTCAATGGCTATGATAGCATTGAAGCAGTTGATTCACGGGTCGCAAAGCTTTTTAAGGATTTACTGGTTTCGGCCTGAATACACCACGCAAAGCTCGAATTATCAAATTGCTAAAAATCAGAGTTGACACTGAAAAACAGACACTTGAACTGCTGGATGATTCCCGGCTTGTCATGCGTTATCCCGTTTCTACCGCGAAAAATGGGGTGGGGGAGGTGTCGGGCAGTTTTTGCACTCCACGCGGCAAACATCGGGTGCGCGCTAAAATTGGCGCGGGACAGCCGGAAAATGCCGTGTTTATCCGTAGGCGCCCTTCGGGTGAAGTGTACACCGATGAATTGGGGAGGCAGTATCCAGAGCGTGACTGGATATTAAGCCGCATTCTCTGGCTTTCCGGCTGCGAGCCCGGCTTTAATCGTCTTGGAGATGTCGATACGATGCGCCGCTATATCTACATCCATGGCACACCCCACGAAGACGCTATCGGCAGCCCGGTTTCCCATGGCTGTGTCAGGATGCGCATGCAGGACATGGTCGAGTTGTTCGAGCAGGTGCCCGTCGGGACGCCGGTGGATATTGTATAAAAGCGGGTGCAACAATAAGGGTGGCGAGCCTGACCCCCGGCACTTGCAATAAATGGCTGTGGCTGCTGGCTTCCGCCCCTGACCAGATTCACCACCTTGCAATGCGGGGAGGCCCGCCATAAAAAATTAAAGGCTTGGGTAGTATACCCAAGCCTTTTTGTTCTGGCGTCCCCAACGAGATTCGAACTCGTGTTACCGCCGTGAAAGGGCGATGTCCTAGGCCTCTAGACGATAGGGACTAAAGCTTTACTTCTTTGTCAGCTGGGTGGTCGTGATGCCCGTAAGCAACAATATAAAACCGACTGGAACCCAAGCCAACCAAAAACCAATTATTTCACTATCTCCCGATGGCAGATTATAAAAACCCACCGCCAGACCTACAACAGTGCAGAAAAAACCGAGGTAGGAAGCAATCACACCAAGCCGGTTCATCTTGTCCGCTTTGTCGCTCGAAGCAAAAAGTCTGCGCATTATAGGGAGACAATTTGAGGCCGTCAAGCCATTTTGTTTAAGGGTACACCCACTGGTTAAGCAGGCTGCGTGCAGTTATGGAGACTTCAGAGGCGGTTAATCCTATTGGACCCGTGCCATTTTTTACCAGTTCGTCTGCCGCCAGGCCATGAAGATAAACAGCCAGGAGTGTGGCTTTTTCAGCGGAAAGGTGCTGCGCCATAAATGCGCCGATCATGCCGCACAGAATGTCCCCCATGCCGGCGCTACTCAGGCCCGGATTGCCACTCGGATTGATGTGCCATGTATCGTCAGGAAAAGCGCATACCGTGCCAGCCCCCTTGAGCACGAGCAGGCTGTTGTAGCGGCTGGCCAATACCAGAGCTGAGCCGATACGATCTTGCTGAATTTCATGATTGCTGCAACCCAGTAATCGGCCAGCTTCAGTGGGGTGGGGGGTGAGAATGCTTACAGCTTTGCGGGCTTTAAGTTGATCCTGTAATTCAGCATGGGCGCCGAGCAGTGTCAGTGCATCAGCATCAATGATCAGCTTGAAATCACTTAGCAGTGCCTGTCGAAGGTAGTCAAGTGCTTTAGCAGATTGCCCCATTCCAGGACCGATGATGAGGCAGTCCAGGTCCTTCTGAAATAATGCATCAGCGCTGCATAGCATCAGTTCGGGCTGTAACATATCTATAGCGGGAGCATTCGCTGCCAACAGGCCTGCGTATACCCGGCCCGCGCCTAGCAGGAGCGCAGATCTGCCAGCCAGAAGGGTGGCTCCAGTCATTGATTCAGATCCGCCCAGCACCCCTACGCAGCCCAGCATGCCTTTATGACTATTGAGAGGCCGCGGTTTGAGATGGCTTGATACATCCTTTGCGCCGATCAGCCGCCCTTTGACAGGTGGCAGCAACCCAGTAGGCAAATTCAAAGTGTCGAGATAAATTTGGCCGCAATAATCCGGACCATAAGCGGTAAAAAGTCCAGGCTTGAGGCCTATGAAAGTGAGGGTGTAATCAGCCCGTACAGCGGCTCGGAATGGCTGGCCTGTTTCACTGTCGAGGCCGCTGGGGATGTCGAGCGACAGGACTGGCGTTTCCATCCGGTTGACCCGCTTTACAAGTTCGAGATATTTACCGTCGAGATCACGTTCCAGGCCGATGCCAAACAGGCCATCAATCACGAGGCCCCAATCCCCATTCTCTGGAATGACAGATAAAATCTCGCCGCCACCTTCGCACCAGTTCCGAAGCGCTTTTGCTGCATTCGATGGCAGTCTGGCAGCGTCGCCTGACAAAACCACGTCTACGCGGTAACCTTGCTTTCGCAGGAGCCGCGCAGTCACCAAGGCGTCGCCGCCATTATTTCCAGGGCCAGCGAGAACTAATACGGTATAACTATTGCCCAACAACTGTGTAGCCAGTTCTGATGCTGCTTTTCCGGCCAGTTCCATAAGATCCGGTGAGGCGGGGTGTTTTGCCGCAGCCTGCTCGATGAGGCGGATTTCGTGGCTGTGAAAAAGAGGTTGGCTATGGGTTAATCCTGCAACGAGCATGGGTAGGCCTCCTGTCCGAGTGTCTAGTCTATTATGGGCCAAGGCCAAGAGAAATACCCGCTGAGGAGGAATCATGGAAAATGTTACTCATGAGGGCGCTCATGTGGTGTCCTGCACGAATGATAATGTGTGCGAAGTTGTGCAATGCGAGGTGTGCATGACCGAGATCCCGTCCAGCGTAGCGCAGAGTGTCGAGGGGACCGATTATGTTCATCACTTTTGTGGGCTAGAATGCCTTGGGTTGTGGCGAGCTAAAGACGAACATATACGGTAGAAGTATCATGAACTCTACAATAATTGATTAATCTTATAATTGTGAAACTTTCAACCATTGCCGTTTATTTTCTTGGCGCCAGCTTGGTCATGGCATTTCCCGCGTGGGGCGCTTCCGGGTTATTTGATCAAAGCAGGGTGATGGTTGAGGGTGCGCACTTGAGCGATGCCGAGGAAATGTTACGGCAATGGCTGGTGGGTCACCCGGAAGATCAGGAGGCCCGCTTTCTGTTGGCAAGAGTGCTATTTTGGCAACAAAAGCATGCTGATGCGCTGGAGCAATACAATGTATTGCTGAAGAAAGAACCTGAAAATAGTGACTACCTTGCAGGCAGAGCGATGTCGGCACACCCAAGGTCACATAATCACCCAGGACTATAGTCCGCCCCTCCCTTCCTGTTGCAACCCAAAATTTGCTGTTCATGCCTGAGGCAATCTTGTTAGTTGTTGAAGAATGAGATCGCTTCGCAGTGCTCACAAAGACTGAGCGCACTTGTCTTTGGCATATTTATTTATGTAATTCCAGCCAAAACCATAGAAATAATCTATCTGTTACATTAGAATAACTGATGACTGTTTATTTGAGCTCGCGATAAATCCAGTTGGTGGCGAGTTATATGGCAATAAGGTTTATTCGATATTTTATGGAGATAGATTGTGATTCACTGGAATTTGTGGCCATTTACGCATACTTCATTTTTGAATAATCGGTATAAAGCATTTGCCTTTATGGTATTTGCCGGGTTAATCGCGCTCCCGGTGACATCATTTGCGACTATCGTTGGCTCCAGACATGATTTAAGCGCTGGAATGGGGGCGGCTTATAATCACAATCTTGTTTTCAATAATTACGGACAAGTCTGCGTGTATTGCCATACGCCCCACGATTCCAATAAAGACAATGGGGGTAAGCTGCTTTGGAATAAACCTTTCTCTACCGCAACGTATACCTTGTATAGCTCGCCCACTGCTAAGCTCACACCGTCACAACCCACCGGCGCTACGAGTTCCTCTGCGCTATGCCTTTCCTGTCATGACGGTACAATCGCCGTGGATACTCTTGTAAACATGCCCAATCAGACCTTCACAACAAGCCCGGTTCATGCTCGCATGAGTACTGATGCGTCTGCTGATTCCTGCGGCCAGTGTCACAGTGCAGCATCAAGCACGACAATTCGCGCAGTGCGGGCCGCTTTCCTGGGAACCGATCTGAGCAACGAGCACCCAGTCAATATGGCATATGACGACACAATCAATACGGGCCTGAATCCCGTAGGAAATGTCACCGCTGCTGGATTGAAGCTCTATAACGGAAAAGTCGAATGCGCGACCTGTCACGACCCGCACAATGGGAATATCAAAGTTTTTTTGCGGATGGCAAATACGCAAAGTGCTTTATGCACAACATGTCATCTCAAGTGACAGCTTAAAATATCCAAACATTTGCTCTGCCGCCCAGTCGGCAGGGCTAAAGTTGGCATGGCAATAACTCATCGGCAGACTCCTAATTGAAGGTGGTTTTGAGTTAAAATCCAACTTTCCCGTATCTGCCCGGATTGCCCATGCCTCAAGCCATTTCATTACGCGGTCGCAACGCACTTTCACCTTTTCGCTACGATAAGCTGATGCGTTCAATCGCTGCGAACGCTCCTCTCATCTCCCATGTTTACGCTGAATACTGGCATTTTGTTGCGGTCGAGCGCGTACTGGACGCTTCCGAGCAGGAACGGCTTGAGCAGATTCTGAGCTACGGCCCCGCAGCCAAAGAAGAACAGCCGGCAGGCGAATTACTACTGGTAACCCCACGTTTTGGCACCATTTCACCGTGGTCATCCAAGGCTACAGATATCGCACGCCACTGTGGACTGGAAATGGTCGAACGCATCGAGCGCGGCATTGCTTTTTACGTGCAAAAAAATGATGGGTCATCTTTGACGGTGGAGGAAAAATCGGTATTGCTACCGCTGGTTCATGATCGCATGACCGATATGGTTCTGACGAATTTTGCTCAGGCGGAAAAACTGTTTCAACACGTGGAACCGCAACCATTGCGCACGGTGGATATTCTGGACGGCGGGTCGGTGGCGCTGGAGCAGGCCAATCGGGAATGGGGTCTGGCGCTGTCGGCAGATGAAATCGATTATCTGGTGGAGAATTTTACCCGCATCGGGCGCAATCCAACGGACGTGGAATTGATGATGTTCGCTCAGGCCAACTCCGAACACTGCCGCCACAAAATTTTTAATGCCGACTGGGTGATTGACGGCAAGCCGCAACCCCATTCGCTCTTCGGCATGATCCGTAACACCCATGCAAAAGCGCCGCGCGGCACGGTGGTTGCCTATTCGGACAACTCTTCGGTGATCGAGGGCGCCGAGATTGCGCGTTTTTATCCCGATGCCAATGGTAAACGTTACTGCTACGTCAGCGAAAAAACTCATATTCTGATGAAGGTGGAAACCCACAATCATCCCACCGCAATTTCACCATTTCCTGGCGCAGCCACGGGTTCAGGTGGTGAGATTCGCGACGAAGGAGCGACCGGCACCGGTTCCAAACCCAAGGCGGGCCTGTGCGGGTTTTCCGTGTCCAACCTCAATATCCCCGGTTTCAGTCAACCCTGGGAAGGCAATTACGGCAAACCTGGACGTATCGTTTCGGCCCTGCAAATCATGCTGGAAGGGCCAATCGGCGCAGCTGCTTTCAATAACGAATTTGGTCGTCCCAACTTGGCTGGTTATTTCCGTACTTTCGAAGAAGAAGTCTCCGGTGAGATGCGCGGCTACCACAAACCCATCATGCTCGCCGGTGGAGTGGGTAACATTACCGATCAACACTCATTCAAGGGCGAGGTCACACCCGGTGCACTGCTGATCCAGTTGGGTGGCCCCGGCATGCTGATCGGCCTGGGCGGGGGCGCGGCTTCCAGCATGGATACCGGCGCCAATGCCGAGAATCTGGATTTCGATTCGGTGCAACGCGGCAACCCTGAAATGCAGCGCCGTGCTCAGGAAGTCATTGATCGCTGCTGGCAGATGGGCGCGGCAAACCCGATTCTTTCCATCCACGACGTCGGCGCGGGGGGTATATCCAATGCCCTGCCGGAACTGGTTCACGGCTCTAACCGGGGCGGGCGCTTCCGTTTGCGCGATGTGCCTTCGGAGGAGCCGGGCATGTCGCCGATGCAGATTTGGTCCAACGAATCACAGGAACGTTATGTTCTGGCCATTGAGCCCGAGAGTCTTGAAACCTTTGCCGCCATGTGTGAGCGCGAGCGCTGCCCCTATGCCGTGATCGGCGAGGCCACGCTCGAGCAGCAGCTGGTGGTGGAAGATGAGCATTTCGGCAACAAGCCGGTGGACATGGACATGAACGTTCTGCTCGGCAAGCCGCCGCGTATGACCCGTACCGTGGCTCATGCTCAGCGTTCGCTGGCTGCATTTGATGTGGAAAAACTGGAATTGAAGGACGCAGCCTACCGCGTGTTGCGGCTGCCAACTGTAGGGGATAAAACTTTCCTGATCAGTATTGGCGACCGCACCGTGGGCGGTTTCACTGCACGTGACCAGTTTGTCGGGCCATGGCAGGTTCCTGTAGCAGATGTGGCAGTCACCACCATGGGATATGACACCTATATCGGTGAAGCCTTTGCCATGGGCGAACGCACCCCTCTGGCCTTGCTGGATGCCCCCGCTTCGGGTCGCATGGCGATAGGCGAGGCGCTGACCAACATCGCTGCCGCCTTGATTGATGATATCGGCGATATCAAACTCTCCGCCAACTGGATGGTGGCGGCAGGGCATCCGGGCGAGGATGCGGCTCTTTACGATACGGTCCACGCGGTTGGCATGGAATTCTGCCCTGAACTTGGCGTGAGTATTCCTGTGGGCAAGGATTCCATGTCAATGAAGTCTGTCTGGGAGGAGGGCGGTATCAAAAAATCCGTGACTTCGCCGCTCTCTCTGATTATTACGGCCTTTGCGCCTACATCGGATGCGCGCAGAACGCTGACCCCCCAGTTGCGTGCTGATATGGGCGATACTGATTTGATTCTGATCGATCTTGGTCGTGGCCGTGTTCGCCTCGGCGGCTCTGCTCTGGCACAGGTTTATGGGGAGGTGGGTAATGAGGCGCCAGATGTGCTGGTGGCCGGGCACCTCAAAGCATTTTTTGAGACCGTACAGAAACTGAATCGTGCCGAAAAAATCGTGGCTTATCACGATCGTTCCGATGGAGGTCTGTTCACCACCCTGTGCGAAATGATGTTTGCCGGTCATGTTGGTGTCACTCTTGATTTGGACGAGTTGTGCTACGAGCAGATTCGCAGTGATGTGGAAGAAAATGGCAAGGTTGAGCCTGAAATTCCTCTTGGCAGTTATTCGAGCCGAATTTTCAGCGTTCTGTTCAACGAGGAACTGGGTGCAGTTTTGCAGGTGCGCCGTATAGACACGCCACTAGTGATGCAGACCTTCTTTGATGCCGGAATGCGCAGTGAGTTTCACGTCATCGGCACGCTTAATCAGGACGACCGCCTGCTCATCCTGCGCGGCGAAGCGGAAGTATTCAGCGAAAGTCGTGTAGACCTGCAGCGCGCATGGTCGGAAACCACTTTCCAGATGCAGAAATTGCGCGACAACCCGGAAAGTGCGCAGCAGGAATTTGACCGCATTCTTGACCAGGCTGACACAGGACTGCAGGCGACTCCCTCTTTCGATATCAACGACAATATCGCTGCGCCCTTCATCAATAGCGGCATCCGTCCCGCCATGGCGATTTTGCGCGAACAGGGTGTGAATGGCCAGGTGGAAATGGCGGCAGCCTTTGATCGCGCTGGATTTACGGCGGTTGACGTTCATATGAGCGACATCATCGCCGGACGCATCACGCTTCTTGATTTCAAGGGCCTGGTAGCATGTGGAGGCTTTTCCTATGGGGATGTGCTGGGAGCAGGTGAGGGTTGGGCCAAATCCATCCTGTTTAACGAGCGCGCCCGTGACGAATTCGAAGCTTTTTTTCAGCGTGACGACTCTTTTGCCCTTGGGGTGTGTAACGGTTGCCAGATGATGAGTAACCTTCACTCAATCATTCCTGGTGCAGAAAGCTGGCCCCATTTCGTGCGCAACAAATCAGAGCAGTTCGAGGCGCGCTTTGTTACCGTTGAGGTGCCACAAAGCCCCTCATTGTTTTTTGATGGCATGGCGGGCAGCAGGCTGCCCATCGTGGTTGCGCACGGCGAGGGTTATGCCGAATTTACATCGATTGAATCGCAACAAAAGTCACTGGTAGCGTTGCGCTACGTCGATCATCGTGGCCTGCCGGCTCAAAGCTATCCGGCCAACCCGAACGGCTCGCCGGAAGGGATCACCGGCCTGACCACCCCGGATGGCCGCTTTACCATCATGATGCCGCACCCGGAACGGGTCTTCCGCGCTGTGCAGCATTCCTGGCATCCCGATGGCTGGGGCGAGGATGGGCCATGGCTGCGCATGTTCCGCAACGCGCGCAAGTGGGTTGGGTAAGCTGCTCGAAGGTTTTCGTTGTATTGTCGCCGAGTTCTCCGTATAATTCGGCCACCCTTAGGCGCGTAGCTCAGCTGGTTAGAGCATCACCTTGACATGGTGGGGGTCGTTGGTTCGAGTCCAATCGCGCCTACCAGCTTTTCCTAAAATGCGGCCATGCCGCATTTTTTGTTTCCGGACTTTGATTTTATGCCTGTAATTCGTTTACCTGATGGTTCCGAGCGCAAGTTTGATCAAGCGGTGACGGTGGCCGAGGTGGCTGCCAATATCGGTGCTGGCCTGGCGCGCGTGGCGCTGGCCGGCAAGGTCAATGGCAAACTGGTGGATACCTCCTTTCTGATCGAAAACGATGCCGATCTGGCAATCGTGACCGACAAGGATGCTGATGGGCAGGATGTGATCCGGCATTCTGCCGCACACTTGCTGGCTCAGGCGGTCAAGTCGCTGTTCCCGGAAGCGCAGGTCACGATTGGGCCGGTGATCGAAGACGGCTTTTTCTACGATTTTTCCTACAAGCGCCCGTTTACGCCGGAAGATTTGCAGGCCATCGAGAAAAAGATGACGGAAATCGTCAAGGCCGATCTGAAAGTCGAGCGCAAGGTTTTGTCGCGCTCCGATGCAATCAGCTTTTTCAAGAATCTGGGCGAGCATTACAAGGCGCAGATTATAGAATCCATCCCCAGCGAACAAGATCTTTCTCTCTACACCCAGGGCGATTTTACTGACCTGTGCCGTGGCCCGCATGTGCCTTCAACCGGCAAGATCAAAGTATTCAAGCTGATGAAGGTGGCCGGTGCCTACTGGCGCGGCGACTCAAAAAACGAAATGCTGCAACGTATTTACGGTACGGCGTGGGCAAAAAAAGAAGATCAGGAAGCCTATCTGCATCGCCTCGAGGAAGCCGAAAAGCGCGACCATCGCAAGATTGGCAAGATGCAGGATCTGTTCCACATGCAGGATGAGGCGCCGGGCATGGTGTTCTGGCATCCCAAGGGTTGGGCGATGTGGCAGGTGATCGAACAGTACATGAGGCAGGCGTATCTGGATAACGGTTACAAGGAAATCCGCTGCCCTCAAATCATCGATCGAGTGTTATGGGAAAAGTCGGGTCATTGGGAACATTTCAAAGCTGGTATGTTTACCACGGAGTCTGAAAAACACGAATACGCGATCAAGCCGATGAATTGTCCCGGTCATATCCAGGTATTCAATTCCGACCTGCGTTCTTATCGTGAACTGCCGCTACGCTATGGCGAGTTTGGCTCATGTCATCGCAATGAACCCTCTGGCGGCTTGCATGGCTTGATGCGGGTGCGCGGCTTTGTACAGGACGATGGCCACATCTTTTGTACCGAGGCACAGATCGAATCCGAGGTAACGGCTTTCAATGCACAGGTGTTGAAAGTTTATAAGGACTTCGGCTTTCATAATGTAGCGGTGAAATTGGCGCTGCGGCCTGAAGGCAGGGTTGGTTCTGACGATATATGGGATAAGTCAGAAAATGCCTTGCGCGCCGCCTTGCGTGCTTCTGGCATGACGTGGGACGAATTGCCGGGAGAAGGCGCTTTCTATGGCCCGAAAATCGAATTTCACATCAAGGACGCAATTGGCCGCTCCTGGCAGTGTGGCACGATACAGGTGGATTTCTCCATGCCGGGCCGTCTGGGCGCTGAATTTGTAGACGAAGATAACACCCGTAAAGTTCCAGTGATGTTGCATCGGGCGATGCTGGGCTCTTTGGAGCGTTTTATCGGCATTCTGGTCGAAAACCATGCCGGCGCACTGCCGCTTTGGCTGGCGCCAGTCCAACTGGCCATACTGAATATCTCAGAGTCTCAGGCAGAATATGCAACCCAAGTTGCAGAAGAACTCAAGAAAAATGGTTTCCGTGTCCATCCGGACTTGAGAAATGAGAAGATTACCTATAAAATTCGCGAACATAGCATGCAGAGGCTGCCCTATCTCCTGGTTGTAGGGGATAAGGAAGTGGCTTCTAACCTAGTTGCCGTGCGGACCCGTACAGGCGAAGACCTTGGCCAGATGACGCTGGAAGCGTTACTGGAGCGGTTATCCAGGGATCTGGCCGAAAAGGGAAGCGCGGCTTAATTTTTTAATTGATTTGGAGATTTAGCTATCGCTCAGGGAAAAGAAAGCCGGATCAACGGTGAAATCACCGCTCAGGAAGTCCGGTTGGTGGGTGTTGAAGGAGAGCCGCTCGGCATCGTAAGTTTGTCCACTGCCATGCAAATGGCAGAAGATGCGGAGATTGACCTGGTCGAGATTGCGCCTACAGCGCAACCGCCAGTTTGTCGCTTGATGGATTATGGAAAATTCAAATACAGCGAGAGCAAAAAACAGCACGAAGCCAAGCTGAAGCAGAAGCAAATCCAGGTCAAGGAAATAAAATTCCGCCCAGGAACCGACGAAGGTGATTATCAGGTCAAGTTGCGCAACCTGATCCGCTTTCTCGAGGAAGGCGACAAGACGAAAATCACACTGCGTTTTCGCGGACGTGAAATTACCCACCAGGAACTGGGTATGCGTCTTCTGAAGCGAGTGGAAGCAGACCTGACCGAATTCGGTGTGGTCGAACAGTTTCCCAAGATGGAAGGCCGTCAGATGGTGATGGTGCTTTCGCCGAAGAAAAAGTAGCATCCAGAATTCAGTTGCCAGCCAAAAGCTGGTGACTAGAACAAGTGGTATCCAGGCTAACAAGTGTCTCCTTCGGAGAACGCCCAGATCCATGTTATAAAACTAGGAGTTGTAAATGCCTAAGATGAAAACCAAGAGCGGCGCCAAAAAGCGTTTCAACGCTCTGGGCGGTGGTGGCGTCAAGCGCACCCATTCCCACTTGCGTCATATTCTGACCAAGAAAACCACTAAACGTAAGCGCCAGTTGCGTGGCACGACCATGGTTGCAGAAAGCAACATGCGCCAAGTTCGCGCAATGATGCCGTACGCATAAGGGGGCCATGATATGTCAAGAGTTAAACGTGGTGTAACGGCTCGCGCCCGTCACAAAAAAGTACTGGATATGGCCAAGGGTTACCGTGGCCGTCGTAAGAACGTCTATCGTATCGCTAAAGAAGCGGTAATGAAGGCGGGTCAATATGCATACCGTGACCGCCGCCAGCGCAAGCGTCAGTTCCGCGCTTTGTGGATCGTTCGTATCAATGCCGCAGCTCGCGAACTGGGCATGACTTATAGCGTGTTTATCAATGGCCTCAAGAAGGCTGCGATTGATATGGACCGCAAAGTGCTGGCCGATCTGGCCGTGTTTGACAAGCCTGCATTCGCCAGGATTGCCGAACAAGCTAAAGCCAGCCTCAGCGCTTAAGCAGCAAAACCTAAAAAAGGAGGCTCAGGCCTCCTTTTTTATTTGAATCGCCCGTTGAGACAGTCCGACCCGAATATGGAAAAACTGGAAGAAATACTGAATCAGGGTTTATCGGCTTTTGAAGCTATTGATAACCCGGCCGACCTGGATCAGGTCAAATCGCGTTTTATCGGAAAAAATGGTGCGCTGACCGAGCTATTGAAAGGCTTGGGGAAATTGTCGGCAGAAGAGCGTCCGGCTGCAGGCGCACGCATCAACCAGGTCAAAGATGAGCTTGAACATGCTCTAGCCTTGCGGCGTGATGCGTTGCGCGAACAGCAGTTGCAGATTCAGTTGGCTAAGGAATCTCTGGATGTGACATTGCCTGGACGTGGGACAGGCCGTGGTGGCATGCATCCGGTGACGCGGACGCTGGAACGAATCGAAGCTCTTTTTCATTCAATTGGCTTCGAAGTTGCGCAAGGCCCCGAAATTGAAACTGATTTCTACAATTTTACTGCGCTCAATATTCCGGAAAATCATCCAGCACGCGCGATGCACGATACATTTTATGTGGATGCCGGACACGTATTGCGCACTCATACCTCTCCAGTGCAGGTGCGGTATATGGAGGGTAATCAGCCACCGTTAAAAATCATCGCACCTGGACGTGTGTTCCGTGTGGATTCGGATGCAACCCATTCGCCGATGTTCCATCAGGTAGAAGGTTTGTGGGTGGATGAAGAGATCAGTTTCGCCAATCTCAAAGGTGTAGTACAGGATTTCTTGCAGCGTTTTTTCGAAAGAGATGATCTGCAAGTGCGCTTTCGCCCCTCCTTTTTTCCATTCACTGAGCCATCAGCTGAAATGGATATGAGCTGGAAAGGCGGCTGGCTTGAAATTGGTGGTTGTGGCATGGTGCACCCCAATGTTTTGAAACACGTAAACATCGACAGCGAAAAATACATTGGCTTCGCCTTTGGTTTGGGCGTTGAGCGCTTGGCAATGTTACGTTATGGAGTCAATGACTTAAGATTGTTCTTTGAAAACGATCTTAAGTTTCTCAAGCAATTTAATTGATTGAAACACGAAAAAAGCGGGAGGCTCACCAATTGCTAGAACGCTTTGTGTGTTTCCTGTGATAAAAAAGACATGAAATTCTCAGAAAACTGGTTACGCACTTACGTAAACCCTGCGCTCGATACCGATAAACTGGCTCATGTCCTGACTATGGCTGGCCTGGAGGTGGAGGGGCTGGAGTCTGTCGCGCCGGCATTTGAAAAAATCGTTGTGGCGGAAGTTCTGTCGTTGGAAAAGCATCCCAATGCCGATCGGCTGAATGTGTGCCAGGTCAATGTGGGCGAAGCTGAGCCGCTTCAAATCGTGTGTGGTGCAGCGAATGTCCATGCCGGTGCGCGCGTGCCGTGCGCTCTGGTCGGCGCTGAATTGCCTGGTATTTCGATCAAGCAGGCCAAGGTCAGGAGTGTGGACTCTTTTGGCATGTTGTGTTCCGCCAAGGAATTAGGGCTGGCGGAAGAAAGTAGCGGCCTGATGTTATTGCCCGCTGATGCGCCTGTCGGCACTTCCATTCGTAACTACCTTGAACTTGACGACCATTTATTCACGCTCAAATTGACACCCAACCGCAGTGATTGTCTCGGTATGCTTGGGGTGGCACGAGAGGTGGCAGCGGTAACCGGATCAAAACTTGAGCTGGCGCAGGATTATGTTCCTGTTCAGGTTACTGTTACCGATAAGCTGGAAATCAAGGTGAGTGAATCTGCCGCTTGCCCGCGCTATTGCGGCAGGGTGATGCGTGGCGTGAACATGGCGGCGACAACGCCTGGTTGGATGATACGTCGCCTGGAGCGCTCCGGTGTAAGAAGCATTAATGCCGTGGTGGATATCACAAACTACGTCATGCTGGAATTTGGCCAGCCCCTGCACGCCTTTGATTTTGCCAAGCTCCAGGGGCAGATTCAGGTTCGCTTTGCCCGTCCTGGCGAAGAACTGAAGCTGCTTAATGAGCAGAACGTAAAGCTGGCCCCGGATATGCTGGTAATAGCGGATGAATCGGCAGCCTTGGCGCTAGCTGGGATCATGGGTGGCGAAAGCAGTGCAGTATCGGACAGCACGACAGATATTGTCCTTGAAAGTGCATTTTTCAATCCTGATGCAATTGCCGGCAAGGCGCGCCGTTTGGGCCTGTCGACCGACTCCTCCTATCGTTTTGAGCGCGGCGTGGACTTTGCTTCCACCCGGGTGGCTCTGGAGCGGGCGTCTGCATTGATTCAGCAGATTTGCGGTGGCGACGCCGGCGATGTTTCGGAAGTGACTGGGGAGTTGCCACGTCGTGAAGTTATCGTGTTGCGCGCCGAGCGTGCGCGGCGTGTGCTTGGTATCGATCTGGATGTGGAAACAATTTCATCACTTCTGCAGCGTCTGAATTTTTCATTTACTGAGTCGAATGGTAATTTTCATGTGATAGTTCCCAGTTATCGCTTTGACTTGTCTATCGAGGTGGACTTGATTGAAGAGTTGGCGAGATTGCATGGTTATGATCATATTCCGGCTTTGTCTCCTAATAGTGCGCTGAATCTGCTTCCACAAAATGAGTCACAGCAGGAATTGAGTCAAATTCGCCAGTTGCTGATCGCCCGTGACTATCAGGAAGTGGTGACCTACAGCTTTGTCGATAAGGAATGGGAAACCGATCTGGCTGGGAACGAAAACCCTGTTGTGCTGCAGAACCCAATTGCGAGCCAGCTTGCTGTGATGCGATCTTCATTACTGGGTGGGCTGCTGGATGTGTTGCGTTTTAATCTAAACCGCAAGCATGAGCGGGTGAGGATATTTGAAATCGGCCGCTGCTTTGCTCCAGACGAAGGAAGCTATGCACAACCACAGCGTGTTGCCGCATTATGCTTTGGCAGTGCCAAGGATGAACAGTGGGGCGAAGCAATGCGTCAGGTTGATTTCTTTGACATCAAGGCCGATCTCGAAGCGCTGTGCTATCCACTGGAATTCAACTTCGTAGCGGCTACCCATGCTGCGTTTCATCCAGGACAGTCGGCCCAGATTCTGTTGAATGCAGAGCCAGTCGGCTGGATTGGAACCTTGCATCCGCGCTGGCAACAGAAATATGATCTCCCTCAGCCGGCGGTCATGTTCGAGATTGATCTTGCATCCGTAATGCAGCGGAAAATTCCTGTATTTGGCGAAATTTCAAAATTCCCCTCTGTCAGACGTGATCTGGCCGTTGTTGTCGATGATGCCGTTTATGTGCAAGATCTGCTTGATGGGATAAGAAAACATCTTCCGGCGACTGTTACAGATCTCAAGTTGTTTGACGTATATCGCGGCAAAGGCATTGATTTAGGTAAAAAAAGCCTTGCATTCAAGGTGCTGATGCAAGATACTCAGAAAACGTTAACTGATGATGAAGTTGAAACGGTCATGGGGAATATCAAGGATATTCTTTCCAAACGTTTCAATGCGACACTCCGAGCTTAAGGAATAAAAAATGACGCTTACAAAAGCCGAACTGGCAGATATGCTGTTTGAACATGTTGGCCTGAACAAGCGTGAAGCAAAAGACATGGTCGAGTCTTTTTTTGAAGAAATTCGTTTGGCGCTGGAAAGTGGTGATGGAGTGAAGCTATCCGGTTTTGGCAATTTTGAATTGCGTGACAAGCCGCAACGCCCGGGCCGAAACCCAAAAACAGGTGAAGAAATTCCGATTACTGCACGACGTGTCGTGACATTTCATGCCAGCCAGAAACTCAAGGCACTAGTGGAAGAATCGTATGCAGGAAACAGCGCCCAAAGCTGAGCTTCCTCCGATCCCTGCGAAGCGCTATTTCACCATCGGTGAAGTAAGCGAACTATGTGGCGTAAAACCGCATGTGCTTCGTTACTGGGAGCAGGAGTTTACCCAGCTCAAGCCGGTGAAACGGCGCGGCAATCGCCGTTATTATCAGCATCATGAAGTTTTACTCATTCGACATATTCGTGAGTTGCTTTACGAGCAGGGGTTCACCATCAGTGGAGCCCGAAATCGTCTTGAAGAAGCGCCCAGTATAAAAAATGGTGGTGCAGAAGAAAGGGATGCCGGTGGGCATGCGAGCGCATCCAACTTTAATCTGATGCATGTCCGAAACGAACTTAAAAGTATTCTGGAACTGCTGCGAAACTAGCCAGTATTGCTAATCTTCGCTATAATTGCGCGCTTCGGGGCGTAGCGCAGCCTGGTAGCGCACTTCGCTGGGGGTGAAGTGGTCGGAGGTTCAAATCCTCTCGCCCCGACCAATAAAATCTGTGGGTTAGACTTAAAGGTCTAACCCATTTCTTTGTATATCGCTTCTTTCACTCAGCCAGATTTTTCTTGCCACTCTTGAGTTGGCTACGCCGTTCGGCAAAGAAATCCGAAAGCATTTTCCCACATTGTTCTGTCCGGATGCCTCCTGTGACGTTCGTATGGTGATTCAGCCGTTTTTCAAGAAACAGATTGGTTACACTTCCACATGCGCCTGTTTTCGGATCATTGGCGCCATAGAATAAATGCTGGATGCGCGCGTGCATGATTGCGCCTGCACACATGACGCATGGCTCAAGGGTTACGAACAATTCGCAACCGACCAGACGGTAGTTGTCGAGAAACCGCGCTGCATTGCGCAGGGCCTGAATTTCGGCGTGAGCACTTGGATCATGCAGACTAATCGGGGCGTTGAAGCCGCGTCCAATAATCTGATTCTGGTAAACAACGATTGCACCCACAGGCACTTCTCCGAGAGCCGCACCTTGCTTTGCAAGGTCTAGCGCGTGAGTCATAAATGTATCGATTTGTTCCGGGGTGTAGTCGTCAGTCATAAAAGCAGATAGGTTTGTCTGTTATTGCCATTAAATTCTATTCATCAATGCCGATTTATGATTGAATACGGGGTCTAGATTAACACAAGCATGGGATTAGCATGGCGGATCGCCGACTACAGGTTTTCTATACGGTTGCCAAACAGCTCAGCTTTACCAAGGCCGCTGAATTGTTGTTTATGACTCAACCAGCAGTGACTTTTCAGGTTAAGCAACTGGAAGAACATTTCAATACCCGGTTGTTCGAACGCAGTCACAGCAAGATCTCGCTCACCCCGGCGGGAGAACTGGTGCTGGATTATGCAGAGCGGATTCTTAATCTGACGGCAGAGATGGAAACCAGAATGGGGGAGATGACTGGTCAGGTCAGCGGCATTCTGATGTTGGGTGCCAGTACCACGATTGCGGAATACATGCTGCCGAGAAAGCTGGGTGAATTTATGGCGAAGTACCCGCAGGTACAGGCTCGTTTGACCGTCGCCAATTCGGATAGCATCGAAATCAAAGTTGCTGATCATACCCTGGACGTTGGTTTGATCGAGGCGCCTTCGCACCACCCCCAATTAAAAAGCACCATATGCTGTGAAGACGAACTGGTGATGATCTGTACGCCCCAGCATCATTTGGCGAAACTGCCAGAGATTGCACCTGCATTGTTGGCAGAGCAACCGTATATCAGCCGTGAAACAGGGTCGGGTACACGCAATGTGATTGATGAATATTTTCGCCAGGCCAATGTTTCGCCGGATGATCTTCATATCATGATGGAATTGGGGAGCCTGGAAGCGATCAAGGGTGCGGTTGAGGCCGGGTTGGGTGTAGCAATTGTGTCACGCTCAACCATTCAGAAAGAGCTCAAACTGGGTGACCTGGTGGCGGTTTCGCTCAATCCGCCACTGATTCGTCCATTATCGGTTGTGTACACGGACGGAAAATTCAGATCAAGGCTGTTACAGGCTTTTCTCGATTACGCAGTCAACAAGTTAAAAGACTAGGTCGATAGTTAATAGCCCATGCTGATACGCGGTGGTGCTTCTCTAAAGCCTCAGGAGAAAGAGGCTCTAAAGTTGTTTCGTGCATTAAATAATGCACAGCAGCAGACCGTAACTTCATTCATGGGGTTTTTGCTGAGCCAGGGGGAAAATACGCCGGCAAACACCCCCTTGATGCCGAACTTGATTCCTCGTCCGGATAAGGAAAGCGTGGTCAAGGCTATTAAACGCCTGCGAGCGACTTACCATATGCTGGACCAGAACAGGCTGTTCAATGAAACGTCTCAGCACATGACTTCCCACCTGCTTCATGGCAAGCCTGCGGCAGAGATTATTGACGAGCTGGAGGCCATGTTTGCGCGCCATTACCAGCTCTACCTGGATGAGGCCGGGGGGGGTAAAGCACTCCCAGAATAATCTTGAAGGCATGCAAGATTTGTTTCATGCTACTTCACAGGCGTCCATCAGGCATTGATTCATAGGACAGGGCTTACGAATGCCGTAACCCTGAGCATAATCCACACCAAGCTCCCGCACTTTTTCCAGGATGGCGTCGTTTTCCACGTATTCGGCAATGGTCTTGATTCCCATGACGTGGCCGACCGTATTGATCGCCTGCACCATGGCGTAATCTACAGGATCATCTGCCATGTCCTTGACGAAGGCGCCATCAATTTTCAGGTAGTCAACCGGCAGTAATTTCAGGTACCTAAAAGAGGACAGGCCACTGCCGAAGTCATCCAGAGCGAAACGGCAGCCTTTGGCTCTGAGTGTTTTAATCAGTGCGGCAGCCTGATCCAGATTGGCTATAGCGGCGGTTTCGGTGACCTCGAAACAAATCAGGGATGGTGGGACTTGATGCAGCGCAAGTTGATCGCTTATGAAGTGTTCAAGTTTTTCCTCGCCTAGTGAGGCCCCTGACAAATTGATGCAGAAAACCTCTCCAGCTTGTTCTGGATGCCCGCGTAGATGCTGTCCGATTGCTGAAAGTCCATTCTGGATGACCCAACGGTCTATGGCCGGCATCAGGTTGTAACGTTCCGCAGCGGGGATGAAGTCAAGTGGCGGCACCAGTTTGCCTTCCTCATCCAGCAGTCGCAACAGAATTTCGCAGTGCCGCTCAAGCTTTCCGTCCAGCGGGGCAATCGTCTGGCAATAAAGAACGAAGCGGTTTTCCTCCAGCGCATGGCTGATACGTGATACCCACTGCATTTCACCGTGGCGCCGGGCCAGTTCCAGGTTGCCGGGCCGGAAAACCTGCACCCGGTTGCGTCCTTTTTCCTTGGCAGCATAGCAGGCGGCATCCGCTTCGCTCATGACCTCTTCGATGCTGACACTGTCGGCATCGATGATGACCAGTCCAATGCTCGCGCCCAGATCAAAAGGGTGTCCCTCCCAGCTGAAGCGAAAATCCTTGACGATCTGGCGCAGGCTTTCCGCGATTTGCAGCGCTCGGTCAAGTGGACAGCCTTCCAGCAGCACACCAAATTCATCGCCTCCCAGGCGGGCAAGGGTATCAGACTCGCGCATGCCTTCCTGCAGCAGATAGGTAAGCTGACGCAGCAATTTGTCGCCCACCGCATGGCCGCAAGTATCGTTGATTACCTTGAACTGATCCAGATCGAGATAGCAGAAGGCATGTTGTTGGCCAAGATTTTTAGCACGCACCAGCAAGTCGGCCAGGCGCCGCTCGAACTCGCGCCGGTTAACCAGGCCCGTAAGTGCATCGTGAGTGGCATGGTAGGACAGCAGGTGCGAGGTATGGCGCATCTGTGTTACATCGTAGAACACCATGACGGCACCGACGATAATGCCTTCCCGGTCACGTATTGGCGCTGCCGAGTCCTCGATGACGTATTCCTTGCCATCTCGCGCCACCAGCACCACGTTGCTCGCCAGTCCGACCACCTGGCGTTCACGCAGGCATCGTTCAACCGGATTAGGCTCCGGTTTGCGGGACACACCATCGATCAGCACGCACACCCTGGCGAGCGGCAAGCCATACGCGTCCTGCGTTTTCCAGCCAGTCAGTTGCTCGGCGATCGGGTTGAGGTATTCCACCCGTGCAGCGCTATCGGTAGTGATTACCGCATCGCCAATAGAGTGCAGCGTGACCTCGGCGAGTTCCTTTTGTTTGAACAGGGAGTTGGCGGTTTGACGAACCTTGGTCATGCTCCAGAAAACCAGCGCCAGCGTCACTGCCAGCATGAAGGCAAGGCGGAGCATGTGTGCTTTGGCATCACGCATTGCCTGTGCGGCATACTCGTCGGAAACCTGGCTCACGGCACCAGCGATAGTCAGCAAGGAATTGATCGCTTCAGTTGATGCCCGTACCCACTCGGCGCCACTCAGCGGGTAAGAGCCTGTATTGGCGCCTTGATAGGCTTGTTGGCGTGCTGCATCGAAACGGATGAGGAATGTTTTTTCCATTTCCGTAACTGCGTGAACGATACGAGGGTCGGTGCTTTTTAGTGCGGCAACTGCCTGAATGTCTAAAATGCTTCTATCAACTACACCGCGATTCGCTTTCATCTCATCCATCACGGTTGAAGGCAGCGGCAAGCTGGCGCTAATGTAATAGCCCAGTGTGCCTCGTTCACGTCCAGCATGCTCGCTTGCCAGCCACACCCAGCGTTTGAGGGCGAGATTAAGTTGGGCTATGTGATGTGGCGTGTCCAGCGGCAGGAATGCCGCTTCACGCAGGCGTGAAGAAAATCCGATGAAGTGGGTGATTGTTTTAAGCCATTCTGTCGCGGTATAGGCGCAGCCCTCATTTTTCAGGCACGAGTCGGCTTTGGTGCGTGCATCCATCAGGGCCGCATGTTCCCGAACCGCCTGCTGAATCGCATCAGAAAATTCAGAATCCGTTGACCCGCGTGCAGCGAGATCACGCGCCAGATCAAGCGCCTTATTCCAGTCGGCGTCTCCTTTTTTGCGCAAACTGGAGATGGTGGCCAAGGTTGCATTGGGAACAGGAACACGTCCTCCCATGGAACTGGACGTCAGGCCACGTTCTACCGCTGCGATACCCGCGACATTGATCAGATGATCCGCCATCGCATTGGCCTGCCCCATATCACGCACAGCGCGGTATTTGGTATAGGAATCCCAGGTCAATTCGCCAGCAAGCGCCAGGACGAAAATGGCCAGCACAATGATGGAGAAATTGATTATTTTGTAGTGCGAAAATGCACGAACCATTCGATTAACTTAGCGCAGAAAGAGGATGGTTAATCAGAATAAAATGGCCGAGCCGCTGCAAAACTTAAGAGGGGCTCGGCTATATTTTAGAGCGCTTCTGAAGCGTAATCGGCCAGCCTTGAGCGTTCGCCTCGCAACAGCGTGACGTGACCATTGTGGGCCCAGCCTTTGAAGCGATCCACGACATAGGTCAGACCTGAGCTGCCTTCGGTCAGATAGGGGGTGTCGATCTGTGCGATATTGCCCAGGCAAACCACCTTGGTACCGGGGCCGGCACGGGTGATCAGGGTTTTCATCTGTTTTGGCGTAAGGTTCTGCGCTTCATCAATAATCAGAAATTTATTCAAAAACGTGCGGCCACGCATAAAGTTCAGAGCCTTGATCTTGATTCTGGAGCGGATCAGATCCTGGGTTGCGGCGCGCCCCCATTCGCCGGCCTCTTCGTCTGTTTTATTGAGTACTTCCATATTGTCTTCAAGAGCACCCATCCATGGGCTCATTTTTTCCAGTTCGGTACCGGGCAGGAAGCCGATATCCTCGCCAACGGGAACGGTAACCCGGGTAACAATAATTTCAGAATAGCGTTTCTGATCGAGTGTTTGTTGCAGGGCGGCGGCCAGGGTCAACAAAGTCTTTCCAGTGCCGGCTTGGCCCAGCAGGGTGACAAAGTCAATATCTGGGTTCATTAGCAGGTTGAGTGCAAAATTCTGCTCCCGGTTTCTGGCATTGATGCCCCAGACGGCATTCTTGTGGTGGCTGAAGTCTTTCAGGGTCTCCAGTACCATGGAGTTGCCTTGCTGCTCTTTAACAATGGCATAGAAGGGCTTGGGGTCTTCCTGATAGACCAGCTCATTGACAAAAAGACTGGAGCATAACGGTCCAGTCAGTTTGTACAGGGTGTGCCCGGCATCCTGCCAGGATTTCATATCCTTGCTGTGACGGTCCCAGAAGTTTTCCGGGAGTTCGCGTACGCCGGTATAAAGAAGATCGGTGTCCTCCAGAACCTTGTCGTTAAAATAATCTTCTGCTGCAAGGCCAAGAGCGCGGGCCTTGATACGCATGTTGATATCTTTGCTGACGAGGCTGACTTTGCGTTTGCTGTGCTGGCGCTGCAGGTGCATCACAACGGCGAGAATTTGATTGTCGGCTTTGCCAATCGGGAAATTAACCGGCAACTCCCCTGAAATGGCTTCAGTTTGCAGAAATAGCTTGCCAGTAGCACTGTTGTTGCCATGACCTTTGAGCAGAATGCCTTGCTCTATGGCATCTTTGCTGCTGCTGACAATTTCGTCCAGAAAACGGCTGGCCTGACGGGCATTGCGCGCGACTTCTGAAACCCCTTTCTTGTTGTTGTCGAGCTCTTCAAGGGTCATCATCGGCAGGTAAATATCATGTTCCTCAAAACGGAACAGACTGGTGGGGTCGTGCATTAATACATTGGTGTCCAGCACAAAAATCTTGTTTAAACTTGCCGACTTTCTGGAACCCATATACACCCCATATGATTAAAGTATCAGGTTAAGATATCCAAGTTACTATCTGAATTAAATGTGTAATTTATCTGCTGAGTCTATTGCATTTTCGAGCAAGGTGGCAACAGTCATGGGCCCGACTCCACCCGGGACCGGGGTAATCCACCCGGCTCGCTGGGCAGCAGTGGCAAATTCAACATCGCCACATATCTTTCCATCCGGCAGGCGATTGATGCCCACATCTATCACAATGGCGCCATTTCGGACCCATTCCCCTTTGACCAGCCCGGGTTTGCCAACAGCGACAATCAGAATTTCTGCCTCATTGACATAAGAAGCCAAATCTCGAGTAAAGCGATGCGTCGTTGTAACGGTGCAGCCAGCCAGCAGCAATTCCAGCCCCATTGGGCGGCCAACGGTGTTCGAGGCGCCTACCACGACGGCATTCTTTCCCCTGAGCTCCTCCCCGGTGCTGCGCAGCAGAGTCATTGCGCCTCGCGGGGTGCATGGCCTCAGAACCGGGATCCGCAGTGCCAGGCGTCCAATGTTGTAGGGATGAAAACCGTCCACATCCTTGTCAGGGTGAATGCGTTCGACAATTTCTTCGCTATCGATATGTGCAGGCACCGGCATCTGAACCAGAATACCGTCAATGGCCGGGTCGTCATTGAGCTTATCAATCAGGCCCAGCAATTCTTCCTGGCTTGTAGAGGCTGGTAAATCATAGGAAACAGAATGAAATCCGGTGGTGTCGCAGGCGCGCCGCTTGTTACGAACGTAAATGGAGGAGGCGGGGTCGTCGCCAACCAGAATCACAGCCAAACCCGGGCGCCGTTTACCGGCGCTTACCCTTGCTTCAACACGTTGTTTGATTTGTTGCAGAAGTTGGTCTGCGATTGCTTTGCCATCAATAATCTGTGCTGACATGGTAGGGACTGTTTTATTCAGTTGAAAATGGAATTATGCAACACTTTAAAGCGGTTTTGTTCTGGATGCAAAGCACTGGATATGAAGTTGACGTTTCGTTATCTGCCATGTATAGTGCGCGTCTTCGGGGTGTAGCGTAGCCTGGTAGCGCGCCTGGTTTGGGACCAGGATGTCGGGAGTTCGAATCTCTCCACCCCGACCAGGATTTGTCCGACAATCTGCCCGTAGCTCAACCGGATAGAGCACCAGCCTTCTAAGCTGGGGGTTACAGGTTCGATTCCTGTCGGGCAGGCCAGTTTGGTCTGTTTCACCAGTGGTGGCTGTAGCTCAGTTGGTAGAGTCCCGGATTGTGATTCCGGTTGTCGTGGGTTCGAGCCCCATCAGCCACCCCAAATTTTTTAAAAGCCTAGACGTTAGTCTTGGCTTTTTTTATTTGGGGTGTTCATCCTTCAGCAAGTTCTTCCGATCCCACATTTCTGGCCCTGAGCAGGGGCAGCAAGCCGTGCCTTGGTCGCTTTGGAACAAGAATGTGCTGCTATTCTCCAAGTTGTTCCCGTCTGAGCAAGAATACATGTTCGTCGCCGGAACTGGTTTCAAGCCAGCTGAAAGACAGGTCCGGGAATGCCATTTCCAGTGCGTCACGATTGTGCCCGATCTCAACCACCAAAATACCATCCGGGTTAAGGTGGCTGGCTGCTTCGCGCAGGATGACACGGGTGGCATCGAGACCATCTTCGCCGCTGCCCAGCGCCAGTTTTGGCTCGTGCCTGTATTCTGGTGGCAGCGCTTTTACCGAGGGCGCATTGACGTAAGGCGGGTTGCTGATGATCACGTCGTACTGCCGATCAACCAGATTGCTGAACAGATCGGACTGAGCCAGCCTGATCTGTTCTTCCAGGCCGTAATCCGTCACATTGCGCTGTGCGACGTCGAGCGCATCAGTTGAAAGGTCTGCCGCGTCAATATCGGCGTTGGGAAAGGCATGCGCCATCAGGATGGCAAGGCAGCCTGAACCGGTGCACAGGTCCAGCGCTGAGGTCACTGTATCCGGATCCTCCACCCAGGGCGATAACTGCTCCCGTAACAACTCAGCAATGAATGAGCGTGGCACGATGACGCGCTCATCCACATAAAAGCGGAAATCTCCCAGCCAGGCTTCATGCGTCAGGTAGGCGGCAGGTATCCGTTCCCGGGTACGGCGTTCCAGAATATTCAGCACGCTTTCGAGTTCTTGCGAGGTCAGGTGTGCATCGAGAAAGGGGTCCAGCGTATCCAGCGGCAGGTGCAGGGTGTGCAGGATGAGATAGGCGGCCTCGTCATAGGCATTCTGGGTGCCGTGACCAAAGAATAGCTGGGCCTCGTTGAAACGGCTGACTGCAAAGCGCAGCAGATCTCTAACGGTGGATAGCTGGGATTTTGCCTCGGTATACATGGAAGTCCTTGGTGTCAGTTTCTGGTATTGTCAGTCGCCGCCGCCATCCCCGCCGCAGTCGCCGCTGGAATTGCCGCAATGGCTGTTTGAATCATGTGAAAAGCATCCGCTGTCTCCGCCGCTCGCACCGCTGTCTTTCCTGCGCCGTTTTCCTGCACGGAGGTAGAGGAACCCCAACAGGCCGGCCACGGCCACGACGAAGAGGATGAAGTGGAGCGACATGGTCAGGCCAACAGCTTGATCAGGGTGAGGCGGTAAATCTCCTTGAGCGGCTCGATATCCGCTTCTGCCACACATTCGTTGAGTTTGTGAATGGTGGCGTTGAGCGGCCCGAATTCCACCAGTTGCTTGCAGATGTCGGCGATGAAGCGCCCATCGGAGGTGCCGCCCGAGGTCGAGAGTTCGGTTTCGATACCGGTCACGTCACGAATGGCGGAGCCGATGGCCGCGACCAGATCGCCTCTGGGCGTCAGGAATGGTTTGCCGGAAAGCTCCCATAGCAGTTCGTACTCCAGTCCATGTTGATCGAGAATGGCATGCACTCTGGATTTCAGACCTTCGACCGTGCTTGCGGTGGAAAAGCGAAAGTTGAACATGATTTCGACGGTGCCGGGTATGACATTGGTCGCACCGGTTCCCCCGTGCATATTGGAGATCTGCCAGGTGGTGGGAGGAAAATATTCGTTGCCCTGATCCCATTGGGTGTTGGCCAGTTCTGCAATGGCCGGCGCGGCCAGATGAATCGGATTTTTGGCCAGGTGCGGGTAGGCGATATGTCCCTGAATTCCTTTAACCGTCAATTTGCCCGAAAGGGAGCCGCGACGGCCATTCTTGATCGTGTCGCCGAGCTTTGAAACACAGGAAGGTTCGCCCACGATACAGTAGTCCATGAGCTCGTTGCGGGCCTTGAGTGCCTCGACCACCTTGACGGTACCATCCACTGCAATTCCTTCTTCATCGGAAGTAATCAGCAGCGCAATGGAGCCGGCATGGTCGGGATGTTCACTCACAAAAGCTTCAATGGCGGTGATGAACGCAGCCAGAGAGGTTTTCATGTCTGCCGCGCCGCGCCCGAAGAGCATTCCATCGCGAATGGTGGGGGTAAAAGGTTCGCTATCCCATTTTTCCACAGGCCCTGTAGGCACAACATCAGTATGGCCTGCAAAACATACGAGCGGGGCAGTGGTGCCGCGTCTGGCCCAGAAATTGTCCACGTTGCCGAAGCGCATTTTTTCGATGCTGAAGCCGAGTTTTTCCAGGCGCTCGATCAGGATTTCCTGGCAGCCGGCATCGTCGGGTGTGAGAGAGCGGCGGGCGATGAGTGCCTTGGCGAGTTCCAGGGTGTCGTTGTTCATGACTTGCTTTCAAATAGGGATTGATAAATAGCCTCGTCAAAACCGAGGGTGAGCTTGCCGTCTTTTTCCAGCACCGGTCGCTTGATGATGCTGGGTTTTTCCAGCAACAACCGAATGGCGCTGGCCTCATCACTGACAGCGGCTTTGGCATTGTCAGATAGCTGACGCCAGGTGGTGCCCTTGCGATTCACCAGTTTTTCCCAGCCCACCAGCTTGACCCAGGATTTGAGCAGCTCTTCGTTGACCCCTTGCTTCCTGAAATCATGGAAGGACACTTCAATCCCACGCGTGCTTAACCAGTTATGGGCTTTCTTGACGGTGCTGCAGTTGGAGATGCCGTAGATTTTCATTTGAGATTTTTTTCTGAGGAGGGGTCAGGGATTCCATGATGCCGAAGTCGTGGTTTCACTATAAATGATTGAATTCGTGTGAATCCAAGCAATTGTCAACTAAGATGTTTTGTAAGTTTGCATCTCAACCATAAATGTTGGAGGCGGGTATGCTTCGTTTATTCATTGGCCTGCGCTCCCGTCTGATGTTGCTGATTCTGGCAGCTGTGCTGCCGGCCTTTCTGCTGGTCCTCTATTCTACCTTCGAGCAGCGGCGGACGGCAGCTGAATATGCAGAAACTGATGCGTTGAAGACAGCTCAGGCGGTTGCCGAAGCGCATCGGTCAACCTCTTCTTCCGTGCTACAGGTATTGAAAGGTCTTTCAACCCTGGCAGAAATCCCGGATAGCAAGTCGGCCGGACCTTGCAACAAGATGTTGCAGAATATTTTGCGTTTCAGCCCTGATTACGCCAATGCGGGTGTTGCACTCAGCAATGGTGATGTAGTGTGCAGTGCGCTGCCGTCTGACTACGCCTCTTAATGTGGAAGATCGTGTTTTTTTTCAGCGTACAGTCGAGACCCGGGCGTTTTCGATCGGCGATTATCAGGTCGGTCGTATCGCTGACAAGCGCGGCATTCATTTTGGTTATCCTCTCCTGACTGCTGACAAGCAACTTTGGGGCGTAGTTTTCATTCTTCTCGACCTGAGTCGGCTGAATGAACGCCTGGCCGAAACGCCTCACCTTGATGACGGAGATATCGTTTTTTTGCTGGACGGAAACGGCACTATCCTGGCACGTTATCCAGAGCATGAAAAACATGCCGCCGAGTCGATAGCTGAACTGCCGCTTTACCAGAAAATTCTCCAATCAAATGGAGAAGGGACGTTCGACACGGATGCCCTTGACGGGGTAAGACGGATCTTTGCCTTCACCCCGCTGTTCAGCAAACCGGCGTGTTGTGCCTATGCCGTGGTGGGGGTTCCTGCCGAGGTCGTATATGCGAATTCGAATCGTGCCTTTATCCGCAATGTTTTACTGATGGTCGGGATGGGGCTGCTGGTGCTGGTGCTTGCCTGGGTGGGCGGCAATGTCCTGGTGCTGAAGCGCGTTCGTGCGCTTTCCGGTGCTGCCAAAAAAATGGGCCAGCGAGATCTCACTGCCCGCTCCGGCTTGCCGCATGACGATGAGGAGATGGGGCAGTTGGCGCGCTCGTTCGACGAGATGGCCGATAATTTGGAAGCCTGGCAAACACAGGTAATACAGTCAAACTATGAAATCGAGAAGCTCGGCTATCGCAATCAGCTGATTCTGGATTCTGCTGGAGAGGGAATATGCGGGGTAGACAGGGAAGGCAGGATCATTTTTATCAATCCCGCCGGGGCGGCCATGCTTGGATATCCGGTCGACGAATTGCACGGTCTGCCCATGCATCAAACCGTGCATTGCAGAAACCCTGACGGCTCGGCATTTCCGCTGGAGGAATGCCCGATGCATGCAGCGATTGAAGACGGGGTTAGCCATCAAGGCAGCGATGAGATGCTATGGCGCAAGGATGGCAGCAGTTTCTATGCGGATTACACTGTCATCCCCATGAGGGAGAGCGGGCAGATTGCTGGCGCAGTGGTGACCTTCAGGGATATCACTGAACGTAAAAGCCATGAGGAGCAGTTGGCGCATCAGGCCACCCACGATACCCTGACCGGACTGGCTAATCGCGCTATTCTCAATGACCGTCTCGGTTTTTTGATAGAACGAGCAGCCCGGGAAAAATCCTCCGTAGCCTTAATGTTGCTTGATCTTGACCGCTTCAAGGAAATCAACGACAGCCTGGGCCATGGCGCAGGCGATGAACTGTTGCGCACTATGGCGATGCGCCTGACCGATCTGATGCGCGACAGCGACACCGTGGCGCGCCTTGGCGGTGACGAATTCGTCATTCTGGTGGAAATGAATACAGCGGATAGTGCGATACCGGTTGCCCAGAAAATCCTCGAAGCGCTGAACACCCCTTTCATCATTTCCGGCCATGAGGTGTTTGCCAGCACCAGTATCGGTATCAGCCTGTACCCCAAGGATGGCGCCAATAGTGAAGATCTGCTGAAAAATGCCGATGTGGCCATGTATCTTGCCAAGAAGCACGGGCGCAACCGATTCCGTTTTTACGATGAAAACATGAATGCCAGCTCCGTTGAAAGGCTGAATCTGGAAACCAGCTTGCGCCGTGCCGTCGACAACGGCGAACTGTTGCTCTATTACCAGCCGCAGGTCAATCTGCATAGCGGCGAGATCATCGGCGCAGAAGCGTTGATCCGCTGGCAGCACCCGGAAATGGGGCTGGTTTCTCCGGCAAAATTCATCCCGCTGGCGGAGGAGACCGGCCTGATATTTCCAATCGGAGAATGGGTGATGCGCACGGCCTGCGCCCAGATCAAAACCTGGCAGGATAGCGGATTGGTGACGCCCACCGTGGCGGTAAACCTGTCGGCACATCAATTCAGGCAGCGCCATCTGGTCAAGATGACGACCGGCGTGTTGCTGGATTCGGGCATCGATGCGCGTTACCTGGAACTGGAAATGACCGAAAGCGCGGTGATGGAGGATGCAGATCGGGTGATCAAGGTCCTGCGGGAACTGAAAGAAATGGGAACCACGATATCAATCGATGATTTCGGCACCGGCTATTCTTCACTCAGCTATCTGAAGCAGTTCGCTATCGACAAGCTGAAAGTGGATCAGTCCTTCGTTCGGGAGATTGCGCGTGATCCCAGTGATGCCGCCATCGTGGTCGCGATTGTCACCATGGCGCACAGCCTTGGCTTGAAGGTCATTGCCGAGGGGGTCGAAACGGAAGGCCAACTGGAGTACCTGCGCAGCCACGACTGCGACGAAATGCAGGGGTATTATTTCAGCCGCCCGGTGCCAGTTGAAGATTTCGAGCAGATGTTGCGGAGCGGGCGAAAGCTGATACTGAACGGCCAGACAGAGGGCAGCATGCAACGCACCCTGTTGCTACTGGACGATGAAGTCAACGTCACGGCTGCCTTGACGCGCCTGCTGCGCCGTGAGGGGTATCAAATTCTGGTTGCGCATAGCCCGGCTGAAGCCTTTGAACTACTTGCCACCCATCCGGTTGGCGTGATTCTTTCTGATCAGGGAATGCCGAAAATGAGCGGCATCGAATTCCTCAGCAGGGTCAAGCGGCTTTATCCTGATACGGTGCGCATTATCCTCTCCGGCTATGCTGACCTGACACTGGTCGCAGAGGCATTCAATCAGGGTGCGATTTACAAATACATCACCAAACCGTGGGACGACAAGGAGGTGATTGGTGCTGTCAGAGAGGCGTTTCAGGAACAGGAAGTGCGCCATTCCGGAAAAATGCGTTCCTAGAAGTCAGTCAAGCCGATATGTCGGGTTGAAACCCGACCTACATTTCTCTCTGTTTCAACTTGACTGACTACATCAGCCGCATAGCCGGCAGACTGCAATGAGAAGCAGGCCTTTGCTGGCCTTGTGCATAGCAGGCAGCAGTTTTTTCAGGCGGCTGTCGTCCACGCCACCCATGGCTAGCGCCAGCAATGCCAGGCCAAGGGGCGTAATGGCGCATTCCTGAGCGGCTTTCTGCAATTCATCGGAAAACCCGGCAAGGACTTCCTCGCCATCCTTCCGTAGCCATATTAACGATACCTCGTCATTGCCAGCGCTGACCAGAGCAAGTGCGCCTCCTTCCTCAAGCATCCAGCATTCGATGATTTCCCTGGAAGACGGGATATTGCCGGGAATCTGAGTGGGGAGGGTGAGGCTGCCGAAATAGGCTTCGCGCAGGTTGGCGTGTCCACCCGGCATGGCCGCAAGTTGTTGTGCGAGGTCGCGATAATAATCAAGCATGGGAGCTGTCGATATTAATCTGCAGCCACAGTTCCAGCAGCGCCAGATGCCACAGCTTGCTGCCCTGAATGCGGGTGAAGTGAGATTCCGGTTCGGCCAGCAGTTTTTCTACGTAGGCACGGTTATAGATGCCGCGCCGCAGACAGGCATCGGACATCAGGATAGTGCGCATGAATTCGAGAAAATCCCCACGCACGTATTTCAGCGCCGGCACCGGGAAATACCCCTTGGGCCGGTCGATCACCGCATCCGGTACCAGGCCGCGGGCGATGGCCTTAAGGGGGAACTTGCCGCCCTCCTTGAGCCTGAGGGAAGGCGGCATCCGTGCTGCCAGTTCAACCAGCTCATGGTCGAGGAAGGGCACACGGGCTTCCAGCCCCCAGGCCATGGTCATGTTGTCGACACGCTTGACCGGGTCGTCCACGATCAGGGTCGTGGCATCGAAGCGCAGCACCTGATCGAGGAAGCCGTCGGCTTCGGGTTTGGTGAGTTCGCGTTCAACCAGTTCGGCAGTAACGTCGGGCACGTGATAGGCCGGGGTCGCCATTTCCAGGTACTCGGCATGGTCACGGTCAAAATAGTGTTCGCGGAAGCGCTCCACGGCCTCGCCTGTGGCGGCTTCCATGCGCGGATACCAGAAATAGCCGCCGAATACTTCGTCTGCACCCTGACCGGAGAGCACGACCTTGACCTCTTGCGAGACTTTTTCGCCGAGCAGGTAAAAGGCCACTGCATCCTGTCCCACCATCGGCTCGGCCATCTGGGCCACTGCCTCTGGCAGGCGTTTCAGCACTTCCGAGTTGGGGATGAGGTATTTGTGGTGGCGAGTCTTGAAGCGTTCCACCACCTGGTCGGAATACTCGAATTCGTCCGCTTTCTCGGCGCCTTCGCCGACATCCTCGAAACCCACCGAGAAGGTCAGCAGGTCGTCCACATGCTCGGCCAGCAGGCCGACCAGCAGGCTCGAATCCAGCCCGCCAGAGAGCAATACACCGACCGGCACGTCCGAAGCCAGGCGGTGGCGCTCCACGGCGCGAGTCAGCACAGTGCGGGTGGCTTTCAGCCAGTCCTGCTCGGAAAGTTCATGCGCCGGGCGAGTGGCGTTGAGATGCCAGTAGCGACGCTGGGATACCTGACCCTCGGCGCTAATGGTCATGGTCGTGGCTGGAGGCAGTTTCTTGACGCCATTCAGGATAGTGCGCGGTGCCGGTACGACTGCATGCAGGGTGAAGTGGTGGTGCAGGGCAATCGGGTCGATGGAGGTGTCGATGCCGCCAGCCGCGAGCAGGGCCTGGATGCTCGATGCGAAGCGCAGGCTGGCGCCGTCCAGGGCGTAATAAAGCGGTTTGATGCCGAAGCGGTCGCGCGCCATGAACAGGGTGAGATGGCGCATGTCCCAGATGGCAAAAGCGAACATGCCGTAGAAGCGCTCGACGCATTTTTCACCCCAGGCATGGTAGGCCTTGAGGATGACTTCGCTGTCGCCTTCGGAAAAAAACTCATAACCCAGTTCGACAAGTTCTTTTCTTAATGCTTTGTAATTATAGATTGTTCCGTTGAATACCAGAACCAGCTTAAGTGTCTTGTCGACCATCGGCTGGTTGGCAAAATCGGACAGATCGATGATGGCAAGGCGGCGATGACCAAAGGCCAGCGGCCCATCGGTGATGATGCCCTCGTGGTCCGGGCCGCGCCGTGCGAGTTTGCCCGCCATCTGCCGGATGATGGCGATGTCCGATGGCGCGCCGTCGAAGCGCAGTTCTCCGCAAATGCCGCACATAATCAGAGCCTAAATGAAAAGACGCAAAGTACGCGAAGAAGTGGCTTCGCGTACTTTGCGTCTTAGTGCTTCAGTAGTTTAGATCCCGCGCAGCAGCTCGTTGATGCCGACCTTGGAGCGGGTCTTTTCGTCAACCTTCTTCACGATCACAGCGCAGTACAGGCTGTAGCTGCCATCCTTGGAGGGCAGGTTGCCGGACACCACCACCGAGCCGGCAGGCACGCGGCCGAAGTGGATTTCGCCGGTTTCGCGGTCGTAGATCTTGGTGGACTGGCCGATGTAAACGCCCATGGAGATGACGCAGTTGTCTTCCACGATCACGCCTTCCACCACTTCGGAGCGCGCGCCGATGAAGCAGTTGTCGCCGATGATGGTGGGGTTGGCCTGTACCGGCTCCAGCACGCCGCCGATGCCGACGCCGCCGCTCAAGTGCACGTTCTTGCCGATCTGGGCGCAGGAACCGACCGTGGCCCAGGTGTCGACCATGGTGCCTTCATCGACGTAGGCGCCGATATTGACGTAGGAGGGCATCAGCACCACGTTCTTGCCAATGAAGGAGCCCTTGCGCGCGGCCGCAGGCGGCACCACGCGAAAGCCGCCTTCGCGGAAATCCTTGGAGTTGTAGTCGGCGAACTTGGAAGGCACCTTGTCGAAATAGTTGGTGAAGCCGCCCTTGATGAAGAAGTTGTCTTCCAGACGGAAAGACAGCAGCACCGCTTTTTTCAGCCACTGGTGGGTGACCCACTGGCCGTCGATCTTGGAAGCCACGCGCAGCTGGCCCTTGTCGAGCATTTCCAGCACGCTGTCGACAGCGTCCTTGACCCTGGTTTCGACGTTGCGCGGGGTGATGTCGGCGCGGCGTTCAAAGGCTTCTTCGATGATGCTTTGCAGTTCTTGCATGATTTTTCCTAAGGTTTTATTTGGCTTTGTTAACGAATTCTCGAATTCTCTGTGCGGCTTCCAGGCACTCCGCCAGCGGTGCGACCAGCGCGATGCGCACGAATTGTTCGCCGGGGTTGGTGCCGCGTGCTTCTCTCGCCAGAAAACTGCCTGGCAAAACCGTGACATTATAATCCCGGTACAGGCCCAGCGCGAAATCGGTATCCGAGATGGGTGTTCTGGCCCAGAGATAGAAAGCGGCATCGGGCTGCTCAACCGGCAGCACTTCCTGCAGGATGGGCGTCACGGCAGCGAATTTTTCCCGGTACAGGCGGCGGTTTTCGACGACGTGCGCTTCGTCGTTCCAGGCTGCGGCGCTGGCTGCCTGCACAGCCGGGTTCATGGCGCAGCCATGGTAGGTGCGGTAGAGGAGGAATTTTTCCATGATGGCCGCATCGCCCGCCACGAAGCCGGAGCGCATGCCTGGGACGTTGGAGCGCTTGGACAGGCTGCTGAACATGACCAGCCGCTTGTAGTCATGCCGCCCCAGACGGTAAGCCGCTTCCAGTCCGCCCAATGGCGGATTGGCTTCGTCCGGATAGATTTCGGAATAGCACTCGTCGGAAGCGATCACGAAGTGATAGCGGTCGGAAAGCTCGAACAGGTGTTCCCATGCCGCCAGATCCATGACCTTGCCGGTGGGGTTGCCGGGAGAGCAGGCGTAGACCAGCTGGGTATGCTGCAAGACGCCTTCCGGAATGTTGTCAAACTCCATGCTGTAGCCATTTTCCGGCAGGGTGTTGAGATAGTAGGGGGTGGCGCCTGCAAGATAGGCCGCACCTTCGTAAATCTGGTAGAAAGGGTTGGGGGAAATCACCACCGGTTGCGTCCGGTTGGTGTCGATCACCGCCTGGGCAAAGGCAAACAGGGCTTCGCGGCTGCCGTTGACGGGCAGAATCTGCCTGGCGATATCCAGCGCCGGCACCTTGTAGCGGCGAGTGATCCAGTCGGCAATCGACTGGCGCAACGCTTCGCTGCCCTGGGTTGTGGGATAATTCGCCAGCCCTGCCAGATTGTCGGTCAATGCCCGGGTAATGAAAGCGGGTGTGGCATGCTTTGGCTCCCCGATGGAAAGATTCACCGGCACATGTTCTTTACTTGGGGTGGTTCCCTGAAACAGTTCGCGCAGCTTCTGGAACGGGTAGGAGTGCAGGTGATTTAGGTTAGGATTCACTTGATGTCTTATTTATAGGTTTTTGTTTTTAAATGAATACATTAAAAAATGTGTATTTATTTAAAAACGTAAACTGGAAATTATAGAAGTGTTGAGCACGGTTGCAAAACAGAAAATGCTGGCGATCTCCGGATTGCTCTCTGGCGCGGTGGTCTGGGGGCTGATCTGGTATCCCTATCGCCTGCTCGCCGAGGCTGGGATTCCCGGCTCGCTTTCCAGTCTGTTGACCTATGTAGTTGCTCTGGCGCTGGGCCTGATCCTGTTTCATGGCGCATTCAGGCGGATTTTCCAATCAGGATGGCTGCCTATCCTGATTGGCATCAGCGCCGGTTGGACCAATCTGGCTTATGTGCTGGCTGTGATCGATGGCGAGATCATGCGGGTGTTGCTGCTGTTTTACCTGTCGCCTTTCTGGACGGTGATTTTTGCCCATCTGCTGTTGCGCGAAAAGCCCATACCTGGCGGGCTATGCCGTCATGGCGCTTTCTCTGGCAGGGGCAGTGGTGATGCTATGGAGACCGGAGTTCGGCCTACCCATGCCGCAAAACCGGGCTGAGTGGCTGGGCCTTTCAGCCGGATTGATGTTTGCGCTTTCCAATGTACTGGCACGCAAGGCCCATCATCTGGATGTTCAGACCAAGTCGGTGAGCATCTGGATTGGCGTGGCGCTGCTTTCACTGCTGCCGATTCTCTGGGCGCCATCCGAGGCTGTGGCTCTCGGCACACTTGCATGGAGCGGGTGGCTTTGGCTGCTGGTAATCGGGGTGGCAATTTTCTGCATCACCCTGACGGTGCAATTCGGTCTGGCTCACACGCCTGCCAACCAGGCGATTGTGATCTTTCTGTTCGAACTGGTGGTTGCTGCAATTTCTTCCTATTTCCTTGCCGGAGAGTTCATGTCTGTTCAGGAATGGATAGGAGGCGCGATGATTGTGGCGGCCAGCCTGTTTTCCGGAAAACTTGAAAAACAGCATGAGGATGAGGATGAAAATCACTGAATTACTCCATACATCTATTCTGGTTTCTAATCTGTCCAAGTCACGGAACTTTTACGAGAGTGTGCTGAAATTGACACCGAGTCCAAGCCGGCCGGAAATGACCTTTGATGGCGTGTGGTACGAAATTGGTGAGCAGCAGATTCACCTGCTGGTGTTGCCCAATCCCGATCCGGTCACTGGCCGGCCTGAACACGGCGGGCGCGATCGCCATATTGCGCTGGGGGTGGATGATCTGGAGCCGGCCAAACGCGCTCTGGAGCAGGCTGGCATTCCCTACACCATGAGCCGATCCGGACGTCCCGCCCTGTTTTGCCGCGACCCGGATGGCAATGCGATCGAATTGGTCGGCTGACCTTACCCTGGCTGATCCGTGATGAAAACCGGATCATCGAACAAGGACTTGATGACAACCTTGCGTATCTCCGGCCGATCCGGGGTAACGTAGAGCACCGGCGTGATCATTTCCTCGAAAATGCCACGCAGGCTGCGGGCACCCACCTTGTATTCGAAGGCCAGATCGGCGATCTGCTCGAATACTCGTTTTTCGATCAACAACTCAACGCCTTCATTTTTCAGAATTTCCAGAAACTGGTTATAGATCGAGTTTTTTGGCTCGATCATGACCTTCAGCAGCATATCCTTGGAGAGATCCTTGAACATGGCGATCACCGGCAAACGTCCGGCGAATTCCGGGATCAGCCCGAATTCGAACAGGTCGGTGGGCTTCACCCGCGAATTCAGCCGGTCAAGCACCTTCTGGTTGTCCGAGTCGCCAATGGAAATGAAGCCGAAGGCATGGGTGTTGGCGGTGATAGTGTCCAGCCCGACAAAGGCCCCGGCGCAGATGAACAGAATATTGGTGGTGTCCATGTTTTGCGCATTGCCCAGCCTGACCGGCGCGCCTTCCATGATCTTCAGCAGGGCATGCTGCACGCGCTCGCCCGAGGTGGCGCGCTGGCTGTCGGTCGATTTCAGCTTGTCGATTTCATCGATGAAGACGATGCCACGCTGCGCCTTGTCCATGTCGCCATCCGCCCGTTCCAGCAGGCGCAGCAGCACCGCCTCGATTTCCTCGTTGACGTATTTTGATTGCGCCAGTGAGGTCGCGTTCGCGGTGACGAATGGCACGCCAATGGCGCGCGCCAGGGTTTCGCACAGCAGGGTCTTGCCTGTGCCGGTCGGGCCGATCAGCAGGACGTTGCTTTTGGCGATTTCGACCGGACCCTGGTTTGCTTTCCCCATTTTGCGATAATGCGAGTAGACCACCACGGCCAGAATCTTCTTGGCGTCTTCCTGGCCGATGACGTACTGGTCGAAGTAGCTCACGATCGCGCTGGGGGTCAGTTTCTTGCCCGCCATTTGCGGGCTGTTGGGTATTTCCATCTTGAAGGGTCCCGGGTTGACACAGAATGTGTCCGATTATGCGTCTCGGATGACTGGCGGACAAGCCCGTTTGCGGCCTGAATGCCGGGTTGTGTCCTATACTATGCGGCCATGAACAATATCATCCTTCTCGCCACCTGTTTTGTCGCCGGCATCCTGCTGCGGCGCTTTGGACGCATGCCGGAGCACGCCCCGGCCACGCTCAACAGCTTTATTATTCATGTTTCCCTGCCAGCGCTGACGCTGCTCTATATCCACGATCTCAAACTGAGCGGGGATGTGGCTTTCATCGCGGCGATGGCGTGGATCCATTTTGCGCTGGCAGCCGGATTTTTCTGGGCCGTGGGCAAATGGCTGGCGCTGCCGCGCCCCACGGTGGGGGCGCTGATGCTGACGGGCGGGCTGGGCAATACCTCATTCCTCGGCCTGCCGATGATCGAGGCCTATTACGGCAAGGAAGCCATCGTCACCGGCCTGATCGCCGACCAGCTGGGCAGCTTTCTGGTGCTCTCCATTCTCGGCATCACCGTGGCCGGCCTGTATTCTTCCGGCGCCCCCAGCGCCCGGGCCATCGTGCGACGCATCGTGCTGTTTCCGCCTTTCATCGCCCTGATCATCTCCCTGGCGCTGATTCCCGTGGACTATCCAGAATGGTTCACGCTGCTGCTGAAACGGCTGGGCGATACCCTGGCGCCGCTGGCCCTGCTGTCGGTGGGGCTGCAACTGAGGCTGGGGCATATCGCCGGCAATGGCCGCAATCTGGCGCTTGGTCTGGCCTTCAAGCTGCTGCTCGCGCCGCTGGCGATCTTCCTGCTGTATGTGCCGCTGCTGGGTGCGAGCGGCCAGCATATCCAGGTCACGCTGTTCGAAGCCGCCATGCCGCCCATGATCACCGCCGCCATCGTGGCTGCCGAGCACGATCTCGATCCGGAACTGGCAAACCTGATGGTGGCCGTGGGGCTGGTGCTGTCGTTCTTTACCCTGGCGGGGTGGTGGTGGGTGATGCAGGGGGTGTGAACTTCCCGGCAAATCGATAGGCATTCTTGCCGGCTTTTTTGACGGCATACATGGCGTCGTCGGCCTGGCTTAGCAGTTCTTCGGCATTCTTGCCGTGCTGGGGATAAAGGACGATTCCCAGCGACGCGCCGATGCGGCATTCATGGCCGAGCAGGTGGTAGGGGGCTGAGAGGGCGGCGAGGATTTTCTCCGCCACGTGGGCTGCATCCTCCGGGCCGTGTATGGCGCGCAGGATGATGGTGAACTCGTCGCCGCCCATGCGGGCCACGGTGTCCGATTCGCGTACGCATTCCAGCAGGTGTTCGGAGACGGCCTTGAGCAGGGCATCGCCGGTATCGTGGCCGAAGGTGTCGTTGACTGCCTTGAAGCCGTCGAGATCGACGAACATGAGCGCGAATATCCCCTGGCTGCGTTTGCTCTGGGTGATGGCCTGGGTGAGGCGGTCAAAAAACAGGGCACGGTTGGGCAGGCTTGTGAGCGCATCGTAATGCGCCATGGATTCGAACTTTTCTTCCAGCGTCTTGCGTTTGTCGATGTCCTGCATGATGGCGATGATGGCGCGGATATAGCCGGACTCGTCCTTGACCGGCGTCATCGATAGATGTCCCCAGAATACCCGACCGCCGTTGCGCACAAAGCGCCGGTCATTTTCGTAATTTGGAATTTCACCGCTGGCAAGCGCGACAAAGAGTTGCCGGTTCTCCGTGATGTCGTCGTCGTGGGAAATATCGTTGTAATTGAGGGTGGACATTTCCTCAGCGGAATATTCAAGCATCGAGAGCCAGAAATCGTTGAACTTGGAGAAACGCCCCCACAGATCGAGCAGCGCGATACCGCCGCCGGCGTTGTGGAAAATGGCTTCCAGCTCCGCATTGCCGAGCGCGACTTCTTCTTCCAGACGCTTGCGTGCGGTGATGTCGTTCGATATGGCGACAAACCGCTCCGGCAATCCGTCGCGGCCCGGAACCGGGTGAATGTTCATCCACAGGGTGATGGATGCGCCATCCTTGTGACGGTTGATGATTTCACCGCTCCAGACTTGCCCCTTGAGAAGGGTGCTCCACATGGTTTCGTAAAAAACACTGTCGTGAAAGCCGCTCTTGAGCAGCGAGGGCTTGTTGCCAATGACCTCTTCCGGCGTGTAGCCCGTACTCATTGAAAAAGCCGGATTGAAATATTCAATCCGGCCATTCCGGTCGGTGACGAGTAGTGCTTCCCCTGATGAGGCGAGGGTGAGGCTTTGCCAGGCAATCTGTTTGCGCAGCTCGTAAATCTGGCGCAGCCATTTGTCCGCAAGGCGGCTGACGAAGTGTGCGATGCTTATGGCCGGGAGGGCGAGCAGATTGAATTGCAGTACGTCAAAACCGGGAAACGCGCCGAAGACGGCGACCAGTATATTGGGGACAAGCAGCAGCAGAAGGCCGCCGGCCAGTTGAATACGCCAGCCGAAGACGAAGGCCATCAGCGGTGGAGCAAAAAACCAGAATAATAGAACGGCACTTCCCTGAGCCGCTTCGTTTGCCAGCAACATCAGGATGAACAGGAATATCCCCTGTGTAATTGCCAGCAGCGCATAAAGCAGCCAGGGCAGGGCGCGCAGGGATAGCCCGGCGTAAATGGCAATCGGATAGGCAGCCATCAACCCGCCCATCAGGAAATGCCAGCCCAGCGTGTCCGGTGCGCGAGCCGGCACATTGATCCAGGACCACGCCCATAAACTCCACATCAGGAATACCGCGGCCAATCCCAATGCGAGTGTCGTCTCGCGCAAATCTTCGAATCGGGTAAGGGTGTATTCGTCACACACCATGGAAAAGCGTTTTCTGCGGATCAGGGCTTGCATGGCAGAAAAATTCAGCTTTCGCCGTGCTGGCGTGAATGGCTTTGCTGGATGCTGCGGCGATGGAAGCGGAACAGGGTTCGCTCCAGCCATTCTTCCATTTCCTGGTCCAGGGCAATAAATTTTGACCGGACATGTGCACCATTCTCCTGGTGTTCTACCGCAACCACGGTGGCGGGAAGAAGCAGCGGCTGGGGCAATCTCGGGCTGAGGTAAAGTGAAAGCAGAATGAGCTGGTCTTTATCAGGGGCAGCTGCATCAGTCCATTCCACCGAATTGGCGCGCAGGATGACGGGATGCGCTTCGGGCAATTCGCGCTGTTGACGCGCAAGCTGCATGATCAGGTTGAGCGCCATGTCCACTTTGGCTTCCAGTCTTTCCATGGCTTTTCCGGCTGCGGATGAAATATCCCTGTCCGCCTCGGCAATCGGCGCTTCGATGACTGCCAGCGCCCGCAACAGGGCAACTGCTTCGTGCTGCCATTGTTCCGTTTGCATCGTCTGAAGGCGGCTGAGTGCGGCCCAGCTTAGCGGCAGGTCGGCCGCATAGAAAATACCCTGCAGTTCAGATTGATTTGTCATGGCATGAGTATTCATTTACGAGTCCAAATAAACGGCAGCCGTCCCTGGCGAGCAGGGCGCTGCCATAAGCTGCTTCGCAGTGCTGCGCGGTTTGCAGCGGCACGCCCAGCAGGCGTGCGCGGATGGCGCTGTAAGCAGGATTGCCGGCGCCGCCTCCGGCGCTCCGGACCGATAGCAGCGGCGTGGCGCCCAGATCCTGCAACAACTGGTAACCATGGGCTTCGATGCGGGCAAGGCCTTCCAGCAGGCCATGCAGAAAAAGAGCGTCATCGCCCGGCCTCGGCGTGAGGCGGGGAGGATAAGCCGGGTCATTGACGGGAAAGCGTTCGCCTGGCTGAAGCAGCGGGTAGTAATCCAGCCCGCTGGGCAACTGCGGATCAATGCGCTGGCTCAGGCTTTGCAGCCTGGTATCCTCGAAAAATGACCGCAGCACCGCGCCGCCGCTGTTGGATGCCCCGCCTGTCAGCCATAGCTTGCCGAAACGATGGCTGTAGATACCATGCTGTGCGCTCTCCACGCGCTGTGCCGAGAGCAGCTTCAGGACCAGGGTGGAACCCAGCGAGGTGACCGCTTCACCCGGCTTCGTTGCTCCGGCAGCCATAAAAGCAGCGATGCTGTCGGTGGTGCCGGCACGCACCACGCAATCTCTGGGCAGAGCGAAATGGTGCGCAATGCGGCTGCTGAGCGGGCCGATGGTTTTGCCAGGCTCGACGATACGCGGCAACAGGGAGAAAAAGGGGAGTGCCTTGATCCAGTCCGGGTAATCCAGCGTTTCGGGGTCGCCGCCGGATTTCAGGGCATTGTGATAGTCACTGATCCCCAGCTTGCCATGCAGCAGAAAAGCCAGCCAGTCAGCCTGATGCATGAGACAGGCGGCAGAGCTGAACGCCGGTTGCCGGCTGAGCCACAGCAATTTTGCCAGCCCGGAAGTTGATGTAGCAGCGACATGATCGGGTGGCGCCAGTTGTGCCAGCGCTTTGGCTTCCCCGACGGCGCGAGCATCGTTGTACAACAGTGGCGCGCTCAGTGGCTCGCCTGTGGCATCGCACAATAAAACGGTGGAGGAAGTACCGTTGATTGAAATGGCGCTTAGCACGTTGCGCAGCGCAAAAGGAATTTGCGAAATCAGCTCGAATAGCGCTGTGCGCCACAGCGGGCCGGATTGTTCGCCGTGAAAGTCGTAGCGGCACCGGGCAAGCGTTTCCCCCGCATCATCAATCACCACGGCTCGGGCGCCAGTGGTACCGAAATCGATGCCCAGGAAAGCGTTCATTCAGTTTTTTCGGTAGGGAACAAGTATGTTTTTCAGCATGGGATAATGCTTGCCGTTTAGTGTTACAACGGTGAGGTCATGCCGGGTCGCGGTTGCTGCAATTAATGCGTCAGCCAGTCCCACGCCATGGCTTTTGCCATAATCGCGGCGATAAAGCCCGCCTGTCTCGGATATCGCGAGATCGAGTTCAATGGTGGCGCAGGCTTCGAGGAAGCTTGACAGATTCGTGCGTTCATTCCCGTCACGAACACCTGCGAATAACTCCGCTGCGGTAATCGCTGAAATGAAAAACGGACTTTCAAGAGATTCCAGAAAAACAACAGCTTGCTTCTGATCTCTAAGGTAATCAATCAGAATATCGGTATCGATCAGAAACTTGGCTTGCATGGTCAGGCGCGATTCAGGCTTTGTCGCGTGGTCTCAAAATCAGCCAGGTCGTCATGGTTTTTCCACATTCCCCGTGCCGCGCGCAATTTGTCCAGCCTGGAGCGGGAGTCGAACTGGGCAAGCAGCCTGTCAACAGCATCCCTGATCAACTCACTCTGAGATTTTCCTGTCTGCCGCATCATAGCTTTCAGCGCGCTTTGCTCCTGCTCTGTAAGATAAATCTGGGTGCGAATCATATGAATGGGCTCCGGGTAATGTATGTGGCTAATGTATGCCGTGAGTGATGTCGAGTCAATTCGACTTATCGGGTATTCGAATTCGCCTCGAATGTCGTGAAATCCACGCGCGGAGCAGGTTGCCAGCCTGGTTTGCGGTGCTCAGCCACGACGTTGGTGAAGATGCCGCCGCGCACGTAGAATTTGGCCGTCAGGCGCATGAAGCGCGGCTCGGTGGCGGCCGCCAGATCATTCAGAATATGATTGGTCACCGCCTCGTGGAACGCACCTTCATTGCGGTAGGACCACATATACATTTTCAGGCTTTTCAGTTCGACGCATTTCTGGTCGGGGATGTAGTCCAGAATCAGGGTGGCGAAGTCAGGCTGGCCGGTTTTCGGGCACAGGCAGGTGAATTCCGGGATTTCCATGTGGATATGGTAATCGCGTTCTGGGTAGGGGTTGTCGAATGTTTCGAGTTCCTTGCTGGGTTGTGTTGGCATGGCGTATTCCGGAGTGTCAAAAAGGCATTATAACGCGAGTATCCGCACACGAAATGACTGGACGGTGTCACGTCCGGCATGGATTTTATTGCTGCTACATCTTTAAGCGTATAGCATTGACCTGCGAACCTTGGTTATCATGCTGGTATGCGCTGGTTACCACAAAAACAGGAGTCCCTGCTTGATCCGGGTGATGTTGTGCAACTGTTGATAACTTGAGGGTAGACACTGGATGATTGGCGACACACAGGATGAGATGCAGTCAGCCTCACCAGGCAGGGAAAAGCGCGCTTTCACGCGCAACTCTATTTTCCTCGCGGGTGAGTGCACCATTCCGCAGCAGCCAGTTCGCGCGATCGAGATTCTGGATTTCTGCCCCGGGGGCGTATTTTTATCTTTCCCATATCCGCCGGATCCCGCCCCCGTTCGTGACCAGATTATCGAAATTCGCTGTTCGGTGCCGACATCCGGCGGCATTCAAGCCTTGCACTTTCAGGGACGGGTGGCACGGGCAGATTATGAAAGCGCCGGGATCGCCTTTATCAATCCCGATTTCGAGGCGCTGCATGTTCTTCATGAATATGCCAGGAAATCACCGCCTGGCCGGACTCGCAGTGCCAGGAAAAAGCCAGAAAGTGCGGACATTCCCGGCAAAATCGATACAAATGTCGAATCTCTTCTCAATGCTTGCGCCCAGCTGGTCGAAGACCAGCTCGAACCGATGGCGAAAGCTTTTCTGGAACAGGTGATTGAATATTTCTTCACCCTTGCTGGAGAAGGCCGCACCATTGCCGAGAAGAATGCCTGTTACAACGCATCAAGCACTTTTACCAAAGATGGCGCAGCGTTCACCCACGAATTTCTGACGCGGATGCGGGCACGCCTGAAGCAGGCCCCTTTGCTGGCTGGCAACGCCGGGAAGAATGCCCAGGCATCGGGAAGCGGTGGCGAATTATCACTCTCGCTGATTGAAGACGATGTTTTCGAGGATTGGCTTTCCTTTACAGACATGGCTCGCGCGGCGGAGCTTGAGCACAAGGAAGATCTCAACGCGCTGGAGCGACGTCTGAGCGCGATCTTCAATCAACCGGTCGACAAGGAAAACAACCCCTTTGGACCGGGCGCCATCAGCCAGATTTTTCAGGAAGCGCTGGGCACCCTGGCGCTTGAGCGCCAGATTGCCTCTGGCAGCTGCAAAGTCTTTAAGAATGTGATGTGCAGCCAGACCGGTGAGCTGTATGCCGCACTCAACCGAATTTTGATTGATGGCGGCGTGTTGCCCGTCTTGCGTCCGCAGGGAAAGAAACAGCCCCAGCAGTCGTACTCGGCACGCAAGGCAGAGCCGGTGCAGCCTCCTCAGCTAGAGATGGAAGATTATCAGCAACCCGATTCGGCACATGAGGAACTCATAACCGGACTGCCGGTGCCGCCAGTGCAGCCTGCAGAAGCCTTCTCCACACCAGGGCATCCCCTGCCGCCTGCTGCGCAGCCTTTTCCTTCCATTCCACCCATGGATTCCGGGGCAGGAGTGACTGCTGGAAGTTCTGCTTTTTCAGGCGCTGATCAGCCGTCAGCGGCACCGACATCGGCATCGGCATCCATGCAGCAATCGTCACAGGACTGGTATCGCCTGATCCAGGGTCTGGGGCAGTTGCAGCAGCAACTTTCCGTGCCAGCATCCCAGCCCGGCGGGCAGAGGTTGGCGCCTTCGGGACAAACGGCACAATCAGGCGTGCAGGGACAGGCGCCCATGATGCCGGCCATGCAAGCGCCTGGCGGGCAATTCCAGGCGCCTTATCCGGCGCAGGCGCCGGCGTCATCGGCTGAAAGCGGAGCTTTGACTCCGCCTTCCTTAGCCATCCCCGGCAACGAAGCCGCGATTGCGCCGTCGCCTATTGAGCCACGTCATTTCACGACAGACGAGGTACTGTCGGCACTTTCGCGAATCAGGATGGAGGTGCCGGGCAAACAGCAGGGCGAGAGCTTCCAACAGGATTTCATGCACAAGCTCCAGTCCGAACTGGCAGATGCCGAGCCGGGCGACGAAGCAAGGGAAGTGCCGAGTCGCGAAACCAATATTCTGCGTATCGGCGGCAATCTTTTTGATTCGGTGCTGACCGACAATCTGGTGGCGGATACCGTCAAACCCTGGCTCAACCAGCTTTCGATTCCGCTGATCAAAATGGCGTTGCGCGACGATTCGCTGTTTTACGACAAGTCGCATCTCGCTCGCCAACTGATCAACCAGATCGCCGAGCTGGAATTATTCAGCGCGGATTCCAAGGTCGAAAACGCGGTCAGAAAGAAAATTGACGGTCTGCTCGCAGAAATCTCCTCGGCTGATGAGGTGACGCCGGACCTGCTGCAGAAAATGCTGAAAGAAGTCGGCCTGCTGGTGCATGTCCAGCACAAGGCTTATGAAGGAAATATCCGCGACCTTGTGTCCAGCTGTGAAACCGAGGAGCAGCGTGTAAAGCTTGAAAAGCCGGAAAACAAGACCAGCAAGCTGGGGAAATTCCTGAACGGGCTTCAACATCTGACCGGCGAAGAGCCTCCAGCCAAAAAAGACGAAACTCTGGACGAATTCAGGAAGCGCGTGTGCCGCCTGAAAGTCGGCAACTGGCTGATGCTGGGGCGCGACGATCAGCAAAAGCGCGTCCGGCTGGCCTGGGTGGCCAAGAATCTGGACAAATTCGTTTTCGTCAATGCTCAGGGATTGAGGGAAGAAACACTCAGCCAGGATGACCTTGCGCAATCTCTGCGCGCCGGCGAGCTTGAGGTTCTGGATGATGCCGACGAACAACTGGTCGACCGCGCACAGTCCAGCATGCTGCAAAAAATGCATCGTCAGTTGTTGCATGAAACCACGCATGATCAACTGACCGGCCTGATCAATCGCCGTGAATTCGAGAAGAGGCTGGCAGAAACTCTGGCCAGGGTGCACGACTCTGGCATGACGTCGATACTGTGTTATCTCGACCTGGAGCAATTCAGCGTGGTCAATAACACTTTTGGCTACGAAGCGGGTGATCGCGCACTGCTCGAGGCCTCCCAGCTGATCAGAAGAGAGTTGGGCGCAGATGATCTGCTTGCTCGTATCGGCGGCGACGAGTTTGCCATTCTGGTCGAGAACTGTAGCCTGGACGACGCATTGCGCATGACATCCCGCCTGACGGGCGCTTTTCGGGCCTACCGCTTCGCTTCTGAGGGCAAGAGCCTGTCTCTTTCCTTCAGCGCCGGTCTGGTGGAAATCGAGCGCGAGAGTGAAAGCATCGAATCCCTGATGCAGGCAGCCGAAGCAAGCTGTCGTATTGCGCGCTCCAAGGGTACCAATTATGTGCAGGTGTATCGTCCTGACGAAACCAATCTGGCGCGACACATCAACACAGTCAAATGGGTGAGCCGGATAGACGAGGCTCTGGATAACAACAGCTTCGAATTGCGCTGCCAGCCGATTGTCCATGTCAGCGGAAACAACGTGGCAGTGCATCACTCCGAAGTGTTGCTGCGTGTGCCGGATGGCAATGGAAAGCTGATTTCACCGGTTGACCTGATTATGGCGGCCGAACACTTCCGCCGCATGTCGAATGTTGACCGCTGGGTGATCGAACACGCGTTTCGCTGGATGGCTGATCGCCGCGACAGGCTGGATGAACTGGGCGGACTGGCAATCAATCTCTCCGGCGCTTCTCTTAATGAAGAAGGCCTGATTGATTTCGTCATCAGCCAGTCTGAAACTCACAAAATTCCCATGAACAAGGTCTGTTTCGAAATCACGGAAACAGTGGGCATTTCTCATCTGTCGAGTGCCTCGGAATTCATCAATGAATTGAAGAAGCAGAGCGGTTGCGCTTTCTCGCTTGACGATTTTGGAAGCGGGCAATCTTCCTATGCCTACCTGAAAAACTTGCCGGTGGACTATCTCAAGATCGATGGCACATTCATTGAAAAGATGGACCAGAACCCATACGATTTCGCCGTAGTAAAATCCATCACCGAAATCGGCCATTTCATGGGCAAGAAAATTATTGCCGAACGGGTTGAGAATGAGGCGGTGCTGAAAATGCTGCGCGAGATCGGGGTCGATTACGCCCAGGGATATTATCTAGGAAAACCGCGTAATATGAAGGTGTTGGGAAGTTAACTTCATGTGTCATCACACGTTCCGAAAATGAAAACTGTTTCTTAGAACTCTTGCGTCTTACCCATATAAAACTTGCCGGTTTCAAGACTTTCGTTGACCCCACCACCATCCCGGTGCCGGGGCAGCGCGTGGGTGTAGTCGGCCCGAATGGCTGCGGCAAATCAAATGTGATCGATGCGGTGCGCTGGGTAATGGGTGAGTCCCGTGCTTCCGCGTTGCGCGGTGATTCCATGCAGGATGTGATTTTCAACGGCGCTGCAACACGCAAGGCGGTATCGCGCGCCAGCGTGGAGCTCAAGTTCGACAACAGCCTGGGCAGGGCGGCAGGACAGTGGTCGCAATATGCCGAGATCAGCGTCAAGCGGGTTTTGCACCGCAATGGCGAGTCACAGTATTTCATCAACAACCTGCATGTACGGCGCCGCGACGTTACCGACATGTTCCTCGGCACCGGGCTTGGACCGCGCGCCTACGCCATTATCGAACAGGGCATGATCTCGCGCATCATTGATGCGCGGCCTGAGGACTTGCGCATTTTTCTCGAAGAGGCGGCGGGCATTTCCAAATACAAGGAACGGCGCCGCGAAACCGAATCACGCCTCAAGGACACGCGCGAAAATCTTGCCCGGCTTGAAGATGTGCGCCAGGAGCTGGACAAGCAGTTGCAGCGACTGGAAATGCAGGCCGGGGTGGCGCAGCAGTATCATCGTTTGCAGGCCGAGATGCAGTCCACGCAGCACCTGCTTTGGCTGGTGAAAAAGCAGGAAGCGCAACAGGCGCGGGAGCGAGCGCGCTCGCAGGTGGATAAATTGCTCAACGAGCTGGAGGCGGAAACCGCAGCGCTGCGCAAGTCCGAAAGTCAGCTCGAAACTGCCCGTGCCGGACATTTTTCTGCTGGCGATGCGCTTCACGTCGCGCAAGGCGCGCTTTATGCTGCCAATGCGGAGGTGGCCAGACATGAACAGGCCTTGCAGCACCAACGCGAAACGCAACAGCGTCTTGGGAATCAGCTTGAAGCCTGGCGTAACCAGGAGAGCCAGTTGCAGCAGCAACAGCAGCAAGCCGAGGCAGGCCTGACCCACTGGCGCGAAGAACAGGAAAACGTGCTGCTTCGCATGGAAGAAACCGCGCTTGCAGTCGAAGAAGCAAGAGACCGGTTGCCCAAGGCTGAAAGCGCATTTCACGATTGCCAGCGCCGCTTAAGCGATGTTCAGCGTGAACTGACCCAGGCCGAGCAAGCCTTGCAAATCGAAGAAACACACCGCAGCCACGCGCAAAAGACCGCGCAGCAACTGGAGGCGCGGCACCTGCGCTTGCGTCAGGAAATCGCGGCCTTGCAGCTGCCCGACGAGGCCGCCTTGTCCGAACGTCGGGATGAACTGGCAGAACTTTCCACCCTGCTTGAACAGGCACAATTGCAGCAAGAGACCATGTTCGCGGAATTGCCCAGGCTTGAACAAGCCCAGCACACGGCTCAGCATGCTGCTCAAGTGGCCCAGCAACACACCACCCGGATTGAAGCCAAATTGCACGCCTTGCAACAGGTACAAAACCGCCTCGAACATAACCACAAGCTCAAAGCCTGGCTGGAGGGGCACGAACTGGATGCGCTGCCGCGCCTGTGGCAGGAAATCCGGATCGAGCCGGGCTGGGAAAACGCGCTGGAGAGCGTGCTGGGCGAACGCCTCAAGGCCATTGCCTTGCCAGATATGGCTGATGCAGAAGCCTGGCTGGCCGACGCGCCGCCGGCCCCGCTTGCGCTGTATGAGACGCGACAGCAATCCTTTGATTCGGGCAATCCGGAATTCGTCCCCCTGCGCCAATGGGTGCAAGGGCCGTCAGCGCTGCTGGATGAATGGTTGCATGGTGTTTACACCGTTGCAGACTGCGGTGAGGCCTGGACCATGCGCCTGCGGTTGCAGGACGGTGAATGCCTGGTTTGCCCTGAAGGGCATGTTTTTACCCGCTCCAGCGTGAATTATTACGCCCCCCAGTCCGAGTTGCATGGCGTGCTGGCACGCCAGCGCGAGATCGAAGCACTTGGCGGTGAGGTGGCGCAAAGCAGCCTGGAAGTAAAAGTACGGCGAGCAGATTTAGTATCGACAGAATCGGCATTGAAAATGTTTCAGGACGAACTTGCCACCACACGCGGTCAATGCGCCGACTACCAGCAACGCCATCACCGCCTGCATCTGGAAGTGGAGCGGCTTGCACAGCAGTTGCAGCACCTTCGGCAACGCCGCCAGCAGATCGAGCAGGAGAGCAGCGATATTGCGACTCAGCAGGAAATCGAGGCGGAGCAGGCACGCGAGCACGAATACAACATCGAGATGCAGCAGGAACAGATTTCGCTGCTGCAGGCGCGCCAGCAGCAAGCCAGACACGAGCGGGGCGAGCTTGAAGGGAACATGAACCGCCAGCGCCAGGCTGCGCAGACTGCCGAGCGCGCGGTGCAGGAAGCCGGATTTCAGCAGCGTAACTGCGCCAGCAAGATCGACGAACAGGAACGCGCTCTGGCGACCCTTGCCAGTCAACGCGAGGCGCTGCAACAACGCATCGGTGAGCTTGAAGAGGAAATCGGCGAGCTGACGCTGGTTGACCTTGACAGCCAGTTGCAGCAAGCCCTGCAACTGCGGCAGGAGCGGGAAAATAGCCTGGGCGTGGCGCGTGATGCGCTGGCAAGCGTCAGTCAGGCGCTGCAACAACTGGAGCAGCAGCGCTTGTCCAGCGAACAGGCGCTGCATCCCATGCGCGACCGTCTGGAACAGGCGCGCCTCAGGGAACAGGAGGCGCGCCTGGCCGAGGCGCAGTGGAGCGAACAACTCGCCGCCGCTGCTGCCGATCTGCTTGCCTTGATGCCATTGCTGGAAAAACGCACCAGGGCAGCAGAGTTGCAAATTCTGGTAGAGCGCCTGGCGCAGCAAATTGAGGCGCTTGGCGCCGTCAACCTGGCGGCGCTTGAGGAACTGAATAGCAGTCGCGAGCGCAAGGATTATCTCGATGCCCAGGCAAAGGATCTGTCCGAGGCGATGGATACGCTGGAGCAGGCGATTCGCCGCATCGACCGCGAAACCCGCTCACGTCTGCAAGAAACCTTCGACACTGTGAACCGCCATTTCGGCGATCTGTTTCCGGCAGTTTTTGGCGGCGGCACCGCCCGCCTGGAAATGACCGGGGAGGAAATTCTCGATGCTGGCGTAACGCTGTTCGCCCAACCGCCGGGCAAGAAAAATAGTTCGATCCAGCTGTTGTCTGGTGGAGAAAAGGCGCTCACTGCGCTGGCGCTGGTGTTTGCGATGTTCCAGCTCAATCCGGCGCCATTCTGCATGCTTGATGAAGTGGATGCGCCGCTGGATGACAGCAACACCGAGCGTTTTTGCGAATTGGTGAAAAAAATGTCACAAAACACACAGTTTGTATTTGTCAGTCATAATAAAATCACCATGGAAATGGCCGAGCAACTGGTAGGGGTGACCATGCAGGAATCCGGCGTTTCAAGGGTGGTGGCGGTAGATCTGGAAGAAGCAGTGCGCCTCAAGGACGCAGCGGCGGTATAATCTCACTTAAAATAGTCAGAACAATCAAAGAATCCGAATATGAATGAACTGCAAGTAAGTCTGTTGGCCATTGGCGTGGTGGTGATTTTTGCTGTGCTGGTATTCAACCGTTGGCAGGAGCGCAAATACCGGCGCCAGTCCGAACAGCGTTTTGCGTCTCAGCACGATGATGTTCTGCTGCATCCGGAGGCGTCTCAGGAGCGCGTCGAGCCCATGCTGGACGCAATGCATCGAGATGATATCGAGGTGCCGGAAAATCTCGAAGATGAGTCCATGCCTGAAAGCCAGCCGGTCTGGGATCCTTCTGTCGCAGAAGAGAGCGAAGAAGCAGAAGCCTTGCCTCTTGCCGCAGAGCCTGCCTGGAACGAAGCGGAAGCAGAGCCATTTGCAGCGGCGCCAGCACCGGCGCAGATAACCCAAAGTGCGCAGGCACCCGATTTCGAGACCGAGTATGTTGCCAGCCTGAGCGCTAGCGACCCGATAGCAGCGCATGCTCTGGTGCTGGTGTTGCAACAACTGAAACCCATTGGCAAGGCAGTACGCTGGCTGGGGCAGCGTCAGCATCACACCAACTGGGAGGCGATCACCCAGGCGGCACCCGGTACGGAATTTGTAAAACTGGCGGCATGCCTGCAACTTGCCGACCGCAATGGGCCAGTCAGCAGCGAAGATCTGGATGCCTTTTGCAATATGGCGCAGACCGTCGCAGCCAATCTTTATGCCGTAATCGAATGTCCGGACAAGCAGGCGGCAATGGTGGTGGCTGCCGAGTTGGACCAGTTCTGTGCGGACGTGGATGTGCTCATCGGATTTAATATCATTTCCAAGGATGGTTCACCTTTTGCCGGAACCAAGCTGCGTGGCCTGGCGGAATCGGCTGGCATGAAGCTGATGCCTGATGGCAGTTTCCATTTTCTGAATGATGATGGCGCACAACTGTTCTCGCTCGGCAATCTCGAATCCGCACCATTCAGTGCAGAAGCAATGAAACACCTTGCCACGCATGGCGTGACCTTCCTGTTCGACGTGCCGAAGGCGGTGGGTGGTGTGCAGGCATTCAACCAGATGCTGTTGGCAGCGCGCCAGTTTGTTGGGCCGCTGGGCGCCCTGATGGTAGATGACAACCGTCGCGAATTGACCGACGCCGGTATCGACAAAATCCGCCAGCAACTGGCAGCTATCTACGAAAAAATGGAACAGCGCAAAATTCATCCCGGCAGCCCGCGCAGCAAAAGGCTATTCGCCTGATGGGTGTGCCTTTTGCGGCTACAGAACGTGCATCTATCCTGCGTGAAGAAATCGAGCACCATAATTATCTTTATTACGTTTTGGATGCGCCCTCCATCCCCGACGCTGAATTTGACCGCCTGTTCGCTGAATTGCAGCAGCTTGAAGCGCAATATCCGGAACTGCTGACGCCAGACTCTCCGACGCAACGAGTGGGTGGGGTGCCACTTCCCCAGTTTAATCAGGTGCAGCACCACACGCCGATGCTGTCCCTCAATAATGCTTTTGAAGATGAGGATGCCGCAGCCTTCGACCGCCGGGCACGCGAAGCACTGGGGAAGGAACTGCTCGAATATGCGGTCGAACCCAAATTCGACGGTCTCGCCATCAGCCTGACATACGAACACGGCCTGCTGACGCGGGGCGCCACGCGAGGTGATGGTTTTACTGGCGAAGATGTGACAGCGAATCTGCGTACCATCAAGTCAATTCCGCTCAGCCTGCATGGCCCGCAAGTGCCAGCCCTGCTGGAAGTGCGCGGCGAAGTGCTGATGCAGAAAGCGGATTTCGCCCGATTGAACCAGCAACAACGCGAGCATGGAGAAAAGGAATTTGCCAATCCGCGCAACGCCGCTGCCGGTTCGCTGCGCCAGCTTGATTCAAAAATTACAGCCAGACGGCGGCTGACCTTTTTTGCCTATGGCCTTGGGGTGATGGAAGAGGGTCCGGTTTTTACCCGCCATGCTGAAGCGATGGATTTCCTTGCGACGCTGCACTTGCCACTATGTCCAGAACGCAAGGTGGTAGAGGGGCTTTCCGGCTTGCTGGAGTATTACCGCGCCATTGGTACCAGGCGCGACAGCCTGCCGTATGAAATCGATGGCGTGGTGTACAAGGTCAACTCCCTCTCTCAACAGGCGCAGCTAGGTTTTGTCTCGCGCGCACCGCGCTGGGCGCTGGCCCACAAATTTCCGGCGCAGGAAGCCCTGACCGAAGTGCTGGGCATTGACGTGCAGGTTGGCCGTACCGGCGCGCTGACGCCGGTAGCACGCCTCAGGCCGGTATTTGTGGGCGGGGTGACGGTAACCAATGCGACCCTGCATAACGAGGACGAAGTACGCCGCAAGGACGTTCACATCGGTGACACGGTCATTGTTCGGCGTGCAGGGGATGTCATTCCGGAGGTGGTCAGCGTGGTGCCGGAAAAACGCCCGGCGCATGTCTCGGCATTTGTCATGCCCACTGCCTGTCCGGTGTGCGGCTCACATGTAACCCGCGATCCGGAAGAAGCAGTGGCGCGTTGCAGTGGCGGCCTGTATTGCCCGGCGCAGCGCAAGCAGGCGCTGCTGCATTTCGCCAGTCGCCGCGCCATGGATATCGAGGGCCTGGGCGACAAGCTGGTGGAGCAGCTGGTGGACAGGAACATCGTCCACAACCCGGCAGACATCTATCGGCTTGATATGCCCGCTTTGGCAAACCTCGAACGGATGGCGGAAAAATCAGCGCAGAATATCCTTGATGCGATTGAAAAAAGTAAGCGCACAAGCCTTGCACGCTTCGTTTTTGCACTGGGCATCCGCAATGTGGGAGAGGCGACAGCCAAGGAACTTGCGCGCCATTTCGGCAATCTGGAACGGTTGCTGGAGGCGGACATGGCCGACTTGCAGCAGGTGGCGGATATCGGGCCGATCGTAGCGCAAAGCATTCTGGAATTCCTCGCCGAAACGCATAATCGCGAAGTTATCGAGCAGTTGCGTGGCGCCGGTGTGGAATGGCCGGAGGCGACCGGTGCCGGGCATGTGAATGGTGCGCTGAATGGCAAAACCTTTGTGCTCACTGGCACCCTGCCGAATCTCGCGCGCGAGCAGGCCAAGGAAATGATTGAAGCGCAGGGCGGCAAGGTGAGCGGCAGCGTGTCTAAAAAAACCCATTATGTGGTGGCAGGTTCGGATCCAGGCAGTAAATATGACAAGGCATTAGCGCTTGGTGTTAAGATTCTGGATGAAGATGAACTACTCGAGTTGTTGAAAGGATAAAGTAAACATGCAAACAGTAACCAAAGCCGTATTTCCCGTCGCAGGTCTGGGCACACGCTTCCTCCCCGCGACCAAGGCCAGTCCCAAGGAAATGCTGACGGTGGTGGACAAGCCCCTGATCCAGTACGCAGTCGAAGAGGCGATTGCCGCCGGTATCACCGATATGGTTTTCATCACCGGTCGCAACAAGCGGGCAATCGAAGATCATTTCGACAAGGCATTCGAAATGGAAGCCGAACTCGAAGCCAAGGGCAAGACCGAGATGCTGGAAATGATACGCTCGGTCATACCCAGCCATATCAACTGCATTTATATCCGTCAGGCCGAGGCGCTTGGCCTGGGGCACGCCGTGCTGTGCGCCAAACCGGTAATCGGCAACGAACCCTTTGCCGTGATTCTGGCCGATGACCTGATCGATGCCGAACCGCCGGTGATGAAGCAGATGGTGGATAAATTCACTTATTACCAGTGTTCCGTGCTGGGCGTGCAGAATGTAGCCCGGGAAGAAACCGGCCAGTACGGCATTGTGGATGCCCAGACCTTGTCGGACCAGGTATTCAAGATTGACGGCATCGTCGAGAAACCGGCGCCGGATGTGGCGCCTTCGACGCTGGGCGTGGTGGGACGCTATATTTTGACACCGCGCATCTTCCATCACCTGGAAAACATCCCGACTGGCGCGGGGGGAGAAATCCAGCTGACCGACGCCATTGCCGCGATGCTCCATGAACAGCAGGTGCTGGCCTACCAGTTTGATGGCACGCGCTATGATTGCGGCAGCAAACTGGGCTATCTCAAGGCAACAGTCGAATATGCGCTCAAGCATCCGGAATTGAGCCACGATTTTTCGAGCTACTTGTCGTCGCTGATGCAGAAAAGTTAAAGTCTCAAGTGGGCTGACTGAAGGGCGTGATCTTGGATTCTTTTGTCATTACGTGGCGTGAGTTGCTGATAGTCGTGGCAGTTGTGCTCGCGGTTTATGTCGCGGAAATGCTGCTGCTGTTGCGCACCAATCGCGGTTTCAGACGCTGGAAGCCCGAAGCCGAGGCGGGCAGGGTGGAAGCACTCGAATCCGAAGTCGAACAGTTGCGCGAACAGATCCTGGCCATTCACCAGCAGCTCGAAGATCGACCTATCCCCCAAACCCAATACGCCAGCTCGGCTTCATCGCTATCTACTCCCTACAGTCAGGCAATCCAGATGGCGCAGCAGGGCATGGGCGTGGATGAGGTGGCTGCCAGCTGCGGCATTTCACGCGGTGAAGCCGAGCTGATCGTAGCCATGCACCAGGCTCGCAACCCATGATTCATAGCGATGTCTTGAGTCAGCTGCAACTGCTGATCAAGACATCGGCTCCGCCGCTGCTGGAAGTCTCCCAGCAGCAACTGGCCCTGCCTCAGCTCACGCCAGGACAAAGGGTACCGGCCCATGTGATGGCCAATCTGCCCAATGGCCGTTTCCAGGTCTTGATCGCCGACAAGACGCTGGACATGAATCTGCCCAAGAACACCCAGCCCGGCGACACCCTGGAACTGGTTTTCGTGTCGGGAAAACCGCGTCTGACTTTTATTCTGGCAAGCGACCTGGCCAATGTCGCTACCACTAGCGCGAGCGGTAAACCGCAGGTATCCCTGAGCGAAACCGCGCGCTTTCTTGGCGGGCTGCTGGAAAAAGCCGCGCAGCCGGATTCGGCGCAGACAAAGGCTGCCAGCATTTCCCAGACAGCGCCACTGCTTTCTGGTGCGCCGGGGAAAACGCTGGATTTTGCCCAGGTGCTGCATGGCGCTTTGACAAAAAGCGGGTTGTTTTACGAATCCCACCAGGCGCAATGGGTCGCAGGCCAGCGGCCTTTGACCGATTTGCTGCATGAGCCGCAAGGGCGTTTGTCTCCGGCTGCGGCCAATCTGACGCAGACAGAACAAACTTCCTCTCGTTCCCAGAATCCGATTGACCTGATGGCAGGAAAAGCCCTTGCCGCCGCTCAGCCCGCTCATCCCGAAACCGTGCCCATCGTGCGCCAGCAGCTTGAAGCACTGGATACCCGCCAGGTCCTTTGGCAGGGCCAGGTCTGGCCTGGTCAGCCCATGGACTGGCGTATCGAGGAACGATCGGCACGTGAGCAGGGAGGCGGGGAGGCCGAGCAGCAGGAGTGGCAAACCAGCTTGCATCTGGTGCTGCCCCAGTTGGGGGAAATCAACGCCAGATTGATCCTGCATCCGCAGGGCATACGCATTCAGCTCGGCGCGGCAGAATCCGCAACCGTGGAACTGATGAGCGAACAGAAAGCTGCCTTGCAGCAGGGGATGGAGACTTCCGGTTTACGCCTGGCTGAAATCAAGGTGAGCAATGAAGCAGCCGGATGACCGTCGTACAGCTGTTGCCCTGGCCTACAACGCCGGCCAGTCGGCGCCGAAAGTGGTGGCCAAGGGGCGGGGTTTGCTGGCGGATGCCATCATCGAGCGCGCCAAGGAAGCCGGCGTGTACGTGCATGAATCTCCGGCGCTGGTGTCCCTGCTGATGCAAGTCGACCTGGACCAGCATATTCCCCCGGAACTGTATCTGGCGGTAGCCGAACTGCTGGCCTGGCTGTACCGGCTGGAGCATGGCGAGAAGCCGGAAGTTCCGCCGGGGATTTAGGAATGGAGCTGTTTCAGCAGCTCGGTTTCGAATTGCAACACGGCCTTGGTTTTGTCCAGCAACACGCCGGAGATGAGGAAAGTATCCTCGGCTCGTTCACCCAGGGTATTGATCTTGGCGGTATGGAGATGAATGCCGTGGGCGAGAAATACCCGGGCAATGCCGTATAGCAGGCCGGGACGGTCGCCGGCGATGAGCGACAGCACCTGATAGAGCCCTTTTTCATCCGGCTTGATGCTGACCTGCGGGGTGATGGGAAAATGTTTCAGCTGTCGGCTGACCCTGCCGCGCGAAGCGGCTTCCAGCGGCCTGGCCTGGCGTAGTTCCTGTGCCAGTTCATATTCGATGTAATTCAGCAGGTCGCGGTAGTGCGTTGCACGCTTTTCCTCGTCCAGCACCACAAAGCTGTCCAGTGCATCGCCGTTCTGCGTGGTATGAATTTTGGCTTCGACGATATTGAACCCCACGCGCTCGAAAAAACCGCATATACGGGCAAAAAGATCTTCCCGGTCCGGCGTATAGATCATCACCTGCAGGCCTTCTCCGCTTGGAGCCAGGCGCGCCCGGACAAAGGGCGTGCCTTCGATTGCAAGCCGCCCGAGAACCCGCGTGTGCCAGGCAATTTCCTGCGCTTCATGGCGCATGAAATAACCTTCGTCCAGCTTGCCCCAGAGATTCTGCGCTGCGGATTCCGGTACGGCATGCTGGCGCAGAATACTCAGCGCTTCACGCTGCCTTTCATCCAGTTGCTCTCCAGTGCTTGTCGCGCCGCAGAGGAAGCGGCAGGTGGCGTGATAGAGGTTCTCCAGCAGGCGGCTTTTCCATGCGTTCCACACCTTGGGGCTGGTGCCGCGAATGTCGGCCACCGTGAGCAGATAGAGCGCGGTGAGATGGCGTTCATCGTGTATGTAGCTGCCGAATGTGGCGATTACTTCTGGGTCGCTGATATCCTGTTTCTGCGCCACAGAGGACATGGTGAGATGGCTTTCGACCAGCCAGCAAACCTGTTCAGTATCTTCCTGATTCAGCCCGTGCTGGATGCAGAAGCGCCTTGCATCTGCCTTGCCGAGCCTGGAGTGATCGCCGCCACGACCCTTGGCGATATCGTGGAACAGGGCTGCAAGATACAGCACCTCGGGCCGCTCGAAAGACCGGATCAGGCGGCTGCACAGAGGGAATTCATGGGCAAATTCAGGGACGGTAAAGCGCCGCAGGTTACGCAGCACCATCAGGGTGTGCTCATCGACGGTATAGACATGAAACAGGTCATGCTGCATCTGGCCGACAATGCGTCCGAAAGCTGGAATGTAGCGAGCCAGCACGCCATACTGGTTCATCCTGCGCAGAATATGGGTCAGTCCGACTGGCTCGCGAATAATGGCCATGAAACGGGCCTGATTGGCCGGGTCGTGCCGGAATGCGGCATCAATCAGGGGCACGGCACGCCACAGGGCGCGCAGCGTCTGAGCACTGATGCCTTTCAGCTCGCCATGGCGCTGCAGCAGATGGAAACACTCCAGGATGGCACCCGGCTCGCGCTGAAAGATTTCTTCTTCGCAGGCTTCCAGCAACTGATTGCGGGCCTGGAAACGGTCACCGAGGGGGAGAGGCGGGGCGGCTTGGGCGGAGCGCAGACGGGCACCGAGATTTTGCAGCAAAATCTCGTTCATCAGATTGACTGCCTTGGCGGTACGGTAATAGCGCTGCATCAGCAGTTCACTGGCAGAGCGGTTTTTCTGGTTTTTGAAACCGAGCTGTTCGGCCAGAGACGTCTGGTAATCGAACAGCAAGCGATCCTCGCGACGTTTGGCCAGATAGTGCAGGCGAATCCGCAAGCTTTGCAAATACAGCTCGTTACGCTGGATCTGGCGCGCTTCCTGGGCGGTGATCAGGGATTCGGTCACCAGCTCCTTCCATGTTCCGCCCAGCTTCAGTGCCTGGCTGATCCACAGCACCGTCTGCAAATCGCGCAGGCCGCCGGGGCTTTCCTTGAGATTGGGCTCGAGATTGTAGGCCGTATCGTGGAAGCGCGCATGGCGCTGCTGTTGTTCCAGCAGTTTGGCACGAAGAAAATCGGCTCGATCCAGTGTGTCATGCAATGAATGCTGCAAACATTCAAAAACGGCAGCACTGCCAGCAAGCAGGCGTGCTTCCAGCAAATTGGTCTGGACAGTGACATCCTTGGCGGATTCTTCCTGGCACTCGCTCACTGTTCTTACGCTATGGCCAACGTCCAGTCCGATATCCCAGAACAGGCCTATCATCTGCTCGAGTCTGGAAGCGGTTTCAAGGTCCGGTTCGGACTCCAGCAGAAGCAACAGATCAACATCGGAATAGGGGAAAAGCAGGCCGCGTCCATATCCGCCCACCGCGACCAGTGCGGCGGATGCAGGCATATTGCCGGCGCGCCATATTTCCCGCAGTACGCCGTCCACCAGCTGAGCATGCTGTTGCAGGGAAGTCATAGCGTGAGGGCGACTAAAAAACTGATCGGCTAGAGCGGCGCGCCCGGTCTGAATAAGGGCGCGCCAGTGGGCAAGATCCTGCCCAGGAATGGCAGCTACAGGCATGAGGTCAGGCTACGGAGGCAGGAACAGGCGGCATGCCGGGAGAGGCCGTCAGCACCTCGAAGCCGCTGTCATTCACCAGAATCGTATGCTCCCACTGGGCCGAGAGGCTGTGATCCTTGGTGACGATGCTCCAGCCGTCGCCGAGCTGGCGAATATCGCGCCGCCCGGCGTTGATCATCGGCTCGATGGTGAAAATCATGCCCGCTTCAAGCTTGGGGCCAGTTCCGGCTTTGCCATAGTGCAGCACTTGCGGGTCTTCGTGAAAATTTCGTCCGATACCGTGGCCGCAAAATTCGCGCACCACGCTGAAACCGTTGCTCTCGGCATGGCGCTGAATCACGTTGCCGATATCGCCCAGGCGCGCACCCGGCTTGACGACCTTGATGCCCAGCCACAGGCATTCATAGGTAATCTCGCACAGGCGCCTGGCTTGAATTGAAGGCTCCCCGACGTAGAACATGCGGCTGCTGTCGCCATGAAAGCCATCCTTGATCACGGTGACATCGATGTTGATGATGTCGCCGTTTTTTAATACCTTGTCGCCGGGCACGCCATGGCAAACCTGGTGATTGACCGAAGTGCAAATAGATTTCGGATACGGATCATGGCCCGACGGCGCATAGTTCAGCGGCGCGGGAATCGCGTGCTGAACGTCAATGGTGTAATCGTGGCAAATCTTGTCCAGTTCTGCAGTCGTGACGCCGGCTTTGACAAACTGCCCGATGTAATCGAGCTGCTCGCCCGCGAGCCGTCCGGCTACGCGCATTTTCTCGATTTCGTCTGCGGTTTTGATGCTAATGCTCATAAGTTATACTGTTCATATGTTAAATGAGCAGAGAATAGAGGATCACAGCCTTTTGATCAATGAAAGCAGGGCCGGGGAGGGCTAATTCGTGAGCATGAATTTCATCTGAAATGGAACAATCCTCATATTCGGCTCACCTTTTCTCTGATTAACAAGCGAAGCATTTTTGCAGTGCCTCCCAATGACGCCTTACGGAGATAATTAATGGATGTTTTCTCGCAATGGCGTGATGCGCTTGCCAGCGTTCTCGATCAGACCATGGAGCGACTGGCGCTCTATCTGCCGAATGTGCTCGGCGCATTCCTGCTGCTTTTTGTCGGCTGGATCGTGGCGCACCTGTTGCGGGCAACGGCGGTTCGCCTGACCCTGCTCGGTGAAAGTGCGCTGACGCGCTTTTCCGCGAGCCGGGGTGCTTCGCCAAAACGCCTGTCCAGTGCATCGGCAAAGATCCTCGGCAGCGTTGTTTTCTGGGTGGTCCTGCTATTTTTTCTCACGGCCGCGACGCAGGTATTGGGTCTGGATACCTTCACCACCTGGCTTGCCCGCGTGGTCGATTACCTGCCGACCGTATTTGTCGGCGCACTCATTATCGTTGCCGGATTTCTGGTCAGCCGACTGGCGCGTGAAGTGGTGCATGCGGCGGCTGCCGGCGCCGGTGAGCGCCAGCGCGCCCTGATCGGCCGCGTGGTGCAGGCTGCCATTCTGGTGACGGCCATCCTGGTCGGTGCGGAGCAGATCGGCATCAAGGTGACTTTCCTCGTCATCCTTGCGGCGGCAGCCGGCATCTCCCTGGTGGGTGCGGTGGCACTGGCGCTGAGCCTTGGTGCCCGCGAGTATGTTGCCAATCTGATCGGCGCGCACTATCTGCGCCAACGCTACAGCGTCGGGCAGCATGTTCGCGTAGCCGGGTACGAAGGCCGGATTCTGGAGCTGACCGAGACGGCGGTCGTGCTTGAAACCGCCGAGGGTCGCGCCAGCCTCCCGGCCAAGGTGTTCAACGAGCAGCCGATTGTGCTGGTGGTGAGCGGGGCGCGCGATGGCTAGCAGCGAAGAACTCAGCTACGCCTTTCTTGAAGCCCATCCGGCGGATGCGGCGCGGGTACTCGAACGGCTTGCCCCCGCCTCCGCTGCGGCGCTGCTCCAGTCTGCGCCGCAGCGGCTTGCCTCGCCGGTGCTGCGCCAGATGCTTCCGCTTGCCGGTGCGCGTTGCCTGGAACAGATGGAAGATAGCGAAACAATCGGGCTGCTGCGCGGCGTAGGCGCTCAGGCAGGGGTTGCCTTGCTGCGTCACTTCGGTACCGAGCGCAGGGCGCAAATGCTGGCCGAGTTGCCGACTGCACTTACCCTTGCCTACGAACTCCTGCTCGGTTACCCGGAGGGCACTGTCGGGGCATGGATGGACCCGCACGCGCTGGCGCTGCCCGCAGACATGAGCAGTGCCGATTCGCTCGAACGCGTGCGCCGCGCCGAAGATGCACCCGTCGCCGATCCCTATGTCATTGACCGCAATCAGCGCCTGATGGGTTATGTCGAACTCGCCGATTTGCTGCGCGCGGATGCTGCGATGCCGCTCACCAGACTGGTACGGCCAAGTCCGCACCAGTTGCCGGCTCAGTCGCTGCTAGCCGGGCTGCGCAATCATCCGGGATGGCGCGAGTCTTCCACACTGCCCGTCGTCGACCGCAGCGATCGGCTGGTTGGCGCAATCACGCATGCCGCGATGCAGCGGGCACTTTCCCTGGAATACAGCCCGCCGACGCCGCGCAACGCTGAAAACACGCTTGCCGGTGTTGCCGGTGCTTACTGGTTCGGCGTCTCCGCGCTGATCCAGGCACTGGTCAGCCTGCTGCCGGCAGAAGGCAAGGCGCGCAAATCATGAGTACGGGAGCCGAAGCGGCCATCGCCGCTCTCAATCTGCATTTTCTGCTCGATTATCCGCGCGAGGCGGCGCGGCGCATCGAGGCGATGCCGCCGGACGAGGTGAGCGCAATGCTGGCGGCGCAGCCGGTGCATGCCGTGCTGCCGGTATGGCACAGCCTTGCCACTGACGTGGAGCAGGCGGTATTCACCGAGTTGCCGGAGCCGCGGGCCGTGGAGCTTCTTGCCGAGATGGAGCCGGCGCGCAGTGCCGCGCTGCTCAGCCGCCTGGAGGAAGAAGAGCGCGAGCACTTCATCGGGTTGCTCAACGCGCAGGTCGCTGCCGAAATCGGCCGGCTGATGCAGTATCCGCCCGATTCCGCGGGCCAGTTCATGGATCCGCGCGTGCTGGCCTTCCGCGCCGAACTGACCGCACACGAGGCGCTGGCTCGACTGCGCCAGACCAAACGACGCGGTTTGCGCGAACTGTATCTGGTGGATGACGATGGCCGGCTCGAGGGGCGTGTCGACATCCAGGATCTGGCACTCGCCGAGCCGGACGAAACACTGGCGCGAATCGCGCGCAAGATCGTGGATGCGGTGCAGGACACCGCCTCCCGCGAAGACGTGGTGGAGAAAATGCAGCAGGACGCGGTGACCGACCTGCCGGTGATCGATTTCGACGGGCGTCTGGTCGGCGTCATTCACCAGGCCATGCTGGCTTCCGCCGTGCAGCAGGAAACCACGCTGGACATCCTGACCATGGTCGGTGCGAGCCGCGACGAGCGCGCGCTTTCCTCCGCCACGTTTGCCGTGGTCAAGCGCCTGCCGTGGCTGCAGATCAACCTCCTGACCGCCTTTCTTGCTGCCTCCGTGGTCGGGCTGTTCGAGAGCACCATCGCCAAATACACCGCGCTCGCGGTGCTGCTGCCGGTGGTCGCGGGACAGTCCGGAAACGCCGGTGCGCAGGCGCTGGCGGTAACGATGCGCGGCCTGGTGCTGCGCGAAATCAGCCTGCGCCACTGGCCACGGGTGGTATTCAAGGAGTTCAATGTCGGCCTGATGAATGGTCTAGCAATCGCCGCCACGACCGCGATTGGCGTGTACATCTGGAGCGGGTCCTTGGGGCTGGTGCTGGTGATTGCAGCCTCGATGGTGATTTCGATGGTCGCTGCCGGCTTTGCGGGCGCGCTGGTTCCCATCATGCTGCAACGCTTCGGGCAGGACCCGGCGCAGTCCTCCTCGATCATTCTCACGACCGTCACCGATGTGGTCGGATTCTTTTCCTTCCTTGGCATCGCGACACTTTTTTCGTCGCTGCTCTGATCGACTGACCATGCCAGAATCCAGACTTGTCGCCTGCCTTGAATGTGATCTGCTGCACCGGCAGGTGCCGCTGCAGTCGGGTGGAGAGGCCCACTGCACGCGTTGTGGGGCGCTGCTCTACCGCCGGGCATCGCCTGACTCGAACCAGAGAGCGCTGGCACTCGCACTGACGGCATGCATTCTCTTCGCCATTGCCAATATTTATCCGATCGTCGGGCTGGAAATTCAGGGCTCGCATACCAGTTCGACGCTTTTCGGGGCTGTGAAATCACTGTGGGAGGAGGGCGCACGCACGGTCGCAGCGCTGGTGTTCATAACGACCATCTTTGTGCCGGCAGCCGAACTGATCGGTCTGACCTGGGTGCTTGTCGCGCTGCGGCGTGGCGAGCGAGGGTGGGGCGCGGTACCGATGCTCCACTTCATCGAAAGCGTGAAGCCGTGGGGCATGGTGGAAGTGTTCGTGCTTGGCGTGCTGGTCTCGCTGGTGAAGCTGGCACATGTTGCGTCGATCGAACCGGGCGTGGCGCTGTTTTCTTTTGCTGCGCTGATGGTCATGGTCGCTGCGGCGGCGGCATCATTCGATGCCGATGCTGCCTGGATGCAACTGGAGACAATCCGGTGAGCGCGCCATCAACGGCCGCCGGAAACGGCCTGCTCACGTGCGAAGTGTGCCGTCTGGTGAGCCGCGCGCCTCACACGGGTGAGGCGCATTGCCCGCGCTGCGGCGCGGCGCTGCATGTACGAAAACCGGCCAGTCTGGCACGCACCTGGGCCTTTCTGATTACCGCGATGATTCTGTACGTCCCGGCCAATGTGCTGCCGATCATGGATACCAGTTCGCTCTTTGGCACGCAGCGCGATACCATTCTCTCTGGCGTGCTGTTTCTGTGGACCTCGGGATCCTTCATCCTGGCGGCACTGGTGTTTTTTGCCAGCGTGGTGGTGCCGTTGGCCAAAATGATCGTGCTGGCAATCCTTGCCGGCTCGGTGCAAATGCGCGCCGTCAGGTATCGGCGCGCACGCACGCGGCTTTACCGCGTGATTGAATTCGTAGGCCGCTGGTCGATGCTCGATATTTACGTCGTGACCATCCTGGTGGCGCTGGTGCAGGTCAGCACGCTTGCTTCGATTCACGCCGGACCCGGCGCAGCAGCGTTTGGCGGGGTCGTGGTGCTGACCATGTTCGCCGCCGCAAGCTTCGATCCGCGCCTGATCTGGGATATACAGGGAGAAGAATCATAGAACAAGCACCGAACACGCAGGACACGCCTGCCATTCCAGAAGCCCGGGTGACGCCACACCGGCGCTGGTCGCTGCAACTGGTATGGCTGATTCCCATCATTGCCGCACTGATCGGCGGCTGGCTCGGGATCAAGGCAATGATCGACCAGGGGCCAACTATCACCATCAGTTTCAGCACGGCGGAAGGGCTGGAGCCAGAAAAAACGCGCGTCAAATACCGTAGCATGGACATCGGCCGGGTGACCGGCATGACATTCTCGGAAGACCGCAAGCGGGTCATCGCCACCGTAGCCATCAGCAAGGAGGCCAAGCCTTTTCTGGTCGAGGACACGCGCTTCTGGGTGGTGCGCCCAAGGGTGAGCGGAACACAGATATCCGGTCTGGGCACGCTGCTTTCTGGCGCCTATATCGCCATGGACGTTGGCGCATCGAGTGACTCCAAGCGCAAATTCACCGGCCTCGATGTGCCGCCAATCGTTACTGTTGACCTGCCCGGGCGCCATTTTCAGCTGCACGCAGACGACCTCGGCTCACTGGATGTGGGGTCGCCGGTTTACTTCCGCCGCGTTCAGGTCGGTTCGGTCGTCGCCTACGAACTTGACAAGGACGGCGTGGGGATAAAAATGCGCGTGTTCATCAACGCGCCTTACGACCAGCACGTCAAGGCCGATACGCGCTTCTGGCAGGCAAGCGGTTTCGACATGGTGCTGGACGCAAACGGCATTCGGCTGAATACCGAGTCGGTAGCCTCGATGCTGCTTGGTGGTGTTGCTTTCCAGACGCCGACTGAATCCGCTCAGGCAGCCCCGGCAAAGGAAAACGCCAGCTTCGCACTCTATCCCGACCAGGGCAAGGCGCTGCGCCTGCCTGACACCGCTGAAGAAACCTACCAGATGGTGTTCGAGGAATCCGTTCGTGGCTTGTCCGTCGGGGCGCCAGTGGATTTCCGCGGCGTGGTGATCGGCGAGGTAACCGCAATCGATGTCGACTTTGACGCAAAAAATCTGGATGTGCGCATTCCCGTCGAAGTGCGGCTCTACCCGGATCGGCTGCACGGCAAGACCAAGCAGGGCGCAGTACCGCCCGGCGCACTCATTGACAAACTGGTCGCACGCGGCCTGCGTGCCCAATTGCGTAGCGGCAGCCTGATTACCGGACAGTTATTCGTCGCGCTCGACTTTTTCCCTGAGGCGCCGAAAACGACGGTACTGAAACGCACCGGTCATGCCGAATTTCCGACGGTCGCCAGCAGCCTTCAGGAACTTCAGGCAACGCTGCTAAGCCTGGCACGAAAACTGGACAAGCTGCCGCTGGAAGGCACGGTGAACGATGCGCGCAAATCGCTGCAAGCGCTTGAAAGCACACTGGTTGCAACGGAGCATGCCGTCAAACGGGTCGACAGCGATCTCACGCCGCAGGCCGGGCGCGCACTGGCCGATCTGAGCCGAACGCTGACGAATGTGGATAAAACACTCGACAACCTACAACGCGGTTTGCTTGCCGAAGATGCGCCCATGCAGCGCGACGTGCGCGAAACCTTGCGTGAAGTCTCGCGTGCGGCAGAGGCGATGCGCAGTCTGTCAGATTATATTGAACGCAACCCGGGCTCGCTCCTGCGCGGCCGCGTCGAAGAGCAGGAGACGGCACAGTGAAACTTCGATCCGCATTGCTTATCTTCTCGCTGATAACGCTTGCAGCCTGCGCATCCCCTGTAAAGACTCGCTACCACATGCTTTCCGGGGAATCGCCGGCAGCAGCAAAAGCTGTCGGTGAAACGCCTGAATATCGCGTTGCCATCGGCCCGGCTACGGTACCAGAGGCCCTGGACCGGCAGCAGATCGTGCTCAGTGTTGCGCCGAATCCTTACGTGATTTCCGATAATGAGCGCTGGTCTGAACCCTTGAAGCGTGAAATTCCACGCGTCATCGCGGCAGCCGTCGGGCAACGCTTACCCAGGGCGCATGTCGCAGCACATATCCAGTACAGCGGGCAGGGCGCGGATTACCAGGTATTGATCGACGTACTGCGTTTCGAGTCGGTGCCGGGAAAATCCATTACCCTCGAAGCGGCGTGGAGTGTTCGTAACCGTGCCGGTGAAAGGTTAAGCGAAGCGCGTTCCATCTTTGTCGAACAGGTAAGCGCCCCGGGCGTTCCTGCGCTGGTCGCGGCGCACGAAAAAGCACTGAATTCGTTTAGTCATGAGATTGCCGAAAAATTGAATTCACTCGCGCGATGAATTAGCCATTTCCGGCGTCCAGGCATTACTTACCGAAAAAGATTTCCTGCTCCATCTCGCGGTAAATAAAATTGGCATTTTTCTTGTGATTCTCGTGGTAGAGCGGGATGTCGTGCCAGTCTGCAAAATCGGACAGGCGCACAGCGCTTTCGAGGTCCTGCCCGGACTCCACGGCAGCATGCATTTCGTCGCGCAAGCGCTTGATGTAATTGTGGGTTTTTTCCACCATCGGGAACGGCGGCGTCTGTGCGCTGCCGTGGCCCGGAATCATCAGCCGGATATCAGGAAACGTCCTGCGCATCCAGTCAATCGTCTCAAGCGCGGCACCTGAATGGCCGTCGCCCATGAAGGTGGAGCGATTATTGAAAGCGAGGTCGGAAATCCACAGGATCTGGTCTTCCACCTGATGCACCACAAGATCGCCGAAAGAATGATGGTGGTCGGCATTAAATATGGCGAAGGTTTTACCGCCCAGGGTGAAGTCGAAGTGGCTGTAGGTCTCGCCACCCACCAGGATGTCAGGTTTCACGCCCTTGAATCCCTTCATGTCAGCGCCAAGGATATTGCGGCGAAAAGCGACCGAAGCCGGCAGATTTTCCGAGTTGAGATAGTCCAGCGTGCCCGCGTGGCCGATGATTTTGATGCCCGGAAGATAGCGGAACGCCACCGCACCGTAGGAATGGTCCGGATGATTGTGGGTGAGAATCAGGTATTTGATCGGCTTGTTCGTCACCTTGCGCACCGTGGCGATCAGCCGCCGCCCAAGCAGAGGCGATCCCAGGCTGTCGATCACCACCACGCCAGCGCTGGTCACGACGAAACCGGCGTTGCCGTTGAAACCGCGGTTCTTGTCATCAACCTCGGCAATATTTGCATAAAGAAAATACACGTCAGGCGCAATGCGGTAAAAAGGGAGAGGCTTGCTGTCGGAATCCCTTTTTGAAATGACGATTTCAGGCTTTTCTGCCGTATCGATCGCCTGCTTGGGCAAGCGATCCGCATTTGCGGTAAAGGGCGCTGCAAACAGGCTGAAGGCAAAACCAATGCAGGCAAAGCGCATGCACCGAGTTAATTCTGGGGTTCCTGATGTTCGCATGTCAGTCTTCCTGCCAAATTGGCGCATCAATAGACCGGCAGGGTGCCGGTCTATTGATTTTGAAAGCCTCATCGCATAATAGTTGCTTCAGGACCGATTTTTCTAGTTCTTCATTATTCCAAGCTTCAGATCAAGCGACTTCGTATAATGTATATTATGTCAAATCGTAAATATTCCAGCAGCACCTGACCTCCGTCAGGGATAATTGCGCATGAACCAAACTACATCCTCTGCTTTTCCGTCCGCTGAAAACCCTGCCGGACACTCTTTTAACGAACTACCTTTGCCACCCGGCATACAGGCGACATTACAGCAGCTTGGATATCTGTCCATGACGCCTATCCAGGCGGCCAGCCTGCCTTTAGCGCTTGCCGGGCACGATCTGATTGCGCAGGCCAAGACCGGAAGCGGCAAGACGGCGGCTTTCGCGCTGACGCTGCTCACCCATCTGAACCCGCGTCGTTTTGCGGTGCAAGCCATGGTGCTGTGCCCCACACGCGAACTGGCCGATCAGGTGACGCAGGAGATTCGTCGTCTGGCGCGATTCGCAGACAACATCAAGATCGTCGCTTTGTGTGGCGGCACGCCCATGCGCCCGCAGATAAACAGCCTGGAGCACGGCGCGCACATTGTCGTCGGTACGCCGGGGCGCATCATCGATCACCTCGGGCGCGGCAGCCTGGCTCTGGATGCGCTCAACACGCTGGTGCTCGACGAAGCTGATCGCATGCTGGACATGGGTTTTTACGACGACATCGCTTATGTGGCGGAACATTGCCCGGCGGAGCGCCAGACCCTGTTGTTCTCGGCGACTTTTCCGGAGGGGATCACTCGGCTGGCACGCCAGTTCCTGCGCAACCCGAAGGAAGTCAAGCTGCCGGAACAGCATGCGGAGAGCAAGATACGCCAGCGCTTCTACGAGGTGAATCACGAAGATCGTTTGCAGGCTGTCGGCGCCCTGCTCCGCCACTATCGTCCGGTCAGCACGCTGGCCTTTTGTAACACCAAGCAGCAATGCCGCGACTTGCTGGACGTGCTGCATGCACAGGGGTTTCATGCGCTGACCTTGAATGGCGATCTGGAACAGCGCGAACGCGATCAGGTGCTGATCCAGTTCGCGAATAAGAGTTGTTCGGTGCTGGTGGCCACCGATCTGGCTGCGCGTGGCCTGGATATTTCACAACTTGAAGCGGTCATCAATGTTGATGTCACGCCCGATCCGGAAATACACATCCATCGCATTGGCCGCACTGGGCGCGCTGATATGGACGGCTGGGCACTTTCCCTGTGCAGCACGGCCGACAAGCGCCGTATTGCCGCCATCGCCCAGATGATGGGCAGCGAGCCGGAATGGCATGCGCTTGATTCGCTGCAAGACAGCCATGCTTCACTGCTGGTGCCGCCGATGGTAACGCTGCAGATTCTTGGCGGGCGCAAGGACAAGATCCGCCCCGGCGACGTGCTGGGCGCACTTACCGGCGAAGCGGGATTCACGCGCGAACAGGTCGGCAAGATCACGGTAACCGATCAATCCACTTACGTTGCCGTCGCGCGCAACATCGCTCGCGATGCCGTGCGAAAATTATCGGCAGGCAAGGTCAAGGGCAAGATGGTGAAAGTGCGCGCGCTGGAGGATTGACTCGCTTCCGGATTTAATCGGCCGTCGCAGCTGACCAGAGCGGTCGGCCAGTTGCTTCGAGATGGCTGAGGTAAGCGCGCAGGTCAAACTCCAGCTGGTGGTAATCGGGTTCCATGTGCTGGCAAAGCTGATAGAAAGCCTTGTCGTGCTCGCATTCCTTGATGTGCGCCAGTTCATGCACCACGATCATGCGCAAAAATTCAGGCGGCATTTCCCTGAACACTGCCGCAACGTGGATCTCGCGCTTGGACTTGAGTTTTGCGCCCTGCACCCGCGATTTTCTGGTGTGCGTGCCCAGTGCATGCTGAATGACATGCAGCTTGCTGTCGAATGCCACCTTGCTCAGTTGCCCGGCGTTGCGCAGATATGCGCCTTTGATTTCCTGCGCATAGTCATAGAGCGCCTTGTCAGTGCGTACTGCATGCGCAAGCGGGTATTTTTTCAGTAGCATGCCGGCCAGCAGATCCTGTTCGATCAGCCGCTGCACTTGTTCTGCCAATGCGATCGGGTAGCCGGCAAGGTAATTCGGCGGGGGCTTCGGGCGCATCGGGCTGAACCCTATTCCTGCAGCGCCAGTTGTGCCATTTTTATGGCGCCATCCTTCGTTTTGTGCCCTGCAACAAAGCGTGCCCGGTGACAAAACACGCAGCCTGACATACCGATAACTTTATCCAGTTCTTCGCCATCCAGCCCAGCCCAGGCTGCAGGCAGAGATTTCCGGTTACTGAAGCTCCCCGCATAATCCGGCACGGTGTGCACATGCCATTTCGTCTGGGTGTCCGGGGAAATCACATACAGGAGCTGCTGGTACTCGGGCGACCCCAATACGGCTTCCTTCCATGGTGCGCCGTTATCCAGCACCAGCAGGCGCCCTGCTTCCAGCACCAATCCTTTTTTCACAACGGCCCGGGCCGCTTCAAGCCCCCTGGCTTCGCGGATGATGTTCTGCAGAATGCTGCTTGCACAGCTGACAGCCTGTTCGAATGCCTTGTTCCTGGCTTCTGGTGAAGCGTCATCCTGCCAGCCGGGATTGAAACCGCCAATGATCGAGGAAATGGACATTACAGTCGCAAGCGGCGTTTCCTTGCTCAAGGCAACCCCGCAATCTATCGCATCCACGCCTTGCACCAGCAAGCGGTCAACCCTGGATGCTGCCGTGACCGAACCGCAAAGTGCAACCCCCAGTTCACGCCAGATCAGGCCAAATGAACTGAAAGGAATGCCGTTTTCCCGCGCCTCGCTGAAATCCAGTTGATGATGGTCGAAACGACAGTTCGCAGAATCAAAAACACGCCCTACATCAAAAATAACATCCGCTGCATCCAGTTGCGCCTGGTCGCGAGTGCGCAGAATGCTTAGCGAGGGACTTGCCAGACGCAAAGCTGCTGCAGCCAGTACTTCGTCGGCATGAAACGAGCCTGAATGCGTGGCCGCAACAGTCCCGGGGTTCTGAAGAATAGTATAAAGATTCGATACCTTGCTCATTGCTGGGGGGGGTTCCATGGTTGCGAACAACGGCCCACCTTATCAATCATGGGCTGAACGCTGATCCGGTTTTTATGTGAATGGGAAAGGCGAGCCCTCCCCTTTTGACACTTGGAGCCCATTCGGCAGGTTTCATACCTCCTGAAACAGGCGCTTAAGGGGTGTTGGCCTTGGGTGGCCGCTTATGGAACTTCCTGGCCGGCCTCTTGCCTTGCGGCCTGTCGCCCTGAGGTCTATCGTTTTGTGGCCTGTCGCCGGACTTGGGCCGATCATTGCTTGCCGACGGAGACCGGCGAACGTTGGGTTCACGGGCTTCCACACGGTTCACGGAAGCCAGCGTAATTTCCAGCTCGTTAAGTTCGTCCCATTCGGCATCGGTTCGCTGCCGTTCCGGAATAGCCAGAAGTTCTTGCTGGCGACGGCGGGGAGAAATAGGTTGTTGATCATTCATGGCGCTATTATCCCCTATCACTCATGTTATGAGCAATTTATCCTTTTCGCAGGGGGTCCAGCAACGAGGACAGGCCATTGTGGTCCAGCTCCTGCATCAGCGCCAGCAGACGTCCGATTTTGCCGGATGGAAAGCCTTCGCGAGCAAACCAGTTGAGATACCGTCCGGGCAGGTCCGCTATCAGGTGGCCTTTGTATTTGCCATAGGGCATGGCAGTGGTGAGCAGTTGTTCCAGATCTTCGGGGTTCATCGTTGGCTATAAGTCCAGACACGGTTTAACGCAGTGGAACTGTGCGTTTATAATCGCTTCTTTCACACGCAACCTCAGGAGTTACTTTGTTTAAACTCATTGGCGCCTTGATAGGGTATTACTTTTTCGGGATTCTCGGAGCATTTGCTGGATATTTCCTGGGAAGTATTATTGCCCGTTATCGCGCATATGGCATGGGCGCGGTTAATCCGCTCAGCAGTGGACAGCGCCAAACCGTTTTCATTGAAACGGTTTTTATTCTAATGGGAAAACTTGCCAAGGCAGATGGCCATATCTCCAGGGATGAAATTGCGCATGTCGAAGATTTTATCCGGAAACTGGGCATGTCCGCCGAGCACAGGCAGCAAGCCATTGCGCTTTTCAAACAAGGTTCCGCCACGGATTATGATGTTGAGCCAAATTTAAGGCGCTTCATGTCCGTTTGCGGGCATACCCACAGCCTGAAACAGGTGTTGCTGGTCTACCTCATTGTGATGGCGCTGTCCGACGGGCGCATTGATCCGGCTGAAGAGCGTTTGCTGATAGATATTGCGCGCCACCTGGGTTATGACCAGGCCGCATTCAAGCACATGCTGGAGATGGTATTGAACCAGTCGCACTTTGCCGGCGGCCAGACTGATTCTGCCACCGCACTGGACGATGCTTATAAAGCACTGGGCGTAGCCAAGGAAAGTAGCGATCAGGAAGTCAAACGCGCATACCGCAAACTGATGAGCCAATATCACCCCGACAAGCTGATGGGACAGGGTGTGCCGGAAGACATGATTGCGGTGGCGACCGAGCAGGCCAAGGAAGTGCAGCTTGCCTACGACTTGATCAGCAAGAGCCGACAGCAATAATCGGGGGGCGAAAGAGACAAATTGGCAGGCTTCGCCGTTTAGCCTGTAAAATAGCGACATCCCCTTGTGTTTCGTTTCGGCCTGGCCAGCTCGTCTGAGCCGGGATTTTTGTTTTTTGCGCCAGCATCTGTTTCAGGATTTATCATGCCAAAAATATCCACCAGGATTATCGTCGCTGCATTCATCTTTCTGCTTGTCGGTCTGGCGGCTGCCTATGTGGTTCCCAGCGCCGAAATCGCCGTGGTGATGGGCATCCTGCTGCTGACGGTGTTTATGTTTTCTTTCGAGATTGTGGGCGTGGATGTGGCGGCGGTGAGCATCATGGTTTTGCTGGGCCTGATCAGTTCCTTCAGCGATATTCTGGGCCTGGCCCAGCCTCTGGTGCCGACCTCGGAACTGTTCCGGGGGTTTTCCAGCAATGCGGTGATGTCCATCATTGCCGTGATGATTATCGGTGCAGGACTGGATAAGACCGGGCTGATGGGCAAGGTGGCTGGCGTTATCCTGAAGCTGGCCGGCCAGAAAGAGGTCAAGATCATCCCTGCTATTTCCAGTGCGGTCGGCTTTATCTCCAGTTTCATGCAGAACGTGGGCGCCGCCGCCTTGTTCCTGCCGGTGGTCGGCCGGATTTCAGCCCGTACCGGCCTGCCCATGTCCCGGTTGCTGATGCCCATGGGCTTCTGTGCCATTCTGGGCGGCACCATCACCATGGTCGGCTCCAGCCCGCTGATCCTGCTGAACGACCTGATTCTTACATCAAACAAGGCCCTGGCGCCCGAGCAGCACATGGCTACCTGGTCGCTGTTTTCGGTGACCCCCATCGGCATCGCCCTGCTCACCACCGGCATTGTTTATTTTGTGCTCGCCGGCCGTTTTGTTCTGCCCGGCGGCAAGCACGATGACGTTACCAGCGGTACCAATGCCATGCAGTATTTTCAGGATCTCTACGGGCTCAATTACGGCCTGTTCGAAGTTGTGGTGCCAGCCAGCAGTCCACTGGTTGGCAGGACGCTGGATGAAGTCGAGAGCGAAGCCCGTGTGCGCTTGATCGCAGTTGCTCATGGCAGCAACGATCTGCGCGTTGGCCCCGGCAGCCTGGACCGCGATGTAGGCATCGGGGCCAATGCCATACTCGGCATCCTGGCCTCCCCGGATCGCCTGCAAGCCCTGGTCCAGAACAATGGCCTGGTGCTGCGCGACAACCTGGAGATTTTTGCCGAGCCGCTGGCCGCTACCAACGCTGGTATCGCCGAGGTGGTCATTCCGCCAGGCTCCGACCTGATCGGCAAGAGCGCCCGCGACGTGTGGATGCGCAAGACCTACGGCATCGCCATGGTGGCCCTGCACCGGGGAGGCCAGACGCTGCGCAAGGGCGATGGCATCCGCAACCTGCCGCTGCAGGCCGGCGACGCCCTCATCGTGCATACCACTTGGGCAGCCCTGGCCCGCCTGGAACGCGACAAGAATTTCGTGGTTATCACCACCGAATACCCACACGAGGAACTGCGTCCGCACAAGGTTGTCCCGGCCCTGGCATTCTTCGGCATTGCCCTGTTCATGCTGCTGTTCACCGACGTGCGCCTGTCCCTTGCCCTGATGGCTGGAGCGATCGGCATGATCCTCTCCGGCGTGCTGCGTGTCGAGGAGGCCTACCACGCGGTGAGCTGGAAATCGGTCTTCCTGCTTGCCAGCCTGATCCCGCTCGGCCTGGCGGTGGAGACCAGCGGCACGGCTGCCTGGATCGCCCAGCAGACGCTGAGTCTGCTGGGTGGCCTGCCAATCTGGGTGCTGCAGCTGGCCATCGCCGTGCTCGCCACCTTGTTCACCCTGGTGATGTCCAACGTCGGCGCCACCGTGCTGCTGGTCCCTCTGGCAGTGAATATCGCCATTGGCGCCGGCGCCAATCCGGCCGTGTTCGCGTTGACTGTGGCGCTGGCCACTTCCAACTCCTTCCTCCTGCCCACTCACCAGGTCAACGCGCTGATCATGGGTCCGGCGGGCTACAAGGTGGGGGATTTCATCCGTGCAGGCGGCATCATGACGCTGCTGTTCCTTGCTGTCATGATGACGATGCTGAACCTGATCTACTGACGCTCCTTCCGGATGACTTGCACCATATCGGCAGGCCCGCCGGTTTTTGATCATTTGCTTTACAAACCCCTCTGACACCCTCTATATTGAATACTGTTACATTATTCAATATAGAGCCATGACTCAATCCACACGCGGCGGCGCTCGCCCCGGCGCAGGCCGCAAACCTTCTCCCGACCCTACCACCACCATCCGGGTGCCGATCAGCCAGAAAGCGGCGATACTCGATTTCGTGCAGCAGCGGCAGGCTGGATTCCGCATTCCATCCGGCATGGAAATTTTCGCGTTCGCGGAACATCCGCCCAGGCAGAAATTCCCCCTCATGGGACATTCCGTCCGGGCCGGATTCCCCTCCCCCGCCGACGATTATGTCGAGAAGCGCATCGACCTCAACGAAGAGCTCATCCAGCATCGGGAGGCGACCTTCTTCCTCAGGGTCAAAGGGCAATCCATGGTGGACGCCGGCATCGACGACGGCGACGAGCTGATCGTGGATCGCGCCATCAAGCCGGAACATGGCCGCATCGTGATCGCCGCCGTGGATGGCGAGCTCACCGTCAAGCGTTTTTTCCAGCGAGCCGGCGTGGTCAAACTCATTGCCGAGAACCCGAAATATCCGGATATCGAATTCAAGGACGGTCAGGAGATGCTGATCTGGGGCGTGGTCACCAGAATCATCAAGTCGGTATGACTAATGTAAAACAGAACACCAGCTTCGCCCTGGTCGACGGCAACAACTTCTACGTCTCCTGCGAGCGGGTTTTCAACCCCGGACTGGAAGGCAAGCCCGTGGTGGTGCTGTCCAACAACGACGGCTGTGCAGTAGCGCGGTCCGCCGAAGTCAAGGCGCTGGGGGTCAAGATGGCCACGCCCTGGTTCCAGATGAAGGCGCTTGCCAGGCAGCACGGCATCATCGCCCTGTCGTCCAACTACACGCTGTATGCCGACATGAGCAACCGCATGATGTCGCTATTGAGGCAGTTCTCGCCTCATCAGGAAGTCTATTCCATTGATGAATGTTTTCTCGGGCTGGATGGATTCAAGCAGGATCTGACCACCTACGGGCAGGAGATCCGGCAGCAGGTGAGGCAATGGATCGGCATTCCCGTCTGTGTCGGCATCGCGTCCTCCAAAACCCTCGCCAAGCTCGCCAACCATGTGGCCAAAAAGCAGCCGGCATGGAACGGCGTATGCGACCTGGGAAGCCTCCGGGAATCCGAACTGAACGAACTGCTGGGCGGCATCGAGGCGGGCGAGGTCTGGGGCGTGGGCAGGCGGCTGCGCGAACAGCTGGCCGCCATGAATATCCACACCGTGCTGGCGCTGAAAGAAGCCGACACCGCGCTGATCCGGCGCCGCTTCTCGGTGGTGCTGGAGCGCACCGTGCTGGAGCTGAGAGGCATTTCCTGCCTGGGTCTGGAAGAAATCGCCCCCAACAAGCAGCAGATCGTGTGCAGCCGCTCCTTCGGCCAGCCCGTACTTCAGCTGGTGGAATTAAGGGAAGCCGTGAGCAGCTACGCCACGCGGGCGGCGGAGAAACTGCGGCGCCAGTCCTCCGTCGCGGGGGCCATTCATGTCTTCATCGCCACCAGCCCGTTCAGGGAAAAAGACCCGCAGTACAGCCAGGGCATCACGATTCCGTTGCCGGAAGCCAGCGACGACACGCTAAAGCTGATTTGTGCCGCGCAATGGGGGCTGAAGCAGATCTACCGCCCCGGCTACCGCTACGCCAAGGCCGGGGTGATGCTGATGGAACTCGGCCCGGCAGGCAGCCGGCAAGCAACGCTGTTCAGCGACGAGGCGGCGGAGAATCGCTCTGCACGGCTGATGCAGACTCTGGATGGCATCAACCGAAAAATGGGCAAGGACACGCTATTTCTGGCAAGTTCCGGGATCGAAAAAGGCTGGCGCATGAAGCAGGGGAACAAGTCGCCCTGCTACACCACGAGTTGGGGTGAACTGGCCCAGGTGTGCTGCTGAACGCCATCCTTGCGTGAATGTCCATGCGGGCGGTATGCTTGAATCATAATCCTCTGGTGTATCTATAAAACCGTGCCCAAACAGACTGCCAAATTGATTCGCCGGCTCGGTGACGTCCCCGCCTCTGTCGTTTACCCTATTCAGCGTGGATATTCGCAGCTTGTCGCGCTCCAGAATCGGCAGCGCTCGGAACTGCTGGCTGATTTCACTGAAGTACGCGGCTTTATGCCGCTGCTCATGAAACAGCGTAACGGCTTTCACTGGACCACCCAGGATCGCCGCCTTATCAGGAAACAGATACGCAGCCTGGTCCACCTGAGTCCCTATCTGGTTGCGCTCCTGCTGCCGGGAGGACTGCTGTTACTGCCGCTGTTGGCCTGGTGGCTGGATCGGCGCAGGCTGATGCGCCATCCCGATGAGAAGCCTGGCGACATTGATCAGCCCTGAATTGGTATCTCAAATTGAGTGGGCACAATAGCCCATTTATCAGAAACGCCCTTTAAGCTGCCGGCTGTACCGCTCCCGGCGCCAGTTCCACACCACCTGTCGATGCTTTGGCGCCAAGCAGGTGCGCCGCCTTGGCGGCCTGCTGCACCGCGCGCCGGATGGTGCTCGCAGCACGCAAGCGGGCATCCATGTCTGCCACGATCATACGGCCCTGGGCACCCGCCTCCAGCAGTTCCGCTTTCAGTATCTGATAATCGCCTTCCAGGCTCTGCAAGCTGGTTTCGACATCGGCTGCGTACTCCGGGTACCCCACCGGATCAACCCGGGAAAACAGCCTTGATGCCTGATCCAGAAAGGCGCCGCCCGATTCGATCAGCACCGGCATCGGCGTTTCGCGCGCTGCAGCAGCGGCCTCCATGGCCAGTTCCGCCACCGCTTCGTAATAGCGTGCCGTGCGCAGAATTTGCGGCAGGCGCTGGGCACTTTTTTGCGACATGCCAGCCTGGTTCACGCGGGAAATGAAATCGGCCACCGACTGATTCAGCCGGGTCACAATTTGCTGGTCTGCCGCCAGTTTTTCTCCGGCAGCGCCCGCCATGGCCTCGCGCATCATGCGCAGTGCAATGCCGCCCATGCGCCGCACTTCCTTCTCCAGGGCGCCCAGCGCGAGAGCGGGCACCGTTGCGATGTTGTTGTCCAGATAGAGCGGCCGGGCCTCGTCTTCTTCGGCGGCGCGAAAACGTTTTTCGAGAAATTGGGTCATGTGGCTGGCGATGGGCCAGATCAGCACGACACCGAGCAGGTTGAAAGCCGTGTGAAACAGGGCCAGCTGGGCAGCCGGCGCCGTGTCGAGTTCCAGCGCTTCGCCTGTCATGCTGATGGCTGATACCAGCCAGGGCAACAGCGCCAGCGCCACGGCGCCGGTCAGGAGATTGAACAGGATATGGGCGGCGGCGGCGCGTTTGGCATTAGGGGTGGCGCCGAGGGAGGCGATCAGCGCGGTGACCGTGGTGCCGATATTGGCGCCGATCACCATGGCAGCAGCGCCCTGTGCGGTCAGCAGGCCACCCTGGGCTGCGGTCAGCACGATGGCCAGGGAGGCGCTGGAGGATTGCATCAGCACGGTGAGCGCAATGCCGATCAGCACCTGTACCAGGGTATCCGCGACCCCCTCGCCTTCCGGCAGCTTGAAGTCCGATGACAGCCCGGAAAAAGATTCCTTCAGCATATCGATACCAAGGAAAAGAATGCCGAAACCTGCCAGCGTCTGCCCCAGCGCACCGCGGCGTTTTCCCTTGCCGGTCAGTTGCAGCGCCATGCCAATTCCGATGAGCGGCAGCGCCAGCAATTCGATCTTGAATTTCAGCCCGACCAGTGCAACCAGCCAGCCGGTCATGGTAGTGCCGACATTGGCGCCAAACAGCACCCAGATGGACTGCCCCAGCGTGAGCAGCCCGGCATTGACGAAGCCGATCGCCGCCACCGTCACGGCGCTGGATGACTGAACAAAAGCCGTGACCAGAATCCCCGAGGCCAGCCCACGCAGCCGGGTTCTGGTGGCATAGGTAAGAATGCGTTCCAGCGCCGGGCCAGCGGCAAGCTTGAGGCCGTCAGTCATCAACCCCATGCCGAGCAGAAACAGGCCGATGCCGCCCAGCAAGCCGCCGCTTATTGTCCAGACATTCATTTATTTCGTCCCGACCGAACGCTCAAAATCTATCCACAGCGTAATAGCGTTTCTCCTCCGGCTCAAACGCCGCCACCAGCGCATCGAAAAGCTGGTGTGCCTTGGCCCGGTTGTCGCAGTGCATGTTGCAGACGAACACGTCCAGCGTCACGAAGCGCTTTTCCGGCCAGGTGTGAACGGAAATGTGGGATTCGGCCAGAATCACCACGCCGGTCACGCCGCCTGAAGCGCCAAACTGGTGAAAACACTCCCCTACCGCAGTCAGGTCACAGTTGCCGACCTGTTCAAGGCAAAAACTACGCAGGACATTGATTTCCCGCAGCAGCTGGTCTTCCCCGCCGCAGCCGTAAAGATTGCCCATCAGGTGCAGGCCGTCGATGCTATCGATTGGTTTCATGATGGTTGGATTATAGCCGGCCTTTATGGGTAGAATGGGCAAAAATCACATTGTGAGGAGCACAACATGGGTCTGTTCGACTTCGTCGCCAAGCAGTTTATTGATGTCATCCACTGGACCGAGCCTGAAGATGGCATCCTGGCTTACCGCTTTCCCATGTCCGGGATGGAGATCCAGAACGGCGCCTCGCTCACGGTGCGCGAGTCACAGCTCGCACTGTTTGTCGATGAAGGCAAGGTGGCGGATCTGTTCGAGCCCGGCCGCCATACCCTCACCACACAGACCCTGCCGGTTCTGACTTACCTGAAAAACTGGGACAAGTTGTTCGAGTCCCCCTTCAAATCGGATGTGTACTTCTTCAGCACCCGTCTTCAACTGGATCGCAAATGGGGCACACCCAACCCCATTACCATTCGCGACAAGGAGTTCGGCATTGTCCGGCTGCGCGCCTTTGGCATCTACTCCTACCGCGTGACCGACCCGAAAAAGTTCTATACCGAGGTCAGCGGCACGCGCGAAACCTATACCGTGGAAGATCTCGACGGCCAGTTGCGCAACACCTTGATCGGTTCCATGACCGACCTGTTCGGCGAATCCGGCGTGCCTTTCCTCGATATGGCGGCTAATCAGGACGAATTCGGCGCGCGCCTCAAGGAAAAAATGCTGCCGGTGTTCGACCGCTACGGCCTGGCGCTGGACAACCTGGTGGTGCAGAACGTGTCCCTGCCGGAAGAACTGCAGAAGGTGCTGGATCAGCGTATCGGCATGAACATGGTGGGCGATCTCGGCAAATACACCCAGTACCAGACGGCCAATGCTATTCCCGTCGCGGCTGCCAACGAAGGCGGCGTGGCGGGCGCCGGTGTCGGCCTGGGGGCTGGCATCGCCATGGGCCAGGCCATGGCCGCTGGCATGACGCAGACTGCACAGCCAGCCGCCTCGGTCGCCCAGACCCCCGAGGACATTCCCGCCCTGCTGGAAAAACTCCACGGACTGGTAAGCAAGGGCATCCTCAGCCAGGAAGAATTCGAAGCCAAAAAGGCGGAACTGCTCAAGAAACTGGCGTAATTAACCCAGCGTGAGAATCGCCAACTGCCCTTCCTGCGGCGCGCCTGTCGAATTCCGTTCCACTGCCTCGATCCTGGCAGTGTGCGGCTATTGCAAAAGCACCCTGATCCGCCACGACCTGGAGCTGGAAAACCTGGGCCGGATGGCGGATCTGATGGAAGATGCTTCCCCGCTCCAACTGGGTGCGGAAGGCCGCTACAGGAACAGCCACTTTGCACTGATTGGCCGCATCCAGCTGCGCTACCAGCAGGGGGTGTGGAACGAATGGCACCTGCTGTTCGACAATCAGGAAAGCGGCTGGTTGTCGGAAGCCAATGGCAATTATGTCCTGACCTTCCCCTCTCCCGCGCCGGAAAACATCCCCGCATTCGAAACCCTTGAAGCAGGACGCTCGCTGCAACTGCACGGGCAAGCTTTCCAGATCGTCAACAAGGAAACATCCACCTGCATCGCTGGTGAAGGCGAGTTGCCATTCAAGGTCGGCGCGGGCTATGAAGCGCCCGTCATCGACCTCTCCAACGAGCAGAATTTCGCCACTCTCGATTACAGCGAAACGCCGCCTCTGTTATACATCGGCGAGCAAATAGAGCTTGGCTGCGCTGGGCATGACCGGGCTACGCGAGCGCGAGGCAACGGCAGGCAAGGCGCAAGTCAAATCCTTCAACTGCCCCAGTTGCGCCGCACCATTGCAGATTCGCGCCACCGGGACGGAAAGTGTTGCCTGCGGCAATTGCGGCTCCGTGGTGGATGCGACCAATGAAAATCATCAGATCCTGTCGCGCTTTCGCATCCAGAACACGCACACGCCGAAACTTCCCCTGGGCAGCCAGGGTCATCTGCGCGGCGCGGATTATGACGTGGTGGGCTACCTGCGCCGCCAGGTCACGGTGGATAACGTCGATTATCCCTGGAGCGAATATCTGCTCTACAGCGAAAAGGAAGGTTTCCGCTGGCTGTCCGAATACAACGGGCACTGGAATTTCATCAAGGTCACTACTCGGACGCCCATCGTATCGTCCGGCCTGACCAAGCCCAAAGCCATTTTCCTTGGTACGGTGTATCAGCATTTCCAGACCGCCACGGCCAAGGTCACTTACGTGCTGGGCGAGTTTACCTGGCGGGTGTCGGTTGGCGAGGAAGCGCTGGTGTCGGATTATGTCGCCCCGCCATTGATGCTGAGTGAAGAAAGAACCGGGAGCGAAATCACCTGGTCCGTGGCTGAATATATCGAGCCGGAAGAAATCGCCGTCACATTCAAGTTGAAGCAGGCTCTGATCAGGCCGATCGGCATCGCGCCCAACCAGCCATCGCCTCACCAGGGCAAGGTATGGCCTTACTGGAAAGCCTTTGCTGCCCTTACCCTTAGTGCGCTGCTGATCCAGACCGTATTCATGATCGCCTCGCAGAACAAGACGGTGTACCAGAACAGCCTGGAATTTGAGCGCAACGGCGCGGCGAGTTCACTCACTACCGATGTTTTTCCAGTCAGCGGCACAGGCAATCTGGTGGTGCGCAACCAGACCAGCCTGAGCAATGACTGGCTCTACCTGGACATGGAACTGATCGAACGCAATAGCGGGCGCAGTTACGCTTTCGGGCGCGACATCAGTTACTACTACGGCAGGGATGGCGGAGAATCCTGGTCCGAAGGCAATTCGCGCGATGAGGTCGTGCTGTCCGAAGTGCCGGCGGGAGAATATTTCCTGCAAATTCATGCGGAAACGCCCACCGGCGGTGGGGCAAAGATTTCAGACCGGCTGGTGGTGGTGCGTGACGTGCCGCAATGGAGCAATTTTTTCATCACTCTGCTGGGGCTGGCTGTTTTCCCGCTGCTGAAGTGGTGGCGCAGCCATTCCTTCGAGAGCCGGCGCTGGGCGGAAAGCGATTATGCATCCTCATCCGACGATGATTCAGACGATGATTGAGAAACAATAATGTTCAAAACCTATGTTGCAGCAGGACTTCTGGCGCTCAGCCTGTTCAGCTATGCACAGTATCAAGGCTGGAGCGTGTGGAGCGTCAGCGAAAGCAAACCCCAGCCGGGCGTGGCCCGCAGCGCCTATCACAAGTAATTCACAAGGAGTCACACATGGAAATTTTCAACACTTCATATCTGATCAACTCGCTGGTGTACTCGCTGCTCGGCGTGATTGTGTTCTGGGTAAGCTTCATCGTCATCGACAAGTTCACGCCCTACAACCTGTGGAGGGAAATCGTGGAGGAAAAAAACATGTCGCTGGCCATCGTGGTTGCCTCCATGTGCCTGGGGATCGCATTGATCGTCGCTTCGGCGATACATGGCTGAAATTTACTGCACCTCTGACAGGGTGAGGCATTCATGAGCGTCGCCCTGCTGATTTCCGTTTTTGTCGTCGCGTCCTGCGGGCTGGCCTATGAACTGGTGGCCGGGGCGCTGTCGAGCTACCTGCTGGGCGATTCCGTCACCCAGTTTTCCACCATCATCGGCACCTATCTCTTTGCCATGGGGATCGGTTCCTACCTTTCCCGCTTTGTCGTCAAAGGCCTGGTGGCGCGCTTTATCCAGGTGGAGTTGCTGGTTGGGCTAATTGGCGGTTTCTCTGCCGTTCTGCTGTTCATGGTTTTTGCCTGGGTCGGCGGGCCGTTCAAACTGGTGCTGTACAGCCTGGTGCTCTTGACCGGCACGCTGGTGGGGCTGGAAATCCCGCTGGTCATGCGCATCCTCAGGCAGCACTACGGGCTCAAGGATCTGGTATCCCAGGTGCTCACCTTCGATTATCTGGGTGCACTGGCCGTATCACTTGCCTTCCCCCTGCTGCTGGCGCCGCATCTGGGCCTGATCCGCACCAGCCTGCTGTTCGGGCTGATGAACGCGCTGGTGGCAGCATGGGCGATCTGGCTGTTCCGGGCCCAGCTTGCGGGGATTAAAGCGCTGGCCGCGCAGTGCTTCCTGGTGACTGCCCTGCTGTTCAGCGGCATGCTGGGGGCCGAACGCCTGACCAGCATGGCGGAAGAAAATCTCTATGCTGACGAGATCATCTACACCGAAACTACGCCCTACCAACGCATCGTCCTGACCCGCTGGAAAGACGATATCCGCCTGTTCCTCAACGGCAACCTGCAATTTTCCTCGCGTGACGAATACCGCTACCACGAAGCGCTGGTCCACCCTGCCCTGCAAGCCATCAAGCAACCGCGCCGGGTGCTGGTGCTGGGCGGCGGCGATGGTCTGGCGGTGCGCGAAATCCTCAAATATCCGGAGATAGAAAGCATTACCCTGGTCGATCTCGACCCCAACATGACAGCCCTGTTCAAGCGCTTGCCCATGCTGCGCGCACTGAACCAGGATGCGCTGCTCTCGCCCAAAGTCAGCATCGTCAATGCCGATGGTTTTCAGTGGCTGGACCAGAGCAATGACTTCTTCGACTTCATCGTGGTGGATTTTCCCGACCCCACCAATTTCATGCTGGGCAAGCTTTATACCAATACCTTCTATCGCCTGCTGGAAAAACACCTGTCGCAGCACGGCCTGGCGGTGATTCAGGCCACTTCGCCGCTGTATGCGCGCAAATCGTTCTGGTGCATCGACCAGACGCTGCAAAGCGTGGGCCTCAAGACAGCGCCCTACCATGCGCTGGTGCCTTCATTTGGCGAGTGGGGCTACATCATTGCCGGTCATCGCCCCTACACCCCGCCTGAACGCTACAGCCCTGACCTGCGCTTCGTCAGTGCCAGCCTGAACCCGGTGCTGTTCCAGTTTCCCCTCGACATGGCCCCCGTGGCGACCGAGATCAACCGGCTCAACAATCAGGCGCTGGTGCATTACTACGAGTCCGAGTGGAAACATCAGGCACCGTGAAGAACGCATGAACCGCCGCGATTTCCTGCTCACCCTCGCGGCCTCTTCCTGCATTTCCGGCTGCCAGCCAAAAGCCAATCCGCCGCTGCCGACTGGTGAAATACTGGGCCCTTCCATGGAACGCGGCCATCGCCTGCGCGGGCGGGACTTCCCTGCCCCATCCGAAACCCGGAAAACCGGCGTGGCGATTGTCGGAGGAGGCATTGCCGGCCTTTCTGCGGCGTGGAAGCTGAATAAATCCGGTTTCGGCGATTTTCATCTGTTCGAACTGGAAGATGTGGTCGGCGGTAATTCACGTTCAGGAAAAAATGCCGTTTCCGCCTACCCCTGGGGCGCACATTACCTTCCCTTGCCGGGGGTGGAAGCACGCGAAACCCGAGAGTTATTGTCTGACCTGGGCGTGTTGCAGGGCGACCCCTACGCTGAAACGCCCAGCTACGACGAGCGCTATCTGTGCTTTGCCCCGCAGGAAAGGCTTTACCGCAATGGTTTATGGCAGGAAGGCATACTGCCGCAAATCGGCGCCACCAAGACTGATCTGGAACAGTACCGGCGTTTTTTTGACCTGCTGGAGCAGTTCCGCCAGCGCCGAGGCGCTTCCGGATCGCGCGCATTCGCCATCCCGGCGGCACGCTCGGCACGCGACGCAGATCTGATGGCGCTGGACGGCATCTCGATGCGCCAGTTTCTGCTTCAGCACAAGCTCGACTCTTCTCCGCTGCACTGGTATGTGAACTATGGCTGCCGCGACGATTACGGCAGCGATTATGCGAATGTATCCGCCTGGGCCGGGCTGCATTATTTCGCCAGCCGCAACGGGCTTGCGGAAAACGCGGAAAGCGATCAGGTGCTGACCTGGCCGGAAGGTAATGGCTGGCTGGTGAAAGAGATGCAGAAAGGCTTCGCCGAGCGCATCGTGTGCGGCGCGCTGGTTCAGCGCATGGAAGAAACCAAGAGCCATGTGGAACTGGATATTTTCCTGGTGCGGGAAAACCGCAGCGTGCGCTGGCAGGCCGATCAGGTCATTTTCGCCGCCCCGATGTTCGTCCTGCCGCACGTATTCGAAGGGCTGGATACAAGCCTGAAGCAGGCCTGCCAGCAGATTCGATACGCCCCGTGGCTGGTAGCCAACCTGACCCTGAGCAGCCTGCCGAACCCCGGCCATGGCGCCCCGCTGTCCTGGGACAACGTGCTGTTCGACAGCCCCGCGCTAGGTTACGTCAATGCCAGTCACCAGAGCCTGCGCAGTCATGAAGGGCCGACCGTGCTGACCTATTACCGAACGCTGAGCAACGAGCCGGAAAAAAATGCGCGCCAGCGCTTGTTCGACACGCCTCGTCAGCCAGTGGGCCGAAAACATACTGCAGGACTTGTCTCGTCCTCATCCCGATCTACGCAGCAAGGTCACGCAACTCGACATCTTCCGCTGGGGCCACGCCATGTCCATGCCGGTGCCAGGATGGATCTGGAGCGCCGAGCGCGAGCGACTTACCGCGCCGAGCGGAAGACTGCATCTCGCCCATTCCGACCAGAGCGGGTTTTCGATTTTTGAGGAAGCCAATTACTGGGGGGTGAAAGCGGCTGAAAATGTGTTGCGGCACCTGCATTTATCATTGTAAATGCAGGGTGCAAGGCATACTTGTCAGACACCGACTGAATAACATCAACGCCCAAAACGATGCAAAGGAATGGGTGAAACGATGGTCAAAATTTCACTTCAAACTTGAATCCGCGCTATGGTTAGTATAACGATAACGTTAAAATAAAAACGCCCTAACGGGCGTCTTTATTGAGTCTTGGCGGAGAGGGCGGGATTCGAACCCGCGTTAGGATATTATCCTAAACACGCTTTCCAGGCGTGCGACTTAAACCGCTCATCCACCTCTCCTAGGAAGGCGGCAATTATATGGGTGAACCGGATTTTCGTCCAGCCTTACCTGTTGCTCAGCCTACGGAGGTTTACTGCTCCGGTTCCCATGGCTGCAATTCATAACGTGGTGGCTGGCCGATGTAAAACAGCACCACGCCACAACTGGCGAGAAAAAAGATGATGGCTAGCAAGCTTGCTACCACCGGGTCGGAACCACCACGTACAGGATAGATGAAGGCAAACAGCACCATTGTTGCAATGGAACCGACAAAAGACAGCACGGAAAAGCCAAATGCTATTTTTTTACCAAAACTTCTTTTCACTGTGTTTGCTCCCTCATTTGCCTGTCTGACGGTGCCAGGAGTGGTCTTCAGTACACACCTTAACCCGGATAATCATCTGCTCGGGCACAGTATGCGCTATTACTGCATTCCGTAAAAATGTTTCACGAAGGGTTTGCGAAATTCCTGGTGACAATTGTAACAACTGCTCTGAAGTGTCTGAAATGCATTGATCACGGCCCGCCCATCCCCTTTGTTGGCAGCTTGAGCCAGTGCATGCGCAGCATCATGAGTTTCTCCATCATAAGCCTTGAATTTCCCCATTTTGCTGCCCATGAAGCCGATGATGCGCGTTTTCTCAGCAATCGGTGGCTGAGGGTGCTCGCCAATCAAAGGGGCCGTTTTTTCAACCAATGCCCAGTCTTCGCGGGAAATTCCGTCAGTGATAGCCTGCATGTGCTTGCCCAGATCTTTCATGACTTTCTGAAGCACCAGGGGTTCAGCGTTCGGGGTGCCATTTTCGGCAAAACACGTTGGCTTGCTACACCCAGAACAAGTGCCGCAAGAAGGGTTCGAAATTACAGCAGAAGATAATTTCATGGTTTCAATTCTCCAGTTTCAAAATTAACAAAATCATTCGAAGGCCCGCCCTTCGCCGGCCTCTTCATGCGTACGCCCATCGCGGATGTGGTAAATGCGCCGGAAGGTCGGGATGATCTTCTCGTCGTGCGTGACGACGATGATGGCGGTTTGATATTGCTGTGCCATCTTGTTGAGGATGCGGATCACGGCCAGCGCACGTTCGCTGTCGAGCGGTGCGGTGGGTTCATCCGCAAGGATGACCGGGGGGCGATTGACCAGTGCACGGGCGATGGCAACACGCTGCTGCTCACCCCCGGAGAGTTGCGACGGCATGGCCTTGGCTCGATGTGCGACATCCAGCGCTTCGAGCAGTTCGAGCGCACGCTGGCGCGATTCTGCATTGGGGCGCCCGGCCAGCATGGGCAACAGGGCGACATTGTCGGTCACATCGAGGAAAGGGATCAGATACGGCGCCTGAAACACGAAGCCGATATTGTCGCGGCGCAAAGCGCGCAAATCCTTGATCTTCCAGCCATCCTTGTAAATAACATCATTGCCCAGCTTCATGCTCCCGCTACTGGGCTCGATCACCGCGCCCAGGCACTTGAGCAGGGTCGTCTTGCCGGAGCCGGACGGCCCCACCAGCCCCACCACCTCGCCGGGTGCAACCTGCATATCCACACCACGGAGGGCGTCAACAGCGGTATCGCCCGCGCCATAGCGCTTCGTCAGCCCCTCGATATGGATGCCGTTGTTAAGCCTGTCAGCCACCGATCGCCTCCGCTGGATCAACCTTGAGTGCCGCACGAATCGCCAGCACGCTTGCCAGCGCGCAGATAATCAGCACCGCGGCAAAGCCACGTGCCGCATCGCCGGGTTCAAGCAGGACATATTTTGGAAATAGCGGCGCCCAGAGAGTGGCAGAAATCTTGCCCACAACAAAGCCGATGAAGCCGAGACCCAGTGCCTGTTGCAGGATCATGCCGGCGATGGTGCGATTGCGTGTGCCGATCAATTTCAGCACCGCGATTTCGCGAATCTTCCCCAGGGTCAGGGTGTAAATGATGAAAGCCACGATGGCCGCACTGACGATAGCGAGAATAACCAGGAACATGCCGATCTGCTTGGATGAGGTGGCAATGAGCTTGGCTACCAGGATTTCTTCCATCTGGGCGCGCGTGTAGACCTGCAAACGTTTCCAGCGACGGATGGGCTCGGCCACCTCCTCTGCCGAATGGCCGGGTTTGATCTGAACCAGCACCGCGTTAACAAAGGAATTGTTGCTTTGCGAGGCGATCACCGCGTCCAGCAGGCCCGGCACGCCGGGGCGATTGAACGCCGGATTGGCTGCCGTACGGCGGCGCTGCTGGACGATGACATCGTTGTCCTTCAGAAACTGGGCTTCCTGCGCGTCTCTGAGCGGGATGAATACCATCGGGTCGCCGCTCGACGACACCATGCGCCGCGTCAGGCCGACCACGGTGTAATGATTGCGGCGAATCTGGATGCGATCGCCGAGTTTGAATCCAGATGCCATATCAGCTACGGCCTCGTAGTGCCCGCGAGTAATCTGGCGCCCGGCAACAAGATAGCCCGGCTCACCCGGTCCGCCCGGAACAATGCCGACGGCCATGGCACGGACATCGCGCTCACCCAAACGCACCTGCATGGTGAGATAGGTCACATTGGCCGCACGCTCCACGCCGGGCATGCCGAGAATGCCGCGATAGACATCGTCGTAAATGCTCGACGGCTCGGCATAGGGGCCCAGGGTATCCTTTTGCACCACCCACAGATCCGCGCCGCTGTTGCCGAGCAACACCTTGGCATCATCCACCATGCCGCGATATACCCCGGCCATGGTAAGCGTCACTCCGATCAGCAATCCAAGACCGACGCCGGTAAACACAAATTTGCCCCAGGCATGCAGGATGTCGCGCCCTGCCAGGCTGATCATGGCGCAACCAGATGATCGACAATCTTGATACGGCTCTCTGCATTAATGTCGCGCTTGCTGTACACCACGACGCGATCGCCAGTCTTGAGCCCCTGCGTAATCTGCACCCGGCCATCAAGATCCGAGGCCCCTGTCTGAACAGTCACAAAACGGAGTCCATCATTTTCCACCAGCCAGACACCGGTTTTGCCATTCTGATGTTTGAGTGCGGCATTCGGCACCACCGGAGTTGCGGGCAATTCGGGCTGTGCCACCGTGACTTCTGCCAGTTCGCCAATTGGCGGGAGCGTTTCAGGTGCGTGATCGAAAACCACCTTGGCCAGGGCTTCTTCAGTCACCGCATCTGCGCGCGGCTCCACTCGCTCCACCCGGCCCGCCATTTTTTGCTGAGCCTGTGAACGCAGCACGATGGTTGCGGGCAGCGCAGCGCGCAGGCCGGATGCACGCAACTGATCAAAGCGCACATTGACCCACAGACTTGCAGGGTCGATCACTTCCACCACTGCCTGCCCTGCCACCACGGTGGTGCCTGATTCGGCATTGCGCGCCACCACCAGGCCACTCACCGGTGCTAGCAGGCGCAGGTTGGCGCGTTGCTGGATCATGCCGTCCCGGTCGGCGCGGATGCGTGCAATATCCTGCCGGGCCGCGTCCCGGTTGGCGCTGGCGGAGGCGAAAGCGGCATCAGTCACAAGGCGCTCCTGGCGTTTGGCTTCGACCGCCTCATTACTGACAAAACGCTTCAGCAATAACTGTTCATAACGGCGCACCTGGGCCTCGGCGTAGGCCTTGCGCGCCGTCGTGTCCCGCACCTGGGCTTCAGATGCGAGCACGGCGGCCTGAGCACGGGCAAGTGCTGCTTGCTGCGAACTTACGCGCTCATCCAGATCCACCGGGTCCATTTCGGCCACAACCTGGCCAGCCTGAACCCGGTCGCCTACCTGAACGCTGACCTGCCTGACCCGCCCGGAAACCGTTGGGCCGATCAAGTAGGCGTAGCGTGCCTCGACCGTGCCGACACCGAACAGGGATGGCGAAATGGCTTCCTGCTGCACGCTTTGAACCGTGACGGGAACCGGCGCCAACGGCCCGGAGCGCAGCGCGACATAGCCGAATAAGCGCCACTAGCAGGACGAGGAAAACGATCAGGGAGAGCTTGCGCCGGTTGGCGAGTAATTGTTTCATTGAGTGTTCTCGATACCATGACGATAAATGGCAAATACATTTGGCGCTTCCGCCAGCATATGCCTGGTGTTTCCGGCTAATATGGACTGCATGACCAGTCCCTGGATCATGCCGATGAACAGGGTGGAAGCCGCGCCAACATTCACTTGCGCATCCAGCTCACCGCAAGCTCTGCCTGCTTCGATCAGGCCTGCCAGACGCTCCGCGTAACGACTGGTCAGGGTGCGCGCCATACGCTTGGCTACAGAATCCGCAGGGCGCTGCAATTCACCGAACATCATGCGCGGCACACCAGGATGCGCGGCAACGAACTCGATATGCGCCAGAAAAACGGCTTCCAGCGCCGCCAGCGGGCTTGCCGCCGAATCAGCTGCCTGATCCACGCGCGCCATCAGACGCTCGGCCACCCACTCCATGACTGCCTGCCAGATTGCATCCTTGCTGGGAAAATGACGAAACAGCGCACCCTGGGTCAGGTTCATCTTTTTGGCAATCGCTGCGGTGGTAATTTCACTGGGGTTCTGCTCAGCAGCCAGTTCCACGACTGTTTCAACCGTAATAATCCGGCGTTCTTCCGCTGGCAGGTGTTTCGAGGCAACTTGCATTGAAAATCCAAAGATAGTAATCGATTACTATCTTATTCAAACAATTGCGCCCCGTCAATCCACTTTATTTGCGCTCAGCCCTCCACCTCATCGGCCCACACCAGCGCATCAACATGAGCCGCATTGACCTTGGCAGCGCCCAGCCCACAGATTGAAGCCAGCACCTCGATCTGGTCCTGTTCAAACTCCTCGCAGGCGATTGCGAGATCAAGGTAGGGGGCGTAGATACCCTCCCCCTTCAACAAAGCGAGCGAAACCTGCTGCGGGAGATGAAATCCATCCAGCGCTGTTTCCATCGGAACATTGAGCAGCGCTTCCAGTTGCGAAAGAATGCCGACCAGAAACAGCCCGTCCTGGTCTGCTGCTGGTATTTTTTCTTTGCCCAGCAATTCCACCATGCGAGCCCGCACCAGCGCATTTTTCAACAACACCTGGCTGCGCGGATCGGGCTTTTCACTGGTAAACAGCAACAGCGTCAGCCAGCGGTAAAGCTGGTCATAGCCCAGCAGCGTCATGGCATGCGCAATGGAGCGGATTTCCTGTTGCAGGGCATTCACGGGCGAGTTGATGTAGCGCAGGATTTTGAAAGTAATGGCTGCATCGCGCTTGACGCTCGCCTCCAACTCCTTGATCTCGGCGTGGCTGCGAACCAGATTAAGTAATTCAATCACCTTGATGCGGTGGTTATCCAGGCGATGTGGCCCGGTGAGCTGCGGCTTGGCGAAGTAATAGCCTTCGAAATAATTGAAGGCCAGCTTGCGGCAGGCTTCCAGATGCTCCTCGGAGTTCACCCCCACTGCGATCAGTGGACGCACAGACTCCTTAAGTAAAGCGACGATTTCCTTGCCCAGTTCCAGCGCGTCGGTGCGGGAAATATCGAAACGGACGTAATCTGCGATCTGGCACCACGGCAAATGTTCAGGACGATTGCGCGGATTATCCACGGCGAACTTGAAACCCTGCTCTTTCAACTGACGGCAACGCGCCAGAATCTGTTCGGCAAATTCAACCTGAGGCTGCAGTACAAGCACCACATTTTTACCCGGCAATCGCTCCAGCAACGGATGATCCAGAACAACAGGAGAAATGTTGATAAAAGCCAGCTTACCTTGCAACAAGCGTTCAACGCCCAGATCCAGAATACTCTTGATCAGCATCTGGTCGTGCATCAGCATCACCGTTTCATCCGGCTTTTTATCTGCCAGCGAATGCCGGTTGCGCAGCGCCAGTTCATAGCCGATCAGGTGTTCGGAGCGATCCAGCACCGGCTCGCGCCGCAGGAATCGCAGTCGCAACGCCACTGCATCATTGCGCGGGCCGTTGGTTTCAATATCGAGCAGGCTGGTAATCACATCCTGTGCGACGGCTTCACCTGTATCAACCCGCTTGGCATCGAAGGGAGATGCGTCTGGCTTGCCATCGGGAGGTAATTCAGGAAATGGCGCCGGCACAATGACCTTTTCTTCGATATGGACCTTTTCAGGGGCCGGCGCAGTGAAGATGGATTTCAATTTGTCGAACATGGTTGCAATTCCTTTCGCCAATCTCAGGCGCATTCGACCAATTGTGCCGGATGCGCCTGGCATGTCAAGCAAGGGGCATGAATCAAGACGAGATCGGGCCTGTCGCAACTTGTTGCGTTACTGGCATGTCACAAGTATATTGAGAACCATTCCACCATGACTCGACCGGATTCATGAAAATTTTCTTCACCCGCCTGCTGCTAGCTTTCATGCTCGTATGGCTGCCTTTGCAGGGCTATGCTGGCGAGGCGATGTCCTTTTGCCTGCACCAGCATGAAGATACCGCCACGCAGATGGTCGCTGGCGAACATGATGGATGCCACGGACAAAAAACCTCCTCGCAGCATGACGAAACCATGGCAGACAGCGGTGCAGCCTGCGACAACTGCTTCTCCTGTCACCTGATCGCCCAGCCCGCACTGATAATGGCTCCTCTCGAACTTGGAGCGGACAACAATCGCTTGTTTCAACACCCCTTAAAACTCTCCTTCTCCCCGCTCTTCCCTGAGCAACTGCAACGCCCGCCTCTCGCATTTTTTTCCTGAGTTTTTCCGTTTCATCCTGAAGCCATGCAGCGGTGTTTTGCACCGATTGCGTGGATGACGCATCTCATCAAGGAAAAAATATCATGAAAAAAGCGTTGAACACCTTCATCGCCGCCTTCGCCATGCTGGCGGCTTTTACTCTTCATGCTGCAGACGTAGCAACAGGAAGCGGTAAAGTAAATAAAATCAATAGCGAAGCCGGATCAATCAATATTTCACATGAAGAAATTCCCGCGCTCAAGTGGCCAGCCATGACCATGGATATCAAGGTCGCCGACCGGAAAATTCTGTCTGGCGTCAAACCCGGCCAGCTTGTTTCTTTCGGTCTGATCAAGGACCCCAAGGCCGGCTATGTGATTTCACACATCGAAACCGTCAAATAAACCTGGCTGGCGGGAAGCCTGATGCTTCCTGCTGACCTATCCATGGAGTACACGGCCATGAAACTTCAACGCCGTCACATCACGCCGGGAACAGCGGTTTTGCTCGCTTTATTATGCGCATTTCCGGTCACTGCCGAAACACTGCCAGGGGCCGATGTTGAAGGCCTGTTGAAGCTGGCTCGCGACGCCAATCCCGAGCTCGCTGCCATGCGGCACGAAGCACAGGCTGTTTCCGAGCGGGTCAGTAGCGCCGGCGCCTTGCCGGACCCCATACTACGCACTGAATTAATGGACATTACGCGGCAAGGTACGGCTTCCAGCTTCAATTTGCTACCGGGCACGACTGGCAGCACCAAGTACACGCTGATTCAGGCACTGCCGTTCTGGGGAAAACGAGAACTCAGGCGCGAACTTGCGGAAGCCGAAGCACAACAGGCCCGTGGTCGTGCCGATACAAGCTGGGAAGATCTGGCGGCACGCATCAAGACCAGCCATGCCCAGTATTATGTTTTTTTCCGCGCCGAAGCCCTTACCCGGGAACTGCTAGACCTGACGACTCAACTGGAAAAAATATCTCAGGCACGCTACGCCAATGGCCTCGCTCCACAGCAGGATGTGATTCGGGCGCAACTTGAGCAAACTTCGCTACGCAGCGATCTGGTGGAACTTGAAAATTCAGTCCACCACAGTAAAGTCAAGCTGAACGCGCTGCTTAACCGCCCGGCAACAGCGCCTCTGGCCGCTCCGCTCACGCTGCGCAAGCTGCCTGTAGCAAACAAGCTGGATCAGGATGCGCTGCAAAACAATCTGCGCGCCCGGAATCCACAACTATCTACCGAAACAGCGCGCGTCAGCGCCGCCACAAAAAACCGCGAACTGGTTTATCGCAATCGCTATCCCGATTTTAATCTCGGCGTCTCACCGCTCCAGTCTGGCGGCCAAGTCAGCGAATGGGGCGTGATGGTCGAGTTCAACATTCCGCTGCAGCAGGAAAGCCGGCCGCTCACAGGAGCGCGAGGCACAGTCCATGCTGGCGGCAGCCGAATCGCGCAGGGATGCCACCCGGAACCAGCTTCTTGCCGATCTGGCGGAAAACCTTTCCGAGCTGGATGCCGCACGCCGGATCGAGAATCTCGCACAAAACAGCCAGCTGCCGCAGGCAGAACTGAGCTTCAAGGCCGCGCTGGCCGGATATGAAAGCGGCAAGGTGGATTTCGCCACCCTGCTGGACGCCCAGCGCCTGATGCTCAAAGCCAGGCTGGACGCACTCAAGGCCCAGGGCGAAGCGCAGAAACGCCTGGCCGAAATCGAACGCCTGTTGGGAGAAGATTTATGAAAACCAGAACAATCATTGTGCTGCTGGCACTCGTGACCAGCATTGCGCTTGGGGCAGGCTACTGGCTGGGCATGAAACAAACCGGCACTACCTCTGTCACCCCAGATACCGTCAAGATGGAGCGCAAAGTTCTCTATTACCGCAATCCGATGGGGCAGCCCGATACTTCGCCCGTTCCCAAGAAGGATGAGATGGGCATGGACTACATCCCGGTGTACGAGGATGAAGAAAGCGGCAACCCTGGCACAGCCGGCCAGGTGAAAATCAGCACCGATAAAATCCAGAAACTGGGTGTGCGCACCGAAGCTGCGACGCTGCGAGAATTGTCCCGAATGGTCCATGCCGTCGGCCGGGTCGAAGCCAATGAGCGCCTGACCTACACCATCTCGCCCAAATTCGAGGGCTGGATCGAGCGCCTGCACGTCAATACCACTGGCGCCCAGGTGAAACGCGGTCAGCCCCTGCTCGAGGTATACAGCCCGGAACTGGTTTCCACCCAGAGAGAATACGCCATCGCCCTCCAGGGTCAGCAAGCCCTGGCCAACGCCAGCCCGGAGGCGAAAGTCGGGCATGAAGCAACTGGCCGACGCCAGCCTGGCGCGCATGAAGAACTGGGACATCTCGGCCGAGCAACTGAAAGCCCTGAGCCAGAACCCGGAAGCACGCCATACCCTCACCTACCGCTCCCCGGCCAGCGGCATCGTCATGGAGAAAAAAGCCGTGCAAGGCATGCGCTTCATGCCGGGCGACGTGCTTTACCAGATTGCCGATCTTTCTTCAGTGTGGGTTCTGGCGGACGTCTTCGAGCAGGACATGGCCATGGTCAGATCGGGGCAGATGGCCAGGGTCCGTTTCAATGCCTATCCCGGCAAGGAGTTCGAGGCCAGGCTGACCTACGTCTACCCCACCCTGAATGCCCAGACGCGCACCGTGCCGGTCCGCCTGGAAATGGACAATCCCGGCATGCTGCTCAAGCCCGCCATGTATGCCGACATCGAACTGAGCGTGCCGAGTAAAGGCAAGGTGCTGACCATTCCCACTTCCGCCGTCATCTACGGCGGCAAACGCCAGAGCGTGCTGGTGGAACTGGCCGAAGGCCGTTTCGAACCGCGTGATGTCAGGCTCGGCAGCCAGAGCAGTGATCTATGTCGAAGTGCTGGAGGGTTTGGGTGAAGGCGAAAAAGTCGTGGTCTCGGCCAATTTCCTGATCGACTCGGAAAGCAATCTCAAGGCCGCTTTCAGCAGCCTGGTGAGCAAGCAGTCCCAGCCCGAAGCGACTGCCGATACTGCCAGCAAGGAGCACTGATATGCTCAATCGCATCATCGAATGGTCGGCACGCAATATCTTTCTGGTGCTGCTGGCCACCGCGGCCATTATCGGCGGCGGAATCTACGCTGTCCTCAAGACACCTCTGGACGCCCTGCCCGACCTGTCCGACGTGCAGGTCATCCTGTATACCGAGTATTCCGGTCAGGCACCGCAGGTGGTGGAGGATCAGGTCACCTATCCGCTCACCACGGCCATGCTCTCGGTGCCGAAGTCCAAGGTAGTGCGCGGTTTCTCGTTCTTTGGCGCGTCCTTTGTCTACGTCATTTTCGAGGACGGCACCGACATCTACTGGGCACGCTCGCGGGTGCTGGAATACCTCACCTCGCTTTCCGGCAGCCTGCCGCAAGGCGTTACCCCAAGGCTCGGCCCGGATGCGACCGGCGTGGGATGGGTTTACCAGTATGCGGTGCTGGGCAAAAACCGCACCCTGGCCGAGTTGCGCACCCTGCAGGACTGGTATCTGCGCTATCAGCTCAGCAAGGCGCCGGGCGTGGCAGAAGTGGCCAGCATCGGCGGCTTCGTCCAGCAATACCAGGTGGTTGTCGATCCGCGCAAACTGCAGGCTTACGGCGTGCACATCACCGAAGTCAGCAAGGTCATCCGCGATTCCAACCGCGATGTGGGCGGACGCGTCATTGAAATGGCCGAAACTGAATTCATGGTGCGCGGCAAGGGCTACCTGCGCGGCCAGAAAGACCTCGAGATGCTGGTCATCAAGAGCGAGAGCGGCATTCCCGTTCTGCTGCGCGATGTGGCCCGTGTGGAACTCGGCCCGGACGAACGGCGCGGGTTGTCCGAACTCAACGGCGAAGGCGAAGTGGTATCCGGCATCGCCATGGCGCGTTTCGGCCAGAATGCACTGGAAGTCATCCACAACATCAAGCGCAAGATCGCCGAAGTATCCAGCGGGCTGCCTGAAGGTGTGACCATCGAAACGGTCTACGACCGCTCCGACCTGATCGAACGCGCCATCGCCAACCTCAAGACCACGCTGCTGGAGGAAAGCCTCATTGTCGCTCTGGTATGCGTGGTGTTCCTGCTGCACGTGCGCAGCGCGCTGGTCGCCATCATCATGCTGCCGGTCGGGGTGCTGATCGCCTTCATTGCCATGCGCCTCCTGGGCATGAACTCCAACATCATGAGTCTGGGCGGCATCGCCATTGCCATCGGCGCGATGGTGGACGCAGCCATTGTCATGATCGAGAACGCGCACAAGCATCTGGAACGACTGGAAGGCAACCCCTCCCGGCCTCCCCTTATCAGGGGAGGAGCTGGAGCCCCCTCCCCTGATAAGGGGCAAGCAGGCAATCCGCACAGCGGATGCTCGCACAAGGGGAGGGATGGGGAGGGGTTAGGGTTCGAGGCCCGCGCCAACGCCATCATCGATGCCTGCAAGGAAGTCGGCCCGGCGCTGTTCTTCTCGCTGCTGATTATCACCGTCTCATTCCTGCCGGTATTCACGCTGGAGGCACAGGAAGGCCGCCTGTTCTCGCCACTGGCCTTTACCAAGACCTTTGCTATGGCTGGTGCCGCGCTGCTGTCTGTCACGCTGGTGCCGGTGCTGATGATGATTTTCGTGCGCGGCAAGATCATGCCCGAGCAGAAAAACCCGGTAAACCGCTTTCTGATCTGGCTGTATCGGCCCGTTATTGCCTGGGTGATGCAGTGGAAAAAATTGACCATTATGCTGGCCGTTGCCGTTCTGGGCATCAGCCTGTATCCGGCCACGAAGCTGGGCAGCGAATTCATGCCCACGCTCAATGAAGGCACCCTGTTCTACATGCCGACCGGCCTGCCTGGCATGTCGGTGACCAAAGCCGCCGAGACCCTGCAAACCCAGAACAAGATCATCAAGGGCTTTCCTGAAGTCGCATCGGTCTATGGCAAGGCCGGTCGCGCCAACACCGCCACCGACCCGGCCCCGCTGGAAATGTTCGAAACCGTCATCAATCTCAAACCGGAAGATGAATGGCGGCCCGGCATGACCATCGACAAGCTGATTGCGGAACTCGATGCAGCCCTGCAGATACCCGGCATTTCCAATTCCTGGACCATGCCCATCAAGGCCCGCATCGACATGCTCTCGACCGGCATCCGCACGCCCATCGGGATCAAGGTATTCGGCAAGAATCTGGGCGAGATGGAAAAACTGGCCAAGGAAATCGAAAGCGTGGTCAAGGTCATACCGGGCACCACCAGCGCCTATGCCGAGCGTCTGACCGGCGGCCTGTATCTCGACATCGAGCCGGATCGCAGCCAGCTGGCCCGTTATGGACTGGCGGTGGGCGATTTTCAGGAAATCATCTGCTTCCGCACTGGGCGGCGAAACCGTCACCACCACGGTCGAGGGGCGTGAGCGTTTCGGCGTCAGCGTGCGTTACCCACGCGAGCTGCGCAGCACGCCACAGCAGATCGCCACGCAGATTCTGGTGCCGGTAAACACGGGTATGGGCGGGCCGCCCGCCATGATCCCGCTGGGGCAACTGGCCACGGTCAAAATCGTGAAAGGCGCCCCTTCCATCCGCACAGAAAACGCCCTGCTCTCCGCTTATATCTACGTCGACATCCGCAACCGCGACATCGGCAGCTATGTGGCCGAGGCCCAGCAGGCGGTGCGCGACAAGGTGAAGTTCCCGCCCGGCTACTATGCGACCTGGAGCGGCCAGTTCGAATACATGCAACGCGCCAAGGAAAAGATGAAAGTCGTCATCCCGGTCACCCTGGCGATCATCTTTACCCTGCTCTATCTCAATTTCCGCCGCCTGACCGAAACCCTGATCGTGATGTTGTCCGTCCCTTTCGCACTGGTCGGCGGTGTTTGGCTGATGTGGGCGCTGAACTATAACGTTTCCGTGGCAGTGGCGGTCGGCTTCATCGCCCTGGCCGGGGTAGCGGCAGAAACTGGTGTAGTAATGCTGATCTATCTAGACCAGGCACTCAGCAAACTCAAGGCCCAAAGGGAAGCCGAAGGCAGGCCGCTTGCATCGGCAGACCTTTACGCTGCGGTGATGGAGGGCGCAGTCGAACGGGTGCGCCCCAAGATGATGACCGTGGTCGCCATCATGGCCGGTCTGCTGCCCATCATGTGGAGCAGTGGAACCGGCTCCGAGGTCATGAGCCGCATCGCCGCACCCATGGTGGGCGGAATGATTTCTTCGACAATCCTGACGCTGATCGTCATTCCAGCCTTGTATGCACTGATCAAGGAATGGACACTTTTCAGAAGGAAGTAACATGAACACCAAAATAATCGTTCTGACGAGCACGCTGCTATTGTCGGCCTGTAGCGATTTACCTGGACTGGCTTACCCAAGTGGAACAAAAACAACACTGATCTCGCCTTCATCGTGCCCCGTCTATTCAAGTTATTCCTGGCAAAACATCGCGTTCAGACAAACGCATGCACCAGGCGATCGGACGGATCAATCTGCAATAATTGGCCAAAACCTAAAGTAATCTGGAATAATGACGCTTAGTTAAGTGAATTGGCCGCATACGCATAGCGGAAAAGCTATATTTAGCATTACGGAGATAAACATGAAACTGCGTGCATCTATCGCCATACTTGCCGTTTGCAGCGGCGCACTCACCACCTCGCTGGCCGCTCACGCCACCCCCTCGCTACCTCCGCTGGTCAACGTCCAGCCCCAGGCTTTTGCAAAAATGGGTTGGGAATCGCAGAAAATCTACGTGGCCGGTATTCTGGATGGCCTGACCTTCCTCTCCTACGGACGCAACATGCCCGACCACGATGCAGTGGTCAAATGTGCGAAGAGCCGCAATCTGGATGAATTAACCCATGGCGTCGTGGCCTGGCTACAGGCGCACCCCGCCTTCAGCGAAAGTCTGGGTTCAGCCGTGGCGCAGACCGTCAGCCGCGCCTGCGAAATCTAGACACGAGGAATACAACAAAAAGACGCCCAGCAGGAAAGTAGAGAATTGTAAGCTGGGCGGAGCGGAATTTCAGTTTCAGGGGCGCAAATTTCGCGCCCCTGGATTCAAACATTCTTGCCTAAATCATACCTGACTACTTCTGGTAATAAGCGCTATTGAGGTGCCGTCACTTTATCCACCAGGAACACGCCAGCATGAGGCAGATTGTCCTTCACGATGTCATGCACACCACCGACTGAACCTGCCGTCTGACCGAAGAAAGTACCCTGAACAGAGCCGGACACTGCCCCATCCGCGGCGCTCACGCTGGTGGACTGGATGTTGGCGCCACTGATTGTGCCACTGGCATTGAAGCCAACTTGGCCGTAAAGATGCTGAGTGCCATCACCAGCAGTATGGGTATAAGTGTAGCCATTCGCGCCATTATTCCAACTGCCGCTCCAGGTGGCATTACCGAAATTCACCGTCATGTTGACAGGTGACGTGTATCCACTCCAGTCCATACTGTTACCTGCGTAGCTTGCGATTACATTACCAGCACGCTGTGTGTCCAAATAGGCCTGAGGTGTCGTAATGCCGGCTACATAGTAACCGTAAACCGCGGATTCGCTACCATCACCGCCATAACCGTCACCGCCGGACATATAGTTGTATACTTCGCGACCGAACCAGCCAACCGCCACCTCGTCATTATTGGTGGGGAGGTAATACCACCAGTAGTAATCGTGTGGTATCCCGTAGGCCCATGACCGCTCATAGGTGTCATTTGAACTGGTAGAGCGATCTGCATAAAAAGTATGCAGCCCTTCGTCGGTGGAATCGCCCCACCACCATGTGCCACCAAAGTCGGCAGACATCAAACCCGATTCGCCAAACAGGGGCGTTACGCCATTAAGAGATGCCATACGCCAAGCTGCCGCACCCGAACCAGTACCGCTACCGGCAGTAATCGAAGGATCGTCCGGGTTCAGCGCCAGCGCAAACCTAGCTGGATGAGGACGGGTACTTGTATATGTATATGATGATTGCCTACCCTCGCCACCTTCCTGATTGTCCCAGGAGCTAGATTGGTTTTGGAATACTGCATAACCGCACCACTCGCCGGATTTGCAGAAATCATCCACAGGTGTTGGTGTTGGTGTTGGGTCTGTCTTTGGAATTGGCCTATACAGCTCAGCTACTTGAGGCAGGAATACGACCGATGGTCCACCGGCTGCCGGTTGCACAAATTCTGACCATGGACCCCACTGCTGTGCCGAATCTTCGGCCAGGCTCACGCTGCCGTATGACATTACTTCATTCCACTGGCTTTCGTGGTACTCCCATTTTGACTTCGCAGATACCGTCATAGGGACAACCAACAGAGCTGCAATACTGGCTGCGATAATTGTTTTACGCGTTTTCATGATTCACCTCCGCTCAACAAATTACACATCAAGAATTACCAAGCCCTTGAACACTTTCATTTGAATTATTTATCGGGCTTTGCTTAAACAGCAGCATCAAACGTGCCAGATTAATAAATATATGAATATCAGACACTTAAATAACAGGAAAATACTTTTATTAAATTATTGTAAGATTTCTCGACGCTTGTTATGGCTAGCTGAAATCGAAAGTTTTTCCTTCTATATCGTAATTTCAGCTTTGAGGAATACGGATAACTACAAATATTCATATGCTTAGCCTAAAGCAAAGAAAAGTACGACAAACGCATACATAACAAGAAGTTAGTCTCTACGATCGAAATCTTGGAAAAAAATGTAAAGTATTTCGACAATCGCTATGAGAATTTAAATGAGTGAATCAATGGAATTTAAATATGAGCAGTGCGAATAACTTAATAAAACACGAGAATTAAAAGAAGCTAGTCAGATAAGCAGGCAAAAAAAACGCCGCTTGCGCGGCGCTTTTAAACTAACCCAAACGGGCCCGGTTTTTAAAACGAGCGACTCAAATTTACGCTAGTCATTTCGCGGTCATAGTCGTAAATCGAAACATTGGAATTGTTGTGGGTTTCCATGTAACTGCCATTCATTTTCCAGCCCTTCATCAAACCTTCTTTAAAGGCATGCGTAAAGCCGATCTCGTAACGATGTTCAGTTTCGTCCCTGGCCACATTGTAAATCGGTTCTACACCGTTGAATTTCGAATCTTTCTGACTATAGCGCCCGTACACGGAGCCATTGTTCCACGCAACAAAATTGGCGCCAACAAAGAAATCGGTACCATCATTGCTGTAGCGTGAAGCATCTGCCTGTTCATCAAATACACGCACACCGCCCTGAACTGCCACTTTCCCGCCCTTGAACATCTTGCCCACCGACAGGCCAGTCGCATAGTATGCGCTATCACGCCCCTGATCCACGCTACGCGTAAAATCCTTGTTCAAAGCAATTGCATCCCAAGTGATTTCACCTTCCTTGATCTCCCAGGTCACACTCGGATTGACTGATGTGTAGAGCGCAATTTCGTCACCGCCGAGCCAGATGTCGTCAAGTTGAAAGTTGAGGTTGGCGCGCCATTTGTTCGGCACCAGCCAACCTGGGCCAGTTGCCAGCGTCAGTGCGCTCAGATTAAAGTCGGTTTCATTGAAGTAGCCACGGTGAAACAGGTTCAGCTGGCTTTGCCAGATGAAGCGGGCTGCGGATTCACCAATACGCATCACAGTCGGCGAGTTGTAGCGATGCGACACGCCTGCCTGTAACACGGCAGCCGTATCGTCTTTTGGCTTGGAACCCGGCGCCAGCACCAAACCACCTGGCAAGACATCCGAGCTGGGGCCGGCATTCACGTTGGTATCGTACATGAGGCCCAGCGAAACAGAAGGCGTCCAAACCTGGCGCTGGGCGAGCATGGCCTCTTCATCCTTTTTCACCTGGGCCATAAATGCCAGAACCGCGATGCGCACATTTGGTGGTGTCTTTGGATCATCCACAACGGTCTGTGCCTGCTTCTTGGCTTCTTCAAAATTCAGCGTGCGGTAATAGGATACTGCCAGCTCAAGACGGGCACGATGCAGAGATGGCTGGTTGCTGAGAACCGTCTGGAGTGCTTCGATGGAGGTAAACAGGTTGCCCTGCTCGCGCTGATACACGCCTTCCTTGAACAGTTTTTCCACATCCACACTGTCTTCAGCATCGGCGGCAAAGGCGGACATACCTGTCATGCACAAGGCAATAGCGCTAGCCATCATGGTCCGCTTGAAATAAAGCTGTTTCTTACTCATTTTTTTCTCTCCAATTGATTCTGAATACTTAAAAATATTTTACTGTTAAAACAAATCAGTAGACTGGCTAGAGTATGCCACGCGCCTACTCTGACTGTAAACCGGATAACACTATATTTTGTTTGGCATTTTAGCCATTTAAGTGTAAATTTTTTCGACACATTCATTAAAAATAATCGGCAAAAACATTGCAAGTTCAAAACCTTGAAAAATTTAACAGGCAAAACCGAACTGTTTATTCACTCATTTCAAAGAGGGAGTACAGTAAAATACGCAAGTTGAGACTCATGACATCCAAATGACTAGAAAATACGCATTTTTTCTAGAAGAGGGGGCTGCGGTACCCATGACAAGACGTTTCTGGATTTCCGGATGCCTGCTGGTTTCTTTTCTTTGGATGCTATCTCCATCGGCAGGACTGGCAGCCGGATCCCCTATCCCGCTATTTGGCTATCAGGAACAACAAAACTCGGGCTTTGAGATATTTCCCTTGTGGACAGACGTATTGCGGCGTAATGAGCACGAAACCCCGCAGGAAAAAAAATGCCCGGATGCGGCCTGCCCAACAATAGATGACTGGAAGCTCTTCCTGAAATCTCTCGCTGACAAATCTTTTGCTGTGCGGGTTAATTCCATCAACGCATACGCCAACCGCCACCGCTATGTACTGGACCTCGACAACTACGGTCTCCCTGATTACTGGGCCACGGCCCGGCAGCACCTCGTGCGCGACGGGGATTGTGAAGACTATGCGATAACCAAGTACACCTCGCTTCGGCAAATTGGCGTTAACCCTGATCTGATGCGCGTTGTGGTGGTGCAGGACACCAATCTGCGCATAGCGCACGCAGTGCTGGCACTCTATACGGCAAACGACATCCTGATTCTCGACAATCAGATTCCCGAAGTGACATCCCATCGCGCGATCGCCCACTACGTACCGGTATACTCCATCAACGAGCGGCACTGGTGGATGCATTTGCCTTAAACAAATCATCCGGTCAATTGCCTATAACTGAAGATAACTCTATGATTATTTGCCTATCACAGGAAATATTCCACAGCAGAATATTTGCTTGCGCCTATATGTTTAACAGTTGCGCATCAGGTGATGCACCGGTCATACCCCCACATTAGCCGGCAACAAAAGAAAGATGACATGAAAACATTGCTCCGCCGAAACCCCGCTATTGCAGCCCTCGCAACGCTTTTTTTTCTGCTGTTGCTGGGCACGTGGCTGATCTTCGCCTATGTCGCCAAGGAGCGCTCTCGGGATATGCAATCCTGGCAAACTGTGCTTGGCATCGTCGCAGACACGCGTTTTCAGATGGTGGATGGATGGCTTGACGCACAGCAGAGCACGCTGCGTGAACTTTCAGAAAATACATCGCTGCAACTTTACCTGACCCAGGCCACGGCGGTGGAAGCCAAACCGGGGGACAACATGGCCGCGGCACAGGCTGGCTACCTGCGCAACCTGATCATCGCAACCGCCGAACGAACCGGCTTTTCCAACCCGGAGGCGCAAAGCACCATCCGCGCGAATCTGTCACCCCGGCAGGGAAATTCTCTCGCACTGCTGGATTTGCAGGGGCGCGTAGTCACAGCAACAACCGGATTTGTGCTGAATGCCGCCCTGAAAGCGGCTGCCACAGAAGCTGCGCAGCAAGGCATCCCACAGATCCGGCATTTAAGTCTAGCCAATGGGGAGCCTGCGGTTGCATTTCTGGCGCACGTCCCCGCCATTCAGGGCCCAGGTGGTACTAAACCGGCAATGGGTGTTTTGGTTGGCATCAAACAGGCACGACCGGAACTCTACCCCCTTCTCACCCGAAAAGTTTCCACCTATGGCAGTGAGGAAACCCTGCTTGTCGGTCGCGATGGCGATTCAGTCATTTACCTTAGCCCGCTTGCGGATGGGTCAGCACCGCTGAGCAAGAAACTGGCGTTCAGCACGCCGAATCTTGCGGAAGCATATGCACTCTCCTCTCCGGGAGAATTTACGGCGGAAAAACGTGACTATCGGGGAATGCCGGTACTTCTCACCAGTCGTTCTTTCCAGCAAGTACCCTGGGTACTGGTGGAAAAAATCAACGCATCGGAAGCTTTACAGGAATCCACAACCCACCGCCAGTTTTTATTAACTTCATTTCTCCTGACGATGTCGCTGGTTGCTGCCGCACTTATCGCTGCATGGTGGTATGGCAGCAACACCAAAGAACGTAAAACCGCCGAGCAACTGAGAGCCAAGAGCCGGGAACTGGAAAAGCAATCCGGCTTGTTGCGAGCCATTTCCAACAGCACACCAGATATGATTCTCATCGCTGATGAAAATCAACACTTTGTATTTGCGAACCAGGCATTGGGTGAGGCCACCAACTTGAAGCCGGAAGATTTCTCTGGCAAAACCTTATCCAGTGTATTCGGTGCGCAGGCAGCACAGGCTTTTGAACAACTGCTAACCAAAACATTAAAGACAGCTCAGACCACATCTGTGTTGCAATCCATGGAAATCGGCAACCGGCAGGGTATCTTCCATGCTACTGCCACACCATTAAAGCTGGGGCACGGAAACGTCCACTCTGCACTCTGTATAGCCCGTGACATGACAGAAACGCAGCGCACCCAGGAAAAGCATGACGAACTGATGAAAAACCTGGTTCGTACCCTGATGCGCACTGTTGATCAGCACGATCCCTATTGCGCAGGGCATTCAGAACGGACGGCTCAGGTAGCCGTTGCCATCGGGCGAGAACTGAACCTCGATGACGATGCACTGGACCAACTGGAACTGGCAGCAAGTCTCGCAAACGTTGGCAAGCTATTAATACCAAAAGAAATTCTAACCAAGACAGCGCCGCTGTCTGAGCAGGAAGTGAACACGCTGAGGCAACACGTTCAGAGTGCCCGAGACATATTGGGCGGACTGGATTTCGAAGGTCCGGTCATGGAAATTATCTTTCAGAAACACGAGCATATAGACGGCAGCGGCTACCCAAGAGGATTGCGTGGCGACCAGATGCTACCGGAAGGCCGTATCCTGGCTGTTGCGAATACGTTTGTTGCGATGGTCAGTGCGCGAGCCTATCGCCCTGGTCTGCCGGTCAAGGATGCATTGAACAATTTGCTTGCACCCGGCAGTTCCGAGCAGTATGACCGGCATGTTATCGCGGCATTGTTCCACGTTGCGGAAAACAGGCCCGAGTGGATCAGCTGGCGCGAACCCGAGTCGAAACCAAAATAAGTTTCCACGATGAGCGCCTCTGAGACAATTGTAAAATCAGCTATTCCCGGTATCGCATGGCCCGCCCTTCCGCCGCCGGAGGGAGCAGCAATGCTTGCTGTGCAATTTCAACTGGAGCAGAGTCAGTTCTGGTCGCCAGAACAATTGCTGGAACAACAACTCCGGCAGTTGCAGACGCTTTTAATACACAGCTACAAGACTGTGCCGTTTTACCGGGAACGATTGCTTGCAGCAGGTTTCGACCCGACAAAAGCACTTACAGCAGAACTGTTTCACAATCTCCCCATTCTTCGCCGAAGAGACATTCAGACAGCGAGAGAGATGTTGCTGAGCACACAGTTACCGCCGGATCACGGCAGAATTTACTCAGGAAAAACCTCTGGTTCGACCGGGCGACCAATTCAGTATTCAGGCACTGAGCTCACGCAATTCTGGTGGAGCACAATGACGCTACGTGAGCACTTGTGGCATCAGCGAGATTTCGCAGGCAAGCTTGCCATTATTCGCGTCAATATCAGGGGTGGCAAACATGAAAACTGGGGCTCCCCTGTCGCAACAGTTTTCCAGACAGGGCGCAGCGACTCTCTGGATATCGGCACTGATATCAATACCCAACTAGCATGGCTGCAAGAACATAACCCTGACTACCTGCTGAGCTACCCTTCAAATGTCCTTGCGCTTGCAAATGCATCAATAAGCAAAGGGATCAGGCTCAAAAATCTGCGTGAGGTCAGAACCATCAGCGAAGCCCTCAATCCTAAGCTCCGCGCCGCCTGCCGCGAGGCATGGGGCGTGACGGTCATTGACACTTACAGTGCCAATGAAGTCGGGTACATTGCATTCCAATGTCCTGGGCATGAGCATTACCACATCCAGTCAGAGACCATGTTCGTCGAAATCCTCAATGACCAGGGATCTGCTTGTCAGCCTGGCGAAATTGGCCGTATTGTGCTCACCCCGTTGCACAACTATGCCATGCCGCTCATCCGCTATGAAATCATGGATTATGCCGAAGTCGGGGCAGCGTGCCCCTGCGGACGAGGGCTTCCGGTGATCAAACGTATCCTGGGCCGGCAAAGGAATTTGATCTGCCTGCCTGACGGAAGCCGACATTGGCCGAACACGGGCTACAGCAACTGGATGGACATCGCGCCGATCGAACAGATTCAGCTGGTCCAGAAATCGTTGCATGATATCGAGGCAAGGCTCGTCATGCCACGCACACTTACTCTAGACGAACAGAAGCAAATGATACCCATCCTGCAAAAATCACTGGGTTACGCTTTTCAGATCAGCTTTTCTTATCATCGTGAGCTTTGCCGCAGTGCCAGTGGAAAATTCGAGGATTTCATATCCGAAGTCAGCAATAGTGCAGACTTTCATCCAGACAAGAATCATCCCAACACCCCATGATCAACCACCCTTTGCTCATACCGACATCATCCATCCAAAGTGTGGCGTGGCCTGCCATGCCTGGAGTTAATGGCGCCCTGATGCTCGCCATGCAATACCAGTTGGAGAAAAGCCAATGGTGGAGTTCAGAGCGTCTGCTTGAGCAACAATTAAAACAACTTGCCCATTTACTGCGCCATGCTGAAAAAATGGTCCCCTACTACGAACAGCACTTTGGCGCGCTCGGGATACGCACGGAATCCATCGCGTCTTATGAAGACTTCCGCAAGTTGCCAATACTCAAGCGTGAAGCTATCCAGACAGCCGCCAAGCAACTGCATGCCCGGCAATTTCCGCGAGAGCATGGCCGGATCATTGAGCACCATACCTCAGGCTCTACCGGCCGCCCAATCGCAGCACTGGGCACGGAATTGTCGCAATTTTTCTGGCATGTTTTGACACTACGTGAACATCTCTGGCACGGTCGCGATTTTTGGGGAAAACTTGCATCCATTCGCACTACCGTTAAAGATGGCGCTTCACCCGGCTGGGGGCCCGCTACGGATGTTGCCTATAAAACGGGCCCTTGCGTCATGTTGAATATCCGCCATGACATCAATTCACAACTGGAATGGTTACAAAAAGAAAACCCTGAATACATACTAAGCCACCCTTCCAATTTGCTCGCAATGGCGCGTTTATCGCTCGCCGAGAATATTCATTTGCCCAACTTGAAAGGCATCCGAACATTTGGTGAACCCGTCACGCTTGAAATGCGGTCAGCTTGCAAAGAAGCATGGGGGGTGGCGGTGACGGATACTTACAGTTCTGAAGAACTAGGTTATATCGCTCTGCAATGCCCTGAACATGAGCACTATCACATCCAGTCGGAAAGCGTTCTGGTGGAAATTCTGAATGACAATGATCAACCCTGTGGACCGGGTGAAATCGGACGAGTAGTTATTACCACATTGCACAATTTTGCCATGCCGTTGATCCGGTATGAAATCATGGATTACGCAGAGGTTGGGGAACCATGCCCATGTGGGCGCGGCTTGCCGGTCATCAAACGAGTCATGGGGCGTCAGAGAAACCTCGTAACACTACCAAACGGAACGCGCCACTGGCCCAGTTTCCCTGCAGAAAGCTGGGCATTTATCGCACCCATTCGCCAGATTCAACTGGTACAAAGAGAAATGGACAGCATCGAGGCGCGACTTGTAACAGCCAGAACACTCGATGTAAAAGAAACTGCAGAATTGATCGCAGTACTTCAGAAGCATCTTGGTTACCCGTTCAAGATCACTCTTCAATACATGGAAAAAATTGAGCTTAAAGCCAACTTCAAGTATGAAGACTTCATTTCTGAGATCCCCGGTGTTTAACACTTTCCTGCGAGTACGATGAGCATTTTTTCAAGCGACAAGCATGAGAAAATCAGATGATTTTAGTCAGCAAATAACCAATAGAGAGATTGTCAAACAACGCGGAACCGGTTGAAACAAAAACTCGGGGACGATTTGAGCCATCAGCCACGCCATCCCGCAGCAATTGAAACAGGTCGGTCAGCCTTGAGGTATCAATCAATCCGGCCTCGCGCCACGAGTTAAGATCACCAAAGCGAGCGCAATCCAGAGTGTCCACAAAAATATCAGCGACTGTAGCCCATGCGGGGTCCAGTTCACGTTGATAATCAGTGTCAGCCCCAAGGCTGATAGTCAGATTGGCATTCGTGTCATGCGGACTGCAAATTGGCTCTGTGCTTGTGGTTGCCAACACCAGCACATCGGCATCACGGGCCTGTTGATAATCTCCCAGAGCTGTGAAACGCACGGCTGGAATTTGCTGGGATAGTAGAGCTGCCATATTGACGGCTCTGTCATGGTCATTGTCGATAATTGAAATTGACCCGACTTCACCCAGTTGAGCCGCATAAAATGCAGCGTAATAGCCAACGCGACCTGCACCGATAATCACTATGTTATTCCTGCCACGAGACAACAAATCAATGGCAATGGCAGCACAAAGACCGGTTCTTGCCGATGAAAGCAAACAAGCCTCAAGTATGTGGCTAACAAAGTTCTCTTCAGGATGAAGCACGAAAGCCTTGCCAACTGTGATCTGATCCGGCACCAATTGCTGCAAGGTGTTGGTACCAACAAGCTTTACCGTTTTTCTGGCACTGTCTGGCCGACGCACAATGCATGGCATGACCCGAAAATCAGAAGAACAACCGGGATCGGAAAAAACCTGTTTGGGTGGCAGCTCCAACTCTGCACGCCCAGCGGCAATATCCGCAAGCTCACCCTGCATGAAGCGGTAGTACTCCATCGGGTTATCGGTCAGGAGGCGATGTACCCGTAGTTCATCAAGATATATGTAAGGCTCCTGAGAGACTCTTAAAACCTTTTTCTGCAATTCATCATCGACGTTCAACATACAGCTAAATCCAGTGAGTTTTTAATACGGGTTAACGAAAAGTGCCTACAATTCTGCCTATTAAGCATCACTGCGACTGCCAAAGCATATTCTAGAACAAGCAGGCCAGCATGAGGGGGGACTTGACCTCTTAGCCTGACAAATAGCCTTATGAACAGTACAAAAACATGGTCAATCGGCGGCCTGATGAGGCAGGAACCTTAATCTGTTCAGCGTTTTAATATATGATTAATCACCAATGCGGTGATATAACACCCTCCGCAAATTTATTATTTTTCCCTCCATTTTTAAGGAAATGACATGTACGGATTTAGCACACAAGTAAAAGGCCCTTTTGATGAAGCAGTAAGCAAAGTCACGGAGGAACTGAAAAAAGAAGGTTTCGGCGTGCTTACCGACATCGATGTGAAAGCAACCATGAAAGCCAAGCTGAACATCGATGGCCGCCCCTACCGCATTCTGGGCGCCTGCAACCCACCGCTGGCACATCGCGCAATCGAGGCCGATCCGGACATCGGTCTCTTGCTGCCTTGCAACGTGGTGGTGCGCGAAGAAGAAAACGGCTCGATCACCGTGGCATTCATGGACCCCTCCGCCGTGTTGAAACTGGTGGAGAAGCCTGGCATTGAAGAGCTCGCCAAGGAAGTGCGCGGACGCCTGGAGCGGGTGCGCGACGGTCTGAAAAGCTGAAAATAGTACGAAAGTGAAATACAACGGGGAGTGAACATCACTCCCCGTTTTGTATTACAGCGCCAGCGTTTCGCCGACCTTCATTTCTATCAGTTTTGATTTGATGCCCTGTTTTTTCAGGGCCGCGGCAAAAGCATCCGGCTTACCGTCCAGCACCGGGAACGTGCCGAAATGCATCGGTACGACCATACCCGGCTTGACCAGCTTCACCGCTTCGGCAGCGCGTTCCGGCCCCATGGTGAAGTGACCGCCTATGCAGGCCAGCATCACGTCAACCTGGTGAAACTGACTGATCAGGGCCATGTCGCCAAACACGTCAGTGTCGCCGGTGTGGTAGATGGCAGGGCCATTTTTAACCGTGATCAGGAAGCCGCCTGGATTGCCGCCATCGTGAATATGCTTGTCCGCGCTGCCTTCCGGCGCGACTACCGTAGAGCTGTGTATCGCCGGAATGAAGGCAATTTTCACCTCGCCGTCGAGCAGGCTCAGTTCTCCGCCAAAATTACCCTGAGTGTCAAAACCCATCTGCTTTTCCGGATATCCGCCATAGGTCGCCAGCGCCTTGCCCAGATCAAATGTTGTCACCAGTCTGGCACCAGTTTTTGTCGCGATTTCCACGCTGTTGCCAACGTGGTCGAAATGGCCGTGAGTGATCAGAATCAGATCTGCCTTGTCGAGTCTGGCGAGATCATCCTTGCCATTTTTGTTGGCGGGGTTGGTCAGCCAGGGATCAATCAGCAACACCTTGCCGGCGGGGGTGACGAGCTTGAAGCCGGCGTGACCGAACCAGGTCAGCTCGGTCTTTCCACCAGCCAGGGCTATAGACGGTACAGCCAGAGCAAGAACTAGAATCCACTTTATCATGTCAATATAACTCCTTATTTATTATGCTTTTCGTAGATAACAAAGTCATAATCAAAACCGTTCTTTTCGTCCGCTTTGCAGTGTTGCCGGCTGGATTCCTTCCATCTGGCGTGGTCAAACACCGGAAACCACGCATCCCCGGAAACTTCAGTTTTGACTTCAGTCAGGTACATGCGATCAGCCAGTTCAAGCGCCTGTCGGTATAGATCAGCACCGCCGATAAAAAAGGCTTCTTCATCACCATCGCAAACTGCCATCGCAGCACCCAGAGAATGCACCACCACACCACCGGGTACGGACAACGCCTTATCGCGCGTCACGACAACTGAAGTCCGCCCAGGCAGGGGCTTCCCCAGCGACTCCCAGGTCTTGCGCCCCATGATGATGTGGTGCCCCAGGGTAAGCGCCTTGAAATGGGCCAGATCGGCCGGCAGACGCCATGGCAGGGTATTGTCGATACCGATCACGCGATTGCTCGCCATGGCGGCAATGATGGAAAAACGAGTGTGGTTCATAATTTGAATTTGTTTATGGCGGTGCGCAGATTGCTGGCCAGAAGTTCCATGTTATTTATTTCTGCAGCATTCAGCTGTACCGCTTCACCATTCTGTTCAGCCATTTGCGCAATACGCTCGACATTGCGTGCGATCTCGTTGCTGGCGCTCTTCTGTTCACGCACCGACAAGGCAATCGAATCCACCCCGCCGCTGGCTTCTTTGACTGACTGGCTGGCGTCTCCCAGCGCCATTGCGACATGCTCGAGGAAATCCTGGCTGGTGGCCAGCGATTCATGCCCGTGTTGAATCGCCTGCTCCACCAAAGCAGCCTGCTGGCTCAAGGTCAGTGTCACCTGATCGATCTGGTTGGCCGATTGTGCCGATTTTTCGGCCAGTTTGCGCACTTCATCGGCCACCACTGCGAACCCACGACCCTGCTCGCCCGCCCGCGCCGCCTCAATGGCTGCATTAAGCGCCAGCAGATTGGTCTGATCGGCAATATCCTTGACCTGCCGGGTCATGCTGGTAATTGCTTCCGTGCTGAGTACAAACTCGGTCACAGAGCGGCCAATTTCCCCCACGGAATTTTCGACTTCGCTGATCTCACCGATCAGCTCGGATAATTTTTCGTTACCCATGACTGTACGTTCCAGGCTTAGACGAGAAAGCTGGTTAACATTTTCCGCGCTCTCTGCCACCGATGAAATACTGACAGCCATCTCCTCAACCGCAGCGGCAGTGGTGGCTGCCGCATCACTCTGCTGCTGTGATCCCGCAGCAACCTGACTAGACGAGGATGTCAGCCGAGAAGCTGTCGCGTGCAGTTCCATTGCGGACTGTTCCACGCTGGCCAGAATCTTGGCAACATCCAGGCGCAAGCGCTCTGCCGATGAAGCGACGGTTCCAATTTCATCCCGGGAGGACTGGCGAATGGAATGGGAAAAATCCCCCTTGGCAAGCACCTCAAAATCCTGAACCAGATTATTTGCCGGGCTCAATATGGTCTTCTGGGCCATCCAGGCAATAACAGCCATCGCGATCAAAATAGCAGCCGCCATCATCCCAAGGCTCCATAGAATGCCAGCGCGCGCGCTCGCGGCGGCCTGTGCCGAGGTCTGATCGGCGATGGCTGAGATTTGTTCTACGGCCTTGGTTAACAATTCGGTAGGCGCCCGGTCCACACCCTTGACCGCCTTGTCGCCGGATTTACTGTCGAAACCGGCATCCCTGAATGCCTGTAGCCCCTTGCGGTAGGCTTCGGCCATTTTATTGTGTTCAGACTGAAACTGGCCAAGCAGGTCTTTCGCAGCAGGGTCGCCCACTCTCGCTATCAGGGCAGCAACCGTGTCGTGCACTTTCGCCTCTTGTCCCTCGAAATTTTTCCAGTACTTATCCAGCGCGGTCGGATCGCTGCCACGCAACAGTACATTTTTCCATTCCTGAACCTGAACTTTGAATTCAACCTGGGCAGCAAGTATCTGGCCTTGATCCAGGCGCCGTGCTTCAACCTGATGTTCGAACAGGCTGATACTTTTCCAGGACATGCCTATGCCAAGCAGAGCCGCCGCCAGCAGGAGGAGCATGCCCCCTCCTGAGATCAGTAGCAGTTTGTTGCGGATGCTGTGTGTAATCCAGTTCATCATGCGCCCTCATTTTATTAACACTTGGACTCTAGCCTGATTTATGCCAATTGCCTAGATCTAGATGGCTACCGGCGCCCTGATCGCAGGATGCGGATCGTATCCTTCAAGACTGAAATCTTCAAACTTGAAGTCGAAAATACTCTTCACGTCCGGATTGATCTTCATTTGTGGCAAGGCACGAGGCTGGCGAGACAACTGCTCGCGAGTCTGCTCCATATGGTTGAGGTAAAGGTGCGCATCGCCCAGCGTATGGACAAAATCGCCCACTTTCAGGCCGCACACCTGGGCCACCATCATGGTCAAGAGCGCATAGGAGGCAATATTGAAGGGCACGCCGAGAAAAATATCGGCGCTGCGCTGGTAAAGCTGGCAGGACAATTTGCCATCCGCCACGTAAAACTGGAAAAAGGCATGGCACGGCGGCAGTTTCATCTTGTCCACGTCGGCCACATTCCAGGCACTGACGATCAGGCGGCGCGAGTCGGGGTTGTTCCTGATCTGTTCCACCACCTGGGCGATCTGGTCAATGTGGCGCCCATCCGGCGTGGGCCAGGAGCGCCACTGATAGCCATAAACCGGCCCGAGATTTCCATTCTCGTCCGCCCACTCGTCCCAGATCGACACCCCGTTATCCTTGAGATACTTGATATTGGTGCTGCCCTGCAGGAACCACAGCAGTTCGTGAACGATGGACTTGAGATGGCATTTCTTGGTCGTCACCAGCGGAAAACCCTGCGCCAGATCAAAGCGCATCTGGTAGCCGAATACGCTGACTGTGCCGGTGCCGGTGCGATCCGATTTCTGGTGGCCATGCGTCTGGACATGGCGCATGAGATCAAGATATTGCTGCATATCAATCCATCCTTAAATTGTGGGCGTGACTTTCTTACAAGGCGCCGATTTATTTTATGTCGTTGCGTGTCTGAGAATGAACCATCGATCAGACAACGTCATTCTGCTTCTTCGGGTCGTAATAGTAGGTCATTCGCTTGCGCGGGTTCAGGTATTCGTGCACTTCTCGTGGCAGCAGGCCCGGCCTCAAACTCTTGCTGATACTGAGGTCGCTTTCCCGCTCCAGCGTAATAATCACCGCCTCATCCTTGGGGATGGACGAATCATAAACCAGGACATTGGGTTTGAGCGGCCTGGTCGAGTTCGCCGAGACCACCATGCCCAGCATGTCATTGGAGAGCTGCACGATGGTGCCGGGAGGATAGACGCCCATGCAGTGGATAAAGGCTTGCAGCGCAACCGCATCGAACTTGTTGCGCTTCGCCGTGAACATATGCGACAAGGCCTCGTGGGGCGTCAGCGCTTCGGCCAGGCTGTGCGGATTACACAGATTGTCGTACATATTGACGATGCTGACGATTTTGCTCAAAGGGAGGATTTTTTCGCCCTTGAGTTTGCCAGGATAACCGCTGCCGTCGATATACTCGTGATGCTGCATCACGATGCTTGCCGCCCGCTTCGACAATCCGGCCTTGTTGGCAATATCCAGCCCATATTCGCAATGCATCTCTAAAAACGACTGCTCCGACCTGGTCAGCGGATCGGTTTTCATGAGAATTTTCGGCGGGATTTCGATCTTGCCAATATCGTGAAATATAGCGCCCATCCCGAGATCCCTGCTTTCCTCTTCCCCCAGGTCAAGCGCCTTTGCCAGAAGCAGGGAAAGCACTGTTACGTTCAGGGAATGAAAATAGGCATCCTCACCCAGCTTTTCGTTGATGGCATGAATCATCACATCACCCTTGGAAAGGATGGATTCCACCATTTTCCCTACCAGATTCTCAGCTTCCTGCCGGACCTCCTCCGGGCGGGAGTAAATATTGCGAGTGATATTTCTGACTGTATCCGCTGCCTGCTGAAACTCCTTTTCCACTTCGGCAATATCGCGCTTGATACGATTCAGTTGTTCGATGCGTTCCCTTTTTTCCTTGGCGGCTTCGGAATCCACGGGCGGCGCAGCCACGACAGGGGCTGGCGTGGTTTTCTCCTCAGGGAAAACTGCTGGCAAAGGACTGCTCGAACTTTTGCCCAGATCGACACGTATGCGCGTCAAGCCGAGCTGGCGAATGGTTTCGACCTGTTCGGCATTTTTGATCTTGAAACTGCTGAAAGAAAAAGGATGATCCATCCAGCTCAGGTCGAGGTGAATGTACAGACCGGCGCAAAGTTGCGCCGGCGCAACGTAAAGCATGTTGTCAGAATCACTCATGCCTGCATATCCGCAAGATTTTGCCAGCTTCCATTCACCAACCCCTGCAAGGGACGAAAATCAGCTTTGTAGGCCATTTTGCTGCTCTGTGCAATCCAGTAGCCGAGATAAAGGTAAGGCAAACCCAGCCGACGGCACAATTCCACCTGCCACATGATGTTATAAGTGCCGAAACCGGCCTGCGGCAACGCCGGATCGAAGAAAGTGTAAACACAGGACAGGCCGTTTTCCACCACATCCACCAGGCTCACCATGCGCAGCGCCGTTTCATCGCGAAACTCCACCAGCAGGGTGGTCACGCCACTCTGCAACAGAAACTGGCGGTACTGCTCCTCGTCATCCTGATCCATGCCCCCGCCTGCATGGCGGCTCGACTGATAGCGCCTGTAGAGATCGTAATGATCCGGCTCAAACACCTGTTCACGCAAATCGGCCCTGAGATGCTGGTTGCGTGCCCAGGCGCGGCGCTGCGTGCGCCTCGGCCTGAATTCATCGACCACCAGCCGCACCGGCACGCAGGCCTGGCACTGATCGCACTGCGGGCGATAGGTGTAAAGCCCGCTGCGGCGAAAGCCGGCCTGTATCAGCTGACTGTAGGCCGCATCGTCCACCAGTTCATTGGGGGTCACCACCTGGGAGCGCGCTTCCCGGTCGGGAAGGTAGCTGCAAGGGTAAGGCGCCGTGAGATACATCTGGAGTCGGCGCGGGGGATCATCACTCAAAACGGTCATGACCCAAGTTTCCTTCTCGTGCATGTCCGTTTCCCCTCTCCCCTAACCCTCTCCCAGGGGGAGAGGGGGACGATGCATCGCTTCGCATCTTTATAATTGGAGGTCATCGTCAAACTGCCAGCAGCCGGGTTCAAGCGGCAATTCTATCAGCAGGGCGAGGCGCTGCACAAACTGGCTGCGGGGGACCTCACGCGCACCCAGGCTGGCCAGATGCGCCGTTTTCATCTGACAGTCGATCATGCCGAACTGCCAGCGCTCCAGTTGCCGGACCAGATGCACAAAGGCGATCTTGGAAGCATCCGTGGCGCGGGAAAACATCGATTCGCCATAAAACATTTTCCCCAGCGCAATGCCATACAGCCCGCCAATCAACTCGCCATCACGCCAGGTCTCGACCGAATGGGCCAGGCCCATTTCATGCAACCGGCTGTAGGCTGCAATCATTTCTTCGCTGATCCAGGTGCCGGGCTGGCCATCGCGTGGCGCGCTACAATTTTGCATCACGGCCGCAAAAGCCGTGTCCACGCGCACTTCGTAATCGCGCTTCTTCAAAGTCTTGCGCAGGGAGCGAGACACCTTGAGTTCCGCAGGAAACAGCACCATACGCGGATCAGGGCTCCACCACAGTATCGGCTCGCCCGGATTGAACCAGGGGAAAATGCCATGGCGATAGGCCTCGATCAGACTTTGCGGCGACAAATCCCCTCCGGCGGCAAGCAGGCCGTTGGGCTCTTGCAGCGCCTTTGCAACAGATGGAAAAGCATCGCCGGGGTAGAGCCAGGGAATCATGAATCCTTGCCCAGCCTAGTCTTCAACGCAAATATCGCCAGCCAGCATCGCTGCCACGGTCCGCATCAGCAGCAGGGCAATAACGCCGGCCAGGAGCACCAGCATGATCTGGGAAAGCGCGCCGAAGAAGGCTAATGCCGGTGTGCTGGAACATCAGCATGGAAGCAATGGCAAAAGCCGCCATGGGAAAAGAGTAGGCCCACCACGAAAGAAAGAACTTGATGCCGCGAAATTTCCTGTGCAACGCCGCCAGTAGCAGCACGGTAAACAGAGCCGTATAGAACAGCACGCGGGCGAATCCATCCAGTCCGCCAGTCAGCTTGAGATAGGAAACGAAGCCAACCGCTGGTGGCGCGATCAGGATGAAAAAACGTGGGTGCGAGCTTATCCGGCAGCGGGTTATGAAAAATCACCCGGTTGATGATGATGGTCAGCAGAACCAGCCAGAAGACCACCCCGATGCTGAAGAAAAACCAGCCAATTTCACTCTGGCCATGACTGGTGGCTGCGATGGGCACCAGGATATTGCCCACCACCGGGATGAACCATGAAGGATTGGAATGATGCACTTCGAAATGAGTATGGCTGATCCAGCGCGACATCACGAACAGCGTGAAGCCGAGTTGCAATGGCGCTCCCAGGGTGAACAGCCAGAACGAAAGGATAGGAATTTCCGCTCGAAATGCGACACTGAGGAGGATCAGGCCGATGGAAATGGTGGGAAAAAAACTCAGCTTGATCGGATGATTGAGTTCCTTCACGACTTCTTCTGGAAAACGCAGCAGCTTGATGCCATAGGCAGCAGCCATAAGCACAAAAAGCACGGCGGAAAACCAGGCGACGCCCTGCCCCACGCCTGACGGAAAAGCAAAAACCTCCTCCGCGCGCTGGGCTGCAATGGCAAAGCCCGCCAGACCCATAATGATGGAAAAGAAAGAAACGGGAAATAAGCGGATACGTGAATGTTCTTCTTCCATGCTTGCCTCGCAATAGGTTCTAAAGCAGACCAGAATATTAACGGCCTTAGAAGGGATTTGAAGCCCGAATCAACAGCGCTTCAATTGAGCGAAATCCCGTGTGCTATCAGCCAGTTCCGGTCCAGTTCCCATTTCACACCGGATATGCCGGGCTGGTCGAGCACAATCTGGCGCGCTTCTGACTGCACTTCCGCCAGCACCTTTTGTGCAGCGACGAAATCGGGATCATTCGGCGCTTTTCCAGCAAGATTCGGATAAATGGCCGCGATCATGCGATAGACCGGCACTTCCGGAGAACGCGGCGTAGCCATGATCGCCACCCCATTTTCCAGGCGCAACACCCGGAATGCATAGGGATAATTTTGCAATGTCTGACTACCCCTGCCCTGTATTGCCTGATTCAAGACCTGAACCGCCGGATCGGTTCGCAAACCAAACCAGTAAATCAATCCAAGCCCGATCACGACAAGCAGAATTTTAACAACCTGTTTTCGCTGCATCGCTCATGGCTCCTTTTGTTGGGCGGGATTCTCGCATGCCCAGCGTTCAGTCCGGCCAGCCCTGCCAGCACAGCGCCTTCATGCGCGCGCAGTAGCCGACCAGATTGGCAAGTGCCCTGCCGTGCGCCTGAAGCGGATTGCCGTGCGGCTGATCCAGAATATTGGCCAGAAAGGCATACAGGCTCATGTCCAGGCTGCGCGGCGTGGCGCCGAGAAAATACGGCTGGTCGCCCAGCAGGTTTGCCAACGCATCCAGCACGGTTTTTCCCCTGGCATAGGCACCCTGCGGGTCGGCAGGAACCAGCCCCTGCTGGCCCATCTGCCGCAGCAACATCCGGCGCAGCAAGAACAGCACCGGGCCGCGCATGCCGAGTGGCAGGAATTTCACCAGCGCCGGCTTGAATACCGCCCAGCCGGCCGGATCTCCCCAGCGCATATAGGTGACCTGCCAGTACAGGCGCTCCTCCACCAGTTCACGCACGAAGAAGGCGGTTGCCTGTTCGGACTCGCTCAAACCATCGTCCAGATGCCTCGGCTGCCGCTTCTCGAAGTAAGCGATGATGGCTTCGGAGTCGGAAATATTGTGCCCATTCTCCACAACAAAAGGAATCTTGCCGGTCGGTGACTTGCGCGGCCCGCTGGGTACCACCGTGTAGGGGATGCCACGATAGCGCAGGTAGGTTTCCACCTTCATGCAGAACGGGCTGGCATTGGGCAGACCCCAGAAGGGCCGGAACTGGTGCAGTTCAATCATCGGAATGGCTTTCTGAACAGGTGGGTCATTTACGGTTTCATGGCGCCATCGAGAAAATCAACGACATCGCCAATCTGGCGTTCCAGATCATCGTAAAGATCATGACTGCCCTTCACCACAAGCAGTCTGCCAGCATGGTTGCATCTGGCGTGCAATGCTTGCGCTTCAGCCACGGGAACCGTCTCATCCTCAACACCATGAACCAGCAAGACCGGACAACGTACGCGGCCAATGGTGTTGAGTGGCGCGATGTCATCGAAACGGTAACCGATCACGTGCTGAACGTAACGCAGGATATACCAGCCGAAAGGAATAAAAGGCACATACCATTTTGCCAGCAGGCGGCGCATGACCGTCTCGGGATGAGCAAAGGCGGCAATACTCACCACGGCCGCCAGATCGTCCCGGCGCGAGGCGGCAAGCAGGGCGGCGGCGGCCCCCACGGAATGCCCGATCACCCCTACCCTCTGCGGGTCCACGCCCGGCTGGCATTTGAGCCAGTTCACAGCATGGTCGAGATCCTCGGCAAACCGGGGCATGGAAGAGAAAGTATCCAGATCGCTCTGACCATGGCTGCGGGCATCAAAGAACAACAGTGCGTAACCGGCACGATGCAGGGGCGCGGCCAGCGGCAGCATTGTTTCCGCGTTGCCGCCCCAGCCATGTAGCACCGCCAGCGCGGGCGCATTTCCTCGCCCTGGCGCCGGGATATGCCAGGCAAAAAGGTTTTTCCCATTGGCGGTTGAAAAATGCATTTCCGCGTATTCAAGCCCCATTGCCTCGGGCGTAGATTGCTCCACCGCTCTCGGCGCACGCAGGCGCCAGCGAATCAGAATGTGAAAAGCAGTAAGGGCCAGCCAGGCGGAAGCCAGTAGCAGCAACAGATTTATCACGGGAATTTCATCGAAAATGGCCACGATCAGCATTCTCGCCTTGATTGATGAAGCCGGGCAGGATAACGCAAAAAAAATCCTGTGGCGCATAGCACCACAGGTCTAATCTGACGAGCGGGGGGCCCGCCAGGGAGGAGATAACCGGCAACATTTTCGCCCCGGTTAATCGGCAATTAATACATAGCAATCCCTGTGCCAGATTCAACAAACTCAATATGTTTTGTTTTTTATCAAGGCGATACGTAAGTTTTCTAAAATTTATCGCAAGTTATCGAGTGGACTAAATCCGCCATCAGTGGCACACTTTGCCATTATCGACTGCCATTATTGACGCCCCATGCCAAACACCAGGCTTTCTCCCGGACTGATCACCCTTCTCGACAGCTTCCCGGAACCACGGATTCTCATTGATGAACACTATCGCATCCTCGCCGCCAATGCAGCCTACCGGCGCGAATTTGGCGCCAACCTGAAAATCGATGGGCAGCAATTCTGCTACGAACTCTCCCATCACTATGACAAGCCCTGCGACCAGGCAGGTGAAAACTGCCCGCTGCTGGGTTCGATGGAAAGCGGCGAGCCTAACCGCGTACTCCACGTGCATCACACTTCGGCGGGCAGGGAACACGTGGAAGTGGAAGTGGTGCCGGTCAAGGACAAAGCCGGAAAAACGACTTATTTCATGGAAACCATGCATGTATTGCGTCATGCCCACGGCGGCGCCCATGATCGTGATCTGGTCGGTTATTCTCCCTCGTTCAACCGCATGCTCGAACTTGCCAGGCGCGTTGCCGCACGGGAGAGTTCGGTGCTGCTGCTGGGAGAATCCGGCACCGGCAAGGAACTGGTGGCGCAGGCCATCCACGACATGAGCCCGCGCGCGGCAGCGCCATTCGTGGCGGTGGAATGTTCAGGACTGACCGAAACCCTGTTCGAAAGTGAAATGTTCGGTTACGAAAAAGGCGCTTTTACCGGCGCCATTGGCCGCAAGACCGGGCTGGTGGAGGCGGCACACGGCGGCACCCTGTTTCTGGATGAGGTGGGAGACATCCCCCTATCGCTCCAGGTCAAGCTGCTGCGCCTGCTGGAAGCCGGCACCTATCGCCGCATCGGCGGCGTGGAGCCGCTAAGCGCGGATTTCCGGCTGGTAGCCGCCACCCATCGCGATCTGGCCGAAATGGTTGAGGAAGGCAGTTTTCGGCAGGATCTTTACTTCCGCCTCAATGTTTTTCCCATTGAGCTTCCGCCGCTGCGGGAACGGCTGGAGGACCTGCCGATGCTGGTGGATCGCCTGCTTTCCCGTCTGGACCCGGGAAGACAATTCACCCTCTCCAGGGAAGCCATGAAGACCCTGATGAACCACGACTTTCCCGGGAATGTGCGGGAATTGCGCAACATCCTGGAACGCGCGCTGATCATGGTGGACGGCAATACCATCCTGCCCCAGCATCTTCACCTCGGTAGCATGAAAAAAGCCATGCGCGAAATCTCCCCAGTACTTCCGTTTAATGAATTACTCCCACTTGAGCAAATGGAAAGACGCTACCTTGCGTGGGCGGCAAATAATTTTCACGGTGACCGAAAAGCGCTGGCCGAGAAGCTGGGTACGAGCGAACGTACCCTGTATCGCAAACTTAAAGATGCGGATTTAAGCGACTGAAGCACCAGAATCGAGTTTGACATGCCCGGGGGTTCCCCAAGATACTCTCCTCTGGCGCATTTGAATTTCCACTCCCAAGACTATCGATCATGAAAATCACCGACATCAACAAAATCGAGCGCGCCACGCGCAAGGGACAACGCGAGCTGTTCCGGTTTGGCATGGCCCTGCTCTTCATCATTGGCATCATGTTCTACACCTGGGCACAGGGCGGCGGCAGCTTCCTGCTGATCATGGCGGCCATGATCGGTGGCTACATGGCGATGAACATCGGCGCCAACGATGTCGCAAACAATGTTGGCCCCGCCGTCGGCTCGCGTGCATTGACCATGACCGGCGCCTTGATCATCGCGGCAATCTGCGAAGCTGCAGGTGCGCTGATTGCCGGCGGAGACGTGGTGCAGACCATACGCGGCGGCATCATCTCCCAGGACGCGGTCGCCAGCGCCGATGTCTTCGTCTGGCTGATGATGGCCGCCCTGCTTGCCGGCGCAATCTGGCTCAATATCGCCACTGCCGTCGGCGCACCCGTCTCAACCACCCATTCCATCGTAGGCGGCGTGCTGGGTGCCGGCATTGCAGCCGGCGGCTGGGGCATTGCAAACTGGGAAAAAATGGGTGCCATTGCCGCCAGCTGGGTGATTTCCCCGGTGATGGGCGGGATTATTGCTGCCGCCTTCCTCTACCTGATCAAGCGCCAGGTCACATACCAGAAAGAGATGATGGCCGCCGCACGACGTACCGTGCCCCTGCTCGTGGCCTTCATGGCCTGGGCTTTCACGACCTACCTGATGCTCAAGGGTGTGCGCGCGCTGATCAAAGTGAATTTCATTTCGGCCGCGCTGGCCGGTCTGGTCGTCGCATTGATCGTCTACCTGCTCGTGCGCCCGAGCGTCGATCGGCAATCCCGCACTCAGGCTGTCGAGGGAATAACGGACAAGGCCCGTGTGAACGGCATGTTCACCATCCCGCTTGTCTTTGCGGCCGCTTTGCTGAGTTTCGCCCATGGCGCGAATGACGTGGCCAATGCAATCGGGCCGCTCGCGGCTATCGCTGACGTACTGGGCGGAAATAGCAGCATCGGCAATTCGGCAAGCATCCCCTTCTGGGTCATGATGGTGGGCGCCATCGGCATCTCGATCGGCCTTGCCCTGTTCGGTCCCAAGCTGATCCGCACCGTGGGCACGGAAATCACCGAGCTGGACCAGACCCGTGCCTTCTGCGTCGCCCTGGCTGCAACCATCACCGTGATCATTGCCAGCCAGTTCGGCCTGCCGGTCAGCTCTACCCATATCGCCGTCGGCGGAATTTTCGGCGTCGGCTTCCTGCGCGAATATCTCAAATCGAATTACGCACGCATGGTCGATGAAATTCTCTCGCATCATCAGGGCGGAGACCAGGCCGCCATTGAAGATTTTCTGCAACGCTTCGACAAGGCGCCGATCCTTGAAAAAGGCAGGATGCTGGAAGTGCTGAAAAAAGAAGCCAAAACCCGCGTCAATCCGGAGCTGTTTTCTCCCAAGGAACGCAAGGGCTTGCGCAAGGTTTATCGCGGCGAGCTGGTCAAGCGTTCGCATTTTTTGCGGATCGCCGCTGCCTGGGTCATTACCGTGCCCGCCTCCGCACTGCTCGGCGCATTGCTTTTTTATGCGATCCGTGGCGCCATGCTTTAAGGAGCAGCCGAGTCTTCAGCAAGCAAAGCCGCATGCCGCCCTCGTTCGGCATTCACCCCCCTGAGCAGGATCAGGCCGACCAGAAAGTAACTGCCAGTCATCAGCATGGCGAGTCGGTGGTCCCCGCCCGACATCCAGCTCACCAGCCCATAGGTGAGCGGCCCGAGAATGGCAGACAACTTGACCGCCAACCCCCACAAGCCAAAGAATTCCGCGCTGCGCTTCGGCGGGCTCATGTAGCCGACCAGCGCCCGCCCTGCTGACTGGGATGCGCCGAGGCACAGGCCGGTAATGTTGGCGGCAACCCAGAACTGCCCCGGCGTATCGGCTCGATAGGCAATCAGGATCATGACGATCCAGCCCAGCAGCGTCAGCGCAATGGTGCGGATGTGGCCCAGCCGGTCCTGGAACTGACCGAACAGAAAAGCGCCAATTGCCGCCGTCACATTCACCAGCAGTACCAGCATGATGGTCTCGCGCGTGCCGAAATGCATGGCCTGCTGGGCGTAGATCGCGGCCAGCGCAATCACTGCCTGAATCCCCGCCTGATAGAACACCAGGCAAATCAAAAAGCGCCCCAGATCGCGGTAACGGCGTGCATGATGCAGCGTATCGCCCAGCCGGGTGAACGCCTCACTCACTACCCCGCGGCCCTGCAAATGAGGCTGGGGCACAGCGCGTTCCCTTAGGATGAGAAAAGTCGGCAGCGCAGCCAGTGCAAACAGCCCGGCGGTGATCAGCATGGTGACAGGCACGAACTGGGCTGCAGACTGCCCCTGCCCTTCCGCCCAGGTCACATAGGCCAGCGAGGCGCCCAGACTGAGCAGACCGCCCACAAAGCCGATGCTCCAGCCCCAGCCGGAAACCTTGCCCATGGCCTCGCCCCTGGCCAGTTCCGGCAAAAAGGCAGCAATCAGGTTTTCTCCCACACCGAAGAAGAAATTGCTGAGAATGATCAGCGGAATGGCAATCATCAGATCGCCCTTGCTCACCAGCGCCAACCCGGCGGTGAACAGCACGCAGCCGATGGTACTGGCCAGTAGCAGGGGCTTCTTGCGGGCATAGGCATCGGCGTAGGCACCCAGGGCCGGCGCGGTCAACATGACCAGAAAATAGGACAGCGCCAGCGCCAGAGACCAGGCCAGCGTACCCCAGTCCTGGCCCTGCGCCACCACCGCCACGAAATAGGCATTAAAAATGGCGGTAATCACCACCGTGGTATAGCCGGAATTGGCAAAATCGTACATTGCCCAGGCCCATACCTCGCGTGGCCGGACATTGGCTGCCAGATTTTTAGAACCCATCATCGACCCAGTCGTTCGTCATGCAAAATGGCTTGAAGGATAGCAGATCAAGAGCCACATGAGCGTCACGATGCCAGAGTGCATCTAGTGGTCTGCTTCCGAAATATCGAGACATGAAACGGCGTCTTTTGCCACGTGGCGGCGTTGCTCGTCGTTGCCATAGAGCTTGCTATGTCGCCTCCTCGCGCCTTGCCACGCGACAAAATCCATCCGTTTCATTTTGTCCCTCTATTTCGGAAGCAGACCACTAGCGACTCAGAATGGTTGAATATGGATACCCCCTGGCAAAGTGGGGGCAAGGCGGATTGAACCCAGAAAATCCATTGGGGCGCAGGTCGGGCTTTCTCGCCGGAACGAGATGCGAAGCATCCATTCCCGGCGGGGATGCCCTTAAGGAGCCCCTGATCAAGTGCGCGAGGTCATTGCGAGCGTAGCGAAGCAATCTTGTTTTTCAAAGAGTTGCGAGATTGCTTCGTCACTTTGTTCCTCGCAATGACAACTTATTCAGAGGTTCCTTAACGGGTACAGCCCGATATGTCAGGTTAATACCCGACCTACAAGTCATTAATTTTTAAATAACTAAACGGCTAATGAACTATCCGGGCTGAATTCCAGGCAGACTAGTGATGCCCCTCCCCTTCTTCATTCCCCAGCGGCCATAACTGGTGCGTGTCCAGCAGCAAGCGGTAGTGCGCTTCCGCCGCATCAAAACGGGATAATGTAGCCGCAAGGCGAGCCTCCATTCCCTGCCGCCGTGCCAGCAGCACGTCATTCAGCCCCATCTCGCCCAGTTCGTAGGCGCGCGCCATTTTTACCTCGTTGCGCTGTATCAGTTCGCTTGCGGCTTGCGCGCTCTGCCAGCTGGCGTGAGTCGCTTTTGCGCTGTTGTAGGCAACACTGATTTCGGCCTCGACCCGGCGCTGCACCAGCGCTTCGCGCTGGGCGGCCATCTCCGCGTGTGCCTGGGATTCGGCGCTGGCAGCGCGGCGCGCCCCGCCCGGCAGGGGCAAGGTGACATACAAACCGGTCACGTTCTCGCTGCCATTGCGTTCCGAAAGGTAGTGCAGCCCCAGGCTGGGGTCGGGAACACGATCGGCATCGGCGCGCTGTGCCGTAAGCTGGGCCACCCTGGATTCGGCACGGGCCAGCATCAGCTCATGGTTGTGATCCAGCCCAAGGTCCAGCCAGTAGGCCAGATCATGGCCAGGCGGCGGCATCTGCCCCGTCGCAAGCGGCTGTGCCGGCAGCGCCAGCGCAGGGAAATAGCGATTCAGGCTGGATTTGGCATTTTCGGCGCGCAGCTTTGCCTGCTGCAGTGAAATTTCGGCCTGCATCAGCGCGGCTTGCGCCAGCTCCTCTTCCAGCCGGGCGGCATCCCCTGCCTTGACGCGGCGTGTTACAACATCCACCTGCTGCTTCAAAACATCCACCTGCTGCTGCCACTGCTCACTCTGGGCGCGTTCACGCTGCCAGAGAAACCATCCCGACAGCAGACTCCGCCCCGCCTCATGCATGGCATCGCCATAAGCATTCTGCGTCAGCACCAGATTCTGCTGGCCGAGCGCGCTGTCCAGTTCGGCCTTGCGCGGCAGGCGCACGGCGCGTTCCAGACCCACGCTCCAGTCGCGCAAGCGCTCGCCACTATCGACCACGCGCCGGCGTGCCGCGCCGGCGGTGACACTGAATTCATGGCTACCCGCTTCGAACCGGTCACGCGCAGCTTCGCCCGCCTTGATACCGGAACGGGCCGCCAAGACCGAAGGGTGGCTTTGCAGTACCTGCTGCACCATGGCCTGCGGCGGCAGATCGGAATACTCTTTAAAATCGGCAGCCCAGGCAGAGTTCACCGCCATGGCTACCACCGTGGTTAAAACCCACTTCATTTTCATGCCAGCCTCCCAAATTCCATGACCGGCGTGATCCAGTATGCGACCTCACGGTTCGGCAGTTCCACTTTCAAATGCGCCACCAGCGTGGTGGCATCTTCCCGGCTCATGACAATCTGCATCTGCGAGCGATGGGCACGGCCCCGCACCTGTTCCTGTACGCTATGAAAAGCTGCGCCGGCGCCATGTCCCTCGACATGGCTGGTGGTAAAACCCGAAGCCAGGTCAGGATGTGTCAGGAGGTTATCCACCAGATTTTCCTCCAGCGCACGGGGGAAAATAATGGTCAGGCAACAATCGATCTGTTTCATGTTATTTGTCCTCTGCGTCAAAGCCGAAGCGCTGATACAGCATCGGCAACAGAATCAGGGTCAGCAGGGTGGAGGTCACCAGCCCGCCGATCACCACGATGGCCAGCGGTTTCTGGATCTCCGACCCCGGCCCGCTGGCAAACAGCAGCGGCACCAGGCCGAAGGCGGTGATGCCGGCGGTCATCAGCACCGGCCTTAGCCGACGCTTGGAGCCTTCCACCACCACCTCGGCCAGTGCCATACCCTGCGCACGCAGCTGGTTAAAATAGCTCACCATCACCACGCCATTGAGCACTGCGATACCCAGCAGGGCGATGAATCCGACCGAAGCCGGCACGGAAAGGTACTCGCGCGACAGCCACAGCGCGAACACGCCGCCGATCAGGGCAAACGGAATGTTGGCGAACACCAGCGCCGCCTGCCGCAGGGAACCGAAGGTGGAAAACAGCAGCATGTAGATCAGCCCCAGCGCCACCGGCACCACGATGGTAAGGCGGGCTGCCGCGCGCTGCTGGTTCTCGAACTGACCACCCCAGACCGTGCTGTAGCCGGTTGGCATCTGTACCTGCTGAGCCACTGCCTGCTTGGCTTCTTCGACGAATCCAACCAGATCGCGACCGCGCACGTTGGCCTGAACCACCACGTAGCGGCTGGCATTCTCGCGGTCGATCTTGACCGGGCCGCCGACACGTTTCAGATGCGCCACGGCAGACAACGGAATGCTTTGGCCATCATCCAGCGTGAGGCGGATTTCGGCAAAGCGGGCGGGCGACAGACGCAATTCGTCATCGCCGCGCAGCAGCACCGGGGTACGCCGGTTGCCTTCCAGCACCGTGCCCACCTGCGTACCTTCCAGCTGGGTGCGCAAGGCATTTTCGATCTTGTCCACGGAAAGTCCCAGGCGTCCGGCTGCCAGCCGGTCGATTTCGATTTTCAGGTACTGCACGCCATCGTTCATGACCCGGTACACGTCCTCACTGCCCTTCACGCCCTTGAGCGTTGTTTCGATCTGCTCGGACATGCGGTTGAGCGCATCCAGATCCGGGCCAAACAGCTTCACCGCGACGTCGCCGCGCACGCCGATAATCATTTCGGAAACGCGCATGTCAATCGGCTGGGTGAAACTGTAGGCAATGCCGGGGAAATCCTTCAGCACCCCGCGCAACTCGTCCATCAGCCACTCCTTGTCCGGCTTGCGCCATTCATCGCGCGGCTTGAGAACCAGGAAGGTGTCGGTCTGGTTCAGGCCCATCGGATCGAGCCCAAGTTCGTCGGACCCAACCCGCGCCACCACCCCTTTCACTTCCGGCACCCGCGCCATGATGGCCTGCTGCAGGCGCAGATCCAGCGCCACCGATTGTTCCAGACTGATGGAAGGCAGTTTTTCCACGCCGATGATCAGGTCGCCCTCATCCATGGTCGGCATGAAGGTCTTGCCGATCTGGGTGTAAACCCCGGCCGTCACGACCATTGCCGCCAGCGCGGCAATCACCACCTTGCGCTGGTTGACCAGCGCCCAGCGCAGGGCCGGCTCGTAGATTGCCTGCGACTTCCGCACCAGCCAGGGATCCTGATGACTGGCTTGCTTGAGCATGAATGAAGCCAATACCGGGATCACGGTGAGCGACAGCAGCAGCGAACCCGACAGGGCGAACACGATGGTCAGCGCCACCGGAATGAACAACTTGCCCTCCAGCCCCTGCAGCGTGAGCAGCGGCAGAAACACCACGATGATCACCAGGATGCCGGACAGCACCGGCGCGGCCACCTCGCGCACTGCACGGTAGACCACATGCAGATAGGGCAGTTTTTTCACCGAATTGTCGTGGGCGAGATGGGAGACGATGTTCTCCACCACCACCACCGCTGCATCCACCAGCATGCCGATGGCAATCGCCAGCCCGCCCAGGCTCATCAGATTGGCGGACATGCCGAAGCGGCTCATCATGATGAAGGTGATCAGCGCCGCCAGCGGCAGCACCGCCGCCACCACCAGCGCGGCACGCAGATTGCCGAGGAACAGCAGCAGCAGGATGACCACCAGCACGATGGCTTCCATCAGCGCCTTGGTGACCGTCCCCACTGCGCGCTCGACCAGGTTGCCGCGATCGTAGAACATCTGGGTGGTCACGCCTTTTGGCAAGGTCGGGGCCAGTTCATCGAGCTTGGCGCGCACGCCATTGACCACTTGCTGCGCGTTAGCCCCACGCAGGCCCAGCACCAGACCTTGTACCGCTTCTTCCTTGCCGTCCTTGGTCACTGCGCCGTAGCGGGTCAGCGACCCGATGCGCACGGTCGCCACATCGCCCACACGCACCGTCATGCCGTCGCGGCTGGCGATGACAATGGCGCTGACGTCTTCCAGCTTCTGGATGGCACCCTCGGCGCGCACCAGCAGCACCTCTTCGCCATCGCCCAGACGACCGGCGCCATCGTTGCGGTTATTGCTTTCCAGCGCGCTCTGCAACTGTTCCAGTGAGATATTGCGCGCCTGCAGCGCCGCGCTGTCAGGCACCACCTCGAAGCTGCGCACCAGACCGCCCAGCGAGTTGACATCCGCCACGCCGGGCAGTGTGCGCAAGGCCGGCCGGATCACCCAGTCGAGCAGGGTGCGCCGTTCTGTCAATGAAAGATCGCCGCCTTCGATAGTGAACATCAGCATTTCGCCCAGCGGCGTGGTGATGGGTGCCAGACCGCCGCTGATATTGGCCGGCAGGTCTTTCATCACGTTAGCCAGACGCTCGCCCACCTGGTTGCGCGCCCAGTAGATGTCGGTGCCTTCCTCGAAATCCAGGGTGATGTCGGTGAGCGCGTATTTCGATACCGAACGCAGGACTTTTTTGTTCGGGATGCCGAGCAGTTCCACCTCGATCGGCGCGGCAATCCGCGCCTCCACTTCCTCCGGCGTCATGCCCGGCGCCTTGATGATCACCTTGACCTGGGTCGAGGAAACATCGGGGAAGGCATCGATCGGCAGATTCTTGTAAGCGTAGACACCGCCACCGATCAGCAGCAGCGTCAGCAGCACCACCAGCAGGCGCTGGGTCAGGGAAAATTCAATTATCCGGGTGAGCATCACTCACCCCCCAAACCTTGCCAGGCTGCCTTAAGCGCTACCGTGCCAGTGGTCACAACGCGTTCATCGCCCTTGAAATCCCCCCCGATGGTCGCCGAGGACGCGGTCTGCGACAGCACCTGAACCAATTGCAGGCGATAACCGGATGGCGTCTGCACAAAGACATAAGTCTGGCCCCCATCCCGCATCAGAGCCATATTGGCTACAGTCCATTGCTTCGCGCCCGAAGTGAGGCCAAGCACGGCTTCGACATATTGCCCGGGACGGAGATTGGCCGCGCCATCGGTAATTTCGGCACGCACCATGACGGTCTGATTCGCCTCGGAAACCCCCCGTCCGATGGAAATGACCTTGCCGCTGGCCTGCAATGCCGGCACCCGCACCGAGGCACCCGCCTGCAGCGTGCTGACCTGCACAAGCGGCGCCTGGACTTCAAGCCACAGCGGAGAAAGCCGGGCCACCTTGAACAGGGGCACGGCCGCTTCCACGCGCTGCCCCGGGGCAATCATCTGCTCCATGACCACACCGTCGATAGGAGAAACGATGTCCAGCGCACTGCCTATGGCCTGGCCAGACTGGAGTTTCTGGACCGCCGCATCACCCAGGCCTGCCAGACGCAGTGCCTGTTTTTTCTCGCTGGCTGCTGCGGCCGAGGTCAGTGCGCTGTTGCGGGTCGCGAGATAGCGGCTTTCAGCCACGATGCCATCCTTGAACAGCTTTTCGTCGCGACTCAATGAATTTTGCGCCAATTGGGATTGCAGCGCTGCCTGCAAGAAATCGCGCTGCAATTCAGCCAGCCCCGGGCTCTGAATACGAGCCAGTACCTGCCCTTTTTTTACTGTCTGGCTGACGGCAACCGCCATGCTTTCGACCATACCCGGCAGCGGCGCGCTGATGACGCGCATCTGGTGATTGGGAATCACCACCTGGGCCGGCAGCGCATTACCCGCAAGCACGGATGAAGAAGCAAGCGGCTGGGTTTCGATACCCAGAGCCTGGGATTGCTTGGCTGTCACAGGCACATCGCTGGCGGCAAAAGCCACCCCTGCCCAGCATAAACTCACGGCAAGAAAAGACCGGATCATGAACATTTTTCAACTCCCATTCTCCCTGCGGCGGCAGGAGAAATATTGTCAAGTACAACCGATACCGGGATTTCGCGCACGAAAACCCAGCCCAACAACAAAGGTCAAATCAGGACGAAAGGAGGTGCCTGGGAAAAAGGCGAAAGGTAACTGCAATGGCCTCCGGGAGGCGCAAGACAGACAGGCTCGGCACGGAATGGCCGGGCGGGAAGAATTTCAAGAACCGACATTGCAATCGCCGGCTGTGGCGCATTGGACAATGCAATGATTATTTCATGGCGAAATTCCTGTGCCATGGCAATAACCGGCGCCTCATCGCGATCTGCCGTAAACGATGGAATATCCGGATGTTCATGCTCAAGCAAGGACTGGACATGCGCCTTGCCCTCACCATGCATGTGAACCTTGCCCTCGACCGATATCCCGTGGGCATGCGCGTGAAGCAGCGGCGCGAAGCACTGCAATAGCGCAAGAAATGCCAGGACAAGGAAGCGGTTGCGGCCAGAAATCATTGCGGCATATTAAACTCAGTCTAAATCATAAGCAACCCATTTCATGCTTTTGCGGCAATTCGACACACGCATTAGGGAGCCTCTGAATAAGTTGTCATTGCGAGGAACAAAGTGACGAAGCAATCTCGCAACTCTTTGAAAAACAAGATTGCTTCGCTACGCTCGCAATGACCTCGCGCACTTGATCAGAGGCTCCTTAGCACGATGCGCGCTTGCTCAGATTTCCGGGGAAAACTCAATCTGCCGCTCGTCCCTGACATTGATGGCAGCCTCGACGCTGTGACGCGGAAGATGAGGCGCGAACAATTCAATGAAATCGTATTCGTAAGCGCGCAAATAACCACCACGACGCAGGCCGATCTTGGTGGTACTGAAATCGAACAGGTGGCTGGCATCCATTTCCCGCAAATGAATGTCGCGCCCGGGATCAAATGCCATCCTGGCAACGATACCCACCCCCAGGCCCAGTTCCACGTAAGTCTTGATCACATCCGAATCCAGCGCCGTCAGTACGATATTCGGCGTCAACCCACGCGCCTCGAATGCCTTGTTGATCTTTGAGCGCCCCGCAAATGCAAAGTCATAGGTAATCAAGGGATACTTTGCAATTGCATTCAGGCTCAGTGGTTGCTGCGCCAGCAGGGGGTGGCCGGGCGGCGTGATCACGCTGCGGTTCCACTGGCGGCAGGGCAAGGTCACCAGTTCCTTGTACATATCGATGGACTCGGTAGCGATGGCGATATCTGCCTCTCCGTTGATGACCATTTCCGCAACCTGGGTAGGATTGCCCTGATGCAGACTGAGCTGCACCTGTGGGTAGCGCCGGATAAAAGCCTTTAGCACCTCTGGCAGCGCGTAGCGCGCCTGGGTATGGGTCGTGGCGATTGACAGCCTGCCAACCGCTTCGTTACTGAATTCCTGACCCGCCTGTTTCATATTTTCCGCATCGCGCAGGATGCGTTCCGCAATTTCAAGAATGATGCGTCCGGGCGGGGTGACGCCCGTCACCCGCTTGCCGCTACGCACAAACACTTCCACACCGAGCTCATCTTCCAGCAGGCGGATCTGCTTGCTGACCCCGGGCTGTGAAGTGAAAAGTGTTTCAGCCGCTGCCGAGATATTCAGCCCCTGCCGGTAGACCTCCAGCAAATAGCGCAGTTGTTGCAGTTTCATGGCGACTCACTTCTTATAACCGATAGTTATTAGATAGTAACTCGTTATTCTTTTTAAATCTATTTCCCCGTTGCTACCATGGCATCCAGTCATCAAACAGCAGCAGAGAGATTGGTCATGGAACTCATGTACACAGCAGCAGGTCTGGGCGTCGGCTTCATTGTCGGCCTCACCGGCGTGGGCGGCGGCGCGCTGATGACACCCCTCCTCGTGCTGTTTTTCGGCATAGCGCCGTCGGTTGCCGTCGGCACCGATCTGCTCTACGCAGCCATCACCAAAACAGGCGGGGTATGGGTTCACGGACGACGCGGCAGCGTGGCGTGGAAAATCGCCGGCCTGCTGGCTCTGGGCAGCGTGCCTGCGGCATTGGCCACCATTGGTCTGCTCAAGGTTTTCGCCGTGAACACCCGCCATTTCGAATCCGTGGTTACCACCGCTCTGGGTGGGGCGCTGATGCTGACCGCCCTGGCATTACTTTTCAAGGAGCGGCTGAGAAATTACGCCCGTCGGAACGCACCTGCAACTCAAACAGATCAGGACTGGAAGTGGCTCGACGCCGCCACCATCGCAACCGGCGCCGTGCTGGGGGTGGTCGTCACCGTCACTTCCATCGGCGCCGGCGCGATGGGCGCAGTGGCCCTGTTTTTTCTGTATCCGCGCCTTTCCACCGTGCAGATCGTCGGCACCGATCTCGCCCACGCCGTACCGCTTACCGCTGTTGCAGGAATGGGACATTTCTATCTTGGCACGGTAGATACGGCATTGCTGCTAAGCCTGCTATTGGGTTCGCTGCCCGGCATATACCTCGGCAGCCACCTTGGAACGCGTGTCCCGGAGCATGTCCTGCGGCCGGCGCTGGCTGGAATGCTGATCCTGATCGGCGGCAAGCTGGTCTGGTAAACAAATCAACGCATCAATTTAAAGAGGAGAACACCATGAATCAAGCGATCCACGGACTGACAAATGAAAACGAGATTACCCGTTATGAGCAGGCACTGAAGGATTTTCAGGCCGGCGCAATGGACGCCGACCGCTTCCAGGGAACACGCCTGCAACTGGGTCTGTATGGCCAGCGCCAGGCGGGGGTGCACATGGTGCGCGTCAAACTGCCCGGCGGGCGCATCCTGCCGCAGCAACTAAGGGCGATTGCCGATGTGGCCGAACAATATTCCGAACACGGTTTCGCCCATATCACCACCCGCCAGGATATCCAGCTTCATTTCGTGCCGCTGGCGGATACCCCGCAGGCCCTGCGCCGCCTGGCCCGCGACGGCCTGACCACCCGGGAAGCATGCAACAACACGGTGCGCAACGTCACCGGTTGCCCGCTGGCTGGCGTCTGCTGGCGTGAGCACGTGGACATCAAGCCCTTCGTGCAGGGTGTGGCGCGACATTTTCTGCGCCACCCTGCCACCCAGAGCATGCCGCGCAAATTCAAGATCAGCTTCTCGGGTTGCGAGGCGGATTGCGCCCAGGGCTTGATTCACGACATCGGGGTGATTGCACAGCGACTGAATGACGGGCGCTTTGGATTCAAGGTGCTGGCAGCTGGCGGACTGGGGCCCAAGCCACGCGAGGCGCTCGTGCTCGAGCCGTTTATCCCTGAAAAGGATTTGCTGCCGGTACTGGAGGCATTGATCGCCTTGCATAATCGCTATTCCGACGGGAGCAAGCGAGCCCGTTCGCGCAGCAAGTTTCTGGTGGACCGCTTTGGTCCGGCGGGGTTTATCGAAAAATACCGTGAGGAACTGGAACGCACCCGCGTAGCACTTGCCGGACAAATCCTTCCACAGGGTCACTGGAGCGGTGGCAAGAGTGGCGACACGGCAAATACAGGCGCTACGCGGCGCCTGTACAAACAGAAACAGCCGGGTCTATATACCTACCCGATAGCGCTCCCGCAGGGCGAGTTGAGTGTGGCGGCATTGCGCGGCATCGCCAGTCTGGCGGAAAACCTGGGACTGAGTGAAATCCGCACCACCCAGGATCAGAACCTGCTGCTGCTCAACGTGCCGGAAGTCGACTTGTCAGCCATCAACGCGGGGCTGACAGCGCTCAGACTGGCTGCGCCACGGCGCGGCGACAGCATTGTCGCCTGCCCCGGCGCATCCACCTGCCGTCTGGGGATTACCGCCTCGATGAAGCTTGCGCCAAAGTTGAGCGGCGGAGATGACGACCTGCGGATTCGCATTTCAGGTTGCCACAACAGTTGCGCCCAGCCGGAAACGGGTGATATCGGCATCTACGGCGAAGGAAAGCGTTTGTTCGGCAAACTGATCCCTCATTACCAGCTGTATTTCGGCGGAGATGGAAGCGATGGCGGCGGACTGGCCCTGAAAGGCCCTTCTGTTCCGGCCGCCCGCATCGAGGCTGCGATTGAACGGGTCCAGAAAACCTTCGCGTCAGAGCGGAACGAGCTGGAAAGCTTCCACCACTGGGCGCGGCGGCAGGCATCAGCCTATTTCAAGGAGCTGCTGTCAGATCTGACCGCCGTTGCCGAACACGAGGCGGAGTCCCTGCGACGCGACCATGGCGAGAGCGCGGATTTCCGCGTGCTTTCCCTCGGTGGCGGCGAATGCGGCGCCCCTGCCAAGGCCTCGGTTGCACCGCTTTATTTCGAAGCAGCCAACGAACGCCGCTACCGCAACGCCTACTTCATGCAGCGCGAATATGGCGAAGCGCTGGCCTGCGCCGAGGAGATCGCCAAACTGGTAATCAAGGCCGTGTATTTTTCCGAGATTGACACGCTGGAAAGCCCGCTTTCCCTGGCACATGGCCGCTCACCGGAGCAATCCGCCCTGAGCGTCAAATATGCAGAACTGGCTACCGAGTTTGCTTACCGCAAAAAACACGCTGAGGACAAGGCGCTGCCAGAACTATTCGCCGAACTGGACGCCTGGACAGCCGCCGCAGGCAAATACAACCTCGAGCAGGACCGGCAACTGGACCTGACCGGCATGCTGCCGCAAACAGTGGCCAGCCCCCAGGCGGTGGCGCTTCATCCGCCTTGCAGGCCGCATGCGGATGTGGAAGCCAGACAAGCGGCAGCCAGCCGTTAATAAACAAAGGAGAAAAAAATGAGCCTGGAACTAAAAACCAACAACGCAATCGCGTTACTGCAGCACATCGAAAGCGAACACTCCCCGGCGGTCTTCGCCAACAGCCTGGGCGCGGAAGACATGGTGCTGACCGACCTGATCGCAAAGCACGCGCCTTCCATCGGCATTTTCAGCCTCGATACCGGGCGGCTGCCGCAGGAAACCTATGATCTGCTGAAACAGATTCCAAAATACTACGGCACCCGGGTGCAGGTGTACTTCCCGGAGCGGCACGCCCTTGAAGCCTTCGTCACCGATCACGGCCCCAATGCCTTTTACGACAGCGCGGAGCTGCGCAAGACTTGCTGCCAGATTCGCAAGGTCGAACCCTTGCAACGCGCGCTGGCGGGCAAGGAGGCATGGCTGACCGGGCTACGCCGCGAGCAGGCGCCGACCCGCCAGAATCTTGGCGCGTCGGAATGGGATGCGGACAATGGATTGCACAAATTCAATCCGCTGATCGAATGGACGCAGATCGATGTCTGGTCCTACATCCGGGAATTCAACGTGCCCTACAACAGGCTGCATGACCAGAGCTATCCCAGCATCGGCTGCGCGCCATGCACCCGCGCCGTCGCGGCAGGGCAGGATATCCGCTCCGGTCGCTGGTGGTGGGAAGATCCACTGAGCAAGGAATGCGGCTTGCACAAACGGAAGGAAGTTGCATGAGATCTGCACATGAAATCGTGTCAAGGAGCGAGCCGCAAAAAACATCGGGGCAACTCAAGGCGCCGGAAACCGGAAAGCCTGGAAATGAATTCGCCCCCCTTGTTAGCGCGCATACCTTTACCCATCTGGACGCGCTGGAAAGCGAGTCCATCCACATCATGCGCGAGGTCGCGGCGGAGTGCAAGAATCCCGCGCTGCTGTTTTCCGGCGGCAAGGATTCCATCGTGATGCTGCGCCTGGCCGAGAAGGCGTTTCGTCCGTGCCGCTTTCCGTTCCCGCTGGTGCATATCGACACCGAGCACAACTTTCCCGAGGTGATTGCCACCCGCGACAAGCTGGCGGCGGGTCTGGGCGAACGGCTGATCGTGCGTTCGCTGGATGACTCCATCAGGAAAGGCAGCATCGTGCTCAAGAGCGAAACGCAAAGCCGCAATGCGTTCCAGTCGGTGACGCTGCTGGAAACCATCGCCGAATTCGGCTTCGACGCCTGTATGGGCGGCGCGCGGCGCGACGAGGAAAAGGCGCGCGCCAAGGAACGCATCTTCTCCTTCCGCGACGAGTTCGGCCAGTGGGACCCGAAAAATCAGCGCCCCGAGCTATGGGACATCTACAACACCCGCGTGCATCAGGGCGAGAACATCCGCGTGTTCCCGATCAGCAACTGGACTGAAATGGACATCTGGCAATACATCGAGCGCGAAAAACTGGAGATCCCCGAGCATCTATTACGCCCACGAACGCGAGGTGATCCAGCGCGTGGGCGGCATCATGCCGGTGAGCGAACTGGTGCAACCCTTGCCCGGCGAAAAGGTGATCAGGATGACCGTGCGTTTTCGTACCGTCGGCGACATTACCTGCACCTGCCCGGTGGAATCCCATGCCGGAAATGCGCAGGAAATCATTGAGGAAACAGCAGCCACCCGCATCACCGAACGCGGTGCGACGCGCATGGACGACCAGACCTCCGAGGCTTCGATGGAGTTACGCAAGAAAGAAGGATACTTTTGATGAGCAACGCGATACAACTACTTCGTTTCATCACCGCAGGCAGCGTGGACGACGGCAAGAGCACGCTGATCGGCCGCTTGCTGCATGACTCGAAATCGATTTTCGAGGACCAGCTTTCGGCGATTTCAAAGACCAGCCAAAAGCGCGGCATGGGCGCAGTCGACCTGTCCCTGCTCACCGACGGCTTGCAGGCCGAGCGCGAGCAAGGCATCACCATCGACGTGGCGTACCGCTACTTCGCCACGCCCCGGCGCAAATTCATCATCGGCGACACGCCGGGGCACGAGCAATACACCCGCAACATGGTAACCGCGGCAAGCACTGCCAACCTGGCGCTCATTCTCGTCGATGCGCGCAAGGGCGTGCTGGTGCAGACGCGCCGCCACACCTATCTGGCCAGCCTGGTCGGCATCCCGCACATCGTGCTGGCGGTCAACAAGATGGACATGGTCGACTACTCGGAAGCACGCTTCAACGAGATCTGCACCGAGTACCGGGCCTTTGCAGCACAGCTCGGTTTGCACGACATCACCTGCGTGCCGTTGTCCGCGCTGGCCGGCGATATGCTGGTGGAGCGCGGCAACAATCTGGACTGGTATCAGGGCACGACGCTGCTGGATTTGCTGGAAAACATCGAAATCGATCACGACGTGAACACCACCGATTTCCGTTATCCGGTGCAGTGGGTATGCCGCCCGCAAACCGGTGAACATCACGATTTCCGCGGCTTCATGGGGCGCATCGAAGCGGGTGAAATATCGGTGGGCGATGAGATCACCGTGCTGCCTGGCGGATACCGCAGCCACGTCAAGGAGATTGTCACCTACGACGGCAAGCTGCAAACCGCTTATGCGCCACAATCCATCGCCATCACGCTGACTGACGAAATCGATGTTTCGCGCGGGGATATGTTCGTCAAGGCAGAAAATCTGCCTACTGTTGCCAAAGAATTCAAAGCGATGCTGTGCTGGCTATCCGAAGCGACGCTCGACCGGAGCCGCAAATACCTCGTCAAGCACACCACGCGCACGGTGAAATGCTCATTTTCCAGTATCGATTACTGCGTGGATGTGAACACGCTGGAACAACAAGCCGACCCGATGGTACACATGAACGACATCGCGCAGGTGTCGATCAAGGTGCAACAGCCGCTGGTGTTCGACGATTACCAGCGCAATCGCGCCAGCGGCGGGTTTATCGTAATCGATGAATTCAGCAACAAAACCGTTGCTGCGGGCATGATCTGCGCTTCAAGGCAAAGTGATGGAGCTGTCCTGAATCGCGAATGAAAAGCCTCAGATCTTCGGCAAGGTCACGCCGACCTGACCCTGGTATTTTCCGCCACGGTCCTTGTAGGAGGTCTCGCACACTTCGTCGGACTCGAAGAACAGCACCTGGGCCACGCCCTCGTTGGCGTAGATCTTTGCCGGTAGCGGCGTGGTGTTGGAAAATTCCAGCGTCACATAGCCTTCCCATTCCGGCTCGAAAGGCGTGACATTGACAATAATGCCGCAGCGGGCATAAGTCGATTTGCCGAGGCAGATAGTCAGCACATTGCGCGGAATGCGGAAATACTCGACGGTGCGCGCCAGGGCAAAGGAATTGGGCGGGATGATGCAGTAATCTGCATTCACCTCGACAAAAGAATTGGGATCAAAATTCTTCGGATCGACGATGGTGCTGTTGATGTTGGTGAACAGCTTGAACTCGTTGGAACAGCGAATATCGTAGCCGTAGCTGGAAGTGCCGTAGGAAACGATCTTGCGCCCGTCCTGCTCGCGAACCTGGCCCGGCTCGAAAGGCTCGATCATGCCAGTCTGCTCCGCCATCCTGCGGATCCACTTGTCCGATTTGATGCTCATCGACTCGATTCCTGAGGAAAAATATTGCCGGATTATAGCCTATCAACCGGAAATTTTCTGCCCGTAATTCGCCCCTCTATCGACCCAATCCGCTACGCCAGATAAAGTCGGCTGCCGGCACCGGGCGGCCAAAGTAATAGCCCTGCATCTCGCGACAGCCCATATCTTGCAGGAATGCCATCTGCTCGGCGGTTTCGACCCCCTCGACTATCAGGCGCAGGCCCAGACTGCCGGACAGGGCGACAACGGCACGCGTAATAGCGGCATCTTCCTCGTCTTCCGGCAGATCCTTGATGAAGGCACGGTCCAGCTTGAGCTTGTCTATGGGCAGACGCTTGAGATAGGCCAGCGAAGAATAACCAGTGCCGAAATCATCGATGGAAAGCATCACGCCCAGCGCACGCAATTCGTTGAGCAGTTCGAAAGTCACATCGACATGTTCCATAACAAAAGTTTCCGTCACCTCCAGATCAAGATGTTTGGCAGGCAATCCCGTTTCCGCCAGCACCCGGCGAACCGTGGCGATGAAATCGCTACGCTGCAGTTGAGGCCCGGCAACATTCACGCTAACTGTCTCCAGTTCGATGCCTGCATCAAGCCATCGCTTTGCCTGAAAACAGGCCTCACGCATCACCTGCTCGCCCAGCTCGATAATCAGCCCGGTATCCTCGGCAATCGGAATGAATCGGTCCGGCGGCAGATTGCCCAGCGTGGGATGCTGCCAGCGCACCAGCGCCTCGGCACCGATGAAACGTCCTTTAGCCAGATCGACCTGCGGCTGGTAATGCACGGTCAGTTCACGTCGTTCCAGTGCATGGCGCAGATCAACCTCGATTTGCAGGCGTTCGGATGCCCTGGCGGTCAGGTCTTGTGTATAGAAGGCATAAGTCTTGCGCCCTGTTGACTTGGCCCGGTACATTGCGGCATCGGCATTGCGCACCAGAACCTCTGCACTTTCCCCATCACGGGGATAGAGGCTGATACCGATACTGCTGGTTACATAAAGTTCGTGCCCCTGGATCTGGTATGGCTCGCCCAGCACACGCAGCAGTTTGTCTGCCAGATGGGCCGCGTCCTGTGGTTCGCGCAATTCTTCCATCAGCATGATGAACTCGTCGCCCCCGGTGCGCGCCACTGTATCTTCCTTGCGCCCCGCCCTACCCAGCCGCCCGGCAACAGCGCGGATCAGATCGTCACCGGCGGGATGCCCGAGACTGTCGTTAACGTTCTTGAAATGATCAAGATCGAGAAACAGCACTGCGACCTGGCCGCCATCGCGCGCGGCACGGGTCAGCGCGTGGGACAGGCGGTCATTGAACAGCAGGCGGTTGGGCAGGCCGGTCAATGAATCGTGGTAGGCCTGGTGGGCAAGCTGCTCGCGCGTCCGGACCAGGCTGCTGATATCCGTAAATACCGAAACGTAGTTGGTAGTGCGGCCCTGATCGTCATGCACCGCGCTGATCGTCTGCCAGCTGGGGAAAACTTCTCCGTTCTTGCGCCGATTCCTGATTTCACCGCGCCAATGCCCGAGCGTGCCGATATTCCCCCAAATTGCCCGGTAAAAGTCGGCATCATGGTGCTGGGACTTCCATATCCGGGGGTTTCCGCCGATCACCTCCTCTGCCGCATAGCCGGTAATCTCGCTGAATGCCGGATTAACATCAAGAATTCTGCCAGTGGAATCCGTGACAACCATCGCCTCCTGCGTGCTGTCCATCAGCCGTGCCGACAACCGCAGCCGGGCTTCCTGCTGCTTGAGCTCGGTGACATCCTGCGTCGTTCCGGTAATGCCCAGTAGCTTGCCGCGCCGGCTGCGATTTGCCACTTCCCGCTCGTGCACAACGTGCTCGCTGCCATCGGGATAAATCACGCGCAGGAACAGATCAAGACTATCCCGCTCTCCCGCCAGCAGGGCGCGAACATGTTCCTCAAAGCGGGTCCGGTCGTCCGGATGCAGTGTGGCAAGAAATGCCACATAGCCGGGCCGGCAATCGCCCGGCTCAAGCCCCAGGCAGCGGTATTCCTGGTCCGACCAGAAAGCCCGTTGCGTAAGATCGTTGAAACGCCAGCTGCCCAGGCGGGCACTGCGCTGGGCGGAATCCAGGCTTTCAGCATGCTGCACGCGTCGCACCAGATAGATGCAAAGCAAGCTGGTCAGCAACAGGCCAGTCAGCAGTACCCAGCCATAATGGGGGGTGCCGAACTCATTCTCCAGGGCTGGCGCCGGACTGAAGACCAGCAGCCATTGCCGGCCCGGGGCATTAGCCGACACAGTCTGATGCAGTCCGGCACGAACCTTATCCAGCGAGGGAGCAGTCTGACCAGCGGGGCGCGAACGGGAAACGTGATGGTGCAGCAACTGCTCACCAGAAGCCGAAACATCAAGAATGTGGATATCCAGCCCGGTCGGCGGCGCATCCCGCAAAGCAACAGCCAGTACCTGATCGATGCGCAACACACCGGCACTGAATCCCTGCAACGCGGCGCGGCGCTGTACTACGGTCTCGGTAAGCATGTCACGGTGATAGATCGGGCGATACAACACCACCGCGTGACGGCCGCCATCCTGCACCAGGGCGATCCTGCCAGAAATGGCCATGCTCCCGCTGTCGCCCGCCAATGACAGCGCTTGCCGTCCTTCAGGGCGAGAAGCTGCGTCAAAGCCCAGCACCATCTCATTGCCGGCAAGCGGCTCGGTATAGCGAACAGGAAAATATTCATCACGCTCACCTGCCGCCACCACTCCGCCACCCGTCTTCAGTTCACTCAACTGCGCACCCGGCCTGATTCGCGCCAGTTCAGCATCAAACATTTGGCGCTCGGAAGCCGAAATACGTGGCAGCCATTGCAACGCCTGAAATTCCGGGTGATTGCGCAATGCACCGCGCGAGAAATAGTGGAACCCCTCGGCACTCACCTGCTCGGATGCAGTGAAATAACGGCCAACCGAGTCCACCACTTCAAGCGCCCGGTCCAGACTGCGCTGAAAGCGCGCCGCCTCGTTGGTTGCGCGCCATTCCAGTTGCACACGCAATTTTTGTTCGGCGAGGTGAATTTCGTTGCGCATGAATAACAAGGTCAACAATACACCCAGGCTGGCAACAGCCAGCACCGCAGCGTAGCGACGAAAAAAAGGGCGCAGCCTCGAAATGTCAAGCAAGGGAATCAATGAAAAACCAGACAAAAGTCATTCTTTCCATCATAGCATCAAGATAAAAAAAACCGCTCCGATTTGATCTGGAGCGGTTTTAATTTTGCGCCTGGGTCTGCTGATCAGGTGTTCTGAATCACGATGCTCGGGAAACGTGCACTGAAGTCCTGCGCCTGTTCCGCCACACGGATCGCCACGCGACGGGCAATGTCGCGGTAAATCATGGAAATACGCGAGTCCGGCTCGGCAACCACGGTCGGCTTGCCGGAATCGGTTTCAACGCGGATACGCATGTCCAGCGGCAGGGAGCCGAGGAATTCCACTTCGTAGTCCTGGCACATTTTCTCGCCGCCGCCGGTGCCGAAGATGCGCTCTTCGTGGCCGCAGTTGGAGCAGATATGCAGGCTCATGTTTTCCACGATGCCGAGGATGGGAATGCCCACTTTCTCGAACATCTTCAGGCCCTTGCGAGCGTCGATCAGGGCGATGTCCTGCGGCGTGGTGACGATCACGGCGCCGGTCACCGGCACGCGCTGCGCCAGGGTCAGCTGGATGTCGCCGGTACCAGGCGGCAGGTCGACCACCAGGTAGTCGAGATCTTTCCACTTGGTGTCGTTGAGCAACTGTTCCAGCGCCTGGGTGACCATCGGGCCGCGCCACACCATGGGCTGCTCGACGTCGACCAGGAAGCCGATGGACATGGCCTGAATGCCGTGCCCCATCATGGGCTCCATGCTTTGCCCGTCGGTCGAATCGGGGCGACCGGTAATGCCCAGCATGGTAGGCTGGGATGGGCCGTAAATATCCGCATCCATGATGCCCACAGAGGCGCCTTCAGCCGCCAGCGCCAGTGCCAGGTTGACCGCGGTGGTGGATTTGCCCACGCCGCCCTTGCCGGAAGCCACGGCGATCACATTTTTCACGCCGGGAATCAGCTTCACGCCTTTCTGCACGGCATGCGATACGATTTTCTGGCTCATGTTGACGGTCACGTCACCTACGCCGGAAATGGTTTTCAGCTTGTCCGTCACCAGCTTCTGGATGTCGCTCATCACGCCCTTGGCGGGGTAGCCCAGCACCACGTCCACGGTCACATTGTTGCCATCCACCTTGATGTTCTTGGCGGATTTGCTGGTCATGTAATCCTTTTTGGTATGAGGATCGATCAATTCCTTCAGCGCGGTTTGCACTTGCAGTTCTGAAACAGCCATGCTTGCTCCTTGTTAGTTGTCAGCCATCAGCGTTCAGCCATCAGTAAAATCCCGGCGCAGAGCGCCTGATAACGCCACTGAACAACTGAATACTGACAACTGAACACTGAATGAGTTTGTTACAATTCGATTTTATCTGTTTTGAGCTTCCCATGACACGCAAAATCCTGGTCACGTCCGCCCTGCCCTATGCCAACGGCAGCATCCACCTCGGGCACCTGGTGGAATACATACAGACCGATATCTGGGTACGGTTTCATAAAATGCAAGCGGACACGCAATGTTTCTATGTCTGTGCTGACGATACCCACGGTACGCCCATCATGCTGCGAGCGGAAAAGGAAGGCATCACCCCGGAACAGCTGATCGATCGGGTGTGGCATGAGCACACCAGCGATTTCAGCGGCTTTCATATCGAATTCGACAATTACTACTCGACCAACTCCGATGAAAACAAAAACCTGGCGCAGTCGATTTACCGCAAGCTGCGCGATGACGCCAAACTGATCGATACCAAAATCATTGAACAGTTCTACGACCCGGAAAAGGAAATGTTCCTGCCGGATCGCTTCATCAAGGGCGAATGCCCCAAGTGCCATGCCCAGGACCAGTATGGCGATTCCTGCGAGGCCTGCGGCGCCACCTATTCGCCTACCGACCTGATCAACCCGGTTTCCGCTGTTTCCGGCGCGAAACCGGTGCGCAAGGAATCCGAGCATTACTTCTTCAAGCTCGGCGACGACAAGTGCAAGGCGTTTCTCGCTAACTGGACACAAACTCAAGGGCACCTGCAGGCCGAAGCCTCCAACAAGATGCAGGAATGGCTCGAATCCGGCCTGAACAACTGGGACATCTCGCGCGATGCGCCCTATTTCGGCTTCGAAATCCCGGATGCGCCGGGCAAATATTTTTACGTCTGGCTGGATGCGCCGATCGGCTACATGGCCAGTTTCATGAATCTGGCCCAGAAGCTTTCAGCCGTCAGCGGTCAGCCATCAGCTGAAGCGATGTTCGACGAATTCTGGAAAGAGGGCTCCAGCACCGAGCTGTATCACTTCATCGGCAAGGATATTCTCTACTTTCACGCCCTGTTCTGGCCGGCCACGCTGAAATTTTCCGGCCACCGCACGCCCACCAGCGTTTTCGCCCACGGCTTCCTCACCGTGAACGGGCAGAAAATGTCCAAGTCGCGCGGCACCTTCATCACCGCAGAGAGCTATCTGCAGCACCTCAATCCGGAATACCTGCGCTATTACTACGCGGCCAAGCTCAACGGCAGCATGGAAGACATCGACCTCAGCCTGGAAGACTTCAGCGCCCGGGTCAACAGCGACCTGGTGGGCAAATATGTCAATATTGCCAGCCGCGCCGCCGGCTTCATTCACAAGCGCTTCGAAGGTCGCCTGATCGCGCCTGATGAACGCCGCCAACCGGAGGAAGAGGAACTCGAAATCATCCTGCTCGGCTCGGAGGAAATGATTGCGCGCGCCTATGCCGAGCGCGATTTCAGCCGGGCGATCCGCGAAATCATGCGCCTTACCGATGCCGTGAATCAGTTTGTCGACCAGAACAAACCCTGGGAACTGGCCAAGAAGCCGGAGCAGGAAAAACGCCTACACCAGGTATGCAGCGAAAGCCTGAACGCTTTCCGCATTCTCACTATTTACCTCAAGCCGGTATTGCCGCAGCTCGCTGCAAAGGTGGAACAATTCCTGAATCTGGAAGGGAAAATGGGGTGGCAGGATCTCAAGACCTACCCTGCCGACGCCATCAACGCCTACGAGCATCTCATGACCCGGATCGACCCAAAACAGGTGGAAGCCATGATCGAAGCCAACAAAGCCACACTCGCACCGGCCGCCGAGCCGCATTCACAGGCGCGCCACGGCGAGAAACAGCAGCACTCAGCAAGCCCCTCTCCCCAACCCTCTCCCCAAGGGGGCGAGGGGGCAAACGAGAGCACTATCGCGCCACTTGTTACGATTGACGATTTCAGCAAGATCGACCTGCGCATCGCCAGAATCGTTAATGCCGAACATGTCGAAGGCGCAGACAAACTGCTGCAACTCACGCTGGATATCGGCGAAGGCAAAACCCGCAACGTGTTTGCAGGCATCAAGTCCGCCTATGCCCCGGAAAAGCTGATCGGTCGCATGACCGTGATGGTCGCCAACCTCGCCCCGCGCAAAATGAAATTCGGCCTGTCAGAAGGCATGGTGCTGGCCGCTTCCGGCGATACGCCGGGGCTGTTCATTCTCGGCCCGGATGAAGGCGCAGAGCCTGGCATGCGCGTCAAATAAGCACATGCCAGATATCGCCACGACACCAGAACCACCGGAAGAATCGCCCGAAATCCAGCGCAAGGTGGCGGTGGCGGCCTGCTTCGGCACTTTTCTCGAATGGTATGACTTCCTCACCTTTGCCTCGCTGGCAACTTATTTCAGCGTCCTGTTTTTTCCGCAAGGCAATCCGGTAACAGCCTTACTCGCCAGTCTCGCCACCTTTGGCGTGGGCATGGTGGTGCGTCCGGTCGGTGCGGCGTTGTTCGGCTCACTGGGGGACAAATACGGGCGGCGCCCGATTTTTATCGCCACCATTACGCTCATGGGCGTGACCACCTTTGCCGTCGGCCTGCTGCCGACCTTTGACCAGGTCGGCATGCTCGCACCCGCCCTGCTGCTGCTGATGCGTCTCCTGCAGGGACTGGCGGTTGGCGGGGAAATCGGCGGCGCAGCGGTCTATCTCACCGAGCACGCCCCAAGCAAGCGCCGCGGCGTCTACACCAGCGTACTGCAACTGATGGGGCCGCTCGGCATGATGGCTTCCACCTTTCAGGTCGTCCTGCTGGGCCTGCTGCTTAGCGATGCGGATTTCCGCGCCTGGGGCTGGCGCGTCCCTTTCCTGCTGTCCTCCGTGCTGCTGGCAATTTCCCTGAAAAGCCGCCTCAGCCTGCATGAGTCGCCAGTCTTCCGCCGCCTGCGCGAGAAAAATGCCCTGTCGCGCACACCCTTGCGCGACTGCCTCAGCGACCGTCATACCCTGGGCCGCATGGCCCTGCTGTTTTTCTGCATCTCCGCAGGCGGGTCGCTGCTGTTCTTTTCCTCGCAGGTCTATACCAATGTCTTTCTCAGAAACGTGGTCAGGCTGGATGCACAATTGGCCGGCACGCTGGTCATGGTGGCCACCATTGCCCTGTTTCCGCTGACCATTCTGTGCGGCTGGCTGTCCGACCGGATCGGGCGCAGACCTGTGCTGCTGGCGGGCCTGCTGCTGGGATGCCTTACGCTGGTGCCGGTTTTCAATGGGCTGCTGCATTTCGGTAACCCGGCGCTGGAGCGTTTCAATAATGAAGTGACAGTGGTTTTGTCCGGTAGCGCGTGCGGCTACGACCCCTTCACGCCAGCGCGCAACGACTGCGAACGCTACCAGGAAACGCTGGTCAAGCTGGGCGTCAGTTATATCCTGGAGAACAGCGCAGGTACGCGGGAAACCAGCATCAGAGTCGGCAATGACAACGTGGTCGAGGGATTCCACCCCGAGCGTCTTGATGAAGCCCTCAAAGCCAAGGGCTGGACGGCACAGGCCGACTCCAGCCAGGCCAACCGGCTCATGCTGGTGCTGCTGATGATGGTACTGGTGGTTGCGGTGGCACTGATTACCGGCCCGCAAACCGCCACTTTGGCCGAGCTGTTCCCGGCCCGTACCCGCTACTCAGCCGTCGCACTGCCTCACAACCTCAGCGCGGGCTGGATCGGCGGGCTCTCACCCTTCATGGTCACTTTTATCAGTGTCAAGGGCGGCAATGCGCTTTCCGGAATCTGGTACCCCGCCGCATTGCTGACGCTGGCTTTCTTGATCGGGCTGATTTTCCTGCCGGAGACCGCGAACACGCCGCTGGACGATTAGCCGCGTTTGACTTGCTCAGGGGTGCTTTCCTAGGTCAGCAGCGGGTGCATCCAGACGAACATCGCCTGCCCCTGCGAATCTGCAAGCCGGGCCAGCGCGGAGAGTTCATCCACCAGGGATTGAACCTCTTCGGCGGGCCAGCCGCTCAACTCGAACTCTTCGGTGGCAGCCAGTTCTTCTCCCACCATTTCAATCGCCTCCTCTTCGAGGCCGAACAGTTTCTCCATCAGCTCGTCCGGGATCCGCAGGACGATCGGGCCGTCGTCACCCGCCACGTAAACCGGCTCGTAGGCATAGACGGCATCCTCCAGTCCGTCGCCGGTCAGGAGGCAGTGCAGCGTTATGATTTTTGCCGTATCGATATCTCTTGCCTCGATGCCGCTCCACTCGGCGACAGGATGCTGCGACTCGCCGATGGCCTCGACATCCTCCTCGTCCGCACAAATAATATTTACCAGAATTCCCATTACCCGCTCTCATGCTTGCCTGAAGAAAGCGAATATTACCTGCTTCTGCACATGCCAGTAATACTGGCCGAATAGCAGGCCGGTACAGTAAAAACCTGATACCCTTCAAAAAAACAGGGGGATACCGGATGGTTGAAGTACTGGATACACAAAATCAGGCTTTATCACTCTCAATAACGGATGACAGCCGCAAGCTGCTGGCAAGTTTTACCCCGGCAGAAAACCGGGTGCCCGTCGACATGGACTGGCTACAGCAAAAAATTGCTGCCGAAGGATTTTCGCAGCTCTTCCTCTTCGAGCCGGTCATGGCTCAGCTGATCAAGCAATATGCCACGGCCACTGAACCGTTCAGCCTGGAAATCGGGGAGATTCGCGACGCCAGCGCAGCCGTTGAAGTTGCGCCGGACAAAATGATGGCCTGGCTCACTGTGGCCTCGCCCTGCGGCGGTGCAGCCATCACCCGTGAACAGATTGAGCGCGCCTTATCTGAAAAAGCCATTACTGCCGGCATCCTGGTCAAAGAAATCGAGCAGGTGCTGGCAAATAGTAGTGCGGACAGAATCCAAATCGCCCAGGGGCGCGAGGCAGTAAATGGCGAGGATGGCCGCCTGCAATGCCTGATCGCCATGGTCAAGGATCGCCACCCCCATCTCGATGAAAACGACATTGCCGATTACCGCGAATTGGGCGGCATTGTCACGGTACACCAGGGCGAGCGCCTGATGCAGAAACACCCGCCCACGCAGGGCGAAGCCGGGGAAAACGTGCTCGGGCAGGTTATCCCGGCCAAACCCGGCAAGGAAGCCATGTTCTCCCCCCAGCTCAAGGGCGCCATGGTCGATCCGGAAGATCCCGCCTTTCTGATCGCGGAAACGCCCGGCCAGCCTGTGGAAGTCAGTCACGGCATGATTGTTGAGCCGACTGTCACGCTAAAGACGGTTGACCTGTCTACCGGAAATATAGACTTCGATGGCACCATCGAAATAACGGGCGACGTACAAGTCGGCATGAGCATTCGCGCCACGGGCGACATCCATGTCGGCGGCACGGTCGAAGCAGCCACGCTCGATGCCGGGGGCGACATCATCGTCAAGGGCGGCATCATCGGCCACGGCGAGGTTCATGACCACCCGGACAAAAAGCAGAAACAGGGCATTGCCCGCATACGCTGCGATGGCTCCTGCTCTGCCCATTTCATTGAAAATGCCAGTGTCGAGACTGGCGACAGCATTCTGGTGGCCAACCTGGTGATGCAAAGCGAACTGGCGGCCATCAACCAGATCATGGTCGGCATACCGGGAACGGGTACTGGCCGCATCATAGGCGGCCTGACCGAAGCCACCCTGCTGGTACAAGCCGCTTCGATAGGCTCGTCCTCCGGCGTCAAAACCCGGGTGATGGTTGGCACCAATCCCTATCTGCATGACAAACTGAAACGCACGACACAACATCTGGATACAAAAGCCACGGGAATGATTGAAGTCGTCAAACTGCTGGACTTCATAAAAAGCCATCCGGAACGCGTGCCGCCCGGGATGCTCAGCAAGGCTGAAAACACGCAAATGGCCCTGATGCTGGATATAGAAACCCTGCAGGAAGAAAAAGAGCAATTCGAGCTGGAACTTGAACTATCCGTGGATGCCCGGGTGGTGGTGGATAAGACCGTATTCGGCGGCGTTCAGGTCGAGATCGGCGGAAAAGTTCATCATGTCGATACTCAAAGCGGCCCTGGCAGCTTTACCCTCGGCGAGGATGGAATCACATTTCAGTGATCTTTGGTTTCGGGAAAACGCGCCCTGTCATTGCGAGCGTAGCGAAGCAATCTCGTTTTATTAAATCAAAAAGTTACAGATTGCTTCGTCGCTTTGCTTCTCGCAATGACGGTTAAATCAGCGCTTCACTAGAGTGACTGATCCGGCAAGCGCTTATCGGCTAATTTATTGTCCTGGATCTGCAGTTGCCTGATGACTTCTTCCAGTGACATATCAAGCAAGCGGATGGCTTCTGCCGGCAACGCGTTCAAGGCCTCAGGCAGTACGCCTTCAGTCGGGCCCGGCGCATTCTTGATCAAATCGGCTGCGGCTTCAGTGAGACGCAATCCAACCCGACGCTGATCTTCGGTACTGCGCGCCTTGATAATCAGCTTGCGGCCCACCAGTTTTTCGACCAGCTGGCTGCAAGTCGATTGGTGGATGGACAACCGTTCGGCCAGTTCCGACACGCCGATGCCCGGCGAATTCGAAATCTCCTGCAAGACCCACAGCTGCGACCCGGTCACACCACAAGCCTGCTCTATGTCCCTAAAATGCTGGCGCATCGAGCCGTAAATCACGCGAAATTTCTTCAATACCTGAAGCGAACGCTGTTTTTCATTGTGCTGATTCAAATGTATTTCTCCGACGGATTCCGGCATCTTCTGGTTGAATCCAGAAGCAAGCAAACCTGAACTCCACATGAGGCTGACCGGCTCACACCACGCATTTCAAGTTTGCATTATCAGTTTACATCAATTATATTCATACCAATCTATTTTGTTCAAATTGTTATTCACATGACCCGCCAGCTCGCACAAAAAATCACTTGTTCACGTCCCGTGGATGATTGTGGTGCCTGCGATGCGGCAAAGAAGAAGGAAAACCCACGCCGATGACACAGCAAATTCTTCCCGGATCATCCGCGCTGCATCCTGCAAGCCAGCAGAACACCGTCGTGCTGTTTGGCGAAGTGCTGGCTGACATGTTTCCCGACCGGACTGTTCTGGGCGGCGCACCGTTCAATGTGGCGCGCCATCTCAAGGCATTCGGGCAAAATCCAGTGTTGATTACACGCCTGGGCAATGATGCGCTGCGCGACAAGGTGCTGGGCGTGATGACTGAGAACGGCATGGAAACCCTGGGTATCCAGCTCGACAAGAAACATCCAACCGGGCGGGTGCAAGTGCATATCGAAAATGGCAGTCACCGCTTCGAGATTCTTCCCATGCAGGCCTACGATTTCATACACCCGGCTGTGGTTCGCATGGCTTCGCTCTCCGTCAATCCTGCGCTGGTCTATTTCGGCACCCTGGCGCAGCGACATGAAGTTTCCAGACGGGCATTGAAAACCCTGTTGCGCAGCACCAATGCGGCAAGATTTCTGGATATCAACCTGCGCGCGCCCTGGTATGACGAAAAGACGCTCCGGCTATCCCTGCAAAATGCGGATATCGTCAAACTGAATATTGAAGAAGTGGATATATTGGCCGAGATGCTTGTATTATCGGGAAGCGAACCGCAGGCTCGGGTCTGGGAATTGATGACGCAATTCGACCTTTCACAGGTTCTGGTCACTTGCGGTGAAGCGGGTGCCTGGCAAATCAACCAGGGTGGAAAGATCACCACGACCAGCGGGCAAAATCAGGCCATCTCGCTGCTTGACACGGTAGGCGCAGGTGACGGTTTTGCCTCGGTTTTCATCCTGGGCACGCTGCTGGGCTGGCCGATGCCCATGACGCTGAATCGGGCCAATGCCTTTGCCGCCTCAATTTGCGAGATCCGTGGCGCCATTCCCGGCCATGCCGATTTTTACCAGCCATTCATCGAGGAGTGGAGTAAATGAAAAAACCAGCCCGGGAACCCGGCAAACCTTTGTATATTGCACTGATCAGCGTGCATGGATTGATACGCGGTCAAGACCTTGAATTGGGGCGCGATGCGGACACCGGCGGCCAGACTAAATATGTTGTGGAACTCGCCCGGGCGCTGGGTGAGCGGCCCGATGTCGAAAAAGTCATCCTGCTGACCCGGCGCGTCATCGATAGCCAGGTCGGACCCGAGTATGCGGAGCCTTTGGAAGCGCTGTCGGAAAAGGTAGACATCGTGCGTATTGAGTGCGGCGAGCAAAAATATCTGCCCAAAGAGATGTTGTGGGATTCGCTGGAGAGCTTTTCAGACAACGCGCTGGCCTATCTGAAAAACCAGAAGCGAACACCCGATATCATCCACAGCCATTATGCAGATGCCGGCTACGTAGGATCGCAGCTTTCGCACCAACTGGGGATCCCGCTGGTGCATACCGGCCATTCGCTGGGACGCACCAAGCGCAAGCAGTTGCTGGCCAGCGGCATCAAGCGCAGCGAGATCGAGACCGCCTACAACATCAGCCGGCGCATCGAAGCGGAGGAAACAACGCTGGGTGCCGCCGAGCGTGTCATCACCAGCACGCAACAGGAAATCGAGCAGCAATACGGACTTTATGATTTCTACCAGCCCGAGCGCATGCGGGTGGTCCCACCCGGCACGGATATGGCGAAATTTTTTCCGCCACAGGGTGATGAAAAAGACAGTGATATCGCAAACCAGCTGAAGCGCTTTCTGACGCACCCCAGAAAGCCGATCATCCTGGCGCTGTCACGCCCAGACCCAAAAAAGAATATCGTTACGCTGATTGAAGCCTATGGCGAATCGCCGCAATTGCAGGAGGCGGCTAATCTGGTGATCGTGGCAGGCAACCGCGACGACATCCAGGACATGGAAAGCGTGACGAGAACGGTCCTGAACGAGATCCTGCTGGCCATCGACAAATACGATCTGTACGGCAAAGTCGCCTATCCGAAACACCACAAATCCGAAGAAGTCGCCCTGCTGTATCGCCTTGCAGCCGGTTCCCGTGGCGTGTTCGTCAACCCCGCGCTGACCGAACCATTCGGCCTGACACTGATCGAGGCGGCGGCCTCCGGCTTGCCCATCGTGGCAACTGAAGATGGCGGCCCGATCGACATCATCAGAAACTGCCAGAACGGCCACCTGATCGATCCACTCGATAAGGAGGCAATGGCAGATATTGTCCTCAAGACCTTGTCGAACAAGCGAGAATGGACGCGTCTGGCCAAGAACGGCATAGAAGGCGTGCGCCGTCATTATTCGTGGCCGGCACACGTGGAAAAATACCTGGCGGTAATCCGTCCTCTGGTGGAAAAGACAGAACCGATTTCCAGGATGAACCTGAGCCGGCGCGCGGGTGTATTCCGCAACCGGGCGATCTTTACCAGTCTCGCCCTGAACCTGATCGGCGAGCGCGCTTCGCTTGAGGTGTTTTTACAAAAAATGCACGCGCATCGCAAATCAACCATCTTCGGCATTGCCACCGGGCGCCGCCTGGATGACGCACTGACGGTAATACGTCAAAACAACATACCCGAGCCGGACGTATTGATTTCCAGCCAGGGCACCGAAATTCACTATGCGCCGCACCTGAGCAAGGACACTGTCTGGGAGCGCCACATCAACCACCTGTGGAACCCGCAGGCCGTGCGCGACATCCTCAAGGAAATTCCGGGACTCGTGATGCAGCCGAAAAATTATCAAAGCGCTTTCAAGATCAGCTATTACATTGACCCGAATGTGGCAGACGTCCATGAAATCCGCCAGATATTATTGCGCAGTGAACAGGCGGTAAACGCCGTATTTTCATTTGGCCAATTTCTTGATGTACTGCCCATCCGCGCCTCCAAGGGACTGGCCCTGCGCTGGTGCGCCGACCAGCTGAGTTTTCCGCTGGAAAACACGCTGGTCGCCGGCGTGACCGGTGCCGATGCCGACATGCTGCGCGGCAACACCCTGGGAACCGTTGTGGATAACCGGCATCTTGCCGAGCTGGCCGAACTGGCCAACGTCGAGAAAATTTACTTTTCAGAGAAGCCTAACGCCGAAGGTATCCTCGAAGCGATGGAGCATTACAGGTTTTTTGACAATGGGAACAAGAAAGCCGCCTCATGAATCATTTCCTGCTCTGCACCGACCTCGACCGGACCTTGATACCGAATGGCCCGCAGCCCGAATCGCCGTTGGCCAGGGAACGGTTCGGACAACTGGTAAAGCGCGAGGAAGTCACGCTGGTCTATGTCAGCGGCAGGCACCGGGCACTCATTGAGCAGGCCATCGCCGAGTTCGGCTTGCCGCAACCCGATTTCGCCATCGCCGATGTCGGCTCGACCATTTACCAGATCGATGCATCCGGCTGGCAACAGTGGGACAAATGGGACGAACAGATTGCACCGGATTGGCGAGGCTTGACGCATGACGACCTGCACAAGTTATTAAGCAGTTTCTCCGCATTGAAATTGCAGGAAAAAGAAAAGCAGAATCGCCACAAGCTCAGCTTCTATATTCCGCTGGAAACAGATGTTCAAAACCTGATTGGAGAGATGGAAAAGCAATTGAATAAGGCCGGGATCAAGGCGAACCTGATCTGGAGCATCGACGAGCTGGCCAGGGTCGGATTGCTGGATATCCTGCCCGCCAGCGCCAACAAGCTGCATGCCATCCGCTTTCTCATGGCGCAGAAAGGCTTCAATAACGGGAATACCGTCTTCTCCGGCGACAGCGGCAACGATCTCGACGTGCTGCTGAGCGACATCCAGGCTGTGCTGGTCGCCAATGCCGATGCCGAGGTCAGACAGGCGGCGGCCCAAGCCCACAAGGACGCTCTTTATCTTGCGCAAGGCGGCTATCTCGGGATGAATGGCAACTATAGCGCCGGCATCCTTGAAGGCATCGCGCATTACCTGCCGGACGTGGATGCCTGGCTGCGCGAACAGAACTGAATACAACAAGAGATTTTTCATGTACGAACAAGCTTCCCATTCACTGCTGAACGAAATTCTGGTCGAACTGAAACCCGAGATCGGGAATCTGCGGCTGCGCCATTTCTATACCCGCCTCGGGGCGAATTTCTACGCCATCCATTCCCTGTTCTACCTGCTCTATGGAGATCGCCCCGATTTCAAGGAACAGATGGTCAGTCTGGTCGACACCCTCGCGTTGCGCTACATCGAGCGTGCGCCTGCACTGCGGAAATCGGATCTGGCACGGGAAAAGGACTACAACTGGTTTCTCAGCCAGAAGTGGGTCGGCATGGCGCTGTACTGCGACCGCTTTGCCGGCGACCTGAAGGGCTTGCGCAAAAAACTGCCCTACCTGCAGGACCTCGGCGTCAACATGGTGCATGTCATGCCCATGCTCGACTGCCCGCCGGACAACAGCGATGGTGGCTACGCGGTACGCGACTTCTTCCGTGTTGACCCTCGCTTCGGCACCACGGAGGATGTGGCGGCGCTGGCTTCAACGCTGAAGAAACGCGACATGCTGCTGGCCCTGGATGTCGTGGTCAACCACACCTCGGACGAACACGAATGGGCGCAGCGCGCGCGCCAGGGCGAAAAGAAATACCAGGATTACTACTTCGTCTTCGACGACCGCGAGATGCCCGATATCTTCGAGGAAACCATGCCGGAAATCTTTCCGGCCACCGCGCCCGGGAACTTCACCTGGGACGGGGAAATGGGCAAGTGGGTGATGACGGTGTTCAACAACTACCAGTGGGACCTCAACTACCGCAACCCGGCAGTGCTGATCGAAATGATCGACATCATCCTGTTCTGGGCCAACCAGGGCGCGGACATCCTGCGTCTCGACGCGGTGGCGTTCCTGTGGAAAAAGATGGGCAGCGTGTGCCAGAATGAACGCGAGGCGCACCTGCTGCTGCAACTGATGAAGGACTGCTGCCAGGTCACCGCACCGGGCGTGCTGTTCATTGCGGAAGCCATCGTTGCGCCGGGCGAGATCGCCAAATATTTCGGCGAGGATGCGATCAACGCCAAGGAATGCGAAATCGCCTACAACGCCACCTTCATGGCACTGCTCTGGGATGCGGTCGCCACCAAGAACGCAGCTGTACTCAACCATGGCATCAAGAACCTGCCCATCAAGCTGGAACGGGCAACCTGGCTCAACTATGTGCGCTGCCATGACGACATCGGCCTGGGCTTCGACGATAACGACATCCGCCTGGCCGGCTATGACCCGGCGCAGCACCGGCGCTTCGTGCTCGACTACTTCACCGGCAGGTTTTCCGGCTCGGTCGCCCGCGGCCTGCCTTTCGGCGAGAATCCAAAGACCGGGGATGCACGCATCTCCGGTTCGCTCGCCTCGCTGGTCGGGCTCGAAACTGCGCTCGAAAACCAGGACGAAGCGGCCATCGAGGCCGCCATCAAGACCATCGTGCTGTTGCACAGCATGATCCTCTCTTTCGGCGGCATCCCGCTGCTCTACTACGGCGATGCCATCGGCACGCTCAATAGCCTGGAATACCTCGCCGATCCGTCCAAGGCGGCCGACAACCGCTGGATGCATCGCTCGCATTTCAACTGGGACAGGGCGGAAAGACGCCACCAGAACGGCACGGTGGAACAGCGCATATTCAGCGCGTTGAAAAAGCTCATCGCACTGCGCAAGGAAACAATGGCGTTCGCCGATTTCGACAATCGCCAGTTGCTGACGGTGGACAACCCCAACCTGCTGGTTTTTTCCCGAACCGACCCGCTCAACAGCCGCGACAAAGTACTGGTGGTGGGAAACTTTAACCTCGATGCACAAGTACTCCAGATCGGGGCATTAAGGTCATACGGATTCTTCCAGCAAGGCGGCATGAAAAACCTCTGCACCGGCGAGCGCATCCTGGTGGAAAACGACACCCTCGTCATCCCTCCGCTTGCCTTTTACTGGCTATCGGACTGACCGACCTTAACGATATCAATCCGCCTTATTGCGCATGAAATCGGCGGTTTTCCAGAATGCTGCCGAGAGTTCCTGGCGCAAGGTTTCGTCTACGCCGACTTCATCCATGGCGCGTTGCATACAACCCATCCACTGGTCACGTTCGCTCTCGCCGATAGCGAAAGGCAGGTGTCGCTGGCGCAGGCGCGGGTGGCCGAATTTTTCCATGTAAAGCTGCGGCCCGCCGGTCCAGCCGGAAAGAAACATGAATAGTTTGTTGCGTGCTTCGGTGAGATCCCTGGCGTGCATCTTGCGGATGCCGTAGTAGTCCGGATCTTCGTCCATCAGGTCATAAAATCGGTCCACCAGACGGCGGATGACAAGCTCACCGCCGAGGCGGTGATAATGCGTTTCCATTGCCTATACCTTTACCGGCCTGATCTTGCTCGCCGCCAGCCTGGCACGGCTGCGCGCCTCTTCCACATCGGCGCCATTGGCCAGCGCCACGCCCATGCGGCGACGAGTAAAGCTTTCCGGCTTGCCGAACAGGCGAAGGTCGCTCTGCGGCACCGCCAGCGCCTGCTCGACGCCTTCGAACGCGATGCCTTTTTCCTCCATGCCGCCATAAATCACCGCCGAAGCACCCGGCCCGCGCAGGCACACATCCACCGGCAAGCCGAGGATGGCGCGGGCGTGAAGTTCGAACTCGGACAGCCGCTGGCTGCACATCGTCACCAGCCCGGTATCGTGAGGACGGGGGCTGACTTCGGAAAACCACACCTGATCGCCCTTGACGAAAAACTCGACGCCGAAAATCCCGCGCCCGCCCAGGTCGTCGGTGACGGCCCTGGCGACGTCCTGCGCGCTCTTCAGTGCTACCGGGCTCATTGCTTGCGGCTGCCAGCTTTCGACATAGTCGCCCTTGACCTGAACATGCCCGATGGGCTCGCAGAAATAGGTTTCGACCGCACCGCTGGCGCCCACCGCGCGCACGGTCAGCAAGGTGATTTCATAGTCGAAATCGATCATTTCCTCCACGATCACCCGCCCATGGCTGACCCGGCCGCCGCTCATGGCGTACTCCCAGGCTTTTTCCACATCTTCCGGGCCGTTCACGGTGGACTGCCCCTTGCCGGAAGAAGACATGACCGGTTTGACGATACAGGGGAATCCGATGCCTTTTTCGATGGCATCGCGCATCTCGTCCAGCGAGCCGGCAAAGGCGTAGCGCGAGGTCGGCAGACCCAGTTTTTCAGCAGCCAGACGGCGGATGCCCTCGCGATTCATGGTCAGTTGCGCCGCGCGGGCAGTCGGAATGACTTCTGCCAGCCCTTCCTGTTCGATGACCGCCAGCATGTCGGTGGCGATGGCCTCGATTTCCGGCACCACGAGATGCGGCCGCTCCTGCTCGACCAGTGTCCGCAACGCCGCGCCGTCGGCCATATTGATGACGTGGGCGCGGTGGGCCACCTGGTGACCGGGCGCATCGGGGTAGCGGTCCACTGCGATGACTTCAACGCCCAGACGCTGCAGGGCAATGATCACTTCCTTGCCCAGTTCGCCGCTGCCGAGCAGCATGACGCGCGTAGCCGAAGGAGTGAGGGGGGTGCCGATTTTCATGAGGTCTTTCTCAATAATTTTGTGTTGGCGGCATGATAAATTGATCCCATGCCCCTTGACCAGGGCTGGCACAGAGTTTTTGCAGCAGCACGAAAGCCTGCTCCAAGGCCGCCTCTGCCGCCGTGCTCAGGGATTCTCCCAGCTCAAAAGTTTCTCCACGCACAGCCAGCAGCCAGGCCGGCGGCACTTCGCCGTAAAGTTCCTGGCATGCCTGCAGCAACGCAGCGGGACTCATGGCATGGGAGGTAAAACTGCGGTCTTTTACGGCGAACAGGCGGGAAAACTCGAACGGCGGCGGGCAGGAAACGCTGGCATCGATAAACAGCACCTGCTCACGCCCTTGCAGGTCAAGCGCATGTTCCACCTGGAGCTGAAAATCGGTGAGCAGTTCGATGCCGGGGAGATTCAGCGCTTCCAATCGTTCCAGCAGCATCGGCCCGAGCGCATCGTCGCCCCGGCTCGGGTTGCCATAAGCGAAAATCAGCAGCGGCGCAATCAAACGCCGCACGCGCCTGATGCGTTGCGCACCATGCGATCGATTTCCTTGCCTTCCGCATCGATCAGCTCCACTTCCAGCGGCATTTTCCCGACTGCGTGGGTGGCGCAGGAAAGACAGGGATCAAAGGCGCGGATGGCCACTTCGATATGGTTGAGCAGGCCTTCGGTCAACTCCTTGCCGTCCAGGTATTGCAAAGCAACCTGCCGCACCGCCTCGTTCATGGCCTGATTGTTGTGGGTGGTGGAGACGATCAGGTTGGCGCGCACGATCTGTTCGTCCTCGTTGATGCGGTAATGGTGAATCAGCGTGCCGCGCGGCGCCTCGATCACCCCCACTCCTCGCAGGGCGCGTTCGCCCTTGCTGACCAGATCGTCGCCGAGCAGATCGTTGTCGTGCAGCAATTCCTGAATACCCTCGGCGCAGTGCAGCATCTCGATCATGCGCGTCCAGTGAAAAGCGAGCGTGGCCTGAGTGGCGCTGCCGCCGTCAAATTCCTTGAAAACCCTGCGCTCGGCTTCGGCCAGCGGCGTGGGGATGAAATCGCAGTTGTTCACCCGCGCCAGTGGGCCGACACGGTACCAGCCCTCCTCCCGGCCACGTGAGCGGATGAAGGGGAATTTCATGTAAGACCAGGGTTTCACTTCCTCGTGCACGTAATCCCAGTAATTGCTGTAATCCAGATGATCAAAAATATCCTGGCCGTGTTCATCTCGTGCACGCAAGCCGCCATGGTAGAAATCCAGCGCGCCGTCCGGGCGTACCAGGCTCATGAAACTGGAGCGGAAATAGCCGAAACCGTTGTGGAATTCCGGCCGCTCGCAATAGACCTTTCGGATCAGATCCACCGCGCCCTGGCTCCAGGCAATGATCTGCTCGATATCCTTCAACAGGAAATCGCGCTCGGCCACGCTGAGGTTCTTGTTCACGCCACCGGGAATGGCCCCGGTGCCATGGATACGCTTGCCGGCGGTCAGCCGGATGACCTCCTGCCCGTATTTGCGCAGCGCAACGCCCTGCCGGGCGATCTCGGGATAGGCTGCAGCCACGCCGACGATGTTGCGCGTGGCGAGATCGGAATCAAAACCGAACAGCAGGTCGGGCGATGCCAGATAAAAGAAATGCAGGGCGTGCGATTGCAGTATCTGGCCGAAATGCATCAGGCGGCGCAGCTTGTCGGCACTGGGCGTCAAAGTGGCGCCAATGATCATGTCCATCGCCTTGGATGCCGCAAGATGGTGGCTCACCGGGCAGATGCCGCACAGGCGCTGCACCAGCACCGGCACCTCGGTGTAGGGCCGCCCCTGGATGAATTTCTCGAAGCCGCGGAATTCGACGATATGAAAACGCGCCTGATGGATGCGGTTGTCCTCGTCCAGCAGGAGCGTGACCTTGCCGTGCCCTTCGACCCGCGTCACAGGTTCGATCACGACACGCTTGAGGTTTTCAGGATTGGCGGCGGTTTCCAGTTCAAAAGTCATGGTTTGTCCGGGCTATCAAACCCCTCCCAACCTCCCCTTGTCAGGGGAGGAGGCAATACCCTCCCCCCTGACAAGGGGGGACTGAGGGGGGTTAAAAATTCAGTCATAGTGCAACTGCTCATAATCCAGCTTCGGCTCACGCCCTGCCAGCAGGTCGGTCAGGAATTTCCAGATCGCATCCCCGGAAGGTGGGCAGCCGGGCAGGAAATAATCCACCTTCACCACTTCATAGATCGGATGCACCTTGTCGAAGGGCAGCGGCAGTTCCGGATCATTGGGAATCTGCCCGCCTTCGAGACCGCCTTCGTACTGGTAGACTTCCTGGAAGCAGTCCCACAGGTCGATGTTGTTGCGCATCGCCGGCAGGCCGCCGGTAATGGCGCAGGCGCCCATCGCCACCAGCACCTTGCAGTTCTTGCGGAATTCCTTCAGGACATGCACGTTCTCCGCATTGCATACTCCGCCTTCCACGATGCCCACATCGCAAGGGCTGCAATGCTTGATGTCGGTCAGCGGCGTGCGGTCGAATTCCACCACTTCGAGCAGGTCGAACAGGCGTTCGTCAATATCCAGCAGGGACATGTGGCAGCCAAAACAGCCCGCCAGCGAACAGGTGGCAATGCGTATTTTTTTGACTTCACTCATGCTTGCCCCCTTTCCCTTCGGTCTCGACCTGGCAAATCGACTTGTGGTCGTAAAGACGGCTGCCGATCGGCACGCTGAAGCCCCGGCGCTTGATCAGGATGGCGCCGGTCGGGCACACCTGCGCCGCCTTGTCGGTGACGGCAAAAGTGCTGTCACCAAGGCGCCCGCTGGCGGAATTCACTACCAGCCTGGAACCGATGCCACGCCCGGAAAGGCCGAACACGTTTTTTCCATCCACGTCCCGGCTGGCGCGCACGCACAGCTCGCACAGGATGCAGCGGTTGCGGTCGAGAAACACGTCCGGATGCGAGGCATCCACCTCGCGCGGCGGGTAAAAGTGGTTGTAATGCGGCGTCATCATGCCGAGGCAATAGGCCACCGCCTGCAGCTGGCAGTTGCCGCTTTTCTCGCAGGTCGGGCACAGGTGGTTGCCTTCGACGAACAGCATCTGCACGATGGCGCGCCGCTCGTTGTTCAGCTCCTCGGTCTTGTTCTCCACCACCATGCCTTCGCTGGCGGGCATGGTGCAGGCAGAAACCGCGCGGCCATTGACATTGACCGTGCACAGCTTGCAGCTGCCGTGCGGCTTGAATTCCGGGTTGTGGCACAGATGGGGAATATAGACCTTCGCGGCCAGGGCAGCATCCATGATGGTCTGCCCCTCTGCAAAGGGAATGTTCGTTGCCGTCGATGGTAATGGTTTTGCTCATAACAGGTGTGCCCACTCGTCGTCCCGGCCCGTAATGCTGCGCGCCGTTTGCAGCGCCCCATCGAGGTCAAAAGCCGGCTCGAAGGACAGCGCCTTGAGCTTGCGCTCGAAGGTGCCGGGAAATTTTTTCAGGGTATCGAGCACCGGGTTGGCCGCAGTGTGGCCCAGCCCGCAATGGCTCAGCGTGCCGAGGATATGGCCGACATGTTTCAACTCTTCGAGATCTGCCGGGGTGCCGTGCCCACCCGCAATCTTGTCCATGATCCGCTTCTGCAGTTGCGTGCCGACCCGGCAGGGGGTGCAGAAACCGCAGCTTTCGTGGGCGAAGAAGTGAGTGAAATTATGCGCGGCGGCAAACATTTCGCGCTTGCGGTGAAACACCATAAACGCACCTGCCGTGGGCAGGTCCTCAAAGGCGATGCGGCGGCCGAATTCCTGCCATGACACCAGCGTTCCGGAAGGCCCGCTCACCTGAACCGCATGCGCGTCCTCTGCCCCGCAGTCGCGCAGGATTTCCTCCACCGTCACGCCGAACGGATATTCGTAAATACCGGGCCGCGCGCAGTCGCCGGAGATGCTGAGAATCTTGGTGCCGGTCGATTGCGCCGTCCCCATGGCGGCGAACCAGGCGCCGCCCTTTTCGGCGATGCGGGCAGCGCAGGCAAATGTCTCCACGTTGTCCACCACGGTTGGCCGACCCATATAGCCTCTGGTCACCGGGAACGGCGGGCGATTGCGGGGGCGTCCGCGCTTGCCCTCAAGCGATTCGATCAGGGCGGATTCCTCGCCGCAGATATAGGCACCGGCGCCGAGATGGATTTCGATATCGAACGCAAACCCGGGCTCGCCGAGAATATTTTCACCCAGCAGGCCGTTCGGCCCGGCGTCTGGCCAGCACCGCTTCGAGCGGTTTCAGCAGGTAACGGTATTCGCCGCGCAGGTAGAGAAAACCCTTGCGCGCGCCGACCACCCGCGCACCCACCGTCATGCCCTCGAATACCAGATCGGCATGACTGGAAAGCAGCACCCGGTCCTTGAAGGTGCCCGGCTCGCCCTCGTCGGCATTGCAGACGATGAAGCGCTCCGGATTCCCGCCCACGTCGCAGATCATGCCGCCTTCTTCCTCGGCAATGGCCGCGTGGCAGAACGTCCATTTAGAGGCGGTCTTGAAGCCTGCGCCGCCACGACCGCGCAGATTGGAGGCATCCACTTCCTTGAGCGTCGCTTCGGCGCCGCGCGCCAGCATGGCGCGGATGCCTGCGCCGGGCTCAAATTCATCTCCCAGCAGCATGCCGGGGCGGCGGATATTGTCCCTGACCTCGAACAGCATTTCCGGCCACTCCGCCACCGGCTTGCTGATGCGGATCAGCTCGGAAATCAGGTCCAGCCGGTTGTTGTCCAGATTGGTCAAAGGCCAGCCGTTCACCAGCGCCGCCGGACCCTGGTCGCACATGCCGGTGCAGGATGTGCTGTCCACGCTCACCAGATTGTCTTCCGACACCTTGCCCGGCTCGACCCACAGCTTGTTGCAGAAATACTGCATCAGCTCCGTCTTGCCGAGCATGTTGTCCGTGATATTGTCCGAGAACAGAACGCGATATTCGCCCTGCGGGGTCAGTGAAAGAAAGGAGTAGAACCCGGCCACGCCTTCCACCTCGGCACGCGACAGATTCAGGTGGCTGGCAAGGCAGGCGATGGCCTCGGGCGGAATAAAATGGAAATGGTCCTGCACGTCGCGCAAAATTTGCAGCAGACGCGTGGCATCACGACCATGACAAACCAGTATGGGGGTCAGCTGTTCTTCGATGTGCGGAAATTCGCAAGGCTCCATGGACGCCCTCCCTGCCCGACAAAATATTCACGATAACACAATCATATTACCAGTGAATGACTGCTGGCATAGCCATGAAAACCTTCAAGTAAGAAATGCATCTGGAATTATCACTCGCCAGAGTCCTTACACTCGGGTGAAGAACTCATTCAACCGCATAGGGCAAACTCAATATTTCCAACACCGGCCCTTCCGGGGTTTTCCAGTGCACGGCGCCGGATTCGATGCTGGCATTCAGAATCACTGCCAGCAGATCAAACCCGCCAACGGGTGAAGGCTGTACGTTTACCACCATGCCACCGGACTGTTCAGACGGCCCCTGGCCAAAGAGCACATCACCCGGTTGGGGCGCCTCATCGGTCTGAAGGTGAGCGCGATACATGCGGCGCTTGACCTTGCCCAGATACTGCGAGCGTGCCACGATTTCCTGGCCCGGATAGCAGCCCTTGGTAAAGCTGACGCCGCCAATCAGTTCCATATTCGCCATCTGCGGCACGAATTGCTCCTGGGTTCCGGAAGTTACCATGGGAATGCCGGCCTGAATCTCCAGCCACTCCCAGCGGCCGCTGCCCACAGGCGTGCAATGTTTGCTCAGTATCTGCCATACAGCGGTGGCATCTTCGGGTGCCACAAGAATTTCAAAACGTTGCCCTGGCAGGCGGATGGCTGTGGCCGAGCCACAACGGGCAACGGCATAGTCAGCCTGAGGCGCTGCTCCACCCAGTTCGACCAGCGCAGCCGGTGCGGTTTCCCCGGCGATACCAAGACGAATCATCTGCTCGCTGGCATCGCTCACCTTCACCTTGGAGCGCATCACATACATAGAAAGGCGTTTCTGGATGGCCTCGCGCAAGGGTGCAGGAAGCTGCATGAAAAACCCTTCCTCGCTACGCCATAGCAGAAAAGTCGCCAGCATTCGCCCCTTGGGCGTGCAGTAGCTGCCAAGCCGTGCCTGCTCCAGCGTTGCCTGTTTTACGTCGCAGCTTAACTGCCCCTGCAGGAAGGCTTCGCTGTCCTCACCGGCAAACTGGATCACGCCCAAATCCGACAGGTCAGTAAGAATGCTGCCATTCTGTGCCGCCATCATTTCCTCTTGCGGCTGACCAAAATGAACGAGTTGCTGGTTTTCGAAATGCGCACCTGCTGCGAGCAAAAAATCCTGCCAGTTGGAATTCATTATTTTATTTCCGATCAAATTAGTCGTGATTTAATTCACAGGTAAAATAGTGGTCTTTGGCCAATTTTACAAGCCCTCCGCCATGCTTGAGCTGAAACTCCATCCCTCGCGTACGCTGACTGCCCTGCTCTCTGCGGCACATCTCTTGTCCCTGTTTGTGGTCTGGCTCCTGCCTTGGATGGTGCCAATACAAATCGCCGGCAGCCTGCTGATTGCTGCCAGTCTTGCCTTTCACCTGCGGCGCGACTGTCTGCTAGTCGCGGGCAATTCGATGATTGGTCTCCGCCTTGACCAGAAGTGCAATTTTTCATATCAGACCCGCAACGGCTCATGGCAGGAGGCAAAGCTGCTCGGTTCCAGCATGGTCACACCTTGGCTGATCGTGCTCAATTTCACTCAGGAAAACAGAAGGCTGGCACGCCATGCCATTATTTTCCCGGACTCGGCCGATACAGAAATGCTGCGGCAATTGCGCGTCCTGTTGCGCTGGAAATGCGGCAATGCCAGCAAGGCCTGATTTGCCAGATGGTATAATCGCCCAATTTTAGCCTCGTTCATGATCTTGCTTCCGCCGCCTCTCCCCTCACCCGGCCAACGCACTCGCCATTCCGGCCTGCACGGTTCCAGCGATGCGCTGGCGCTGGCCCGGCTTGCGCAGGAAGCACGACCGCTGGTGATTCTGGCGGAAACCGCCTGGCACGCCCAGCGCCTGCGGGACGAGATCGCGTTCTTTGCGCCGCAACTGGCCATCCATCTCCTGCCCGACTGGGAGACGCTGCCTTACGATCATTTCTCCCCGCACCAGGATCTGGTCTCGGAACGCCTTGCGACGCTGTACCAGATTTCCCACAACGCCTGCGATGTGATCATCGTGCCGGCCACCACCGCGCTGTGCCGCCTGCCGCCACGCGAATTCCTGGCTGCCCACGCCTTTTTCCTCAAACAGGGCACCAAGCTGGACCTCGATGCACTGCGCCAGCAACTCACCCAGGCAGGCTATACCCATGTCACCCAGGTACTGACACCGGGCGAATACTCCATCCGCGGCGGACTGGTGGACCTGTTCCCCATGGGCAGTGCCGTGCCCTACCGGCTCGACCTGTTCGATCAGGAGATCGAATCCATCCGCACTTTCGATGTGGATACGCAACGCAGCATCTACCCGGTGAAAGACGTTCGACTGTTGCCGGCACGCGAATTTCCGCTCGATGAAGCCGGCATCAGCCGCTTCCGCCAGAGCTTTCGCGAAAAGTTCGAAGGCGACCCATCGAAGAGCCAGCTATACAAGGATGTCAGCAACGGACTGGCGCCGCTGGGTATCGAATACTACCTGCCGCTGTTTTTCGAGCACACCGCCACCCTGTTCGATTACCTGCCGGAGAGTGCGCTGCTGTGCCTGCACCACGATCTGGAAGGCGCTGCACAGCATTTCTGGCAGGACACCCGCTCGCGCTACATGCTGCTCAGGGGCGACCGCAATCGCCCCCTGCTCTCGCCGGAAGAAATTTTCCTGCCGGTGGATGTGTTTTTCGGCGAAATCAAACAGTTTGGCCGCATCGAAATTTCCAGTGAAGCGGGTGACAAACCGATCACCCAGCCGGTGCCCCCGGTACAGGTCGAACGCCGTGCCGAAGATCCGCTGGAAAAACTGAAAACATTCATCGAACACTTCGATGGCCGCGTCCTGATCCTGGCAGAAAGCATGGGACGGCGCGAAACCATGGCGCAATACCTGGCTGAATACGGCCTGAAACCGGCCATCTGCGAAAACTTTTGCCGATTTCGAAGCAGGCACGGAACGGCTCATGCTCGCTGCCGGGATGGTAAGCACTGGATTCATCCTCTCCACCGCTTATTGCCGTCATCACCGAAACCGAACTTTACGCCAGCCAGGTCCGCCAGTCGCGGCGTCGCGACACCACGCGCCGGAGCAATGTCGAGAACATGCTGCGCGACCTGTCCGAGCTCCGGGCCGGCGACCCGGTGGTGCACGAACAGCATGGCATCGGCCGCTACCTGGGCCTGGTCAACATGGACCTGGGCGAAGGCGAAACCGAGTTTCTGCATCTGGAATACGCCGGCGGCGACAAGCTCTATGTCCCGGTTTGCGACCTGCATGTCATCAGCCGCTACAGCGGCGCCAGCCCGGATTCCGCACCCCTGCACCGGCTCGGCAGCGGGCAGTGGGAAAAGGCAAAAAGAAGAGCGCTGCAACAGGCGCGCGACACCGCAGCCGAACTGCTCAATCTCTACGCCCAGCGGGCGGCGCGCCAGGGCTACACATTCAAGCTCAACCATCACGATTACGAAGCTTTTGCCTCTGCTTTCGATTTCGAGGAGACGCCAGATCAGGCAGCGGCCATTCAGGCCGTGATCGGGGACATGACCTCCGGCCAGCCGATGGACCGGCTGGTGTGCGGCGATGTCGGCTTCGGCAAAACGGAAGTGGCCCTGCGCGCTGCCTTTGTCGCGGTTGCCGACGGCAAGCAGGTGGCCATCCTGGTTCCCACCACGCTGCTGGCGGAACAGCATTTCAACAACTTCTCCGACCGTTTTTCCGACTGGCCGGTCAAGATCGCCGAACTGTCCCGCTTCCGCACCGCCAAGGAACAGACCCTGGCGCTCAAGGGGCTGGCTGCGGGCGAAATCGACATCGTGATCGGCACCCACAAGCTGATCCAGAAAGACGTCAAGTTCAAGAATCTGGGGCTGGTTATCGTGGACGAGGAACACCGCTTCGGCGTGCGCCAGAAGGAGCAGCTCAAGGCCTTGCGCGCCGAGGTGGACGTGCTGACGCTGACCGCCACGCCGATTCCGCGTTCGCTGTCGATGTCGCTGGAGGGTTTGCGCGACTTTTCCGTCATCGCCACCGCGCCGCAAAGACGCCTCTCCATCAAGACCTTTGTTGCGCCCTATTCCGAAGGCATCATCCGCGAGGCGGTGCTGCGCGAGCTGAAGCGCGGCGGGCAGGTGTATTTTCTCCACAACGAAGTGGAAACCATCCTCAACGTGCAGGAAAAGCTGGCCAAGCTGCTGCCCGAGGCGCGCATCGCGGTGGCCCACGGCCAGTTGCACGAACGCGATCTGGAACATGTGATGCGCGATTTCTACCAGCAGCGCTTCAATATCCTGCTGTGCACCACGATTATCGAAACCGGCATCGACATCCCCACCGCCAACACCATCATCATGAACCGCGCGGACAAGTTCGGCCTGGCCCAGTTGCACCAGTTGCGCGGCCGGGTCGGGCGTTCGCACCATCAGGCTTACGCCTACCTGCTGACGCCGGGCGAGGTGGCCGCGCTCACGCCGCAGGCGAAAAAACGCCTGGATGCGATCCAGATGATGGAAGACCTGGGCGCAGGCTTTTATCTTTCCATGCATGATCTGGAAATCCGCGGCGCGGGAGAGATCCTGGGCGAATCGCAGAGCGGCGAAATGCAGGAAATCGGCTTCAGCCTCTATTCCGACATGCTCAACCAGGCCGTGAAGGCGCTCAAGGAAGGCAAGGAGCCGGACATGGCTGCGCCGCTTGCCGTCACCACGGAAATCAATCTGCACACCCCGGCCCTGCTGCCCAAGGACTACTGCGGCGACATCAACCAGCGCCTGACGCTCTACAAACGTCTGGCCAATTGCGACAGCCTGGAAGATCTCGATCTGATTCATGAAGAGCTGATCGACCGCTTCGGCCTGCTGCCGCCTGCTGCCCATGCCCTGCTCGAAGCCCATCGCCTGCGCGTCATGGCCAAGCCGCTGGGGATCATGAAAATTGACGCCAGCAGCGATGCGATCATGGTGCAATTCGTTCCCAGTCCGCCGATCGACCCTGCTAAAATCATCGAATTCATTCAGAAGCAGCCCGGCTGCAAGCTGGCCGGCCCGGACAAGATCCGCATCGGCGTACCGCTGCCCGAGGTCGAACAGCGCATCACCACGATCAAATTTTTATTCAAGAAACTGCAATAAGGACTTCAACATGCCCCATCTGATCCGCCCCTTTGACGGCCTGCGCCCTGCCCCCGGACGCGCCACCGAAGTCGCCGCGCCGCCCTATGATGTACTTGTCCACTGCAGAAGCACGGGTGCGCGCGGATGGCCGCCCGTGGAGCTTCCTGCACATCTCGAAACCGGAAATCGACCTGCCGCCGGAAACCGACCCCTATGCGCCGGAAGTCTATGCCAAGGCAGCGGAAAACCTGCAGCGCATGATCGATGCGGGCGTACTGAAGCGCGATGACAGCGCCTGCTACTATGCCTACCGGCTGGTCATGGGAGAACACAGCCAGACCGGGCTGGTGGCGGCGGCCTCGGTAGCGGATTACGACACCAACCGCATCCGCAAGCACGAATTTACCCGCCCGGACAAGGAAGACGACCGGGTGCGCCAGATCGACGCCCTCAATGCCCAGACCGGCCCGGTGCTGCTGGCCTATCCCAGCGCACCCGAGGTCGATGCCATTCTCGCCCAGGCCAGCACAGGGCAGCCCGATGCCGACGTGACCGCCGATGACGGCATCCGCCATACCATCTGGGTGATGCGCGACCCCGCCATCAACGCCAAACTGACAAACGCTTTCGACGCCATGCACGCGATCTACATCGCCGACGGCCACCACCGCTCAGCCTCGGCCTCGCGCATCTGCGCCGCGCGCAAGGCCGCCAACCCGGCGCACAGCGGAGAGGAAAGCTACAACTATTTCCTGTCGGTGATTTTCCCGCACCACCAGATGAAAATCATGGACTACAACCGCGTGATCAAGGATCTGAATGGTCTGGACAAGGCCACTTTTCTCCAGCGCATCGGCGAATGCTTTGCTGTAGAAACAATTGCTGGTCAGATGAAACCTGCCAAACCCAACGAATTCGGCATGTATCTGGATGGCCAATGGTACCGACTTGCCATCAAGCCCGAACTGATCCCTGCACAAGACCCGGTAGCGCGGCTTGATGTCAGCCTGCTGCAGAACCACCTGATCGCGCCGGTGCTGGGCATAGCCGACCCGCGCCGCGACAAGCGCATCGATTTTGTTGGCGGCATCCGCGGTCTGGCGGAACTGGAAAAGCGTGTCGACAGCGGCGAAATGGCCGTGGCCTTCGCCCTGTTTGCCACGCGCATGGAAGACCTGATGGCCGTGGCCGATGCCAACGAAGTCATGCCGCCAAAATCCACCTGGTTCGAGCCCAAGCTGGCTGACGGGCTGGTTTCGCACGTTCTGAATTAGAATTTGACGGACACGCCATGGCTGGAAGCATCGTCATCCAGGGCGTGTCCGACCCCGCCCCATTTCTCGATGATCTGTCACGGCTTACCTGCTGCACCCGGCATAGCCGCATTGGAAACCGAGCTGGCTTTCAACTTCCGTGGTGGGCAATTAAACCCTGCCCTGCATGGAATTTTGTCTCGACCATCAACTCGACTGCGCATTGGTCCCTGCTGGCCGTCGAACTTGCAGGCTTTGGGCTGGCGGCCTTCGACATGGACTCCACGCTCATCAACATTGAGACCATCGATGAACTCGCCAGCATTGCCGGCATCAGGGAACTTTCAGCGCCGCTTACCGAACGTGCCATGCGTGGCGAAATCAATTTCGAAACCAGTTTTCGCCAACGTATTGCGCTGCTGAAGGGACTGCCGGTGAGCGCACTGGAAACCGTCTACGAGCAGACACTTCAGCTCAATCCTGGCGCAGAGTTTCTGATACAGGAATTGCAACGGCACGGTTTGAAGACTGCACTGATCACCAGTGGATTCGAATTTTTTGCCGAACGTCTCAAATCAAGATTGGGGCTCGATTATGCGGTTTACAACCGGATCGGAATTCGTGATGGGAAACTGACAGGGGAAATCAGCGGCAAGCTGATTGATGCGGCGGGAAAAGCGAGCGCGCTGGAGGCGTACAGAATCAAGCTCGGCTTGCGGCGTGAACAAGTCATTGCCATCGGTGACGGCGCCAATGACCTCGCCATGCTGGGCATGGCAGGCGTTAGCATTGCCTGGCATGCCAAAACATTAGTGCAAGAGCAGACTACTCACGCGCTGAACTTTGTGGGTCTGGACGGGGTACTCAACCTGTTCGAGTAACCCCGGTAAAGATTAACGCTCAGTCTTCTCCAGAACGTCCTTCTTGATTTCGACTTTGGTTTTTTGCTTCAGGCTTGCAAGGTAAGCTGCAGCATATTCACGCTCCAGCATGCTGGAAAAACGCTGGGCATAGGCCTGCTTGCGGCCTTCCTCCAAGGGTCCAGCCTCAACCAGCTTTGACACTTTGACCAGGGTGAAGCCTCCCTGATTATTTTCTACACCGGCGATAAGCAGGCAGCTTGTCAGCTTTTGCCCTGAACGCTTCCTTCAGAACTTCCGGCGCCATATCAGCCGGCTTGGAACGACTAACCAGCTGTGCAGGACTCCAGTTCAAGCCTGCAGGCGCATTACCCTGCTGCAACTGGGCCAAAGCATCCTTGCCCCATTTCACAGCCAGAACAGAAGCCTGCTGACGCTGCAAACGCTGACCCAATGCAGCAGCAACTTCTTCCAGCGGTTTGACGCTGGCCGCTTTGTATTCCAGCAAGCGGGCTGCCACCAGCGTATTGGGTACAACCTCGACCGCCTCAGTGTTGCGTTTGTTTTTCAGCACTTCTTCAGTGAACACAGCCTGCAACAGCTTTGGGATTGTTGAGCAGCGGGGTATCGCTCGCCATTCGTGTCACCCAGTCACTCTGCTCGATCTTGAGTCCGAGTTGCTGGGCAACCGGTGTGAGGCTATCGCCTTGTTCATAAACCAGGTTGCTGAAATTTTCAGCATTCTCTGCAAATTTCTTGCCGGCCTTCTGTTTTTTCAGTTCCAGGATAATTTCAGCCTTGCACTTCCTGCAACGAGCGCAACTTGGCAGGTTTGATCGCAGTCAGCTTGATGATGTGATAGCCAAAATCCGATTGCACCAGATCACTGATCTCACCCGAATTCATCTTGAAAGCAGCATCTTCAAATGGCTTGACCATCGCACCACGACCAAAATAGCCCAAGATCGCCACCTTGGGCAGCAGAGCCGGTATCCTGGGAATACTGTTTGGCCAGCTGCGCAAAATTGTCCGGATTCTGTTTTGCTTCCTGCAAAATCTTGCGTGCTTTTTCCATGCCTGCAGTTTTTTCTGCCGCGCTGGCAGTCGCAGCAAATGCCAATCAGGATATGGCTGGCCTGACGCTCTTCCGTCTGGCCGAACTGGCTAGCATGTTCCTTGTAATAGGCAGCAACTTCATCTTCGCTTACAGTTATCTGCGCAGCCAGATTTTCAGCCGACAGCACGACGTATTCAAGACGAGCCTGCTCAGGCAGCTTGAATTCATCCTGATTTTTTTCGTAATAATCCTTGATCGCGGCCGCTTCGATCTTGGCTTGTGACATGAACTGCTCGATCTGGATCACGGCCTGGCTCATTTCACGTTGTTGCTCGTTGATCCGCATCAGATTCTCCGCTACCGTTTTGGGAATAAACGCATTACGGATCACGCCTTCCTGGGCCGTCTGCAACAGCAGATCCTGACGCAGGCGATGCTCGAACATGCTGGTAGACATATTCTGCTGACGCAAGACTGATTCATAGCGTGTATGTGAAAAGCTTCCGTTTTCCCAGAAAGCCTCGATTCCGGCGATAAACCTGGCCAGTTGAGCATCAGAGACAACCAGGCCTTCCTGCGTTGCATCGGCCAGCAGGACACGCTGATTGACCAATCCGTCCAGAACGGATTTGCGGATTTCCGGATTTTCCATCATCGCCGGATCAAAGTTCTTGCCCAGCGCTGAGCGCATCCGTTCCTGCTGGTCCTTAAGCGCCTGAGAAAATTCATTTTGCGAGATTTCCTGCCCGCCTACCTTGGCGACCACCGGACCACCCCCGCCACCCGTCAAATAGGAATCAACACCCCATAAAGCGAAGGGAATGGTAATCAGAACCAGAATGACTTTGGCAATTTTGCCTTGAGCATGTTCACGAATGACTTCTAGCATAGTTTTAACCCGTAAACGGCTTCCCGAAAGGACAAAGCCGATTTGATTTGGCTGCAAGAAAGAAAAAAGGGTGAACCGAAGTTCACCCTTGTTTGGCGGAGTGGACGGGACTCGAACCCGCGACCCCCGGCGTGACAGGCCGGTATTCTAACCAACTGAACTACCACTCCATAAACCTTAAGCACAACTGGTGGGTGCTGACGGGGTCGAACCGCCGACATTCGCCTTGTAAGGGCGACGCTCTACCAACTGAGCTAAGCACCCGATGATTTTTAACTGAGGTTTTTTCAAACCCCTCAGAATCAAAGAGCGGCTAGTTTACAGCATCTTTGAGCGCTTTGCCAGCTCTAAATTTAGGAGTTTTAGCGGCCTTGATTTTGATGGTTGCGCCGGTGCGTGGATTGCGACCGTTACGAGCAGCACGTTTGCCTACATAGAATGTTCCAAAACCAACGAGGGTCACCATATCGCCTTTTTTCATGGCACCCTTTACAGCAGCAACAGCGGCATCCAGAGCGCGGCCAGCAGCAGCCTTGGACATGTCAGCATCTTTGGCGATCGCATCAATCAGCTCAGATTTGTTCACGTGTAGTCCCCTTTCAGTTTGGTTGATATTACAAACAGTCCAGCACCAGCTTTATATCAAGCCGCAAATCCTTGTGTCAAGCGGTTCTGCGAAGATTCATATCAAATAGTTTAATGCTTGACGGCAGCTGTAACTGTCTTTTCCTCAACACCGGCTGTATGCGGCACCGCCTCTTCGTCCTTTTCAGGCAATGCCTCCGGCTTTCTTTCCAGCGCAAGATCAAGGACTTGATCAATCCACTTAACCGGATGAATTTCCAGTTTACCCTTGATATTGTCAGGAATTTCAACCAGATCCTTGACGTTTTCTTGCGGAATCAGAACGATCTTGATGCCGCCACGGTGCGCAGCCAGCAATTTCTCTTTCAATCCACCAATCGGCAACACTTCACCTCGCAGGGTGATTTCGCCGGTCATCGCCACATCAGCTCGCACTGGTATCCCCGTCAGGATCGAAACCATCGCCGTAGTCAGGGCAATGCCTGCACTCGGCCCGTCCTTGGGCGTCGCCCCTTCAGGCAAGTGAATGTGAATATCATTTTTCTGATAAAAATCATCCGCTATGCCCAAACCACGTGCGCGACTACGCACCACGGACAGTGCCGCCTGAATGGATTCCTGCATGACTTCACCCAGCTTGCCGGTAGTGGTCATCTTGCCCTTGCCGGGCAGTGCCACCCCTTCAATGGTCAGCAACTCACCTCCCACTTCGGTCCACGCCAACCCGGTCACCTGTCCAACCTGGTTATGCTGCTCAGCCACACCAAAGGTAAAGCGCTGCACTCCAAGATATTTATCGAGGTTACGCGGCGTCACTGAGATTTTTTTACCGCCGTTCTTGAGCAACAACTCCTTCACGACCTTGCGGCAAATCTTGGCGAGTTCGCGCTCCAGGCTACGCACACCCGCCTCTCGGGTGTAGTAGCGCACCACATCGCGTACCACGCTTTCTGGAACACTGATTTCCGTGTCTTTCAGTCCATGCGTCTTGAGCTGCTTTGGCAGCAGATAACGCATGGCGATATTGATCTTCTCATCTTCGGTATAACCGGAAAGACGAATTACTTCCATGCGGTCCAGCAAGGGCGCTGGAATATTCATGGTATTGGAAGTCGCAACGAACATCACATCTGAAAGGTCATACTCCACCTCGACGTAATGATCGACAAAGGTATGGTTCTGTTCAGGATCGAGCACTTCCAGCAATGCCGAGGAAGGGTCTCCCCGGAAATCCATTCCCATCTTGTCCACTTCATCCAGCAGAAACAGCGGATTGCGCACCGCCACTTTGCTCATGCTTTGCAATATCTTGCCGGGCATGGAACCTATATAGGTGCGGCGGTGGCCACGGATCTCGGACTCGTCGCGCACCCCACCTAGCGCCATGCGCACGAATTTCCGATTGGTCGCGCGAGCGATAGACTGCCCCAGCGAGGTCTTACCCACGCCGGGTGGCCCGACCAGACACAGAATGGGAGCCTTGAGCTTGTCCACGCGCTGTTGCACTGCCAGATATTCAACAATCCGCTCCTTGACCTTCTCAAGGCCGTAGTGATCTTCTTCCAGCACAGCCTCGGCAGCAGCCAGATCCTTACTGATCTTGGTTTTCTTCTTCCATGGCAAACCCACCAGAACATCAATGTAATTGCGCACCACGGTCGCCTCTGCCGACATTGGTGACATCAGCTTGAGTTTCTTGAGCTCCGAATCGGCTTTTGCCTTTGCTTCCTTCGGCATTTGCGCAGCCTTTATCTTTTTCTCCAGTTCATCCAGATCGGCGCCTTCGTCCATATCGCCCAGTTCCTTCTGGATCGCCTTGACCTGCTCGTTGAGGTAATACTCGCGCTGACTTTTTTCCATCTGGCGCTTGACGCGGCCACGTATGCGCTTCTCGACCTGAAGAATATCAATTTCAGAATCCAGCTGACCCAGCAAGTGCTCAAGTCGCTCGCGCACCGTGAACATTTCCAGCACGTGCTGCTTTTGCTCCAGTTTCAGAGGCAGATGTGCGGCAATGGTGTCTGCCAGACGGCCAGCTTCGTCAATACTGGCCAGAGAAGTCAGAATCTCAGGCGGGATTTTTTTGTTCAGTTTTACATATTGGTCAAACTGGGCAAAAACGCTGCGCATCATCGCTTCAGTTTCATTGTCGTTCTCTGGCGGCGCCGGAACTACGTCAGCCTGGGCAGAGAAGTAAGTCTCACCATCAAAAAACTCGGTAACTTCAGCGCGCTGGTTGCCTTCCACCAGCACCTTGACCGTGCCATCAGGCAGCTTCAGCATCTGCAATATGCTGGCAACACTACCAATCCTGTAGAGGTCATCCAGAGTTGGCTCATCCTTGGCAGCAGATTTCTGCGCCACCAGCAGAATGTGTTTACCTGATTCCATGGCCGCCTCAAGCGCCTTGATGGATTTTGGACGACCGACGAACAGAGGAATCACCATGTGCGGAAATACCACCACATCGCGCAGGGGCAATAAGGGTAACTTTACGGTACTGGAAAGCGGTTCGTGCGTTTGTAACGACATGGAATATACGCCTTAATAAATGCCAGATTATTTAATAATTAAGGAGAGGCCCGAGAATTTCAAGCCGAACAGGAAAATAAACTACAGCAAGCGGAGGGCGCTGCAAAGGGAAATTCCGGAAGTGCAGTCGCACTTCCGGCGTAAATTCAATCAGGCAACCTGAGGCTGATCTGCGTAAATCATGAGTGGTTTGCCTGTGCCATTGACCACACCATTATCTACTACTACTTTGCTGACATTGGACATGGATGGCAAGTCATACATGGTGTCGAGCAGTGTGTGCTCCAGAATGGAGCGCAAGCCACGAGCGCCTGTTTTGCGTGCCAACGCCTTTTTGGCGATAGCATCCAGTGCATCATCACGGAACTCGAGTTCCACACCTTCCATGTCAAACAGTTTCTGATATTGCTTGGTAAGCGCGTTTTTGGGTTCGGTCAGAATTCGGATCATGGCAGACTCATCCAGCTCTTCCAGCGTCGCGACTACCGGCAAGCGACCGACGAACTCCGGAATCAAGCCAAACTTGATCAGATCCTCTGGCTCCACATCGCGCAATACTTCGCCGATATCCTTGCTGTTATCCTTGCTCTTCACTTCGGCACCAAAACCAATGCCGCCTTTTTCGGAACGGTTACTGATCACCTTTTCCAGGCCGCTGAAAGCGCCGCCGCAGACAAACAGGATGTTGGTGGTATCCACCTGAACGAATTCCTGATTGGGATGCTTGCGGCCACCTTGCGGCGGTATCGAAGCTACAGTTCCCTCGATCAGTTTCAGCAACGCCTGCTGCACACCCTCTCCCGACACATCTCGGGTAATGGACGGGTTGTCGGACTTGCGTGAAATTTTGTCGATTTCATCGATGTAGACAATACCGCGCTGCGCTTTTTCGATATCGTAATCGCATTTCTGCAGCAGTTTCTGGATAATGTTTTCTACGTCCTCGCCGACATAACCGGCTTCGGTCAGCGTGGTGGCATCCGCCATGACAAACGGAACATTGAGCAGCCGTGCCAGCGTTTGCGCCAGCAAAGTCTTGCCCGATCCGGTCGGACCAATCAGCAGAATATTGCTCTTGGCCAGTTCAACCTCATCATTCTTGTTCTGATTTTTCAGCCGCTTGTAATGGTTGTACACCGCAACTGACAGAATACGCTTGGCCTGTGCCTGCCCGATCACATACTCGTCCAGAATCTGATTGATTTCCAGTGGCACCGGCAAGTCATCGGTTCCACTCTTGGCAGTCTGCTCACCGCGAATTTCCTCGCGAATAATGTCGTTGCAGAGATCTACACATTCATCGCAAATAAAAACCGAAGGTCCTGCGATCAGTTTGCGCACCTCGTGCTGGCTCTTGCCGCAAAATGAACAATAGAGCAACTTTTCACTGCCTGAGTCTTTTGCCATCGTTTCCTAATCCCAAATAGTCACGCGTTTCACAACTTCATTAAGCCGCAACTTCGGCGCGATTGACAAGCACTTTATCTATCAAGCCATACTTCACCGACTGCTCCGCACTCATGAAGTTATCCCGATCAGTATCTTTTTCAATGGCCTTGACGGTCTGACCGGTATGTTTTGCAAGAATCTCGTTAAGCTTCTGGCGCAAATAAAGGATTTCCTTGGCATGGATCTCGATATCCGAAGCCTGCCCCTGGAAGCCGCCCAGTGGCTGGTGAATCATCATTCGCGAATTTGGCAGACTGTAGCGCTTGCCTGGCGCACCCGCCGTCAGCAGCAAAGCCCCCATGCTGGCCGCCTGGCCAATGCACAGGGTCGAGACATCGGGCTTGATGAATTGCATGGTGTCGTAAATCGCCATGCCCGCAGTGACCGAACCGCCCGGAGAATTGATGTAAAGATAAATATCCTTGTCAGGATTTTCTGATTCCAGAAACAGCAACTGGGCCACGACCAGATTGGCACTCATTTCATTGACAGGACCGACCAGAAAAACCACCCGTTCCTTCAGCAAGCGCGAGTAAATATCGTAGGCACGCTCGCCACGACCACTCTGCTCGATCACCATCGGAATGTAACCGAGGCTTTGCGGATCCCAGTTGCTCATTTCATTCATTTATTTTTTTCCCATCAATTCATCAAAAACGATCGACTTGTCCTCAACCTGTACCTTTGTCAGGGCCCATTCGACCACATTACCTTCCAGCACCAGGGACTCTATCTCTGCCAATTGCTGCGGATTGGAGTAGAAATACTTGATCACAGAATCAGGGTCTTCGTAGCTTTGGGCTACTTCTACGATCTGCGCCTGAATCTGCTCCGGCTTTGCATTGAGTTTATTAGATTTGACCACTTCCGCCAAAATCAAGCCCAGGGCGACACGACGCTTGGCCTGATCACGGTGTAATTCGGGCGACTGCATGCCATCCATCACCTTAACTCCGTGAGAAGACATGCTTTGACGCATTTGCTCCATCAGGCGCTCAATTTCCATCTCGACCAATGCGGTCGGCAAATCCACTTTCGTGGCCTCAAGCAGAGACTCCATCACCTGAGTTTTCACCTTCTCCTGAATCCGTTTCTTGCCTTCACGTTCCAGGCTGGCACGAATTTCATCGCGCATTTTTGCCACATCGCCATCTGCCACGCCCATGCTCTTGGCAAAATCGGCATCAACTTCAGGCAGTTTGGCTTCTTCAACAGTGTTCAGCGTCACCTCGAAGGTCACGCCCTTGCCTGCCAGTTCCTTAGAGTGATAATCCTCGGGGAAGGTCAGATCAAATTTTTTGCTTTCACCCGCTTTCATGCCCACAAACTGGCCTTCAAAATCGGGCAGCGTACGCCCTTCACCCAGAACCAGGCTAAAACCCTTGGCCTGGCCGCCTGCAAACTCGACATCATCCAGCGTACCGCGATAATCAACGTTCACGCGATCACCAGTCGCCGCGACCCGATCAACAGAATGATAGACAACACGTTGCTTACGCAGGATTTCGATGGTTTTGTTTACTTCCTCGTCGCCAATGGTGACGGATGGACGCTCAATCTTGCTGGCACTAATGTCTCCCAGAACAACTTCCGGATAAACTTCAAAGGTCGCAGTGAACATCATGGACTCACCCGCACCCTGATCAGCCTTGGGCTCAATGCGTGGATAACCAGCAACTCTCAACTGGCTCTGCTCAACCGCATCGGAAAAACTTTTCTGCACCGATTCACCCAGCACTTCCTGACGCACTTGCCCGCCGTGCTGCTGTTCCACCATTTTCATAGGCACTTTGCCAGGACGAAACCCCTGCATTTTCACTGTGCGCGCCACCTGTTTCAGGCGCTTTGCCACATCAGCTTCGAATTGCGCCAAGGAAACAGCAAGCTCCAGAGTTTTTTCCAGCGGGTTCACATTTTCCGTTTGCATCTTCAACATTCCTTAATATCACTAAAATTCGGGGTTCAAATTTATGGCTTCATTCAGGCTAGGCGCGCCATCAAACCACACAAAACAAATAATTTTCCAGTATAGCATAAGCTGCCAAAACGGCCATGACCGCACCGCACACAGAGAACAGAGCACACGATAGAAACTTGATTGTTCTTGAAAATTTGGTACAATCGCCTGTTTTTCAACCTTGCCTTATCGTCCCGCATGGCGAAAGGCTATAAACCACAAGGAGTGTGCATGCGACATTACGAAATCGTTTTTATCGTCCATCCCGACCAGAGCGAACAGGTTCCGGGCATGGTCGAACGTTACCGCGGCCTGGTTACCGCTAAAAGCGGCAACATTCACCGTCTTGAAGACTGGGGCCGCCGCCAGTTGGCCTACCCGATTGAAAAAATTCACAAAGCGCACTACGTGCTGATGAATATCGAGTGCGATCAGGAAACACTGGACGAACTGGATCACGCTTTCCGCTTCAACGATGCCGTGCTGCGTCACCTTGTCGTCAGCATGAAAGAAGCAGTGACCACGCCTTCTCCCATGATGAAGGAAGAGAAGTCACGCTCTCTGCAATCGGGCGAGGCCCAGGCTGCTCCTGCTGCCGCGGCCTAAGTGCCTGACAACCGGATCGTACTGAGCGGCAAAATCCTTGCTATCGACCCGCTGCGTTACACACCCGCAGGTATTCCGGCACTGAATCTGATCCTGGGTCATAGCTCCAGACAGGTCGAAGCCGGGATGGAACGCGATGTCGAATGCGAAGTGCAGCTCGTAGCGCTGGGCGAACTGGCGCAACAGACTGCCCACTGCAAAGTGGAAGATGGAATCAAGGTTCAGGGATTCCTGGCAAGGAAAAGCCGCAAGAGTACGCACCTGGTATTGCACGCAAACAGAATTGAACTGATAGAAATTTAAAGAGGTAAATAAAATGGCACGTCAAATGTTCCGTCGCAAGCGCTTCTGCCGCTTCACGGTTGAAGGCATCAAGGAAATCGATTACAAGGATGTAGACCTGCTCAAGGACTTCGTCTCCGAAAACGGCAAGATCATTCCGGCCCGTATCACCGGGACCAAAGCCCGCTACCAGCGCCAGCTGGGCACCGCTATCAAGCGCGCCCGCTTCCTGGCTCTGATGCCTTACACTGACCAGCACTAAGGAGAAATCATGCAAGTTATTCTTCTGGAAAAACTGGCCAATCTGGGCCAACTGGGTGATGTTGTCAAAGTCAAGGATGGCTATGGCCGCAACTTCCTGATTCCGCAAAAGAAAGCGAAACGCGCAACGCCAGCCAATCTGGCTGAATTTGAAGCCAAGCGCGCCGAACTGGAAAAAGTTCAGGCTGAAATTCTTGCCCAGGCGCAAGCCCGTGGCGAGAAAATCAACGGCATTACGGTGCAAATTGCACAGAAAGCTGGCGTGGACGGACGTTTGTTTGGTTCCGTGACAACCAGCGACATCTCGGAAGCACTCAAGGCCCAGGGGCTTGAAGTTGCGAAATCCGAAGTGCGTCTGCCTGATGGCCCGTTGAAGCAAGTGGGTGACTTCCCTGTGGATCTATCCCTGCATACCGATGTAACCGCAAGCATTACGGTATCTGTCGTAGCTGCAGCCTGATCGCTTCAGCAAAAAATAAAAAAGGGCTGGCGACAGCCCTTTTTTTTGTTTCTGCTCCAGCCTTGCCAATTCACCCGCGAACCCGGAAACTTCTGGTTTTAGCCTGAGCATTTTAATTTCATGAGCGACGCACAACTCGACGCTATCAAACTTCCTCCGCATTCCATCGAGGCGGAACAGTCCGTGCTCGGCGGCCTGCTACTGGACAACAGCGCCTGGGACCGGATAGCCGACGTCGTGGCCGAAAGCGATTTCTACCGCCACGACCACCGCCTGATATTCCGCCATATTTTCAGGCTGCTCGAAGGTGGCAGGCCAGCAGACGTCATTACAGTTTCTGAAGCACTGGAGATTAGTGCCGAACTGAATAATGCAGGCGGACTTGCCTACCTCGCTGCACTGGCGCAAAACACCCCGAGCGCAGCCAACATCAAGCGTTACGCAGAAATCGTGCGTGATCGCGGCGTCATGCGCAAACTATCGGAAGTCGGCACTGCCATCTCTGACAGCGCCTACAACCCGGTGGGCCGCAGCGCCGGGCAATTGCTGGACGAGGCTGAAGCCAAGGTGTTTGAAATTGCCGAAGCAAATGCACGCGGCAAGCAGGGTTTTGTTGAAATCCAGCCCCTGCTCATCCAGGTTGTGGAACGCATCGACGAACTGTTCCAGCGAGACAACCCGAATGAAGTCACCGGGATCCCCACCGGGTTTCATGACCTGGACCAGAAAACATCCGGCCTGCAGCCTGGTGATCTGATCATCGTGGCAGGCAGGCCCAGTATGGGCAAGACCGCTTTTTCCATCAATATCGGCGAAAATGTTGCGCTGAACACCGGCCTGCCCGTTGCCATTTTCAGTATGGAAATGGGGGGCACCCAGTTGGCGATGCGTATGATCGGGTCAGTGGGCAAACTGGACCAGCAAAAAATCCGCACGGGGCAACTGCAGGACGAGGACTGGTTGCGCCTGACCAATGCTGTAGGCAAGCTCAACGACGCGCCGATTCACATCGACGAAAGCGGTGCGCTCACCGCCCTTGAACTCAGGGCGCGCGCTCGCCGTCTGCACCGCCAGTGCGGCAAGCTGGGCCTGATCATCATCGACTACCTGCAACTCATGAGCGGCAGTGGCGGCGGCGAGAACCGCGCCACGGAAATTTCCGAGATTTCCCGCTCTCTCAAGGCGCTGGCGAAAGAACTGGAAGTGCCGGTCATCGCGCTTTCTCAGCTCAACCGTAGCCTCGAACAGCGCCCCAACAAGCGACCGGTTATGTCCGACCTGCGCGAATCCGGCGCCATCGAGCAGGATGCCGACGTAATTCTGTTCATCTACCGCGATGAAGTTTACAACCAGGACTCTCCCGAAAAAGGGAGCGCTGAAATCATTATCGGCAAACAGCGTAACGGCCCCATCGGCACCGTAAGAATGACTTTCCTCGGGGAATACACCCGCTTTGAGAACTACGCCCACGGCGGTGGAGACTACTAAGCTCATGTCGCGCCCGATTTGTGCCACCGTGAGCCTTTCCGCGCTGCGTCACAATCTGGGCATTGCCCGCAGGCATGCGCCGCATGCCCGCACCATGGCGGTGATCAAGGCCAATGGCTATGGTCATGGCATGCTGCGGGTAGCAAGTGCGCTGAAAGCGGCAGATGGGTTTGCGGTGCTTAACCTGGCAGAAGCCATTGCACTGCGCAACGCGGGCTTCAGACAGGAAATCCTGCTGCTGGAAGGGTTCTTCAGCGCGGACGAAGTCCCTCTGCTGGTTCAGCATGGGCTGTCCACGGTCATTCATGCGCAGTGGCAAATCGATCTTCTGCTGCAAATTTCTTTCGCCACACCGCTTCAGGCCTGGCTCAAGATCAACACCGGCATGAACCGCCTTGGCTTTCAGCCAGAGGCGTTGCCTGCTGCACTGCAAAGTCTGCAAAAGATGGGCGCGCAGGTTACGTTGATGACCCATTTTGCCCGCGCCGATGAGCCCAATGGGATAAAGCAACAACTGACCCTGTTCAACACCGCCACACAGGGCTTGACTCTACCTTGTAGCCTGTCCAATTCTGCTGCCGTGATGAGCTACCCGGAGGCCCACGGCGACTGGATCCGTCCCGGCATCATGCTTTACGGCGCTTCTCCCATGTGCCACCTGAGCCCTTTAGCGCTCGGCCTCAAACCTGTCATGACGCTTTCCAGCGAGATCATCGCCATACGCGACATTTTGGCTGGTGCCGAAGTGGGTTATGGCGGGAGTTTCCGTGCGCCATGCGCCATGCGCATCGGAACAGTAGCCTGCGGTTACGCCGACGGCTATCCCCGCCACGCGCCTACCGGCACGCCAGTGCTGCTTGACGAGCATCGCAGCCGCATCATCGGGCGGGTTTCAATGGATATGCTCACAGTGGACTTGAGCGGCATTCCTGACGCCAGAATCGGCATGCCTGTTACCCTGTGGGGAGAAACGCTGCCGGTTGACGAAATCGCCACAGCGGCGGGCACGATTGGTTATGAGTTGCTATGCGCAGTCGCAGCGCGCGTCCCCATGGTTGAGGTCGAATAGTCATGGCAAAAGCCAAGTCCATTTACACTTGTACGGAATGCGGCGGCCAGTCGCCCAAGTGGCAGGGACAGTGCCTGCACTGCATGGCCTGGAATACGCTGGTTGAGACCATCGCCGAAACTGCTGCAGGCAACCGCTACAACGCCCTTTCAGTGACCAGCAAAGTGCAAAGCCTGAGTGAAGTCGAGGCTCAGGAAGTCCCGCGTGAGCCAACCGGCATCGCAGAATTCGATCGGGTACTGGGCGGCGGCCTGGTACAGGGCGCCGTAGTCCTGATCGGCGGCGATCCTGGCATTGGCAAATCCACCCTGTTGCTGCAGGCGCTGTGCCATCTGAGCGCCCGTAACAAGGTGCTTTACGTCAGCGGCGAGGAATCTGCGCAACAGATCGCCTCTCGCGCCAAACGCCTAGCGCTGGAAGCCAAATCCGTCCAGTTGCTGGCTGAAATCAGCCTGGAAAAAATTCTTTCCACCCTGGCCGCGAACAAACCAGCAGTAGCCGTGATTGACTCGATCCAGACCGTGTACTCCGAAGCACTGCAATCCGCCCCCGGCAGCGTGGCCCAGGTACGTGAATGTGCTGCTCAACTGACGCGTTTCGCCAAGCAATCAGGCACCGCCGTGATTCTGGTCGGCCATGTCACCAAGGAAGGCGCACTGGCAGGCCCACGGGTGCTGGAACACATCGTCGATACTGTGCTTTATTTTGAAGGCGACAACAATTCCAGTTTTCGCCTGGTGCGCGCTTTCAAAAACCGCTTTGGCGCGGTCAACGAACTGGGTGTTTTTGCGATGACCGAGAAAGGGTTGCGCGAAGTCAGCAATCCGTCGGCGCTGTTTCTCTCCCATCACGGGCAGGACGTTGCCGGCTCCTGTGTCATGGTCACCCAGGAGGGCACCCGGCCATTGCTGGTGGAAATCCAGGCGCTGGTGGATGAGGCGCATGCGCCCAATCCGCGCCGTCTGTCGGTGGGCCTGGAGCAGAACCGTCTCGCCATGCTGCTCGCAGTGCTGCACCGTCATGCCGGGATTGCCTGCTTCGACCAGGATGTTTTCGTCAACGCGGTGGGCGGCGTCAAGATCACCGAGCCGGCGGCGGATCTGGCGGTACTGCTGGCGATCGTATCTTCACTCAGAAACAGGCCGCTGCCGGGCAAGCTGGTGGTGTTCGGTGAAATCGGCCTGGCGGGTGAAATTCGCCCAGTACAGCGCGGGCAGGAGCGCCTCAGGGAAGCGGCCAAGCTGGGCTTCACCCACGCGGTTATCCCAAAAGGCAACAAACCCAAACAACCCATTGCCGGGATGGAGATTACTGCAGTGGAACGACTGGAAGAGGCAGTCGAGTACTGCCGGAGATAGATACATGACTGCCAGTGCATTCACCTGGGAATTTGCCGGCGCCAGCGACACTGGCCGGGTCCGCTCGGGCAATGAAGATGCCATCGCCTGGGATGCTGCTTTCGGATTGGCCCTGCTGGCTGACGGCATGGGTGGATATGAAGGCGGAGAAATCGCCAGCAATCTGGCCATCAAAACAGTTCTTGAATCTTTCAGCAAACCTTTGGCACCGCACTGGCGCGAAGCCGAATGGACGAGGAAGATCAGCGAACCGGTATTGAAGCTCTATGCAGCGGTCAGCGAAGCAAATCAGCACGTACATGAAACCGCGCACAAACAGCCCCGCTATGAAGGCATGGGCACCACTTTTCTGGCAGCCTATTTTCACAATGGCCGGGCCACGCTGGCCCATATTGGCGACTCGCGTATCTATCTGTGGCGCAATCTGGCATTGAAGCAGCTCACGGTGGACCACACCCTGATTCAGGAACGTATGGAAAATGGTGAGATCGCGTCTGCAGAGGCTGCATTGGAATCAGAACGGGGAGTATTGACGCGCGCCCTTGGCGTAGATCCTGTGGTGGAAGTGGATATGCGCGAAATCACAACCCAGGCCGGGGATATTTTTCTGCTCTGTTCCGACGGATGTTACGATATGCTCGCATACAATGAAATGATCGACATCATGAGCGCCTGCCAGCATGACCCGCAGCAACTGGCACGTCAACTGGTTCGACAGGCGAACGATAACGGCGGTTATGACAACATCTCGGCTGTTGTGGTGCGTGTTGGCTAAGGGCTCATTTCAGCAAGTTCTCAAGGAGGCGCATGTCTAAACTGGTGTTGCAGGGAGATCGCGGCTCAGCCAGGGAATTTGCCCTTGACCGAGAGCGCATTACAATTGGACGCAAGGCGAATAGCGACATTCACCTTGATGATTCCGCGGTAAGCGGGAACCATGCGGTCATCATTACCCTGGGTAGCGACTCTTTTCTCGAAGACCTTGAAAGCACCAACGGCACCCAGGTCAATCAAAACGCTGTCCATAAATGCGTGCTTCAGGATGGCGACGAAATCAGCATCTCCCGCTTCACGTTGACCTTTATCAGTGAAGTGCTGACACCCAGCGCACCGGGAAAAACCATCTCCGCAACTCCAAGGCCATCGATTGCGCCGCGCCCTCATACCACCGCGCTGGATGCGGCCACCACAATGCCAGAATCAACCCCGCTCGATGCCGCTGCCAATATCGACAGGCCGCCCCGAAGCAGCGTGATCGAATCCACTGAAGACATTCAAACCGGGAGCAGCACGCTCGGTGTACTCAAAATCAGTTCCGGCCCCGGGGCCGGACAGACGCTGGAACTCGCCAGGCCAGTCACTACGCTGGGAAAACCGGGCATTCAGGTCGCCGCCATCACCTTGCGTGACGGTCAGTATTTTCTTGGCCTTGTTGAAGGAACTGACCTGCCCCTGATCAACGGCAGCGAAATCAAAACGCTCCCTTGCCAACTCCAACCCCGCGATATCATCAATATCGCAGATGTCGAACTGGAGTTTTCGCTGAAATAGCAAGTTATTACCATAGAACTTTGCCGTACAGGTGAGTGAGCATGGCAAACCCACCTGGAACCGAATACCTGAAATTTACGAATGGAAAAAACCAAACACATGCCGAGATTTTTATTGTTAACTGTAATTACAGCCAGCTTGGCACTCACTGCCTGTAGCAGCGAACCCCAGGACACGCATCCGGATCAACCCGTCACCAAACGCAAGGCGGTTTTCAAACAGATGCTCCGCACGCTGGAGCCGATGGGAATGGTGGTACGCGAACGTGAGGACTACAACAGCCAGACCTTTCTCTCCGACGCAAAAAAGCTGAAACAACTGGCATCAGAGCCTTGGGCGCATTTCACACCAGACAGCAATTACCCCCCCACTCGAGCCAAGCCTGAAGTCTGGCAACAGCCAGATGATTTCACCCACGCCAGGCAAAAACTGGAAGAATCCACGGAGAAACTGCTCAAGGCAGCGGAAAGCGGCAATATGGCGCTTATCCGGCCAGCACTCAACAGCGTCGAGGAAAGCTGCAAGTCCTGTCACCAACAGTTTCGGGGCAAAATTTAAAGCTAACTATCAGCGGACTTTTCTGCCTGCCACTTCAGCTTGCACCTCGCGGAATACCGCCCCCCAGATAGGGTGACCGGCCTCCCCGGCACTCAGATCAAACTTCGGATTGAGCGCCAGCACTTTTTTGAATGCCCCGCGGCACGCCAGTTTCTCGCCCGAAACGCAGTAAATAAAGGCGAGAAATTTGTGTGCAGTTACCTGATCGCCAACCGAAAGCTGATCTTCGCTCAATGCGTTCTGAAAGAAACCGGCTGCCGCGTTGTAGTTTCCATTCTCGTAATTCCGGATACCCAGGTTCAATTCCCGCTCAGCCTTGCGCACGGCGGGTGGAGAGGGCTTGTCCGCGGGTGGTAATGGCTTTTCAGGAGGCTCTTCGGTTTTTTTCTGAACCGGCGCTTCTTCCAGAATGAATGGCAGTTTTTTTAGACTGGTATTGCTGCACCCGCTGACGAACAGCAGCACAAGCAACAAAGAAAAGAGAGACGAATTAAATTTCAGCATGGTTTATTTGAATTTGTACTTAATTTTTTGTGTTGATTCAGATTCGATATCAAGTGTTTGAGAATAAGCCGGGAAGCCCGGATTTCTGATTTCGATGATGTGCTTTCCAACCGGCAGTTTCAACTCGTTCAGTGGCGGAGAAACGCCTACGCGCTTCCCGTCCACGAACACTTCTCCCCAGGGAGTCACCGCCAGAGTGAGCATCCCTTGCGCTTGAGGTAAAACCAACGGCAAAGCGGCGTCAGGTTTTTCAGGTTGAGTCTCATGTTTTACATCAATACTCAGCGCTTTATCATTGATTACAGGCTTTTCATAACTAAATAATAAAATCCCAAGTAGCAGAAAAATAGCCCCCACCCAGAGAGTAAATGGTCTTTTCCACCATGGGCTTTCAATTCCGGGTGGCATTGCGGAAGACATCAGCAGCGTCTGCTCATCCAGCGGTCGCGGTGTCCTGCGACGCTCCAGCGTGCGTACGCTCCCATCAGCGCCGGAGTGAAAATTCAATGGCACCTGCAAAGTCCGGTAATTGTGTAAATCCGCCGCCATCTCATCGGCACTCTGATAACGATCATCCGGATGTTTGGACAAGGCCTTGGCGACAATGTAATCGAACGCTGCCGGCAGCTCGGGTTTGAGCGTCGCCGGTGCCAGCGGCATTTCGTTGAGAATTCGATACATGATGGCGCTGATGTTTTCACCGCTGAATGGCGGCTTTCCGGTCAGCATTTCGTACAGCAGCACGCCTAGCGAAAAAATGTCGGAGCGACGGTCCACGTCCTGCCCTACAACCTGCTCCGGCGACATGTATTTGGGAGATCCCAGCACCATCCCCGCCATGGTGCGCGATGAAGAAGGAATCAGTGCGATACCGAAATCGGTGATTTTCGCCACGCCATTTTTCAGGATCATGATATTGGAAGGCTTGATATCACGGTGAACCACGCCGTGCTCATGCGCAAAAGCCAGGCCGTCGGCGACCTGGCTCACAATCTCAACAATTCTGTCGAGATCAAGCTGCGTGCCGGCATCCATGATGTCGCGCAACTCCACGCCTTCCAGAAACTCCATCGCCATGTAGGCGATATTTTCGGTATTGCCCACATCATGAATAGTGACGATATTTGGGTGATTAAGGCGCCCGGCCGATCTCGCCTCGCGATAAAAGCGCTGCTCGAATTCTTCGAACTCATCCTTGGACAGATCCAGACTGATCGTCTTGATTGCCACTGTCCGTTCCAGCAAAGGGTCCAGCGCGCGATACACCACACCCATCGCTCCCTGCCCGAGTTCGGAAATGATTTCGTAACGGCCGATATTCTGCTTGATCATGGAACAGGATTATAAGGGGCTGACAAGATTTGGGCGGAAATTCAGGCTAACTTTTAATGTTTATGATGCCAATCCCGCCTTGCATGGCAATGGAATGGAATGCGAGAATGCAGCGTGCGGAAAAACAATAACATGCAACTGGCAACAGGGGGATAAATCAACAATGTCACTACGCAGCGCTCTGGAAATTGCGACCATAACCGATACAGGTGTTGTCCGCTCATTCAATGAAGACACCATTTCCACCGAACCTGACCTGGGTCTGACCCTGGTAGCAGACGGCATGGGTGGATACAAGGCAGGCGATGTGGCCAGCGGCATGGCTGCCTCGATCATGGTGACAGAACTCAAACGCCAGTTGCGCGAAGCCCCTTCCGCGGAAAACAACATAACCGAAATTCTTGAATTCACGGTGAGCAGAGCCAATCGGGCGATTTACCAGGCCGCTCAGGCAAACCCCCAGTACCATGGCATGGGTACGACGCTGGTTGCAGCCGTATTTCATGACAACCATCTGCATTTTGCCCATGTCGGCGATTCGCGCCTCTACCGTCTGCGCCGCGGAAAACTCCATGCACTCACTCAGGATCATTCCATTCTTCACGAGCAGGTGGTTCTTGGCCTGATTTCAAATGAAGATGCAAAAACTTCGCATAACCGCAATCTGGTGACTCGCGCCCTGGGCGTCGAGACCATGAGCCAATGCGAGGTGCAGGATCAGGCCGTTTCGGTGGGCGACATCTATCTGCTATGCTCGGACGGCCTGAACGACATGGTGGACGATGCCAACATCGAGCTTGCCATCGATGCGCTGCAAGCCAATTTGCCACTTGCAGCGCGCCAACTGGTGATGATGGCCAACGATAATGGCGGGCACGACAACATCTCTGTGATTCTGATCAAAGTGCTGGAGCCCTTCCCTGCCGTCGAGCAATCCCGGGGCCTGATGCGCCGGCTTTTCGGCTGGCTGAAATAACAGGAGAAAACGATGGCAAAACTGGTTTTAAGCCTGGATGGCGACGTACTCGGATATCATTTTCTCGAAAAGGCCCACTTTGGCATTGGCCGCAAACCGCATAACGAACTTCAGATCGACGATTCCTCGGTCAGCAAGGAACACGCCACCATTCTTACGGTGGGCAATGACCAGATCCTGGAAGACCTGGGCAGCACCAACGGCACGCTGGTAAACGGAAACAAGATCAAGAAACACATTTTGCAGAACAACGATGTCATTGACATTGGCCGCTACCAGCTCAGATATATCAACCAGAAGGCCAAACCCGGCGTGGATTCAGACCGCACCATCATGATGATGCCAGTGATGAATCTGCGGCAAAGCAAAGAACCCTCAGAAACACCAACTCAGACAGCCGATCAGTTGGATACCGCTGTTTCGGTGGCGCGCGCAGCCAACGACAATTTCCCCCTGGGAGGCGTCAAGGGTCTGGAGGGGACCCATGCCGGTCAGACACTGGAATTAAGCCGCCCGCTTGCGACTTTTGGCAAATCAGGCGTTCAGGTGGCCGTCATCAACCGCCGTCCGCTCGGCTACTTCATCACTCGGGTGGAAGGGAAAAAGCAGCCGACGGTTAATGGCCAGTCAATCAGCGAGGAAGCGCAATTGCTGCGGGACGGGGATGAAATCGAAGTGGGCGGAGAGAAGTTGCGCTTCTTTCTGAAAAACGGGGTTAACACTCGATAATCTGGCCGCTCACGCCACGACTGTCGCTTCCCATCAGATACAAATACTGAGGCATCAGGCTTTCCGGCAAGGGCAATGACTCCAGTACCTCGCCGGGATGCGTCCTGACACGTTGAGCCGATTGCACCGGGCCTGGAACAATGCCATTAATTCGCAGATTGGGATGCAATTCAAGCTCCTGCGCCCACATCTTCACCAGCACCTCGCCTGCCGCTTTGGAAACCGCAAAACTGCCCCAGTACGCCGCCGGCACATGACCGTGCGTTTCCGAAGTCATGACGATAGAAGCATCTGGTGACGCTTTCAGCAAGGGCAGACAGGCGCGGGTCAAGGCAAAGGGCGCCATCAGATTGACGCGCAAAGAAACCTGCCACTGATCCAGTGTGTGCTCCTCCAGACTGCGCAAGCTATCGAGGTGGGAAGCATTGTGCAAAATACCGTCAAGGCGGGCAAACTGACGCCGGATCCCTGTCGCCAGCGCGTCGAAATCCCTGTCCTCCGCGCCGTACAGATCCAGAGGAAAAATAGCCGCCTGAGGAAAGCCTGCCGCCTCGATTTCATCATAAACCGCCTCGAGCTTCTCCACCTTGCGCCCGTGCAGAATAACTGTCGCACCATGGGAAGCGAACGCCAAAGCAGCCGTACGACCGATGCTCTGCCCTGCGCCCGTCACCAGAATCACGCGGTCCTGGAGCAGATTTTGAGCTGGCTGATAATTTTTCATGGGAATCCGTCATCGTAAATTCGAACTTGCGAATTATAACGGATATCCTGGTCCGGCTTAACAGGGCGTTAAAAGAGCGTCATGTGGCAATCAGTTCTGCCCGATTACAGTAATTGAGGTTGATGCCGCATCTACCTCAATCCTTGGAATCAGGCATCCTTCAGCAGTGCCTGCCCCCGCTGGTAGCAATCCGTGAACCGGTCCAGGCCATGGGAGCCGCCGTTGACCAGCCTGCGGGCATGGCGCAGATCATGTTCCATCAGTGCCTCCTTGATGGCGCGCTCCTTGGCTTTGACAAAGCTGCACAACAGACGGGCGGCGATGACCGGGTCGTTGGCCAATTCAGGATTATTGATGAGGTCGTCGCCCAGGCCGATCGCCTGGCCGTGTTGCCGATAGTTGGCTTTGCCGGTGAGCTGGATGAAGCCACGACCACAATAGCGTTCGCCATCCCCCGACTGGCTATTGCCGATATCGGTGCGCTTATCGTAAAGATCGAAAGGTTTTCCGCCGGGCGAAGTATTGAATCGTGACTTTCCTTCCGAGATGGGCACAAAACCCTCCGTTTCTGCCCGAATAGTGGCCAGCGCCATCAGCACCAAAGGCTTATCCTGCAGTTCTGCTTCAACCAGTCCTTGCAGCACTGTTGGCAAGTGCTTCTCGATATTCTTGCGAGGCGTATAGGGAAACATGACGCAGGTTTTCTCCACCGTGACCTGCGGAATGGCGCTGGGCAGGGTAGCATCGCCCACCAGACCCAAAGCAGCCAGCGTACGAGGCCCAGCGATGCCATCAGCCAGTAGCTTCCGGCTGTGCTGGAAGCCACGCAACGCGGCCTCGGTGCCGGGCCCGAAATCGCCATCGATCTTGCCGGGCGAAAAACCCAACTCGACCAGGCGGGATTGCAAGCGCTTGACTTCATCGCCGGATGATCCGGGGCGCAGGGTATTCATATTTGCGGCCTCCTACTGGAGCTTAAATGAGCATGGATTCATGTCAAGTGTACATAATATTTCCAAACACGCCCCTATACCCCCGCCTTTCCCCACTTCAGATGCGCACTTAAACCTCACCTTCAGGCGTTGCCGAGATCCTGTGAATGGACAAATCGGCACCGTTGAATTCCTCTTCTGCATCCAGACGGATGCCGACTACCTTCTTGAGCAGCCCATACACAGCGAAGCCCCCTGCCAGTGCAATCGTGATGCCGAGCAAAGTGCCGATCAACTGGGAAGCGAAGCTCACACCGCCGAGACCGCCCAGTGCCTGGAGGCCAAAAATTCCTGCTGCAATTCCGCCCCATGCGCCGCATAGACCGTGCAGTGGCCACACGCCGAGCACATCGTCGATTTTCCATTTGTTCTGTGTTTGCATGAACATCCATACAAACAACGCCCCAGCAACCAGACCAGTCACCAATGCGCCCAGCGGGTGCATCAGGTCAGAACCCGCGCATACCGCAACCAAACCCGCCAAGGGGCCGTTGTGAACAAAGCCGGGGTCATTCTTGCCCACGACCAGCGCAGCAATGGTTCCGCCCACCATGGCCATCAGCGAGTTGACTGCGACCAGGCCGCTGATGGAGGTGAGGGTTTGTGCCGACATGACATTGAAGCCAAACCAACCCACAGTCAGAATCCATGCGCCCAGAGCAAGAAACGGAATATTTGAGGGCGGATGCGCTGCCATCATGCCATCCTTGTTGTAACGACCACGCCGGGCGCCCAGTAACAGCACCGCTGGCAAGGCGATCCAGCCCCCCATCGCATGTACCACCACAGAACCGGCAAAATCATGAAATTCAGCACCGAAAACAGACTTTAACCAATCCTGCACGCCAAAATGATGGTTCCAGACAATGCCCTCAAAGAAAGGATAGATGAAACCCACCAGGATAAAAGTCGCTGCCAGTTGGGGGTTAAACCTCGCACGCTCTGCGATACCTCCGGAGATGATGGCCGGAATGGCCGCTGCGAAAGTCAGCAGGAAGAAGAACTTGACCAGTTCATAACCACTCTTCTGTACAAGTTCTTCCGCACCAGAAAAGAAATTCACGCCATAGGCAATGCTGTAGCCGATAAAGAAATAGGCAATAGTAGAAATGGCAAAATCAGTCAGTATCTTCACCAACGCATTCACCTGATTCTTTTTGCGCACCGTACCCAGCTCAAGAAAGGCAAACCCGGCGTGCATAGCCAGGACCATGATTGCGCCGAGAAGAATGAACAACACATCGCCGCCCGTGTTCAGATTTCCCATCAGAATTTCTCCAAAATTTTATCCGAAAAAATAAAGCACAAACCATTCCATATATATTTGCAATTGATTTTATGAGGATTTTTTAGCCTCCCTCAAGCTCTACATCTGTAACGCGCACCAAGAACGTGCATTCAAGAAAATTACGCACCACAACGAACCATGGCAGATCTGTCGATCTTGGTTTTTTCAGTATAGTTTTTCCTTGCATCAGCCAGGAGTTTTACATATAATTCGCGTCTTCAAAATGCGCCGGTAGCTCAGCTGGATAGAGTACTTGGCTACGAACCAAGGGGTCAGGGGTTCGAATCCCTTCCGGCGCACCAGAAAATTAAAGGCCTGCAGAAATGCAGGCCTTTTTATTTTTCAGCATTACCTCCATCAAGCTGGTTTTAGCTTTCTAACCCTCCTGTTTGCTGCTCACTGGATCAGCAATTACTGCTACTGGTAGCGCAGCGCCTCGATCGGGTCGAGCTGCGCAGCCTTCCTGGCTGGATAAAAACCAAAAAACACGCCCACGCTGGCAGCAACGCCGAAGGCCACCAGCACGGAACTGCCGGAGATGACCACCATGGCACCGGTCAGGGCATTGGCCAGCAGGGCGCCGCCCACGCCGAGCGCCAGGCCGATGAAACAGCCCACCACCGAGATGATGATAGCTTCGAGCAGGAATTGCAGCAGGATATCGCGTTCACGTGAGCCGATGGCCAGGCGGATGCCAATTTCGCGGGTGCGTTCGGTCACCGAGACCAGCATGATGTTCATGATGCCGATGCCGCCCACCAGCAGCGAAACCGAGGCGATGGCGCCGAGCAGCAGGGACATGATGCGCGTGGTTTCGGCGGCAGAGTCCGCCACTTCCGCCAGATTGCGTAAATAAAAGTCATTGTCCACACCCTCGCGCAGACGGTGCCGCTGGCGTAACAGCGCAACCATGGATTTTTCCACTGCCGGCATGCCTGCTGCCGTTTCTGCCTGCACCATGATCATACGCACTGCGCCTTGAAAAGGAGTGCCATACACCTTGCGCTGGGCGGTTGTCAGGGGGATCAGCAGGGTATCGTCCTGGTCGCGCCCGTCCAGGCTTTGCCCCTTGGCACCCAGCACGCCAAGGATCACGAAGGGACTCTGGCCCACGCGTATGGTCTTGCCCACCGGGTCATCATCGCCAAACAGGTTTTTTGCCGCCGTCTTGCCGATCAGCGCCACGCGTGTAGCCGAACGCAGATCGGATTCGGTAAACGGATAGCCACTGGCCACTGTCCAGGAACGCACGTCCAGATAGGAAGGCGTGGTGCCATAGGTGCTGGAACTCCAGTTATTGGGGCCGTACACCATCTGGGTACGGCCGGTATGTACTGGCGCGACCGCCTGCACCCCCGGCAATTCCGCAATGGCATCGGCATCGGCCACGGTCAGCGAGGGCGCGCCGCCACTGCCGGAGCGCACACCGCCGGAAGTGGTGGAACCCGAGATCAGAATGAACAGATTGCTGCCCATGGAACTGATGGACTGGCTGACGGCATACTGCGCCCCCTGCCCCACCGCCATCATCAGCACCACCGCGCCCACCCCGATCACCATGCCGAGCATGGTAAGGAAGGTGCGCAAACGGTTCGCGCCCATGGCGTGCCAGGCTTCTCCCAGCATGGCGGCCAGCATCAGGCGAATGCCTCATGGTGTTCAGTGGCCCCGTCATACACGATGCGCCCATCGAGAAATCGCACCTGGCGCCTGGCATGCTGGGCGATATCTGCTTCGTGCGTCACCAGCACAATGGTAATACCCTCGCGATTCAGTTCATCGAACAGAGTCATGATTTCTTCGCCGGTGTGGCTGTCAAGGTTGCCGGTCGGTTCGTCGGCAAGAATCAGGCGCGGCTTGTTGACCAATGCCCGCGCAATTGCCACCCGCTGCTGCTGTCCGCCAGAAATGCGATTGGGCGGCGATTTGGCATAGCTGCCCAGACCTACCCTTTGCAGCATCTCGCGGGCACGGGCGCGGCGCTCTTCCCGGTCGACGCCGTAATAGACCAGCGGCAAGGCGACATTATCCTCCAGGCTCATGCGCGGCAACAGGTTGAATCCCTGAAATACAAAACCGATGGTGCGGTTGCGCAACAGGGCGAGTTCATCCTTGGACAATTCAGCCACGCTGCGGCCATCCAGCATGTAATGCCCGGCACTGGGACGGTCCAGGCAGCCGAGGATGTTCATGAAAGTGGACTTGCCCGAGCCGGACGGCCCCATCAGCGCAACAAACTCGCCGGGCGCGATACTGAGATTGACGTCCTTCAGCACCGGGAACGGCCCGGCCGGCGTGTCGTAGGACTTGTGCAGCCCCTCCACGCGGATAACAGGCTGACTCGTAGCCGTCATCAGAACATCCTCATGTGTACCGTGCTTTTCTTGCCCGAGCCATTTTCTTCGGCCTGGCCTTCACCTACCACCACTTTGTCACCGGCCTTGAGTTCGCCACCCAGCACTTCGGTGTTGCGGTTGTCGGTGATGCCGAGCGTAACGCTGATTGGCTTGAGCGCCCTGCCCTGCAGGATGTAGACCGTGCCGCTGACACCATCACGCTTCTTGCCCGGTTTCTTGCCATTCGCCTGTTTGTCCTGCTTGGTGCCATTACCACTGACTCCATTCTCGGCAGGCTTGAAACGCAGCGCGGCATTGGGCACCAGTAACGCATCCTCGCGTTCGGCAACAACGATGCTCACATAGGAAGTCATGCCCGGCAGCAGAATCTGTTCGGGGTTGTCCACCAGAATCACCACGTTGTAGGTCACCACGTTCAGCTGGGTGGTGGGATTGAGGCGGATCTGCTTCACCGAGCCCTTGAAGCTGCGGCTGGGGAAAGCGTCGACATTGAAATGTACCGGTTGCCCAACGCGGATGCTGCCGATGTCCGCTTCGGCAAAGCTGGAATCGATCTGCATGCGCGACAGATCCTGCGCAATCTGGAACAGGGTCGGCGTCTGGAAGCTGGCCGCCACGGTCTGGCCCACATCGATGTTGCGCGCCACGACCACCCCGGAAACCGGCGAACGGATAATGGAATACGCCAACTGGGCACGGTCCCGCTCATTCTGCGCCCGCGCCAGTGCGAGTTGCGCCTGTGCCGCCTTGCGGGCTTGCACCGACTGATCCAGCTCCTGCCGCGAGACGTATTCCTGCGTGAACAGGCCGCGCACCCGCGCCAGATTGGCGTCGGCCAGTTCGAGCGAGGCCAGTGCATTCAGAACATTGGCATCGCTCTGCTTGACCTGGGCATTCAGCAGCGCGGGGTCCAGCTCCAGCAGCACCTGGCCCTTTTCGACCTTATCGTTAAAGTCGACATAAAGTTTTTTCACCGCACCCGAGACCTGGGTTCCAACATTCACCAGCGTGACTGGATTAAGGGTGCCGTTGGCGGAAACGCTTTGCTTTAGTTCGCCCTTCTCGACTGCCTCAAGCCTGTAATTCTGCGCCGGACTCACGCTCTTGTACTGGCGCCAGCCAAACACGCCGGCGGCAATCAGCACACACACCAGCAAAAACAGGACAAAAGGATTTTTCAGAAAACGCTTCATCTTTTAAAACCTTAATTCTGAACCACGGAGGACACGGAGAAGAGCAATTTACAGCCATTTATTACCCCACCCAACGGGCGAATGCCAGAAATTGTGCAATTCATTGTTTTTACTCCGTGTTCTCCGTGAGCTCCGTGGTTGATTGATTTTTTCAGGTTCATGGTTTGGTTTGCTGTTCGCTCATGGCCGCGCCCGGCAGAGTCTGCAACAGGCCATAATCAAGGCCGCCCATGGACTGGGCCAGGGTAGCGCGAGAAATATTCCAGTCAAGCGCCGTCTGCACCCGCTGCAACCGCGCGCTGGCCAGCGCGCTCTGTGCATTGAGGACATCCAGGATGTTGCCCACGCCTGCCTTGTAACGCCCCAGGGCCACTTGCTCGGACTGGCTGGCGCTGTTGAGCAGATCAGCACTGGTACGCAGTGCCTGTGTCGAGGTATGCAGATTCTGGTAGGCATTCCATACATCCAGCGCCACTTGCAGACGGATGCGGTCGCGCTGCGCGCCTCTGGAATCCAGTTGGGCCTCGGCTGAACGCGTGCGGTAGGTCGGGGCAAAGCCGGAGAAAATGGGAACCGTCAGGGTAACGCCAAGTGATGAGGTATGCGTGATGGGGCTGCCGTCCAAATCGAGTCGGTTGCTGCCGGCAGTGAGGGCAATGCTGGGCTTTCCTGCAGCGCGGACGGCATCGAGACTGGCCGCAGCGGCACGCACCTGGGCCTCGGCAGCCAGCAAATCAGGGCGACGGCGGCGCGCCTCTTCAACCAGTGCATTCACATCGCGCTCGAAAGTCTCCCCAGGCGTAACCTGCACCGCAGGCGCCAAGGCAAGAGAGTGATGTGCATCCTGACCGATGACATTCGCCAGCACACCCTGTGCTTTCTTCAGTCCGCCTTCGGCTGTGATGCGATTGAGGATGGCCTGCGACCAGGCTGTCTGCGCCTGGAGCTTGTCGGCGGGCGTTGAGGATCCGACCTTGTAGCGTGCCTCGGCTGCGCTGAAACTTTCCTTGCTGGCGCGTTCGGACTCCTGCGCCGCAACCAGTGCCGTCACGCTTGCCTGCGCCTGGTAGAAAGCCTGCACTGCGGCAAGAAATACCGCCTGTACCGTGCTGTCCTGCGTGGCAGACGCGGCAGCAAGCAACTGGCGGGCATTTTCCAGTGCCGCGTCCCGCGCACCAAAATCGTACAGCAAATAGGAAAGGGTCAGTCCGGCGCTGTTCTGGTCATAGGGAGAATTTCGCCCGCTGGTATCGGTCCAGTTGCGGCCAGCGGAAACCGTGCCGATCAAACCAGGCAAATAAGCCGCCTCTGCCACCCCGACCAGGGCCGCCTGAGCGCGGGCATTGGCCCATACCTCGCGGGTTTGTGGATTGTTGCACAGTGCCAGATCGACCACTTCAAGCAGCGCAAGCGGCGCGGCAGATTGCGGGGCAACACAGGGCGCAGCGCCCTGAGCAGCAGCCCCATACAGGGCAGGCCGGGGAGGAGCCAGAACATCCGTATCGAAAGGGTCGCCAATGCCGGCAGCCAGCACACTGCTGCCCAAGCCGCCAGACAGAAAAAGCCCGGGCAGTATGCGTAGAAAACGGTATTTCATAAGCTCAATAGAGGTCGAGAGGCTGATTGGACGGCGTTTATTGCACCTTAGTTCAGTCGCCCATTATATGCAGCCAGCTAATTTGTAGCCATCCCTGCTTCAGCCAGACGATGATTAATCTTCCATGCCCTTGCGAGCTTTTGCCTGAGAATCCGACCAGTGCACCACCTGGACAACGCATTCCGGCTGCAAGGTCACGTGCCCGATGCCGAAGCGATCATGCAGCAGTTCGCGACTCTGCTTCAGAATATCTTCCCAATGCGCCAGATCCGCAATATTGAGATGCGCGCTCAGCATGACTTCATCGGAAGACACACTCCACACATGCAGATCATGCACCGATTCCACACCCGGCACACAGGCCAGGCTTTGCCCGATTTCTTCCAGCGACAGATGCAGCGGCACGCCTTCCATGATCCCATGCAGCGCCTGGCGCAGCAGGCGCAGACTGGAAACCAGAATCAACGCACCAATGGCCAGCGACAGCAAGGGGTCGATGGGCGTCCATCCGGTAAAAGTGATCACCACGCCGGCGATCAGAGCGGCAACGGATCCCAGCAAATCCCCCATGACATGCAGCAGCGCCGCACGGGTATTGAGATTCTGCTCCCCACGGGAGAGCAGCCATGCCACACCGATGTTGATCAGCAGACCCAGCGCGGCCGTCAGCGATACCGCCTCGCCCTGCACGGCCTGCGGCACTTGCAGGCGTTGCACGGCGGAAACGGAAAGCCACACAACCAGCGCCAGCAGGCCCAGGCTGTTGATCAGTGCTGCGACAAACTCCGCACGCCCCAGGCCATAGCTATGCAGGTGCGAGGCTGGCCGCTTCGCGACCCAGGCTGCCGCTGCAGCGATCAGCAAGGCGCCGGCATCGTTGACCATGTGGCCGGCATCTGCCACCAGCGCCAGCGAACCGGCCCACCAGCCGACGCCCGCCTCGACGCCGGCAAAAGCCAGGGTCAGGACCACGGCAAACCACAGCAGGCGGCCCGGGCTATTGCCGTGGGCGTGGTGATGGTCTTGGTGGTGATGAGATGCGCTCATGCGCTTTTTTCTCCCGTCATGCGCGCGGCAACCCAGGTGATGGCCAAGGCAACACCCAGCAGGCCGAATGCCGCCGTCAGATTATTCAGCAGTTCCGGCGCTAGCAGCAGCAACGCGCCCAGTTCCAGCATCATGATGCCGGACAGCAACTTGAGCAACCTGCCCTCCCGCTCCGTCAGCCTGCGCGCGCCCATGCTGCGCACGAAGGCCAGCACGATGAGCGCCAGCGGGATCACATAAACCAGGTTATACAATGCCAGGTAAAGATAGCGCACGCCCTCGGGCTGACCGCTCAGGGTGAGCAGGCGGGTATAAACCATGGGAAATCCGGCTGTGCATAGCAGCTCGTAAAAATTGGCGACTATTGCCAGAAACACTGTCGCCGCCGCCATCGCCGGCAGGTTGTCAGCGCCAATGATGGCGCGGGCACGGCGGTAGATATCGGGTTTGCGCGACTCCGGGATGGACAGGCTCAAGCCGCGCTCAAAGGCAAAGAAATCCTTGATATTGACGGCGCCGACGAACACCGCCAGCAAACCCGCAGCCAGGGTTACCCAAGCAAGATTGCCGAGCAACTGGAACAGGTTGAGCCATGCCGCCATGAAGGCAAAATACATCAGACCGGAGAACAGCACGAAAATGCCGCCAATGGCGAGCATGCGCTTCCTGCTCCTCTGGTGCACCAGCAGAGAAAGCAGGAACAGCAACACGAAAAAGGCACAGGGGTTGAAAGCATCCAGCGCAGCAATGGCGATGGTCAGCAAGGGAAGCGAAATTTGCTGGGGATCGATTTCACCCAGCACCGGAACAGAAATTTTATTGCCCGCAGTCTGAAAATCCTGCACCACAGAGCCAGCGACGATCCGAGCCTGGCAGGCATCCAGCCGTCGCAACATCTCAGCGCCCGTGGTTTCAGCCTTGTCCCAGCCCAGATGCATCTCGCCGCAGAACAGCAAGGCGGGCACGGAAACCGCCTCCTGATTCAACTGCGCCGCCATTTCCTGGTACTTGCGGGCATGTTCCGGGTGGCGCGTCAGTTCCAGCTCATGCAGGCTCACCCAGGGGCGTTCGGCGGGAATGGCCTCGACAAATGGCCGCGCTTCGAGGCAGTGCGGACAGGTAAGCGACCAGAAAAAATAGAGCTGCACATGCATGCGTCCGTCCGGACCGGGCTTGACCCAGAGCTCATCGGATTGCGCCGGGAAGGACAGCATCCAGAACAGAAGCAAGGCGGCCACAGCCTTCTCCTTGCAACACAGACGTGAAATCCGCTGTTAACACGCCCTAGATTTTACCCCGTACGAATTCCTCGAACTGTTCTGCCGGCAGCGGTTTGCTGAAGTAATAGCCCTGCACTTCGTTGCAGCCCTTTTCGCGCAGGAACGCCAGTTGGCCTTCGGTTTCCACGCCCTCGGCGATGGTTTGCATGCCGAGGCTGCTCGCCAGGCTGATGATGGCGCCGACGATTGCCTTGTCATCCGGATCATCGGTAATGTCGCGCACGAAGGACTGGTCGATCTTGAGCTTGTAGACCTGGAAGCGCTTGAGATAGCTCAGTGATGAATAGCCGGTACCGAAGTCGTCGATCGACATGCGGATGCCGCGTTCATGCAGCACATCCATCACCGCGATGGCTGCCAGCGGGTCGTCCATGGCAACGCCTTCGGTCAACTCCAGTTCCAGATACTGCGGTGCGCAGCTTCCCTTCTTCGAGAATCTGCGAGACCAGTTCTGGCAGGCGGGGATGACGGAACTGCACCGCAGAAAGGTTGACCGCCATCATCATGGGCGCCAAGCCCTTGTCGATCCAGGCCTGCATCTGGTTCACCGCTTTGCGCAGCACCCATTCCCCGATCTGCAGAATCTGGCCGCTATTCTCCGCAATGGGAATGAACTCGGCCGGCGAAACCAGGCCCAGCTCGGGATGCTGCCAGCGCAGCAAAGCTTCAGCACCGATGATGCGCCCACTCCTCCAGTGATACCTGAGGCTGATAGAGCAGTTGCAACTGGTCGCGATCCAGCGCATGGCGCAGCGCATTTTCCAGCTGCAGGGTGCGCGCCGAACGGGCCTGCATTTCCGGCGTAAAAAAACGGTAGTTGTTACGGCCATCGCGTTTGGCGCGGTACATCGCAACGTCGGCACGCTGCGAGAGCATGTCGAAATCCTCGCCATCACCGGGATAGATGGCAATGCCGATGGATGGCGTGACGACCAGTTCATGCTGTTCGATCTGGTAGGGCCGGGCGACGCTTGCCAGCAGCTTTCCGGCCACATGCGCAGCACCGTCGGCGTCGGTGCCCGGCAGCACCAGGACAAATTCATCCCCACCCAGGCGCGAGACCGTGTCTTCACCGCGCACCACGGATTCCAGGCGTCTCGCCACCGCCATCAGCAATTCGTCGCCAACGCGGTGACCGAGTGTATCGTTCACGTTCTTGAAATGATCGAGATCGAGGAACAGCACCGCTAGCTGCCCATGGTTGCGCTTGGCCATGCTGATATCGTGATGTATGCGATCGGAGAGCAGCGCCCGGTTCGGCAAGCCCGGTGAGCACATCGAAATGCGCCAGCTTGCTGGATGCGTTCTTCCGTCTCCTTGTACTCGGTGATGTCGCTGAAAATGCCGATATAGTGGGTTACATTGCCTTGTGCATCGAGTACCCTGCTGATCGAAAGCCGCTTCGGATAAATGCTGCCGTCCTTGCGGCGATCCCACACTTCGCCCTGCCAGTACCCATGTGAGTCCAGCGTTGCCCACATGGTGCGGAAAAATTCCGGGGCGTGTCGTCCAGAGGCCAGTATGCGCGGATTCTGCCCCAGCACTTCGGCCTCGCTGTAGCCGGTGATGACAGTGAAAGCATGGTTGACCAGCACGATCTTATTCTCGGCATCGGTAATAATGAAGGCTTCGTTGCTTTGTTCGAACACCTCGGCGGCAAGCTTGATCTGGGCCTCGGCCCGCTTGCGGTTTGTGATGTCGCGCATGGTGCCGGTAATAAACCTGCCGCCGGCAAGCTCGAACTTCGCCAGCATGAGCTCCAGCGGAAACTCGCTCTGGTCCTTGCGCAGCCCTTCCAGTTCGAGAATTTTTCCGATGACGCGCGATCTTCCCGCCGGAAAGCACCCGTTTCATGCCGGCGAGATGTTGCTCCCGGTAGCGTAGCGGCATCAGCATGGTCAGCGACCGTCCCTTGGCCTCGGCTTCGGTGTAGCCAAAAATGACTTCAGCCCCCCGGTTCCAGCCCACGATATTCCCCGCGCCATCCGCCGTAACAATGGCATCGCTGGCAGACTGGGTAACCGCCCGGTAACGCGCCTCGCTTTCGCGCAAAGCATTGGCGGCCTGCTGACGATCCGCCTCGCGCACAAAATTGTCCAGCGCGAAGCTGATATCCTGCGCCATTTCGATCAGCAGGTTACGTACAGCATCGTCGAATGCGTTTGCCTCCCCGCTGTACAGGTTGAAGCTGCCGACGACCTCACCCTTACGCAGCAGCGGCAACGAGGCCGAGGCACCCCAGCCGGAGCAGCTCGCCACGCTCGCGCCACGGCGCAGTGCAGAGGATCACGGGCGAAATCCTGGCACCAGAATGGCTGTTTCTCACGCATGGCGGTACTGGTCGGCCCCTGCCCGGACGGATCGGCTGGATCCAGCGAAATCTCGATACCCTCCAGATAGCCCATCTCGTCGCCATAGCTGGCAACCGGCCTGACCTGCTGGCTCGCCTCATCCAGCATGCCGATCCACGCCATTTTGATGCCACCAAACTGCACCATGTCGCGACAGATTTGCGAGAAAAGCGCTTGCTCGCTGGTGCAGCGAACAATCGCCTGGTTGCACTGACTCAATGCGGCATAGATCTGACTCAAATGCCTGATTTTTACTGCGTCCGACTTGCGCTCGCGATCGAGGTCTCTCAGTTTGATCTGCGTTTCCGACAGCCAGCCCAGCACGCTGTTTTCCATACCCGTGGCAACCGGGATGGAAGCAGAAAAATCTCCACCGCCAATTCTGGCTATCTGTTTCTGGACATCATCAACGCCCCCGCCCAGCGTAGCGCGCAAAACCCGATAATTCCGCCACAGCGCCAACATCAAGCCCAGTCCCAGGGTAATAAGCAGAAGCCGCAAGTTTGCGGCATTGTTTTCGGCGGCATGGACAGCAGCAAACGTGCGCTTGTCCAGCAACTGGTAAAAATCATGGATAGGCAGCATGATGCCGGCCCTGGCTTGCAAATACTTGTCGTCATGCAGCATCAAGCTTGCACGGGCTCTGAGTGGCTTGAGACTCTGCCAGCTTCATGGCTTCAAAATCCGTCACGGCCAGCGCATCCGAATTGAGCCTTGGCTTCCGCCAGTTTGCCGAGTTCCTCCTGGGTAAAGCCGGCCTGCCGCATCAGCGTCAGCAATTCAATCGCCGCCCCGCTAGCGGAGCGCAGCGGCTTGCCCTCTGCCAGCACAAGATCCCAGTAGATATCATGATGCTTTTCTGGCCGTGCTTTCTTTCCATCACGGATATCCAGAATATCCTGGTAATACTTTTTGTAGAGGGGGTTGCCGGTGATTACATAGGCTCGGGCCATCCGCGTCAGATCGTCCGAAGACTGGCGCAATTGATCGGCCAGCAAATAGGATTGATGCCGCATTTCATGAGCGTGGTCGATCTGCTTTTCCGACCAGGCGTAAACAGCAAACACGACCGTAAGAAGGGCGAACAGGATCAATGTCAGCCAGAGACTGCCAGAGAATTGTGGGAATCCTGTTTCTTGAGGTCATCTTGGACAAAGAATGATTTCACCATGTGTCGCTGATGCTGATAAAAATCATTCTCGCGCAATACCCGTGATAACTGCAAGCGCCACGCAGCTCAACACGGTCATTAAAGCCCGCAATATTCCTCAGTGAATCCGTTCACCTTGTTACAGCCCTCCCATTAACCCGGATAATTCATTCGCCATTTAGATATCGGAAAATTAACAAATTGCAGGTCAGGTTTTAAACCGACATGTCGGGCTGAAGCCCGACCTACACGCAGATGGAATTTCGGGGACTAAAGGAGGTGGCGCATGCTAATGAAAAAAGACTACTTAAACCGCTGCACAACCGCCGGAATCAACCGGGCGCGTATCTCGTCCCGCACCCTGACGAAGCTGTCCAGCGGCTCGCCGTGGGGGTCGTGAAAAGGCATGTGGATGGCAGGAATCGGCCGGGGGAAAATCGGGCAGCTTTCCTTGGCGTTGTCGCACACCGTCACCACCAGATCAATGGATTCGTTCATCACTGCATCCACATCCTTGGGGTAAAGCCCGTCGGTATTCATGCCGCCCAGTTTCAGCGCCTCGATGGCGCCGTCAGCGACTTTTGGCTGGGGACGCGTACCGGCGGACAGTGCGCGCACGTCAGGGCCAAGATCGTGGTTGATCAGAACTTCGGCCATCTGGCTGCGGCAGGAATTGCCGGTGCACAAAATCAATACGGTCTTGGCCATTAGGGTGTATTAACTCCAATTTCGCGACTGCGACGGGGGCGATTTGGGGTGCCGCCCGCGAAGCAAGACGCGCCGTTGTGCCGCCCACAACAAGCGGCTTGTGACAAAGGGAGGCGCCCAAATCGCCCCCGTCCCGAAGGGTTGCAAGGAGAAGGCCATGCCTGCGTCGTTGCAGCGCTTGCGAATGGAACAACCATTCGCTGCACACCGCGCCTGCCATCCATCGCCTTCTCCTTGCAACACAGGCGTGAAATTGGAGTTAACACGCCCTAACTATTCCTTGCCGCAGCAGCCGCAGCAAGGCTCGGCCGTGCTCAGCCAGCTTTCGACCAGGCCTTTGGTCGGCACGCCGCCGCTATGCACCACGATGCCATCGAGCACCACGCCGGGGGTGGACATCACGCCGAATCCCAGGATCGCGGCCATGTCTTCAACCTTCTCCATCTGAATTGCAACGCCCTTGGCTTTGGCCGTTTCCTCGATCAGTTTCATGGTCGTGTCGCAGTTGGCGCAGCCTGAGCCCAGCACCTTGAATTGTTTCATCATGTTATTTTCCATTTGCAGTGCCGCATAAGCGGCATCCCGGATCAGGGCTTCCGGTATAGCCTCATAAACCGTGCCGTTTATTTCCACGGCGCGGCAGCTTACTTCTTCTCCCACCAGCTCGCAACACGACTGGCAGTGGGTTTCTGTTACCTGTGCGCCCAGGCAGTCCTCCACGGACCTGCCGTTGAACAGAATGAGATTGGATTGCGCCAGCGCTTCCGGACCCAGCGGTGTTTCGCGGAATGTCACCGCCACGCCCTTCCGGCCCAGCTCGGCGGACAAGTCCTGCAATACCCGGCGCAGCGTTTCGCCGGTGCTATCGCAGCGCTCACAGGTGTTGCCCGCCTGCACCAGGTGGCGCCATTCGATTTCCAGTTTGCTAGCCGGTTTCAGCAGCATGACTTCCCACCCGGGGTCGGCGTGCAGCAGGCACCCTGCGCGATGCCGATGGCCGACAGGCTGGCATTGGCAACTTCCTTGCGGCAGGCCTCGTCGAAGCTGGCATCCAGCGATTGCGCCGCCTCGTCGCGGATGTGGCGCGCGATCTCGACCACCGCGCGATCTGCTCTGCGCCACGCCGTACTGCTTCAGCTTGTCCATCTGGCACAGGCCCTGTTTTGGGTGGTTGGCCGCGATATTGGCCGCCAGGGACACCAGCGCCACGATGGAAGGATGCAAGTCCGTACTCATAAAACACCTCTCAATTGATTGAACAACATGCCGACGATGACGAAAGCAATACTCAGATAAGCGGCAAACAGCGCCAGCAACGGCACTTTGACTACTTTCTTCAGGATGATCATTTCCGGCAGCGACAGCGCGGCGACCGCCATCATGAAGGCCAGCACCGTGCCGATTGGTACACCCTTGTGCAGCAGCACCTCGGCGATGGGAATGATGCCGACCGCATCGGAATACAGCGGCACGCCGATCAGCACCGCGCCGATCACCGACAGCAGGCCGCCATCCCCGGCCACTGTTGCCACCAGTTCGGCCGGCACGTAGCCGTGCAGGAAGGAACCCACGCCCACGCCGACAAGAATGAATTTCCAGATGCGCCCAACGATGTCCCGAACCTGCCCCAGCGCATATTCATGGCGAGCACGCAGGGAATTATCCTCTTTCACCGCTGCCGCCTGCCCCATGTGGATTTTCCACACGTAGTCCTCGACCCAGCGTTCCGGCTTGAAGCGTTCCAGTACGAAGCCGCCGATCAGGGCAACGGTCAATCCAGTCAGCACATACAGAACAGTGAACTTCCAGCCAATCACGGACGCCAGCACCACCACCGCCACCTCGTTGATCATCGGGCTGGCGATCAGGAAGGACAGCGTCACGCCGAGCGGAATCCCCGCCTCGACAAAGCCGATGAACAACGGAATCGACGAGCAGGAACAGAACGGCGTAACCGCGCCCAGCCCCACCGCCATGAAGCGGCTTTGCAGGTTGCCGCGGTTGCGGATGAATTCGCGCACTTTCTCCGGCTTGAGCAGCGCGCGCAGCAGGCCCATGAGGTAGATCACCAGCGTCAGCAGCACCAGAATCTTGGTCACATCCATCACGAAGAAATGCGCGGCATCGCCGAAAGGCGTTCCTTTCAGGCCAGCGAGGTCGTAGATCAGCCAGGTGGCGAGGGCGTCAAACATGCTTGCCTCCGCAACAACCTCTGCCCTCTTGCTGCACAGGCGGACAGGGCACGCTGCCATAGGAGCAGAACACGCAGCAGTCGCCTGCCTTGGGCTTCAGCAACGCGCCGCAGCCCTTGCATTCATAGAACCACTGGCAGGCATCGGTGGGCATGGTCTCCGTTTCCACATGGCCGCAGTTAGGGCAGGTCAGAACCGACTCAGAAATCATGCTTGCACCCCGCTTTCGTACCAGCGCTTACTGCTGTTCACAATACGCACCACCAGCAGCATCACCGGCACCTCGATCAGCACGCCCACCACTGTCGCCAGTGCCGCACCCGATTCGAAGCCGAACAGACTAATCGCAGCGGCCACCGCCAGCTCGAAGAAATTGCTGGCGCCGATCAGCGCCGACGGACCGGCCACGCTGTGGGCCACGCCAAGCTGACGGTTGAGCAGGTAGGCCAGGCCCGAATTGAAAAACACCTGAATCAGGATCGGCACCGCCAGCATCGCGATGACCAGCGGCTGTTTGATGATGGCCTCGCCCTGAAAGGCGAACAGCAGCACCAGTGTGGCAAGCAGGGCCGACAGGCCGAAGGGATGCAGCGTTTTCAGGGTGCGATCGAAAATAGCCTGCCCCTTGCGCATCAGGCTATGCCGCCACCACTGGGCGATCACCACCGGGATGACGATGTACATCAGCACCGACAGGAACAGCGTGTCCCACGGCACGGTAATCGCGGACAAACCCAGCAGCAATGCCACCAGCGGCGCAAAGGCGAAAATCATGATGACATCGTTGAGGGCCACCTGCGACAGGGTGAACAAGGGATCGCCCTTGGTCAGATGGCTCCACACGAACACCATCGCGGTGCAGGGCGCAGCAGCCAGCAGGATCAGGCCGGCCACGTAGCTGTCGAGCTGTTCCGCCGGCAGGTAGGGCGCGAACAGGTGGCGAATGAAAATCCAGCCCAGCAGCGCCATGGAAAACGGCTTGACCGCCCAGTTGACGAACAGCGTCACGCCGATGCCCCGCGCAGTGGGCACGCACCTGATGCAGCGCGCTGAAGTCGATCTTCAGCAGCATGGGGATGATCATCACCCAGATCAGCAGGCCCACCGGCAGGTTGACCTGAGCGACTTCCAGGCTGCCAAGAAAATGGAACGGCGCAGGGAAAAGCTGGCCGAGAACGATGCCCACCGCGATGCAGAGAAACACCCATACCGTCAGCCAGCGCTCGAAAAAACCCATTTCCGCACCGGCAGCCATTTTGGCCGTGACTTCGCATTGCGCGCTCACGATTTACTCTCCCTTCTCGCGCAGGCGGCCGATGTCGTCAAGCTGGCGCTTGAGGGACAGTTTGTCGAGCTTTTCCACCGGCAGGCTGATGAACAGCGAGATGCGGCGGCTGAGCTGGGTGAAAGCCGTGACAAAAGCCTTGCGCTTGTCCGCGTCGCTGCCCGTTGCTGCAGCAGGATCGTCGATGCCCCAGTGGGCGGTCATGGGCTGGCCGGGCCAGACGGGGCAGACTTCGCCGGCGGCGTTATCGCACACGGTAAAGACGAAATCGAATTGCGGCGCGCCGGGTGTGGAGAATTCGTCCCAGGATTTGCTGCGCAGATTCTCGACCGGCAATTTGCTCTTCTGCAGCAACTCGATGGCGAACGGATTGACCGCCCCCGCCGGATGGCTGCCCGCGCTCCAGGCATGGAACTGCCCCTTGCCGAGATGGTTAAGCAAGGCCTCGCCCAGAATCGAGCGCGCCGAATTGCCGGTGCAAAGGAACAGCACGTTGAATGTTTTTTTGCTCATGACTGCCACCCTAAAATAACCGGATCATCATGCTGCCAAGTCCTTGTTGCCTTTGCATGACAACCCGCGCTTCGCCTTGTTACAGCGCGAACGCTTCATCGTAAGGCTGTTCACCTTCAGACACCGGTAGCGTCAGATTGTTGCCCCAGTCGCCCCAGCCACCGTTGTAGATGCGCACATCCTTGTAACCCAAAGTCTTGAGCTGCAGCCAGGCCAGGCTGGAACGGAAGCCGTCGTGGCAATAGGCGTAGACGGTTTTGTCCTTGGGAATGGATTTGTAGAGCGCCGCGATGTCATCCAGCGATTTCCAGGTCTGGCTCTGGCCATCCGCGCCGTCCAGGCTGACGACATTGATGGCGCCGGGAATATGGCCGCCACGAACGGAATGCTGGACCACCTTGCCGGTGTACATATCGGCAGGACGGGCATCGAGCAGGACAAAGGCGGGATCGCGGCGCGCCACCACATTGCTGTAAACGTCCGTCCATTCCACCACCACGCCGGGCTTGGCGGGCTTGAGCTTGACGCTACCCGGCTTGCGCTTGGATTCTTCCTTCACCATGTCGTTGAAGGCACTCCACTCCACGGTGCCGCCGTTGAGGATTTTTACCCGCTTCATGTCGTAGCCGTAGAGATCGAGCAGGAAATAAACGCGCGAGGTCATCGCGGTGACGGAATCGTCGTACAGCACGATGGTCGAGTCGTTGTTCACGCCCCAGGTGCGCAAGGTGTGCTCGAAGGCTTCACGGGAAGGAAAGCGCATGGAGGGTATGGCATGGTTGTCGCCGAGATCCTTGAAGCGCTGTACTTGCACCGCGCCGGGAATGTGGCCCACGGTGAAATAGCGGTGCGGATGGTAGCGAATTTCCAGCACCACCAGCTTGGGGTCTTTCAGGTTTTTGGCGAGCCAGTCGGCATCGACCATGAAGTCCGGTTTGTCGCCTGCACTTGCGGCAAAGGCCCATAGCGACAACAAGGCTACCAACCAGAAGCGGATCATTACATTGTTATAATATTTATTCGCTATCACGTATATTCCCCAAGTCAGATATATAAAGTAAAAATCAGGCCGCGCAGCGCACCGGGCGGTTTGTCGCTTTTGCCAGACGCTCGGCATCTTCGCAATAACAGATGCCATTTTCCACGCCTTCCACCAGCAGACCCAGCATGCGATACGCCCATGCGGGAATGTGGGGATCAAGGCGGTAGAACACCCAGGTTCCTTCACGCCGCTGCGCCAGCACCTCGGCTTCACGCAGCACCGCCAGATGGCGCGACACTTTTGGCTGGGGTACATCCAGCGCCTGGAACAGTTCGCATACGCACAATTCCTCGTGTTTCAGGATCAGCACCAGAATGCGGCGACGGGTTTCGTCGGAAAGAGATTCGAAATAGGATTGTTCGTTCATGGCGTGCCACTATATTCGTTGCGCGAATATTGTCAACAAACTGGCACGCCATCCGCCAGGATCGTCAACTCATATGAAATGCCTGACGTGGTAAAATCCGCTAAAAATCAACAAGCAAAGCAAGCAGCTGGTTCCCGATGTAACTCATCCCTGCCCCTGCCAAGACGTTCCGGCGCGAACCCCGCAACACCGCTTTTAACCCCCCACTCGCCAGTTGCGAGTGAATGTTTCCATTGGATATCGCATGACCCCGAACAGCTGCCCCGATTTCACCTTTTCCCGCGTCAAACTCTGCACCCTCAGCGGCCTGACCGTCGCCCTGGCGCTGGTACCCGAGGCCATCGCCTTCGCCTTCGTGGCGCAGGTCCATCCGCTCATCGGCCTCTATGCCGCCTTCATCGTGGGCCTGATCACCGCTGCATTCGGCGGCCGGCCCGGCATGATCTCCGGCGCCACCGGTGCATTGGCGGTGGTGATGGTGGCGCTGGTGGTGCAGCATGGCGTGGAATATCTGTTCGCCACCGTGGTGCTGATGGGGCTGCTGCAGATCGCTTTCGGCCTGCTGAAGCTGGGCAAGTTCATTCGCATGGTGCCGTTCCCGGTCATGCTGGGCTTCGTCAACGGACTGGCCATCGTGATCTTTCTGGCGCAGACTGGGCCATTTCAAGATGCCGGGGCCGGATGGCGTAGCGGTCTGGATGACAGGCATGAAGCTCTACACCATGCTCGGCCTGATCGCGCTGACCATGGCCATCATCTATCTGCTGCCGCGCCTGACCAAAGTTATTCCCTCTGCACTGGCCGGCATCGTGACGGTTTCTGCGCTGGTGATCTATTTCGGCATCGACACCAAGACTGTCGGCGACATGGCTTCCATCGAAGGCGGGCTGCCAGTATTCCACTTCCCGCAGGTGCCGCTCACCTGGGAGACGCTGCAGATCATCTTTCCCTACAGCCTGATCCTTGCCGCCATCGGCCTGATCGAATCGCTGCTGACGCTGAACCTGATCGACGAAATGACCGACACCCGCGGCATGCCCAATCGCGAATGCGTGGCGCAGGGTGCGGCCAACGTGGTCACCGGTTTCTTCGGCGGCATGGGCGGCTGCGCGATGATCGGCCAGAGCATGATCAACGTGAACAACGGCGCGACGCAGCGACTGTCCGGCATTGCCGCCGCACTGTTCCTGCTGTCCTTCATCCTGTTCGCTTCGAGTGGATCGAGATGATCCCGCTGGCCGCGCTGATCGGCCTGATGTTCGTGGTGTCGCAAAAGACCTTCGCATGGGGCAGCTTCAATGCGCTGCGCAAAGTGCCGCGCAGCGACGCGCTGGTCGTGGTTGCGGTCACTGTGATCACGGTGTTCACCGATCTGGCCATCGCGGTCATCACCGGCGTGATCATCTCGGCGCTGGTGTTTGCCTGGCAGCATGCCAAGCACATCACGGTGAGCACTACTCGACGAACACGGCTGGAAGGTCTACGACCTGCGAAGGCACGCTGTTCTTCGCCTCGACGCAGACTTTCTCAGACCTGTTTCACGCCGGCAAGGACGATCCGGACGAAGTGGTGATCGATTTCCGCCGCGCGCACGTGATGGACCATTCCGCAGTCGAAGCCATCGACAGCCTCGCCGAGCGTTACCGCAAGGCCGGCAAGCGCCTGCACCTGCGCCATCTGAGCCCAGACTGCCTGGAACTGCTGACCAAGGCCAAGGACATGGTGGAAATCAACGTGCGCGAAGACCCGCACTACCACCTCGCCGACAACAAGCTGGGCTGAGGCTTCGCCTTCCTGCAACACCTTCGGCACCGGGCCGATCAGGTGCAAGTCACGTTGAGGGAAGGGAATGACGATACCTGCCGCCTTGAACAGACGCCAGATACGCAGGTTCACTTCGGAACGCACGCCCACCAGCCCCTGCTGCGGATCATTGATCCAGACGCGTAATTCCAGCTCGATTCCGTTATCGCCGAAGGCCAGCAACCTGGCTGCGGGGGCGGGATCCATCATCACCCGCGGGGTATCCCGCCCCGCTTCTTCCAGCAAGGCCATGGCCTGTTCCGGGTCATCGTTATAGCTGATGGATACGGGCACTTTGAGGCGCACATTGCGGTCGGTGTAGCTCCAGTTGATCACCTCGTTGGTGATCAGGGTCTCCGTCGGGGATCAGCCGCTCTACCCCGTCCCGATCGCGCACCACGATGAGCGGGCGCGCAGTTCCTGCACCCAGCCGAATTTTTCGCCGATGGTGATAACATCGCCGGGCCGGATGGATCGGTCGAAGAGAACGATGAAGCCACTGATGAAGTTGCTGGCGATGCGCTGCAGGCCGAAGCCCAGGCCCACGCCCAGCGCGCCGCCGAACACCGCCAGCGCGGTCAGGTCGATGCCCGCCGCTTCCAGCGCCAGCAGGGAGGCCAGTGTCAGCAGGCCGAACTTGCTCAGCTTGACCAGCGCCACCTGCATGCCCGCGTTCACATATTCCGCCCGGTTCAGGCGGTTCTCGATCAGGCGGGCCAGCCACAGCGCCAGCACCCAGGTCAGCGCAACGGCCAGCACCAGCTTGACCGACCCCAGCAGGGAAACACGCATGGTGCCGATCTGCAGGGCAAGCGCATCCATGGCATCGAGCACCGGGCGCAGCCAGCCCAGCAGGTGCAGCGCGACGACAAGCCAGGCCGAGGAGGAGATCAGCCCTTCCCAGGCTTTCACCGCCGGGCCGTGACGGAAGGTCTTGCGTAGCAGATAAACCGATATGCGAATGGTCGCCGAGGGAAGCGAGCAGGGGCACGGCCAGGTTGAGCAGCTTGACCGGGTAATCCATGCTTTCGAGCAGCGCCCGTCCTGCCAGCACGCCAAAAAGCATGCTGATCGGAAACAGCAGGCGCTGGATGCTGCTCAGGGTCAGCCGCCGGATGGCATTTTCCTCCTGGCCTTCCGGGCGTTGACCCAGACTCTGGCTCAGGGTGCGGTGCACCAGCAGGGCACCGCCCGCGGCTAGCGCCAGCACGCCGAGCTGCCACCAGAAGTCGGGCGAGCGGGGCTGGGACAACCAGTTTTCCAGCAGGGCACTAATGTCAACGGGAAGGGGGAATGTCATCTCGGGATTTCTCGTATGTACACCCCTGGAACATACCGGAAAAAGTTGCTGCGGAAACCTGGACTACAAGGCACTCCCCACTGCAACCTGACAGACCTGCAACTGGCGCGCCAGTTCGCGATTTTCATAGCCCAGTTCGTAAATACGGAAAGCATCCCTGATATTTTCGCTAAGCTCGTGATCATCCCACGGTTTGGTGAGGAACTTGTACACCGCACCCTTGTTGACCGCGTCAATGACCGAATTGAGTTCGGCATAGCCGGACAGCACGATGCGCATGGTATCCGGATAAATCTCCCTGACCCGGCGCAAAAATTCCGTACCGGTCATTTCCGGCATGCGCTGGTCGCACAGCACCACGCCGGGATGATGGGTAGCGATCAGGTCAAAGGCCTCACGCGGGCTGGTTGTGCTCAGGATGCGGTAACCCTGGCGGCGCAGCAACCGGGTCAATGCAGCCAGAATATTGGGTTCATCATCGAGCAGCAACAGGACCCGCTCGGGCTGATTGGTCTGTCTCGGCGGAATACATCGCCCGTCGCGCAGCAATGCGGCAAATTCATTTTCAGGTAGAGGGCGACTGAAGTAATAGCCCTGGATTTCCTCGCAGCCAACACCGCGCAGAAAGCCCAGTTGCCCCTCCGTCTCGACGCCCTCGGCGATGACTGACAGTCCCAGGCTGTGGGCCATGCCTACCACTGCGCGGACGATCGCCGCGTCGCCTTGGCTGGACGTAATATGGGTGACAAAGGAGCGATCAACCTTGATGCGCGCAACGGGCAGGCGCTGCAGGTAGCTGAGGGACGAATAACCCGTCCCGAAGTCATCCAGCGGCGTGGGTCACGCCCAGCGCATTGAGTTCGCGCAGGGTGTGAATGATGCATTGGTATCGTGCAGCACGATACCCTCGGTGACCTCCAGCTCCAGCAATTTTGGATCGAGTCCGGTTGAATCGAGCACCCGCCGCACCACGGCTTCGATGTCCCCATGGCGAAACTGCCGCGCAGAAAGATTGACCGCAATCCGGATGGGCGGCAAACCCTCGGCTTGCCACTGTCGGCAGCGCCGGCACGCTCGAGCAGCACCCATTCGCCGACCTCGACAATCAGCCCGTTTTCCTCGAGCAACGGAATAAAATCCAGTGGCGACACCAGCCCTTGTTCCGGATGCTGCCAGCGCAGCAGTGCCTCGGCGCCAATGACCCGTCCACTGGCTAGATCCACCTGGGGCTGGTAATGCAGCTTGAATTCGCCATTTTCCAGCGCACGGTGCAAGGCGGCATCAAGACTGAGGCGGAGGCGCGAGCTGCCGTTCATGTCAGCCTGAAAAAACCGGCACAGACTACCGGCATCATGATCAACGGCGGCAGCGGCCTGCATGGCGAACCGGAGCAAGTCCGGCGCTTTGCCATCGCGGGGAAACACGGAAATACCGACGAAAGGGTCAAGAAACACCTCCTGGCCATCCGCGAGCGCCCCTTCGGCCAGGACATGAGCCATTTTCCAGGCGAGTTCTTCCACCACATCAAGCCCGTCCGGATCCTGCAATGCGACCGCAAACTTCGATTCCGTGACTCGGGCAACCGGCAAGTCAGAAAGCACTGATTCCAACCGGGTGGCCATGGTGCGAATGATTTTCTGGCCCGCGCCATTGCCGAGCAACTGCAGAATGCCGTGATAGCGCCGCAGGTTAACGACCAGTACGGCCACCGTCCTGCCTTCGGCGTCCTGGCAAATCTCGGCCAGGCGTTCCTCGAACAATGTCCGGCCAGGCATGCCAGTCTGAGAATCATAGAAAGCCAGGTAACGCATCCGGGTTTCCGTGGTAACGCGCTTCTCCTCTCGGCGAATGACATCGAGCGCGAAGGACAGATCGTCCGCCACTTCCACCAGCAAACTGATCTCGGCTTCACGGAAAAATCCGGGCAGGATCGACATCACGCAGAAGGTTCCGACAATGGCGCCCTCAAGCTTAAGCGGGAAAACACCACCGGAATGGATGCCCCAGCGTTCAGCCACGCCACGACAGGAGGCCATGCGGGGGTCATTGGATATTTCATTGAAAACCAGAGGCTGTTCGTCGCTCCGGACAAAGTCCATCGGCATGAAGCCGGACAGTTCACCGGCAAAGTCCCTGAGCTCGGCAATGGATGATGCCCCGGCGGCCGCCATCGGCACTGTCCGTCCGCTGCCGGGCTCGATCAGCGCCACCCAGGAAAGATCAAAACCGCCACATTCCACGGCAATGCGACAGGCCGCCTCGTAGATCGCCTGTGCCTCCTCGATCCGGATGATGGTACGGTTAATCTGGCTCAGCATGGAATAGAGCCGGTTCATGCGCGCCAGCTCGAGCTGCGCCATGCCGGTATCATTTACGGACTCAAGTTTTATCATGCGCATCCCCCAGCAGCCTGTCGATGCAGGCCTGCATGGCCCAGCGGTCAATCGGCTTGGTGATCACCTCCGACACGCCAGCGGCGGCCAGTCGCGCGCGTGAAGCGTCATCATCGAGCGCCGTTACCATAACGATCGGGATGCCGCACGTGGCATGACCGGCCTTGAGCCGCCTTACCACCTCGAAACCATCCATGCCTGGCATCATCAGATCAAGCAGGATCAGGTCGGGTGGATCGACGGCAATCGACTCCAGCGCAGCCTGCCCCGAGTCGGCGCTGTTCACTTCATAGCCACCAGCCTGCAGCAGCGTTTCAAGCAGCCTGCGGTTGCGCGGATCGTCATCCGTGACAAGAATTTTCTTATTGTTGCTCATGGCCAGATTTCCTTTCTGTTGCCATATCTGACAAATATTTCTCTATTTCGGCAAGAAAATGCCTGTACTGGATCGGCTTGGCGATATAACCGTCACAGCCGGCAGCGATCATCCTTTCCTCGTCGCCTTTCATGGCGAATGCGGTCAGGGCGATGACCTTGATATGACAGGTCGTTTCATCCTCCTTCAGCAGGCGGGTGGCGGTCAGGCCATCCATGCCGGGCAACTGGATATCCATCAGGATCAGGTCCGGTCGGTGTTCGCGCGCCAGCGCGATGCCGTCACTTGCATTGCCCGTCTGCAGGACGCGGTAGCCGGCCTTGTCCAGCAGCATGCTGATCAGTTTCATGTTGACGGCGGTATCCTCGACCACCAGCACCAGATGAGTCATGACGACGCACTCCATCCCCCCATCAGGGCGCGCCGCACTTCGCTGGCAAAACGGCCGTGATTAAAGCTGCCCTTCTCCAGAATGGTGGCAACATTCGCATTGAGCAGGGCTCGATCTTCCTCGGTCAGCGTCTTGGCAGTCACCATCACGATGGGGATGGAAGCGGTGCCCGGGTCGCTCTTGAGCACCTCGACCACGTCGAAACCGTTGACCTCGGGCATCATCAAGTCCAGCACCAACAAGTCCGGGCGCTCGCGCTGGGCCATGGCGATACCTTCACTGCCGCCATGAGCGCGCAATACCGTGTAGCCCGGCTCGGCCAGGTAGGCTGACAGCAATTCCACCGCCTTCGGGTCGTCATCAACCACCAGCACCCTGAGGAAGTGATTCATCCCTCTTGCTCCCAAACCAGTCAAGGCGCCAAGCAGATCATCGCGGCTGACCGGCTTCTGCAGCACGGCGCTGGCGCCAAGCGAGAAACCTTTTTGCGAATCGGCAACGATGGACACGATAACAACGGGAATCTGTGCCGCTGGGGATCCGGATTGTTTGACCTGTGCCAGCAGATCCCAACCGTCCATGTCCGGCAGCAGGATATCGAGAATAATGACCGTCGGCAGGCGTTCCGCCAGCCGTTCGAACACTTCGCTCCCCCGAACAGCACGAACGATCTCGAAACCTTCCGGTTCCAGTTGCAGGCGGATCAGCTCGGCGGCACGGTCATTGTCCTCGATCACCAGGGCGACAGGGTGGGCATGGCTGGCTTGTACCTGGCCCGCTTTCGCGCCACTGATCGCTGCGCTGCTTTCGCGCCACGGCAGCCAGATGACGAAATGGCTACCCTGCCCCGGCTTGCTGGACAAGGCCAGGGTGCCGCCGTGCAACTGGGTTAGCTTGAGCACCAGCACCAGGCCCAGCCCGGTGCCTTCCGATTCCCGCGACAGCGAGGAGTCGAGCTGCGAAAAAGCATGGAACAATCGCGGCGCATCTTCCGCCGCAATACCGATACCCGAATCCTCCACCGCAATTTCCAGAAATTCCGTGAAATCGCTTGGCGGCAGCGGCATTCTCAGGCTGGTCTGGCCTTCTGCATTCCAGTTTTCGATATCCGAACGACTGGCCTTGCGGGCCCGCAGCGTAATCCGGCCACCCTCGGGCGTGAATTTCACGCCGTTCGACAGCAGGTTATAGACAATCTGCTTGGTCTTGCGCGCGTCCACCAGCGCCGAACCCAGTGCATCTGGCACATCGAGTTGCAGTTCAATACGGTGGGCAGCCGCCTTTTCCCTGACGATGGAAAGGCTATTGGAAAGAGCACTACCGATCTCCATCGGCTCCAGGTCGAGCGCCATCTTGCCGGCCTCGATCTTGGACAGGTCGAGAATGTCGTTGATCAGCGACAGCAGGTGCTGTCCGCTGGTGAAGATCTCGGCGATGTATTCCTGCTGCTCGGCGGTCATCTCGCCCATCAGCCCGTCCTTGAGCACTTCGGAAAAACCGATGATGGCGTTGAGCGGGGTGCGCAGTTCGTGCGACATGTTGGCGAGAAATTCGCTCTTGATCCGGGTCGCCTGTTCGGCGGATTCCTTGGGCCATGCGCAGCGCCTCTTCCGCGCGCTTACGGTCAGTGATGTCATTCATGGTCGAGCGGCTTGACAGAAAGTGACCATCCTTATCGCGGATCGCCGTGGCATTGATCAGCACGGGCAGAATCGTGCCGTCTCGGCGCTTCATCTCTAATTTAATATCGCGCGCCAGGCCTTGTACCTTCATGGTCTCAAAGCGCTCCTGAAATGTTTCCAGGCCGGCGGGGGCTCAACATATCGGAAAACCCCGTTCGCCCACTACTTCGTCATACGCTCATAACCCAGCCAGGCCAGCTCGGCGTCGTCGACGCGGATATAGTAGCCATCTGCATCCAGCGAGTGGTAGCTGCACGGCGCCTTGTTGTAGAGATCCTTCGATCTCGTCCGCTTCCGCGCTGCGCTCCTGGTCGCGCAGGCGGCTGATGCCGTACGCCAGGTCGTCCGCTGCTTCCTTCAGCAGCTTGATTTCGCCGCTGTCAAAAGCGTCCGTCTCGGTGGCGTAAATGCTGATCATGCCGAAGACACCCTGCGTGCCGAAGAGGCAGGGCGACACACGAACCGAAGTCCGCTGTTTCGCCGTTTCGCGCCAGCGTGCAAACTCGGGCGCGGTGGTAATGTTGTTCACCACCACCAA